>JBGAHZ010000004.1:0-274102 GCA_044225915.1 Obscuribacteraceae bacterium (SeqCode)
GTTTTCAATTAGCCCCAACTCTCGATCATCTATATTTGTATTGTCAGCCATGACGTCTGGTCCCGTCAGGGCCGTTGTTTTTCGGGTTTCAGATTTATGAACGGATGAGACCTTGCTTTCGACATTTGAAAAATCAGTTGCTCTCAAGCTGAGAGAAATCGGTTCACTCTTGCTGCTTTCCGGTAATGACATTATCGTGCTAACCGACAGTGCGATGCACACAGCCACTACAGCGAGAATCAATCCCTTAACGGACAACGGAAGATGTTGGACTTTCGTCAGCAGAGGCGAAGATGTGGTATCACCTTCAGTACCATCAACTTCCTCTTCAACTACAACAGGGTCTCGCAAACGCACCAGCGCAGGTATCACGGCGTCGTGCAGCGAAGGTCGCAGCGTAGGATCTTTCGAAAGAAGCGCGTCGACCAATTCGCTAAGTTCTTCAGGAACTTCAATGTCGGGTTGCTGTGCCAGTGATGGCGCCGGTACGTTCGCAACCAGCATAATTGTCTCGATTGCCGTGTCAGCCTGAATTGGCGGCCGACCTGCCAAGCAACGAAACATCATGCTCCCAAGCGAATACAAATCCGATTGTGGCGTTACTCGAAGACCTCTTGATTGTTCCGGACTCATGTAAAGCGGGCTGCCGACAATATTTCCTGTGGGTGTCTGCTTGCCTGACTGTTTTCCGGATTCGCCATTCTCATTGATGATTTTGGCGACGCCAAAATCGAGTATCTTTGCAATCATTGTGCCGTCCGGCTCTTCGCGCACGACAATATTTCCCGGTTTTATATCTCTGTGTATAACTCCGTTGTGATGCGCATGATCGACTGCCTCCGTTATTTGGATGAAGAGATCGAGGAAATCCGGCAGTTCCAAACGCTGTTCATTTTCCAGCATTTGCTCGAGCGTCAAACCTTCGACAAACTCCATCACTAAATACGGCACGCCGTCAGTCAGATTGAAGTCGTAGACAGTGGCGATATTTACATGACGAAGTTTTGATGCGGTTTGCGCCTCGGTCTGAAAGCGCATCAACTGCTTCTCGTCGAAAGATTCGAGCAGAAGAACTTTCAATGCGACTTCAACGTTTCTGAGAGTATCCAGCGCTTTGTAAACGCGACCGTTTCCACCGGACGCGATGAAACTCAGAATTTCATATTTTCCAAAAACGGTCGAACCAACCGCTAATTCGTTTGTCGAAGATGTATGGTTCTGATTTTCCACTGACTACCCTTTAAAACTTCGTTCGAGGACCAATTGCAGTTCTATGTGATCAAGGTTTCTTCTCTCCATTTTTCGTGAGCAACAGTCGTTGGGAAACATCGAATTCTTTTCTAAGTGGTGCAAGCTCCGATTCAGGACGCTTGAGCTTTTGCATCAGCAAAATTCTTTGATAAACCGATTCGCTCACGTGTTTAGGATCGGCACCACGCTGATGTGCCAATCGATAGAATTCAGAGTTGTATTTCAAACCTTGCTTGTAGTCCTTGAGTTCCTCGAACGAATGAGCTAGAAGGCAAGTGGCGTTAAGCTCGGCATAATATTTTTGCGCTTCTGACGGGTCGTTGGGAGCAGAGTCCTTAAAAAGCTGAAGCGCTCTCTTGTGGTCAGCAATTCCGAGATTGTACTTTTTCGCAGTTACATATGCAGTTCCGCGATAAGTCAGCATACAACCCAAAGCGCCCTGTGAGAATTTGCCTGACTCGATCGCCTTCGTAAAGTATTGAATCGCTTCCGTTGGCTTGCCTGACGCAAGCGCTGATTGCCCTAATTGCGTATAGCGATAAGCCATCAGATTGTAGGTGTCTTCGGCATTTCCTTTTTCACGATGCGCGACTTCAATTGCGTGCAATGCCAGTTTTTTGGTTTTCTCATAGCCGTCCATGAGATAACCTATTGATACCACTTGATCGAGAACATTCATTTCCAGCGTTCTGTCATTAGCTTTTACAGACATCGAGTGTGCAAGGTCTAAATATTCTTTCGCCTTCTTCAAATTATTTGGTTTACCGATCAATCTCTCGATTTTTCCCAATAGAAAGATTTGGTGCCTTGTTCTCAATGTTTGTAATCCATAGGCGTCCTCCAGTCGTTTTTTCATATCCAAGTGAACGTGCCTTGCAGTGAGCAGTTCGTCACGCGACGATAAAATGGAAATGTTTGATTGTTTGCTCGTTAACGATGGCAGGTCTTCAAATTTTAGGTCCGGAAATTTCGCTGATAGCGCCGGCAATTCTGACTCAGTTATATAGCCCGAGCCGATGAGTGAAACCTTGCATTCAGGTGCCACTGACGATGCGAATATTCCAATGTCATTTGGCTTTAGATTGAGTTTGAGGAGTTTCAATTCCTTCAAGTTTGTAAGCGATTCGAGTTGATTCAATCCATTGGGAGTTACGTGGGTACTACTCAAATCCAGGTAGGTCAAACTCTTCATGCTGCATATCATCGGCATTGCGGCGTCAGTAATATTGTTGTCCCGCAGGTCCAGGGAGAGCAGGTGTTTTAAACCACGTAGATTTTTGAGTGATTGATCTGAGATTTTTGTTTTTCCCACAGAGAGGTGAGCTAAATTCGAAAAGCGTGGCATCGAGGCGAGAGTCACTAATCCTGTACCGTTTGCTTTGATGGTAGTAATCGATTCCGGTTGAGGAATCTTGACTAGCTCATCATCAGAAAAACTCTCGCGGTTCGTAAAATTCAGTTGGCTTTTATCGATGGGTTTGTTGTCGAAATTTTCCGCCGCGCTGAGTAGCTGCTTCTCATTAGCCTCGTTGATCTCACTGAGAATCGGTTTATCTTCAGGAACAATCTTAGAAGAATGCTGCCTGGTCAGATCGGGCGAAAAGACTGCAAACAGGGATCCCGCTGTGACCACAACTGCGCTCATCAAAATGATCTTCGTTGGAAGCTCACGCCGGACCGATACGACATTACGTCTCAGAGAGTCGTCACCATCGTCATGCGCTTGAGGTTGACTCGAGATTTCAGCAAGCAGTCGATCCAATGTTGGTATGACAACATCATTTAAACCAGGACGCTCGACTGGATTTTTCGACAGTAGTTTATTAACCAGATCACACAACTCTGGGGGCAATTCGCCCGGAATCACAGAGCTTTCTAAAAGGGGCGCAGACACCTTCGAAACCAACATGATGGTCTCTATTGCCGTCTCACTTTTTAGAGGCACCTTCCCGGCAAGAGACCTGAACATCATGACTCCCAGCGAGTAGAGGTCCGCTTGGCTGGTTACCCTCTCGCCAAGAGCTTGTTCCGGACTCATGTACAACGGGCTGCCGACGATATTTCCCGTTGGGGTCAAATTGAAGTCGCTTTTATCAATCAGTTTGGCTACACCAAAGTCGAGAATTTTGCCGACCAATTCTCCGTTTTCCTGGTAGCGAACAATCACGTTGGCAGGCTTCAAATCTCGATGAATCACACCGTTTTGATGGGCATGACTCAGTGCTTTCGAAATCTGCAAAAACAAACTGCAGAAGGCTGGAAGCGGGAGAGTGCCTCTTTGCTCGAGCAGCTTTTCAAGCGTCTCTCCCTCGACAAACTCCATACTCAAGTAGGGACAGTCATCTACTAATCCGAAATCGTAGATGGTGGCAATGGCTGGATGCTTTAGTCTTGATGCGGCTTTTGCCTCGCTTTGAAAGCGCATCACATCATCCGTGTTGCTCTGATCACCAAGCAATACTTTTAGTGCCACCATGATATTCAACAGAACATCTTCAGCTTTGTAGACGCGGCCATTCCCTCCTGATGCGATAAATTCCAATATTCGAAATCGTGAGAATGCAATCGATCCAATCGAAAAATCGTTGGTCGAAATAGCTATCGATTTACTAGTTTCCTTTTCGCTTTCCAAGAATCGTACCAATTTGTATAACCAGAACGAGGCAAACTCCAGCGGGCATCGCTAATTACAACTATCCATGAGGTTCATGACTCTCAGTACCTTGTCGATGCCATCGAGTTTTAAATTGTTGCGCACTACATGCGGTGGCAGTCTTCAGTGCATCTGCGATGCAAGAATTAAGCAGCTCGACCAAAATTTTTGTCGCATCGGCGGTATCCGGGCTTTGCGGAATTTTGTCGGAGGTCATCATCAGGTCCTGATCACGTGGAATTTAAGCCACGATTCGTGGTTTGACAGGTACTAGAAATATTCCCCGCCAGCGGCAAATTAGTCTTAATCAGGCTCTGAATGCTCGTATTTGGATGAAGGTCGCAGGCTCCAGTCCAATAGACGAACTAGCCGAGACTTTCTCGAAACCTTTGACTGCGACGGGCTTTCCAATTGCCATGTTGGAAGACGCAACGGTAGAACAGAAGAATCACACATCTTAGTAAGGTCGGAATAAGTCGCAAACAATCATCGATTGTGCGCCCATAACGTGTGTCGGGAAAGTGGAGGTTGGTGATGACTACAAGAACTGTGAGCTTGTTCAGCTCATTTTGGGATTGGCTGCATGACAGATTGTTGGGTTATGAAGATCGTGAAAGTGAACGCCAGAGATTGGCAAAATTGGCGGCACATCAGGAGTTGCTTCAAAAACAAGCTGAAGAGTCGGGAGCGACGACCTTTCGTAGGCAGGCATTGAGCGACCAGGACAGAGACAATTACCTGCGTGGCGAGTTGATCTCGGCAGACCATGATTTCTCAGAGAAACACAACCGTGAGACCGTCTCTCAATGGTTGCATCTGGAGGAAGACGCCGCAAAAAAGCCGGTAGCGCCGGCCATTGATTGCCAGCCGACAAGGCAGAGAACGACCGGCGAACTGGACTATAAGATCAATGAGACACGGCTGCTCGAGTTCACCGACATCGGTATGGGCATGGACAAGACGTGCCTGTCCTCGTTTATCAGCCACCAGCAGACGGATGGGTCTACGGAAGCTCCCCCACCAGTACGCAGCACTCGCGAATTAATGATGATGCGTAGAACGGTTAAGGATATACCGGCGCTGGAGGCACGAACGATCAAGGAATTCGATTTCCGTCCGCTGGAAGAGGCCCAAAACACCAAATCCAAATAGTATTGTTTGGTTGCGCGTAATCGAGGAACGGCGCCACTGGAAATTCAACGGGCTCCCCCCGCGTGCCTGTAGATGAATCTGCGGAGCAAAACTACTGTCGGAGCAACCTTGGTTTATTAACCGCAGGGTGCTCCACGTCGTTCACCTGGAGTTCACTGTTTGTGACCAGAATTAGATCACAATGTGTTCGTGCATCAGTAAAGACACTAGAATGAGAGATACGGCGAAATTGTCTTACTGAGCGTCTTCGCCAGGTGATGTTTGTTCGGGCGCATCCGAACGGGAGTTATGAAACTAGAGCTGCGTGGAGTCTCGAAAAAATATTCCGACCACAATGTCGAAGCGTTGAAAGAAGTCAACCTAGGTATCGAGGCGGGCGATTTCATCGCAATCTGTGGTCCGAGTGGATGCGGCAAAAGTACCTTGCTGAACATCATTGGACTAATCGATCGCCCGTCAGCAGGCTCCGTACGATTTTCTAACGAAGATATCAGCTCGCTCACGGACGAGAGTCTGACTCGGCTTCGTGGACAACGCGTCGGTTTCGTGTTCCAGTTTTTCAATCTTTTATCGACTTTAACCGTTGCGGAAAACGTCGCGCTACCGCTGGAAATTGCCGGCAGCGCGAATAAAACAAAATCGTCCGAGGGCGACCTTCGTAAGAAGGTGATGGAAACTCTCGATCGCGTCGGCATTTCTCAGCGCGCATCATTTTATCCATCGCAACTATCAGGCGGAGAAATGCAGCGGGCTGCAATTGCACGTGCAGTAATACATTCACCGGAAATTCTTGTAGCCGACGAGCCGACCGGCAACTTAGACAGTGAAAGCGGTAAATTGGTTCTCGATCTTTTGAAACAACTCAATGAGCGCGATGGTCAAACCATCATCATGGCCACTCACAGCGCGGAAGCGTCTACATATGCAAGTCGACTGATCGTCATGAGAGACGGAAAAATCGTCTCCGGAGACGGATTCAAGCGCGAAGCAGCCGACGCAATAGACAGCGCCCTCCTTGATGGAGACCCGGTTTCGGGTGATGCATAGTTATGAATTTACAGGTCAAACTATTCTTTTCTTTTATCGTTAGAGACCTGATGAAAAATTGGATTCGAACCTCCGTTACGATAGGTGGTATCGCACTCGGTGTCAGCGTTTTTCTGGCTATCACTCTTGCGAATGAAACCGCGCTGAGTAAATTCAGAGAAACCGTGGATACGATTTCCGGAAAAGCGAACATGGAGATTCGCTCCCAGTCAGGGAAATACATTCCGGCAGCGTATTTGAAAGAACTGGAGTGGTTGGAAGCGCTGGGTGTAAGAATGGCGCCGATGATCCAGGAAACGGTTGTGTTCGGAAAGGAAGGAGAGGAGCCGGCGCAACTTGTAGGAATTGATATCCTTGCCGATCCCGATTTCTTTGCAGGAGGCGTGGGAACTAACGAATCATACGATCTATTCGCTCCTGGCGCGGCTCTTGTTGGTTGGAAGTTGGCTGAAAATCATCATTTAACTAAAGGTTCTACGATCGAACTTTTCGTGAACGATCGAACGTCTACTTTTAAAGTCTCTGGAGTATTAGAGAAAAATGGACTCGGTGGCGCATTCAGTGGCAACGTCGTCGCCACCGATATAGAAAATGCTCAGGCAGCACTCAACAGTGAGGGCAAAGTTTCTGAAATAGAACTGATTGTGCCCGAGGAGTCATTTGCGAGGGTGAAGGAAGAGTTGAGTCATTCGCTCCCGCCATCCGTTTTAATAGACCGCCCCGAAGCAAGAGGCAATACGGTAGAAAAGATGACTCGATCTTTTCAATACAATTTGACCGCCCTGGCTTTCATTGCGTTGATCGTCGGCATGTTTCTAATCTACAACACCATTACTATTTCGGTCGTCAGACGTCGAAGCGAAATCGGGACGCTGCGAGCCCTTGGACTATCTCGCAAACAGGTCAGCGGACTGTTCTTATCAGAGGCGGCAGTATTCGGATTAGTCGGGAGCGCACTAGGGGTGGTGGCGGGCTTGGGTTTCGCCGATGGAGCGCTTGCTGCAATTGCAGGAACCATGGAGCACTTCTATTTTCAACATCCGTTCGGTTCGACCGAAGTTGAACCGTGGAGTCTTGTCCGAGCGTTCGCAGTCGGCTTTGTGATCACTGTGCTGGCAGCAATCGCACCGGTCTGGGAGTCTACGACGGTGCAACCGGCAGAAGCGGTTCGCCGAAGTTCCTACGAATCGAAAGTCCTGGGTTCTGCTGGAAAGCTGGCATTGATCGGAGTAGCGTTCCTCATAATGGCTGCCGCTGCGGCACAAGCTCCACCAGTCTACGACTTTCCTTTCTTTGGTTATGTCTCCGCACTGTTTACTATTTTAGGAATGGCGTTCAGCACACCACTGCTGGTGCGGGTTGTGTTTTCTGCGCTCGGAAAGTCGAGGCTATTGAAGCGAGTTTTCGGAATGGAAACACTGCTGGCGGCCAGGTCTCTCTATGGTGCCAGTGGGAGAACATCGTTGGCAGTTGCTAGCTTGATGATTGGAATTTCGATGATGATCAGTTTAGCGATCATGATTTCCAGTTTTCGGAGCACTGTGGTGGCATGGGTGGACCAGACATTGAAAGCGGACTTATGGATTCAGTCTGCATCCCGCGCGAGGGGCAGTCGACAGTCCCGCCTCGATGAATCGGTTTTAAAACTAGTTTCCTCAACACCTGGGGTGCTTGCTGCCGACGGTTTTGTCGAGCAGCGAATGATGTATAAAGGAGAGCCTTCGATTATCGCCGGCGGCGATTTCGATATTCTGAAAAAATACGGTTCTCTGCGAGTCACCACGGGCGAGACTCCAGACCAGGTCTTCGCAAAGATGCGTCCGAATAGCTGCTTCATCTCCGAGGCTTTCGCCATTAGAAAAGGGGTCAAGATTGGTGACTCCATTGAAATTCCCGGCGACAAAGGTCTGATACCACTGACGGTGAGTGCCATCTATTATGATTATTCCAGCGATCTCGGTCACGTTGTCATCGATAGAAGTTTATACAAACAATTTTTCAACGATCATTCACTCACTAGTATCGCTGTTTATTTGAAACCGGATGCGGATCTCGAGAGCTCACGAAAAGCCGTTCTCAACGCCGTCAGCGGACACTCATTGATCGCGATGAGAAGTACGAGGGAGTTGCGAACGGAAGCCATGCGAGTATTCGATCGCACCTTTGCGGTCACATACGCGCTGCACACAATCGCTGTTGCGGTAGCACTTCTGTCAGTGATGAACGCGCTGCTCGCTCTATCGTTCGAGTCACGCCGGGATTTTGGAATTCTTCGGTACCTGGGAGCGCAGCGAATACAGCTCCAAAAGATTGTATTTGGGCAATCATTTTTACTCGGATGCATGGGCAATGTGACCGGGCTGGCAGTGGGTGCAATTTTGTCACTCTTGCTCGTAAATGTCATAAACAGGCAGTCTTTTGGATGGACAGTTCAACTCCAGGTGCCGTGGGAGTTCATCTGTCAGTCAACGCTACTGGTTCTAGCGGCTGCGCTCGTAGCCGGTTATATTCCAGCCAGGCAAGCGGCAAAAACACTTGCACCGGAGGTCGTGCGCGATGAATAAATGTTTTCGGGGTGTTGATCGAATTCGAATTAGATATAACTTCGCATTGATTACAATCGCACTGCTTGTGGTGGCATTCGCGAATCCAAGAATTGAACCGGCGCTCGCCGATGCAAAAGGTTATCGTCAGGCATTGCCCGGCTACAAATATCAGTTCCCTCGAGATCACGGCTCTCATGAGGATTTCAAAACAGAGTGGTGGTATTACACCGGTCATATGTTGACTGAGAACAATAAGAAATACGGTTATGAACTCACATTCTTTCGACACGGCATCGAGCACGATTCCTCCGTCAAATCAAATAAAAATCGCAACGTGTATCTCGCTCACTTCGCGTTGACAGACGAGTCAGCCGGAAAGTTTCAGTACTTCGAAAAGATGAGCAGAAGCGGTTTGCCGGTAGCAGGTGCTGAGACCGATGTGCTCGCGGTCAATAATCAGGGCTGGACTGTCGAACAAATCGGTGACCGTTTCATCCTCCATGCCGATGGCGATAACTGCGGAATTCGGCTCATGCTGTCGGCCGCGAAGCCGCCGGTTATCCACGGAAAAGATGGAGTCAGTCAAAAAGCATCCTGCAAAGGATGTGCCTCGCATTATTATTCGATGACCCGATTGAAAACCGAAGGCAGTGTTCTTAACGGCGGCAAGCGAGAACAAATTAAGTCCGGCTGGTCCTGGATGGATCACGAGTTCGGTTCTAACCAACTCACTGATGAACAGATTGGCTGGGATTGGTACAGCATTCAGTTGGACAACAACAGCGAGCTGATGCTTTACGTCATGCGCCGACGAGACGGTTCAATCGACAAAAATTCCAGTGGTACTATCATCGGTGCGGATGGATCGGCGACGCATTTGACGAGAGATCAGTTTCAAATCAAATCTTCATCGAAGTGGACCAGCCCTCGAAGTAAAGGTGTATATCCGATGAATTGGTCTGTGGATATTCCCTCTCAGAAAATCAAACTCTCCCTCCAGCCCACCAGCATGGATCAGGAGTTGATGACAAAACGGTCGACTGGTGTAACATACTGGGAAGGGTCTGCAAACGTGTCAGGAGACTTCGCCGGTAAGCCCGTCAAAGGTCAAGGATATGTTGAGATGACCGGTTATGCCGAAATATTTAAGAAGGCGATCTAGAATTCAGAGCATGGAGTTCAACTAATCAGATCGTTAACACAGGAGCTTGTTCAAGATAATGGTCGATATTTACGATCCGGTTTCAGTAATCTATAAAGCCGTGGGTGATGAAAAACCTTTCTTTCAGTTGGTCGACGAGTTCTATAAAGGCGTTGAAAACGACCTGATACTGCGTCCGCTTTACCCGGAAGATTTGACATTGTCGAAAGAGCATCTCGCACTTTTTATGATTCAGAGAACCGGGGGTCGCACCACATACAGTGACGAGCGCGGACATCCACGCATGCGACAGCGCCACATGCCGTTTCCCATCGGGATGAATGAGCGCAATGCCTGGATAAAAAACATGACCGCGGCACTAGATAAGGTGCCCGAGTTTGCCGCACACAAGCAGACGTTGCAAGAGTTCTTCGACACTTTTGCTACGTTTCTAATTAATAAACCGAATTAGTCGTCGGCGACTTCGCCTTGAACTTCCTCAACCGTCACGGCATCATCTTTGCGTTCCGTGATAGCCTTGAGCGGCTGCTCACGAGCTTCAATCAGCTTAGGCTGCGGCTTCTGCGTTTCCAATACTTTCATCTTCAATGCGAGCAATTCAGAGTCTAGATCGGTGGTCGCATCCAGTTCTTTGATCTTATCCTCGAGAGCCTTGTCGCCACCACTTCGCACGTCTGCTATCGCTTCATTGCGCAATTCCGTGGCCCGAATTTTTTCTTCGATTTTGTCCAAACTGGAAGAGCCGCTCGAACCGCTACCACCGATTATTTCATTGGCTTTCGCAGTAGCCTGGCTGGCTTGCGCCCTGGTGATCAGGCTCTTCTTCTTGGTCTGGAAGTCGCGGACTTTGGCATCTTGCTCATTATTCTTTTCACGCAACGCCTTAGTGCTCGATTTCTGAGCTTCTAACTGCGTGCGCAAATGACTGAGGTCGGCTTCGAAGTCCTGACGTTTTTGCAAACATTGCTTGGCGAGTTGATCGTCACCTTTCGTGATCGCGAGTTCAGCGCGCTTTTGCCAGGTGGCAGCTTCTTCTTCGTCCTTCTTGATCTTCGCCTCCATCCCTTTCTCAGCAGTCAGTGCTGCAATCAGCGCTTCCTTGAGCTGCTTCTGGGTGGATTCGAGTTCCATCTGGGCTTGCTCAGCCAGAACTTCAGGTGTCTCCATCTTGCTGATGCCCTGATTGAACATGCCTTTGATCACATTCACAATTCGTCCAAACATCGAAAGAATGCTCCTATCCGTTAGTTCTGGCGCCCCGAGATCCCTATTTATAAGTCGCTTAATCGCAGGTATCTTTATGCATAATATCAGGCTTTTTAAACCCTTCTTTTAGTTCTTACCCGCCAATGCCTTCACCGCCTCGTCAAAGCTTAAACCAGTGCTCTGACAATGCTTCAACACCACGATTGCGCTCTCTGGTTTAATTTGACCGAGTTGGATTAATCGCTGAGCGTTCTTCGCAGCCAGCAAGACATCGTTATTGACTCGACCTAACAAGACCAGGATCCTGCCGAGGTCGCCGCCATTGAGGTTTTGAAAGTCCCTGGCATTGTTCAAATCCTCCTCGGTCAGGATGCCAGCAGTGTTGAGCAGTTTTAAAACTGCCCAGTGAAAGGATTTAAAAACTTGAGGGTTGGATATCGTTCCAACGGCAAGAGTAGATGCGCCGCCAACTTTTTCCGAGGCGGATGCAGTGTTACTTGGCACGATTTCAAACGACCCTGACGCCGTCTCATCAAAAGGTGTGCCGCGAAGACTCTCCCAGGGCAAAACGTGGAAATTGTCGGCGCGTTCGTCCGAGCCTCGGAATCGACCGTCGAGAAGGTCAAGCTTGAGCTTGTAAGCGTTCTCATAACGATCTTCCGGTTTCTTAGACAGGGCCTTGAAGATAATTTGCTCCAGCCATTTAGGAATGTTGGCATCGGGCACGACTTTCGAGAATGGCTGCGGCATCTCATGGACTTGCATGTGCATTATGCGAAGCGCGCTGCGGGCGCGGAAAGCACGAACTCCAGTGATTGCCTCGTACATGACGCAGCCGAGCGCGTAGAGGTCCGTGCGGATATCTATGTCTGCGCCCTCACACTGCTCAGGACTCATATAGCAGGGGCTACCGATAAATTCGCCCAAAACCGTAAGCTCCTGAGTTCCGCCGGCATCGGATATCAGCTTAGCGACGCCAAAATCGACGAGTTTTACGTTGTCCCGTCCGCGGCTTGTCGGGACGAACATGATGTTGCTCGGTTTAATATCGCGATGAACGATTCCTTGATCGTGGGCATGGGTCAAGGCTCCCAGGATTTGCGAGAAAGTAGTGATGAATCGAGCCAACATCAGTGGACCCGATTTCAGGAGGATGTCGGCAAGACTTTCTCCTTGCAAATATTCCATCACCATGTAGGGAAGATTGTCCGATGCAACCGCAAAATCGGTAACACGGACGATATGAGGATGCTGCAAAGACAACGAGTTGCGAGCTTCCCGGACGAAACGCCGCCGCGCACCTGCGTCCGATAAACTGGCGGTATTGAGAACTTTGAGCGCGACCGGTGCCTTAGTTTCGTTATCGAATGCCCGATAGACGCTTCCCATGCCGCCAACGCCAATCAAAGCCTCAACCTGATAACGGTCGGCAAAGAGCTCGCCAAGCTGAAGAACTGAGGGCAATTCCAGGTCCAGCAATTCCTCTGGCAGGTCTATGTCATCATTTTCGAGAGGTTCGCGCGACATCAAGGATCCAAAACAAGCGCCATACTAAGTACTACTTTCTGATCTGTACCATGGTCAGCCACGAATCCCACGCATGACAGCAGATTTGATCACAAGGGAAAGATCGGTGATACTAACGGATCGAGCCGAGACTACTCCTGCCAGTGACGGGGTCGTCGTTTCTGCGCTCTGCAGGTTCTCGGCGCTCCGATGGACACTTTCCACAAACGCGAATTTTCAATATGCCTCAATGCACATTTGTCACCTATTCCGATCTCCCCGATCTAGACCCTGACGATAAGCTAGTTCTAGACATTCTGACCGAGCGCGGATTCGACTGTAATGTCGCAATTTGGGACGATCCGAAAGTAAATTGGTCAGAGGCCGGAGTTACCGTTATCAGATCGACCTGGGACTATCACAAAAAGTATTCGCAGTTTATAAACTGGGTTGATACCACGTCAAAAGCCACGGTGTTATTGAATCGTTCCGAATATATTCGTTGGAACGCCAGCAAATTATACCTGCGCGATCTCGCGGAGGCCGGCATCGCAATTGTGCCTACGACATGGTTGCTCCGTGACGACAAGGTCGATGTTGAACAGAAATTACCTGAAATTTTGAAGCAGAATTTCGGAAAAATTGTCGTCAAACCCTCGGTCGGTTTGGCTACCAGCGGTGTATTGGTGGTTGATGAAAACAACCTTGATGCAGGCATCGAACATGCAAAAACACTTTTAGAAGACCATGATGTGATGGTGCAACCTTTCATGTCATCGGTGCAGGAGAAGGGCGAAAAAGCGCTGGTTTTTATAAACGGCAGATTCTGTCATGCAGCACAGAAAGCACCCTTCCAGGCACTTGCCACCGCTGGCAATGCCGGTGAGAAACCAATCGAAGTGACAATGGATGAAGTCGAACTCGCCGAACACACGATGTCGATTGTCAGTCAAATTGTTCGCGAGCATGAGAATAAATTGACTGGTATCGCGGATGATACCTTTTTGCCACCACCGCTTTACGCTCGCGTGGACATCGTGCGAGATTCAACAAACCAACCGGTAATCATCGAACTAGAGCTTGTTGAGCCATCCTTATTCATGGCCTTCTATCCACTTGATGCAGATCTCTTGGCCGACTCGATTGAGTTTCTCATTAAACGGATGGAGCGAATGGCTGCTGCGACCAAGTGATTTAAATTCGCTTTCAATTTTTAGCAGACTGTTCATCTTGTTTGAAATGTTGCGATAGCGCAGCTTGGATTTTGGCATCTGTCTTTCGACCTAGTCCGTTGAAAATGCGGGAGCGCTGCAGGTACGCAACCCTAAGAGTACTGTCTGGAAGATTTTTCTTCAGCTGGAAGCACCGTAATGCCTCGCCGTTAATTTTCAGAGCCTCTGAAAATTTCTTATGCTGTAATTCAAGTTCTGCAATTCCGAGATAGGCTTCTCCCATGGCAGCTTTCTCTGTATTAGTATCGCGAAAAATGGCTAGTCCCTTTTGGTAATTCTGCATGGCTTGCTCATGGTGGTTTGATTCGCGCAGACATTCGGCCAGATGCACAAACGCGTGACCCAAAAATGGCGATCCCTTGCGATCGGATTTCTCATAAATAGAGATAGACTTCCTGAGCGCCGATTCAGAATCTTTAAATCGCTTGGCTCTCAAGTAATAATCTCCCAGCGTATAGTATCGGGACGCTATATCGGACTGCGGTCGATGCAATTCCTCCGCGACTTTTATACTTCTGAGAGTTATCGGCACACACTTCGATGGGTCTAAGCGATTGCTTATCAAGCTCGACAAATCGAGCGCAAACAGAAGCTCTTCTCGTTTTCCTCCATGCTCGACCAAAGGTAAAATACGATCCAAAGACTGTTTTGCTTTTTGAAATTGTCCATCAGCGAGAGTGAGAGATACTATTTGGAGTTGAACTGGAATCGAGTAATAGGAATTCTTGCCGAACCTTGCGTCAAGCAGATCTCGCGCGTATTCGAATTTTGCCATGGCGTGTTTCCTATTCGTAGGAATTTCTCTATAACCGTCTTCGAGAACTTTCTGGAGAAACGAAATTCTAGGTTCAAAAGAAATTGTTGGAAATTCGCGCTCGAGATTTGAGACGTTGGAAATCGCCTTACAGTCGTCAATGTCCAAATATTGAAGGGACCGCATCTCCGCAATTTTGCGAATTGTGGTTTCGTCGACATCTGTTCGCGCCAGAGAAATTCGAACCAGAGGCAATTTAATTAATTCATCGGCAACCGCTGGAGTGACGAGCGTTGCGGACAGACTTAAAGATCGAAGGCTGGGTAAAGCAGTCAGATTACGAACACCAGCGTCTGAAATTGAAGTTGCCGTAAGGTTCAACTCCTCAAGCTTTTTTAAAGCCTTGAGTCTGGTCAGCGAGTCATTGGTGATGGCAGTGTTCTTCAAATCCAATCGCTCCAGACCTGTCAACTTTTCTATTCCGGCGAGTGTTGAAACACCAGTGCGATTCAGTACGAGACGTTTGAGATTGGGCAAAACAGCCAGATCTTCAAATACACTGTCTGTCACGCTTGCCTGCGAAATATCAAGATGCCTCAATGACTTTCTATGCGCAAGTTTCTTTATTCCGTCTTCGTCAACGCCGTACCTGAGTGTCAAAGATTCTCTATCGTCGGCTTTGCTGTCAATGATTTTGTTCGATGAGAGCGTCATATCGTCCAGTACATCCGGAGACTGGCCAATATACAACGACTCTTGCTTCTGTTCAGATTTATCCTCGTCTGCCTCGGATGGCGAGTCTAATTTCGGAAACACTTCGATAAACTTTGACGACGGAAGCGTTTCGTATCTAATTGTTTTTCCAATAGCATTTGGATCGGTCGTCGGCTGAAACACGATGGCAACCGCTGCTCCGACGAGCCCAGCTACCAGGGCAAACGCGGGCAGAACAACTTTCCATCGCAACCGATTTCCAGTCGACGGCGAGGAGGCATTAGTGGCATCGGTGGTGCCTGTAGGTTGACCTTCGTTCCATACTTCTACAATTTCAGAAACTGATTGAAACCGTTTCTTTCGTTCCTTCTGGAGACACTTATCTATTATTCGGCTGATTACTTGAGGAGCCTCTGGTGTTGAATCGGTCAATAATGGCGGTACTTCATTGATATGCTTATTCAGAATTTCGAGTGCAGTTTCGCCGGAGAACGGCGGCTGACCTGAGAACATTTCGTGTAAAACGCAGCCTAGCGAATAAATCTCTGAGGTCGCATCGAAAACATTCCCCTCAACTTGATCCGGACTCATGTATGCCGGAGTTCCGACGATAGTTCTGCCCTGTACTTCGATACCGGCGCGATCTTGTACACTAACCTTGGACAATCCAAAGTCAATTAATTTGACCCATGGCATTCCACTATCGCTGAATTGCACGAGTATGTTCGAAGGCTTCAGATCGCGATGGTAAACGTTGTGACGATGCAGGTAAATCAACGCAGAACAAATCTGTAGAAAAACCTCCGTCGCCGAAGATATCGGTAGCTTGCCTCGCTCTTCGATTATTTCTTGCAGGCTCTGTCCGGTGAAATCTTCCATAACCATATATGGTTGACCACTTTGCGACGTTCCAAAATCGAGGACTTTAATTATGTTGTCGTGATTCAAACGACTAAGAATTATGGCTTCCTGTTGAAACGACATGACATGGTCAGCGGTGCCGACGTGCAAACACTTCACCGCAACTCTTTTCATAAGATGGATGTCGGTGCATAAATAGACAACGCCCAATGCGCCCTGACCAAGCGCTTTGATTGGTCTGTAACGATCGGTTGGAAATAAGGAAGCGTCTACCGGCAGGCTTTTTCTGGAATCGCCCGAAGAGGTATTCCCTCCCGGATTAGCGCTATTGGGGCTCAAATGGTTATCCTGGTGCTTTGATTCGAATTCAAATCTGCTCAGCCCTTCCCGTAATCAGCATTCCAAATTACGGCTTCAGGCAAGGCATCTGATCTATTATCTCAAACGAATCTACTTTGAGGGCACCGAAACCATGGGGCGAGGCAAGACGTTTGTAATCGGCAACCACTGGTAGCCAGACAGGTCCGTCAGAAGCCGGGAGTGATATTGATAGTCGTCCAGAACCGGGTAGTCCTGACGCCAGTGAGCACCTCGAGATTCTCGCCGAATTAATGCGGATTGAGCGATCATCTGACCAAGCAGGTATGTGGCATCCGATTCAATAGCTGTAGTTGTTTCAATTTCGTTATGGTTAGCATCGAGCACTGCCTGTGGTGATAGATATTTACCAAACTGCAAAATTTCATTCAGACCTTGTTCGCTGCGGACTAAACCGGCATTGGTCAGCATCAACTGTCGGAAATTTTCACGATTAAAGTTTTCCGGAACGTAGTTTGGATCAACTGCCGTGAAACGAATTGAGTCGAGTGCAGCCATTGAACCAAACGGAATTTTCGTCGATGGTCTGGTTGTTCCACCACTGATTGAAAAACCTGGACGGAGAGCCGCATGCCCGAGACCGTTAGGATCTGACAAGATTTCAGCGAGCTTAAGCGCCATGACGCCGCCTTCTAGAAGCGAATTGCTGGCTAGACGATTGGCTCCATGAAGACCAGTGCTCGCACACTCACCAATTGCAAAAAGATTCTGCAAAGTGGTTCTGCCAGATTCGTCCGCGAAAATTCCGCCCATGAAGTAGTGAGCGGCTGGCGACACCGGCACAAATTCTTTCGTCGGATCAAGCCCGAAAGACCGAAGTTTTGCAACTATGGAAGGAAATTGTTCGAGTAATTTTTTCTCGCCAAGACGTCTCATGTCCAGCCATACATGGTTGGTGCCTTGTTCTCTCATGCAGCAATGAATTGCACGCGAGACTATGTCCCTAGTGGCTAACTCGCCTGCAGCATGATAAAGCTGAGCAAAACGATCTCCGTTTTTGTCAAGCAAAACGGCACCGGCACCACGAGCGGCTTCGGAAATCAAGAACGCTGGCGCACCATCGAGATGAAGGGCTGTCGGATGGAACTGAACGAATTCCATATCCACAAGATGCGCCCCCGCGCGATAGGCCGCGGCGATACCATCACCGGTTGCAGTGGATGGATTTGTAGTGCGAGCGTACACCTGACCAAGACCGCCAGTCGCTAACACGACAGCCCGTCCTTCTATGACGATTTCGCGTGGCGTTGCGTCTTTCGAACTCAACAATGCAACAATTCCACGAGCACGTTTAACTTCGGACTTCGATTCGGAATCCAGCAAAATTTCTTTGAGAAAACAATGCTCGATTACTTCAATCTTAGGATTGCTAGTCGCAGTTTTAATCAGGGCATCGATTATGGTCTTGCCGGTGGAGTCTGCAGTGTGAAGTACTCGCGCCATGCGGTGACCGCCTTCCAGGGCGAGAGACGATGGATCGAATTTTACGCCGTGCTTCGCCAGACGATGTACAAGCCTGGCACCATCTGCGGTGATATGCTCCGCAACCACCGGATCGGTTAAACCATCGCCGGCGGCAATTGTGTCCAAAAGATGTTGTTCTTTCGAATCTGCACCATTGACTCCGGTAACCGCAGCCAGACCACCTTGAGCCCAGGAACTATTGGACTGATCCAATGTGCCTTTCGTCACGAGCTTAACATTGCAACCGGATTCGGCTAGTTCAATCGATAGCAACAATCCAGCGATACCGGATCCGACGACAATTACCGGTTGAGTCTTGAACCGAAAATCTTGATTTGTCATTGCGCTACCTCCTCTGAGGTTTCTTGCATAAAAACTATTGGTGTGGCCGTTTTCAGCCACTCGCTGTTCTTGACTCAAATTCCGAGTCGTGAATCGATTCTAAAAAATGCTGATCATGCGATCGATCGATAGTTTCGCTTTCTCTCTAATGTCATCAGATACGGTGACATGGAAAACATCTTCTTTCAGTGACCGATGCAGTTTTTCCAATGTGATCATCTTCATAAACTGGCAGCTCATCTCATTGTCGATTGGATAGAAGGTTTTCTCCGGATTTTCCTTTTTCAGCCTGTGAAGTATTCCAATCTCGGTTGCCACCACGAACTCGGAGGCTTGCGATTCTGAAGCGCGGCGAATCATTCCTTCTGTCGACGTGACCTTGAGATTGTCGGTCGTTCCCTGAGACCTCACTACTCTGTCCAGGTACGGAGTGAGACAGCCGCATTCCGGGTGTATGAGCAGTTCTGCTTTTGGATGCTGTTCGCTCATTTGATCGATCTTAGAAGGATGAACTGCAGCGTGAACATGACATTCACCCATCCAGATATGCATGTTAGTTCGACCCGTCATTTTCTTGCACCAGGAGCCGAGAAACTGGTCGGGAAGAAACAAAATTTCTTTATCTTCGGGAATCGACTGCACTATCTTCAATGCGTTACCTGAAGTGCAGCAGTAATCCGATTCCGCTTTTATCTCAGCAGTGGTGTTGACGTATGAAACGACTACTGCGTCAGGATGCTCTTGTTTCCAGGCTCTTAGCTGGTTGATATCAATCGATGCAGCGAGTGAACATCCAGCTTCGAGATCAGGAATGAGAACACGTTTTTCAGGACAAAGGATTGCAGCGGTTTCTGCCATGAAGTGCACACCGCAAAAAACAATCACTTCTGCTTCGGTCTTAGCCGCTTGTTGCGACAGTCCAAGCGAATCTCCGACGAAGTCTGCGATATCTTGAATCTCACCGATTTGATAGTTGTGCGCGAGAATAACCGCATTGCGCTTCTTCGCCATATCTTTGATCTCTCGATTCAACTGAGCGACGTGGGCATCTCGATTTTTGGTGATTTGAACGGTAGTCATCTTCTTGTCCCTCCCCTGGAGCGTAACTACGGGTTACGATATTGATTCTCCGAGGTAAGCGTATTTTTGACGCTAACTGTAGTTTAGCACATCTTGTCATGAGTGGTATTAATTGGCGCTGCTGCGGGCATAAATTAATATCCGCTTAAGCATTGTCCAGTTGCGGATGATTGAAACGGTTGAGAATTCCTGTCTCGACAACGTTTACAGACTGAATGATTGTTGAAATTTATACGTTAGCAATCGGGATGAAAGATTGGATTTAAAATCGGAGTATCAGCATTAGATCCGTCGAATAGCGCGATAATTCGGCGCTTCTAAGACGTCCGGAAAACGGGCGTTTACCAGAAGAACTTCAATGCGCGCGGGTCTTGCTCACTGCGCCGGTTTACATAGGCACCGTTTGCGGTTCTACAATGTGATCAGTCGCACTAGTTGCTTAGAAAACGAATACTGGGCGGTCGGGAAGCTTTTCGAAATCTTGTTCGGAAAATTCGTATAGCCTGGCTGGTCTAAACGAGGTTTCCTGACTGGTTTCATCAAGCTGCCTCAGAATGCCTGCACCCAAGAATTTTTTTCTGAAATTGCGATTGTCGATCTCATGACCAAGAATCGCTTCATACACTATTTGTAAATCACGCAAAGTAAATTTCGTTGGCAGCAATGAAAAAGCAGCAGGCGTATATTCGATCTTATACTTCAATCGTTTTAAACCATAAGCAATGATCTCGGCATGGTCAAACGCCAGAGACGGCAACTCTTTCACGGGCCACCATGCTACTCCCGAGGCATCGGAACTCGCTTTGATTTCGAGTTCTTCCTCACGCAGAAGTGCAAGGTATGAAACCGTCACAACTCGACCACGCGGGTCGCGACCTTCATCTCCAAACGAATACAACTGTTCGAGATAAACATTGGATACGTTCGTTTCTTCAACAAGCTCGCGTTGTGCAGCCGCATCCAGCGTTTCATCCTTATCGGTAATGAATCCACCCGGCAGAGCCCACGATGATTTGAACGGATCGTATTTGCGTTTGACAAGCAGGATTTCGAGCCCGCCTTCATGGACAGCGAACGCGAGGATATCAACAGTTACTCGTACGGATGATGTTGCCATTCTTTGATGTCAAGTTCGGGAGGACGAAGAACGCTGGTAAACGTCCAAGGTTATAGCATACCGGCTGCGCGAACTATAATCTTATGTCCTGGTGGGCTTGAACTGTCAGCCATAATAGCCCATGCTCAACAAGAACGAATTTGTGTTTCAAGGAGGTCGAGATGCCCAACGATGACGAGCACGGAAAAGTGCATGATTCGGTTACGGCGCGGTTGTTTGTTCTAGTAGATGACGAGCACCGCACTCGAGGAAGAATGGAGACGCGCGATAAGGGAAACGCGGTCTTGACCTTGCTTGATATAGATGAACGTCCGCGAATCGAACTTGGCGTCGGAAATGACGGCAAAGGATTGATCACGATCTGGGATGCCAGTTCAAGACCGCGCGCATTTATGACAGTCGATCCACGCTCTGATGACTTTGTTTTTGCGGCGTTGGACGGGTTGGGCGAAACTCGTTTCACATTACAGGTGCGGGGCGATGGAAGCGCTGCTCAACTCGGTCTTGGTGGTAAGGAACTTTCAGTTTTGCTCAGTCACGCCGAAGGGAGAGCAGGTCGAATTCTCACTTGCAGTCCCGACGGCGAAGTACAATTCTGCACAGAACCTGTCGATCCAACTGAGATCACCGAATAATCAAAATTACTCTGGTACCAGTCTCGGTGCGCACGAATCGGTGTTGATAGACGCGCCGCTCAATCCAAGTAAATATTCACCGACGGACGCCAGAGACCAGCAATACATGCGGGTTCCTGCAGGGGCGCTTTGTGAGCGCCCGGGCTGCAAGTCCCGGGTCTATCGGAGCAGAACGGAATGGGTGCTTACAAAGCGCCGCTACCGGAACCGAAGAACAGATTCGCTAACCTAAAAGTGCGGTAAGCCGATCTACTGTATCGGCGTCAGCGATTTCTTTGTCAGTTCTCCATCGCAAAATTCGAGGGAAGCGAACGGCGACGCCGGACTTGTGGCGCGGCGAGGCTTGAATGCCTTCGAATGCAATTTCGAAAACAAGTTCCGGCTTTACAGTCCTCACCGGACCGAATTTTTCGAGTGTGTTTTTGCGAATGAATGCATCGACTTCTTTGATCTCCGCGTCTGTTAAACCGGAGTACGCTTTTGCGATTGAAACAAGTTGATTGTCTCGCCACAACCCGAACGTGTAATCGGTGTATAAGCTTGCTCGCTTACCATGCCCTTTCTGAGCGGCGATGAGAACGGCGTCGACAGAATATGGATCTATCTTCCATTTCCACCAATCGCCCTTTCTTCGACCGACACCGTATTTGGAATCAGCACGTTTTAACATCAGTCCCTCGACCTTTAGCAGGCGACTGTTAGTACGCAACTGCGCAAGGTCGTTCCAAGAACTGCCGCCAGCGAGTTGAGAAACTTTGAGCACCGTATTCAGTTGCGCACGACAGCTCGGGAATTCGTCCAGTGCACCCGGAGTCAAGAGTTGCAACAGTTGCCTTCGTCGCTCGGACAATGGCTCGGCACGCAGGTCTTGCGCGTTGATCTCCAATAGATCAAATCCCATGAAAATAACCGGTGCCTCAGCAAGTAATTTCTTCGTCACCGTTTTTCGCGTAATTCGTTTTTGCAGTTCCTGAAATGGTAGAACCTCGGCATCCTTCCATGCAAGTATTTCGCCATCAAGGACGGTGCCGTTTGGAAGACAATCGGCGGCTTCCGTAATTTCTGGAAAACGTTCTGTAATTAGCTCTTCCCCACGCGACCAGATAAACGTTTGATCTTCGCGCCGAATTATTTGCGCTCTGATACCATCCCATTTCCATTCGGCAAACCATTCCTCTGTTTCACCGAGTGTCTCCGGTGCACCCTCTAATGGATATGAGAGAAAAAACGGATAAGGTTTGCTGGCGACTGTGTCACCGGTATCCTCATGAATCAGAGCGGAAAAGAACTGTTCGCTCGGCTCCCAGTCTCCCATCAAGCGATGGGCTACCGCGGCTTCTTCCAATCCACTAGTTTCGGCGAGCGCTTTAGTTACGATCTGAAGTGAAACACCGAGCCTCAATCCACCGGTAATCATTTTGTTGATTACGAAACGTTCTTGCTCTGACGAGTTCATCCAAATTTCAATTAGATTCGCTTTTTGGTCTTCGAGACTCATCTGACGTAACGGCAAGAGCCTGTGCGTAACCCAGTCGGCAAGACCCTCCTGAATCGACCCCGTACTTGGTGGAAGGAGTAATGAGAATACCTCCGCCAAATCACCGACGGTGTCATAACATTCTTGAAACATCCATCCATTGATGCCAGCCAATTCCATGGTCCATTCCGCCATGCGAGCACGAGGTACGAGCTGCCGAATTTTTCTTCCGGTAAGGAAATACACTGCCCACGCGGCATCCGCTGGAGGTACGCTCTGGAAGTATTCATGGATCAGAGTTTTCTTTTCGTTAGTCTTAGTAGTTTCGTCAAGAGCGAAAAATAGTTGTGCGAATCGTTTCATTTCGAATCCTCTTCAGGAACGACTTGAGATTCTGCTTCGGCAAGTATTTCGGACTCCACCACGTTTTCCTCACTCTCGCCCTGGTACTGGGTTTCCATCGTATTCGCGTCAACTCCAATTTCGCGAAGATAGCGAACCAATACGTCGCTGTAACCGTGGGTTACGAGAACTCTTTTCGCGCCGGTCTCCTTGATGGTGCGGAGCAAAGACGGCCAGTCGGCATGATCGGATAAGACGAAGCCTCGGTCAACGGCGTGGCGCCGCCGCATGCCGCGAATGCGCATCCATCCTGAGGCGAAGGCTATTGACACGGTTCCAAACCGCTTTACCCAGGCACTACCCTGCACTGCAGGTGGTGCGACTATCAGCGCACCTGCGTACGATTTCGTTCCCTTTATCAAAGGAACTCGTTGCGTATCCGGTAGTGAAATTCCGGACGCTCGGTAGATTTCGTTTAAAGCTTTGATCGCACCATGCGTATAGATCGGACCAATCGAGCTGTCGATTCCCCGCAGGATACGTTGAGCTTTTCCGAGTGAATAACCCAGAATCAAGCTTGCCTTGCCGTCTTCGGCATTCTTTCGCCACCACTGGTTTATTTCTGCAAATACTTCACTGTCGGACTGCCACGAGTAAATTGGTAATCCGAAAGTTGATTCCGTTATAAATGTGTCGCACTCGATTGGTTCGAAGGGAGCGCACGTTGAATCCGGTTCTCTTTTATAATCTCCCGAAGCGACCCAGACTTCGCCCTGATAGGAGACTCGAACCTGAGCCGAGCCGAGGATGTGCCCGGCGGGGTGCAGCGAAACTTCGACATCACCAAGTTTTACAACCTCACCGTATGCCATGGTATCGGCAGTGAAGTCTTCGCCCAGGCGGTACCGGAGAATGCCTTCGCTTTGTTTCGCGCAGATGTATTTTTTGCTGCCATAACGAGCGTGATCGGAATGGGCGTGTGTGATAACTGCAGTGTCGACAGCACGCCACGGGTCGATGTAAAAATCACCCGCTGGACAGTAGAGACCGTTTTCTGTGGTTACAATCATTGAATACAATAATAGCGAGCATTAAGCACATCGATCACCGGTTTCCAGATTGAATAATTACACAAAGATCGGAAACTTCAGGTGAATGTCACTTTTGACTTGAGAACCGATTAGCAAATCACTGACATTCAAGTATCATCTAGATATGAAAGCAAACAGAAATAAAGTACAGAATAGCAAACCCGTTAACCTGAGCGCTCCATCACAAGTAGTTCGAAAAAAACGAACCTCGAAAACGGAGCCTAATGTGACCGGACCTTTGATCGGTGCGCACACTAATGGTGGCGTCACTGGTGCGGTGAAGAAAGCGCTTGAAATCGGAGCGCAATCGATGCAGATTTTCATAGGTTCACCGCAGACCTGGCACCAACCGCAACCGGCGCTTAAGGACATCGCGCAGTTTAAAGCAGATGTGCAGGCTCATGGGCTGGGACCAGTTTTCGTTCATGGAAATTATTTGGTGAACCTTGCATCCGCATCAAGAGAAAATCTGGAGAAGTCCGTCTTGAACATGCACACTGCTTTGCGCATGGCAGATCAAGTGGGTGCCGAAGGTCTCGTTTTTCATCCTGGCTCCGCCGGTAGTGGCAGTCGTTCTGAAGCAATCATCAAAATTCTTGCGGCGTTAAAAGTGGTGCTTAATGGTTATGACGGTCGGTGCAAGCTGTTGTTGGAGGTATGCGCTGGCCAGGGACAAACGATTGGCGATGAGTTTTCTGAACTTGGTGAAATTCTCTCGGAGATGGATTACGACAAGCGGCTTGGAATTTGCTGGGACACGTGCCATTTGTACAATGCTGGCTATGATGTCGGCAGCGAAAAGGGTTTGGAAAAAACCATTGAAGAATTCGAGAAGGAAGTTGGATTTGAATGGCTCTTTGCCGTTCACGCAAACGACTCAAAAAATCCGCTTGGCGCACGAAAAGATCGGCATGAAAATATTGGACAGGGTCATATTGGTGAAGAGGCTTTCCGGCGTATGTTGCAGCATCCGAAACTTCGGCACCTTCCTTGGATTCTTGAAGTTCCAGGTTTCGAGGATAAAGGGCCGGATCAGAAGAACATTCAGTTGTTGCATAGATTAGCTAACGATTGATAGTTTTAAACGGCAACATCGCGGGTTTCGAAACTGTGCGCAGTATTCGATTGCCGCCCGAGGTCGGGCGTTCGCGGGTGCTGCTCCGGTTCGTGAAGGACGATCCGTAAAGAAAAGAGGCGACCAGTGGCCGCCTCTTGAAGTTTGAACGCGAGGTTCGAATTACATATTTTCGATGATATGTTTTGCGAATTCGCTGGTTTTGACTTTGGTGGCGCCGGTCATGAGGCGTTCCATGTCGTATGTTACTGTCTTCTGTTGGATGGTCTTAGCGAGAGCTTTGAGGATGAGCTCAGCAGCTTCGGTCCAGCCGAGGAATTCAAGCATCATCACGCCGGACAGAATGACGGAACCTGGGTTGATCACGTCTTTGTCAGCGTACTTCGGAGCGGTACCGTGGGTGGCTTCGAAGATTGCGCAGTTGTCGCCGATATTGGCTCCAGGAGCGATTCCCAGACCACCTACTTGGGCGGCGCAAGCATCTGAGAGATAGTCGCCGTTCAAGTTGGTCGTCGCAATTACTGAGTATTCGTCTGGTCTCAACAGGATTTGTTGGAACATCGAATCGGCAATACGATCCTTGACGAGAATCTTGCCGGCTGGCATTTTGCCATCATGTTCGGCCCAGAGTTTTTCTTCGGTGATAATTTTATCGCCGAATTCTTTCTCAGCAACTTCATAGCCCCAATCTTTGAAGGCACCTTCGGTGAACTTCATGATGTTGCCTTTGTGCATCAGAGTTACTGATGGTTTGTTGTGTTCGATAGCGTGTTCGATGGCGCGACGAACGAGGCGTTGCGATCCGGTTTTCGAAATTGGTTTGATACCGATACCGGAATCAGGGCGAATGGTTTTGTCTGGGCTGACACCATGAATAGCATCGATTATTTTCTTAGCTTCTGGAGAACCCGATGGATACTCGATACCAGCGTATACATCTTCAGTGTTTTCTCTGAAGATGACGACGTCGAGTTTCTCAGGCGATACTACTGGTGATGGCACACCGGTGAAGTATTTGACTGGTCTGACGCAAGCATAAAGATCGAAAATTTGACGGAGTGAGACGTTCAAGCTGCGGATTCCGCCGCCAACTGGAGTGGTCAATGGTCCTTTGATTGCAACGCCGAATTCTTTGAGAGCTTCGATGGTGTCTTTCGGAAGCCAATCTTTGGTTTGGTCGAAAGCTTTCTCGCCAGCGAGGACTTCAAACCATGCGATTTCTTTCTTGTCACCGTATGCTTTTTTGACAGCAGCATCGATAACCAGTTTCGAAGCCTTCCAAATGTCGCGTCCGGTGCCGTCGCCTTCGATGAACGGAATGATTGGTTTTGAAGGAGTAACGGGCTTGCCGTTTTCGAATTTAACTACTTCGCCTTCTGGAACCTTGATTCCGTTGTACATTTTCTCTTTAACTTGACCCATTTCGAACACCTCTAAGCCAATTGCCGATTACTAATCGGGAAGAAGTCCGCAAGACTTCTGCCGGATCCGCGCTCAAAGCCCGAAGGGCTCACTTGAGCGGTTTTGCATAGGATATCAGCTCGTTTCCTTTGCAAACGACGGACATATAGAAGCGACCCTGGGATAAAATGCTGAGTTCTACGACTTGGTCAGTAGACGGTTTCCGAGTGCTCGGCATCTCGCGTTGCTGTTCGTTTTAAGCGATTAAATCGTTCAAAAGCCGTTAGCAAAGACCATCTCGCTCTTACACAAACTCACGCCACAAGGACATTGACAACCGATGCACCTCAACCAGTCGTTGCTTAGAGCGGTTTCCCTGTTTCCGACCAAAGAAGCCATCGCCGACGGGCAAAAGAAGATAACTTACGAGGAGCTTGGTAAGCGCATCGCGGCGCTGATTGCGGCGCTCAAAGATGCCGGAGTCGAAAAGGGCGACGTCATTGCCGTCATGGCGCTCAACTGCCATGAGTATCTCGAACTCTATTACGCAGCAGCTTTCATGGGCGCAGTGCTCAATCCGTTGAACTACCGTCTGCATGCCGAGGAAGTTCGGGTCATCTTGAAAGATTCGGACGCCAAAATCTTTGTCGGTCATACCGAATTTTCCGAAGTCATAGAAAAAATCTTCAAACAGTCCACTTCAGTCAAACAGGTCCTCTGGCTTGGACCTGGCACACCGCCGACAGTTGATATCGAATCGAAGAACTATGAGCCATTCTTGATGAACAACTGGGGTGCAGAGCTGCCAAACCCGGTCGCTACGACAGATGACCTGGCACAACTGTACTACACGAGCGGGACCACGGGGCAAGCTAAGGGTGTGCAGTTAACCCATGGCAATGCGTCGTTTAACGCTCTGGCTGCCGTTTCAGAATTAAACATCAAAGATTCCGATGTCTGGTTGCACGTCGCACCGATCTTCCACCTGGTGGATGCCTGGGCAATTTGGGCTGTGACCTGGGCTGGCGGAAAGCATGTCTTCCTGCCTCAGTTCAAAGCGACGCCGGTAATGCAAGTCATCGAACGCGAACGCGTCACCATGACAGCTCTCGTACCGACAATGTTAGGAACCCTGCTCGACTCGCATAACATCTGGGAATACACATACAACTCCCTGAGATATATCCTGACCGCCGGTTCACCAGTCGCACCGGATATGGTGCGACAAGTTGCCGAGGTTTTCCGCTGCGATTATGCTCAGTTCTACGGAATGACGGAGACAAGTCCGTTTCTCACAATCTCTTTGCCTCTAGCTATTCATGCCAATCTTCCGGAACATAAACTGCTGGAAGTCAAGGCAAAAACTGGCAGACCGGTAATCGGAGTCGATGTCAAAGTAGTAAAAGATGACGGCACTGAAGTCGCGAAAAACGGCGAAGAAGTCGGCGAAATTATCGCTAGAGGTCCTAACGTCACTAGAGGCTATTGGAACAAACCAGACATCACAGCCGCGACAATCATAGACGGTTGGCTCCATACAGGCGATCTCGCCACGGTCGATCAAGATGGATTTTTGAACATCGTCGATCGCAAAAAGGACATGATTGTCACTGGAGGAGAAAATGTTTTCTCAACAGAAGTCGAACATGTCCTTTACGAACACGGCGCCGTTTTCGAATGCGCAGTCTTCGGAGTGCCTGATGAGAAGTGGGGCGAGGCAGTAAAAGCGGTGATCGTATGCCACGGCACAATGGAACCAAGCGAAGAAGAGATTATTGAATTTGTGAAACAACGACTCGCAAGCTATAAGGCTCCGAAGTCGATCGAATTCGTGAAGGAACTTCCGAAAACAGGAAGTGGAAAAATCTTTAAAAAAGGTCTCCGCGACAAATACTGGGAAGCGCGTCCCAAGCGCGTTTAAACATCTTTGAACTCGCGGTGCGAATTCGTTCCCGGAATGTTCACATCGACGTTTTAAAATAACAAATCAGACGCATCAACGGACAGGCTAACCCATGACAGAATACGACGCATTATTGATTGTTTCCTTCGGCGGTCCGGAAGGTCCGGACGATGTAATCCCTTTTCTCACCAATGTTTTGCGGGGACGGGACGTGCCTCCGGAGCGGATGGCAGAGGTCGCGAAACACTACGATCAGTTTCACGGTGTCAGTCCGATCAATGAACAAAACCGAGCGCTGATTCACGAGCTAGAAAAACTTTTTGCAGAGAGTGGACCCAAACTTCCGATTTACTGGGGTAATCGAAACTGGCATCCAATGCTGGAAGATACTATCAAACAAATGGCGGAGGATGGCATTAAGAACGCACTCGCATTTGTGACATCGGCATATAGTTCTTACAGCGGTTGCCGACAGTATCGTGAAAATGTTGAGAATGCTCGCGCGAAAGTACACAACGCTCCTAACATTGAAAAACTAAGAGTGTTCTTCAATCATCCCGGTTTTATAGAAGCAAACGTTGACAGACTTTTGGTTTGTCTCAATCAACTCACCGACGAGCATCGAAAGAAATCAAAGCTGGTATTCACTGCGCATAGTATTCCGACTTCAATGGCTGATAGTTGCGGATACGAATCTCAGTTGCGCGAATCGGCGCAGTTAATCGCAAAGGCAGTACATCACGATGATTGGGAGCTAGTTTTCCAAAGCCGGTCCGGACCACCAACGCAACCATGGCTGGTGCCCGATATCTGCGACTATATTGAAGAACTTGCTGCGAAGGGATATGAGGACGTGGTGGTTCAACCGATTGGATTCGTTTCCGATCATCTCGAAGTAAAATTCGATCTCGATAAACAAGCTATGGAACTAGCCGAATCCAAAGGCGTCCGAATGCTCCGTGCGGGCACAGCAGGAACTCATCCGGCGTTCGTAAACATGATTCGCGAATTGGTGTTGGAGAAGCTCGAAGGCATTCAGCCTAAGTCTGAAGGTACATTCGGATTGGTTCCCGACCAATGTTCAACCACCTGCTGCCCGGCACCACAAAGGCCAGTTCCAGCGTCGTCGCAAGATAAGCGAGCATAACGCAGACTACTTTTCTTTTGGGTCACTCTTTTGAACTGTGGGAATTATTTTTTGGACCACAGGTGATTCTTTTGTCTTGGGCTCCGGAATGTATTTCCGTAAGCCTTTCAAGATTGAACGTCCAAGACCTTCTCGACGTAGCTCTCTAAACCATACAATATCGACGGCATCATATGCGGCACCACTAGATTTTCGAATATTATTGAGAGCCTGCAGGCCTGGGGCACCATCTTCAGGTTCCATACTGCCACTATAGTCAGCACTGACACCCACTTGCGCGATAGTGATGAAAACACCGTTAGGCAGATTGTAGCGCCTCGTCGCATTTGCAATTAATTGCCGGACGTTCTCTACATCTATCTGACCGTCAGTGACAATGGCAATCAACATTGGTTGATTCAAATGACTCTCGTGCGACCGAAACGCCAGATTGAGAGCGGGCGCCAGAGTAGTGCCACCCTCGCTTTTAAGTTCATGAAGGTAGTTCATAAACGATCTGGCATCTTTGACGACATGAGCGTGCGGCTCAGTGTTGAACGACATGAAGACAAATCCATGAGGAAGAAATCGACAAAGTGTATTTGCAAAACCATTCAACTCTTCGACGGACCAATTGATACGGCTTTGAGGACGGTCTTTATCCGGACAATCTGGAGTTCCCATTGAGCCGCTTTGATCTTGAATGATGTAGACATCACTGTTCTTTAACGTCGCAAGATCAGCGGCCTTGAGATCGAAGGATGCATGTGGCACGCCGTTTTGAATTTCCGCCATCATGGCGCCGCTGTCAAAAGTCGCAGATCTTCCGATCATTCTTTCCACCATGGACGACCCACCACCACCATTGATGGCTGAGGCCAGACGCGCATCTTGGGTCTTGATACTGCCCTGAAGACCTTCGTCAGGTTTGATACTCCAATCTAATTTTCTAGTCGATAGTTTGAACGTCTTATCGCTACTTTCGGCTCCTGAGGCTGGCACCACCGAGCCCACAGGAATAGCTTCGTTGTTATTTTTGAGTGCCGTTTTGCACTGTTCCTTAATTGAATTGTCTCCGGTGAGGAGCAAGGCGAGCTTATATTCGGCGGTCGCCTCCTTCGCGCGACCAAGGGATGAGAGACACTTTGCGCGCCAGAAATGTGCGTTGCCGTCAGTCGGTCTTTCATCGACGTCTTTGTCGAAACAACTCAATGCGTCGGCAAATTTGCCACTCTTAAACAGGTCCTTTCCCGATTGAACAACCGCATCCTGAGCGCATGCCGCTCCACCGAATTGCATAGAAAGTATCACCACCAGTAGTGTGGCAATTAAGTGATGCGCGTTGTTGATCGACCGAACCTTCAAATTGTTCACACGCTTTATTTATATCGACGACTGCCGCGGCTGTTCGGCACATAGCTGCAGCCCGGTTTCTGATTACTTGAAAATTTGCGATAGTCATCCAGGCTAAGCGCTTTTGCAGAAAGGGCTTCAGGAGGCTCCGGTCGGACAGGTTCGAAATTGACATAGTTTCGCACAAACAAATTGGTTCCATGTGGCGACAAATATACACCGGAATATTCGGAAGGTCGGGTCGACATACTTTCGTTCAAACCACTAGCGGCCTCTCTGATCGCTTCACTTCGCGCACGGGCGTCAGCCGCAAGTTCCGTCGCTCTTCGCATGGCGTTGGACTCATATCGAGGGTAGCCTGCCCAGTTACTGCTGGTTCTGCCGCCCGTACCACTGAGGGAAATATAACCGCCGCCGGAGCGTGAGGGGCGTCCAGGAACATACCAACCCGAAGGAGAGTAGGGATTGGAACTTGCCACTGACGCATCCATTTTGCGAATAGCGGCCCCCCTACTCACAGCTTCATCCTGTACTCGCTTGATCTCGTTTTCGGCCTGATTAGTTATATTGGTTGTTGCCTTCTCCAAGTCCTGAGTGGTAATTGTCCTCGGCTGATTGGAAAAATCCAGAGGTGCAGCGAGACCGGCAAAATCTATCTCGCTTTTGCACTTGTGCCTCATGCGACCCGACGGGTCCAAAAGCATGCACAGCTTAAACTCCTTATACGCTTCCTCGCGGCGACCGAGTCCCAGAAGCGCACGCGCCCTGGCAAAATGCGGCTCTGCCGAAGCTGGATTCTCCCTGGCCGCGACGTTGAATGCCTCGAGAGCTTTGTCGTAGCGGCAGGATTTCATGAATTCCTTCCCCTGCTGGAAGGCATCGATAGGCTTTACCGTTGCGTCTTCTACTCTTGCTTTGCTGACTAAGCCAGAGGTAGCAGAAGCATCGGCACTGCTCTGAGTGGTTTCAGGTCGCCCTTTGGTTTCACTAATCTCGCCAGCCAGTTCCGCCGCAGAAGCACTCAGACAGCCAATCTGCAGCATAACTGCAAATAGGGCAACGTTAAGTGTTGATCGAGTCGTGATCGGCATGTTGCTGAAGACACACAAAACAGGCGTTCTTACCAATATACCCAGGTCAAATCGCAGGATCTATACATGACCAGAAGCTGCCAGCCTGCGTCTAAACTGATTTACACTTGTACCGGAGACTACACCTGACGTTTGTGTTTCGAATTTGTTCCGCCAAACTTTCTTTCAAAGTTCTCTTTTCGAACTACTTCTTCTTGAACATACCGAAGAGACCGCCCAAAAAGTTGCCCTTTTCCTCTTCGACTTCCACTTCCTCGGTTTCATAGTCTTCAACTTCATGATCAGGAGGCACCGTCTTTAGTGCATCAGAAAATGGTGCTCCGGATTTTTTGCAATAACTCAAAACTTTAATCGCATGTTTTTCAGTGACAATCCCGTCATCCATCAGCTTTTTGGCCTGGGTTGTCGCCTCTACAAGTTTCGATGAGATCATATCTTTCGAAATAAAAATCTCGCCCAACGACATTTTTAGATCACGCGCCAATATTTCGGCACGCTGCATTTCGGTTGGAGCGATCAACTCCGCTTTCTTGATCAGAGTCATAAGATTGTTGATTTGTTCTGCTTCTTGGGTCTTATGATTGCGTTCGTTAGTGATCACTTCAACCGGGACGCCACGTGCGTTTGCCTGCCTCAAAATTTCTGCTGCTTGCAAAACACTGAGTTGGCCTTCGCTGATCAAACGCTGCAACTTAAGCGTTTCTTCCAGCATGCTAGGCGATATCAATCCGAGTTGAACAAAAATTTGACCGACTGGAACGTTTTCAACCAGCCCTCGTTCAATTGCAGAAACCTTATCGCTCTCCGACAACAGACCAGCCTTGGTTAGCAGGTCTCCAACCTTGATCGATTTTTCGTCTTGTACGACACGCATCGCTCCTGTCTCAGACAGCGATTGTTCGATCGTTTGCTGTTTTCGGTAAGCCGCGGCTAGACCGGCGACGGCTTGTTCGTAAGTAATTTTTCCGTCGCGGACGAGCACTTGCGCCGTCAACGCGGACGTGAGGAGATTAGACGATACGGCTCTGGCAAGGACAAGACAACGTCCCAGCGGAAGGTTGTTATCCTCGCTCTGACGCAGACATTCTTCTAAAACCGGCTGGGTGATGATGCCGGCTGAAATCAGAATTTCTCCTAGCTCGCCTGTGGCGACGACTTCGCGTTCAGCTGGGGGTTTAAAACCTAACCGCCGAAACGCCTCTTCCAGGGGCAGCTTGCCCGTGATGCAGACGGATAACGCCCGTACTCCAAACTCGTTGGAGATCAAATTCTCGCGCAGCATCGACTGAATTTCGATAGCAGCAAGAAGGTCCCGTTCACTTAATTCGCCAATGGTCAGAAGAACACGCCCAACAGGCGTGCTAGATTTTTTAGCAATCTGGAGGGCTTCCATTAGAACTTCTTGTCTGATGACGCCTGCCGCGACAAGTAGCTCGCCTATTCGTTTAGCTCCAGCCCTGCGATCTCGTGCGATCTCCATAGCAAAGTGTTTCCCCGACACAGTCTTGCTTTTACTATGCCCTCTAAATTTAGTCTATCAAGCGCTTTGATAACAAAACTGGAAAATTTTCGTAAGTGTCTAAATTCAATACGTTGAGAGCGTGCTGTATTCGACCTATCCACTTGGATCAGCCTGAAACTATGTCGGCTGAAACTCCGATACTGCACATAGCCGACTTTCGGCTCACGCTACGCGCCCCAGATGCCAAGTATAGTTCTAATCATACAAAAGAGTAAGCGTCACTTTCGTCGACGCTTACTCTCTTAAGAGCCAAGTTCTCTAGGTCGTTCTAACCAGGTTTAGTAGTTGTCGTCGTAAGGAACAACGAAACCTTTACCCTGGAAAATCATGCTGTGGCTTCCGCTATGTGGGCTTGGGTATCCAACGAAACCATGGTAGATACCATAGCTAGGTCCGTGTACCAAACCACCATAGAGACCACCAGCAACCAAACCAACAGGTCCACCGACCATTGCGCCGGCGACTGTTTCGTAAGCTCCATCTTCTTTACCGAGGTTGCGAGCAACCATTTTGGTACCGCCGATAGCGCCTTTGATACCATCTGAGAATGCCGCAGTTGGCACATCCCACAATGTGGTTACGCCCATGCTGATGACCCGCATTGGGAAGTACCACATTTCGTAAACGACCCGAGCTGATTCAGGTCTCTCTGGGTAGGCAAAACTTGGAGCTGCCAGGCCCATGGTGAGACTCGCCAGCGCGAGCATCATCAAAACTGTTTTACGCATTTAGATTCACCATCTTTCCTAGAAATTCAGAACTGTCAAATCGCCGATTATTTCTCTTCCATCGTGATGAAGGACCATCTGCTGAAAGGTTTTTCCCAACCTTTCTTGAATCCATGACCGAGGCCATGGTATGTGCCCAGTCCACCACCGACGAGGATACCAACCGATCCACCAATTGGAACGGCAGCGACTCTTTGTCCAGCGCCTTCTTCATCGCCGAACTTGCCAGCGACGTGAGTAGTGCCTTTCAATCCACCATGGTAACCTTCATCAATCGGTCCACTTACTAATCCAGATACTGCAGCGCCTGCGAGACCACCGACTGTGCGGAATGGTGCTTGCAGAACCCACATTACTGGTTTTGCTTCATAATCCAAGGCCATAGCTGGAGCGGCATACGATGCAAGCATCGCAAGCGACATCATAACTTGACCTAGAGTTTTCTTTGTCATTTTTCCCCCACTCTCCAAAAATGACATCGGGAGCTTGGCTTCTCCCGATATCACAACACTTTTGACCAATTTATTTGTCTTCTTCCCAAACCATGTAAGACTCGGTGCTGAATGGTTTGTCCCAACCAACGGTCATTCCGTGACGGAAGCCGGCGATTGCGCCGTATGGGATTCCCCAGACGAAACCGACTGGAATTCCGATAGCGGCTCCGACAAGGTTTTGACCCATGCCGTGCTCGTCACCGAAGTGCTCAGCCAATGTTCTCTGAGTTTTGTAAGGGCAGTTCCAAAGCGAATGCCAGAGAACGCCTTCCGGGGTGTCGACGATAATCGCCGAAGTGCTACCCATCAGAGCGCCAACTGAGCTCAATGGACCATCGCCATCAGCCATTGACGGACCGGCTAAGCCGATTGTCATAGCTGCGGCTGCAGCGAATGCTAATACCTTCTTTTTCATAGTCTCTCCACTAAGTTACATAATAAGGACTGGCTTCTAATAGCACAGGTCCTACTGAAATCTTCCCGAGTTAGCCGAAGCTTACTCGTCTTTGAATGTGAAAGCTTCTTTGCTGAATGGTTGATCGTAACCGGCCTTTGCGCCGTGGACCATACCGTCAAACATACCGTAAGCGCCACCGCCGATCAGACCGAAAGGTCCGCCGACAATGCCACCAAAGATTTGGTGATATTTTTCGTCTTCGTTACCGGTTTTTCCAGCTACCCATTGGGTTGCTTTGATATAGCCTTTGGTGCCATCTTTGGTGAACCCTAGAGGAACGCCAACCACCATTCCGACGCCAGAGCCGACTACTCTTACTGGGAAGTAGACGATATTCTGGAAGGTGCTGTCATCGGCTTGGGACGGAGCTACCATCGAGCCGACAAGGGCCGAGGCAATTAAAAAAGAGGACGCGATTTTCCTGAGCATGTACTTCTCCATCTATCTAGTAAGGACTGACCAACTTCTGGTCCAGGACCTTTCAGTCCGAGACAAAACCATTGTACTCATTTTATTCAACAGGTCCATATTCACTTATCGACATTTTGGCACCACGTCACAGAAAGCCCCATCCCTGTTGCGTTTACAGCCCATTTCACACTTGTAAAATGTTTGTTTGCTTTTCCATACTTTTCAAGTGGTATGTCTATCAAACCGCTATCAGACGTACTTTCGCATGTCATGATAGCGATACTTTCAACTTTTGAGTGACCCTACAGGTGATGCCAAGCGCCAAGATATTGATGTCAACCGGCTCAAATCAGCCTTCGAAATTTAATTGGCGAGAAATTTTATCTGCAATTAGCAAATTTATTCTCTGCCCGTCGGCCGAAACACGGTTCTCAAGAGTCTCGGGAATTGAACTTGAGTCTAACTAAATGAGTTGCTCGATGCCATTACGGCCGGTGCGTCGCATCGCGGGTGGTGCCCGACGAGCTAAGCCTGCGAGATCAGGGACAGCGTGCGGATTCCCAGCATCCGGTTCACCATCAGGTCGAACAAACAGATCGAGAACAGTTCCGTTTATAAACGATGCACGCAATAGAAGGCTCCGCACGCCCTGAGGCAGCGTCCGTATAGCCCCCAGGTCTGCACGCTCAAGCGCAGAGGCGCTTTGCAACTCCCGGGTCTACGCGCTTAAGCATAGTGGCGCTTTGTGAGCGCCCATGACGTTCATATCCCGAAACGCGCCCACGTACCGCGTGGATTACGCTGAGTGCTGACCGATGCCGACGTGCTCTGTGCGATGCCAGGTCGAGACTTGTTTGCCGAAAAGAATCTGCCCGAACGAGACCAGGATGCATGGCACCCAGTGTCCGTACACATAGAGCGTCACCAAAATCGAATGGAAGAACGCTTTCACTGCCGGCATTCCGCGATACATGCGTACTGCGATAAAGAAATTGATCTGACTGACCAGCAATACGGCTAGATAGCCAAGCGCCAGGAAACTGCCGTATGTCTGCGATCCGGTGAGGAATCGAATGACATTATTCGTGAATTCAAGAAACACCACTGCTGGTACCAGGAAATAAACTGTGAACACCAGTGTGTCGAGTCGCTCAACCAGCGACAATCTCGTCGGCGAGTTGAGTGGGAAGATGTAGTCGAGATAGCGTCTGATACTGCCTTCAGCCCAGCGGCGACGCTGGCGCATCAGCGCTTTAATCGTGGTGACGCCTTCTTCCCACACAGCTGCTTGTGGGCAGAAACGAATGTCCCAGTTATTGATCAGAAGACGCATGCTCAAATCGAGGTCATCGGTAATCGCTTTGTTGTTCCAACCGTTGACGTCAATCAGGGCGGCACGTTTGATCAATTGACCGTTTCCTCTCAATTCGACGGCGCCGCCGATCAAGTCGCGACCGACCTGGAAATACGAATCGAGGGCGTATTCGGCGTCCTGGAAACGAGGGAGATTTTCGGTTTGGTATTCGTAAATACGTTTCTGGGCCTGGACTGCGCCTACATGATCTGGCGCCAGAACTGGCAAAACCTTCTTCAAGAAGTCTGGCTCAACATAGGCGTCTGCGTCGAAGACCGCGACAACTTCACCCTTTGAGAGGGGAAGCGCGTCATTTAGTGCAGCGGATTTACCAGGGTAAGAACCTGGAGCTCTAGTCACCACACGCAAACGCGGGTACTCTTTTCGAAGTTCGGCCAACACTTCCGGCATGGAATCGTCCGACATGTCGTCGATCACCCAGACGTAAAACTGGTCGTAATCGATATCAAACATGCGTTTGACGGTGTTGCCGATTACCCGACCTTCGTTTTTAGCCGATATAAAAATGTCCACCCATGGGTGCCACTCACCGTCTTCGATGCGTGGACTCTTGGATTTTAAAATCTTGCGAACGCTTGGAACTTGACGGCGCACAGTTGTGCGCATGTAGCGGCGTGCCTTCTTCTGCCATTCATCCTGCGCGCCGAAAAGCCAAACGCTATGGCTGATCATCATAAACACCAGGATTCCGAGCATAAATAACAACTCAGGCCCGGTGACCAGGTCGTCAATTGCTTTCAAACCAGCCCAGACGGCAACCGCCAGCGCAATTAAAATAATTCTGTTTCGCATTTTGGACCGAGTTGACTGAGCTACTGCCCCACGCCCTAAGTTTAGTGAAACTGCAGGCGAATTACCGAATACATTTTTTGATTTTAAGCTGCTTTAAGCTAAAAGCTGCCCATCTTTACAAAGTCTTGGGAATGAGTAAACGCCACCCCCGCCCGATCATGAAAAGAGTTAAATGTTTTAAACCCCAGCCTGGCTTGTCTCTTCGGCCTCGCGCCGTTCTTCTCGGTCGTGCTTAATTTCTTCGGCAAGGAAGTGAATGCCGGCAAGTACCGTGGGAAGTCCGATCAGGAAGAGAGTGGTCGAGACGCCACCCGGTAAGTTGTCCGCTGCAACGCCCACGAGTATGACCGGGATGGTAGAGGCAAAAGACATAGCAGTGTTCTGCGCCCCGAAAACCTTGCCTCGCAATTCTTCAGGGACAGCGGCTTGCAATGCCGCATAGGTTGGAACCGCCACCATCGCGCATGAGGCACCAATGCATGCGGCGATTATCAGCGGGATGGCGAGCATCAAACCCTGGAAAGTGAAGGTAGGTAATCCCAAGTAGATGGGTGCAAAGGTTTTGACAAAACCTAAACTGCCAAGCACGCTCATGAAGAAGCCCAGGCTTATGAAGCCCTTGTAGGCCAACAATGTCGGTTTTGCCTTCGCAAAATATTGGGCGACCAGAAAGTTGCCAACACCCATTCCTAGACCGGCTGCGGCTACAACGTAGCCGAATTGTTGGGGTTTGAGGTCGAGAACTTGTTCGGCTAGCCCAACGGCGATGATGTTTAACGTGATTATCGTGCTGAACAAAATCGTGATTTTCCAGATCGCGCGAAAAACTATTCTGCTGGTAGCGATATAAGCCAGACCAAATCGTAATTCTTCCCACCAGGGCTCGCGTTCTTCAACAACTTGTTTCTTCTTGCTGTCTGAAACAAAACACAAAAGAATCGCGGCGAGTAAGAAACCTCCCGCCACTGCGTATGGTGCTTTGCCAATTCCGGTTTGCGCGATGATCGGGTCACCGACTGCGAATCCGAATCCGAGCGCCACCATCATCGTTGTGAAAAACAACGAGTTGGCGCAATATAAATCTTCCTTCTTCACAAGCCGTGGGATCGCCGAAGCCTCTGCCGGAGCAAAAAATTGACTGCCTATTGAAATCAGGAATGCCAGACAGAGAGCCGCAACCGGCGAGCGCTGCACGAGTCCGATAGGAATCAGGGCGACGAAAAGACCGCGGGCAATATTCGATCCGACCAGGACCGCCCTGTTCGACCACCGGTCTACATAGACCCCGGCGATAGGACTGAGAATGACCGCAGGGATAGTAAAAGCGACGTAAAGCAAACTTGTGATTTGAGCCGCGCCGACATAGTGACCGGCAATTGTGGAGTGCTGAATCGTTGTCAATACCGCGACAAACAACACAAATACGGCACGATCCGAGAACTGCGACACAATCTGTGCCATCCAGAGTGACATGAATTGTGCATTATGCAGAACGGAAGAATAACCGTGCCGGACTTCAGGCCCAGTTTTGTCCGGAGTTTCAGATACCACGTTGCGGATTCCAGTAGTACAACCGCTCTTAATTTACCACTACGCGAACCCTGGCGCTCGATTGTGTACGAACTTACAACCAGCCTCCATTCATGGCGCTGTCGTTGTAAATCTCAAGTTCCCGGAGCTTAACGCGCTGTCGTTTAACTTTGTTGTCGGGAATCAGATGCATGCAATGTTTCGCTGCCAAAACTATTACGCAAGAAGCGACGCTTGGCGTCGCCTCAAGAGCAAGTGTGTTGAGATCGCAGGGAATCATATTGGCGATTCCCTTGCTAATGTCGTTGCAGGTGCCGGACTAAATAGATCCAGCGCCGGATTCGGTCATGGAGCTGTATTCACGACGAGCACGGCTGCCACCGCCATTGCTACCACCGCCATTGCCACCATCACCGCCACCACCATCTTCATCACCTTCCATTTCGGTGAAGGCGCCGGCGACACCACGTTTGGTCGTGCGATAGAACTCGATGATTTCCTGGATCTCGGCGTGTGGCTCAACTTCTTCTTCGACTCTTGCAAGTGCGTTGGCAACGTTCAAACCGGATCTATATATAATGCGATAAGTTTCTTTGATCGCCGAGCGCACTTCCGGACTGATCTTGCCGCGCTTCATTCCGAGGGCGTTGGTACCGCGGACCATTGCTGGTCTTCCGTCCAGTGTAGTGAAAGGTGGCAAGTCTACTCGCGAACCAGTCATGCCACTGAGCATGCAGAATCTACCTATACGAATGAACTGGTGCATGATGACGAAACCAGACATTACGGTGTAATCGCCGACTTCGACATATCCAGCAAGGCTGGCTGCATTGGCCATGATTACGTGCTTGCCGACTTTGCAGTTGTGAGCGAGGTGAACGTAATTCATCAAGAAGCTATCGTCACCAAGGGTGGTGAACCCTTCTTTGGTGGCACGGTGAATGGTCACGTACTCACGAATCGTGCATCGATTGCCAATCTTCACACCAGTAGGTTCGTTTTTGTAGCTCAGATCTTGAGGTTCTAAACCTATACTGGCACCAGCAAAAATATTGCAATCTTCGCCGATTTCGGTGTAACCATCTATGATGGCATGGGGTCCAATCTTAGTTCCCTTGCCGATTTTGACATTCGGCCCGATTACTACTCCGGGTCCGATCTCAGCACTATCATGGATTTGGGCGCCATCGCTGATGATGGCAGATGGATGGATGCTCATAAGATATTCTTCCTATAATATGTGTTGATTCGGTGGACCTGGGCGGTGTGGTGCCCTCTTACTTTTTGAAACTTTTTACTTTCTCCTGATCGAGAATCGAGAACGAAATTTCGCCTTCGCATGCAATTTTATCGCCGACTTTCGCGCACGCTCTGACCTTGCCGAGCGGTCCTTTCATCTTCAGAAGCTCGACTTCCATGTCGAGTCTGTCGCCTGGTTCTACCATCGCTCTGAATTTAAATCCGTCTATTCCGGTGAAGACACCGAGGCTGCCTTTGTATTCTTCTTTCATGAGCAATGTGATGCAAGCGAGCTGAGCAAGCGCTTCCACCATCAACACTCCAGGCATGATTGGTTTGAAGGGAAAATGTCCTTCGAAAAATTGTTCGTTGGCGGTCATATTTTTGTAACCGGTAGCCTTCAAACCGGGCTCGACAGAAGTCACTCTGTCCACCAGCAAGAACGGATAGCGGTGCGGAATAAGGGCTTTAATTTCGTTGATGTCTAAAGTCGTAACTGTCGCACTCGTCATTCCATTAACCTCTTGCTGTCCAACCGATTTACACAACCCAACTACGGGGAGCCTGCCTTCAGGCGTCTCAAAGTATAACCAGACACGGCGCGATTTTTGCGTGGATGAGAGAAAGCTATTAGTCGGTTTCGCTCAAGCGTCGTGTCTGACGCCATCTCGTCCACAGCCCTGCGAGCCTCCCTCCACTTACTGCACTTATATTCACACGATTGCGTCGGCAGGCTGAATTCTCACACATGACAAGAACCGCACCGTACTTAAAATCTCCTAAGCAACGAGATATGTAGTTGAATCAGTAAACGCAATAGTGGATTCCAAGATGCCTGAAAGCAGCGCACAACTACTACTTTCTGGAAAAACCTGAAATCGGAAGTTAAGAGTTTGAGATTCAGACTTCATGACAAATGCCCACGATCTTGCCAAGAGAGCGTAAACTGTTCAGTTCAGACAAAGCAAACGGTATTGACTCGTCTGAACAATTGAAAGATCCGACCGGAGACCACCGTCATGGCGACAAAGCAGCAAACCAGCCTGTTTCGAGAAGCCAAGCATTCTGCTACGCGCAATCAAAGATTCGAACAGAACAGCTGTATATCCTTCGAACCAAGCATGGACAGCCTATCGACATCGAATGGCAATAGATGCGATATGGAAAAGCTGGCGCTCGGCGTGAAGCTGATGCTGGAAGCCGTGGGTGAAGATGTAGAGCGCGCCGGGCTCTTGGACACACCATCGCGTGTTGCCCGCATGTATAGAGAGCTTTTGTACGGAACGGGAATCGATCCGGCATCGGAAGTAACTTGTGAGTTCGAAGAAGGCAACGAAGATCCGGTGATTGTGAAGAACATTCCATTCACAACGATCTGCGAACATCATCTTGTTCCATTCATAGGGAAAGCTGATGTAGCCTATATTCCGAAAGACGGTCGCATAACCGGACTTTCAAAAATTGCTCGAGTAGTGGAAGTGGCCGCACGTCGCCTGCAAGTTCAAGAGCGAATGACTGCCCAGATCGCAGAAGCGATCATGACCGCACTGAAACCGCAGGGTGTTGTCGTGCTTGTGAAGGCAGAACACCTTTGCATGTCGATGCGCGGCATTAAGAAGCCCGGAAGCCTGACCACAACGATGGCAGCGCGCGGGATTCTCAAAGAAGACCGCGAAGCCCGACGCGAGATTCTCGGATTAATCGCCCACTAATTTTCGCGAAAACTGAGCGGCAGCGGCACAGGAGCAGGCTGGCAACCTGCGTCTATACTGGCTTTAGCGGTCGGCTCGCGACTACTGCGTTTTTGTTTTCGTAGTTTTTGTCGTGGTTGTGGTCGTGGTGCTCTTCGCATCTTTCGTGGAAGTGAGCGCTTTCAACGTAACTTGCATCTCTTCTGCCTTGCTGGCAGGAGGATTCAACGAGAGGCAGGTTTTCAGCGCTTCTTTGCATTGTTCGGTTTTACCGAGATTCAAATAAACGACTGCCAGATTGTTCCACATCAACCATTCTTTAGGAAACAGCTTGGTGCCTTGCTTTAGCGTAGCTTCGGCTTCGGGCAGTTTGCCCATTTGCGCATATGTGCCACCAAGGTTTTTGTATATATCGGCATCATTCGGATACGCTTTCAGCGCTTTCAAGTAGTTCTTGACCGCCTCGTCATACTTTTGTTGCACGCGAAATTTGTCGCCTTCGTTCAAATACGTGCCGGCTTCGAGTTTTGCTTTACGAGAATCTTTAACAGTGATGCCATCTTTAGGCGTGATTACGACACCTTTCTGGGCCTTGACTTCAACGCCCGGAGCGAATGCAAGAAGGGTCGCCGCAGCGGCAACAATAGCTAGTTTTGACAAGACGACTACCTCAAAATGTAAGTCAGCCCAACGACAGCTTACTCGGGTTACGAGCAATATTCGTATTCTACCGCTGCCTTCGCGTTCGAGCCCCAGGGTATTTCCTGACAATCGAATTTAGATGATGTACGCAAGTTCAAAAACTTGATCGCGAATTCAAGTAAACTATGCGCCGGTAGCGGATCTGCCTATGTCGGATCGAAATCGTTGATTCTCCTTGACTTGTTGAGAGAAGTTAAGTTGGAGGTTTGAGCACATGCCCTGGGGTTCAAAAACGGCATTGCGCGGGCAGAGACAAAATTTGCCCTTTCCCATCACTCGACGAGATTTCCTCGGCTCGATGGTGGCGATGGCTATGCTCGGATGGGAGGAAGAGGCGCAGGCAGCGCTGGTTCCCGTCAAACCTTTTTCGTTCGGTGTGGTCAGTGATGTGCACCTGACGACTAAGGTCGCCGACAGTTATTTGTTGTTCAACGAAAGCCAATTGTTTTTGCAAGATGCCGTGAAAACGATCAATTCATTGAACCTTGATTTTGTGGTCTTCGTCGGAGACATGATCGAAACGCCCGGAAAGGATGAACAGAACTGGAATCTCTTCATCGATGTGATGCAAACTCTCAACTGTCGGTGGGATTTTGTACTCGGAGAGAGCGACGTAACCTCCAGCAGCAATACGGAGAAGATGCGTCAGTTTGGTCCGGATTGGAAGGGCAAAGACATCGATTCCAACGTGCCTTACTGGTCCTACAATTTTGCAAATAATGTGCACCTGATCGGATTGGATAGTTCCAAGGCCAATTCGAAGAGTGGCGCACTCAGCGATGAGCAGCTCCAGTGGCTGAAAGACGATATTGATAGTCACAAGAGTCAGTTCACGATCGTGTTCAGTCACCACCCAATTTTGCCACCAAGTCCTTATGACGATGCACCACTGGTTAATGACCATGGCATCACCAACGGTGCCGAAATTCGGGAGATACTGGCGTCCAGTCCGTACGTGAGAATGGCAATCAGTGGGCATGTGCCGATTAATGCGGTTCAAAAGGAAGGCAATATCTATTACGTTTCTTGCCCGAGTTTGATTGCTTATCCTTGCGCATTCAAAGTCTTCCGTGTCACCAATGACGATATCAGAATGGAAACGCACCAAATCACATACAAGGCGCTTACGAAGAAAGCAGAGAAAGCCATGCTCGAATCGACTTTGGCGTACCACTACAACAAAGCGAAACCAAAAGAGTTTCTGCAACTCTGCGCCGGAGGTCCCGAAGATAACAACGCGTTGTTGCCACTATATGGCGGGATGACACCTCACGCCATAAAGCCCGGAAAACCGGGAGCGCCGGAGAAATCCGAGAAAAAAGAGAAGAAGAAAAAAGGCGACAAGAAGAAGAGTTGAAGCTAATTGAGTCCGGGAATTGACTCACGGATTTTTAGGGGAAATAGAGGTTGTAAAAGAGACTTCTAACTAAGGAAACCATTTGACGCTCAAACAGAAGCCAGAAAATGCATTGGAGGATGCCCATGACCAGCAAATCATCAGAGAAATCCGAAAAAGGAAGTGATTCCGAATACGGTGCAGGGCACACTCCCCTGAGTTACAACACCTATCTGATGGTCGACCAACTCAAGCAGTTGCAGGTTTGCAAATCAGATCCTCCGCATCACGATGAGCCTCTATTCATCATCATCCATCAGACTTATGAGCTATGGTTCAAACTCATCCTTCACGAGCTGGACACCGTAGTCCTGATGATGAAACAGAACAATCCAAGGCGTGCCACGTTTTACATGCGTCGGATAGTTCAAATCATGCGCGTGTTGGTCAATCAAATTCATATTTTGGAGACGATGTCTCCTAAGGACTTCCTGGGATTTCGGAATCTCCTGAATCCGGCCAGCGGTTTTCAATCTAGCCAATTCAGAGAAGTCGAATTCATGGCCGGTCTAAGAGAGCCTCGATTGCTAGAGCACTTCGCGAAAGAAGAGGAGTCATTCAAAATGCTCCAGCGAAGATTCGACGACCCTTCGCTAGGTGACGTATTCTACGAACTTCTCAGATCGCATGGGTTCAAACTTCCAGCAGGCAACAGCACTGAACCTGGTGGCGGACAAGAAGCTCAAATTGCTCGCATAGAAGAGTTAAAAAAACTCTATGACGAACCTGATAAGTATCTCGATTTTCATGACCTTGCAGAACGGCTGCTTGACCTTGACGAGCTCATCATGCTGTGGCGCACGCATCACGTTACCGTAGTAGAACGAATTATCGGTTTTAAACCTGGCACCGGCGGTAGTGAAGGCGTTGGTTACCTCCGCTCGACACTCAACAAAAAATGCTTCCCCGATCTTTGGCAATTGCGAACTTACCTTACTCTCTAATCGAGACAATGCATGACCGTTGATCCGATAGCGAAGCTGCTCTATCCCGCTGGTGATGCAAATCAACCGGGGAAAGCAACATCTCCATACATAAGACTTTGGAGAATGATCGCTGAAGATAAACGCGATTTGTTTCTGATCCTTATATATAGTTCGCTCGGCGGTGTCCTGAGTTTGGCAGTACCACTCTCGACACAAATGGTAGTCAACACAATCGCTGCAGGTTTCTTTCTGCAACCAATAGTGGTGATTGCCGGTCTCGTACTGGGAGGATTATTATTCGCAGCGATATTGCGGCTGCTTACAATCTGGCTCGTAGAACTTGTCAGACAGCGCGTTTTTAATCGCATAGCGTTGCGGATCGCTTATCGAGTTCCCCGCATTCGTCATTCGCAATTATCTAAAGAATACTTGCCTGACTTGGTCAATCGTTTCTTCGATGTGATAACCGTACAGGGCAACTTCGCCAATCTGCTGCTCGACGTTCCTGCAGCCTTTCTCCAGGTAATCATCGGTCTGACCTTGCTCGCTTTTTACAGTCCCTATCTTCTGGGATTCAATCTCATAGTGATCGGATTTCTCCTCTTTGAGATATTCGTTCTTGGCATTGGTGGATATAAATCAAGAAGCGAAGAAACGTCCAAAAGATATCTGGTCGCTACATGGCTGGAAGAATTGGGACGATGCGAAACATCGATAAAGCTCAACAAATTCCCGATGCACCTGCTCGAGCACACTGACCAACTGGTTGCGGATTACACACGAGCGCGTCGAAAACATTTCAATGTTCTCTTTCGCCAGCAAGGCGCGATGGTTTTCTTTCAGGCACTTGCCGCCTCGGGTGTCCTCGGCATCGGCGGAATGCTGGTGATCGAACGACAACTCGCGCTCGGACAATTGGTGGCATCACAGCTGATCGTTACTCAAATGCTCCCAGCTATCGAAAGACTGGTGCGGAACCTGCAAACACTGTACGAGTTACTATCGGCACTGGGCAAGATTGGCTACGTCGAAGATTTGCCATTGGAGCGAAGAGACGGAATAGCATCCACTGAAAATCACGACGGTGCCGAAGTCAATATAAAAGGTCTGCGCATCGCATTTGGTGACAACAATGTGGTGCTGGATGGATTGAATTTAAAACTCAGCAGGGGCGAACGAGTTAGTTTATTCGGTCCTAACGGTTGTGGTAAGTCAACTTTGGCGTACATCCTATGCGGGCTGTTGGAACCAGAAGGTGGGCGCGTCGAAATAAATGGCATGGATGTTCGGGATTTCCAGGTCGACAGTTTGCGATCGATCGTTTCACTGGTCACCGATGACAACGAGATTTTCGAAGGCACCATTGAGGACAACGTCACGCTTGGTCGATTGGAACTCACCCACAAAGATCTGATCTGGGCACTGGAGATGGTCGGGTTTGATGAAGATTTGGTCAACATGCCAAACGGTTTGAAAACAGCGTTGCTGAGCGCTGGAAGAAATATTTCTCGTGGTCAAGTTCAAAAACTATTGATTGCCCGAGCGATCATTCAACATCCGCAATTGCTGATTCTCGACGAGGCATTCACCGGTATCGAAGAGAAGACGAAGTTGGAAATTCTGGAGCGCCTCTATTCAAGCGATGTTTCATGGACCCTGATCGACATCTCTCAGGATGCGGACACAATATTCCACTCATCGAAATTGATCTTCATGGACAACGGAAAAATTGTCGAATCAGGATCGCTTTCGGAACTCATGAGTAAAAATGACAGTGAATTCAAGAAGCTGTTTCCAAAGCTGACTGAGCTAGTGCGATTGAGTGGTAAATAGAATGACGCAATCGACTTCAAACGAAACCAGCAGCACACCAGTTCCACAGGTCGCGGTGAAGCCTAAACCACTTCGATTCGAAGCACTGGATATGGTGCGCACTCCTGGAATTGCTACGTTCATAATCAGTCTTTTGATTTTTCTGATTATCGGATCGACAGTTTGGGCTTTGTTTATCCCCTGGAGACAATCGGTAACCGGCGCCGGCAGAATAATCGTTTTTTCGCCGATGTATCGACCTCAAATGATTGAGGCGCAAATCCCGGGACGTTTGACTGCCTGGTACGTCCGCGATGGGGAGAATGTCACCAAGGGTCAGGCAATTGCTCGGCTAGCAGAACTTGATTCTCGTTTTCTGGACAACAACCAAGTCAAGTCTCTTCAGGCACAAAGGGCGGCTCTTGTCGAACGACAGCACGCTTGCGAAGCCCGGTTGAAGAAACTGAAAAATCAGCTCGCCAATTCCACTGGTTCTCAGAGCGCAGCGGTTCCTGCCGCCAAACAGAAGGTGACACAAGCGAAAGACAGAGTCTACGCGCTGCAACAGGGTGTCGAGGCGGCTAAACAAAATTTGCAAACAGCACAATGGCAGGTAGATCGAATTACCAGTTTGTATAACGATGGATTACGTTCCAAACGCGATTTGGAACTTGCCGAGCTGGAAAAAGTTAGAGCGCAAACCGGACTAGAACAAGCGATGGCGGGGCTCGATGTCGGCAATCAAGACACGAGCATTGCCACTCTCGAAAGTCAACGCACCGTCACTGATACCGGTGGGTCGCTCAATGTCATTGAGGCAGCAATGGCTGACGCCAGCCAATCACTTGCCACCACGGCAGCTGAAATCTTTAAACTGGATATCGACCTTCAGAATCTCAAGAATCGCGTTCAGCAGCGAACTGTGGTTGCACCAATCGACGGCAGAATCGTTCGTCTCATGCGAGTCGGAGCCGGTGAGACGGTAAGCAGTGGAGAAGTATTGGCCGTTCTTGCGCCGAAAACGCAAGATCGCGCCGCCGAAATTTTCATTCGCGATTGGGACGCACCACTGGTCTCGGCAGGTCACGAAGTTCGGCTGCAAATCGCCGGTTGGCCGGCGTTGCAATTTATCGGTTGGCCAAGAGTTGCAATCGGAACGTTTGCGGGTCGAGTAAGAGTAGTAGATGCCGTTGATGACGGAAAGAATCATTACAGGGTGATCGTCGTGCCAGATCAAAAAGCAATTGATGCGCACACTGCCGATCCATGGCCGTCAACCGATTATCTGCGTCCTGGCGCCCAGGTGACTGGCTGGATTCTGTTGGGTGACGTGCCTCTCTGGTATGAACTCTGGCGTCAATTCAATGGCTGGCAACCAACCGTGCCACCACCCGACAAGGTGGAAGAAGACACTAGAGGCAAACATTAACCGAGCAATGAAACTGAATTTGTTCGCGATCTGTTTTTGTCTAATTGCTGCCAGTGCAACTCCCGGCCGCGCAGCGCTTGATGAGACACCGAGTGCAAGTGACGACAGTCAAAATCAACCTGTGCTCCGAGGCATAACTCCGCAGTCGAACTCTCCGCCAGCAATTGGCGCATCATCGAGTTCCGCATCATTCAGTTCCAAATCGTCGAGCTCTCCGCGGCCAAACTCCACACCGACAAACTTGACGCCATCTAATTCCACTCAGCAAAGTTCCACACAGTTAAGTTATCCTCCCTCAACATCCGCACCTTCAAGCTCCACATCCCCGAATTCCGCAGCGTCAAACTCGTCCCCTCCGAGTTCTACCTCCCCGCCGCCGGCTCATAAACTAGCTCCAGAGGCGGAACCAGTCGGATTTCAAAAGCGCATCCGCTTGCCCACGCGCAATCTCACAATTCTCTATGAAGAACGTGGTGCGCTCGATGTTGATTCTTTCCTATCAACTGTCGATGCTAATTATCCTCAATTAGAAGCTGCTGATTCCAGGCGGAGAATCGCTTCAGCGCGTCGTCTTGAAGTGCAAGGTGTTTTCGATCCGACGATATCAACTTTGAACGGTTATACCTGGATGCAAAACACATCCAAGTTCTCGACACTGAAAAAAGTGATATTCAACCAGCCGATTTTGGAGTTGCCAACCCGCAGTGGTATCAGATTGATCGGTACCTATCGCTACAATCCACTCTCGGCGCAATCGCCCTATATCGAAACAGGTCGAATAGGCGAATTCGCAGGCGGACTGGCCGTCCCGCTCTTGCGAGGATTGATCGTTAACGAACGCGAAACAGCAGAGAAAGTTGCGAAACTCGGAGAGCCGCTAGCCACGCAGAACTTCACTCAAGTTAGACTGGACATTCTCCTGCGCGCAAGTCTCGCATATTGGAATTGGGTTGGAGCCGAACGCAAAACAATAGTGGCGCGTAGATTGGTTCAACTCTCAAACACGCTTATTGCAGCAGCAAAACGGCGCGCGGATGCAGGCGACCTGCCGCGCATCGAAGTGACCGAAGCAGAAGAAGATCTACAACGACGCAAGGCCGATTTAATTGGGATCGAATTAGAATTCAAAAAGGCAATTTTCGACATCGGCGTCTTTTTGTTTGACAGTACTGGAAAACCTCTTCCCTGGCTGGCAGAAGAGAACGTACCTCAGGATTGGCCAACTCCTGCAGAATACAGCGATATCGAGCTTCAAAAGAGCATTACCAACGCGCTCAATCGCAGACCGGAATTGCGACGAATCAATCTACAGAAAGATCAAGCAAAACTACAAGTGAAACTCGCGAAGAATAATATCTTACCGCAAGCCGATGCACTCTATACACAGGGATATGACCCTGGCACCGCCGGTATCGGCAACGTTTTCCGAGCGCAAGTTCAATTCAGCCAACCACTCTATGTGCGCGCCGCACGAGGTCAAATAAAGTCAGCCGAATTTAACGTCGATGCTTTAATCGCTGAAGAACGCGCGGAAAAACAACGAATCGTAGCCGAAGTAATGACCGCAGCAGCCGCTATTAACGCGGCTCACCAGCGCTATCTCGCTGTGCAAACCCAAACAGAAAAAGCAGAGCAAGTATATCGCGGCGAAAAGAAACGTTTTGACGTCGGTGATAGCACCGTATTTTTAGTAACTCAAAGAGAACGTCAACTTTTCGATGCAAAAATCAGATTGGTCGATACACAAGTCGAGTATCTCCAAGCAGTCGCGCGCATGCAAGTCGCCACAGTTAGTTTCTAATCCAACCGGACACGAGAAGTCTAACTGCAACTGGCCCTTCCCATTCTTGGTTCTCCACCCTCAATTTAAACTAAAACGGAAACGGTATGACTTCAAGAGTCATACCGTTTCCAAACCTACTTAGCCATTTGAACGGCTAATTAACGCCAGCGATGATCGCGATCCCAATTTCGATCGTGTCGGTCAGCCACTCGCTGATTATCTCTGATTTGCTGTTGCAATCTGATCATACGTCTTACGTATGGGTTGGTGCCATAATTGCCACTGATGTAGTTTCGATTGATGTATGGCGAAATCGCATTGTATTCGTTTCTCCACATCTGTCTCTGTGCCAGTGAGTAGCGATTGGAGTTGATTTGATTCAAGAGCTGCTGCTGATATGCAGTCACAGAATTGAAGTTATTGAACACAGGATTTGGGGTGTAAAAGTTATTTCCGAAACCGACTGTGTTGTAGGTGCCATACCCTAGTCCGTTGAAACCTCCAGCGGAACTGAGTTGCACGTTAAGTTGATTCATCTCACCAAGGAGTTGTTGGATTTCACGACTGGAATAGCGTCCGTCAGAACCTAGTGCTCTGCTCATCGCTGCAACTTCCTGAATGCGAGATTCCAACATCGATGCATCATAGCTGCTTAATTGGCCGGAAGCCAGTTTCGCTGATATCTGATTTTGCACGTTGTTCAATCCGATATTTATGTTATTAGATACCTGCGCGTAACCGCCACCGTTAGACTGCGCTCTCAAATAGTTTTGCATTTCCGCGAAGCTCTGCGCGGAAGCTGGCTGCAAGCCGATCGCAGCAATGCCGATCGCCACCAGACTTGAAATGATTCTGTTCCTTTTCATGATAATCTCCCGATTCCGTTTTCGTTTAGGTCGCTTCGTTGCTGCAGCTTACATAGCGTTTTTTGACGCGACCGTAGACGTCAGGTTCCCGAACGAAAGTTGCAGCGCGCGCGAACGCAAACGAAGCGGCTGTTGAGTAGCCGTTTTCGCAGAATGTTAAAGGTATTCGAAACCGCGCGCTGAGTGTCTGAAAACTGCCGTTTAACTTTCTGATTTTGAATTACTGAATACGAGTATCGCCTGGATCCGCCGCTATCGGCCAATCAAAGGACGGATCGTCCGCGAATGATTGTTCGCAAATCTGACTCAACTCCATCAAACTGTCATGCATTTCAGACACCAACGAACGCAGCTCAGAGAGCATTGCTGCGCGATCCTCCAGCAACTGTGGAGCGATGCGAGCGAGAGCTAAGTGATGACGCGTAGTTCCAGCACGAAGTTTCACGGCTTTATCAGTTCGTGCCATCATTCCGCGTTGCTGCCAGGTGGCTGCCAGTGCCTCCTTACGCGAAGTTTGACCGGAGCCGTCTAGAGGTGGTGCGTTTAAAAACCTCCACACTTGATCAGGATAAACGTGTTTGTTTTCACTCTCATTCAATGCAGCTAGTCTTGGTGGCAACTCTTTGACTAGAAAATTTTCCTCGTGCAACTCTTTCATAGTCAATCCCGAGAGTCCGCACTGGACGGAGCCATCGACTACTTCGAGGACGTTGGTCGGCAAATCAGGACCTGCTAAGGCAATCGAATAACCAGTTATTTTTGTCAGACCACCACTTATAAAGTTGATAATTGTGTTGCGTCGAAGAACGCGCGCTCGTTTTTCAACCATCGCGGCTTGCGCTTCCGCAACATGTGCCATATCGCTCTCGATAAATCCGCGCGTCGCATTGACTTCGAGATTGGCGGTAGTGAGAATCTGAGCTTCCTTTTGACGAAGATAAATAAGTTTCTGCCTTTTTCCGAGATACTCTAAACTTGGCACGGCCGGGGCATTTCGAAATTGTGCTTGTATTGCAGTTATCTGTTGCATCACCGGAAATAATCCGGTAATTTCAGCAACCTGTCGCAGAGATGCCGTCATCACTTTGCGCTCGGGCTCCGTTCGCTTCTCGTCATCAGCAGCCAGGGCGAGGCTTCCGTTTACCAAGCACGCAACGACTATGCCGAAGCAAACCAAGAATTTGCAAGTTAAAGAGAATCGTCTCAAACTAAAAGAGAACGAATGGACGAAATAGTATGAAAACTCTAAAACGGAAAATTTCATCGAAACGCGATTGAGAAAAGGTCCTAAAAGAGTACCAGACTGCGACTTTTGCTTCGTGTCTTTCGCTTAATTTGAACTCAGTGCATATACTAAGAGGATAATAGAGATCGTATTCAGATACTCTATCAATGTATTCGTTTCCTCAATTGAATTCTTCGACTACATTGTGATCTCTGCGGGGTTTGGATCCTGCAAAAAACGCTGAATCGATAGTGGTACCACAAAGGAGATTGAAATCGATAACTCTGAAGTTCGCTACTGCATGCGGTGTCTTGAAGAACTGCAACCTGAAACACGCAAGCAATGTTTTAAATGCCAAAGAATCACTTGTTCAAAACGCGAATGCGGGATCTGGGCAGTACTCAATCGCTTCTGGTCATGCCAGATTTGCGTAAACGAAGAAATTGAAGCTCTTATCGATGTGACCGAAAATCCATCGTGAATGATATTCCAATGCCTCCAGTGAAATCAGAAAGAGGCGCTCAATAAATTGAACGCCTCTTCCATGTCGCTTTGGGAGCTTTTAGTATTTAGAGAACGAAATTACTATTTCATCGCATCACCTCCTTGAGAAAACGTGTCGTGTCGATCGATCGTTTTTGAAATCAGTTGAAAAGATTCGCGTCTCGAGCACTGGCAACCATCGTATTCATCAGTCCAGGCGTAGAAATTCCAGCCAGAATCAGAATCACTCCGAGTACGAGACGCTGCTTGCGAGACATGCCGATCGACGTGCCAGGGAAGTAACCACTACCTCGAAAGAGTGCGAGGAGCAATAGTACTCCACCGGTTGCAACTCCTCCGACCTCAGCACCGTTAGCCAGAACATTGAGTAGTGCTTCGAGATTAGCGAGGTTGTTGACTCGTACAGTACCGGCTGTATTCACACCCATAATCGATACGGCATCACCACCTTGTGGTCCGATGGTGCCATTGGTTGCCCCGTTAAGAATAGGAGCGGATCCGGCAAAAGCCATCTCGGTTTGAGCACCGGTGTTGTTGAAACTATTGTTTCCGGACTGACTGCTGAATGCATCGGCAAACGATCCGCCAGAGTTACTAGACGCGATCGCTCGCGGTGGTTCCGACCGATGAACCTCGCCTACGCTCCTACGTCCGCGACTATCGACATTGTCATTTAACGCAAGCACAGAATCACTGCCATCTGCAGATTGCGCTTCACGCAGTCCAAATTGTGCATAATCAGATGAATTCTCGAGCACCACAGCCGAAGTCACGGGAGTAACTACCTGGTAGCGCACCGCGAGATTGGCGGCTTCCCAGCGTCGACCGTGATCGACCAGTTCTCTGACTTTCTGGGCAACATAGAGTCTCGTGATTTCGTCTTGCACGTATACGGAGGTCTCCACCTTTTCAGGCGTCGCAAATGTCCGTGCGTACTTGAGTGTGTAGTCAACACCATCAGCTTGCCACTTGTTTAAAAACCGTCCCAGGTCTGTTTCAAAACTGCTATTGCGTGCAACGGCTGCAAAAGGGCCGATCTCTTGATGTGACTTGAAGAACTCGTTGACGTCGGTAACATTGTCATCAATCGACAATTGGTAGAACGAAGGTTTCACCAGATACGGTGCGATGATGTAGAGTTCCTTATCGAGCGCGGGCTGGGGTCCGTGAATCCACAAAACGGCTCCACCCTCAGTTTCACCAGCCAGCTCAGCCGCTTGAATAACCGCACCCAGATTCTCTTGTCCTCCTTTGAATTCAATTTGTTTCATTGCGGCAATTGCATCCTTTAGAGATTCGAATTGCATTCCTTCTTTGTATTTATCAGAGGCAACAATCAGAGAGGTTGGTATCGTCGCCGGTATCTTTGCAAGTTTGCGAGCAATCTCGTCCTTGTGTGCCTGCAGGGCTTCAGAACCATCTACCACCACGACAAGATGATCGGGTCTTTTCGAGACAGTCGGAACATACTGCTGGATTATGTAGCCTCGATTATCGATCGGATCTTTAATGGCTACAGGTTTTAAAAACGCATCCCGAGCGACTCGCACATCGATCGTTTCTTTAGAACGTCTGGCAGAACTCAACGTTCCTGTCACTTGATGCAGACCATTGTTAGCGACTACTTGTCTGACGTTATCCAGGTCAAGCATCAACTCGCGATCGGCGCGAAGGTGCACGCGGTGCTGACCTTCAACCTCAAAATTACTTTTTGAAATTGACGGCAAACTGACGATCGCTTCGCCGGCTTTGTCGAGTTTCATCGATGATTTCATCGAAATTTTTACTCGCATTTCAGACTGCGATGCAACCGGATAGCATTGCACAAGAACACGACCTTTGCCCAAGTCGGTGACCAACGCCGGATCCTTACGCCCGCCGACTACCCATTGGTAAGCGTGAGTAGCAGTTTCACTCGAAGCAATGGTGGCACGCTTGGGTACTCCATTGATCCATAGCACCATCTCCGATACCACTGCATCTTTCGGTAGAGAAATCTCAGCTCTCGCTTCTTTGGCATCGAAACCGGTATTTTTGAAAACGAAGGTCCAATCGAGCGTCGAAGTCAATGATTCAGGATGAATTGTTCCGCTTATCAAAGAGCGATGCATACTGAGGTTTGAAACTTTATCGCCGATTACTTGTTTTCCTAAAAGCTCATCCGGCAAGCTGGCAAAGTCAGTTGGATTTTTCAGATCAAGCCGAAATGGTTCACCAGTAGTCAGAAAATATAATTTCTTGAAGTCATCGTTACTCAATTTGAGAAACATTCCGGACACATCCATGGCACGGCTGGTCGAGCAATCAACGCGCAAGGAGCGCTCACAGTCAGCACCGGCGTTGCGGAGAAAATCCAAGCCGTGTTGCTTTTGATCGTCGGTACCAGAAATAACCAATCGTTCTGCAATACGAATGCACGCAGATCTGGCTTCTGATGCACCTAGCAACAGAATCGAAACACCAGCACCAATTAACATGTAAACAGTAGACGACCACTTCGCTCCGTTCGTCGGCCATAAAGCGCGAAATTGAAAACCTACACACACTGCTGCCAGAAATGCTCCCCAGGAAATAAGCGCAAGCGTGAGCATCTCAGGGGAATGTTCGATATCGAATGAATCAACAGTTGGATAAACCATCATTCCTGCGGCAGATGTAACTATTGCCGTCAACAACGCCGCACCGGCCGAAACCCCGATGACATGCCCGACTAAGCGCGCCCGACGCAAGTCGCCTTTTTTAACTCGCGTCCAGGCAAAGGCTAAGCCGAACGGTATCGAAAGTAAAAGAGAAAACTGGATTAACGACTCAACCCAGTGCCTGAGCAACACTCCGCATGCTGAGTAGATGTTGATCGTGGTCGTGCAACTGATCGCAAGGGCAGGCAACAAAAGTCCGAAGATCAGAATAAAAGTGCCGAGCGTTCCCTTAAAGACCGAATCTGGTTTGGAATTGGGCGAGGTTTCTCGATCTAAAAGAACGGATCTGAGAGATTTGTGCTGATACCTCGCCGCGCAGTCGTCTTCTGATGAGCCCGCATCAGAGCCTATCTCCGCGTCGTTGTCTAATTCAATCATTGTCTTATCCTCCAAGCTAAGCAAATTTGTTTCGGAACAAAAGCGCCGAAACAAGACGTTCAAAACTGCCACCATCAGCATTTCTGCATCAAGATGCACGCCACGGAATTAAGCGATAGGCCGAATAGAACATCGCTCCAGGCAGCCCGGAAGTGAATTCCTGGCTACATGTGTGAGCAAAGTGTCATCGGCACTACAGCAAAACGCCAAGTGTCAGTGAGATCGATACTGTTTTTTATTCGATCGGCGAAGCTAGAAAATTGCAACGCCGTAGTAAATTTGAGCCTTGAGAATAACTCTGAAATTGGGCAAGAGCTACCGGGTTTTCCCTGACCCTGCCTCCTCAATCCCCGCCTGCCATCGAAAGCCGTCTGATAAAGGAGTTAATTGTAGGATTAGTAAGCTGGAAAATTGCACAAAAAGAAGATGTGTATATGGGCGCGCGATTTAATTTTGTAATCCGCAGTTAAATCCCGAATCCGACTAGTTTCAACCCCAGCAGGCACAAAGCCGGAACTCCTATTCAATCTGTGTCAACGCTCCAAAAACTCGAGAAACTCGATAAAAATCGCTTGAAGGAACGATTGCGGATTCCTTTTCTCGTGTTTCTCGGGCTTTGTGTGGTCGCGCTTTTCTGCACGATGGACCTTCCTCCTTTTCTCAAAACCGTCTCATGCAGCTCCTGGCCTGACACCGCTGGTATCACAAAACGCTCAGGTCTCGCCAATGTCGCGGTCGGAAAAGACCCACTGTGGCGCAATGTCGTAGTTTATACGTACACGGTCGATGGCAAGGAATATGTCAACGATGTGATCGCCTATCAGCTGTTTAACGGTCAACCCGGGTTCGAAGCCAATCAATTGAGGCAACGATACTCGCCCGGCAGCGCAGTCACGGTTACATACAACCCCAACGATCCGCAGGACTCCTGTGTCGATTCTTCTGGCGGCTCTGCTATTTTTGTCGTGCTACCCGCCGTACAAGCCCGATGAATCCGGTTTTTCAACCTAAAAATTGATGTTTATAAGACATCATTAGGTTACTTATTGAATAGATGTGGAATGAAAATCCTGGAGACTGGAACGAAACACACATCATGCGCTCGCTCCCGGACCAAAACTTTGGCAGTTTTGCTAACATGGCAGCCCGTATGGATCGTCGAACGGCTTAGTACCTTATACCGCTCTCGACTCACTCGAATTAGGGAAAAGAAGTGACTCTGGATTCACAGCAGCAAACAACTGGTGTTCCGAAAGTAAAGAAGTGTCCCGCCTGTAATGAGGAGTATCAGGACACTAATCTTGTCGTGTGCCCCAAAGACAGAACGATGTTGCTCACTCCGCAAAAGGATGAGCTGATCGGTCAAATTCTCAACGACCGCTACAAAGTCGTCGAAGAAGTAGGCAGAGGCGGGATGAGCGCGGTCTACAAGGGAATTCACGAATTGATGGATCGGACTGTCGCCATCAAAGTTCTCCTTCCACAGTTGGTTTCCGACACGATCAGCATCAAAAGATTTCAGCAGGAAGCTCAAGCGGCCTCGCACCTGCAGCACCCAAACGTAATCACTGTCTACGATTATGGTTTTGTCGCCAGCGGACAGCCTTATCTCGTCATGGACTTCCTCGAGGGTGAAAGTCTCAGCGACATCATCCGCCACGAGAAGCAAACCACGACCAAACGCATGATTCCAATCTTCATGCAGGCTTGCGAAGCCCTCGAGCACGCTCACCAAAAGGGCGTTATCCACCGGGATTTGAAGTCCAGCAACATCATGTTGATCGATTTCGAAGGCAAAAAAGATTTCGTGAAAGTAGTGGATTTTGGTATCGCGAAATTGATGCCATCTTCCGGCAAGCAATCGCAAAACCTCACCCAGACGGGTGAAGTATTCGGTAGCCCAATCTATATGAGTCCCGAGCAGTGCATGGCACAATCGCTCGATGCGCGCTCAGACATCTATTCAATGGGCGCGATGATGTACGAGGCGTTGACTGGACAACCGCCATTAATGGGCAACTCCATCATCGACACTATGCAGATGCATATGTCGACGCCGCCAAAACCATTCCGAGAAATTAGACCAGACCTCGAAATTCCAGAGGCTCTGGAGCGAGTAGTGTTGAAAGCTCTGGCGAAAAAACCCGAGCAACGCTATCAATCCATGCAGGAATTGCGCGACGCGCTTGAGGGCGTTTCGAAATTACTCGACAAGGAAAAATTATTCGGACCGGGTCCTGCCGCGAAGGGCGCGCGTTCTACGCGGTCGTCTCTGGCTAAGTATCAACAGCCCGCCGCCAAAGCCACAGCAGCCAATTCTGCAACTTCATCGCAGAAAGCGACCGGCACTAATCGTCCGCAAGGCGCCACCGGCGCTCAAATGGCACCGGAACCCACGGCGCCACAGCCGCGAGCCGCCAACAAAGAGGAAGTGAAAGAGTCGTTGAGAACGACCCGCAGCCAACAGCGTCGAAAGCCAGAAGAAGTCGCTGAAGCGGCGAAGGCAAAACCGAGTCCGTTCGACAAAATCAAAGAGCTGGAGATTTTGAAGAAAGTGCCTTTACCGGCATTGATCGCAATTTTGGTTGTGCCAATTCTGCTGGGCGGTGTGGTTTTCGCTCTCCAATCAGCAAACATCAGCAAAATGTTCTCAACGCAACAGACAATTGAGGGCATGGTCTACTACTACAGTCCGGCAACCCCGAAGAAAAACGGCGACATCTCCGTCTACGTAGCTAACGAAGAAGAGGATGGTCCGGGCAAACTGATCAAACTCCAGACCAATCCGTCGTTCAATCTCGATGATAAATCGGGCAATACGACTGGCGCGGAAATTGGTGACTACTGGAAGTTTACTTATCACGGTCAGGGCGACAAGAAAATTATCGACGATGCGAAGTGGCCACCTGAGCAAGCTCAAGGCGGTGAGGATCTCAAACAAATCAACGTATTGATTCGTGAGATGTTTGGCGCGCTTGCAACGGATAACGATCAGCTCGACGGCGAAAGCATGATGGCTTATTACATGCCGGACTGGGCTGCTGACGGTTACAAAAAATTGAACGAAGCTTGGGGTAAAGAAACCATTCGGTTCAACACAGCCGGTATGAGCAACCCGAAACGCAACTACATAAAAGTAGAGTCTTACGACAAAGATCAAGGCAAGGCGACGGTTCTCGTCAAGACGAAACATTGGATGAAAACTGGTCCGCAGTACATGCGTTTTGTCATGATCAAAAAAGACAATCGTAAATGGCTGATCGCAAAAGTCGAAGAGATCGCGCCAAACATCTGGGAAAATGATGGAGTAACGCACGATGAAGCACCGGACGAGGAAGAAGAGGCCAGCGAAGAATAGCGCTGCTGGTTGAATTGTTAGATCGACGGAACATGCATCGGTAAATTTTCGAAATCAACATTCTTCGGTTCTTTCGAATGTTCAAATCCGCGCGCTTCAACAGCGATGACAAGCGCATCTTCGCCGTTCTGATTTTCATTCGAGAATTTCAAAACAGCATCATCCAAATTCAATTTCGCTACTTTGACATTGCCCAAAAAGCATCGATACATCTCAGAGAAATGTTTCGGTAGTTCTGGAATTTTCGACGTACCTGTCATCACGATGTCACCCTCTTTCAGATTTTCATCTGAAAGGTCCGCAGTTGAAGAAGGTGATGAAGATTCGTTCTTGGTCTTTTTGATTTCTTGTCGATAGAAAATCTCATTAGCGATTGAATCGACGCGTTCTTGCGATTTGAATGAGACTGCAGCTTGCACAAAACTTTTTGCATAATCACGAGCGAATGCGCCGTGGATTTTGTCCTGAATATATCGCCGTTTTATGACCAACGTTGATCTCACAATTTTTCCAGATTGATCCAGTGCGAATGTAAGGGTCACGAAAGGACGACCTGGCTTCAATCTCGGCAGACGCAAGAGAATTTCGGTAAATCCGTCGTCGGTGACGGAAAAACCATACTGGCGAAAATTGAATCGCTCGAGAAAGTGGCTATTCATCGCCTCATCCATACTCGCGCCGAAGAAGCTGAGCGAATTAGCTCCAAGCAATTCACCGAGTGACATTTCGTTTTGATCGCTCGGAGCCGTCTCTTTGGCTCCCGTTGCCGCGTTCTCAGAGGCAAGGGCTTCTGTAATGGAGAAAGTGAAAATCGTCGAACAACACGTCAAACCGATTGCCAGTGAAGCAGAAGTCAAAGGTCGATATAACTTTGCAAGTCCGATAAACATTCCATGATTCCAACGTTTTTCGGACTGAGTTTGGTCCGTGCCGATACATACGCATGCATGTATTGGATCTATCTCGCCGGCTGCATGTTCCAAAAATGAAGCAAATCTTACAATTTGTGACGACTCCGTGGCACGGAGCTTTCATGCTCACCGATCAATTTTTCGTTCAGACAGAAGGCAGACACTGCGCCTTTGAAAATTTTGCCAAATCCACGACAAAACCCTACCCTTTTTATCGGCCAGCCCGATTGACAAGCCACGTTTACAGTGGAATGCTATCAATCATACCTATATCATCGAGCCGATTCATTGGACCTGATCGACATGCGGTCGTACCACTAAAGATGGTATCAGGATGTAAAGCAATTACCTTCATTGTGCAGTCTCTTCAATAGGACTATATTGGTAGTATTACTAAACGCGGTGGCCACTCAGTAAGGAGTTAGTTTTTATGATCGAAGGTATCGATGTCGGACAAGTTGGAATCATGATTGCGGTTGCTGGCGTAATCATCATGCCTGTCATTATCATCAGACTGGCAAAGCAATTGAAAAAAGTTCAAGAGATGAAAGAAGGAACGATTAAGTCGGAAAAATCCGAGTAATCATCTTCGTTCGGTCAGCACTCGATTAACTAAAGGCACAGGCGGTAAACGCATGTGTCTTCAGGCACCACATATGATGGCAAGTTGTTTAACGGCTTGCCATCTTTTGCTTTGCGACTGCAATCCGGTTTCAAGCCTTCATAACAGTGGTATAAAACGGTCAATCCAGCCGATTTAAGCGAGTTTGACGAATCCAAAATGGTTAAAATTCTGATTGTGGAAGACGATGAATTCCTTGCTGATTTAATGCAGGACTGTCTGTCCGCAAGCGCCCACGACGTCAAAAGCGTGGGGACCGGTGGCGCCGCCCTGAAAGAGCTGGAAAACGGCACCTTCGAAGTTGTTCTCCTTGACTGGCAACTGCCCGACATGGAAGGTCTCGATGTCCTCAAGCAGTACCGTTCCAACAACGGCGCAGCAAAGGTTGTAATGCTGACCGGAATGCGCGGTCGAAAAGAAGACGGCATGGAATCCGGGGCTGATAGGTTTTTGATGAAACCATTTAAAATAGACGAAATCCTGAAAACGGTTCAAGAAATCGCACCAGGAGTTTGAGCGACACAATTCATACATAGGCGGATTGATGACGGACAGCCACACAACCGACGATATTGCACGCACCGTGGAGAATGCGCGCGAAAAATTCTACACCGTCTCGCTCGAACGCATCGAGAAGATTCGAGGTTTGTTGATCGACATACGCAACGATCCGCGCCGGAAAGATCTCGTCAAAGATTTGCACCAACTCTATCATCGTCTAGCCGGCGCGAGCGGTCTGTACGAGATGGGCGATTTTTGCGATCGCGCGATTGCTGCAGAAGAGCTTTCCATGATGCTCTCCGATCAAGATTTGAATTCGATGATACAAACAGTCGATCAACTTGGACGACTGACAAACAACCTGTATCACTTGCTGATGGCATACAGAGACGACCATAGCGCGCCGCAACGCGCGACCGGCACAACCAGCCATCCAACCCCATCTCAGACATCTCTTGAGGCTCTTAAGAGAACAATCGTTCTTGTCGGTCCCGCAGCCATAAACTTGACAGAGATCTTCAAAGAGCTCGGCTTTAAAACTGAGACTGCACCTGACTTTGCAGTTGCACGCAGCACAATATTCAGCAAAAGACTGCCCGATGGTTTGATAATCGACGCAGCACTTCGCGGCGGATCGCCTCTCGAACTGGCGCGCATGGTGCGTCAAAAACCGGATAGCGAAGACGTTCCAATCGTGCTCGTCGGTGAAGAAGGAGCATTCAACGAAAAGATCGCAGCCATTCAATCCGGCTGTGATGACTTCTGGAATAGCAAAGCAGAACGAGAGAGTTTGGCAGCAAAGGCCGGTCGCGTATTCGAACGAATTTGCACTCCTCGATACAAGATTTTAGTTGTGGAAGACGATCCGGTTCAAGCAGCCGCGATGCACGCCTTTCTCGACTCCGCCGGCTTCGAGCCGCTAGTCATGACCGATCCATCATTATTTGAAGAAGGTCTTCTCGCTTCGCAGCCCGATTTGATTTTGTTGGATCTATTGCTCGGTGAAATGACCGGATTTGATCTTGCAAAATTCGTCAGACAAAACGATAAATTTGATACCACTCCAATCGTTTTTCTGACAACGCAAAATCAATTGCAAAATCAAGTCCGTGGAAAACGGCTTGGTGACGATTATTTGTTAAAACCAGCAACGCCGGAATTGCTCGTCTCAACAATAGCTGGACGAATAGAACGATATCGCGCATTGAAAGGATTAGTCGGCCGTGATGGACTGACCGGTTCACTTTCGTATGCGGAATTCATGAACGCCGCCACGAGAATAATGAAGACGGCTTCTGTAAATCCAGTGATGATCGTTGTCGACATCGAAGGTCTCGGAGCAATCAACGACAATTACACATTCTCTGCCGGGGAAAAAGTACTCTCCGCGCTCGGGGATGTAATGAAAAAAACATTTCGCGAATTCGGCGTTGTCGGAAGAATATCCGGCGACGAATTTGCAATCGTTGGAGATAGTCTCTCCGTCAACGAATTCATGCAACTCTTACAAATTGTCAGAGACGATTTCCAGAAGCTTCGATTCAACTCGGAAGAAGGACAATTCAAAGCAAGCATCACCTGCGGTGTCGCTAGCTTGAAAAATGAAACCAACGCCACCGGATGGCTTGACGTCGCCCACCGCGCTCTCGCCGAAGCAAAACGCCACGGACCCGGCTCCATCATCATGCAATAGAACCGCGATCCTGGAAGGGCGCTTTGTAAGCCCCGTCCTCTGTTTATCCGCCCGGCTGCTGGTTTTCCATCAACCCCAGAACTACATTTTTGTAACTTCGCCATCAGGGCTGGTGACTTCAACGCCACCGTCGACGAGAAATTTTGTTTTCTTTCCGGTGACAGTTTGATACCAGAGATTGCCCTTCTTATCGAATGCAACTGTATTAATGACGTCCTCATCGAGAGGATTCCCCTCTCTGTCAGTCATCTGCCACGGCGCTTTGTCAGCTTGTCCTTTGATTAGTGCAAATCCGTCGCTGACATCGACGCGCAATAGAATTCCGACTGGATTGTAATGTGGACGGAACATACGTCCGCCTTTGTGAACAAGCAGTTCAACCGTCCCTCGACTGGAGCGCACCACGCCCTCTGAGGGCATTTTGAAAACCGCAGTTTTACCACTAGTGGCATTGTCTTCGAAGTAAACTTCACCCGCTCTCTGCTTCGGTAGTGGTGGCTTCTTGCGTTCGAATTTAGGTTTTTCTTTCTCAGCAGTTGTTGAAAAATCAACAAGCGAATCATTTGAAGGAGCGTTTTGATTCTCTGAAACTTCAGGTTGCGGCAGCTCTTCTTGCCGACTTTGCAGATCGCAAGGTGGTGGCGTTTCAGCTTCATGGAGCGAATCCGGAACAGTCGGTTGTGATTGTGGAACAGGCTTGGGCTGCGGTTCTACATACGCACTTTGCGGTCCCGACCATGGCGACTGCGCAGCAGCGTCTTGTCGCGATTGCGGTGCATGACTTGTATCCTGCGGATTCGGCGGGTTTTGCGACTGAGCCTGTTTCATTGCCTGATTGAACGAGGGCGCTTGCGCCGCGTCCGGGGCACCCTGAGAAGGAGGCTCTGCGCCACCGTCTTTGAACAATCCGCCAAGAAGCTTGTTGTACTCAGCCTTCTCTTGAGCCGGAGCCGCAGGCTGCGTTGCATTTTGCTCGTATGGAACCGGCGGTGGTAAAGCTCTCATCTGCTGAGACACTGTCATCCCCGCCAGACGCGCATCTTGCGAAGTCCGCGAACTCTCGGTGACAGGCGGCTGTGGCGGAGCCTGCCACGGTTGCTCGGGTTCACCATCATCAGCGAGCATTCCGTACTTCGAAGGTTTGGCATTAATCCCTTTAGGCTTGCCGACCGCACCAGGGGCGGCATAAGCGCTCTGATCAACATCTTGCGCTTGGTCTTCAACCGGAACCGTTTGCCCTGAGTAGTCGGGGAAAGGTGGTGGATTGGGCGCACTCGGATTTTGAAATATATTTTGATTCTCAAACGGAAGATCGGCCGCTTGTTGTTCATACGCCGCATTGAAGGCCTCAGTGCTCATCACAGGCTGAAATGCAAACGGTGCTTTCTGCGCCGCATCGTGATATCCATCGTAGATTGTTGTGTTGATATCACCGGTAACCTTTTCGGCATGTACATCGGCCGGCGCTGGCGCCTCGTTAAACCCATGCACTTCCGTTGCCGGAGGCGCGTTGTTGAAAGCCTGCGCTTGAAAGGCACCAAGCGACATGTCGTTCAACGTCGCATGAACTCTGCCGAGAGCGGCAGCGTGCTGAAACGCCGCTTCCAAATCGGCATTAGCAACCTCGGCTGCGTGACTGAGCGCTATTCCATCCTGCTGTGATGGAGGTGCAAACTGATCGAAAGAATTGTGTGCCTGTGACGCTTCCTGGGTCAGCTTCTCAGTCTCTTCCATCAGATCATCGTAGCTGAGGTATCCATTCGCCTCATAATTCGCAACCGAGGTGTAGCAAGAGAAAGTCGCTCCGCCTTGAGAACCCTCGAGGTTTCGCAAAATCTTGTCATTAATATACCGACGACCGTCGATACCATGCACGTATGTAAGTTTGGGTTTGCGCTTCTCTTGCGCCTTCTCGAGCCTCTCTTGCTTTTTCGCTTCTCGATCTTCCTGTAAACCCATAATCCTCTCCTGGTCCTTACCGCGCGCGGGCAATTCATTGATAGAGATACAGACTTACTATATATCGCTTTTAGGTGGAAACCAATAGTTCATTGAGGAGATAAAATATACGTTCTCAAACAGAGGTTTCGCGATGACCAAGACCGAGCTGATCGCTGAAGTTGCCGCAAGGGCGAGTTTGGCCATCCCCAAAGCGGAGGCGATAGTCGATGCTGTAAGCGAGGAGATCATCGATGCTTTGGTTTTCGATTCCTTCGTATACCTTGATGGAATCGGCATCTTCTGGTCTAAGCGTGAGCAAGAACGTCGTGGTCGCAATCCAAAAACTGGTGAAGAAATAGTTCTTGAAGCAAAATGTCTGCCGACGTTTACATCGGGAACTCTGACTGAGTACGCAAAGAATGCTGGTCATCGCATTCTTACCGCTCAGGATCTCGCTGAAAATCTTGCGCGAAAATATGCGTTCGATCAATCAAAATCGCTTGAAGCAATAAACACTTACATCGAAATATTGATTGAACGAATGAATCGCGACGAGAAAATCATCGTACCGGGTCTTGGCACCTTTGATTCTTTTCGCTATCCGGCGCGATCACTGAAGGACCCTGACACGAATGAAGTTTTTTCCACAGAACAAAAAAGAATCTACAATTTCCAGGCCGCAAGAGTCTTTTCGGAGCGACTGATCGGAACCTGACATTTCGCCTCGTTTCGTAGCCCGGGTTTCGACAATAGGAGTTGAAAATGAGTCTTTGGGTCGGAGTTATGGACAACACTGATGAACGGTTTGCCTCATTGGAACAAGCAGTATCAGTCTCCATGAAGGATGCGAAACTGAACGTCGGAAAAAACGAAGATCAATTTGAAGGTGAATCACTAGGTAGCTACGGCAACCTCCACAAGCTGCGCGGTTTCGCGGCTCACCTGGAATTTAATGGTGAAGTTCCAAGTTCAGAAGACCGGGATGCAAATTATCCCTTGCTTCGGAAAATATATGACGGCGAACTATCGACAAAGAAATTTCAACACTTGATCGAACACTCTGACTCTGATGGATTTTATTTGCCAATTGATTTTGCTGAACCAATTTCGTTGGTAATGGATGAAACACTCAATTCATGCGGTTCTACGATTCAACTATTGAATGAACTAAATCAGATTGGTCCAGTGCTTTTTGGAGAATCGTTCGTTAATTTGAAAGGACCTGAAGTTTTCTGGACGCTGGACGATTTCGATCCATTCGTTACTGAGAAATTCGTTTGGACGAGACTGCGATGGATACTGCGGAATGCGCGCAAGAACAATCTCGTCGTCAGCTTCTAAAAATTCGTTCGAGAGAGTAAAAACTGATCTATTAGAATTCTGGTTACGCCGCTTATCTTGCAGCTGAATAAACGTATTCGGCTGTTTAAAGGCTCACACCGGATTCGAAGAGTTCGAACTGATCAATTGCATGGTGCCGATTCCGACCATCTTTTGAACTTCTGATTCATTCAACATGCGGGATGGCATCTTGCCTTTCTCGTCGTCAGAATCTGAGTTGATCGCCAGCGATGGAACGATTTCGTCGTCGCCGAAAAGCTGGCTCACACTTTGCTTTAGAAATTGATTGTACTGTTGCGGTGTCATCGAGGTACGCGCGCTGTTCACTTCCTCGATAGTCCCAGAATTGTCTTTGTTGAAGTTATCATTCAGACCGTACGGCATCTTGTCCGACGCGCCAGAACTTCTGGAAGTGTCGCCACCTTCCATTACTTGTCTTGCCATAAAAACAACACCTATTAAGTCATCCGCCGACTGTGTATATGCTCAGCTTTTCGTTTCTCGACACTTTCAGCGATATTTTTTTGAAAACGTTCGAAATGCTGAACAGCGAGCCGGGAGTTGAAACAGCTGCCAGGCGGCCCTAAATTGGGCACCGTGCCGGCGCTCAGGTAACTTGCAATATAGACAGGTCAGTTAATCAGGAATATCGGCTACGTCTTGAACAACGAGAGCGACGAGATCCGCAAGTGCAGCCAAGCTCGAGTTGTGTAGTACGGTCGCGTCGACAACACCGCCGGATGGCGAAGGCAGATCTCTCGTGGTGCACGTTGCTGCCACCACAGTTGCGGAGTATCCAAGATCCATGGCACCTCTGGTGGTGGCATCAATACACATGTGCGTCATGAATCCGGCAACGATTACATTCTTTCTGTTGGTCCCGGAAATTAATTCATGAAGTTTGGTGTTAACAAAACCACTGGGAAGGTTTTTAATGACAACCGCTTCTCCATCAACGGGTTTTGCCTGCTCTGCAATTTCTACGAATTCGCCGTCCGGATCAAATATAGGTGCACCCGGCGTGGCGTGGTGGACAAGATGAAAGATCGGCGTTTGATTCTTGCGAGCGCGCTCAATCAAGATCTTCAATTCGTTTAACGATCTATCAATTTTATAGAGCGGCAAACTGCCATCCACGTACTCACGTTGGGCATCGACCACAATCAACGCGCTTTCACTCAACTTTGGAGCATTGGCGTGGACGCTCAAATGGTCGAGCAAGGTTCGGGCTTTATACATTTACTTCACATCCTGCAGGAAAGCAAAAACCCCGCCGAAGCGGGGTTTCAAGGACTCCCGAGGTAAGATTCGAACTTACGACCAAGTGATTAACAGTCACCTGCGCTACCGCTGCGCTACTCGGGATCGAGCGGAAAAACGATGTCCCACCAGGAGGTGGCACGTCGTTAAAAACAATAATACAACAATGTTTTGTTTCGGCTAGTGCCTGTGACAAAGTTCTTCGTTCTCTGTAATCAAAGATTTTTATAGGCTCTTTTTAATGTGCATATCTCTTGAGAATCGAGAAGTGGTCAGTCCGATCTCCTGACTAGCCAAGAGTCCACATGCAATCGATGTTTCCGTCAATGCGTCAAAGCATTTGTCGCCTGTCAGGGTACGAAACGGTTTTTTCCAACTGCTTGTATACTATGGGCGTTACACGGTCCGTCCGCCCCTGTATCGCAGGTGGTCAGGCGGCTGAGAGGCTACGGGGATGAGCTTGTTCGGAACACAAAAATTAAGTCAGGGAGCGGCTAGTGACGCCGTCAACATGGTCGAGCAATACTTCCGCCGTCGCGGACTCGACCCGCAAGACCACGCTCTGCGCGATGCTCAGGGCTATGGTTGGTGGCTGACGGAAGGCAGCGCCAAGGTTTACGTGTTCGTTCAAGTCAGCCAACATGGGGCGGTGCTCCGAATAACCAGTCCGTTGGTTTTCTTGCCTGATGGCAACCGCGAAGTTTTTTACCGCAAGCTCCTGGATCTCAATAGCTCGCTGAGCAGCTGTGCACTCTCGACCCATGACGACATTGTTCTGGTTGTCGCCCAGAGACCGACTTTCGGGCTAGTCCAAGAAGAGTTGGATGACCTGGTCTGGCACGTCGCCTATGTCGCCGATTTGCTGGATAATAAGTTGGCGGAAGAATTCGGGTGCCGTATGTACACGGAGCAACAAGCCCAAAGTCGGTAAATAGCCACCGACAGGACGCGCTGTAGAAGTGGAGTGCGTCGCAGAAACAGACGGACTATTAGGTCTCGTTTAGTTTCCGTGGCCTCACCACATTCAGAAATCCAGGTAAGCCGGTTAGATGCCACAAGCAATGACATGTCTTTTGAAAGACGACGAAATTTCATTTTTTCTCGAACTGATTGAGAGAGCGGGTCAGCTCGCCCTCAGAATGCGCGAATCTGTCGACATTCAAGAAAAAACAGGTCCGATGGATCGTGTCACCTCGGCAGACCTGGAGTTGTCACGAATTTTGGTGGAAGAAATTTCCGCAAAATATCCTCACGACATCGTGGTTTCCGAAGAAGATAAAGAACCGGCCGAGGCGCCGATGTCGGGACGTGTTTGGATGATCGATCCAATCGATGGAACAGATAACTATATTAAGAACGATGGTCAGTATTCAGTAATGATCGGTCTTCTCAAGGATGCACAACCGGTCTTTGGTTTTGTTTACGCACCCGCTGAAAGCTCGGCCTGGTACGGCGGTCCCGGATATGGTGCCTGGAAGAAAAAAGACGGCGAAGAGCCTGTTCAATTTGTGCCGCTCGAAGAAGTAAGCATTAGCGATCCGATGCGGTTGATGATGGGCTTTCGGGATCGAAAGCGCCATCCCTGGATCGAAGATCTGCCGCAGGTGCAGCTAATCAGAACAGGAAGCATCGGCGTAAAAGTCGCTCGCATTCTTGATAATCGCGCTGATGTTTTCGTCCACATGTCAGGCAAGCTGAAAACTTGGGACACTGCAGGCCCGGCAGCCATCGCACTTGCCAACGGTCTGGATGTTGGAACAATGCAACTAGATGAATTGAAATTCGAATTTCCATCGATTTTGCACGAAACCTCTGTTGTAATTGGTCGGAAGGGAACCCTAAAATGGTGCCGGCATTATCTCGGCAGCCCACCTCAGTCAGGGGACCCAAACACTCCGTGAAAGCGAAACTCGTTGTAGGACAAACAGAATTAGATGAATTGTGCGAACACATCGACAAGGTGGGTTTGGCCGCATTCGACTTCGAATTCATTCCGGAGAGAACCTACTTTCCGATTCTGTGTCTTGTTCAAGTCTGTGTAGAACAAACTCCATACCTCGTAGACCCCTTCGTCATCAAAGATTTGTCCCGTTTGTGGCAACGCGTTGCCGACGAAAAAATAAGATGTATTTTTCACGCCGGCAGTCAGGATTTGGAAATTGTTTATCAACAGTCCGGTCTGATACCGAAAAATATTTTCGACACACAAATTGGTGCAGGCTTTGCCGGATACGGATATTCGGCTGGCTATCGCCGGTTGTTGAGCGATATTCTGAATGTTCAAATCGCAAAAACAGAAAGCTTCAGTGATTGGCAATCGCGACCTTTGACACCAGCGCAAATTGATTATGCAGTCAGCGATGTTCTTCATCTAATTCCACTTTACGAAAGAATCGTAGAACGCTTGAAGTCTCAAGGACGCCTGGAATGGGCTGAAGAAGAGTGCAAGACCTACGAGGAAAACGAGTACTATGAGCACGATCGCAGCCGAGCCTTCATGCGCATAAAAGGTGCTAACTCGCTAAATTCACGCGGGCTGGCGGTACTTCGGGAGATCTGGACCTGGCGCGACACCGAAGCGCAGAGGATTAACAAGCCACCTCGGGTGGTGCTCTCCGATAATGTCATGGTAGAAATCGCACGCAAACCTTCAAGTTCAATCGAAGATTTGAAAAACATGCGTGGTATCAGACCCGATCAACCACGAATGTACGGGAAGGCTATCCTTGCGGCTATCGATAAGGCCCGGTCACTTCCGGATGGAGAACTTCCGACCTGGCCGACCGGCAAGGTACCGACAAAGAGCGAGGTTTTAACAGGCGATTTTCTTTATATCGTCCTAAAATACCTGGCCAATGAAATCGGTCTGGCACCAGAACACATCTGTACCCGTGACGAACTTCAGTTAGTTGTGCGTCTGCACAAAGAACGGAAATTGGAAAGTGCCACCGATTTAAAAATCGCCGAAGGATGGCGTCACGACGTGGTTGGAAAACAGTTGTTCGAAATTCTTTCGGGCGAATCGATTAACGCTCAAGTTGTTATGAATGATGGAAACCTGCAGTTAACTCTAAATAACCGTTCGATTCCAACCAAAGCTAAGTGAACTTAGTTCCAAAACTTCCTGACAGATACGAGATTCTCGGCAAGCTTGGCGCTGGAGGAATGGGTGCTGTCTACAAAGTACACGACAGTACGCTAGATAAAATTGTTGCACTGAAAGTGTTGAGCATGGGTGCCACTAACGATGAGCACCTTGTTAGATTTAACCAGGAAGCTCGCGCTTGCGCTCGCTTAAAACATCGAAACATCATTGAAATTCTGGACTTTGGTTTTTTCGATGGTATCACACCGTATATGGTGCTGGAGTTTGTCGAAGGACAAACCCTGAAACAGAGAATTTCAGATAGAGGACCGCTTTCATACAACGAAGCGGAGAACGTTTTCGCGCAAATTGCCAGGGCTTTATCACACGCCCATAGTCAGAAGATTATTCACCGGGATCTAAAACCCAGCAATATTCTTATTACCGAAACCGACGATGGAATTGTAATTAAATTATTCGATTTCGGCATCGCGCGGGTTGCTGATGATGCTGATGAAATACGGCTTACCACAACAAAGGCTTTTATTGGCACCCCAACCTATATGAGTCCAGAGCAGATCAAAAACGAACATGTCGATGCTCGATCCGACATCTATTCATTTGGATGCGTCATGTTCGAAGCGTTGACTGGTGAAGTACCTTTCTCGTCACCCGATATGTTGTCACTTATAGAATTGCAATTGAACTCTGAACCTCCGCTAATCGGAGATATCGTTCCTGAGCTGAGCGAACGAAGTTTAGAACTAGTAATAGATCGTTGCCTGCAAAAAAATCCGGAGGAGCGATTCCAATCGTGCGACGAACTTTCGAAAAACTTTAACGTTCAATTACCAATCAACTCGACAAACGACGAAGCAGGAATGCATCCTGTCAGCGAAAAGAAAAATTGGGTTTCAATCGCAGTAATCACTGGTGTCCTGCTGTTGCTCGGTGCTTCCGTCGCGGCGTTTTACTTCAATTCGAGAGAAACATCTGTTCCAAAGAAAAAAACTCTAACTCAGAACCAAATTAACAAACGCAGAATGGAGATTCTCGAGAATGCGATTGATCTGGAAAACAAGAAAGAACTCCATCTGATTCGAATTCCTGATTATAAAGACTCGGATATCAAGCTGATCCCCAACGACGGAACGATCGACCAGCTCGATATTACAGCTCCCGGTTCAACCAAAAGCGAACATGACTTCGTTATCGCTCCGCCGAATTTGAGCGAAACCGGATATGAATATGTCTCAAAACTGACCAAGCTTTCGACCATTAAGGTGCATGGAGCAGTAAATGTTTCATCAACGGCAATCGGTAAATTAGCCAAGTTACCCAATCTAACTCGCTTTGATGCAACCAACACAAGTTTTGAGGATGTAGGGTCTCTGTCTCAATTGAAAAAATTGGAGTTTGCGGTATTCAGTAGTTTTTCTGCGCAAAACGTTGCCGTGCTAAAAGACATGCCGCTCAAATGGTTAGTTCTACAGGACTGCCTCCTTGACCAATCCATGCTCGAATCAATCTGCCGAATTAAAACACTTGAAATAGTTGGACTTTACGGTAGCGCGGACACTAACCCTTCCTTGCTATCTCAATTAAATTCACTTCCTAAGTTGCACTCTCTATTTCTTGATGGGTCAACAATTTCAAATAGCACCATAGACGAAATCAGCAGACTCCGGCGAGTAACAAGATTGTCCTTAAAAACGGATGCCCTTACCGATCAAGACTTAAAGAAAATTGCCACCATGACGGCGCTGGAAGAACTGTGGCTCGCTGGCAATACGGCATTGACCGCCGCAGGTCTGCAACAATTGTCGAAACTGCCTTCATTGAGGTCACTCGACGTAAGCTATTGCAGCGGTCTATCACGTCAAAGCATAGAGGCGTTGAAAAAGACACCTAATGCTGTTCGCAATAAGTTGGAATTGGTGCACAAAGTCGGCTCGCCCTACACTAACAAGCTTGGAATACCGCTTTATGAACTTGGAGACGAAGCTCCTGCCCGAGGCGAACAGCCCAAGTAAAACAATAAAACAGAACGATTGAGACGTGTTCGTATTATTAATAACCAATAGATCTACAGCTCCTGACATTATAGAATGGCGCTTCAAACCCATTCGGAATAACTACCTAAATGGTAGAAACAGTCACCAGGTCAGAATCCACAGCCCCTTCCCAAGCTTCTAACGCGGAGCTGGAGAAGAAGGGGCGCTTAAGCTTGAAGTTGATTTCCAGCACTTCCATTATCACTCTCTCACTTTTCTTTCTGATCAATTTCGCAATCGAAAAAATCGATCCACTGGAACGGCTGTTCTGGACGGGTCTCACGGGCGCTAGGCAGCATATCTTTGTTTCCAAACTACCGAAACTTTTGTCGTCCTCAAGCAATCCGGATGTTCTTCTCTTGGGCTCTTCGGTCAGCCTGTTTCCGGCTGTACGAGCCGATGACCAGCTTGCTGGTACGAAGACGAGGTGGGATTTCTGGTATGAGCGAAATGTAATTCTTCCTTACGATAAGGCACTATATCTGGAGCATTTGCTCTCAGGCTGGGCGGGACACAAAGTGTCGGTAGCCAACGCGAGCGTCGGCGGAAGTGTCGTCTCCGATCAAGACCTGATTTTGAAAAAATATCTCGCGTCCGGAAAGGAAGCGAAAGTCCTGATCGTATGTCTTGCTCCGCGAGACTTCCTCGACAATTCTCGGACCGACATCGAGAGCACTCCAACATACAATGTTTTAAACGATTGGACATCACTACCGGAGTTGGTCAAGAAGGGCGCGTCATGGCAATCGATGACAAACATTTTGCTCGGTCAAATGTCGAATTACTATTTGCATCGGCAAGAATACAGTCACTTCTTCACGCATCTTGCTGCGCGACAACTAGATCGTCCTGTCACTCTTTTTGAAGCGACCAATCAAAAAAACGGGGAAGCGGAAACGAAAGCAGACCAGAAGCCCGTTCGCAACGGATTCTTCAACCCATCCAACGTACCTGTGTATGAGCAGCCACCTAATACGTTGGGACACCTGGATGAGTACAAAAGTCTGTATCTACCGATTAATCGACAGCAATTTCTAACGCAAACGCAAAAGTTCAAATCGCTTCTGCTGACGGCTAGAGAACATCACATTCCTGTGATTGTAGTGAACACTCCGATGCCAGTTGAAAATACAAACATCATTCCGGAAAAATTCCGCGCGAAGTATCGTTCGGTCTTGATGGAAACCTGTAAACAAACCGGCGCCGCTCTGGTTGAACCGGCCGAACTTCAGCCATACGACACCGCTAAAGACTTCGAAGACGCCTCGCACATCAGCACCAGAGGTAGTATCAAATACTGGGATGCTATCAGCGAAGAGATGAAAAGAAACCCGCAAGCAGTTTCTGCCTTAACGCGCAAAGCAATCTAATCAGCTCTCGGGACCGCAAATCAGCTCCTGAAAGCGCGAATCAGATCCTGAAAGCGCGAATCAGATCCTGAAAGCGCAAATCAGATCCTGAGAGCGCGAATCAGATCCTGGGAGCGCAGGCTTCCAGCCTGCTTATACGCCGCTTATATGCTGCTACTAAAGTGCTATAACTGCAACCCAAAAGCGTGTACTCCCAATAAATGCCCGCGCATGTTCCAAACTTAGGTCTGCAAGACTTCCGTTTGCATCCTGACGAAAACAAACTTGTTGAACTCTTCTGTTTTCAGCCTCAATGTTTCTTGCAACGTGTCAAACTCTTTCTGGGTAGCAATGATCTTGTCCTCAGTGACTTCGATCGCTTGTTTAAATCGCTCAGCTCCCGCGCCTAGAGTTTTCACATTCTCGCGAGCACGAAATTGATCTTTCTCCAGTGTCTCGCGCTTCGCATTCAAATTACGCAACTTTGCAGAAATCTCTGCAAGGTCAATCAAGCGTAGTTGAACGTTTTTCATGAACTCGAGAAATTTTGGATCGGACAAATTCTGTTCGAACAGCCACCGCAGTTGGTGCGAGTTCGGATCGAGACCTTGTAGATGATAAGAGCTGGTTACTTCTTTTTCCTGCTCAACCGCAAGTGTGTGAGTATCCTTCTCTTTGAGATCAACACGAAAACGATAGAAATTCTTGGTGGTTTCATCCGGCTTAGGATCACTAATTAGCTTCCAGTCGTTCGAAACCTCATGTTCTATATAAACGATCTTCGGTTTTGAAGATAAACTCTCAATTTCATATGACTTCTTCGAAATCTCGCTGTGGAAAAAATATAAAACTGCATCATAGATTTGAACTTTCCGAACCGGTTTCGAGTTGTAATCATCGCGAACAACTACGCGAATCGATTGGTCGAGAGCATACGGCAAGAACCTGGTGTCATCGGGTTTCACAACATCGAGCAAACACTCTCCAGCGTAACTGTCATCTTCCATTACCGTAGCTGGACCACCTTCAAGAGTCAGGCCGGTAGTGTTTTTCAACTTCAAAGTCGAATACGGGAAGCTCGAATCGCGCTGTTCGTTAAAAAGAGAAATCCGTTCTCCTTCTATATGTTGTTGAACAACTGGTATCAAAGCGGAGCTATTGCGCGGAACAGAAACCGTGCCACCGATTCGATACTCAAACAACTCTCCTTTCTCGGCCGCGTCCACCTCTAACTTTGACTCAGCCATCGAACTCAAGGCGGCTCCGTAACCTCCGGAAAAACCTCCTATGTTCATTTGAGCGCGGTCAAGAGAGTCCATCTCCATGGGTGCGGCGGCTGCCGCCTGGAGCATTGCCCCTTCTTGGAGAGCCATTAATCCCTGAGCCATCCCTCGCTTTTTCTGGGCCGGCTCTGCGACAAACGGACCTGAGGATTTGAATCCTTGTGTTTCTATAGTTCTCCGCTGCGGCATAATAGGCTCGTAGAGCGGTTGGATGAACGATATCGGGCTGGCTGACACCAGCACCATGCTGACGTCATTCCAATCTTCCTCTTGTGTATTGTCGACAATCGCGACACCTTGAATGAGCAATTTTTCGTTTTGATCGAAAACCAATCTGTAACTTGTTTTCCAAATCGGGCATGGAATCGAGTAAGCAATGAGAAGTTCTTTCTCACCTTCACCGGGAACATCAACCTTGAGAAGTTTGCGATCTTTTTTCCTGACAGAGAGAAACAAGAGCTCAAGCTGTTGTTGCAGTTCATTAGCTAAAGCGGCATCTTTAATTTCAAGACCATTGATCGCAGCAACATCGATTCGAAGCAAAACGTTTTCAGCCGAAAAGATAAGCAGATAACGCTCTTCCAAAACGGTGTTCTCGACAGCACGCTTGACCGTGTCCATTCCGACCACACGTCCTGACAATTCTTTGCCGCCAAGTTTGATTGCAACAGGTGTTCCTTTCAACTGGCCTATCAATTCGGAAAGATTTTTACTGCCTTTGAGATCGAAACCGAACTCGCCCAAACGTTCATCCAGCGATTTTGCCGACTCGTATGTGACTGTGGAAATCTGGCCGCCTGTAGTTTTTAAAATGAGAAGCGACTTGAGCATGTCATCAATCTCACTTGGTCCACATTGCAATTCAACGAAGCCTGGCGCCTCGACTTTTCCACGCCGTTCGAAATAACCAATGCCGTGCTTGTAAAGGGTCACCTTGGTCAGTGGAACTGTGGAAACTGTACTCTCGTTCACAGCGAATCCTCCTGGAATTCTTGCCTCAGACCGTTGTTGTCCGGTCCCTCTGATCAACCTTGTTCCCGCTGGCTTGTCCTGCAACCCTCTTTGCGAAGTCCCGATACAACGTCGGCAAACCAAGTCTGGACGCTTGTTTAGCTCCGGGATGGCAGGAAAAGAAGGTTAATTCATTAGACCAGAGAAGGTCAAAAGTTGCTCATTATTGCTGATGGCAACCCAAAATCTGCGCACTATTCATCCTTAGAACGACTACGTGTGCAAGAATTACAATCAGACAGGTGGCTTAAGTCGCACGTCATGTAGTTAGCTAGTAGAGTTGGATGGAAAGATGAGCCCTGATAACGATCCCAAAAACGAAGTCAGTTTTGCAGAAACCGCACTGCGCCTTGGTGGCAAAAGCGAAGATGAAGCAAGACGCACAGGCGCAGTAGACAAAGCCGACGACGAAGTCGAAGGTATGTTTGCCGACAAATACAAGACGGTTAACAGCCCAATTCACAAAGCCGTCTGGGAAAACAAAATTCCAATGGAGCTCTTCTCGACTCCAAAACTAGATCCCGCCACGCTTAGCATTCCAGCAATGGAAAAATCGCTTGAAGTGCTAAAAGCCGCAAGAAAAGAAAATCGTCAGTACGACGAAAACGGAAAGGTTTCCGAGAAGGTACTCGAGGAATTGGCGAAGGCTGGTTACTGGGGACTTCTGATCAACAAGAAGTATGGCGGCTCCGGCGTCGCAGTTAGACCGTTCATGACCTTCCTGACAAAAGTAGCGACCATCGAACCGACAGCTGCCGGTCTGGCTTCTGTACACGGTTGTATCGGTGCAGTCGACCCAGTGGAAAACTTCGGCAACGAAAACCAGAAGAACAAATTCTTGCCAAAACTGGCTAGCGGCGAAGCTCTCTCGGCATTCGCTCTCACTGAGCCTAATGCTGGTTCTGACCTCACGGCATTGAGAACAACCGCCGAACTGCAAGGCGACCACTACGTGATCAATGGTGAAAAACTGTTCATCACAAACGCTAAGGAAGGGCGGACGGTCGGTATTGTTTGCCTCGTCAACGGAAAACCAGCGGCATTGATCGCAGACCTTCCGAAGGAGCAGAACGAAAACTTCCAAATCAAGACCTACGGTCTGCACGCTCTCAAACACGCACACAACGTCGGGCTCGTGTTCAAAAACTTCAAGGTGCCTGCAGAGAACCTCCTCAAAGTTACGAAGGGCGATGGACTGACAGTCGCCTATCACGGACTCAACATGGGTCGTCTGGCGCTTTGCTCGACTGCCTCGGGCGTTATGCGTTTGATGCTCAAGAACATGCTGCCATGGGGCAAGTTCAGAGAGACCTACGGAAAGGCGATTGAGACTCGCGAACTTGTTAAACGCAGAATCGCAAGAGCTGCAGCTTTGATCGCCGGCGCCGATGCTCTGGTCGCCTGGGGCTCCTGGTTGCTTGACCAGGGATATCGTGGCGAGTTGGAATGCATCATCGCCAAGATCTTTGGTAGCGAAGCTGAAAAGGAATGCGCCATCGAATTGTTCATGAAGACTCACGGCGGACGCAGCTTCGTCTCCGGTCACATTTTCGGCGACAACGTTCACGATTTCCTCGCTCCATGTATTTACGAAGGCGAAGGCGAAATGCTCGGCATGGCGTTCTTCAAGTCACTCGCAAAACAGCATGGCAGCCATTACTTCGAGCCAATCGGTTTAGCGCTCCATAAACATGGCATTCGCGACTTCAACCCCGCTAATCCTGCTCATGCCTGGGCTCTGAAGAGCGAATTGATGAAGTACAGCAGCTGGTACGTTGGTCAAATGCTTTCAGCCAAAGATACGGCTCACCTGGAAGGCATGGACGAAAGATTGGTCGAGCACATCAATTTCGCGATGGAGCAACTGCACCAGGCGCCAATGGAGTTGAGCGAAAACATGGTCAAGCACCAGCTCAAGTTGCCTGACAGACAGTGCCGCATTGCAGAACTCTCACAAAGAGTTCAAGACGCGATCATCATGCTCGTCACCGCAAGCTGGGCTCACAACGAAAATGACCCTGTAATGATCGCCGCCGCAGACATCCTTTGCCAGGACTTGACTCGCAAACTGACCGGCGAGCGCCCATCGGATAGCTACTTCAAAGCCTGCTCGAAATTAGCGGACAGGATCATCGCCGGCGAATTCAAAGCAATTGAAGACGTTGACGCTGCTGAGGTGATCTTCCCTTACGAGAAGACCTCTTCGAAAAAAGAAGCAGTCGCTGCCAAGGCGTAGAGCACTCGTCACCGAATATGGTGCCATCATCTATCGGCCGTTGCTAATAGCACGGCCGATATTTTTTTGCACGTTAATCGTCGGGAATAGCTGCAGGGCGCTTACAAAGCGCCCCTACAATTAAACGCGCCTAAATTTGAGCGCGCCGCGTTATCACACCGACGCCGTTTTCGTTTCAACGCCACGTAAACACATCGACGCCATTTACGTTTCAACGCGCCGCGTATTTTTTTTGCGCCGTGTAATAACAACGGTAAGTGTAGGGGCGCTTTGCAAGCGCCCATGCAGCTCCGCCGCTAACAACGTCGCAATTAAGTGTCTCCGCGGTTTAAACGAACTCAGCAAGCAGCGGAGTATGATCCGATGGTCGCTCGCCTTTACGCGGCTCTACGTCGATCCAGGAACGCTTACATTTACGCGCTAAAGATTCGGTTACATAGATGTGGTCAATCCGAAAACCCATCTTCCGTTTAAACCCAAGCAAGCGATAATCCCACCACGTGTGATGACCGGTCCCCTGCTCATGAATCCGAAAAGCATCGACGAATCCCCAATCTCTGATATTTGCCAGAGCCTGGCGCTCTGCATCGCTGACTAAAATTTCACCACGTACGCGGTCAGGATTGTAGACGTCTCTATCCTCAGGTGCGACGTTGAAATCGCCGCATAGCAAGACCTGCGACGACGCATCCTCATGCTCGTTTAAATAACCTCTCAGCGCACTAAACCATTCGAGTTTGTACTCATATTTGTCAGAACCAACAAATGAGCCGTTAGGAATGTAAGCGTTCAAAATGACCATGCCATCAATCTCAGCTCGGATAAATCGAGCCTGGTCCAGCTCGGGCGTATCTCGAAATTTCTTTTCGACTTTGCTCATGGGCAACTTGGAAATGATTGCTACACCGTTATAACTTTTCTGACCATGAAACACAGCGTCGTAGCCGAGTTCTCTGATCTTGTCGATTGGAAACTTCGCATCCTCCACCTTGGTTTCCTGAATGCATAACACGTCAGGTTGATGTTCGGTCAGCCAGGACACTAGATGTGGAATGCGCACGGAGATTGAATTGACGTTCCAGGTTGCAAGAATCATTTTTACTTCAACAGTGTTAATCGGGGCTTATTGATGATCGAAAACTGCGCAGTTTGCACTTTTGAATTTCAGCAGCTACACAGCATCTCCTCATTGCGGCCTTACCTATATAAAGGAAAAGCTCATGCCGAAAATTCTATCTTATAAAGGTAAGTGCGAAACGAGTTCCACAAGATCGAGGCATCAACACCATTCGCTGTCAACGCTTAGAAATACAATTGTTTCGCATCTGCGAATTAACCTTTTGAAACCGTGTTTATATGCGGTTTTCCATAGCACTCAAAATACGATTCACAAATAAGGTCTAGCAAGAAACTTATGCAACTAGCTGATGCCGCATTGTTTACCTTTCGTATCGAAATTCGCTCTAACATTAGAGTGGCTGATTTACCGGCGCGTAGCAATCGTATACACAGTTCTCGAAACGTTTAGTTCACAAGGCTTTCGAGAGTTAATAGGATTATTCGCGCCTGTTCATAACCTTTGAAAGAGAAATATATCGTTCCATCACCAGATCATTAACCTCTGAGCATGCACCATATATAGTATCGCTCGTTTTTGCGACGCCTTACCACCGGCACTTCTTTCATTAGCGCCATAACAAGCCATTCTCGCAATGTCCGGGCAGCTGACCGATTGCGGTCTACGAACCACATCGTAAAAGCGCAATAGCTGAATGCATCACGTTTTTGCCACCACTAGATATGCATTGGCCTACTACAAGCAATCACTCTTTCGAAGCATCGAGAACACCGAGACCATGCGGGTTTAGCCCGGACACGGCATGACAAGCAGATTTCAGCGTGTTCGAAAAACGCGACGATTACATTCAGCTGCTAAGCCACCACATACGATGGGCAATAGCAGTGCGCTAGCACACTTCAAACGATTTGCAAGTGACGAGATATGTCATTTGCGCATACGTATATCTATATTTTTGTCTTACTTAGAACCCCGCTTTTAGTCAGAGTCTTGCTGGTGTTGGCTTTCCGTAATTTAAAAAATCCTTTTAAGTGTTTTCTACCTAAATTGAGCATTTATGCCCCTTTTGGACCTTTACGATATTGGAATTGATGTGTAAAGTGATATGCATTGAACGGTGGTTGATCGATCCCATACCACCGACGTCGCGGTTACTCTTTGTTAAGAGCCGCGGAAAAGTTATGAGCCGAAGGAGAGAAATCGAATGAGGCTCTATAGATACCCATGCCTGTTTAAAGTGAGGATGCGCCTATGCCCAAGAAAGTACTGATTGCCCTACCACCGGCAATGCTAGAGCAAGTAGACCATATTGCAAAATGCGAACACAGAACACGTTCAGACTTGATTAGAGAAGCTCTCAGACGCTATCTCGACAATTTCAGACGCACCCAAGGTGCACAACTTTCAGTATCGACAATGGAAGTATCGGAAACCCCAAAGCCTTCTTTGACGCACTCTCTCAGCTAATTCTTGCGAACTAGAACTAGATAAAGTCGGAAGCAATCTAATTCTTGTGAATTTCTTCTCTCTCTCGGCAAAAATTGATAGTCACGATAAAGACTTTAAAACACCTGCATCAATCTCTTGCGGCGCCGAAACCTAAGGAAACACACGACTGGAACCAAGCATAATCCGCTCCTTACACGGGGAGCGGATTTTAGCTTTAAAGCGATAATAGCGTGATGGTAGGATTCGTTGAAAACAGGACTGAACAGACTCGATAATCGAGATAAGCAGCCTGGGCGGCTCTCAAGTCGCTCCTACAATTAGAAGACAAGAACAAAACCGGAAAACAAAACTGACGCATTCGCAAAGCACTTTCAAATGAGCAATCAAGAACCTATCGACACAACCCGTTCAGAGATGCTTCTAAGCCTCTCTAAGCTGCTTTCGTTAGCAGCGCTGATGGAAACCTCTCTAGCATGCTTGGAGACCAAACGAGTAACTCTTGAAGAGAAGATGATCAAGAACTATATAAGTGCGCTTGTCATCGCAATTACTGAATACGTCAGCCAAGTGCACGCAATAATCAAACTCGGCACTTTTGATATTGATAAAAAAGTTGTAGAGGAGCTAGTCTCTCTACACGCTGACATGCAGCCAGTCTTCGAAGACCTTCAGAACAAGATTGACTACGATTGGAATTTCCTGGAGCAGTACTACGAGCACGCATTTTACGGAAGGCTGTCAAACGATCTTCGTTTCAAAGAACGCTTTCAAGCGATACCACTCTGCGTCGCTGCAACCGCAATCAGTTAGAGTGACCATTCACCCGCAGTCCGCTTTACATGGGCGTTTTGTAGGGGCGGCTCGACCCCCCCCCGGGCTGCTATCCCCAGTTGTTCAGTAATCAACTTAGATTTCGTTACCGTTAGTTCTAGCTACACGGGCGGCTCTCGAGCCGCCCCTACAATTACAGTTAACCGAATTGCAGTTAACCGGACAGACAAAAGAGGGGACCTTTAGTCGTACACGCCGATTTTTCGAAGCGCTTTCTCAGCCTTGCCTCTCAGCTGTGAATCAGTGCCAGCCGCAGCCGCGTGCAAATTGTCGATGACCGTTTGATCCTTTAACTTGAGCTTCTTGCAAAGCTTTCCACAGGCTCTAGCTGCGCATCTTTGCACTTCCGGATCTTCATCCTGAAGCAATGTTGAAATCTTCAACACCATATCTTTCGTTGGTTCCGTTCCGCGCTCAACCAGCCGAATTGCTTCCATGCGCACAAATGGATCACCATCATCCATCAAGCCCATTACGTGCTTGATCATGTAATTCCTCGCAAGACCTGGACGCTCTTGAAACCAGCGTAGCGCTGCCAGTTTTACGTATACACTCTCGTGGCTGAGAGCATCACCAAAGACTTTAGCTGGAGCCTTGTTGATCTCTTCAGGCAATCCGAGAATCAAAGCACGAGGCTCGAAGCCAGGATAATCGTGTTGAATGATCATGTCATCAACAACTTCAGCCAATTTCTCTAAATTCATGGCACTCACGGCGAAGGGTTTACTCAAGTCAAGATTCGTTTGGTTAAAGACGAATATACACGAGTCGACTAATTAGAGCATCGTAACGGACCAGGCGACTGATCCACATTTTAGCGTGATCCATTTTGAAGTTGATTGAGCTGCTTCATAATGTCGTTCATGTTTGGCGCTCCGGCACCTCCAGAACCACCAGGAATGGACATTCCGCCCAAGCCAGGAAGTCCCTGAAAACCACCGTGAGGAACTTGAATCGGTCCGCCGCCGCTTTGACCAGCCATACCGTTCATCATCTTCTGCATGTCGCCCATGTTCATCATTCCGCCCATCATTGAGTTCATGCCACCCATAGGGTTGGTGTCCATGCGGCGATTGCGATCAACGGTTCCGTACATGATTAGTTTGCTGAGATACTTTCCAGTATGGCTGTACTTTACCGAAGCACAAAGGACGTAGAGCCGGTTGTTATCGAGCTTTTTAAATCGCATAACACTTTCATCGAAACCACTGTTCGCTTTACTGCCAGCCGCCTTGGTCGTGTACTTCGTTACTATCTGCTGTTCCAGCACTCCGGGCCCGAGCATACGAATGACATTCTTCGCCACATCCTGACGAAAATCATTTCCTGAAACACCGCGCTCCATGCTGTTAGCCGCAGCCTTTCCGAAGTGAATTCCAATTACCGGCGCTTCCATATTGCCCATCATCTGATTGAACATTCCGCCGAAGGCGCCCATCTGATTGGCACCACTTCCTGATGTCATCTGGTTGAACGTATTAGTGTCTCGAAGAGGAACTGAGAGCAGGACGGTGGGCGGATCCAGCGCGACCTGGCCGGTTCTGGCTTCATTATAGAAATTGAAATTAACTACGCCTGTCCTTTTGGGCTTCAAAACATTGGCGCTGCTGATCGCTTCTGCTCGGTCAACGGTCAAGTAGTCAGGACTGTAGCGATAGCTCCAGATTTGCAAGGTACCGCCCCAGATGCCGCGGAAGTCCGTAGGAAAAGATTTCGCGATCGTTCCTGAGTATTTCTCAATCTCAGCAGGCAGAAGTTTGCCGCGCGTATCGAGTACAGCGGTTTGCATTTTCAAGACCGGCATTCGTACTTCGCCTTCGCCCGAGATCTGCTCGATGCGTCCTGTCAGAATTCCGGAGCCTCCTCCACCCAGTTCGGGTTTGTCTTTCGCTGGAGTAGCCGGTTTTGCTGTCGTGCCGACAGTTACGCCTTGATTGTTTTGCGGATTCAAAGACGGTGCTGACGAGCCAGGCTTCGCGGGTTCGTTTTTCATAAAAACTGAGGTGGGAGTGGATGTTGCATTTTTGGACGCATCCGTGCCCGGTGGAGGTGTGGTCGAGGCGCCCGTCTGCGCTGGTCCTTGTGAACTTGGAACCGCAACTTTTGGAAACTGATCCTTCAAGGAATTGAGAACGTCATCGCCAGTCGGCATCTTTGGCTCGGCTTGAGGGTTGTCTAGATTTTGCTCCACCTTCTTTTCAATCTTGCTATCTAATGTTGAAACTGTGTCGCTTGCAGATCGGCTGTCTGACTCAGGGGCTTTACTGTTGGGTGAAGTCGGTTTCACTTCGCTGGATTTTGACTCTGCATTCGGCGCGTCGGCACTCTTTCCGACCTCCACTCCTTTCGCCGGATCGGCGCTTGAGGACTGGCATATACCTGGATTGCAAGTACCGGCAAGAAGTAATGCCGACAAAAATGCGGCAGGTAACCTCTTTGATTTCGACTGCGAATTACGCATGACAATCTCCATTCTCAGCTGCTGTTTAACTTACTTCCAGTTCATCATAATCGAGTTCAAAAAATTCAGTTGCCAATCTACCGTCTTATTAAGCTGGTATCATATCTGGTGCGCTAGGAAAAACCTTATATCAGCGACCTGGATTTCGGCTCCAGACAACTTCTTACCCTGACGGACTGTGGGTCTAACCATATATGTAGGCACCGGGCGCGTTTGAGCCTGCGTAATCTTGTATTATTGAGCGCAGTTCAGGTTAGAGGAGCTGAAGCCTTGATTATTCTACTCATGGGTGTGACAGGAAGCGGCAAAACAACCATCGGCAAACTCCTTGCGAAAGGTTTTTCGTGTGAATTCTTAGATGCCGACGACTACCACTCGCCAGATAACAAGGCCAAGATGAAAGCAGGAATCGCATTGACTGATTCCGATCGACAGCCCTGGTTGGAAGACTTAGCGAAACTTATAAACAAGCACGCCATAGCCCAGAGATCACTGGTGCTAGCTTGCTCGGCGTTGAAAGACTCGTATCGTGAGATTTTGAGCGAGGCGTATCCGTACCTCGTCATCGTTTACTTGAAAATCGCTCCGGATACAGCCGCTGACCGCCTTGCCAATAGACAGCACGAATTTATGAATGCGGATTTGCTCGACAGCCAATTTAAAACGTTGGAAGAACCGACCGGTGACAATGTGATCGTTATCGATGCTGGAGATAAGCCGCAAGCGATAGTTAATACGATCATGAGTCAATTCGAAGGACAACGCCAGCCGGGCTGAAAGTCAATTAGAAAGCTGTCAAACATAAAAATCAAAAGAGGTGGCACCGTATCCAGTACCACCTCTAAATTTAGATCCGTAGTTGGCCTATTTAACTCCGCCGGATTTACCAGCAACCTGAGTCGATTCGTAGTTGCGAACATAGATGTTGGTTCCCACGGGACTCAACCTGACGCCAGAAACTCCGCTTCCATTAATTTGACTGCGCAAGCCATCCGTAACATCAGTGGTTCCTAGCGCTGGTTTAAGTGCCTCGCCCTTCGCTTTTGCACTATTTACCGCATGCTCAGCCTGTTTTTGAGCCGTTTCTAAAACGTTCTCTTCAACTCCCGGCGGGATTACCGGAATCATCGTGCCCTGATTTCGATCGATGCACCACCAGGTCGAATTTTCCTTCATCGCCTCAACTTGAGCTTTGGCATTTTCCTTATATCTCTCAGCGGCTCTTTGTGCGTTTCTCTCCAACTGAGCTTTCTGCGCCTCGACCGCAGCCTGCGCTTTCTCAGCGCGACGTTGACCTTCGTTTGCCAACATGGCATCTAATCGATCGTCATGCCGTGCACCAACTATTGTCGAGATTGATGTTCCGTTTAAATAAGCCAGGGCTCTCGAAATATTCGCCTTGGTCGTCTTGTCCGGATATAAATCGCGTGCCATCTCATATTCGGTTTGAGCCTGGTCCATTTTGCCGAGCTTCATGTAGGTGTTAGCCAGAGCGTAGTGAGCCGCATACGAATCCGGATGCGCACAAATAGCGTCTATGTACGCATCTGCCGCAGCCTGAAACTGTCCTTTCGAGTACAAGTCAGAAGCCTTCTGGAATTCAGATGCCGCAGATGCGGGCAATACTCCCAACAAGAGTCCTGAAATTACTGCTGTCATAAGTGCCGTTCGCAAACGTGTCATCATTTCTTCCCCGTTCTCTCGCCTGGTTTGCCGTCTATTTATAGACCAATATCTGTTTGATGCCTAGAGAGTAGAACTACCATCAATAGATGTCAATGGGAATCCTCCCGTACCTGTCACAATTACACGACTTTAAGGTTAGTATCCTGTGATCATGTCTCCAACTTGTGATCGAGCGGCAAGAACAAAATCGAGATAAGTCCTGGTATGGACGCTAGAAAACTGAAGAGGAAAAATTTCTGGTACCCGACCGCGTCCACCATCATTCCACTGTAATAGCCGGGAATCATCAGTCCCAGCGCCATGATTGCAGTTGCAATTGCATAGTGAGCCGCTTTGTACTCCGATTTCACCGTGCTCAAGAGAAAGACGGTATAGGCTGCCGTTCCCAAACCATATGAGAATTGTTCGACTGAGTTCACCAATATGGTGTCAAACAATCGGCAGTCAAACCAACGCAAAACTTCCGGCGAAGAGTTGATTTGCCTGACTGCGTCCGTCAGCGAGAAACCGAAGATTGTTACAGGTCCTGTTGGTCTTACCGATGCCAGCCACCAGTACAGAGTGATCGCACCATTCTGAATCAGTGCAGTAGGCAGAAGACATTTTTTCAATCCAAAGCGAGAAACAAGAGCACCACCGAGGATACCACCGGCTAGAAGAAACAGCATGCCGACCGTTCCATAGATGATGCCGACATCCGGAGTGGAGATCGCCAATCCACCCTTTTCCAACGGGTCGAGAAGGAAAGGCTGCGCCATCTTAAGCATGAAGGCATCGCCAGCTCTGAAAATCAGGATGTAGAAGAAAACAACGGCGATTCTTGGTTGTTTTAACCAATCCGCAAATACCTTGCCAAATCCTTTGAGAGTCATCTTAGTCGCCACGGCATCGGTTTCTGGCTGAACTTTTTCTGGTTCAGGCAGAACGAATGCGTGAATAGCAGAACATCCAAGCAGCATCAATGCGCAAACAGCGAAGGAAACGCACCAACCACCTCTGACACCAAGACTGGTGGTCTGTGCGAGACTTCCGGCAAGAAAAACCAATCCACCGGATCCGACCAGCATTGCTACCTTATAGAAAGCGTTTCTCACGCCTACAAAAAATGCCTGCTGTTCTTTGTTTAAAACATCCTGATAATAGCCATCGATTGCCACGTCGTGAGTGGCGGAGGCGATCGCCATAATAAAGAAGATGGCAACGCTGGCGATCATGCCGTCCGGAATTAAAACAACACCAACTAGCATCAGTGCGATAAGACCGAGCACCGCCTGTGCCACCAATACCCATTTTCGCTTTGTGCCGTAGACATCTACCAGTGGCGACCATAAAAACTTCAGAGTCCAGGGCAATGAAAGAAAACTCGTCGCCTGTCCAATGTAAGTATTGCTGGCTCCAATGTTTTTATAAAAGATCACGGACATGGCGTTGACGATCGCGTACGGAAGACCCTCAGCGAAATACAGCGTCGGAATGAAGAATGATGGTTTCGACTTAGACTGCAAGTAGCGCCCTCGTTATACGCTTCCATCATAAGCGATGAAAACTTCAACCGTTTTTGTCGCACAATATACGACAGCACGCTGAAAGGGCGCATAAGTATAGCGATTAGCAGAGCATCGAATACGCTGCTTCACTACAACATGCATCAACGTAGGTATCGTAAACTATAAGCGTTGATTCCTTTAAATGATAAACATGTCAAGAAAACCTCGCGAAATCTGCTGCACGACTCTTTTAGCTCTGGCACTCAGCATTCAATTATTGCCTGCGGTTTCCGCACAAACAGCCGTTTTTATCGACTGCAAGCAACCAGATATAAGTTCAACCGTGGCATCGAATCTGATATCAAACAAAGACGATGATGACGATGACGACGACGACGATGATGACGACGAGAAGGACAGCCGAAAGGAAGAAAACTCGAAGAACGACAAAGCCGGTGATGAAAAATCTGCATTGGGAGAGGGAAAGTCAGACGCGTCCAAACCAGACTCCAATGAAGCAAGTACAACCAATTCCGAATCGACACAGAATTCTTCTCAACCCGGCGCAAACAGCGAACAGAGTGGTGCAGGCGAACAGTCCGTAAAGGAGACAGCACCGTCGTGGAACGAAACGAGCGAGACTCGCATTCAGACTCAAAAAGATTCAAAAGCTACAGACATCCGGACTGACAAAACAGAAACTACGTCTAAAAGAACAAACAAAGCTTTCGGCAAAAATAACCAAAGCAAATCCACTAAAACCGATTCAGCCAAATCGTTGGGTGACAGTCAAAGCTCTGATGTCGCGAGCAGTGCCGCAAAATCGTCAAGCTACGGAAAGGCACCCGAGGGTCTTCTTCAATCCTTTTATATAGATGCGAAGTACGCCCGCAAGATTATGGATGACGTTGACGCCACTGTTTGCAAGCAATTGTACAGCAAGAAGTTGGCACAGACGGCTTGGAAAACAGGATTGCAAAAAAATCGAGAGGCGATCTTAAACAGTAAAACACTGCGTGACCTGCACATCTCAATTAATGCTGCGCTGTCCGAACTACACTCCAGCCATTGCAATTTCGTCACAACAAACGATGAAATGTACTATTTTATCCATGCACTTTTTTCCGATTTCAATAAAAAACTAGCCAGAGGCAAAGTTGATTGCGTTGGCTTCGCAACCGGTGGTGCGCCATTCGACGACAATCAGGTTCGTTATATCCTCAATCAAGGACCGGCTGCCAAAGCGGGTCTTCAGATCGGCGACCGAATTTTAAAAGTGAACGGACATTCCTATGTGGGCTACACCAACTTTCTGGACACGTCAGGCAAAAACACCACGCTCACGATCGAACGGAAGGGCGAAACAAAATCCATCATCATAAAACCAGAAAAAGAGGATCTTTATACCGCCTACATTAGAGCCATGCGCCGCAGTGCTTCCATCGAAACGATTGATGGAAAGAAGATTGGATACATTCACGTCTGGTCCGGTGGACGGCGCAGTTTCGAAGCGATGGATGAAATTCTCGAGTACAAACTTTGGAATACGGACGGTCTGCTCTTCGACCTTCGCGACGGATATGGTGGCAACAGCCTGAGCGATCTGGATCGATTCTACAGATCACCCAAAGCCTATCCGAATTTTGAAACAGTCGATCGAAACGGCAAGAAATATTTTTCACGCTATTGTTATGATAAACCAATCGTTGCCATCATAAACGGTGGCAGCCGAAGCGGAAAGGAGCTGCTGTCATTCAGCCTGAAACGCACTGGCAGAGCCAAGCTCGTAGGCACCAATACCGCAGGCGCCGTTCTCGCGGGAAGCCTGTTTAAAATCGACGACAAAACATCTTTATACCTGGCAGTTCTCGACGGCACCGTAGATGGTGTCCGCCTCGAAGGCGTCGGCGTTGCACCAGATGTGGTGATCGACAACCCAACTCACGACCAGTCCGGTTACGACAAGCAACTACAACTGGCTCGCGAAACACTACTCCAAGAACTAAAGAAGTAGATTCCTGCGGATGAAGCGCAGACAGTGCAGACACTAATGAAAAGCGCTGGTTTATGGACTAAAGCTATAGGCTACGTATCGAAGCTAATTGTAGGGGCGCTTTGCAAGCGCCCAGGCTGCTAATCCGCCCGTTCCGAAACCGCACCGAATCGCCGATCCCTTCTATCATTCAAAACCGCCGGACAAACCTCACCGTCGCCTCGCCCCGACCGCATGACCAGAGGACCTCACTCGTCGCCAGTAAACTCTAACTCCCGGCTACCCCTTCAAGATAGTTTCTTCCACAAGAAGAACCTGCCATGACCAGGTGGAAATTCATCAAGCTGTCCAAACAACGTGTAGCCTTGCTTCTCATAAAACGGCTTAGCCTGAAAACTGAACGTATCCAGATAAGCCGCATGGCAACCACGTTTAACAGCCTCTTCCTCAGCCGCTTTTAATAGTTTCGCCCCAACTCCGCTCTTTCGAACCGATTCATCGACTGCAAGGTTCTCCACGAAGAGCCAGTTCCAATAAGTCTCCCCAGTAAGCCCACCGACAATTTCACCTTTCTCATTCCGCACAAAAATCGACAGCGCTTTGTGATTCGACGGCCCGGCTTGCGAGAGATTATAGTTCCGCAAAATGTCAAAGAACGTGTTGAGATCCTTCTCCTCGGGCTCATCGACTATCGCAATATCGAGATTGTTTGATTCGCTCACAGAATTTGACAACTCCTTGATCCTAGTCAAAGCCAGTGTATCAGCACTTGATTTCCGACCTTGAGTTTCAGCGACTCAAACCTAAATAGATAGGGTCAGATTGCCACATCTATCTTATTCATCTAGTAAACTTTAAGTGCTGATCGGTCAGACGTAGGTGCCAGACCCGGATCGCACGGTGGGCGGACGCCCGAGCCCACAAATGCATCCTTTATACGCTTCCTCGATCAGCGAGAGATGGTCTATTAATGTCCCTCTCGACAGGTTGTAAGGCGCATGCGATAAAGGCTAAATACTATGACGAAGTTGAGCAACGAAGACTACAAGCAGTTCTACAACTCTCGCGTTGAAAAATATCAAGAGGCGAAGAAGAAATACAATCGCCCTTTGACGCTCACCGAGAAGATTTTGACTGCTCACCTGGATAGCTATCCTCAAGAGGGAGTTCCTCAAGGTGGCGTCACGTACGCTTTCCTGCGTCCCGACCGCGTGGCGATGCAAGACGCTACCGCTCAAATGGCGCTACTGCAGTTCATGCAAGCTCGCATTGCCCGGGTGCAAGTTCCCTCGACCGTTCACTGCGATCACCTCATTCAGGCTCGCGTGGGCGCTGACGCAGACATGGTAAGCGCGCTCGATGAGAACAAAGAAGTTTATGAGTTTCTGAGATCGGCGAGTGCAAAACATGGCATTGGCTTCTGGAAGCCAGGCGCAGGGATTATCCACCAGGTCGTTCTGGAAAACTACGCTTTCCCGGGCGGCATGATGATCGGCACCGACTCTCACACCCCAAATGCCGGCGGACTCGGCATGATCGCAATTGGCGTAGGCGGAGCCGACGCAGTCGACGTTATGGTAGGCGAGCCCTGGGGCGTCAGATGGCCTAAGCTCATCGGCGTCAAGCTGACCGGCAAACTCAACGGCTGGACCGCAGCTAAAGATGTCATTTTGAAGCTTGCAGGTATTCTCACAGTTAAAGGCGGAACCGGAGCAATCATTGAATACTTCGGACCCGGCACTAAGTCACTGAGTTGCACCGGCAAGGGAACGATCACAAACATGGGCGCAGAACTCGGCGCGACCACATCGATCTTCCCATACGACGATCGCATGGCTAATTATTTGCTCGCGACTGAACGCAAAGTGATCGCAGATCTCGCTAACCAACATGCCGAATACCTCTGCGCGGATCCTGAAGTAGAGAAGGATCCGACGAAGTACTACGACCAGGTTGTCGAAATCGATCTCGACACTTTGGAACCATATGTGGTGGGTCCTCATACTCCCGACCTTGCCAGACCGATTTCTCAACTCGGTGCCGACGTAAAAGCAAACGGATGGCCGGATGATTTCAAAGTCGCGTTGATCGGCAGCTGCACTAACTCTTCGTATGAAGACATGACGCGTTCTGCCAACGTCGCCAAAGCCGGAGCGAAACATGGTTTAAAAGCGAAAACCGGTTTCCTCATCACACCAGGTTCCGAACAAATTCACCAGACGATTAAACGTGACGGTCAACTCGAAGCCCTGGAGAGCATCGGCGGAACCGTTCTCGCCAATGCTTGCGGTCCATGCATCGGACAATGGAAGCGTGATGACATCAAAATTGGCGAAAAGAATTCAATTCTCACTTCGTTCAATCGCAATTTCCAAAAACGTAACGATGGCAACCCAGAAACCTACGCATTCATCAGCAGCCCTGAGATAGTTACCGCACTGGCCCTGGCTGGACGACTCTCGTTTAACCCGCTTACGGACACTATCACCACCCCTGATGGCAAGGAAGTAAAACTTGAAGCCCCGGAAACTCTCGAGCTGCCGCCTAAAGGTTTCATATCCGAAGACGCAGGCTACATCGAGCCTGAGAAAGACGGCGAGAAAGTCGAAGTGATCGTAGATCCAAAGAGTGAACGTTTGCAATTGCTCGAACCGTTCAAAGCCTGGGATGGAAAAGACTACATCAACCTCACATTGCTGTTGAAAGCTAAGGGCAAATGCACCACCGACCACATCTCTCCAGCAGGTCCATGGCTCCGATACAGAGGTCACCTCGATAAAATCAGTGACAACATGTTCATCGGCGCAATCAATGCATTCGGTGGAGAGCCGGGCACAGTAACTGACAAGCTCGACAATAAAACCAAAACAGTTCCTGAAGCTGCACGTCACTACAAGAGTGAAGGAATGGGATGGGTCGTAGTTGGTGACGAAAACTACGGCGAAGGCTCAAGCCGCGAACACGCCGCGATGTCCCCGCGCTTCCTCGGATGCAAGGCCGTCATCGTGAAGAGCTTCGCTCGTATTCACGAAACCAACCTCAAGAAGCAAGGAATTCTGGCTCTCACTTTTGCTAATCCGAGCGATTACGACAAAATCCAGAGAACTGACTTCATTAGTCTCGTCGATCTTGACGAACTCGCAGTTGGAAAGCCTGTAACCATGGTGCTCACGCACGAAGATGGAAAAGAAGAGAAAATCGAATTGCTCCAGACAATGACTCAAGAACAAATTGAGTGGTTTATCGAAGGCAGTGCGCTTAATCTGATCAGGAAGAAAAAGATAACTGAACATGTGACGGCATAAGCGTTAGCTATTGGAATCACGGCTGAGCAATCTGCGAGATAGTGGCTTGAGAACATGGCAAACCTGCGCGGATGAAGGCATAGCACTCTACAAGAGTTGCCAGCTTCATGCAGCCGAGCAAAGCTTTGTCGAAAGCGTCAGGCGCGCTCGTAATGAGAGCGCCGATAAATCGCAGCTTGCTCAGGCGTTGAATAATTTGGCGATCGTCTATTACGGTCGATCTAAATATCATGATGCGGCCAATATTCTGCGTGAGTCGATATCGCTCACGCAGGAAGGCACGACAGCCGAGGAGCGCCTGCAAAAGGCGCTTTCCATGCACATCCACACTCAGATTCTTGTGGAGCGTGAGCAATTCATCGAAGCCAGAAATGCGATTGTTCTCGCGCTCCAACAACTGGGTGACGAACTAAATTTTTGTTCGGCAGAGTTCTGGTTTAGCCTTGTAAAAACATACGTAGGGCTTGGTCAATTCTCAAAAGCTGATGATGCGGTTGATAGTTTCTTACAAGCCACACCGCTGTCGCTGACTGGACCTTACCGGATCTACATCGACGAATCATGCGGTGGATCCTATTTTGGTCCAGGTTGGAATCCTGTCGATAAAAGTGAAACTGGTTCAACAAAAACTGACGGTGATGTCGCGCCTTCCAGCACCGGGGGCGGTGCTGATGCTCAACTCGAAATCGCGAGAATAGAAGCCGAGGCGCGAGCTGTTCTTATTCGTGTGTCACTGAGAACACAGATACTGGCTCAATCTAAAGGCACGATACTCAACGTTATCGAACTGTGCGAGCCCCTGGGAGACCACGCCCTGACAGCTCAGACTTTAGTCATTGCTAGTCGAATCGCTTTCGGCAACAGCGAGTGGGCAGAGGCAGCCGATTATTGCCGGCGGTCACTCGAAATTGTCGAAAAAATCTATGGTCAGTTTCATCCAGCGCTTCTTGCATATTTGATTAACACTGCGAGTCTGACGCTCATGGCAGATGGTTTGCCTGATTGCCTGACATTGATGGATCGAACCTTCAAAATCGTAGAAGAATTTTTCGGACAACGACACCCGAAGTATGCTCGATGCCAACTGATGTGGTCTGGATTGATGCCGTTCATCGACGCGGACAACACTGACATACCTCTGACTCAAGAGAGGCTAGTCTCTGAAGCCCTAGATACATTTCTGGATTACTTCGACGATAATCACAGCGCAGTTTTATCGGCGCGTTTGCAACTTGCTGAAGTGCTTTTGAAAACCGATCGCCAACATGATGCCAACGTTTTACTCATCCAAACTTTCAATGACGCATCCAAAATCAAGGATGCCAATCCATATCCCCTTATCGGCTGCCTGAGCGAGATGCTGAAGCTAGCAGATTTGCTGCCGGCTGACGAGCGTTACGATGTTTGGGATTTCATACATCGGGAGGCGTCTAAGATAGATTGCGAAATGATTGAGGGCGCCGGTCGACAGATCGATTTGATGCGTCAACTGGCATTCATCTTTCAACGCGTGGGAAATGTAGATAAGCCGGAGGAACTTCTGAGACGTTGTTTCGAACTATCTGCCCAGGTCTGTCCGGACTTGCACCACCGCTGCAAGCAAGACCTCGTCGATTATCTGCTCGAAAAAGCAAAACCGAAAGAAGCGCTGGAACTATTAGAGCGTCCGTACGAAAAAACACCCTCGCAAGAATTACGCGATCAAGTCCAACTGGTCAAAGTAAACATCGCATTGAATCGATTGCCAGAGGCGGAGAATCTGGCGCTTGATGCGCTGGCAAATGCAGAGAGGATGCTGCCTCACTGCACTGATTCGTTTATGCAAATAATCGGCGTGCTTATCGACATCTACGTCACAAGCAAACGATTGGACGAAGCCGTTCGCATGATCGGAATTTTGACGAGCCGCAAATCGATGCTTGGTGTTCCGGCACTGGATGTGATACCACTGTCGCTTCGTTTGATTGCCGACGCGTTTGCTGCGCAAAGAGATAATCGAGCAGAGCAACTATATCAACAGTCGATTACAGCCGCAGAAGAGATTCAAGGTAAAGCTCCGGAAACGCTAGATGCCTCGATTGTGGCGTTTGCAGATTTTTGTTTAACCAACGGTCAGATAGATAAGGCTCGAAAACTTTTTGAACGTTGGATGGAACTGCGCAGCAATGTTTGCGGCGAAGAAAGTTTTGCTTGTGCAATCGCAATGCTCAATGTCGCCGAAGTAAATGTCGACCACGACCTCAACAAATCATTGAGACTGAGCTCGAAGGCACTGGAGATAATGGACGGAGATATCGATGTAGATCCAGAATACCTGGTGGCGGCATTGAATCTGCGTGCAGCAATTCTCGAAAAGGCTAACAATCAAGCCGAGGCTTTAGCCACTGCCGAACGAGCGAAGGCGCTCGAGAAGATAAAAGCCATTCGAAAGCGTAAAAGCAAAAAGTAGTTCAGAAATTTCTTTCAAAACTGAGCTTGCAAAAACGTTGAATGTCGTTTTCGCAGTTTTTATTTAAGCGTCACTTTGCGAAAGGTCTGTTGGACTAAAGCCTGGATGACGTTTAATAACGACGGTTTCCAGACTTTCGGAATCAACGAAGCCGAAGGTGACAAAAGGATTTCGATGCTACTGATATTCGAGCGATGCTATTATATGCAGGCGCGAAACATGCTGGAGGTGCGTATGAAGACAACTCTATTGGTCGTGATTTTGGGGATGATTTCATCTGTCCAGGCATCACATGCACAGATCAATATTCAGTCTGATGATGGCAATGTCAGTATCGGCGGCGACGGCATTAATATCCGGCAGGGCGGACAATCCGTTAAGCTCAACCCGGGCGGAATTTCGATACAACAGCCCGGTCAGGGCGTGAGAGTAAGATCTTCAACAATAAGAACACGCAACTCGCGCAATGCTGTGGAAGTCAAATCGACTGGCTCGAAAGTGAAGAAGTCCTCAGTGGTTTCGAACGTAAAGACTACGGCAGTTGTCGCACTATCAATCGAGCAGCGCGTCAGCAATCTCGAGATGCAAGCGTATGGGAAAAAGACGACTGGCGTTCCGTTGATTGCTCGAGTCGAGAAATTGGAAACCGACACGCTCGGCGCCACAGGAAGTGGAACACTGACGGTGCGTGTTTCAAAACTTGCCGGCGCGCTCGGCGTCAACGAGGCGACGAAACAAACAGTCTCGGTCAAAAAATCAGTTGATGTGTCCGGCGGAAATTCATCCGTTCAGATTAGCGCTCCAGGTCAGATAGATATTTCAAAATCCGGCACATCCGTGAGAATGAACGCCGGAGTCGGAGGCGGAGCTGTTGGTGGGAGTGGCGGTGACATCGTTCTCGACACGAGCGGTTTTGACGGCACTGTTGCCTGCAATGGTGGCAATGTCGTACTCAATGCAAGCTCATGCACGATCAAATTTACTGGAGCGATCAATGCTCTAGTCTTAAACGGCAGCAGCAATGATATCAGCTGTGATACCGTCCGCCATGTGCAAGTCAACGGCAGCGCCAACGACGTGAAGTGGAGCCGCTCCGCAAACCCAAGCGTGGCCAATGCCGGAAGTGCCAACACTCTGCGAAGCCGCTAATCAAGTTCTTGCAGACGGTTTAAGCGAATATTCAAATCGCGAACGAAGCCTAAGTTTTAATTACGGCAGGCGCAATTGCCGTAATTGGGCTTATTGTAGGTATATATGGAATTCAAGACCTGACAATGCTCGAAAATCGGTTGGCACAAATTAAAGACTTCGAACAGCTGACGCTTTCCAGCCAGCTAGAACATCTGGCGCAAGCGCTAGACGCTCATCCGGCATTCGACTTGATTCAGCTTTGCGCGCCGATTCGCGATCCGGCGCCGCTAGCCTGGCTGAGCCGACAGTTACTGGAGCGGGGCTGGTTGTGCGACCAGAGTAATCAGGATTGGTTCGCCAATTTTTTGATCGGTCTGCCGGAGACTGCCGTCGATAAATTGCTGAAAGCAATGGTGGCTCCTCTCACTGGTGCAGAGACTTGCGACAGACGTCAGTCGCTTTGTCAGATGCTGCTGCGCGCGCTCCGTGTGGTTCCGCTCAAGGCGTTGTCATCGATGTGTTTGATCGATCGAACTCTGAAGCATCATTTTCCGGACGAGCGCGATAGTCACCTCAATTTAATTTTCAATGAGATTGAAACTCAGATCAAGGCTGGCCAACCGGAATCGGTTCCACTTTCGTTTCTCGCGCAGATGACGTCTACGGCAGTCATGAAGCTGGAGGACACCGCAGCTTTAGTTAATGAGCGTTGCCTTTCATCGTTTCAATCGCACAGAAAACATCTTGCACAGGAAGCAATCCAGATTCTTGAGGATGCACCGAAAGCGGTATCACAAGCAAACGCGGAAGATCTGCTCGCTCGTCGCGTCTACACAGACCCGGGTCACTTCCTGATAGAACTGCTTCAAAACGCCGAAGACTCCGGAGCGAAAGTCTGGCGAGTACTTTGCGACCGCGACAAAATGGTGATTTGGCACGACGGCATTCCCTTCGACACACGAGATCTGGTTGGTATCACATCGATCGGTCAAACGACGAAGAGGAAACAACAGATAGGATTTTTCGGCGTTGGTTTTAAATCAGTCTATGAAGTTACCGATAGACCGCAGATTTATTCAGACGTTTACAACTTCGAAATCGCAGACGTCTCCATTCCTAAACTGCTATCTCAGCGCCCTTCCTATCTGCCGGCAAGTGGGACAGCAGTGGTACTACCGTTGCGCGCAAACCTCGACGACGAACGATCGCCGGTATCACTTTTTGAAAAGGGCGCGGCTCTCGATTCATGCGTACTCCTCACACTTCGAAGTATCGAGGAAATCGAATTCCGCTTGACGGAGGCCGCCGGCGGTCCACTTCAACATACACTAATAGAGTGCGCCTCGGAAAGCGGCACTACTATACGCCACGAGCCTTCAGGCAAGATCGTCGACTACCTGATTCAGGACGATGAATACAAATATTCTGGTGTCGCCCGAGAAGCGGGACGCCCTGACAGCACCAAAGTCATGGTCGGAATTCTTCGTGATGCATCGGGACATCCGCATCCACTTCCCGAAACTGCCGCTGAAGTCTACAGCTATCTGCCGACTCGAGAGCAGCCTGGATTGCGCTTCTTTCTACAAGGTCACTTCGACGTGCCTGTTGACCGCGAGCGAATCGCTCCGGATTCATTGTGGAACCGTTGGATCGTATCTCAGGTTCCGCATCAGCTCGCCCGAATTGCTCAGCGAATTAGCGACGACCAGAATTCCACGGCAGCAGCTGGTTTTATCAACATTCTCCCTCTAAAACGCGATTTGCCTAACGCACCATTTGCGCAAATTCCGACGGCACTATCCAGCGTTTTAAACAGCATTGAATTTGTCCCAGTCGCAATAAATGGACGCGTAGAAAGACTGGTGGCGCCGGTCAACACAATCGTCGCAGAACCCTCTATAGTCAGTCTTTTCGAAGACGATCAGATCGGCGACGATCGCTTTTTCCTGAATTCCGAACTGTCCGATCGGCATAGAGAAGTTCTGCTCGAATTGGGTGCTACAAATTTTTCCACTTCGAGTTTAATTACTTATCTGGAAAAACGGCTCAGTGATAGAAGTGGCCGCCTCCCCAACTTCATGCAACGCCCAGCAAAGCTGGAAGTGCTTTACGACTTGCTTTTGACGGAACTCGAATTGCTCGAGCGTCAGGGCGAAAAAGATCTTTTGAATGCGCTGCTTAAACGAGTGAAGGCACTGCCATTGGTGCCCGACTCGAATGGAGAACTGCACGCCTCTCAAAATGTAGTCAGGGGCACTGAGTTCATTCGCCGAATTTATGCCGGTACCCATCATTTTATAGACCCTAGACTTGAAACATCCAACGCCAGGACATTTGCCTTTTTCGACAAGATTGGAGTGGATAAACTCGATCTCGAATATCTCGTGTCGGATTTGGAAACAACTCTTGGAAATCTTACTGGTCCGCTCGAACTCCCCAGAAACTCATTTCCGAACGATGAGGACTGCCTCGAGAAAATTTTGGAGGCTTTCGTTTCCGCTGACTGGAATGTGTTGCAGAAAGTAGCCAGGCTCCCTCTGTTTCGCTCAGCCAACGGGAAGTTTTATCCAATGGCTACCAACACGCAAGATGAAGGTGGAGTCCTTAATGCCAGCAATCCTTCCGCAAAGGACATCGCGAATTTTTATGGAACCGTCCGACCAATTGCAACACCGCGTCCTCGAAAAAACGAAATAGGTTTAGAAGATCAGGACGGTTTAAAATCAGTGGCGAAGTCGCCGTACGAGATTCTTTTAGATCGCCTACCTGTACCGGGTTTGACGCTGGAAGTATTGTCTGATGATCTTCAATCAGAACTATTCAAAACAGATTTTGATACCTTACAAAGACTGCACGAATTACTTGAGAATCATGTCGAAGATATTTCCGACAAAATAAGCAAGCAACTGGTTCGGTTGCCGATCTGGCCGGATCGCAACGCGAAGCCTGGCGTCTTGCAAGGCAGCAATCGGATATACATCCCCGCCGATGATTCGATTTGCGAGATATTTCAGCGAGCTTCATTTCTCGATAAAGTTGTATTGACGAGAAAACATACGTTAAAGATGCAGATCGCCGCGGTCGCAGTTAACCAGGTGATAGAAGGTCTAACATTTGACGCTGAGCCACCTTTAGTCATCGAGCATGCCACAGAAGAAGTCGATCGCGCACTTAGATACATCCACGAGCATGCCTCACGAGTTGACTCGACTGGTATAAAAACACTAAAAGACAAAGCTGTGTTTCTGAATGATGGCGGAAAGGTCAGAACTCTATCCACCTTATCAAAAGCTGAATCGGCCGAGCTGCGCGCTATTTACGGAACTTCCGACTTAAGAAACTTTGTGGACGAAAACGGCAGCAGTTGGACTCTCATCCGCGAGCTCGGTTTAGAAAATGCGTTGACCGCTGCCAATGTGGAGTTATTAGCCGACGATATCGAAGCAGACCTCGCAACTGAACAAAAACTGCGCGACCCGCAAACCGGCTATCGAGCCATTCTCGTGTATGTCTCCAAACGCGTTGATAAGATGACGCGTCAGTTGACGCTGCGGTATGCGAAATTCCCAATTTACCCAGACACCACAGGCAGTGTCGGCTCTCTCTCCAACGAGCGAGCTGATCGTAGTCCGGATTTCGTATATCCGGCCAGCGGTCACACACGCAAAGTGTTTGCTCTAACTGCCGTCCGGCTGCTTAATGCAGAAATTGAGAACATAATCCGTCCGCTGATAGTTGCAGCGAAAATTCCCGAAGCCGGATTAGACATTCTTGTGGACTCACTTATCGAACATCCGGTAACCGATGAGGATGCTCTCGATCTAATACAAGAGTTGTTTGTAGACCGCAAATACGAACTGCAACAACTATTCCCGCATGCAGAGCGGCAAGCACAATCACGCACAAACCGAAGTTTCTTAAACAGCTTGCCAATCTGGAAGACATTGAGCGGTCAATGCAAGGGCGCCAGTGAAATCATGGGCGGCAATCTTTCAGAATTGTTTGAACCTGGAACCGCCGAATATGACGAGTTACTCAAAGCCTGCGTAAAACCTGCGGCTTTAACACGGTTAAAAGATCTTGCACCGCTGATGGTTGCGCAAGAACCGGAGAGTTTCCTTGCCGATTTAATCAAACGCACGGCACTGCCCGGAAAACCACTCTCCGCACAGCCTTACTTTTTATCATCGATAGACCGAGTGCTCAGATTGTACGAAGTAGCCGGCACTCGAAGTAAAGTGGAACTGCCCAGCATCGACGCCGCAGGCAACCTCACATTTGCAAAACTGTTTTACACAGACAGTGAAACCTTAGCGCTTTTAGCCGGACTGCCCGTCTTAGCGCAAGTCTTGCATGCCGACCTGACAGCTTATTTCGACCTACTGAAGGATAAACAAAACCAACTCAGTGGTATCCGCAATCAGATGGCAAAATTCTGGAACAAGGTAATATCGACTCACGATGCGAGTTCGTTTCAAAAGCTCCCTCCCGAAGTCGTTATTGCCGCCCTTCCGCTCAATTGCGATGCGGAAAGAAGAATTAGATTCTACCGATGGCTACTCTCTAACAAAATCTCGATTTTCGAAGATAAGAACTGCGTCGCAAAACTGATAGAAACTCCTTTGTTTCAAACGAAGAAAGGTAACCTGGTTAGACCGACCGATCTCGTGTTTGACGATGACATGCCGGACCTCGGTATTGACTGGCTTCCTGGACCCGACATACCCAAACCCTTAATTGACACGCTCAAGATTCATCTGGACGTCGGTCGGTTAAATCTCGATGACTTGATTAGACGCCACGTGGTCCCGGCATATGAGGCTGCCACCGAGAGTGGTGAGCATGTTCAAGCCGGTATACTTTTGACCTGGCTCGCGAAGAGACTCATTAACCGCCCAGAATCTGAAACTCGGCGGCTATTGAAGGGAAAAAAATCTGCGTGCATACTGATCGAAGCGTCAGATGGAAGTTTTCACCTTCCGGAAAAATTGCTGCTTCCTGCTCCGGAAATCCGAGCGTTCGTCAGCGAACTCTGGGAGGAATTGCCGCAACCCTCGGAGTTGCGATATAGCGAAGACGTCTATCCCTTCCTTGTTTCGCTAGGAGTGAGTACCACTCCTAATCTCGATCTTGTCGCAGAGAAGTTGAACTCGATCGCAACACGCAACCATTCCCTGGCTCTTGCTCGCATAGTGTACTACGCAAAACAAATTTATGGCGAGGGACTTTTCAAAAGAATACCGACGCTGAGAACAGCCGCATGGCTGAGCAACGGCGACGGCGCGCTGAAGTCACCTGGTGAGCTATATGTTCGTGCATACGAGATCGAAACCCTGATCGGACCATTCGCCGATTTATACATAGACAAAACCGAAGAAGAAATCTTGGGACCTGACTTGATCAAAGCGTTAGGTTTTAAAGACATCACTTCAGTTCATAAAAGCGAGATTCTAAATCATCTTGAGTATCGTGCCGGCAGAAAGGAGCAGATCTCGCAAAGGGCTTACGCCTGGCTGGATCAGTCCGCTGGGATAGGTGATCTCACCGCGGCTGATTACAATCGGATTTTTGCAGACAAACCATCTATTCTCACTGACGACGGTGAGTATGAATTGCATACCAAAGTAATTGGCACCCGAGCATTCCAACTTTTCGGAAATCTCAGAGGATATTGGACCAGGGGCTGGAGATCATATCCTTCACTCTGCAAACTGCTTGGAATCACCGAGGGCACCACTCCACAGGCGGTCCAAAACTTTGTCGAGGAAGTCGGCAGCGAAGTAAAGAAAAACGGCTCAAAAGACTTACTCAAACGAGAGCCTGCACTTCCTCTGATGTTGACTAGCTGCTTCGCTATCTTGAGCCGGAAGGGAATAATTATCTCTCGCGATCTTCCCGTCATACCAGCGGTTTACAAACAAAATACAGAACTTCTTCCAGCATCAACTCCTGGAATCTACTGGAGTGATACTCCGACGCTGGAAACTCTTTTCGCTAACGTCGGTAAACTTTACCTCGCTCGTCGCAGCACCACTGATGATGCCGAAGATGTTGATGCGTTCTACACATCAATGGGTGTGCTCCGGCTGCGCGATACTTACAAAGTTGTTGGGGCTAAGCGTGAAGGGAGCGATCGCTCAGCAGAACAGGCGCAACAAATCCTCTCATTGCGCCAGGTCCTTCGCGGACTAGTCGGCGTGATTCCTCGGATTCAGCTCGAGCGAGAACTTAATGCGGATACCACTTGGGTCTACACGAAACACTTAAAGACTCTATCTGCATCCGGTTCTATTAAAGCGATTGAACATTTGAAAGTCCGCTACGTTTTACCAGGGGTCGGTGAGGTCGAAGTGGAGCGCCCCGCGGCCTATGATACCTTCCTCGGTGAACTGCTCATCGATACGAAAGTCCTTGCAGATCCTGATTTAACCGGTCTTTCGGAGGGTCTCCTTCCGGCGATAATTCAGGGACCGGCAGCCGAAACGTTCGTCGATTTATTTGAAATACTTCTTGCGAGGAGAACGCAGGATGATATGAGTGCGTATCTCAACCGCCGACATTTCGCGGAGGCTCACGTTGCACCATCTAGTGTCGATCGAATTGCTCAGCGTATTGGAGAACTTCTGGATTACGGACTTGCCGAGAAGCTAACGAAGCGCTTCGATGTCTTTGACGGTCGCTCGGTCCAGAAATGGCGCGAGCCCGCTCTAATCAAAGAAATCGAAGGACTAGCAACAAACGATCCGAACCAGGTTGCATCCCAAGCAGTAATTAAGATGCTTCGCTCGGTAGGCATCGATACGGATGAAAAAGATCTCGAAGCACTTATGCAAAAGCTCTTGTTGGCCCCCTCCATAAGTGATTGCTCCGAGATGCTCGTATCAAAAACCAAAGAAAAAATAGAAACACGAGAGGAGTTTGTCATCCGCCCTGTGGATAAAAATGCGGACAACGGCGCAAAATCATCGGCTCAGTTACAGCCCGTGAAAAATACGTCCGCAGAAGTCACCGATAGATCTGGGTCAAATGCAGCCACCGCGCGAGATGGTGTTAAAGACTTTTTCGGTCGATTGTTTTCGATCAACCAGATGAACTCCAAGTCAAAAACTCCTGAGGAGAAAAATCAAAACATCGTCAGTATAACGGGAGCTGCTAAACCGGAGAACAAGAAGGAAGAGCCAGTCCAACTGCCGCCCTGGCTCCAAAATAACTATTTCTCGCCGAATAAAACTATTCCATCACAAATGTGGGCGACTCACAAAAATGCGCAGGCACTTGAATCAATGGAGAAAAAGGCCTACCTCTCCTTTTCTCCCGGACGACTCCCTTCACCGTATCTGTACGCTGTTAATACTCTAGGCGCCTCGTTCAACGCGATAACGCAATCATGGTCGTTTGGACGCTCAGCGCAAAAATATTTTTCGACACCCGGAGAACCATCCGGTCGTATCGTGTCATTTTCCGGACAGTTCTTTGCGGGGAAAAGTCGGTTACCGCTTCCACTCTACAGTAGACTCATCGGTCCAGTCACCGTCGGTAATGGCACACTAAAATCAATCACACATGACGAAATTGGTGCGGTCATAGAAATCGAAGGACGAGGTGTCATTTCTGTTAAGTACGATGTAGAGACTCAAATCGTTCCACAATTTACCGAAGACAATGCCACCTTGGCACCTCCGGATAAGGTGCTCCTAACCCCCACAGTCCCTTTGCATACTTTGCCGCGCAAAGTCGTCGAGTGGATCAATCAATCCAACTCTGCACATTTATCAGATTCAAAACGCGCTCTGGCAGCCCAAGATTTCATCAGGAGCAACTATCAGTATGACGGGGGATTTTTAGATCGAGAAGACGTGAAATCAACACGTGCAACGCTAACGTTTTTCACTGGAAATCACCACCTTGAGTTGTTACACGCATCCGGCGACATCGACGTACTGGGTCGGGGAGTCTGCTACGAACTGAATGTTTTACTGGTCGAGTTACTGCGACATCTGAAAATTCCATCGCTGATTGCAACAGGATGGGTGCTCGATGAGGGAGTTGTTGATCTTCCCGATCATTTGTTCGCCCTCGCACTCCTCAACTCCGAAGAGGGTCCGTGTCTCCTACCTCTAGATGCAGCAGCAACAGAACGAGGTCCGATTAGAACGGTACAACGCAGAAGTTTTCCCACGCCCGCAAAAGATTTGACTAGCCGACCAGCAATTCCTACGGTGAAAGGTACTTGGAATATCAATCCGAAATCTCCAGCGCGTGCCACTGAAGGTGGTGTCCCGCCCCATCTGGATTATGCGGGACCGCATTCGACAAAGAAGAAATCAGCGTCAGCTCCGACACCAAAACAACCAAACAAAACTGAGAATAGTTTGTCATGGCTTTTCGATCCGTTCAAAGAGAATAAAGGCTCGGAAACCCCTTCAGACAAGCAAAAAACAATTTCCAAATCCTTATCGGATGCACGAATTGCACAAGAGCAGGCCGCTAGAAAAAATCTCGTCGAGGCACTGGAAAAAGAGCGCCTTATGCGCCAACGCGCTGAAGCACAGCTTGGCGAGGAGCGGCGGCTTCGAAAAATTTTGGAAAGTCAAATTCCCCAAAAGAACGCTGACCTGAAATCATCGGAAGATGAAGTCGCTTTAGCGGAATCAGTTAATGATCTTGATTTCCGAGTGACGGAACCGCGTCGACAAGCAGAAGAGTTTAATCTTCTATGCAAGGCATACGATTTAACCATCGACGCACTCGGTCTTGAAGCAAACGCCTACCCAATGGGCAGCGAAGCCGTTCGACAAAAATTGATCAAACTGCTTGGAAGTACTGCCACCTTAGAAACGTTCTTGCGAGTGCTACGCGGAGAACAAACTCACGCCGATACATTGACCTCTGAATTGAAGTTCCTCGAGGATCTTCGATTAATTGAACTAGAAACGGTGCCGACAGTTCTAATTCACGTAATTGACGGTGAAGAAGAAACTTAAAGACTATGAAATTCGCCAGTTGACGCTGTTGCGATCAACTGGCGAATTCCAAATTCGAACTTTCAATCGGTTTTCAAAACAAACCGATCGTTGTTCGCATTTTTTGCACTAAGGAGTGGCTGGTTCTGGAAGTTTTGGTGCTTCAGGCAGCTTGGGCTCTGGCATATTGATTGTTGTAGTGGTGCTCGTCGATGGAGCTGCGCCACTAAAGTAGTAGATGCCAAATCCAACTGCAGCAATTACGATAATTGCCAAAACAAACATGAGAGCGCTGCTTCCAGCAGAATCGCCACTTCCCGTTACTACTGTAGTCATTTCAAATACTCCACAATCTATTGGTTACTTGCCTGACATAGCACAACATTTTGAAAGCAGTCCCATTCAAGATCGCGGAGACAGTCTATTGAAGGCTTTCTTCACGATCTATCTTATATCTCGTCTGAAAGCGAAGAAGAAAACAAATCAAGATTGCCTTTTAAAACCTGATCGATCTTGCCGGTGGTTTTTCCAGTGCGGGCGTCCTTGACTTTACCGCCACTTCCAAAATCGTAATTGCGAACGATGTAATCAATACCGGAGCTGTCCTGGTCCTCAACCAACGCGTTGAGAATCAAATGAGCTTTCGCGAGGGCATCATCTTTTTCTCCGGACAACACTCCTTGAAACGATCTGAGTGATGGCTCGTGAAACAGTGAGATCTCAAAATCAGTCTTTTTCAAATACTGACCGTTTTTGCTTTTGGAACGAGTGACTGTTTGTTTTAGCTTAGACAAAAACGCCTTGGTAAGTGGTTTTTCAGTCGTTAGCACATCGACTCTCACTACCTCACGTTCTGAATGTAGTTTTTCTTTTCCGTTTCGCGAATCGCGAGTTTTCGATCGAGAATCGAATTGATGCACGCCAATCTCTTTCTTGAATAAAGCATAAGCGCCTAAACCAACAGCGTGAATGTAAACGGTTTCCTCGGAATCGCTGACTTGCTCTGCGAGCACCTCAACTGTCAGCCGACGTCTGCTACCAAAACCGAGATACATTTTGACGACCGTGTCTACTGCACCGATTGATTTTTGAGTACCATCGACACTACGCACGCAGATTAGCGCGTCTTGCAAGTCTTTCAAATTATCGCAGCTCGCTATTGAACTTAAATGCTCCAGTTCAGAACCGAGCTGATGTAAACGTTCCAGTAATGCCGGTTCTTCAGCACGAGTTACCGGTCGCTCCAAGCGATTATGTATACCGGCTACTACTTTGCAAAGTCCTTCGTAAGTGGCAAGGAATTGATCGAGTTTATGTATCTCATCAAAGGTAGCAGTTTTGACCTCATGATTCTGATAGAAATCAGGTCTGTGGATCTCGTGTAGGAGCTCTGACTTCCTCTCCGACATGGTTATGATGTGGTCTTCCAGGGCGGCTATGCCGTCGACTAAGTCTTGCGACAAATCAAGAAGCGAATTATTGCTTCGCACTGCCGGTGGTGTTTTAGTCTTTTCCGGTGCACTGATTATTTTCACATCGATTTTGTCGGAAGACGATGCCGTCAATCGCAGTACCATCTGTCCGGAGATTCGCCCTGTGGAAATGGCCTTGGCTAGAGGCAGCAGCAACATCCGCTCGACCGCCCGCTTCAGAGGGCGAGCGCCAAAACTTTGAGAATAACCTTCCTTCAGTAAGGCCGCGATCACGGTCGGATCGATATCTACTGAAAGATTGCGACGAGTGATACCACTCCGTTTCAACACAATATCGATCTCTCTGCGAGCGATACTTTCTGCAACTTCCAGCGACAGCGGTCTGAAATTGACAATGCGATCTATACGGTTGAGAAATTCCGGTCGGAACGCGCGCGACAATTCGCGGAAAGTTCGCTCTTTATTCGCCGATTCGGTCGAGCGCTGCTGTTTATCAGGACCAAACCCGAGAATAACGTCAGACTTGCTGGAGGCGCCAATGTTGGACGTCAGAATTACTATTGTCCTACGGAAATCGACCGTTCGACCTTGTCCGTCAGTGAGTCTCCCCGCATCGAACAGTTGCAGACATAAATCGAAGACGTTCGTATGACCTTTTTCGATCTCGTCGAGTAGGATAACGGAAAATGGTTTTGTTCTAATTGTCTCCGTTAGCAATCCCGGTCCACTGGTCCCGATCAGCCGTTCGAAACCTTCGTAGCTGGCGAATTCACTCATGTCGAAGCGCTGCAGTCTGGTTGTGTCACCAAAAACATATTCGGCTAGTGCGCGTGCTAATTCCGTTTTACCAACTCCTGTTGGTCCGACGAAAAGAAAAACGCCGAATGGTTTTCCCTGATCTGTCAGCCCAGCTTTAATCAACATCAACAAGTCGATGACAGCCTCTACGGCTTCAGGCTGCCCGATTATGCGTTTTTCAAAAAAGCCTTTCAGCTCACTTAGATCGAGCGGAATAGAATCGTCCAGCAAATCGGCAGGCAATCCGGTTGATTGGGAAACGACATCAAGGATGGTGCGTACCGTGACCGGCGCGCCATGGGTTGAGGTACTCGCGATCACGTCGCGAAGCAGCGTTACGGCACTTCCCGGTCTGGAATTCTGATTAAGATACTGATCACTAATTTCAACAATGCTGTCCAACACATCATCCGGAATATCGCAATTCGATTGATCGCGGACGGCGCCGAGAATTTCTCGTGTCAACGAAGCAGAGGCCGGCTCGACCAAGAGCTTGTCGAATAGCCGATTGACTGCTGACAATTTACCGACACCAGCAGCATATTCTTCCTGTGTACTCTCTCCGATAACAACAATTGAACCATCTTCGATATGTGGAGCCAAGGCGGTTGCTACGTTTGATTGCGATTGAGACCAGCGTCCCATGCCTGATAGTTCACCAAGATTTGGAATGTAGAGAATTACGCGGCACGGTTTGCGCACCGTCTTTACTAAGTTATTGACTCGCGATTCCCATTCGCCAAGATATTTGGTGCCTTTCATGAATTCAGTTGGAGAAATTCGCAATACGCGCCACGCGCCATTCTCCTCTTTCATCAGGTCGTAAACCAGTTCATTGACGATGGCACTTTTGCCAACGCCCGACGGACCGAGTAAGACAATTCCCTTCGCATTATTGCTGCTGATCGATTTCAAGATAATTTCTTTGACGGACTCAGTTCCAAAAGCACGAGGCAGTGCGCCGGTCTCAGCCAGTGCCGTCAAGTCTGTTCCATACGCCGCGAGTTCTTCCGGATCTACTTTTTTAACGGTAAATTCACCAAGCCATTTCTCCAGCGCAGGAAAATTTCGGTCTTCAATTTTCTCTAGTTTTTTCTTGACAGTTTGAAGGTAATCAAAATCGGTAGACAAAACGCGCTCTAGTTCTGGATTTCTAGACAAGTGGGTATCCAGACATTCAGCACATGCTGTTCGAACACCAATCTCATCATCGATAGCGATAGCAGCAACAAAATCAATTAGAAAATCATGATCCTTCATTTTTAAAGAATTCAGCGCATACACTGCTGCAATTCGAACAGCCTTGTTTGTGTCACTTAGCAGTAGATCTCGTAGGAAGAAGTAAAGTTCTTCCCGGTTTTGTGCAGCTTTTGCGGTTGCGAGACGAACTTCCGGATCAACATCATCGAAAAGTTTTTCAAACGTTTTTTCAAATCGTTTCAGCGGGAGTTCCGGAAGAATCGATGCAAATTTTACTTTTACTTGAGTGTCAGTATCTGCGACCAAACGAGTAAGCGCAGTAAAAATTTCATTTTCCTTTCGTGCTCGACAGGCATCAATCGCGGCAATCCGAATTGCCGGCAGACTGTCGCCAAGCAACTTAATCAACAGTTCTTTCGGCGCGCCGCCGCCTTCAGTCAGCGCAACCTCGAGTTGCGCGACTAGCTCGCCATCGAATTCTCCGCATTTTCGCAACGCGCGAAGCAACTCGTCGATTTTTTTCTGATCACTCACAGTACTTTGAAACCAACAAGGAACGCTCACATCGTATCAGAATGTGCCACGTTATTAGCGCCGTGACGCATCTTTATCGACGTCGTTCTCGTGGCAGGGCAAGGCGCCCTAGACGCCACCAGAGGCGCATTAGGAGAATAACCCAAGCGTCCGTTCATTGACCGCCAAGCGACAACTTCAGCAACCTTGGCATGTTGATGTTTATTTGTTTCGAACGATCAGTTCAACACAAAGTTTCGTTCAAATTAGCAACTGCAGGAAGCGTATCCTCCGCTCAATCTAATGCGTTCAGACCCATTGCTATCCGATAGTGGCACTGCTCACAACCGAATCGTTGAATGCTTTTTCCTCTTTTGCATTCACGCGCTGAATCGACTTAACTTCAGAAGCTCTCGCTTCCATTGCGTTCGCTTCCTTGTCCAGATTCATCATTCTGAGCAGTTCGGCGTACGATCGCAGAATTGATCCGTAAGCAGAATGATCTTGTCCTAGACAATGCGTGCATCGATTGATTGCACGAAGATACATGTGCTCGGCTTCCATCAATCGTTCTGTTTCCGTCAACAAGCGCGCAAGATCTAGCGCGCTGAGGACGACCTCACTACAGGTTATGTTCTTAACTTGGTCATCGATATTGAGAATGAGGCGGTATATTTTTTCAGCCGGCGCGTAGTCTTCCCGGTCAAACCAACAGCGCGCCAACGCGTACAATCCCGGTATGAGGTGTTCAGCACTTGGTTTCGACGAGGACATCGCGTGCCATTCCTTCTCGCTGGTTTCCATTTCAAAAACCTCTCATAGGTCGCATACATCCATTGTGCGCAGCCTGATGATTTTTGGATTATGGGTTTGAGGATAATCTGTATAGGTTACCCCCAACCAGTCTCTGTTAGGAGTCGAAAATCGGGCAGTGGACGGGTAATCCTGAGCTGCATCGGAATTGAGGACAGCGCTCGGAATGTGTTTGCAAACGTTGCTCGTGGCATAAATGTTTACTCAGGGTGGTCCATCCTGGCGCTACCAATGCCACAATTGCACTGTTGCTTGAAAACCGGCAACAAGGCGAAACAATCGCTGCTGGAAAGCTTCGGCACTGCCTATCTTTCAGCAGTTGGGTTTGAAACGAGGAGCTTTGATATGGTAATCGACATTCCCAGAGCGTTATTGATCAGCGAACCATGGACAACAATGTCCATCGGTGGCGTCACCAACACAAAACCAATGGTAGTTTCGCTGAACAAAGAAGAATCACAAGCTACAGAACTCGTCGAAAAAATAAATGCAGCACCCGATGGTGCCGGAACGTTTCGCGTAGTGGATGACATGGGACCATGCTACGAATTTCAAGGCACCGCAGTTGTGCAAAACGATAAAGCAAGCGTCAAAATCGAGAGCGATTTGAAGTTTCTTCGATAAACGTTATTGGACCAATTACTGCACTGAGGCTATCAGGGATTCAGTAATGGCAGAACTGTCACGCGGTCAATATCACGATTTAGCTCCATTAGTTTCGATGGCAGGTTTCCGGTTTCGATCGCATCCGCCCACTGTTGGAATCATTCTCAACATGCTGGCGCCCCCAAAGAAGGAGCGAAGAAGGCGTGACTTGACATACATCGTCGCTGCTAATTGTAAAAAGCGAGCACCACTCGCGGTGCTCGCTTTTCATTAATCGTATTCACACCTTTCTTTGGCCGATGCGTTATAGCGACGGCGGAAGAATCACGGTATCAATCACATGAACTACGCCATTGCTGCAAACAATATCAGTGGCGGTGACTTTTGCACCTTCGATCTTTACCCCATCCGATGAGACGGAAATCGCAAGCGGCGAACCTTCGAGAGACTTAGCGGTCTTTAATTTCACAACGTCTTCTGCCTTAACCGACCCAGATACGACATGGAAAGTCAAAACCTTTGTCAGTTTGGCCTTATCCTTCAGAAGTGCTGTTAGCTGCGCTTCTGGAAGTTTCTTGAAAGCTTCGTCAGTCGGCGCAAAAACCGTGAACGGTCCTTCTCCTTTTAGAGTCTCTACCAGGCCTGCTTCCTTCAACGCTTGCACTAACGTACCGAATGAACCAGCCGATTGAGCGGTGTCGACTATGTCTTTCGTAAGTGTTTTTTCCATTGGCTTTTCTCCATTTACTTTTTTAGAGCAATCTGCGCTCACTGGCGCAATGCATGCGGTCGCACAACTAATGAACGCTGCTGCTACAGCCGCAAGTCGTGTCAATCTAATGAGTGACGTCATACGATGTCTCCTCTCTGTAAGTACTCAGTCAGATTATTGGGCTGCTGTGAACGGACTGTGAACGAAAACGCAACTTGAAATTTCTTCTGTCATGTTCACATAAGATTCATATGACTTCACTACATTGAATGTATGAGGCACGAGAATCCTGTCAGGACGCCGGCAACATAACGCAGAAGCGCGCATGGCGACTCCGACAGGTACTGACCGGAGGTCACTGTCAATGTCAGCATCATCTGCAAACGAAGAGTTATTTGAATCGCATCAGAATTCTGACTTCATCGACGCCCTGGAACATGCCCAGACCGATGTGCACCGTTGGCGATGGCACGGAAGGTCCCGACGAGCGGATCCAGAGAACATAGGGTTCCTAAACCAAGACGCTCGAGAGCCATACCGAGACTACGCGAAGGAGCTGTCGTTGTCCGCTTACATGAGGTACGCAGCACAATTCCGACTGCTCACTCCGGACGAGGAGGTGGAGCTTGCAGAGCGAGCCTTAAAGTGCGACGTACAGGCTCGACAAAAATTGGTCCTTTCAAACTTGCGTCTAGTAATCAGATTCGCTAATCGATATAAAGATCGCGGGATTGATTTCGAAGATCTAGTTCAAGAGGGCAATCTTGGGCTGCTGCGCGCAGCGCAATCATACGACCCCTCTAAGGGTACGCGGTTCTCCACCTATGCGTGCATGTGGATAATTCAGTTCATCTCTCGTGTCGTGGACAATAAAGCCAGATTGATCAGATTGCCAATCAGAGTGCACAAGGACATACGAATCGTAAAGCAATTAATAGAAAAGGTGAAAACGTCCCGGGGTACAGAACCATCGTTGGCCGAAATAGTTACAGGTTCTAATCTCAGCGAAGCGCGAGTAAAAGCGGCATTCAAAAATATGGTTAGCCCAGTGTCACTGAACCAAGAATCCGGATTCGAAAATACTAGCGAACTCGGCGATCAAATTGTATATGACGATGGTGTTTCAGTTGAGTCGCCCGTTGAGCAACTCTTGACTCAGGCATTCGTAGGTCAACTAGTAGACAGCCTGACACCGGTGGAGCATCAAGTGGTTTTACTCAGATATGGACTCACAAGCAACAGCGAAATCGGCTTCAAAGAAATTTCAGAACGCACAGGGATCTCGCTTGGAAAAGTAAAAAGAGTACATGCGATGGCTTTAAAAAAGATGAAGAGGAAAGCCGAGTTACTCTCACGGTCGGAAGCCCGAGACAAGACAAAGACCGGCGGATATTTCGCTTTACCAAGTTGAGACTCTAGGCGCGAATGTTCACTAAACGTTCAACTTGCAGAGTTATCTTGAGTAAGTGTAGCTATTGAGCGATGACCGAAGATTCGATCTGCTACCAAATCCCATCACCACTGGCTTATTAAATGTCAAAGATCCTCCTCGTCGAAGACGAGCTTGACCTTCTGGAACTGACAAGCATCGCGTTGAGTGCTAGAGGATACCGTGTGCATAAATGCAATAGCGGTGATGAAGCGCTGGGAATCTTGCGCGTCTTCAAATTCGACCTGATCATTTTAGACTGGATGATGCCAGAAATCACTGGCTTAGAAGTTCTAAAACAGTACCGCGAAATGGGCGGCAATCTACCGGTTCTGATGCTCACGGCCAAAGCCTCTGCTGATGACAAAGAATTAGGGCTTGATTCCGGAGCCGATGATTATTTAACTAAGCCCTTTGAGATTAAGGAGCTTAGCGCGCGCGTCAGAGCACTTCTGCGTCGTCCCGCCAATGTCTCGAACACAGTGCTGGAGTCCGGGAACATACGAATAGATCCGGCATCTTGCCGTGTTGAAAAATCTGGCACTGAAATTCATCTGAGACCAAAAGTTTATGACCTTTTGACATTCTTCATGCGACACCCGGACCAAGTCTTTACGGCAGAAGCCCTTATGGAGCGCGTGTGGATGGACGACAGCACCGCCTCACCAGATACGGTGCGGACGCATATCAAACTGGCTCGGCAATCGGTGCACGAAAATGGGGTCCCGGATTTGATCGAAACAATACGAGGAAAGGGTTATATTCTCAGGTCCGGCAAATCCTCATCTCAGGTTTTGAAGCCTGACGTTGAATTAAAATCGCCATGACTGTTTATTGGAATTTCGAACCAGAATGTTGAGCCTCGTCCGACTTTACTGTCCACACCAATTTCGCCTCCGTGAATTTCAACTAGTGACTTGGAGATTGACAAACCAAGACCAGTTCCACCAGGTAATCGTTTGTCGGAAGAGTCAATCTGTTGGAATTTTTGAAATAATTTTCCGAAGTCTTTTTTTGCAATTCCGGGACCTCTGTCGATAATTCGGAAGCAGATGAATCCGTCTCGATTTTTGACAGTCTGAATTCGAACCTTTCCGTTGGCTGGTGAAAACTTTATGGCATTAGCTGTTAGATTGCTCAAAACCTGGGCTAATCGATCTCGATCCACATTCATAGTGTCGTCGCAGTTGACGTTTACTTCGAAGGTTATGCAGCGTTCCGCCGCAGTTGCTTCAAGTTCGCCAAGAACCTGGTGAATCAAATCGAGAGGCGCGGTCTCTTCCAGTCGTAACTGCATCTTACACGCTTCGATTTTTTTGAAATCGAGAATATCGTTTACTAGTCTTAGTAAACGACTGGCATTTCGGCCCGCTATCTCGACCAGTTTCATCGACTCCGCCGTCTGCGGACCGCCGCTCCCCTCCTCCAACAGAGAGAGCGCTGTGCGAATTGATGATAACGGTGTTCTAAGCTCATGAGAAATCTTCGAGTAGAATTCAGAAATTGCCTTCTCTGCTTCTTTTCTATCCGTTATGTCATTCTGCACACCAATGAAATTTATGAGCTCGCCTGATTCGTCATGTACAGGTGAGATTGTGAGTTCGTTCCAAAAGAGAGCATGATTTTTTTTGTAATTTCGCAGCACAACCGTGGCGGACACTCCGTTTTGAATTGCTGCTCTCAATTGATGGAGACCTTCTTGATCTCTATCATCACCTTGCAGGAACCGACAGTTGTGACCGATCACCTCTTCGCGAGTGTATCCGGTCATCTCCAAAAAACTTGGATTGACATAGGTTATGGGGTTATCTAAATGCTTTGGATCGGTTATTACGATACCGTTTCGAGCAGATGATATCGCTCGCTCCAAAATTATCATTTTATCTCGAGAATTTTTGACATCTTCCAGAAACGGCGCACAGGAAGATTCAGATCCTTTTTCGTTGGCCCGCGTCCGCTTTTTGCTGTTCCCGGATTCTTTTTTCATTAAGTGCGCCCTGAGAGATAGAATGCCTTGTCACTTAGATGCTAGTCGTGGTCGCACTTTCGACAGTCCGCCATCGATCCGAAATACCTGCCCTGTGACCCAAGAATTGTCGTCCGAGAGCAACCAAAAAATAGCTGATGCGACATCGTCGGGAGTGCCGACACGTCCAAGAGCGTGCATCTCTTCCGAAGCCCGTCTGGCGGATTCACTCTCCAGAAGATGGCGCGTCAATTTTGTCTCGATCAGACCAGGCGCCACACAGTTCACTCGAATCTTCCGCCTGGCGTACGATGCAGCCGCTGCCATAGCGAGCCCTTCTATACCCGCCTTAGCCGCTGAGATAGCCTCATGCGAGGCTAAACCGACAGTCGATGCGGCCGATGACATCAGCACAATTGACCCACCTGATCGCATCATAGCGCCTGCGGCCGCTCTCACGACCTTAAAGCTGGAAGTCAGGTTAACATCTATAACTGACTGCCACTCTTGATCCGTGATTAGGTGCGCGGGCTTCAATAACAGAGAACCGATGCAGTTGACTATTCCGTCGACACGACCGTGCCTCTCGAATGTCTGGCTCACACAAGAGTCTATGGCATCTAATTGAGCAATATCGAGCACCTGTGTCTCAACACCGATGTCCCTTCGGGATTGGTCGAGGACGGCTTGATTCCTTCCTGTCACCAGAACCTTGGCGCCGGTACTCACTAATCGCCTCGACACTGCAGAACCTATGCCACCAGTGCCACCGAAAACGATGAATACTTTTTCTTCTGACTGCGATTGGTCGTCTACCGGCATCTCTTTCTCCTCATACATTATCAACGGCCCAGACCGGTAGACTTAGCCTATCAGTTCAATTCTCGATTCATTGACTTGCTCATAGCTATTTCTTCTCAACAGCCCTTCTTAATAGTGCATGATTATCATGAACATTCTGTGAACGTACTCCGCAGAGCGTCCTAGCCGGCACATCACCCAGACAAATTGTAATCTTGTGAGCACTGTTTGCTATTGGCGATATACGCACCACGTGTGGTGCTCGAAAGAGAATTACGGTCAGGCCGAACAAGTCACCGACTATTTTCGTTTCCAAACCGTGGCGAGTGGATAGATCAGTTGGTACTTCCTGCGGTGCTCGCGAATTACGAGCGGCATATCAAATTCGTCGAGGAGTTCAAATTCAGGATTCAATGCGTCTTTTAGTTTGTCTGCAGAGAAATGAGGATTGCCGTGTTCGTCTGTGAAGCCGCCCATCCAAACGTCTCTTGGAGTGTAGGTTTCCATCCACGTAAATGGTGTTGTGATGACGAGAATTCCGCCGCGTTTAACGACTCCGCGCTCGCCACCAAGACGATTAAGAAGTGCAGATGGGCTTGGCAAACGACAAAGAACGTTCGCGATTAGAACTGCATCGAAATCGATAAATTCCGCAGGCAGTGAGCATGCATCTGCGCGGCGGAAAGTGACACGATCTCGCTGAGCCTGACCAACAGTGGCTTTGTGAGTAGAGACAATCTCGCCTTCCTCGTATACTTCGTAAGACATTTCGCCTTCCGATTTCATTTTGTTGGCGGTATTGATAAAACTCTGACTTAGATCGACAGCGGTCACGTTCTCAAACTTCGTTGCAAGATGAAATGAGGCGCCACCAACTGCGCAACCAATGTCTAGTACACGGTTAAATGCGACATCATTCTTCTTCGCCCAATTTATAACCAGGTCTGCGCATCGCGTTGGGAAAAGCGTCGCTTCGGCGGGACCCGATTGATATGGCATTTGCAAATTCGAATCGCCGAAATGCAGAAGGAGATAATCCGACAACATCCGATTTGTTTCATACGGATTTTCGTTGCTCACTCCGATTTTAACGACACATCCATCGCTGTCATCCTCCGTGGAAACAAGACGAAAACCGGCATGCTGAGTGAAGTGAGGGCGGAAGTGAAACCGTGCCCAAGCTGTAGCTTCATCTCCAGTGCTGACGAAGGAACCGCCAAGAATCATATTATGCTCGCCGTCGAAACATGGCGTGCTGAAGTCATCGTAATAGCGATGAATTTTAAACCCTGGCAATGGATTGAAATCGTCTTCGCTCCACTGCCACACGTTTCCAAACAGATCGCCGACTATGCCGTTTTGAGGATGACTGTCGACTGGAGATTCGGAACCACATTTCAGATTAATGTTGCTCTGTTGCGAGGTTGAACTCTCCGCGTTCGAAAAATCGCACTGCTTACGCATGCTTTCATGTTCGGCTTCGGTAAGCATTCGGTAGTTCTTACCATCGAGTTTCGAGCGCCATTTGCAGAATGCCGCGGCCTCGTGATAGTTCACCACGGCAGGCCAGGACCAAGCCATCGGTATGACCTCAAAGATTGTCCTCAACTGAAACTGATGCGACCCAGAAGGTCCTACCGGCACCCAAAAAGTTGGAAACTTGACGTTACGAAATTCTCGCCAGCTCCAGCCGGACTCGCTCCAAAACTCTTTAGTCTGGTAGCCGCCATCTTTCACGAATTCCAAAAACAATCCGTTGCTGACCAAGAACTTTCCAGCGTTGAAGCTTGGAACTGAAACCTTTTTATTACCATACTCATTGTCCCAGCCGTAGACCGGCACATCTTGCGGTTTTCCGAACTCGACATCAGTTGCGTCGAACGCAATCATCTCGTTTTCAGGATAATCTTCACCCACCACCGGTGATACCACGTCTGCTGCGCGTGCGGACGCGTGCAACAGAGGCCAATATACCGGCGGTGAAACTAGTTTTGCCGGCAGTTCCCGAATGAGCACGGAGGACGTTTCCACGTGTATACGTTCATGTTCGAATCCCATAAACAGTGCCCACAGTGGATGCGATTGATCAATCGTGATGTGCCCTGGATCCAAGTCAGGATGATTGGCAATGACATTGCAAACGGTTTGATAGACTCTTTTGCGATAGTTGTGCACCAAGTCGATCTGAGGCCATTCGATCGAATTTTTTGACATATCATCCCAGGACATCTCGTCGACGCCTGTTTCGAAATAACTTTCGAAGTTCCAGTCGATACCGTCTTCTATGAGTCCGGCGACGCGCAGCTTGTTGATATACAGGGCAGCGGGGTGACCGTAGTAGAAAATCAGTGGGTGACGAAGATGGTGATAAGGTGGTCGGTAAAACGCTTCATCAGTAAGCAGGCCGCTGAAAAGCACCTCTGTGATCGTCCAAGAATTATCGAAGTAATCCTGAACTTCTTGTCTCGTGCATCTACTCAGATTCGGCATGGGGAGCGAGGATAAGGTACCGTCTTCTTTCACGCCGGGACAATGTCCGTAATATGGTGCCTTTCCGGTCCACCACTGGTGACTCTCTTTTAACACTCGAAGGTTTGACCTTCCTAAATTCCGGCGCCAGTCTTCTGCAGGCGACAAATCGTCGCCCGTCTGCATATCCCCTCGCCTTACATCGTTGAAAGCCTGCTCATCACGACGATCTGAACTGCATTCTTTCTGCAGTTTCTCCGCGCACCCTCTGGCACCACGAGATTTTGAGTTCGTTGAATCAACCATCGTTTTCTGGTTCCTAACGCACAGGAGTGTCTAGCGACGCATTTGAACCGAAACGGTTCCGGGCTCTAATAACTAAATTAAACCGTGTGGAAGTGAACGCGGTGTGAATTTGAAGAGATGTTTTTACCGCTTCAATCGTCCCAGCAACAAGGTTAAGAACGCAAGCACTTTGTCACTCCACTCGTTGTGGAAACTAGCTCGAAATTGCACAGCGAGTAGTTGAACTCGAGCAAGATCTGCGTGCGATAGGCAGTCGCAGCGGACAATGATTCTAGCAGGAAACAACAAGATAGGATCTTCTACACCATAGTTCTCGGATACCTCGAGGCTTTATGGTCACAAGCCACAACTAGATTGCCGCTCACTCATCGTGTTTCAGCCCCCTGAGTACGTAACCAAAAGGATACTAACGCACCAAAAACTCTTCTAGGTTCACGATTATGAATACATTCGTAAAATTCACTACTGCTCACACGGTGACTGTATGATGGTGATACAGCGCTGCCAAGTGCATTTAGCAGCAGGAGAACACGATGGACACGAAAGATACTACTTCGACTCCAGTGATCATCACCGACGGTAAAAGCAATTCCAAATTGTTCGTAACTATCGTGTCAGCAGGCTTAGTCATCGCAGCTATTTTTGTAATCGGTACCGTAGTCAGGTCGGTGTTCGCGAATTTGGCGCCACCCAAATTTACCGCCGCCTCGGGTGCAAAGAAGGCAAACAATGAGTCTCGCATGCTTGAAGAATGCAATCAGTTAATTAAGGCAGGCAAACTGGCGGAAGCACGAATTTTGTTGGAGAAATCTCAGGATGCGGCTGGATTGACTCCGGAGTTGTCTGACAAATTGGACGAAATTTATGTCGCTCAAGCGAGGTTGGCCGCCCAGAGGGGTGCGACGAAGGAAGCGATCGATGTGCTCAAGCTAATTCCCAACGAGTCAAGTTTGTACGCGACGGCACAAGCGAAAATCAAGAGTTTAACGGCTCCTGTGAAGACCACTGTCAAACCGAAGCCACATCATGCCACGCACGGCAAGCACCACAAGTAGTGGCATTCATTTGAACTGAGATACGTAAGTTTCCGCGCGACTAATTTGCAGCAGTGCTTGAGTTTTCCAACGGAACAGGCGCTGCAGTCTTAGCGTTATCGCGCAGTGTGAGTGGAAACTCCAGCAGCGCATCCAGATATTCACGTTCTGCCGTGCTCCAAATGTCACCGTGGGCGGTGACAGGCAAACGCACAAATTTTTTCATGCCGGCGTGCGCTTGATAGAGATCAGCTGCGTGTTGAACGGGAATGACCTTATCGAGTTCGCCATGAATAATCAGAAGCGGCACTTTCGTGTTCTTGAGTATATTCACGTTATCAAAAGCCGGCTGAGGGAAAAGCACCGTGGGATAGAAATGGAGCAGGGGAAAGTGGGTTCTGGCAATTCTGGTCAATGATGCAAAACCAGATTGCAGAATCAAACCCTGGCATTTGCGAATCGTCGACAAATGCGCAGCAACAGAAACTCCTAGAGACTCACCGTAGAGAATAATTTTCGAGGGATCGACTCCGCGCTCTTTAACGAGGTAGTCATAAGCGGCTGCGCCATCGGAAACAATCCCGTCGATAGTAGGTTTACCCGAGCTTTTGCCAAATCCCTGGTAGTCGTAGACGAAGACGGAGTAACCGGCAAGAAGCATCAGCCGACTTATGTGATGGCGAATGGTCAGATTGCCTGAGTTGCCGTGATTGAAAAGAATGACATATTCTGAGTCCGGCTTGTGAAAGTACCAACCGTTAAGGTTTTGACCCATTTCGCCCTTGAAATAAATGTCTTCGCCACTAATTCCTTCCAACGTTGGCAGTCCGGGGAAGTCAATTGGGAAGCGTGCTGGGAAAAACAGCAATCGTCGATAGAGCGGGATATTTATACGCGGCGCCAGGCCCAGGTAAAAGGCAATTGTGAGCAAGGCTCCAGTCAGCAATTCTGCCGGCACCATGAATCTCCAGCGGTGTCACTCAGTGGTCCGTTACGTCTACAACTTCGGTAGAAGTTTTGAGAAACGACCGAACGGTTACCACAAGTTTAAGTTTATCCGCAAACGTGGATTCCAACAGAAAACGTTAATATGAGATTCAGGCGACTCGTTGCTTGAGTTCCTTGACAAGATCATCCTGACCGAGCAGATATCCGCGACGAGCCTGGTCATCAGCATATCCGGCGATCGCGCCGGACAATTCGAGGACCATGTCGGTCGGAGCAAACTCCGTAATCAAGTTAAGCAGTTGTTCGACCCGTTGCCAGTCTTCGGTGATCAACGGCAAAGACTGATCGAGCCTTTCCATCACATACCGCTTACTGGACTCGTTTGCGGCCGCAGTCTGAGCAGCTTGAGCGGTCCGGCTCTTGTAAGGAGCTTGATTGGATTCCGGTTTCATGTGTTTCTTATTCATTTTGTCCTCGCTACTCCGCAGCGTCGGCTCAGTAATTTCCTAAAGTAACCATTGTTGAACAGGGCGAAACTCGCGTTCTGAGCCTTTCAACTTGGTTCACATACTTCCCTCAACATTTTTTTCAAGAGAATTAGGCAGCGTCTACCGATTAAAAAGACGCCACTTTTGATAGCAGGTTCCATACCGTTGCCAACAGGAAGAGCTCCGAAACTGGCTGTTCATCAGGATGTCGATGACATTAACCGAAACTAAGAATCAAGAAGATATCCGATCGAGGTGGTTGCTGAAGAGGTTCATCATCCGTACTTCACCGTTTTATTGTTGATATAATTTCCAGTAAGAAGAGCAGCCGAGCAGCATTTCAAGCAGCGCTAAAGCTCATCTTCGATCGGCTTAAGGTTTACCAAAAAACATCGTGTCCATTCCTTTTATATTGTTGGTGCTGTCGCAGAATCTTGACAGCGCCTGTCAACTAGACACGTGTTGTCATGAATTCAGCCGAATCGAGCACGCAGAATTCTGAGAAGAGAAGGATTCCCCATGACTAATTCAGTAGAGACCAAGGCTCACACTGGGCGTACAGCCCGGACCGACAATTGGTGGCTCAGTCCGCTAATGGTGGCAACAGGCTTCACGTTGTTCATTGCATACGCGACCGTACGCGCATTCGAAAACAACTATTACGAAGTCGATCAGTTTTTATCGCCATTCTATTCGCCGAAACTAATTTTCGACTGGTGGCATTTTTCACCAGCAATCTTGATCCTCTGGATTCCAGCGGGTTTTCGAGCGACATGCTACTACTACCGCAAAGCCTATTACCGCGCCTACTTCATGACACCAGTCGGATGCGCCGTGACCGGAACTGAAGGAAAAGGTTACTCGGGAGAAACGAAGTTTCCATTCGTCCTTCAAAACCTGCATCGCTACTTCTTCTACTGCGCAGCAATCGTTCTGGCGATTCTCTGGTGGGACGCCCTTCAAGCATTCAGATCGCCAACCGGTTCTTTCACAGTAAGCGCTTTGGCACTGTTCATGGTGCTCAACTGTGTTCTACTTTCCGGTTATACATTCGGATGCCACGCAGGACGCCACCTCTGCGGCGGAGCGCTCAATTGCTTCAGTCAGACAGAACAACAGAAAGTTCGATTCCGAATCTGGCACTTTGTGACCAAGCTCAACGAGCATCACATGGGATGGGCATGGGCCAGTCTCTTCTCCGTCGGTCTCACCGATTTCTTCGTCACAGCGGTGGCGCGAGGCTGGACTACTCCGATCACGTTCTTTTAAATTGGTTCGATAAAAACCAATCTGACAGTGGGTTTAAACAAAACGAGATCGAATTGAAAGTTCGAAATCAAATTTGTAAGCAAGAATGGAACAGGAATTCTAATGGCTAATTACGAAGTTCACGAACATGACGTCATAGTGGTAGGAGCTGGTGGAGCCGGTCTCCGAGCTGCCATTGAAGTCTCGGCTCAAGGATTATCCGTAGGGCTTGTGTGCAAATCGCTTCTCGGTAAAGCGCACACCGTTATGGCTGAAGGTGGAGTCGCAGCAGCACTGGCAAACGTCGATCCGCAAGACGGTTGGGAAACACACTTCCAGGACACCATGAATGGTGGCAAGATGTTGAACAACTGGCGTATGGCTCAGCTTCATGCACAGGAAGCGCCAGACCGCGTACGCGAATTAGAAAGATGGGGCGCGGTTTTTGACCGGACCAAAGAAGGACAAATTCTTCAACGTGCATTCGGCGGACACAAGTGGAAAAGGCTTTGTCACGTCGGTGATAGAACCGGTCTAGAGATGATTAGAACGCTGCAAGATCAAGGCGTTCACCAGGGCATCTCGGTTTACATGGAATGCACGATTTCCAAATTGCTCAAAGATGGCGATCACATCGCTGGAGCATTTGGATACTTCCGTGAGGACGGAAGATATGTTCTGTTTAAAACGAAAGCAATAGTCCTCGCCACAGGCGGCGTTGGCAAGATTTATTCCGTTACCTCGAACTCGTGGGAATACACTTCCGACGGTCAAGGTTTAGCATACGAAGCCGGCGCTGATTTGATCGATATGGAATTCGTTCAATTCCACCCGACCGGAATGGTCTGGCCACCGGGCGTTCGCGGATTGCTCGTTACGGAAGGTGTGCGCGGAGAAGGCGGCATTTTGCGCAATAGCAAAGGCGAGCGCTTCATGTGGAAGTATCTGCCTGAATCAACGAAAGATGGCTTCGCTGCTGATGAAGCGGAAGCCAAAGAATGGGTAGAATGCGCAATCGCTGGAAAGAGAACCGAGGCACGCAGACCTCCGGAACTCTCCACTCGCGACAACGTTGCCCGCGCAATTTATATCGAGAACAAGGAAGGAAGAGGTTCTCCACACGGTGGCGTATTCCTGGACATCAGCTATCAGGATGCCGATCGCGTAAAGAAAAAACTACCTTCCATGTATCACCAGTTCAAAGAGCTGGCTGACGTAGACATCACCGCTGGTCCGATGGAAGTCGGTCCTACATGCCACTACATCATGGGTGGTATCAGAGTTGATGCAGACACTGCCGCTACCAAGGTCAAAGGTCTTTACGCAGCCGGAGAGTGCGCAGGTGGAATGCACGGGGCCAACCGACTTGGCGGCAACTCGCTATCAGATCTGATCGTGTTCGGAAAACGCGCCGGTGCTGGAGCTTCGGAGTATGCTAAAGGTTTGAGCCAGCCGAGCATCAACGAAAAAGATATCGAGGATGCCATTACAGAACTCGAAGCACCGTTTAATCGCGAAGGTAAAAATCCTTACGATGTAGCGAAGAAGATGAACGACATCATGGATGCGCACGTCGGCATCTTCCGCGAAGAGAAGGAAATGGAGCAGGGAATCGCCAAGCTCCAGGAACTCAAAAAGGATATCGCTGAGGTTTCAATCAAAGGCGCAAAAGCATTCAACCCTGGATGGCACCTTTGCCGCGACTTGAAAAACATGATCGTCGCAGCCGAAGCCATCGCCCGAAGCGCGCATGCTCGAACGGAGAGCCGTGGAGCACACAGCCGCCTCGACCACACAGAAACAGACAAAGGCAAATGGTCAGAATGCAACTCGTCGTGCTCGAAAGACGGCGATGAGATGAAACTCGAACACACGCCGCTGCCTGTGATGCCAGCCGACTTGAAAAAGCTTTTTGAAAAGAAATAGGAGCCCAATCAAATGCGTAAAGCCAAACTAAATGTTTTTCGGGGCACCAAAGAAGGTGGCGAGTATAAACAATACGAAGTGCCGGTAGAAGAGGGCATGGTAGTCCTCGACGCTATCCACTACATCCAGCAGACAGCCGCACCTGACCTGGCGGTACGCTGGAATTGCAAAGCAGCTAAATGCGGGTCGTGCAGCGCTGAAGTCAACGGCAAACCAAGCTTGATGTGTAAGACACGGATGGATCGTTTTGCTGATGGTGAAGAGATCAAAGTCCAACCGATCAAGACTTTTCCGATCATCAAAGATCTGGTCACCGATGTGTCATGGAACTACGAAGTTAATAAGAAGATCAAAGGCTTCACGCCGCCTCCGGACGACGGGAAAGAATGGATCATTCACCAGGAAGACATCGATCGCGTTCAAGAATTCCGAAAGTGCATCGAGTGTTTTCTCTGCCAAAACGTTTGTCACGTACTTCGCGATCACGATCGCAAAGACGCCTTCATGGGACCACGCTTCCTCGTTCGTACAGCCGGTCTCGAGATGCATCCGAAGGATACGGCGAATCGCATGAAGTATCTCAAGGACGAAGGACACATCGGACTATGCAACATCACCAAGTGCTGCACCGAGGTCTGCCCTGAGGATATTCACATCACCGATAACGCGATCATTCCAATGAAGGAGCGCGTCGTGGATGAGTTTTATGATCCATTCGGAAAACTGATCAAAAAGGTTCTTGGAACCAACAAATAACCCTTAGACGTTTAGTTAGCGTCTAAACTGCTAAATTCTATTTTGCTCTTCAGTCGGCTTGAACGCGAAGAGCGAGTCGCTGTCGGATGTGTCACCCGAGATGAACATGAATCGGGTCATGCCGGCTTGTGGATCATCCTTATCCAGGACGGTACAGTCGACGAATGCCACGCCACCAAGGAGGGTGCCGAGCTTTTCAGCGGCGCCACGAGAAAGGTCCATCACGCGCCCTTTTGCGTATGGTCCGCGGTCGTTGACTTTCACGACCACGGTTTTACCGGTTCGCGGATTTTCGACGAGGACTTTAGTTCCAAACTTTAGTTTCAAATGCGCAGCCGTGCTCTTCTTCATGTCGAAAAGCTCGCCGGATGCGGTTTTCTTTCCATCAAAACCAGGACCGTACCAGGAGACTCGCCCGCTGAATTGCTTGGGAACGGTGCCGTCTGCCAGTGCGGGCGATGCAGAAGTTGCCGTCAGAGCCAGGGCTACTGTCAGAGCACCAAGAAAAGAAACTGGGAGAAGAGGCTCGGTTACTTTAAGACTGCCACCAATCCCGCTAAAAATGTTCAATTTCATACATGACTCCTTCTACTGGTCCTGCTAACCCGACTCTGGAAGGGTTGTATGAGTTATTCCCCTTCGCTCTCTTCGATCTTCGCGGCTTTTTTATCAACATCATCGGCTTCGGAAACTTTGTTCAAACCGCGCAGGACATTTGCGTAATGGCGCATGGCTGCGGCAGTAGCCGCGGAGTCACCGCCATCGTTTTTGGTGCGAATGGCGATCACTGTTTGATAAAGTTTGCCCGCTTCCTCCAGTTTTCCACTTGCCTCGTATACTCGAGCGAGATTGTTCATGTACAAACTCGACTCGATTGTAGGCTCTGTACCGCGTTTCTGGTCGGTCTCTACGGCTTTTTTGAGGAATTCCTCGGCCTTGGCGAGATCGCCTTGCTGACGGTATAGCATGGCCAAGTCATTCTGTTTCCTTGCAAGTGATTTATTATCTATTGTCTGCTGATTTTCCATAATCGACCGGACCTGACCATTCAGCTTAATCGCATCACCGAGGTCGTCAGACTGGCTATAAGTATCTTCCAGACGATCGAGCACTTTCATCTTCATTGGTCCAGCCGAACTGCCGACCTTTTCGCAAATAGCCAGCGCTCGCTCGTAAGTTTTCTTGGCGCTCGCATAATCTCCGAGTTCCTGCTGCATTTGACCCATATCAGCAAGCGTATCTATAAGAGACGCGTCGAATTCACCGAACGCTTCCGTTTGTATGGCAAGCGCTTCGTCATAAAGTGGATCGGCTTTCTCAGGTGTACCCATCTCGCGATAGATTACAGCCAAGTTTTTGTACGCAGCCACCTTTTGCTGTGGTGTCGCGGACGGTGCTTTCTTAACTATATCCAGCGAGCGCTTCAGCAGCGGTTCTGCGTCTTCGAATTTCCCCTGTTCTCGATAATTCAGAGCCATTTTGTTCAAATTGCTGGCGACTTCGAGACTATCACCACCCAACGCCGCTTCACGGATAGACAAACTATCCTTATATAACTTGTCCGCGTCATCACCTTTGCCCATGAAACGCAGGGCCAGTGCGAGATTATTCTGGATCACGGCGACTGCGGGGCTTTTCTCACCAAAACATTTCTTGGCAATTTCGAGCGATCGCGTCAACGCGTCCGCAGCTTCCTTGTATCGCTTAGTTGCTTGATATGCGCCGGCAAGCCGATTCAGACTCACTGATAGGGCGGGATCATTAGCACCTTTTGATTTCTCAATTATTCTATTTGCCTCAATAATCACTGCGATAGCATCTTCATTTCTCTTCTCTGAAATGTATGAGGCTGCGAGATTGTTGAGAGGCGGAACCAGCGCATAATCGTCTGGGCCTAGCGCCTTGCGTTTCGCTTCGATTGCATCAGAATAATATTTCTGGGCTTGCACGTGCTGTTTCATTTCATCGTAAACCAGACCGGTGTCATTGAGTGTGGTGGCACGGTCCTCTTCACTCTTCTCATATCCCGTTGCCTGTTCTAAGGCATCAGCAAAGCTTTTCAGCGCCCCCGGGTAGTCGCCTCGTTTGTATGAACTGGTGCCTTCATCCTCGAGTTTTCGCCAGTTGGATTTGTCGGCCAGTGCCGGCTGGCACATAGAAGATGCAACCGTAATAGTCAGCGCGACAAGCGGCAAGGCTCTGAGCACCAGGTTTCTGTTACTAAACATTCAGCGGACCTCTATCGTCATACTAATGAAATTCGAAGTTTCCACAGCACCATAGCACAGTTGAAAAATGCGTTCTTGTAATCTATTTAGTAAGCGCGGGAGGTGAAGAATTAGGTAACGTAGATTGCGCTTTTCGGGTAGTCATCGGAATACCCACCATATAGAAAAACGCTATAGTTCCAACAATTCCGAGAGCCCATTTAAAGAAAAATGTTTCTACAGGATCTTTTTCATATCTTATTTTGCCGATACACTTGGCATTCGGATCGTTCCATTTAATCCAGACGTTGTACTTCCCCGGTTGGTTGACTTCGAACTCGGCTACTGAGAAAAAGTTGGCGCCGGAAAGATCTTTAATCGGTGAAACTTTTTCAACAACTTTCTCAACCTTCTGGTTGGGTTCCACCGGCTCCATGTCGATTTCCAATGACTCTCTGAATCGTCCGTGTTCACTCCAGCCGTATGGGTCTTGCGTATCGCCTCTGAAGAAGAACACATACGCGCCCGGCTCCGGAAGGTCGATTGTGTGCATTCCTTGAGCATTTAAGCCGGCCGGTGTTTTGAGAATGATGTAACCTAAAATCGAAGACGAAAAAATAACGATTATGCAGGCAATCAGTCGATTAAACGGGCTGACCGGAACCAGCAACGTACGAATTTCATCCTTGCCAAAATTGACGTCAATTTTGGGTGGGTCGTTGACTGCCGGGGTTTGCGCCTCAGGCGTCTCAGGCGCTGTTATTTTTACGTTGGATGCGTCCCGGCTGACGGTATTCGGAGCCTCGATAGAAGGTGTCGTCTCGGCAATCGCAGCAGGTTCTTGCATTACGACTTCGGCAGTATCAGGACTAAAGTCTGCTTGTGGCGAGGTATCCGCTGCTTCGACTGGCGTTTCCAGTTCGGCAGGCGGTGTAGCAACCTCAGGGTGTGCCGTGACCGACGCACTTTGAGACGAATCGTTCAATTCCGCATCAGCACTGCTGTTCGAAGAACCCGCATTGTCCGCAGATTGCTCAGAGTCTACTTGCGGCTCAGCTTCTGTCGTCAGTTCTTCTTGCGCGCCTTCGCCTGAAATCGATGCATCTTCAGCCGACGGAGAGGGCGCTCCCGTCTCCCAATCAACAGAGACCGAGTCTGTCGTCGCGCCGCCTATCGCGTTATCAGACACTGAAGTCGCAGTTTCAATCGCGGGCTTCTTGCTTTCAGATTTGCCCTGGTTCGAACTCTGCGATTTCTTGCCTTTCTTGCGATTAGCAGCCATTGTCCAGCTCCCTCGTCACTCTTCCGAAACTATATACCCACGCTGTGCCACAGGTCACCCCGGCCCGAAACAATTTCACATCGGAGGTCAGGAAGTTTGCTCGAATAGCGAACAAAATTCGACTGTCACGTTATCCAGAATGTAAATGTCAGCCTTTAACATTGCCACTACCTGCGATACCGTTCGGCAAATTCTTGTTCATGTGTGACATTTCGTCAACTTAGCTCGGATCTGGTATCACTGCCGGTGCACACATCATGTATGAAAGAAAACCCGCTGACAGCACAGGGAACGGCGGCGTTTGCTATATTAAGAAAACCTTGGCTGGCGGGTATGGGAAGAACCGCACGAAGTAACGTACACAGTGCTTTACCGGACAGGCAAGATGTCATATGATGAACTATGATGAGCCTAATCGGCGAATGGAAACAGGTATCAAATGCGGCTTATGATTGCGGGAATGGCAGTAGTCGGCGCAACAGCGCTCGTTTCGGCGTGCCCGCCCGCTGACGCCAAGTCCGGACGCCAGGACATATCGGACACGATGGTCGTAAACGCGCCTAAAGAGTTCGTCTGGAGTGCCGTGACCGCCGCTGACAAGTTTGACGTGAATGTTCACTCGACGGATGGTGATGAAGCTGTCGTCGCCCAAAAGTTCGAAAAAATACCATTCTACGGGACTGTAGATACAACGCTCAAAATCAAGGTGAAAGAAAACGAGTACCTTGGCTATGACTTGATCAAGTGCGATAAAAGCTTGAAACAAATGTCTGGCAGCTGGCAATTGACCCCGATTGATAAGCTGCGAACTCAGGTAAAGCTTACCTCGAGCGTGGAGCCCGGACTTCCGATACCACGTTTTCTCGTCAACAAATTCATTAAGATGAAGGTGCACGGTCGTCTGGATAAGACCAGACAACTCGCCGAACACCTGTACGAAAAAAAGAAAAAGTCAGAAATTTCGCAGAAGGACGGAGAAGGCACTTAGCGAGTGCGCTTTCCAGCACCAGCCACGGTGCGGCACCGTTCATGGAAAGGGAAGGGTTTTCACAAACCCAATCTGGCTTTAGCCTGCTCATTCCCTAAATTAGCCGCGCGGCGGTAAAACGAGTTAGCAACACTTGCGTCCGTTGCTACGCCCTTGCCATCGCGATAGAGGTCTCCAATTGCAAGAAGAGCATTGCCGTTTTCGCCCGCGATCTTATAGTATTTGAGCGCTTCCTTATAATCGCGTTCTACTCCAATTCCTCTGTCGAAGAGAAAACCTACGCTCGTGCTCGCTTCGGAATAACCCTTGTCAGAGGACTTGCGAAACCACGTCATAGCTCTTCTCAGGTCTACGCTTGTGCCTTTTCCGTTTAAGTACATACAACCGAGGTTATACATTCCGACCGCATCTCCAGCCGCGGCTGAACGACTGAAATATTTGAAAGCCATGGAGTCATCTGCTTTGACGCCCTGGCCCACAAGATAGCAGAATCCCAAAGAGTAGAGCGCATATCCGTCGCCGCTAGCAGCCGCCTTTTGCCACCATTTGAACGACTCTTCGTAGTTTTCCGTTCCCAAAAATCCAGAGGAGTACAAATCAGCCAGTTTAGCTTGAGCCAAGCGGTCACCGGCATCAGCCGCTACTTTGTAATACTTGATCGCGAGCTTTTTATTGCCAGGTGTTACATCTGCCAAACTTTCATAGACTTCTCCAATTTGCCGCGAGGCTTTTAGCTTCTGACCGTTGGACTCAGCCATGTGATACCACTTCAAAGCTTTCTTGGGGTCGGGCCCGCCTCCGACCAAACCGAGTTTATAGAATGTACCTACTGTTACCTGAGAGCTCGCGCTACCTGCGAGTGCGGCCTTCTCGTACCATTTGTAGGCCTCATCGAAATTTCGGTCCACACCTTTGCCGCTGTAGTAAAGTGAGGCGAGATTGGCTTGGGCAGTCACATTATCTTGTTGAGCGGCTTGAAAGTAAATTGGGAATTCATCATCAATGTCTGTTTGAGATTTCTCTACAAGAATTGAAGTGTGGTCGATGACCTTAGACTGGAACTTTTTCAAAGCCGGACAATTGTATGCTCTAATCAGCAGTAGAGACTTCATCCGACTCAATTTCTCGAGCGCCGTTTCAGTGATGTTAGTACCGCTGAGGTCCACGGCTTGTAGCATTTTGTGAGGTGTAATACATTCAACGACACCGTCATCCATTTTTGTATCGGCCAGCGACAATGCAGCCACCGATGGTATCACTTGCAATTCGATCAATGCTGAAGTCTCGATGTCTGTATTAGAGAAGTTGATAAACAGTGGTTTCTCGAGACGGTTCTTGGCCTTGAATGCCAGCTTGCCTGAAGCAATCCTGATCAGCCCGGCTGTCAATTTCATCATCGCAAGTTTGTTCAAACCCGTCGAGTTATCAATCGACAAATTTTTCAAGCGCGGAAACGATTGAAGGTTCAATAGTACCGAAGGGTCTTTTATGGTGCATTTACTGATTCGAACACTTGTGATTTCAGGGGCGTTCGATGGGATTGTCAGTTCGGTGAGATTCGTGTCCTTGATCTCCAATTCGGTCCCGTAAAGCTGATCCGCCAACTTTCTTGGTACCTGAACAGCCGGCGGCGAAAGCAGGTTTGGTTGGATCGTTCTCTCCGTCTTAGTAATAGAACTAAATGCAATCCACACGATTCCGAGTACGGCAACAATTGAAAGTGCTGCAACTGCTAAGAATTTACCAGTCAGCTTTTTCTGTTCACTTGAAGACTCGCTCAGTTTAAGCTTTTTCCCGGCAGTTTCTATTGCGTTGAACGGCGCAGTTGATTTTGCTTCCATTGATATGAGGCAGCGCTGAAGTCGATTTTTAAATATCGCGGCAGAAGCCGGTCTCGCGTCGGGATCTTTCGCAAGACAATCAGCCACCAAACGTTCCATTTGGATTGGAAAAGTTTTTCCTGCCACCGCACTCAGTGGCGGAGCGATTTGACGGGTATGCATGGCCAACATCTCCATTGGCGAATCCGCAACAAATGGAAGCCTTCCCGTAAGTGATTCGAAGAGCATGCATCCCAACGAATAGATCTCACAGCGCACATCATACTGCTTGTCGTTTGCCAGTTCTGGAGCCATATATCCGACTGTTCCTACAATGATTGTCGTCACGTCGGTGCGAGTAGGCTCCAGAGATTCTTTGCGCATGAACGCAACTCCAAAATCAATCAGCTTCACGCTGATATCGCTTTTATCTGCGTACGTGAAAAGAGTATTCGATGGTTTCAGGTCTCTGTGAAAGATTCTCATGGAGTGCGCGTATTCGAGGGCATCAGCAATTTTAGAAAAGACATCAATGGCAACTCGAACATCAAGCGGTCCGTTCTCTTGCAGCGATGTAGACAGTGAAATAACGCGGTCGGAGTATTCGAGCACCATGTATGGAAAACCGCTGGGAGTCGGTCCGAAATCGAGCACTTGAATTATGTTTGGATGCTTGAGTTTACTTGTGAGTTTCGCCTCGTTTTGAAAAGCGATTAGCTGTTCTCCGCTAAGGTGGTTGAGTACTTTCACCCCGACCTTCTTCTTGAGTAATCTATCTCTGGAGAGGTAAACCGTTCCAGACGCTCCGTGACCAAGCTTGGCGATCGGTTTGTACCTTTCAATCGGAAACTGTTCGGAAGCAATCGACAGCTCCGGTTCCTCCTTCCGTGTTTCAGATTTTTCTGCAGACGATTCGGATTTCGATGTGGGCGTCTCCGTCGCGCCAGTATTCATCGAACGTTCCACAATCTGAGGCTGCGAGCATTTGCAACTATCAAATCGGAATATCCACTGCGTTAAACTGCCTTGTCGTTGACCGTCGGTCACCGTTTTATGACAAACGCCGCAAAGTTTGACCGTCGAAGTATCTGTGCCATCCTCGAATCGAATGCTTTTGCAATGACAAACGTCAATAAAACTAGTGACGAAACCACCGGAAACAGCTGTCTCCGGCTTAAAACACATCGGGCAGGTTTTATCGGCTGCGTCGGTCACGTGTGAATCTTCGAGTCAAAGCCATATCGATCAATATGATCTAATAGACTGAATTCTAAACATCTATCACCGTGAGAAAGAAACGACGCTCAGGCCATCTGCGCAGAGACCGTAAGTGAATGAACTTGTGTAGGCGATAACAAGGTGTACGAAACCACACGTTTTCCGATAACATCAGTACTGACACTAAATGTGGTGGTGGACTGTTTGTTAGAAAGTATGAGCGTTCCGTCTGAAGAAATAGGCGTCACCGCCGTAAACGAGGTCATCTCTAAACAACCGCCGAGGGACTTATATGCCGCTTCTTTCGCGGACCACAATCGGGTCAATTCAGTCGATCTTGATTGTGGGGAACAATTTTCGAGATAACCGAGTTCTGCTTTTCCTGAAAAACGCGCTGCGAAATCCAGATCTCGAGGTTCTATCACTTCGGCATCGATACCAGGATTGCCGTCCTGAGCGAAGCTTGAAAGAGCCAAACCGAGACCATCACTATGTGAAATCGAAACCAGAATTTCAGGGATGCCACCAAACGCAAGTTTGACGATCGGACGTCGGCGCTCATCCTGAACGATCTCAATGTCTAGCATGCCTATCGATATCTGCAACCGCTCTTTAATAAGCGTGCGGATAGCCTCTTTGGCAGCGATTCTTCCGATCAACCATTCCAGTTTTCGTTTTTCGAATTTGAGAGTATCCCGCCAATGAATTCGCTCGTTTTTCGTCAGCAAATAATCCAAGCACCAGTCTAAAACCGCCTCGTCTTGAGGCAACAACTGCTGATCGAAAGAAGTTAAGACGCACGCATTCGAAATTTCCGCACACACCGGCAGGCGAGAACCTACGATGGTATTGAGCGGATCGTAAACGTATCCGAGCCACTTCTCATCGAGCGCAATCCGCCTGCTGTTGATACCGGTCACGCGCATCCAGACCGCATTATTAGCATCCATCACTTCGACTTTTGCTTCGGTCGAGCGTTCGGAAAGCGTTTGCAACGATGCCTGTGCTGACACTACCGGTGGTAGCTGCTCAGATGGGGAAAAGAATTCGATAGACTCGATCAAAAATGGTAGCAAAGCAATTGCAGGCAATTGTTTCTCGTACAAATAGAAGAGAACAAACTGACTGGCGTTGTCCAACAGAAGTGGGTGTAGCAGGAATCGAGCGACTGGAACTCCGGGAATCCATTCCCTGGCGGGACTAGAATCGGCGCGACCAGCGATGACGCGATTACCGATTTTGTCGAGCGATAAAACCGATTGCATCCGCGGTCCGTGAAACATCGCCGGTACCTGGTACAACTGCGCACGCTGAGTCAAATTGACCGGAGCTTCGCCTGTTACCTGAATTTCCGGGACGCTTGACTTGGTAGGGTACTGCAAACCAAATACAAAATCGCTTTCGAGAACCAATGTGTTGGTTTGATTAACCTCAAACATCTGCACATGAACACGCTGGCTATCGCCAGTGACAATCATCCGCAAAGCAGTTCCTGCACGGTCGACGACAATACGTCTATACGCCTTGACCTGCTCTACTCGGACTACGACACTCTGCTGGGCATGCACCGCGGCAGCTTCAGCCATGATTTCCAGTGACACCATAAGTGGCATCAGATAAACTCGACCATTTTGATCGGCACTAACCGAGCCGCCAATGGCGTGATCCAGCAAATAAAGATCGTTTTGAAGGTCCACCACCAGATCAACGATACTGTGATCCGGCTGCCGGAACACAGCGAATCGCTGCATAAACGGCGGGATTGCAGCGAGCTGCTGCTCGTAATGCTGAAACTCATCAGCGCCGGAAGGCGTCGAATCCTGGGAGCGCTCGTCTGCAGAACGCTGATATTCATCGGTGCCGAACCTCATCGAGTCCTGGGAGCGCCCGTCCGCAGAACGCTGATATTCATCGGTGCCGAAACTCGTCAAATCCTGGGAGCGCAGGCTTCCAGCCTGCTCCGAAAAGGTTTCCACGTTTTCAATGTCAGTCGAGTAAGATTCAGTCGACAAAAAAGATGACATCACCCGCTGCTGCGTCATTGCCAAACGGCTATAGAAGCTCGCGTTCGTATTTAAAAACGATCGAACTACGTCTTCTTCCTCCGCAATTTCCGAAGGCTCGTTTCGATGTTCAACATTCACACTGGAAGTTCCACTCACATCCGCGACGAAATTAGCATCCGCCGATTCAAGTTCCACCCCGAATTCACGCGAGCCATCAGCCGACGGATTTGCACGCACCGCGCGTGAATCAGAAGTGCCCGTTTTCATCTCACTATCTACCGGCACATTTTCAACACTGAGCACAGCTTTGAACTGCGGCGACACTTCAAGCTTCGTGTGGCAAAGTGATAGTTTTGGAACCTTCTTCGCTTGCGAATTGGCAGCATGAAGGTCAAGTTTTATCGGCGCTCTTCTCTTATAAAGAAACGCAAAATTGGCATCGGTGTTTTGAACATACAACGCTGCAACAAGATGATGCACCTGCGTCAGCGCCGACCTGGAGGCGAGGTTGGTCGGCACAGCAATGTGCGGCGCGTTTCCGAGAATGCTCGAAACTAGAGACGACAACACGCCGTTAGGTCCGACCTCGATGAATTTCGTCACGCCCTGCTCGTGCATCGATAAAATCGTTTCGCGCATTTTCACCGGACGCGTGAACAACTTCGTGAACATCGAACGAAGAGATTCCACATCGTCAGGATATTGAACACCAGTAGAGCAAGCCCAGGCGGGTATAGTCATCTGCCTGACTGTGAGCGATTTGACCGAATCATCGTCGCCGTCGACGAGATCATCAACCAACGGTGTGTGATACGGTATCGCTGCCGGTAGATTTTGAAAACCAATCTTGCGCTTCGAAAGTTGCTCCGTTAAAGCGGTAATACCATCAATGGTGCCGGTGACAATTACGTGTTTTTCGCCAAGATCAGCACTGAGATAAACATCGTTATTGCTCACCAGAGACATTACAGTGTCAGCAGGAGCCAAAACCCTGGCAGACCGCAAATTGGCCAGTTTATCAGCCGGAATCGTTTTAGCGACTTTAGTGCTTCGGTTATAAAATAACTCAGCAGCGCTAAGTACATCGACAGCACCACCTGTAGTGATGGCTGCGAATTCACCGGTGCTGCAACCCATCAGCGCATCTGGTTTTATATCAAGGTGTAAAAGCAACTGATAAAGCGCGTACTCCGCGAGCAAGACTGCAACCACGGCGAAATCAGCGGATGCTAGAGAATCGGAATTGACCTTGGTGCTACCCGGAGTCGGTCTAGGGAAGATCATGCTACTCGGCAGTAAATCCGACTTGTTTGACAAAGCAACAGTATCAACGATGTCGAAAACCGCACGAACTTCAGGGAAGTGCATGCAAAGTTCCGACAACATTCCGGTGTAAGCACTACCAAGCCCTGGATAAAGAAACGCGAGTTTGCCACCGAGGGCAGTGCCAGGTTTCGTAAGATATAAACCTTTGTCGGATTCGACGTGAGTCTTGCCGGCTTCGACAGAAACAACCGCCTGGTCGAGTCTGGCGAGTAAGTCGTCAGCGTTGTTCGCTACAATCGCCATCCTATAGTTGTCGGTCTTGGCACTTGCTTCTCGTCCACAGTTGAGCGTGTAAGCAAGATCCTTGAGGTTGACTTCCGCGGACTCTCTGACAAAGTCAGACACGACCTTAATTTGTTGTTTGAGATCGTCGGCTGTTTCACTTTCAAACGTGAACAACTCAGATTCCCACTCTTGCATCAGCGCGGTCGGATTAGTCGACTGGCTTCCTAGCTCTACGAAAATATCCTGGGTTGCCTCTTCCAGGATCATGTGTCCGTTGATGCCACCGAAGCCAAAAGCACTAACAGCTGCTCTTCGCGGATGACCTGATTCAATGGGATGAATCCAGGGGCGCGAATGGGTGTTGATATAGCAAGGATGCGTTTTCCAGTTTATTTTCTCATTCGGTCGCGTCACATTGAGCGTGGGCGGCAAAATCTTGTGATGCAGCGCCAGAACAGTTTTGATGATTCCTGCGACCGCGCTGGCCGATTGACAGTGTCCGATCATCGACTTTACTGATCCAATCGCACACCAGGGCTCGTCCGCGACCTTCTTCTCAGTGTCATTTGCGGGTACGTTTTTCGCTGAATCGCTATCCGAACCCGCGACTCCCTGATTGGCACTCTCCGTGTTTTTAGACTGCGTAGCTGGAATTTCAGAACTCTTACCACCGACCGCAGACTTTCCTGCGTTCGGTTCCAACGCCAACATTTCTTTGCTGGTAAATATTTTTTCGATCGCCTGAAGTTCTACGACATCGCCCGTCGGTGTGCCCGTTCCATGCCCTTCCAGTAGACCTACTGTTCGAGGAGACACTCCCGCCATGCGATAGGCCTTCTCCATGGCGAGCGCTTCGCCTTCGAGGTTAGGCGAGAGTACGCTGCCACCATGACCGTCACTTGAAGAGGCCACGCCGCAGATCGTCGCATAAATTCGGTCACCATCTTTGATGGCATCTTCGTGACGTTTCAAGCAGATGATGCCGATGCCTTCACCTAACAATGTCCCATCGGCAGCTTCGTCAAAAGGTCTGATTTCGTCTTTTCTCGAGAGTGCACCCAAACCGCAGAACATCTGGAAAAACACGGATGAAGCATTTACGTGCAGACCTCCTGCAAGAGCGAAGTCGCACTGTTCTGAAAGCAAATCATTAACAGCCGTTTCAATCGCGACCATTGACGATGCGCATGCGGCGTCGATTAAGAGATTGCGTCCGCGAAACCCTAGCTTCGCAGCGATTCGTCCGGCCAGAACATTCGGCATCGCGCTAGGCAGCGTGTCGGAATTGCACGACACAAGTTTATTCTTAAGGTCGGCTATGACGTTGTCCACCAGACCATCTTCGCGGTCCGGCAATAGACCACGCAACAAATCTGAGATCTCATTGACCGTTTTAGATTGATGAACCAAATTCATGCTTCCGGCACCAGGAGCCGAGATCCGACCGAGGATTATCTCTGCTCGATCCGCCGGGAAGGGTTTGTTCAAATATCCGGCATCAGCCATCGCTTGATGCGCAACGCGAAGCGTCAGGAATTGATCGGGATCACCACCGGCGACACCGCTGGGCATCACACCATATTTCAGGGGATCAAACTCCGCATACTCGCTGATGAAGCCGCCGCGCTTAGAGTAGGTCTTTCCAAAAGTAGTCGCGTTAGGATCGTAGTTATCTTCGAGTTTCCATTCACGATCGGTGACTTCGCGAGTTGCATCGACACCACCGACGATATTAGACCAAAAACTCGCTAAATCAGGCGCACCGGGATACAAGCAGGCCATTCCGATGATTGCAACTTTACCGTTATTGCGTTTTCCTGACTGTTGCATAAATCATGCCTTTGGAAACCAATTCAAATTGGTTTAAATGACCATCAATGGCCTAGTTTAAAGATGACTTCTTCACCAATTGCTTTGCTGGTTCTGGTTCTTGAGCGGAGAATCGGTTGAAAGCTTTGCTGGCGATACCGCCAAGCCCTTCGACTACGAATGCGAGGGCGCCCTTCTCATCGTAGATTGCCAGGTCGCAGAGCAATTCGGTAGTCATCGCTGGGTTCAAACGAATTTGAGCAGTAGCTTTGATTGGCATAGGGCCAAACAAATGCATCGTCTTAAATCCGGTCGGCAATACCGTCACGTCGCGATAGAAGCGAGCCCAGATACCGGCCAATTGCATCGCGCTATCCAGGAGAACGGGATCGACAATCCAGTTACTGGTATCAACAGTCGATGTGCAGACCAGCGGATTAGCACCGCGAACTTCACCTGCGATACCATCGGCCGCGAGGAATTGAACGTTATCCATGCCCTGGAAAATGGGACCATGGAAAAGCCACTTGCCATAAACATCTTGTGGTTGCGGAACATTCGGTTCGCAAGGCAATTGAGAGCACGATCCAAGAGTCCGCGGAATTCGGCTCGCAGTCGCAGTAACCCACTCATCCGGAAGCAGAATTGGTGATGAGGCAAATTGAGCTTTGCAGCGGAAGTGCGCTTTACCCGTCTTGCCTAGAGAATTGAGTTGCAATTCGACTAAACCATTTTTGTCTGGTTTTGCCTCGACAGCGAATTCCTTTTTGTCAGTGTGGAAAACAATTCCCGCTGGAATATCGAGGTTGGAGACGCGCACCAGATGCTGATTGGGATAGATTGCTTTCGCTGCTTCCAGCATCATTTCCAGCGCCACCGCCATCGGCATCACTGGAATTCCATCGAATTTATGATCGTGGAGGTAGTGGTGCTGGCTGGTATCGATAGTGTAGGTGAACGTCATTGGCTTTGTCGATTTCAACACCGCCTTGTTGAGAAAGACCCCAGCCGGAGCGATCTGCGCGGAGGCTGCCAGGTTCAACAACAGTGATTCTGACTCACTGGAGGAAGCCTTAGCTGGACTCGACTGTTCGGAAGCTGAATTTACGGTTTTTGGCTCTGGAAGTTTATCGCCCTTCAGTTTGCCAACGAGTAAGACTTCTACGTCAGAACGTCCGCACTTCAGTTCTTCATAGAAACAATCACGCCCGTCTGCAGGCTGGATCATCGACCAACCATGGCTCGCAAACACTTCCTCCAGTTCCGGTGGTGCCATTCCGGCTTGCCACGGTCCCCAGAGCAGTGAGGCGACGCGAGCGTCGGTTTTGCTGTTGACACGAATCGCCAACTTATTCAAAGCTTCGTTGGCAGAGACATAATCGCACTGGCCGGAATTTCCGGTTCTACCGACTATGGAGGAGAAGAAGTACATAAACTTCAAAGTTTCGAGCCTGATGCTGCGAGACAGCGTCAGAGCGCTATTCACCTTGGTATTGAATACGCGTTCGAACGAATCGAGTTGCTTATCTTTGATCAGTGCATCTTCGATAATTCCGGCACCGTGAATGACGCCATCAATATTGGAGGTTTCATAGATCGAATCAATCAGTCTGCTGAATGCGGCATCATCGGTGACATCGCATGAATAGTAGCGAACGGTGGAGCCGGCGGCTTGCAGCTTCGCAAGGGTCTCGCGGACTTCGCGCTCACGAAGGAGCTGTTGATAGATTTTCTCTACGTTGCGGACGTTGATAATTTTGCCGGCCGCTTGAAGTTCATTAATGATCGCCGCTTTTATATCTTTCGCGGATTCGAGTCCAGCGGTCGCCGGAGCTTCGGTCTCCGTCGGACGTGGCAGTCTGCCGACGATGATGAAGTTAGGTTGATGACGTCTGGCGAGATCCAGCGCGATTTCGGCGGTGATACCACGTGCGCCACCAGTGACGAGCACCACCGATGAGGATGTCAGCCCAGCATTCTGACGATTATCCGACGAAATTTCGGTATCGTAAGTAGTTTCAGCAGTTTCCAGACCGAAGCGTTCGGTGCCCTGGTAGCCGATCTCGACGATCGAATCGTCGGCAGTAAGTTCCGCAACGATAGCTTCTGCATACTGCTGAGCTGAAACATTTGCTTTGAAATCGATCGCCTTGACGTGAATCTCCGGGTATTCCTTCGCGATTGTCTTAGACAATCCGACAATGCCGGCTTGTTGAACCAGGCGCTCGACAGGCAATTCGCTGTTTAAATCGGACGAGCCAAATGCTCCACCGAGAAGTGTCGTCACGATAACGGCGGAACGTTTGCCACCATCAGCGGTCTCTCTCAAATCGGACTCGACGTCCTTGATGATCTGGAACAAGGTCGAAGGTGCAAGTGCGTGATTTGGCGAGATAGGTGAACCCGATAGATAGAGCACGGAGCCAACCGATCCGTGTTTTTGCCGCAGTTCGTCAACCGACACTTTGATGGAATCTTCAGTAGCGTCAGCTACCACTATATTGATTGAGTTTAAACCTGCGTCGCTCAAAGACTTTTTGAGTTTCTGCCCATTCTCTTTTGATTCGGCGACCAATAGAAGTGATGGAGAAAGCTCAACTTCAGTTTTGGCGGCTGTCTCAATCTTAGTGGCGACCACTATTCCCCGCGCCACATTGCTGTAGTCTCCGGATACCACAGGTTCCAACGTGATACTGGCTGTAGTGCCCGATGTGTCGGAACCAGCCTCCGCTAATTCATTGAGGGACTGAATCCATTCAATAATTCCTTGAAGGGTCTTGGTTCCAGCCAACTTTTCGATTCCGCTTTCCAGCTTCTCTTGAGTGGCTTCCGGCAACAGTTTTCTAAAGTTGTTGAGGATTTCGACTCGCTTGATAGAGTCGATCCCAAGGTCTGCCTCGAGGTCGAGGGTAGGGTCCAACATCTCGCGCGGATATCCTGTGCGATCGCTGACGATTTCGTAGAGGCTGTCTACGAGAGCTTCAGTATCGAGTCCGGCCGACGCTGATGGTGCGGCTGCGACCGTTTCCAGGATCGCTTCGGTAGTCTCAATCGGGTGATGTCCATTTCCATTTGTTGGAATTTCAGACGCCGGATGCCCGCCATGCGAACCGTTGTTTAGCGAATAGCCGTTGTCAGAGTGACCGTTGTGACCGTTACCGTTGCCGTTGCTGCCGATTGTTAATTGCTCAACCGGCACAAATTGTCCGAATTGGTTGAAGGTCTGCTGAGCGGCTTGCTGAGCCGGGTACTGCGCAGGCTGCTGCCCGCCAAATTGCTGCGGCGCGAATTGTTGGGCAGGTTGCTGTGCCGCAAATTGTGGTGGCACGAATTGTTGCGGCAACTGCTGCGCCTGCGGGTATTGAGGAACCTGTTGCGGCGGGTACTGCTGCAGAGATTGATGGGAAGTGAGTTGTTGAACCGGATACGGTTGTCCGCCGAGCTGCTGTGGCGCTCGTCCACCACCTTGGAGGTAAGCGAGCATCACGTTCTCTTGCGTCTCGAGGAAACGGTTTGTCATCTCCAACATACTGCGTTGGAATTCAGACATCACTCGCTCTAGAGTGCCATCAGGACGTGAGTTTGGATTGATCTGTGGGCGAACGTTTTGTTGCATGATGTTTGGAACCGGCTGACCAGGATATTGCACAGGGAGTTGAGTTTGGACCGGATATTGAGCAGGCTGATTGACGCTCACTTGATGAGCGCCGCGGTTGTCTTGCGATGCTACCGGCAACGCACCGTGGGTGGTGAGTTGACCATTCGATGGTATAGCGCCGGCAGCGTTGGCTGGGCGACCATTCGAACCGTTATTGGCGTTTGCCAATGAAGATTTATCGATTCCGTCTTTTCTAGTGTCAGAGACGTTGCTGTGTGCCATGGTTCTACCTGTTTCCATACTCATTTTCTGAGGCTTCACGTGCTCAACTTGCGGTTTTTGATTTTTCTCGGACAAAGGTTTTGCTTGCACTGTCTTCGCGTTTTTATCGACGCGGGTGATTTCAACACTGTTGACACGGTAGAGCAATGCACCACGTTTGCGCGCGGTAACCAACTCGTAAGAATCGCCCTGCAAGCCGGGCATACGATTCCAGAATAGTTTTCCAATATCTTTGATTGCGCCATTGACTGCGAGTAGCCCGATAGCGCTGAGGAAATGTTCGAGCGAATTCTTCGCACGTTCTGTCGATACGGCGACGAAATCCCTTCCTTGTAATGTGGCGTCGGTTAGACCGGTCAAAACATTTCCAGGTCCTACTTCAACGAAGGTGCGAGCGCCATCTTCGTACATTGCTTCCAACTGTTTGGCGAACAATACCGATTTCAGCGCGTGCTCGCCCAACTGACTGACAATGCGATTGGAGTCGCCTTCGTAAGGCTTCGCTGTCGTGTTCGAGTAGACCGGAATCTCCGGTGAAGCGTATTTGAATTCGTTGAGTGCTTTCACCAGCGGAGCTTGAGAAGCGCTCAATAGCGGGCTGTGGAATGCAGCAGATACCGGGATTAGCTTGCAGGCAATATTTTGTTTTTTGAACAGTTCCATCGCCTTAGCAACTGCATCTGTGGCACCAGATATGATGCACTGGGACGGAGTATTCACGTTGGCGAGGTAGACGTTCGGCACATCCTTGATCACGGATTCAACCGTGCTTGGATCAGACGAGACGGCAGCCATAGAGCCAGGATTTGCGATCGAGCATTCATTCAAAATGCGACCGCGTTCTGCAGACAGTTTCAGTAACTGCTCTACGGAGAACACACCGGCTGCATGCAGGGCGACGTATTCGCCGTAACTGTGACCAGCCACCATATCCGGTTTCAAACCAAATGAAGACAAAGCGCGATACATAGCCAGATCGCACACACCGAGAGCCGGCTGCGCCATCTCGGTACTCGTCAGTTGTTCGGCTTGTTTCGCCTTAATTGCGTCTGATAGGCTCGATGATGGGTAGATTGCCTTCGCAACCGAGACACCCATCTTTTCTTTGAGAATTTCGTCAGACTCGCTGATCGACTTACGGATTTCCGGCAAATACATCGACAAATCTTTTAGCATGTCGATGCGTTGCGAGCCTTGACCTGGGAAGAGGAAAGCCACTTTTCCGTTTCTAGATGAATCCGCCGAATAGTGGATGCCGATTGGCAAACTGAAGTTTTTCACTTCTGGTTTGTCCAACAGTTGCTTCACACGATCAAGTTTAGATTTGAGATCGGACAGCGATCCGGCAACGATCGAAAGAGCGCACTTCGCGCTTGAGGAGTCGTTAAACTTCAGTTGCAGTTTGCTTGCCAGTTCAAATAACCGTCGGCTCGAAAGACTCGTAGCAACGGTTTCAACTTTTTCTTCGGACAGCAATTTCTCGACTGCAAGTTCCGCTTGTTTTAGCGCCTTGAGTAAATCTTCTTGTGAGGCTGACTTCCACACAAACAACTCTGCAGGCCAGGCATGCAGTGCTGGAGCTTCTTCAGTGACACAAGGAGCGACGTACTCTTCTAATATGGTGTGGAAATTGGTGCCACCAAATCCAAAGGCGCTAACTCCGGCACGTCTAGGTGTGGAGCCTTCGGAATGCAACCAAGGGCGGCTCTCCGTGTTGAGGAAAAATGGTCCCTCTCCAAACTTACAAGCTGGGCTCGGATTAGTGACGTTGATACTCGGCGGCAACACTTTGTGGTGAAGCGACTTGGCGATTTTTACAATCGAAGCTAGACCGGCAGCAGCTTTGGTGTGACCGATGTTTGTTTTCACAGAACCGATCGCGCAGCTCTCTATCGCAGCACCGGAATTGATAAACACTTTACTTAGAGCTTCGACTTCGGCGCGGTCACCGGCGACGGTGCCTGTTCCATGCGCTTCGACGAGACCGACAGAAGAAGGTGAGATTCCAGCATCAGCGTATGCCCGTTCTAGAGCCAACATCTGACCGGCTGGACGTGGAGCAGTCAAACTGAGATCGCGCCCGTCACTGGAGCCACCGATTCCGCGAATCACCGCATAAATACGATCGCCATCGCGTTCGGCATCTGACAGTCGTTTCAGAACAACCATCGCCATACCTTCACTAATTACGATACCATCGGCATTCGCATCGAAAGTGTGGCATTTTCCACGCGGAGACAAGGCATGAGTCTTGGAGAAGCTCATGAAGTCACCGGGTTGGTTGTGCGTATCGGCAGCGCCCAGTAATACAACATCACTTGCGCCTGATCTCAGATCTGAGATGCCGACGTAAAGTGCAGCAAGCGAACTTGCGCATGCCGCATCAATGGAGAAGTTCAACCCTTTCAAATCGAGTCTGTTAGCCACTCTTCCAGCAGCTACGTTGCCGAGATAACCGGCAAAAGAATCTTCCGTCCACTCAGGCAGACGTGATTTGATTTCTTCGACAGCTTCATCATCCAGACCGTCGAGTTTCCAACCGAGCATTGAGCGCAACGAATAAAGCGCCGTGATTGGACCGTGACCGGCGTTAGCCAGGATAACTGACGTTTTTTCTCGAGCAAATTTTCGTTGATTGTAGCCAGCATCGAATAAAGCGCTGCGAGCTGCTTCCAGGATGAGAACCTGCATCGGATCGATAGCATCGAGACTGCTTGGTGGAATTCCGTAAGGAGTCGGATCGAAGATCACATCAGCGATAAAGCCGCCCCATTTTGAGACGCATTTATCGCGGGCTAGTGGATCTTTGTCGTAATAGTTTTTCCAGTTGAAGTGCGTTTCCGGAACCTCATCGATTGCATCGACTTTGTTCAGAATGTTTTGCCAGAACGTTTCCACATCGTTTGCTTGCGGGAACATGCAAGACATTCCGACAATGGCGATGCCTTCGCGTTGCCCTTCTCGGCTGACGCTGACATTGAAATCGCGATTCGAAAGCGAGGTCAGAAGTTTTTGTCCGGCGCTGGAGATGTTTTCATGCAGTTCCGCGATGGTCAAAACTTTGTCATGCATAGCGGCCACCTGACCGATCATATACATGCCTTCTTGCCACTGCTTTTCGACTGGAATTGTTTCCAACTCACTGCCGCTCTTTCCGCGCGCCGTACCTTTACTGGCGATGCGCAAGCGGCCGAGATTCATCAATTCCAATTCTTCGCGAATTTCGTCTCTGCTCTTATTTTGCGTTTGCAAATCATCGCGGCAGCGATCGAATGTTTCCTTATAAGGAGAATCAATGCAACGGATCGAATGTCCGGGTCCGGTCTCCAACAACACAGTATCATCGCACTTGAGCGCGGCTTCCTGGAAGACGGAAACAATCGCACCGGCACTTACAGCTTCTTCAGTGAATAAATAAGCAGTACCTACCAGCATTCCAACTTTGATTCCGCGAGCAGCAAGCGGCGCGGCCATAGTTGCCACCATGGCGGCAGAGAGATCATCGTGGATGCCACCGGCGAAGAGAACATGCACGGATGCCGGTTTTTCCTTCGGTCCGACAGCTTCGAGGAGGACCTCAATCATCTGTTCCCAGAGAACAAAACTTGATCGTGGGCCGACATGACCGCCGCATTCTTTTCCTTCGAAAATGAATCGACGCGATCCCATTTCTATGAATGACTTGAGCAGCAGTGGAGACGGTACATGCAAGTAAGTCTTGGTTCCGGCATCTTCGAGTGCTTTAGCCTGATCCGGACGACCGCCTGCGATCAAAGCAAAAGGTGGTTTGTGGCGGTTGACCACTTCCATTTGTTCTTGCCGCAGTTGTTGTGGAACAAATCCCAGGGTTCCGACTCCCCACGGGAGATCGCCGAGCAAAGCTTTGGTTTCGACCAAAAGTTTTTCAATCTCAGCTCCACGCATCATCGACAATGCGAGGAATGGCAGTCCGCCACCCTCTGCTACTTTGAACGCAAATTCGCTGGTGTCGCTGACTCTCGTCATAGCGCCTTGAACGATCGGATAGCGCGTGCCGTGAGCCTGAGCGAGATCGGAATTTTCCTCGAGCACTTTCAGCTTCGAGATGGTTTCGATATGCTCAGCAGTGGTTTGTCGAATTACATCGATGCAACCGGATACGGTGCCGCCAGCAAGAGCAAGTGATTTTGCAAAACACGAATCTTGTCCAACGATCCAAACTTCGTCATCGGCGGAAGCAGATACATTTGATTCAAGTATCTCGGTAGCTTTTTTGCTATCGGCTTTTTCCAATTCCTGCAATCGCGAAGAGCCATTAGCAGCAAGAAGACGATAGCGAGTGGATTCACCGATCGGCAGCAATGATGTTTCCGAACCATCCAATCGTTCAAATCGCAGTTGAACATCGGGCGGAATCAATGAATCTCGGCATAGATAAAGTTGAGAATCGAGCACGACGCCGGTAGCGCCAGCCGCTGCAACTGCGGCTGCCGTGTGCAAGCCGATTCCACCTTGAGCCCAGACGGGAATTTTGACTTGACGAACACATTGTTGTACGAGAACGAATGTAGTCGTATCACCTACGCGTCCGCCGCTCTCATGCCCTTTTGCGATGATGGCGTCGGCGCCGTTTTTCTCGGCAAGAATTGCTTCTTTGACACTGACTGTTTCGACTATCACGTCGAAGCCCGCAGTTCTCGCCCTGGCAATATCTTGTTTCAGTTTTTTCGAATCAAAATTTTCGAACCCGGCAGTGATGATCATCACCGGTTTATCGTCACCGTCGTTCTTCGATAAGTCCAAAGACTCGATCCAGAGTTTGCCGGATCGGCATCGAACGCCGATGCGCCCTTCTTTCGAAGAGCGGCGTAAAAGCTCAAAAGACTCACTGATCGCTTTAGCGTCGGTGACAAACTCGAGATCCAGAATGCCGGTCGCGCCAGCTCGTGCAGCTGAAATCGCGAGGCCAGGCGCGCTGTATGCTCGTCGAGGACCCGACGGCGAAATGACTAAAATTCCCAGTACCGACACACAGAACTCCGATATTTTGACGCGCCTGACCTATCGTGCCTGAGAAGGCCAATGCGTCTATCTATCTACCATCCCCCCACATCCCTATCTCAATAGCGCACAAACAACAGTCGGAGTGCACGCTGATTGCTAATTTAACGCTATTAAAACGCAAAATCGGCTATAGGGTTTCTGCCGTAGAGTCTAGGATTTTCCTGGCAATAATGCCAGGTTAGAGGTTTTAACTATTAAGTTGCCGAGAGGCTCAGGCATTCCAAAGGTGAACGAGAATTTAAGTTTCCAAGCATCACTAAACTTCACCGATATCTGTTAGACAAGGCAGTCACTTTTCTGAAAAACTAGTGCTAAACATGCATTAAATGGGCGAGTATAATATTTCAGTTACCAGGAACGGTCCTTGGCGGAAGCAGAGCAAACAAAAATAGTTTCGGAGAGCGCGTCAGAGACGCGTTCTAAGCCTGGTGCGACGAAATTGGCGTTGGTCAGCTGCGGTCTGGGCAACGTGAAGCGCGGGTTCGAAACCTCGACTGCGCGGTGGTATGAAGCATTACGTCGGCACACCTCATTAGACGTAAGACTCTTTTGCGGAGGCAACTATCCTGGCGGTAAGCAGCTATGGAACATGCCCAGGAACAGCCTTTGGACTAAGGGCGTTCACTCATTGCCCTTCATATCCGAGCAACATCGCTGGGAATGGACCTATGGAGTTGAACAAGTAAGCTTCTGGAGTGCGCTCAATTTCGAGCTTCTGGCGTGGCGTCCCGATGTCGTCTGGCTCAAGGATTTCCCGCTGGCTCATATGGTGAGCGCGAGCCGCAATATCTTCGGGCTGAAGTTTAAAATCATTTTTGCAAACGGCGGTTTGCCTGATCCAAATTCATATAAGGAATTAGATTTCATTCAGCAAATTCAACCGCGGAAGTACGAAGAAGCGCTTGACTTAGGCATTCCTCGCGAGCGAATGGAACTTTTGACAAACTGTTTTCCGAATCTGGACACACCTGTAGATCGATCGACGATTCGCAAGTCGCTCGATCTGGATGACGATGACTTTGTCATTCTGTGCGTCGCGGCCTGGAATAAATATCACAAAAGACTCGATTATCTAATTGATGAAGTGGCACGTTTGACCGATCCGAAGGTGAAACTTGTGCTGTGCGGCGCTCCCGAGGTCGACACTCGATCGTTGCAAGAACAAGGAAAGAAACTGCTCGGTAATCGGATACACTGGCTTACTGTTGATGTAGACACGATTCCGTCGATCATGAAAGCCAGTGACGTGCTGGTTCTGCCGACGTTACAAGAGCACTTGGGCAATGTCCTGGCCGAATCCGCAATGTGCGGACTGCCAATAATCACGCACCCTCACCACGGTGCTCGTTACATTATCCAAGACGAATTTTGGATGACCGATCTTTCGGAACCGGGTAATCTGAGCACTCGCCTGATGTGGATGCGGCTGAATGATGCAGACGTCAAAGAGCGGATTAGTATTCTCAAAGCCGACGTGAATGCGCGTTTCAACGAAAAACTTCAGGCAGAAAAATTCGAAAGTATGGTTCTGAAAACGTTATCGCTCGGGGACAGCCGCATCGGCACGGTTGGATAAGAAAATTTCAAGCTCCATAAACGACGAGACCCAAGGCGACACCAACCAGTCGGCAAGCTCGAAACAGGGCAGGGACGCGGGGGACGGGAGCGCAGCTTCCAGTAAAGTCGGCGTTTTGATAGGTTTGCAAATCGCCATATTTTTGTCTGCAATCGACCAGACAGTACTTAACGTGGCTATTCCGAAGATCGCCACGTTACTCAATGACTTCGATCGCGGCGCATGGTTGATAACTTCTTATTTGCTCTTCGCAACAGTTACCACGCCTGTAGCCGGAAAGCTTTCAGATATCTTTGGAGTGAAGCCGGTCCTTATCGTCGCAACCGTTCTATTTGGCGTGACTTCGGCACTTTGCGGCACAGCCGGTCTCATTGACCACGCGATTCCATTCGGCGCCATGGATCAACTGATTCTTTATCGTGCCCTGCAGGGCATCGCTGGCGGTGCAATGATTGGTCTGAGTTTCGTCGCGGTCGGAGAATTGTTTACCGCCCGAGAACGCGGTAAATATCAGGGTTTGCTGGCAGCAGCCTTCATTCTAGCGGCAATCATAGGACCGGTTCTTGGAGGTTGGCTAGTTGAAACTCAAAGCTGGAGATATATTTTCTATATAAACATCCCACCAGTAGTGGTGGCAGCGATAGTGTTTGCATATACCTACCCAAAGTCATCGAGACCCAAGGCACAAGCCCTTATCGACGCACCAGGAATCGTTCTATTCATCCTGTGTATTGCGCCTCTGCTTTTGGCGTCGTCAGAAATCGGCAAGTCAGGCACACTAACTTCTACGTCAGCAATTGAGGGAGCGATTTCAATAATCGCGTTGATCGCATTTCTTTTTCGAGAGAACACGGCTCGGGAACCGCTTATCCCGTTGCAAATCTTCCGTGACAAAATCATCAGCATCTCGTTATTCACTGTTTTCGTAACAGGAATCGGATTATTCGGATCGATGCTGCTAATTGCGATGATGCTTCAAACCATTCTTGGCGTATCCGCCACAGAATCGGGAGCGCTGCTAACCCCGCTCATGCTGGTCGTTGCAGGAGCCAGCGTCGTTGGTGGAATCACAATTGCTAAAACAGGCAAATACAAATTGCTGATTCTCTGTTCGCTGATACTTATGGAAATTGGGACGATTCTTCTCAGCATGCTAACGAAAGAATCCTCACCTGCATTCCTTTTAGGTTCTGCGGCCGCAGGAGGAGTTGGTCTAGGACTGCTTATACCAATCCACAGCATCATCATCCAAAACTTCGTGAAGGGAAGCTTGATGGGAGTCGCAACTTCCATGTCTCAGTTTTTCCGTTCACTAGGCGGTACGTTAGGCACCGGTTTGATGAGCGCTCTGATGCTCACTTTGATGAAGCAAGGTTCGCTTGAACAGGCGATTCACACCGTCTTAACGTTATACGCCATTACCCTGGCGTCCGCAATTTTCTTCAATTTCTTTCTTCCCGAAATTGAACTTCAATCGAAAAAATAGCTCTACTGCTTACGTCGAAGAGATGACCAGGGTCTCGGTGGGGCTCTTCAATTCGTAAGTGACGCCGCGCCATTGGATGCGGTTGGTCAGCAAAGATGCGAGTGTCATAAACGGCAGGACCAGATGCGCAAGCGGAATGGCTAGACAGGAACTTAGCAGCGATTCGGTCAAATATTCCTGACGATCGAGCAGAACCCGCTGCCAGAGCCGGCGTGCTTTTAAGAGGAAATACACCTCGACTGGAATGAGAAGAAATCCAGCGCCGATAGCTATCGCAAAAGATGTTTCGCTTGTAGCCACAAATCCGGTGACTGCCACTACCATTAGTACCAGCCACAGCAGCATGAAGGCCGCGCGAGAGATGGCGCGCTGCCAGAGTTCTGGATAATAAACCTTAGTGAGAATAAGTTGCCGATTAGTCCATTCCATAATTTCAGAAAATGGTGCATCGCCGTCGCTGGCAACCAGACACTGCGGTACAAATCGAACAGTCAGTCCGTGTTTTTTCACGCTGGTCGTCAGTGACAAATCATCATCCGCGGCTTTGTCCCAGGCTTCGCGAACACCAGTGCTTTCAAAAACCGATTTGCGAATCGCCATTGCACCGCCCCAGGCAAAAGCATACTTAGGATTTGCCATTTCCCAGGCGGTAACACGATTCCAGAGTGAGCGAACGATCGATGCCCAATTGTTTATTGACGCTATGTAAAAACGATACCCGGTCGTCACCCCGACTGTATCGTCGGTAAGCGGCGCCACAAGCTGACTTAAGAAGTCCGGACGCGCAATCACATCGGAATCGACAAAAACAAATACTTCGGAATCTTTGCGAACATGCTCCAGTGCGTGGAGTTGATTGTTCAACTTCTGAGCTCGGCCGTTAGCGACACCGGCGACGATCACCGACGTTGGTCGCGCCGAGCGCCCGGACAGCTCGACCAGGTGCGAATAGGCGGGATCGGTATCTTGCGCGACAGCAAATATTACTTCGAAATCCGGATAGTCCTGATTCAGCAACTTCTCGATGTTTTCACGAAAGGCGGGATCTAGTCCTTTACATGGCAAGATTACAGATGCTTTAGGAAGCTGAGTTGCCGGGCTTCTACCCAAGCCCGCTTCTACATACTTATAAAGTCGTTGAAAAGCCGCACCTTGAATCAATGCGACAGCGATAGTGACTACGACGAGAAATGCAGCGACGAAAAGCATGTGAGCAAGTCCGAGTGGAACGTCGGGATAAAGTATAATGCCACTCCTGTCGCAGATCCAATGCACTCAATTATCTTAGATTGAGGTAAGGTCAATTTCGCGCCGAAGCGAACAGCAGAAGAAAAGCCGGCGGGACGCCAGCACAGCCAGTTTAAGACGTTTGCTTACCGGAGTCGATGATGCGCGGTCTTCTATACAAAGCCTTTAGTGCTATGGGGCAAAGCAAAGTCTCGCGTATAGAGGCTGACAGTCACGCTCCTCGCGAAGCACAACTGCGAAAGTTGAATCAAATAGTCTCAGAGAATGCCTCCACTCGATTCGGCAAAGAGCATGGTTTTGGCACGGTCAGGACCTGGGATGACTTCAATAAGGCAGTCAAAATTCGCGACTATGAAGGTTTTCGCGGCTACATCGAGGACGTCATGGCGGGCGCCGACGGTGTTCTTACCGTAGAAAAACCACAAATGTTCGCGACCACTAGTGGAACTACAGATAAGCCAAAATTTATCCCAATTACGCCTGGTTATATAAAGGAATTCCGTGAAGCATCAGTCGTAAGTGGATTTCACTTGCTCCGAACTTTCCCTAAGATTGCTCACGGCACAGCCCTTGTCGTGACGTCACCGGCAGAGGAAGGAAAAACTTCATGCGGAATCCCATATGGTTCGATGTCGGGTTCGCTGTTTAAAAACGAACCGTTCCTCGTTAAGAAATACATTTCGCCGGTGCCATATGAAGTCTTCTTGATCAAAGACTACGAATCGAAATACTACGCACTACTGAGAGCCGCACTGTCTCTGCCGGTTGCCGTGTTCTACACACTCAACCCCAGCACGATTCAATTGATGTGCAGAAAACTTCAGCATCACGCCGAACAACTTATAAGAGATGTACGTGACGGCACGACGACCGCACCTGTCGCCTTAGACAATGTTACGTTAAATGCGATCAAAGCCATCGCAAAGCCTGATGCGAAGCGTGCCCGCGAGTTAGCCGCGCTGCTTGAGAAAGGTCAATTCACACCAGAAAAGATATGGCCGACACTGCAGGTAGTATCATGCTGGACCAAGGCTGCTGCCGCTTTTTACCTGTCCGATTTCCCGAAATATTTTGGCAACTTGCCAATCTGCGATATCACTTACGGTGCCAGTGAGGGAAGAGGAACTGTGTTCCTGTCGCCCGAGGAGCAGATGCTGGCCATTAATTCGCACTTCTTCGAGTTCGTACCTGAAGACGAAATGGAGTCCGCAAACCCGACGGTACTTCTCGCAGATCAATTGGAAGTGGGACAAAATTATTTCATTCTCTTCACCACATCGGCAGGATTGTACCGATACAACATAAATGACGTAGTGAAAGTCACGGGCTATCACAATCGTACGCCGCTTCTAGACTTCCAGTACAAGGGCGGTAACATCAGCTCTTTCACTGGTGAGAAAATTACTGAACTGCAGGTTACCGAGTCGATGCAAGCAGCATTGACTGGTTCAAACTCCTGCGTTCGTTTCTTCACAGTCATTCCTCAGTTTCGTCCAGAACCTCATTACGAACTCTGGATTGAACCGGAAGCGACGTCGTCATCCGACAATGACTACAAGCAAGGCGAGCTGTTAGCGCGGCTTTTCGATGAGGAGCTTTGCCGGCACAATATCGAGTATGAAACAAAACGGGCCTCGGCACGTTTAGGCTCCGTAACTTTTAGAACAATCAAGCGTGGGACGTACGAAGCATTTCGGGAACATCTGACCTCCCGAGGTACACCGGATACTCAGATCAAGATCAGCCACCTGAATCCGAAGTCAGAGACTATGGATTTTCTCTCGGCACGTTTGCTGCCTGAAGAAACTTTCGTCGAGTCTCGCAAATAACATTTGCTAATTGCCTCGTGAATTTCATTCCGCCGAAGCCGTTCAAATGAACGGTGTCGCGATAGTCCTCCCGGCAATAACCATCAAACTGGCAGAGATCACGGAACGTCACGCCTTTAGAAAGGGCTATTTTGGATATATCATGTATATATTTCACATATCTACCAGTAGGCAATAAGGACATATTTCGGCGCTCGATTGGCATATTGACTACTATCAATTCGATACTGTTTCTCGCACAAAGATCTGCGAGTTTAGACAGGCATTGCAATTGCCCCTCATAAAATTCTGGTTTCGGTTTTCGATAGCGAGCGACATAGTCTGCTGAGTTATCCTGATACAGTCGTCCCACATCCGCCTGTTGAGCCACTTCCGCATGAATAAAGCCAGGCACCATATCCAGTGGCTCATAGGTTGAGAGCAACCGCATTCGCTTTTCCAGCGGCATTGATTTAGACGCCAATCCGTTTCGCAACGCGCGATCGCTCCACTCAGATGCCGCCTGAGAGAACTTAAGTTGCAGATCAATTGCCCTGTCACTTAGAGGAACGGCCTTGCTGGCTCGTCGTGCAATCGACGAAACGACATCCTGATTCAAAAATGGTTCAAGTTCTTGCGATGAAACCAGGCGGCTGAGGTAGCGGTAACACTCAGTGTCTACGGGTGTGTCCATAGTACTGTCGACGAAGTCCCGAGGCGCAATTCCGTACACGACAAGCTCCGGCTTTAATCCCTCGCTGAGAGCTTCTTTTAACGTGAGGTACGCGTCAGACACGACCTGCCCCGGAGAAGCCAGATTGATGGTTTCTCCTCGAGGAAAACTTTCGGACAGCAGAGAATCAAGATAACGCGCTTTTCTGTAGGTCGTCAGATCGAGACGCTTGCCACTCCAGGTAGCATCGCCCTCCGCCATCGCCACCACCATCAGTGACGACCCGAGCAATACCGTATTCGGTATCGAGGTCCGCTGTCCTACAGCTTCACGCACCGCCCGTACGGACCACCACGACCAGCTGTGTACCGGATAATCGTACTTGTCGACTAGCGAACCGGCGTACTGTCCAACACCAAAACTAATGGCGATAAAAATCAGAAACGCTAAAACAAATCGGGACAAGGTACAGACTTTCGCTGATGAGATGGTTCAGCATAATTCAAAAATCGGCTTACAAATGGATTGTTTATCCTGGTCGATATATCAACAGTTTCTAATCTAAGCTCAAGTTGTTATCCAAAATTAACCTGCGAATTCCGCGCCAAATCCGGAATTCCAATTTTCAGCAGAAAAGGACGAAGGTTGTGAGACGGTTCGCCTTGACCTCTTTGCAATGGCTTTGGTAAATTTGCCGACTGTATTATATGGATCATAAGGCTGGAGTAAACATGCCAGATACGAATAAGCCCCGCGTCCTGATCTTCATTGTCGCCTACAACGCAGAGAAGACTATCGAGAGCGTATTGAAGCGAATCCCGGAATCGCTGCGTGAGTATGACACTGAGATACTCATTATCGATGACGCTTCCAAGGACAAGACGTTCGAAGCCGCAGAGCTGGCTCGCACGAAAGGTGAGATCCCGTATCCAATTACCGTTCTTAGAAACCCAGTCAACCAGCGATATGGTGGCAACCAGAAGATTGGTTATCACTACGCCATCGAACGTGGTTTCGATTTCGTCGCACTCGTCCACGGCGACGGGCAATACGCGCCAGAAGCGCTGCCTCGACTGCTCGAGCCTTTGGTCAAAGGTGAAGCCGAGGCTGTATTCGGCTCCCGCATGATGACATTGACCGGCGCGCTCGAAGGCGGAATGCCACTTTATAAATATGTTGGTAATCGAATTCTGACTGCTTTTCAAAACCAGGTACTCGGCAGCCGTTTGAGCGAGTTTCACACAGGCTATCGAATCTACAGCACAAAAGCGCTTTCGAAATTGCCGTTTCATCTCAACACTAATGATTTCCACTTCGACACCGAAATCATTATTCAGTTCATCGTCGCTGGACTTCGAATCAAGGAATTGCCAATTCCAACGTTTTACGGCGAAGAAGTTTGTCACGTCAACGGCATGAAGTATGCCTGGGATGTGGTCAAAGCCAGTGCAGCTGCGCGTTTACAACAATACTGCTTGATGTATCGTCGCAACTTCGATGTTCAGCCATCGGAAACAGACTCATGGAAACACCGTCCAAAACTCGGATTCGAGAGTTCTCAAACCGCTGCGCTTGCATTAATCCAGCCCAATTCGAGAGTCCTCACTTTTGGCGGTGACTCAGCAACTGACTTGATTCCCTTGCTGGAAAGCAAAGGCTGCCAGGTTACAGTACTCGATCGCGAATCGCCGATTGCCGGAAGCCAATCTCAGTACCAATACAATCCTGATTCTGATGAACGTTTGCCTATCGATGTCACGGATCACGACTACATTTTGATGCTTGATGTCGTAGAACAAGCACATTCACCGGAAGACTTCCTGCAGCAATTGATGCAAGCCTGCACGTATAACTCTCGCGCGCACCTCATCGTGAGCAGTGCAAACGTCGGCTTCTTCGTTACGCGCTGGATGCACTTGTTCGGTCAGTTCAACTATTCGAAGAAAGGCATTCTCGATCTGCGTCACACCAGATTGTTTACCTTCGATAGCCTGCAACGTGTGATTTCAGAAAGCGGATTTGAAGTATTGAGCGTGCAAGGCGTTCCTGCACCATATCCGTTAGTGCTCAAAGACGAAAAACTCGCTAATTCTCTTTTGTCTTTGAACAGCAAACTGATCAAACTTCGCAGAACACTATTCGCATATCAGATAATCGTTGTAGCGAAGCCAGTTCCAACTCTGCCTGCGTTGCTCAGAGATGCGGTTGGTCACAGCAAAGAGCGTTTGAGCACGACAGAAACCGTTGTTAATCGCGAGATTGTTGGTTCAGCCCGGTAAACAGAATGGCGTTCAAAAACTTTCCCCGACAGGGTCGCACACCGCGAGTGGTGGCGATCGTTCCGTCTTATATTGCGAGTTGCCAGATCAACGTGATCAAGCCACTTTCCGCCCTTGAGGCCGCCGGTCACATCAAGTTCAAACACGTCTTAGAGCAAAACGCCAATTCGTCACACATATCCTGGGCCGATCTGATCGTATTCTGCAGAAATACAGAACCAGCATTTCGACATTTGCTCAGCGAAGCGATTGGTAAGAGAAAGCCTGTTATTTACGACATCGACGACAGCTTCTGGGACATTTCCGCGGCGACCGATCCTGATTTGGCTCGATACCACCTGCAGCCTCTCCGACTGAAGCAGCTGGAGATCTATCTATCTCACGCGAATCTCGTCCGGGTCTATAGCCCGCTTCTCCAATCAAGAGTGTCCAGGTTCAACGAGAACTCACGCATCTATCGCTCTTCATTTGATTTTTCAAAGTTGCCCGCGAGAAGATCCGGCAGTGGTTCAAAAAAGGTCGGTATCGTATACGCCACCAGTCGAATCGTGGACGATCAATATAAAGTGTTTTTGCCCGCTCTCGCGGAGTTCATGAGTAAGCATCATGAATCGGTAGATGTCACGATCTGGGGTTGCAGTCCACCCGAGCTTTTAACTTTGCCTGGAGTTACCTCGAAAAAGCTCGTCGATAGATACGATGACTTTCTCAAGGAATTTGCTCGGAGCGGTTTTGAGATCGGACTGGCACCACTTGAAGATCATGAGTTCAATCGCTCGAAAAACAATACGAAATTTCGCGATTATGGTGCCTGTGGAATCGCCGGAATTTATTCCGCTGTAGATGCATATACTACTTCCGTGACCGATGGACACGACGGGCTGCTGGTTGAAAACACGCAGCAAGCCTGGCATGAAGCTCTTGAACGATTAGTACGGTATCCGGAATTGAGAAAGTCAATTCAAGAGAACGCGAAAGCGAAGGTTTTCGAAGATTATCGACAGGAGCTGATCGAAGAGCAATGGTTGCATGACATCAATGAGCTCTTAGCCGATGCGCCTGCATTTCTGGCGTCCAACGTGCGAAACTCGCCATCGCTTAGAATTGAGATTAAAGCGGAGTGCGATGGTTTTTCCGGCGTGGAACTGCAGGACGTTATGGCGAATCGTGGAGTATTGCCGCAGAACAAAATCTATTTGGAAGTGCAATCGGACTCGGGTTCGATACTTCGGGGAAGCGCTCAATCAATTATTTCGCACGATACCGCGGGCGGTTCGGTTAGTTTTGACTTCGATCCGATCCGGCATTCCAAGGCAAAGTCGTTTGAATTGGTGGTCGCGGGGCTGGCATGCAAGTCGGGTAATGTTCCGAGCTATGTCGTCAAATACAAGTGATTCGGAATTGGCTCGAGGGCGCCTGCAAGGCGCCCCTACAATTATTTCCTGAATCGGGGTTATCGACGAACTCGTGTTGATCGAGTAATACACCGAGGGCGCCTGCAAGGCGCCCCTACAATTATTTTTCGAATCGTGGGTATCGACGAACCAGTGTTGATTGAGTAAGCACTGAGGGGTTAGTTGAACACCACGGGTAGTGTCGACTTGCCGACTTTGACGATGTGGAAGCAAGATGTCGTGGTCTTGTCATTTCCGCTTGGTGTCTCGGGTTCGATTTCATTGATGAAGACGACAACCTTGTCGGGTAAGACTTTGACGCGATCGATATTTACCAGTCCGCAATTTTTGGTGCCCTCGCCCTGGAAGACAGCGAGGACCATGGATTGGTCGAAGTCGACAGGTGGTGCCGTATCTGATACCAGGCTGCCTTCGCGATGTCGGCGCCATAACGCTCGCCAATCGGCTTCTTCCTTGATGGCTACCCGTTCGGCCGTCTTGATACCGCTCTTGGTTCCTTTCTCGATGGTGAAAATCGGGCAATCACTATCGGACGGCTTATTTGGATGACCTGGTTCTGCGACGGTGACATAGCCCATCGAGCCCGCCCAGGAAGGCAGCATGCACGCGGCAACGAAGAGCGCAGTGGTCACGAAGTATCCGCTGATACCGGCTATTCTATTAAGCCTTTTCACTAGTTTTAATTTCATGGCTCGATCCTTTCAACCAACGCCCGGTGAAATCGAGATACGGAGTTTCTGGATTCTATTCGGTTGGCGCAGCGCCATCTTGGCCTGAAGGTTGAACCGCAGGCGCTTGAACAGTATACGTCCACGTGGCGTGAGACTTGCTCTCATTCATCGTCAGAGTGGGCACCTGCGCCTTGTTCATGAGGTCTTTGTGAGGGTCGATTATCTGTCGCCGAGAGTTAGGATCGGCTAGTTCAGTATCGATTGTCAGCTCCACTGGTCCGGGTGTATTGATGTCGGCCGGATTGCCTCCAGATGCCCAGGTATATTTACCGGTAGCACCAACGGCTTTCAGACCTTCATCTATCCGGGTGTATAGCATCTGTCTAGCTTCCATCCAACTGATCTTATCCATCGGATCTACTTGAACCGGACCGCGTTTTTGCAACTGACCGATCCAGCTACTTTGAGTCATAGCCATCAGAGCGATACCGACCACAAAAATAACTACTACAAATGGAACGATGTTGACAGGCGGTTTTTTCGGTGTGCCATCCCCGCCTAATAAGCCGCTGTAACTGCGTTTAACGCGTTGCTTGGTGCCGCACGAAGGACAAACTTCTTCGTGTCCATGGAGGGGAACTCTACATGTAGGACAATCATGCATATACCGACAAATTCCTATTACACCAGACGTTTACTACTGTACCATTCGTCGCGATAAATATCCCGAGCCGAGGCACCTATCCGCCAATAAATCTCTGAGTGCCGTCCACTTCGTCGGGTCCCGGCGCACGAATCGAGAGGATCATACCGATCGCAAGACCGCTCAGCATTCCGCCGATGTGTGCGAAAGCCGCGACTTTCGGAACGAATTGATCCAGCACCAACTGTGAGGCGGCCATGCCACCAAGCCACGAGAGTTCGAGGCGCCATATTGATTCAGGCATGCGGTCTTTTAAACGGTAGATGCCGGCCGCAACTGCGCCGAACATCGCCATAACCGCTCCGGAAGCACCGACCGCCGGTAGTGTCGGGCAGACGAGAGCGTGTGCCACGCCGCTCAGCAAACCGCCAACTATATAGATCGCCAGAAATCGACTGGTTCCAAAAATATTCTCAGCGACTCTGCCAAACCAGTAGAGTCCGATCACGTTTAAAGCAAAGTGAGTGAAGTGAGCATGCAAAAACAGATATGTGAAAAATCGCCAGTATTCACCTTTCAAAGCCGAGGCCGGAATCAACGCGCCAGCATTGAAGATCGCCTCCTGCTGGGCTTTGGCAAAGATGTAGAAGGCGCCCTGATGGTCAAACAATCCTGCCAAACTAACCAGATCGGTAAAGCAATAAATTACAAATAGAATCCCAATGATCACTATAACGGCAACAGATTTTCTGCGCGGCGCGATGATCTCCTGAACAAAAGCGGCTCTGGAAAACAGCTGCCAGACCTCGTTTATCAGTTCTGTTTTTTCTTCGGGAAGAAGATTTGCCGTCGCTGGTTCTTGCCGAGCCCGAACTTTCATAAGCTGACCGTCGATACGATCGCGAAATAATTCAGACATAGAGATTTTCAGCGCTTGTTCAAGAGTGGCTTCGGCAGCCTCAAACTCTCGATTGGCCCATTGGCAGCGGCCGGTCCAATATAAACGAGAGTACTCCGGAAATTCCGTTTTTCGTTTTGCCAGAATACTAAGAAGAGCGTTTGTTTGCGTCGTCCCTCCAATCAAAGCGAAGAACGGAAGCAGCGTCAGAGACAGGGTATTGAGGGGCAAGTTGGTTTCGGAAATACCTGCGGCTTTCAAACATTTTGCAGCTTCGGAAAAATTTCCCTGTTCCGCAAAAGCGCGCGCTGCCGAGAGTTGCATTGCTGAGGAGATTCTCCCTTCGGCGTTGAGCCTGTGATAATCATCGATGATCGCGTCCCAGTGCCACATAACACCATTGCCGATCAATCGATAACTTCCAGGAATCTGTGCAACACTTTTCGGCAGGCCACTTCGTCCTTGCCATTTGTCGAGAAGCTTTCCAGCCTCTTCCGGTTTTCGTTCTACAAACAGAGCCAAAACTTCGCTCATGTCACGCCAGAATTCACCTGACAAACCCCAGAATAGAAGCGATATTCGCCGACCTGCTCGGCGAAGGTTGGTGGCATCCAGAGCCGTGAGATATCGCTGAAGATCTGTGTAGAAAACTTTAGGCGGAGCATAGAAAAGGAAGACTAACGCCCAACCGATAATCGCGTACATCCAGTCGGGACCTACAGTCAGTCCCAATATGCCGCACGCAATCATAGGAATAGACTGCACTACAAACGGCCAGGACCACTTCCATGGCAATCTCAGTCGAAAAATCAATGATACCGCCGACAGTAGCAGTATCGGGTAGAGCCACATCACAAATTGAGAATTCATTTCGCTTTTTGGCTCGCAGACTTCGACAGTTTATCGGCTGGAATGGCTTGCACAAAACGCTTAGTAATATGATGTGGACGCGTGATCGCAGAGCCAACGACAACGGCGTAAGCGCCCAGATCAAAAGCTCTGGTCACCTCACCGGTCTGCCAGATGCGTCCTTCCATAATAACCGGAGCGTCACTGACTTCGAGCATTGCTGAAAGCAGATCGAATCCGGGTCCGACATCATCGCCAGCCAGTGTTTCAGCGGTGTATCCAAACAAAGTCGTAGAAAGAATATCTACGCCCGCGGCGGATGCAGCCTTTGCCTCAGCGATGGTGGCAAGGTCTGCCATCACCGGTTTGTTTAATTCATCATGGACGCGCGCTATCGTTTCTGCAACAGACAATCCGTCTTTTCGTGGACGACCTGTGGCATCGATCGCGATGATGTCGGCACCCGCATCACTTAGTGCTTTTGCTTCAGCAAAAGTGGAGGTGATGTAAGCGCTGTTCATGCGCTCTTCGTATGAGATGCCATGAATTTTTGTCAGTCCGATGATCGGCACGTCAGTCACCGCTCGAACGGCCCGAACATTTTCAACGCCCTCCAATCGAAGAGCAGACGCCCCGCCGCTTAAAACTGAAAGCGACAGGGCGGCTATGATTTCCGGCTTGCAGAGCGGTTCTCCAACGTCAGCTTGACACGAAACAATCAATACACCCTTGAGCTTATTAATTGAATCGAATTTCGACGTCATGAACTACCGATCTATGTGTTTCCAGTTTCTCGATTTCAAACCAGCCAATTCCGGTTCGTTTAAACCGAAACTTAGTCTTTGAGATTCAAGCAAATGAACTTGGGTTGAGTCATCTCGTGCAGCGCATACTTAACGCCTTCAAGACCGAGACCCGATTCCTTTCGTCCACCATAAGGCATGTGGTCGGCACGGAACATCGGAGCATCGTTGACCATCACACCGCCAACATCGATTTTTCTTGCCGCTTTGAACGCGACGTTGATGTCTTGTGTGAACACACCGGCTTGCAAGCCGAAGCGACCACTGTTCATTTCTTTGATGGCATTGTCGATGGTGTCATACTTCATTACTGAAACGACTGGACCAAAGACTTCCTGGCAAACTACCTTCATATCTGGCTTGGTATCAGTCAGGATGACCGGTTCCAAACAGTTGTTGTCCAGCGCTTTTCCACCGGATACCACCTTGGCACCAGCTTTGACGGCACTCTCGACCCACTCGAGCGTTTGCTTGGCAGAACCTTCGTCGATTAGTGGACCGACATCGGTTTGTTCATCAAGTGGATTTCCGACTTTGAGCGCTTTCACTTTCTCGGTGAAGAGTTTCATGAATTTGTCATAGACTTTTTCTTGAACGTAAACTCTTTGAACCGAGATGCAGACTTGACCGGCGTGAGCATATCCACCACGGCAGGCAGCTTGTGCGGCTGATTCGAGATCAGCATCGTCATGAACGACGATACCAGCGTTGCCACCAAGTTCCAAAATCACACGAGTTCCAGGATGTACTTCACCGCGCAATCTCCAGCCCACTTCAGGGCTACCGGTGAATGTCAGGCAAGCCAGTCTCGAATCTTTGATTAAAGCGTTGCCTTTGGCACCACGACATGGCACCACCACCAGTGCGCCATCAGGCAAACCGGCTTTTTTGAGAATCTCTTTGAGCTTAAAAGACGCAACCGGAGTTTGTGACGACGGTTTCAACACTACGGTGTTACCAGCGGCTAGTGCAGGTGCCACCTTATGCGCCACCAGGTTTAACGGGAAGTTGAATGGTGTCACGGCACCAACCACTCCGATAGGTTCTCTAATAATGATTCCGATTCGTTTATCATTACCAGCCGAAACATCCATCGGTAGTTGTTCGCCATCGAGATTCAGTGCTTCGCGTGCAGCGATTGCAAAAGTGTTGGAAGCGCGGTTGACTTCGAGACGCGCATCTTTCAGAGGCTTGCCACCTTCGCGTGCGATGATTTGAGCAATCTCTTCAACGCTCTCTTTGATCAATCTAGAAGCTTCAGTGAGAATTTCACTGCGCTTCCAGGCTGGCATTACACTCATCTCGTCTTCAAAAGTTTTCTTCGCCAGGCCGATTGCAAGATCAATCGCCTTTTCATCGGCTTGAGCAACCGCCGCTACAATTTCGCCATCGAACGGGCTCTTTACCTCTACAAAGGTAGGCTCTGCACTGCCTTTGATATCCAACGAATATTTCACTATTTCTTTCAACATCTCTGCACCTGATTTAGTGTGGAAGCTCAGCCGCAGCAAGCGCCAAGCCCTCTCGTGACTCGCAGATGAGCGAGACTTAACGTCGCCCACCTTCGATAAACAAGCCTTAAGTTTATCATCTATTATTTAAAGTATTTGAAGAACAGTAGCGCTTAAGCGTATTGAAGCTTTATATAGGTGTGCGCTAATCGGAACCGCGATCGGTCACCCAGTCAGCAAATTCGGTTTAGACCGCGCTCATAGAAACTAATTGCAACCACAGTAGTAAAGAAGTCTTCAGAAATTAGACTGGAGTCTAATGGTAAACTGACTGACCTGTCAGGGGTCATGACATTCGCGCTTTATGCGAAGCCCACCAACCAGTTCGCTCGATCCCTGTTTGCTGCACTTACGATATTGTCCTGTCCTTCGAATCCTTTCCTATTGGAACCCGAAACCAACTAGCAATGTTTGACCTGCACAACAAAGTCATCAAAGTTGTGGTTGCCACACTCTTATTCATCCCAGTGATGACCAACAGCGTTGCATCTGCAGCCGCTGGCAAAACCATCATTAAAAGAGGTGACGGCAAGAAACAGGTGCACACGAGATTGTGGGCATCAGGTCCGTCCGCGTCTTCCTATTCATCTAAGAGAGAAGTCCAGGACGAAAAGGAAGAAATCGATAAGAAGCGCAAAGAGATTCACGCCCGAATAGCTGGCGCACGTCAGAAAGAAAAACTCGCTTACGCAAAACTCGGTGAGATCACTCACAAGCTGCATGCGACGCAAGGAACGCTCAATCACAGTAAGCAACAGCTTCAATCGACCGTTCAAACTATTCATAAAACAGAAACCGTAATCAATCAAACACTGTCAGCCACGCAGCAGCACGAAGCGCTTGCCGGCGGTCGCCTGCGTGAGATATACGAAGGACATAGACTCAGTTTTCTAGAGATGGCATTTCAAGTCGATTCCCTCGAGAATTTGCTCGATCGCGTTTACTATCAAGAACGCATCGCTGCTCTGGACCGAGGATTGATCGAACAATTGCGTGCGAAGAAACAGGCACTGCAAGACAATAAAAATCGCCTGGATCAAGAGAAGAATAAACTTGGTGATTTTGTTTCGGACATCGCGAAGAAAGCACTGGAAATTGCCAGACTGCGCGTATCCCAAGAACAAGTCGCAGAGAACCTCAAGACCCAACGCGCATTTTTCGAACAAGCAGAGCGCGATCTTGCTGTTCAATCTAAAAATCTCGAAAAACAAATTTTGGCAATGGAAACTTCAAGCGTAAGTTCCAACGGCAAACCTATGCAAAAAGGCACCGGCACTATGGCCATGCCTCTGCGCGCCAAAGTAACCTCGCCATTCGGTTGGCGGACACACCCAATTTTCAAACGCAGAAAATTCCACACCGGAATCGATTTGGCAGGTCCTAGACGTTCGCCAATCCGCGCATCAGACAGCGGACACGTGCTCTACACTGGCTGGTACGGCGGCTACGGCAAAGTCGTAATCGTCAGCCATGGACGAAACCTCTCAACTCTTTACGCTCACCTCTCGTCGTTCGCCGTCAACAAAGGCGACAACTTATCCAAAGGCGACATCGTCGGATATGAAGGCGCCACCGGATTCGCGACTGGTCCTCACCTGCACTTCGAAGTTCGCGTCGAAGGCAAACCGAACAATCCACTCAACTACGTCAATTAAAAATCACGGACTCTGTTTCAACAGATCTCGAGAGTTCCTTCAATTGAAGTTCAACTCCACAGCCAATCGAAGTTCAAGTTCACAGCACCTGGGAGCGCAGGCTTCCAGCCTGCATCGAACGCCGGAGCGACGCAAGACTCGTATTGACCAGTGAGAACCTTCTCTTCGAAAACTAGCGGCATAGAAGCAGGCTGGAAGCCTGCGCTCCCTGGTGCGGTGAACTTGGTCACCAACTACAAACGAATCACGTCTTCGTTCAAAGACAACCAGTAGAATGCCACCATCACCAGTGCATGGGTGATCGTGCCACTTCGAATCAGATCCGGCACATCATCGAGTGGAAGCAAGCGAACTGCGATATCTTCCGTTCCGGCAAATTCCGGAATTTCAATTTGTCTGACGTTCAACGCAAGAAAGGTGTGGTACCGGCGATGGATCGTCGGAATCCACCGTACCACCGGGAATTTCAAGTGTAAAATTTTCAGTGCCGTGACGATACTGTTCGATCATCAGCACTTCACGATTTTCGGTCACAGGAATTATATTGACCCAATCACCGGAGTCAAAAACGTAGAAGTCGTGCGTGCGGTCTTTACCCGCAGTCTCTCTGCGTGACAGCTTCTTGTGTACTGTGAAAACCCTGCAATCTGCGATTTGTTCGGATGTGATGTTCATCCACGGTTTGATTACGCGACTGTCCATAAACTCACACTGACTGAAGATTCCGGCAGCCGTCGTTCGGCTTTCACGCAATATTATAAAACGTTTTTCGGTTAGTGATCAGTTATTACCGTAAAATGATTAGTATGCCGAACTGACTACGAAGACCAACTGAAAAGCTCGGGACAGACAGCGTTTACAGGAAACCCTATTTTATGTCACCCGAAGACACTCCGATAGATCTCGAATCACTCGACAATACGTTTGGAAAAGACGGTCGACAAGATATCATTAGTACATTCATCGAACATAGTGGTCTGTTATTCTCCCGCATCAATACTGGCTTTGAAGAGCAAAACGTTGAGATCGTAATCGACGTTGCACATCAAATTAAAGGTATGGGCGCAAGTATATACGCGTCAGATTTGTCGAGCCAGGCTCACGCACTCGAGCGGATCGCGAAGGATGAAAACCCTGATTGGAAGCTAATCGCACAATCACTCGAAGATCTGAAAAAGTGCTTCGCCAAACTCACAGGATATCTTGAGAGTCACAATTAGTTTGACGCGAATTGCAGATTTCCGGTTCTTTATATAGTCGGCCCAAAGTAAACCATTCTCTCAAAACGCCGTTGTGGAGAACTTCTTGTCACCTTCCGCAAACTTTCAAGCGAACGTTTTACGAGTGACACCACTCGTACAGCGCCTACCACTCACGTTTGTTTCTCGAAAGTAAGTTTTATACATAACTTTCACCCTCCTCTAAATCCGCTCCAATACTGGATATACAGAGGTAGAGTTTATGAACTACCCTATAGCAAAACATAGGATTTCTGATATCACGCCGAGAGCGCGCTTGGAATAATAGGTTTGGGGGAGTGCTTCAGCACAATCTAGTCGACGCATTAAAACTGTAGATCAGCCGGAACTTTTACTCGAATTTCCGGTCTTCTCATAACCGTTTATTTAGGAGGAATCCTCATATGATTCCGGGACCTTCTGCTTCTGGCCCTAGACTGCAATATTTTCAAGCCAACGATCCGGGAACGCCGGGTGCACAGCTGAAGAGCCTTGCAGCTACCGCAAATTGCCCGATGTTGCTGTCATGCATTGCAGCAAACATCAGCACTCCTCACGACACCATCAAATCGCTCGCGTTCCACAAAAATGTGGATGTGCGGATTGGAGTGATCGACAATCCTTCGGTAACCAGCGCCATTTTAGACGAATTGGTCCAAGACGAAAGTGACGATGTACGTTACGCGCTGGCCGAAAATCACAATACACCAGCACACATACTCTTTTTACTGCTCGATGATGAAAACCCTTATGTCGCCGTGCGCGCCGAGAACACAATCGAGCGTTTGAAACAGGAATTCGGTTCGAATTACGGAAACGTGGAACCGGAAAACAATATTGCGGACAAGGAGGAGCGTGGATTGATCACACTGTTAATCGCAGAGGACAACGAGTTCGTCAGATCACTCATTAAGAGAAGTCTCAACTCTCATCATCGTATTCTCGTCGTATCCGATGTAGGTGATGGGCGAACAACGGTTAGTGAGGTTCTAAAACATCAACCGAAAGTGGTGCTAATGGATATCGGTATGCCGGTGATCGACGGAGTAGCTGCTACTCGGATGATCAAAGAAACGCTCCCTGACACGCGTATCATTATGGTAACCGCACGCGATCGTGCCGAAGATATCAACAATGCATTCGAAGCTGGTGCTGATGGATATTATTTAAAAACCAGTGCATTGTCAGAACTAGCCCAAGCGATCGTGACCGTGGCCGATGGTGGCAAGTGGCTTGATCCGGGCATCTCCAGCACCATTCTCAGAAAATGCCTGGCAAGAAATCCAATTGCAGTCGCAGGAGTTGAAACAAAACCTGCCACCGCCGATGAGGACAAGACATCTCTTGCTCTGGAAATCCTGAGCTACGAAACAGAACGATTATTCAACGCCAACAAGATCGCTGAAGCGCTTGCTGTCTGCAAAGCAGCACTCGCAGTTGCGATCGCTCAATTCGGACGCGACAGCAAAGAGGCTGTTTCGCAACTGGCAACACTCGCTGAATTGCATTACATCAAAGAAGATTATCGCAGCAGCGAATCACTCATGCTGCAAGCCATTCGCAATCGCGAAGACTTGCTCAGCAACGCCGATCAGGAGACCGATCACCTGATCAACTTCCTTGGAAAAATGTCGGAAGCATCCGGAAATTTCCAGCAAGCCGAGTTGTATTATTCCTGGTCTCTTCGAATTCGAGAACGTCTCGGACAAGAAAAGAAGGTTACTGAAGCCAGGGAAAAATTGTCTGCTCTCCTCGAAGAAGAGCGGCTGCAACACGAGCAAAAACCAGCCCAGTGATCGGTTCAATTCGCAATCGAATCACGGACGCTGATCGAGAAAGTGGTCGAGCAATGATGGATGACCGGGAAAGTGATCCAACTCAGACAAAGACCCCGACGGACAACAAAAATTCTAGACCGATCGTCAGGTCGGTCTAGAATGTGCCCAAATACAGACAGCGCCCCGATTACTCGGAGCGCTGACCGGGAAAGTGGAAGAAAAACTTATGCGATCTTAGATGCTTTTTTCTTGAGCTCAGTCACTAAATCTTCTTGTCCGAGAAGATATCCGCGACGGGCTTGATCGTCAGCGTACGAGATGATCGCTTCTGTAACGCTGTTCAACATGGACGTTGGCACAAATTCGCTAATCTGGTTCAAGAGACGCTCTACTTGCTGCCACTCTTCAGTGTGCAATGGAATTGCATCATCCAGTCTCGCGATGACGGTGTAGTTGAAGAGTTTGTCAACCTTAGTATTGATCATGATCTTGCTTCCTCAATAAGCTGCATTTCCCGCAGCAGCAACTAGCCCTATCGAATAGGACTGCACATACTCTGTGCTGAACTCTTGAAATCCCGACGAGCCTTAGCTTCGTCTCTTAATTTATGCCCGGCATATTTTCTTTTAATCGCTAAACTTACTTGCCAAGCATATTTTGGTTAGCTGGAATACTTTTTGGCATGGTATTCGATCACAAATTGCTCAGCAGATGGGCGATCCAGGACTTCGGAAATTGCTTGAGCTTCGCTCAAAGCTTCCAAAATTTCGCCGATTTTTTTACCTGGTGGCACATTCAATATACGCATGACATCTTCTCCGGTCAGAAGCCGGTTGACGTCTAGTTTTCGATCGACAAACGTTTTGAATCCATTTAATAGATGTAGATATTGGTCGGACAAATCAAGACGCGATTCCAGCGGAAGTCCCTCACCACAAGTGGCTCCGAGGTCTCCGTAGGCGAGAATCATCAGTTCCGGCAAGTCTGCTCCGCTCTTCCTATAAAAGCGATGTACTGCTCTGGGCGTGGGGCGTCCCTGGTGGAACAGCGCCCCAGGTCGGAGGTGCATCTTAATGAGCTTGGCGATAAATTTAGTCACTGGTTTGGACCACTTCATTCGCTCAGCCATAACCTCAGCCATCTCAGCGCCGACATTATCGTGAGAGTAAAACGTGTGACGCCCATCTTCATTGATTTCCCAGGTCGCTGGCTTGCCGATGTCATGCAACAAAGCCGCGAGTTTAGCCGCAGCCAGCCTTGTGATACCAAACGAGAGCATCTCGCTATTTGACTCAATTACCCAATCTGGCACCTTGGTCAGTGACAACTCAAGCTCCTTAACGGCTTCCACACTGTGATCGAAGAGATTGAGATGATGATACTGATTTGGCGTTACCCGCCTAGTCTCACGCAATTCAGGATAGATCTCTTCGAGCACACCAACCCGTCCCATCTCTTCAATAACCGCACCAGCATTGGGAGAATTGAGGAGGGTAAACATCTCAGTGTTGATTCGCTCGCAGGCAATCGGCTGGAGCGCACCATTCAGTTCCCTGATCCACTCCAGCGTTTGGCTTTCGATATCCGCTTCCAGTACGGCTTTAAATCGAAACGCTCTAACGATTCTCAACGGATCTTCTTCTAGAATGCTTTTCGAAACTGCTCTTATCTGACGTTTCTCAATATCGTCGAGACCACCTACAACGTCGAGAACGCAGTCCGGATGCGAAGCGTCAAAGGCAAGTGCGTTGACTGTGAAATCGCGACGTTGTAAATCGGCTTCAATCGTTCCACCAACACAACCGGAAAAATCTAAAAAACTGCCATCGTCAAAAACGACTCTAGCCGTGTCAAACACTGGATCGAGCGGCACGAAGTGACCACTAAATTCATCAGCTAGTTGCTGGGCAAAACTAATCGCAGTCGCACCCACGACCGCAAAGTCCAGATCCTTAGCATCGCGCGGACGCCCCTTCCAGAGCAGGTCCCGCAAGAACCCACCCACCAAATAAGTATCAACCGATCGACTGCGGCCAGCTGCCACCACTCGTTGCACAAGTGGTACTTCAATAGGGCTCTGGTGATTCGTCAGCTTCTTATAAGTCATACTGATGTATCAAGGTTGAAATCGTAGCGGCGTAATCGTAGCGGCTCACTCGTAGCGGCATACTCGTCGTGGCGTACTCGTAGGGGCGTAATCGTAGAGGCATAATCGTATAGGCTTGATCGTAGGCTTGATCGTGTAGAGGCGTGATCGTGAAGAGGCGTGATCGTGAAGAGGCGTACTCGTAGGGGCGTCTCGCGAGACGCCCGTTCACCAATTAATGCACCACCCGTATCGTGCAACGAAGAACCCGTTTACGAAATCTCTACTCGCCTTCTCTTTCGATTGGACGAAAGCGACCCGCCACATACACGATACCACCTACGACACTGCCGAGCGTCGTGAGCCCGAGCCATATCAAGGCGTATGTCAGTGCCAGAGACTGGTTGACGTTCATGATGGTCAAGAAATAGGTGTATGCCCACTCGCGAACGCCAATGCCGTTGACGCTAGGCGTTACGAAACCGAGTACTGCAACCAGCGGATAGAAAACAAAGTAATACCACAATGGAATGTGGTCGAGACCCAGTGCCAGTCCCACGGCTACGTGACAGGCCACCATAATGATTTGACTGACGAGCGAGAGAAACAGCGTCATCGCGGTCAGTTTGCGATCCTGCCAATATGTTTTTGCCGAACTATGATTCAGTTTGCGGCTCACCCAGTTGTTTTCGCCGAGGAATCGAGTCGATAACTGCGGAAGAAATGGCAGGACAAAAAACATTCCGGCGGTCAAAAGGAAGATTGGGACTTTGAATTGAATTGGCAGTCCGTTGCCGCCGGGACCAAAAAGGATTCCCAGAGTGGCGAATAATAAGAGGACTGACAGGCCCATAGCGCGATCTACTAATACCGAGGTGAGCGCATGGAGATATTTGTTGGTTCCCTTAGTCAGGTAATAGCAACGGCTGACGTCTCCTCCAACGGTGGAGGGCAGAAACAGGTTGAAAAACAGACCGACGTAGCAAAGTTGAACCATTCGCAGAAACGGGCGGGACAGCCCGACGGCCGAAGCCAGCAGTTGCCAGCGATGAGCCATCACAAAAATACTACTGAGAAACAAAGCGCATGCCAGGCCGAGATATGCTTTGTTGGCATGGACCGCCGCCTGAAGACTCTGAGATAAATCGATTTTGCCAAAGGCGAAGATACTTCCGAAAAGCACTAAACTGACCAAGAGTTTCAATCTGGTCTTGGATTGCTTAGATATCCGTGGCAGCGGAAACTTGCCGGAAAAGCCCGACTCGGATGCCTCGTCATGGACTTGACGCGGTTCGCTCGTTTGGAGGACCGCCTGAACGCCGCTGTCTGCTTCTAAAGTACTTGAAACCTTGGACACTGCTCGCTCCGGGATTGCCTTTTGCTAAATTCCAAAATTTTAAATATGGGTTCTGGAACTACTAACTTTCGACGCCGTCGGAACACATGTTAGGCGACCAACGAGTGACCTGAACACGCGAAATTTTTAAACTCTCTTCAAATCCTGGCAAAAATCCGACCCAAGCGTCGACTAGAGCCACTTGAAAGGGCTAAAATTAAAAATTGGAAAGGTTCACTTTTGAGTAAAACAAATTTGCGCTTTAGAAAAAATCCGGGTCGCATCTGTGTGGGATTTTGCAAGAAAGGAGGCATCTAATAATTAGGAGGGCCCACGCCTCGGCTCAAATTTTGTTGTTACGGTTGGTAGATCAGCCGTCACTACTTGAATGCATTTGATCTAATATTCTGTAATAGGGATCTTTTTTTCCTGAGAGGACCGATTTTTGTTTAATTCCAAAATGCTCGCCAGAGTGGGACTTCCGCTTGTCATCTGCCTACTCTTTTTCGGATTTCAGAGCTGGTTGATTGCCAGCGACAATACCAGTGACACCCATGTGCTCGTCGCCGATGGCGCCAGTGCCGGTGCCAAAGACAATCCGATGCTCTTGGCCCAGGCGAGAAACGTCCCGGCTGTCATGCCTCAGGTGCTCTACCAACGCGCGTGGCGCTTGATCAAAGAGACTTATTACGAACAAAAGTTTGCTCCGGATGGCGGAACCCAAGACTGGAACCGCTGGAAGCATCACTATGACGGTAAGCTGAAAACCCTCGATGATGCTCACAAAGGCATCGAGTCAATGCTCTACAGTCTCGGCGATCCATACACTCGCTTCCTCGACCGTGAAGCCTTCGATGAAGAGCGTTCACAAATCGAAGCTCACCTGTTTGGCGTCGGCATGCAGCTCGGTATGAACAAAGAGCACAAAGTCGTCGTTATTGCTCCTATAGAAGGAACGCCGGCATACAAGGCTGGAATTCTTCCTGGCTGGGAAATCACCGAGGTCGACGACAAACCTGTAAAGGGACAATCGCTCGATCAAGTAGTCAAAAACATTCGAGGACCAATCAATAGCCCTGTCGATCTGACCTTCACCGCCAACGGCAAGAAGAAAAAGGTCAGACTACAAAGAGCCGAGATTCCAATTCGCGCGGTTGCAAATTGCGAAATTCTCCCTGGCAACATCGGATATATCCGATTGGATAGTTTCATCTCATCGAAGGCAAACTCCGAGATGAGAGAGTCGCTGAGAAAAGTCGAAAACACGAGCGGTATCATCCTCGACTTGCGCAACAACCCAGGCGGATTGCTGAGCAACGCGATCGAAATCGCCAACATGTTCCTCGACCGCGGAGTCATCGTCAGCACCATCGATGCTGATGGATACAAACAGTCGACGTTCTCGTCCAGCCGACCGATTAGCAAACAACCGATGGTTGTGCTGATCAACAAAGGCAGCGCGTCTGCCAGCGAAATTTTGAGTGGAGCATTGAAAGACAATGGCCGCGCCAAACTCGTTGGTCAACGCAGTTTCGGTAAGGGACTTGTACAAGCGATCAATCGTCTCGATGATGGATCTGGTATCAACGTCACCATCGCTCGTTACCTCACACCTAACGACACTGATATTCACAAACACGGCATCGCACCTGACTATAAAGTCGATCTCAAAGAGAAAGACTACGACTCAGGCAAGGGTCCATGGTGGATTGATATCCACTATAAAGAGTTCGACAAATCTCCTGCTGATGGCAGAGACATCCAGTTGAACAAAGCGATCGAAGTCATCAAAAAAGAAATCGATCCAAATGCTAAGGACACAGCCGTAACCAACAACTCGCCCGCGGCAGCAACTGCAACAGCCGCACCCGCGAAGAAAAACTAGTTCGAAACGTTAATCGAACACGCTAATTAAAACTCCAAAATTCCGTTCAACGATCGCGAATTTTGGAGTTTTTCTTTTGTACGTTTATCGTTGTTTCTGCGTGTCGTGCTCTAGCGGCTTGCGTTCATCAATCGCGGAAGAAGCCTGTACCACAAGCTGTTTATCAAGTTGAGCAGGCAGCTTCAATCGATCCAATTGATCCATCACCAGTAGTTTGATCTGCCCAGAAATGATCGGTTCAACTTTCTCGTCGATAGTCATATGCGGTGAGTAGGTAGGACCAATCAACATTCGAATGTTATGAATGCCATCTTCGTTGTCCGTTCCTTCACGCATATTTTTGTGGCAGGTGCGGAGAAACATGTCGCTGGTCTGATAGAAGTTGTAGTTCGTTTGAACGTTGGCTGGAATGCTGCTCGCGTTTGAATGACCAGCTAACAGCAACGGCACCGTGTCGATTGTAACCAGCAGATCGACAGGCACATTCTTATTATTCAAATCGCGTGAGCACTTGATTGCACTCTGCGCACCCCAACTATGTCCGATCAAAACGACCTTGCTTCCTGGAGGAAGCGCTTGTACTCGTTTGGATACCGCGCGCCAGTGCGTGAACCAAATACGTTCGAGTGAAAATGGAACGTTTAACGCTGCACAATTCGCTTGAGTCTTTTTCTTGATTTTCCTGACTGTGCCATGACTGAAGATGTCTACAAATCCACCCGTGAAGAAATAGACATGCAGCGACTGCTTCTTTGCAGGCGCAGCCCAAGCCGGTTGGAGAGTACCTGTCACCAGGACACTAACAAATGCGGCAGTCGAAATCACTGATGGTCTGAGGCGGTACATGTGTTTTGTTTTCGAACTTCCAAAACATGCGCCATGACGCATGAGTTTCTCAAGTAGCCCGTAATTATAATCCGTTGAACTTAACGACGATGATCATCAATGCATTTAAAAAATTCCTCATTACTAATGTGATTCGCTTCCTCTTCCGGTACCCTAGCGAACTGAGATCTAATGACATGCCAGATTCGATTGTTTTCAACATACCGAAACGCAAGCAGGACCGCGCCAGTGGTCCTGGACTGTTTCGGCGCGAATTACCTTATCGAGCAGCTGCTGCGGTTGCCGGTGCTCTTCTAGGGCTCTCAGCACCCGGCTTCGACCAGTGGTATCTGCCATGGTTCGCTCTCACGCCGCTGATCTATCTTTCCGTCACCGCGAAGGAACCTTGGATCGCCGGGGTGCGCGGCTGGTACTTCGCAACCGCGTATAACCTCGTATATCTGAGCTGGTATTTATATTTCCGTCCGGAATTCGGAGCGGGCACATTTACGTTTTGCCCGGCATTCATGAGCTTCTTCTTCTGGACTGTCATGGCTGCTTGGCAAGGGCTATTCGTCTCGATCTTCACGTGCGTCCTAAATGCAGTTCCTCTGACGGGCGGTTGGCTGCCGACCAAGCACCAGGGGCGGTGGCTTTTTCCGAGTTGCATAGCGGTTCCGTTTTTGTGGGTGCTGCTGGACAAAATGTGCAACTCAGCCGAACTGCTTGGCGTCCCCTGGTCAGCGCTGGAATACAGTCAGTACCAGCAGACCCCGTTACTACAAGTCGCCTCGATAATCGGAGGCGTCGGCATTGGCGCATGCATTGTGATGTCGAATGTCACCATACTCGGTGTCTTAAGTTTCAAGCGTCGCGAGTTGCGGGCATTCTCCTTCAACAGTAAAGCGTCGTTGGTTTTAAACACTCTGGTATCACTTTCTTTATTGCTGGCTATTCCAGCTTACGGCATTTTTCGAATTGCTAACCAGGACGCATCAAACGTTAAGAAGCTGTCAGTGACTGCGGTGCAGGCTAATTTGAATCAGAAGGTACACAAATGCACCTCCGTCAAAATAATGTCCGACTACGTAGACCTCTGCAAAAAGTCACCGGCTGGAACTGTCTGTATCTGGCCGGAGTGGTCGATGAACGTCGACTACTCGCACGAGCGCAATACTCTGGATGTACTTGCGAACATACCAGGACAACGCCAACAGAGTTGGATAGTCGGAATTTTCGACAGAGACGACGCAGGTCGAGAGTACAACTCAGTCGGTGCAATGGATAAAACTGGAAAGCTAATTCCGATTGTCTATCACAAAAGATATCTTGTTCCGTTCGGCGAATTCACCCCGGACTGGGTCCGCGAAACGCCGCTGGGCGTACTCATGTACGGGTTCAACAAAAAATATCTGGAGACCACTCCGGACAACAAAACAATAGTATTCAAACTCTCCGATCTCGCTGTCGGACCTATGCTTTGTTTTGAATGCATCATGCCGAAACTATCTTCCGGCAGCGTGAAATCGGGTGCTGAACTGCTCGTCGATTGCAGCAACACAAGCTGGTTTTACAGTTCGAATTTGAGCGATCAGATGATCGCCTTTTGCACGATGAGAGCGGTCGAGAATCACCGCTCATTTGTCTTTTCCACAGGGCTCGGACCGTCGGCTATCATCGACTCGGTCGGTCGCAACCTTCGCCAGGCGCCCCGAGAAAAGGCAGCGACCATCACGGCGGACATTCCTATTGAGAATGATCTGACTCCTTTTACCAGCCTCAGCTTCTGAGGTGACAATGAAAATTCTCGACAAGCATGTAATCGGTGAAGCTCTTCAAATTCTAGTGATTGGAACGCTAGGAATTCTCGGTATATTTTTCGGAACGATAGAATTCTCGCACGTGCTGCAACTGCTCAATCAATTTGGGTTGCCACCGAGCGCGGTGCTCTCCGTAATGTTGTTGCAGTTACCGACAGGCATGACTTATTGCATGCCCGCCGGCGTCATGATTGCCGCGCTGCTGTGCATGGGACGACAACAGCATGATGCTGAGATTCTCGCTCTACAAGTTTCCGGCGTCTCGATGAGACGCATCATCGTTCCTTACGTGACACTGGGCATGCTAGGGGCGCTGTGTTCATTCATGGTTGGCGAGTACGTTGCACCACAAACAACGCTTCTATCAGAGAAGTTAGTCATGCTCGGTATTTTCAATGCGGAACGCCCTTTCGTCGGTCAAACAAAAATTGAATTCAAAGACAAAAACGACAAACTCGAACAATTGATGCTGATGGGCAACGGCAGTGGTCGCTCGGTTAATGGGTTCATTTTGCTCGATGTCTCGCAAAAAAATCAGGTCAATATGATCTGGGCAGAACAAGCTCAGTGGGTAGATGGAAAGTGGCGGTTGATAAAGGGCAGAATGTTCGACCTTCTGCGCGAAGACACAGCCGGTGACCGAGGGCGTTTCCAAAAAATGAGCCTGGGAAACAATTCATTTCTTATTGACACGATCAATGGTGGCGCATTTCTGACGACGCAAAAAACCACCAAACAATTGCACGACGAAATTGTTGCGTGTGAGAAACAGGGAAAGACGGCACCACCACATATTCGGATGCAGTATTATCGCCGCTTTTCGCATCCTTTGAGCTGTGTCTTCCTGGTTATTGCAACGATACCACTGATGATTCCTAAGAGACGTCGTGGAACTACTCTCGCCATGGCTTACGGTGGCTTGCTCGTGGTGCTTTACTTTATAATGCAACAACTCTGCGTATCACTTTCGGACAACTTGCGCCTTGACCCGCTCGCAGCCGCATGGCTACCTGGAACAGGCTTGTGCCTTCTGGGACTGATAGTGACTCTGTGCCAACGACGACGCTAACAGTTTGAAACGGACTCAACGAATTTTTACTCCACTTAGGTGAAGAGAAATCGAAACGGGTCTGCCGCCCTCAACCATCAGTCATCTACCTGCCGTCCGTTATCCTCTGCCAAACAGAAGTGACACCATCGTCGTACAGCGAATTCCAATTTTTAGAACACTTCAGCTCACGATAAAGCGAACAGTTTGTTTTAATGCAGATAGACGAGATTTTCCAGTTATCCAAATATCCCTGCCAATCCCCCTCCGCGTGCATACAGCTTTGATATTCGTCGTAGAACTTCTTACCATAAAAGTCGAAACGGTTATCAATGAAAACGAGTGCAAGCTTTTCATAGATCAAACTACAACCGACCGCATCATCGCAAAACATTCGGTCCAGTAATTGAGGATGTTTCTTCAGATACTCAACGGCCTTTTGATTGCTGTTGGCGTAGGTAAACCATATTGGCTTGTTGAGCGGATATTCGAATGTATAACCTGCAATACCAACGATCACTGCGACAAGCGGCAACCATCGCAAGAGAGATTTGCGGACGACAAAAGAAATTCGAGAGATTCGATCTGTGCTGTCCTCTGCGTCCAACTGAGCGAACGATATTTTTGCAAGCGCTAAACCTGCGTACGGCCATGATAAGAGGATCGCAACCGGCGTAAACCGATAACAACAAAGGGCAGCAACAGTGCTTATCGCGGCAAGTAAAAGTCCGATCAGCGGCACATTGCTTCTGCCATAAATCATCGCGCTCCATACCAGCACGAAGTACGAAACGACTTCGATATTAACGAATGGATGCAAAACCAGGTGCGGCTGAAGCTCCCAGATTCCTGGATCGGTTTCGGTTAGAAAACTGCAGTTATAGGTGATAAGTTGGAACCCATATGGATTGACCAACACGGCCAATACGCTGGTAAGAAGAACCGTAAGAAGGCTGATTCTCGTCTTGCTGGAGGCTTTAGGAAATAAGCCGAGAACGTACAGGAGAATCATCGATAGACCGACGAACCAAAATGAATGGCTATTTGTCCATAGAACCATCAGCAGTGGCAACAGCCATTGACGGCGTGTAAATCCATTAACCCGCAGGTGCTCCAGCAGATTCACAAAAACCGGAATCAAAAGAAATGAAACGAGTTGCGGGCGCGCAAAAAACCACACCGCTGTAAAAACCAGGCTGAGTAAGCCAAACACGTACACGGATTTGACTCCCGCACGCAGCATCTGGGCAGGCATCAACCATAAACAAACAAGAGCGCTCAGAAGGTAAGCGCCGAGACCAACCATCCAGAAGCCGTTTATTTGATACAGAAAGCCGGTTCCGGCTTCGAACAGCCACTGATATACGACCCAGGGTCGTCCCGGACATGTCCAACTGAATAAGTCAGTTGTCGGTAATCCGTGTCCGAGTATGTACTCACCTGTTCGCACCAGCCAGGCAGTATCCGCCGATTGAAACACGCGCCAGGCGTTTGAAGCGAAACTAAATATTGAAAAAAGGAAAAGAGCTACGCCACCGCACGCAGTGCCCCAAGTTTCGAGCTTACGAAAGCTCTCATCACTGGTTGTCATCTATCCTGGGCACTAGTGGCGGTTCTGGGCAAAGAAAACGGATTTCGAAAGCTTGGGCTTTGAATCACGACTGCCGTTCCAGCTAGTTTGTCGGCAATCCGCAAACCATTGCCGATATGCATGCGATAGCCCTCGAGTGGCAGAAAAATCGCCGCGTAAGTCAAAGCTGCGCACTTCACCGCGAACACCATCGAGACACCAATTGATACGGGCAAAAAGAAACTAATTGCTACAGCCAGGTGATAGATAAGGTATGGACCGAGCAGTACGAAGTTTCGAATCAAAGACTGAGCAAGCGATGCCGGTCTTCCAGACTTCACATCCAGCACCTGCAGTCCCAGGAAATTTTTTCCGACTCCCCGTCCTTCAAAGAAAAAATCTCTCGTCAGAAATATTAGTATTGTGACCACCAGTAGTGGCACTCGATCCGTCAGAGCGGTGCCGCCAATCAGGTTCAGAAGTCCCCAAACCCCGATGGACAGCCAAAAGCAGGCAAGATAGTCGTATGCCCAAGCGGCAATAAATCGTCGTCCAGGTTGAGCTCTCTGAGTGACGACGAATTGGTCAGTCGAGGCCGTACGCGTTCCCTGTTCGGGACGCGCAGGAGAAGAACCTTTCACAGCGGCTGATACATTCGGCATTCTGTGGATTATACAATCTCTCGATACATTGATGAACCGCCAATTCAAAGAGAAGTGAGCCGAAAATAATTTAAAAACTAGCCTTTCAAGATGTCAATGTGGGACGCTTTTATCAAATTCAAGCAACTTCAGCTAGGAACAACTTACTATGAGAAAAAGTCGCGCACTCAGTCTTTTGGCACTCGTCCTCTTTATGGGTCTCGTCTCGTTTGTTAACAGCGCATGGGCAGGTAAGTCTCCCGCTGGTGACGAAGCTGCAAAAGAACAAGCCGCAGCAAATGCATTCGCAGCACAAAGAATGAAAAATTCGTCCAACGCCAATTCTAACTAACGAAGACCATCACCATGAGCCGGTTCAAATAGGCTCTGCTTGATTCCATTACCGCCTGAGTTACCAACCAGGCGGTAATTTTGTTTTATTATTTTCACAATCTCCGGCGGCCATATTTCGCTTAAGCCTTTTTCAGCGTCGTGCGAGTTGATCAAAATTGCCGCGTATTCTCGTTTCTTAATCGAAGAACTTAGCTGCTCTAGAACAGCAGGATGCTTGCGCGACATATTTACTATCGTCGTGCCATCTATCATAGCCGGCGTCGCTTCCAAAAGCATGGCGGTGTAAGGGTCTTCGAACAACACAACCTTGCCTTTGAGATTCGACTTCTGGAGCAGTTCTATGGTTTCCCGCGTCTGAGTCCACAAATCCAATCGCGATTTCAGTACGTCTAAATAGAAGGTCATGCCCTGCAAGCTGAACAGAGTCGCCACAATTACGAGCGCGGAAAAAGCATTCGACAGTTTGCCGAGATTCAGTACTGCCAGCCAAAACAACGCAAGCTCAGTGCACAGCAAATGATTATGGTATGCACCGCGCAGCCCCATCGTGTACGACGCCAGCATCAACGACAAAACAAGTAGGCAAAGAGCTAATTCCTCTGCTGGTGCCGGTTTCTTCGAGAAAATCATGCCCACTGCAATCACAACAACTGATGCAATTGTTTTGTAGTCCATCAGAAAAGGCAAAAGAAATTGCTTGAACGTATTCCATTCCCAAGGCAGTCCCGTCGCATATGCAAGGTGAGCCCAATAGCCACCAGTTATCGTCTGAATGACCAGAGACGAGGTTAGAACGACGGTCAGCCACGAACCGAAGTACTTTAGACCGAAGCGACCTTGCCCTTTGAAGCAATAGAAGAGAAAACAGGCGAATGGAAAAACAAAATACTGCTGCTTTGTGAAAAATGCCAAAACGAATAACGTGAACGAGAGCAGTAGTGACATGGAAAACTTGCCATTTTTTTCCTCGTCAAACCAGTTTGCAACAAAGCGCTCAGTTCCCCAAACAGCCAGCGCCAGCCCGAACATATCAACTCGCGCGACCGCCGACCAGTAGAAGACAGGCAGGCAACTGGAAAACAGTGCCAAGCCGATAATCGAAAAAAATTCTCGCAGTTTGCATCGATCCAGAATAACAAACAAGCCTAAAAACGTCGCGAGTGTAGAACACATGGTCAGCATTCTTAAAGGCCAAAACAGAGCGCCGACCAGCTTAACAAGCGCCGCTCCGACGATCAGGTAGAACGGATTATAGATGATTACGCACCACGGCTGGTGCGTCAGAGAATTCGGATCATAAATGTTGGAGCCCTTCGCGAGAAGCTGAGCAGCCCATAAGACATGACCCTCATACTCAATCGACCATGGATAGAATCGAGCGATACCCCAGGCAGATGTATAAAGATACGCAACGACCATGCAAATCGACAAAAGAATGACGACTTGAATCGAATAGCCGGCAAGCCTTAACTTTCTCTGTGTTGATTCAGTCATCGGCGGCGCAATCCATCAGATTAGAAGGAACGTCATGTCCGCAGAGCGCGGCGATTACGCCAGATTCACTTTCGATTTCGATTGTATCAACGCGATAATTGCCAGCCATTTATTTACTTTCATCTGGCAGATGGCCAGCGCTTTCTCAGTGAATTCGTCTGCGACAGCAAGTATAATGCAAGGAAACCGTCATTTGACTATTTCGGTCGGACGGGATGGTAAATGCATTCATGCTGCGTAAACTGGTATATAAAACTTTTACTCAACTGGCTGGCGAAGAAGTCAGTCAATTGGAGCATGCCAGTCACAAGCCTCGTGCCGCTCAACTCGCAAGACTTAAAGAAATAGTCGCGAGAGGAAAAAACACTGCTTTTGGAACAGATCGCGGATTTCGTTCGATTCAAAATTATGAAGACTTTAAGTCAGCAGTTCCAATTGCTGACTATGAACAGTTTCGTCCATACGTCGATCGAATTGCAGCTGGCGAACAACAGGTTTTAACGAATCAAAGCCCATTCATGCTAGCCACTACCAGTGGTACTATGGGCAAACAAAAATTGATTCCTGTCACGCGCGATTACATAGACGAATTTCGTCGTGCATCAAAGGTTTCTTGCTTTCATTTATATCGCCACTTTCCACAACTGGCCAATGGTCGCGCACTGTCGATCGTCTCGCCTGCAGTGGAGGGCCGAACGACTGCAGGAATTCCATATGGCGCTATATCCGGAGCACTCTATTTGATGGAACCAGAACCGGTGAGAAACCTGATTCTCTCGGTTCCATACGAAGTATTTACCATCAAGGATTACGAGACCAGGTACTACTGCATCCTCAGAGCCGCAATGGCTAATCCCGTCACTTCGATTTACACTCTCAATCCAAGCACCATTGCAGTTCTAGCCCGTCGATTGCAACAGTACGGACGAAATCTGGTTAAGGACCTCTACGATGGCACATTGACGCCACCTGAAGCGTTGCCAAAATCTATTTTCGATAAGATGGCCAATTTGATTACCATCGATCGGAAGCAGGCAAAGACGTTGGAATACTTGCTTGACACGGATCAGTGCCGACTCGAACGAGTCTGGCCGGAGCTGCGCGCGGTATCCTGTTGGACAAAAGCGGCAGCAAAATTCTATCTCTCAGATCTTGCAGACCAACTGGGTTCGGTACCGATTTGCGATATTACATATGGTGCCAGCGAAGGACGTGGAACCGTCTTCCTGTCGCCGGAAGAGCAGATGCTGGCAGTACGATCACACTTCTATGAGTTTATTCCCGAAGCTGAAATTCAATCAGCGAATCCTACTGTCCTTCTCGCGGATGAACTGACAGTTGGAGCCAATTACTATATCCTCTTCTCGACCTCGTCCGGGCTTTATCGATATAACATAAACGATGTCGTCAAAGTAACAGGATTCCATAACCGCACACCGTTGTTGGAATTTCAGTACAAGGGCGGCAATATTTTCTCATTCTCCGGAGAGAAAGTTACCGAATTGCAAGTAACCGAGTCGATGAGAATGGCACTAACGGAAAGCTCGCTATCTGCGAGATTTTTCACCGTCGTTCCTGAATTCCGTCCATTGCCGCATTACAGTCTGTGGTTCGAGCCAACCACTCAAACTGGCTATCCAAGCCATGATTCATTAAACGGTCTGGCGAAATCATTCGACCGGCAGCTCGCATTGTGCAACGTTGAGTACGCGGAAAAACGCAAATCATTCCGTTTGGACCCAGCCGAGGTGCGCATAATCGAGCCGGGAAGTTATGAAATTCTGAGAAAGAAGTTAGTCGAAAAGGGCGTGCCTGACTCGCAAATCAAACTCAGTCACCTTAACCCGAAGCAGGAGACTAGAGAATTTTTCGATGGTAGATTGGCTCAAACGCGAATTAGATAGATCAATTTTACTGGTAGCTGCACGAGCGCCTGCGAAGCGCCTTGCGAGTACGACGCATGAACCGGGCGGCAACTAAGGATTCGAAGCAACGATGAAAACGAAGGGCAAATCATTCTGGTCGCTCTGGCCATACTGGATTGCTCCTGCTACTTTGTCACTGCTCCTTGCTCTCTATTTTCAAGATCCTTTTTCAGGTGAATGGGATTCGCTCGACTATACCGTTTACGCGGTTAAGGGATGGTTTCCATCCACGTTGCTTCTCGGTCGAATTTTGTTTATTTACATCAACAGAATCGCTTATCTAGCTTCGAGCACATTCTTTGGACTGCAAGCTCAAGACGCGTATCTGTTGTTCAAATATATGGTTATCTTCGAGGCACCACTGGCGATTATTTCAATGTGGGTACTTGCCCGAGAGGTTACGCATTCCGCAAGAGCCGCGACAATAGCGGCGCTGCTAGTTGCGCTGTCACCGTTTTTCATACTGATGAGCGGTCAAGTGATGACGGAGATTCCATCGGTTCTAATATTTTGTGTCGCGATTACCATCCACATTCGCGGGCTGCGTGCTCGAAGCGTCCACCATATAATGGCTGGTGCTGCGCTTCTTGGTCTCGGTGTCAACGTGCGCGAAGGTGTCGGATTGTTTGGCGTATGGTTGGCACTGGCACCATTTGTCTACGGCTGGAAGTTTGACTCTCGAACTGTTCAACTGATTCTGGCAGCCGGTCTTGTCTTTACCGTCTGCGCGCTGGGACCTTTTGCCGTATGGTTTTTGTCCGACATGGATCGCTATCGCTTCCATTGGTTGAGATCTTGGGCCGGAACTGCGAGCGAAGCGCAAAGACACCCTATATCTCTCGAAAATCTCGCGATGCTTTTTCGATGGTTCTTTCTCACCTCACCGATTGCATTTTTGTTAGTGCCGTTCGCAGCCTGGTGGCAGTGGATCACAGCTCGAATGTCACCCGTACTATTGCTGGGAATACTTGGCATAGTCGCCAATCTGGCTCTCATCTCGCATTACAGCATGGTTTTACATGGTCGTTATTCGCTGACCGGGCTACCGGCGATCGCACCACTGGTGGCAATCTACATGATCCATTTGTTCGATCGCCTCGGAGAAAAAATTCCTCGTGGACAAGCGCAAAAGCGCAAACGTTTAGGATTCGCTACTGGAGCTGTTCTTCTCATCGGCGTCGGAATACTGGACACCTTTTTGTTTCTAATTCCATCCAGACCTTCGAATCTGATATGCCACCAAAACTGGTTAAACTACAAACAGCGGTTAGAAAATATTCCCCGCGAGAACTCCGTGATTATGGCAAGCGATATGACCGTCGCAGTCAACTATTGGAGCGGAATGGGCGCGGGCAACTGGAAAGTCATCGGTTGCGGTTCGGGGTGGCCCGGCAACGATAAAATCGTTGGTGTAATTCAAAATTATTTGGACAATAAAAAGCGTGTCTTCATCGATACTGATCCGAAACTCTGGCGGTACGATGGCTGGCAGTCTGACGAGACCGAGGCGGCAAAACGACTGGACAAAGATTTCCGTTTTCGACATCTAAGTGACACCATTTACGAGATTCGTCCAATTACCGACTTATCCGCTAATGACGATCCTGAACTTGCTGTGCGATTGAAAAAAACAGAACCCTGATCTAGCCCAGGCATCGTCGCCTGACATCCAGAAAAACTGACGATATTGAATTTGAATTTTAGTATTCCGAAATCGGTTTCAAAGAGTCCATTACAGGCGGTATGATTATCATTGATTAGTCTTTGCAGCAATCATTCTGATTGCGTCTGCCGACTATAGGTCTTGTTGGCTCACTGAGGTTATATTTGTATGACCAAAACGGACTCCTCATCCGCTTTGAAGAAGGACGCTTCCGAGACGGAAACGCGCGAGAAAATTCGTTTGTATCTCGGCACCGCCAACGGAAAGACAACCGCGACCTTCGGCGTGATTATGAGAGCACTGTCCATCGGTAAAAATGTGTCGATTACTTTTTTCGACAAGCTCGAAGAAAACTCGAGTGAAGGCAAAGCATTGCGAGTACTTGCCAACCACAAGGAAGACGGATTTGGTCAACTGATTGTCAACTACACCGGCGTCAACAGATTAGGAAGCGGACCAAACGGCACCTTTCGCTTTTACAGCGCACCAAACGGTATCCTTCCGGAGGACAAGGTGGCTGCCAAGGAGGGTCTTGGTCATATCATCGAAGGGCTGAAACGCAAGGATGATATCGTCATTGGTGACGAACTCCTCGATGTTGCCCGTGTTGGTCTCATTGACTGGGACGCAGTGCGAGAAGCATTCGCGCTGCGACAAGAGAACACGGTTCTCGTCTTGACCGGCAGGCGCGCGCCCGACTGGCTGATGAAAGAAGCGACTACAGTGTCCACCACTACCCAGTTGAAGCACCACGGCAGAGCAATCGAAGGGTTGGACTGCTAACGCTTGGCTGCTCGAAAGTTTCAACCAAAATTTTTCGGAACGTTGAGTTATTTTCCGAATTTATTTTCAGCTAAGTCCGAATTATCGGAGTTGGCTTTCCATCAGCGTCCACGCAAACGAACGTGAGATCGGCCTCCGTCACGTTGATAGTTTCGTGACCGCGCAAAACTTCGACGTCGACGTGCACGGATATTGATGATGTGCCGACACGAGTAGTGGTGCTGTAGAAGCTAACTACCTCACCTGTATATACCGGTGCTTTGAATTGCACTTCTTTCACGGCGACGGTAACGACCTTTTGGCGCGTGGTTTTGGCGCATTCGACCGCGCCGGCCAAATCGATATAGCTCAAAATAATTCCGCCAAAAATAGACCCTTGACTATTGGTGTCTTTCGGCTGAAGAACCACTCTTATCGATGGATCGCGATGACTTAAGTGCTGGCTCAACTGTACCTTCCTGTGCTTCCATGTTGCGAATAATGTTCGCATCATGTTAGCACCAGCGCCCGAAGTCGCCGCTGTTATTAGACATATGACACGTAGATACACTAGGAACGGATAAAGAACTCCGTTATAATCCCAGACTATGGAATGTGGCATTTTCCTGTTGGCAACTCGGCGCTACTTACTAAAGAATAAGAAAAACCATGAAGTCACAGACTTTTCAGTTGAAATCGATTGCACCAGTGGCGGTGGCGTTGTCGCTGACTCTAGCGATGAGTGCAAATGCACAAACGACATCAAGCCCTGCCGATACTCCACGGATGATCGCTTCGGCACCCATTGGTACGGCGAGTGGAACCACTCCGGTGGCCTTGCTTCAATCGCAAGAGCCGGTAATCGATCCGGCGGAGTTTTCAACCGTAACAAAAATTGCTGAATCAAAAGTAGCTGATTCCAAAGGATGGGAGACCGCAGCCGAAGGTTCACAGCCTACTGCGACGAAACCTGAAGCTGCAAGCACTGCGGTTTCTGAAAATACTCCGGCTTCGAAAAGCGAAAACACTGTCTCAGCAGCTCCAGTGAGTGAATCGGCGACTACAGAAAAAGCTGTTGATGTTCCAATGGAACGAATCACCGCTGATAGTGCCTCATCTAGATCAATCGAGAAAACCGAATCCGCAGTTGATGTCACTCCTGATTTGAAACCAATCGCGGTAACCGAAACGCCTTCGACAACTCCTGCAACCGATCTGACAGACGATGCCAAAGCAATCGCATCATCCACCGATGTAGCCGACGGCGGAGTTCAACTCCGTGGTGCACCAGATACGGCATCAACCAGGACAGACACCGCCGGAGATACCAGCCAACTTCGTCAGATAGATATTGCGCAAAGCTCGCCAAACGACGCGACTACATCGCCGTCGCCAGATAATCGCGAGTTCGATCTCACGCCAGTCAGCCTGCCACGCCGCACGCCAACCTTCAACAGATTCGAAGGGTTCCATTCCAATATGTTGTACGCCCTTCCGGGCAGAATGTTCTTCAGCGCTGTGGTGGACAACTCACTACGTGCTGAGACAAACGTGTTTCAGACGAAAAATCACAACCGAACGGACATGGTCTATCGCGTCCTTCCTAACACCGTTCTCGGTTGGGCACTCACGAGAAAGACTCGCGTTTCGGCTAACTATTTCTTCCTGAGAGACCAGTACACCAAGTATCAATTGCTGGATAGAAATTTCCACTCTGTTTGTTTAAAGGTCGAACATGATTTATACAACCAGGATGGTCTCACTGTTACTGGTGGATTCCTCGCTCGCGCTCTGTTCGCAAATCCCGATCAATTCTCGGATGCGTTCTTCAACGACTTATTGCCTTCGTTGACAGTGACCAAGCAAGTCGGCAACCACGCTGTAGTCTACGGTTCTGTAGTAGGACAAATTCGCTTCCGTGAAGTGCTAAGCCAATTCCAGGAAGGCGACCAGTTTTACTCGGTAGGTACCGTCTACAAGAAAGGTCCGTGGCAAGCGCTTGGCGACTTCACACTCAACAATAACTTCGGCAACTCAAACTTGAGACAAGGTGACAACAACCAGGTAATCATCCTGACCGAAGAAATCGCCAGAAGACTGCCATACCTGCGCAAAGTTCCAATTGATGCTTATATCCGCGCCCAGCAGATCTTCAACATGGGCGCCAACAACAGCCCTGGTTACGCCGGAGTCAACTGCCGTATCTTCGGCGGCATCCGCGCCTACGTTTCGAAGCCGGTTGTATATCCAGTCAAGCTGGCCGGTAAGTAATTCCTACATTGCCTATACAATCTATTCTTCGGATGACTTAAACGAATCCGCCACTCGATGCAGCTCAATTGCGGAACCAAATACCGACCAGAACTTCAGGGTGCCTAAAAGTGTACTCTGCAATCCCTACAAAACCGACCGGCTGCTCAACTGAATGGGTGTTTTGCTTAGCGTAGTCTCGCTGAAATGCCACAAGCAATCCAAATCCCAAGACCACAAATAGAGCCTTTTTGTACACACGCGAGTAAGGTCCGCGTGCCGGATAATTGCATCTCATGACGTTCCTCTCTGCTGCGACCACTCACATATTAGACCGTAAGCAGCCCACCGTGGATTGAGAGAAACAGTTTTTAGATTGATGGTTAGTTAGTTGTACTCACCGAGGAGTTGGAACGCGGCCCAGTATCTCGGGTTGGCGCGGTCGCCACCGGTGGCACCGCCGGCAGTGCTCTTCTCCTCGGCATCACGCGATGATGACAATCCCTTTTCGAGGAAGTTGATTGTCTTCAATTGTGCTTTGCGCAGAGCGGAGGCTTTGTTGGCGCCGCGCAGAAGTTCATAATACAAAGTCTCCATCTGATACTCGGTCATCACGTCATCGACCGACCAGAGACTTACGAGTACAGAAGGTGTTCCTGCGATTACGAACGCACGAGACAATCCGACGACACCATCCCCGGTGATTTTACCTTGACCGGTTTGGCAGGCGGAAAGAACAATCATCTTAGCCTTAAGCTGCGGCAATTGGAGAATATCTTTCACCGTAAGCAGTCCATCATCGCCGGATTCTGGTGCGAGCACCACGGCCGATTCCATCGGTTGATCCTGGTTGACCAAACCGTGGGTAGCTAAGTGAATGTAGCTATACTTCGGTGCAAGTTCTCTGAATTTTGATTTTGTCGCTGCGCCTTGAACTTCGACCGCAGTGCTGCCGGGATCAAACAACGCGGAAACTTTCTTAACTTCCTTCTCGGCGTACGGCAGTTTTCCAAGGAATTTGTTCATTTCGGTAATCGGGTTACCAAACGCGAGGAGCGAATTTTTCGCGGACTTCGCATCAGGATCGAGAGCTTCAGTCGCTCTTAAAACCCCGATGGCAGGCAAGTATGCAAGTGTGTGCTCTTCGATCATATACTTGCCTGTCGGCGTTACAAGCGCAGCAAATGGAACACTAAACAATGGACCATGTGGAACGATCGTGACGCACTGATTCTCATCCTTCGGTAGAAGTGCTTGAATTGGCTCAACGAGCAGCTTGTGCAACGCACGCAAACTATCATGTCGTCGCTTATTCAATTTGTGTAATTCATCCATGCCTTTCGGCGCGGTCGTGATGTCTTTGTGCGTGTCACGAATCAGATTTTTGACGTCTTCTATCTTTGCTGGAATGGTCTTGAGGTCAGCGATTTCGCCGTCCGGATTGACAATCCACACCAGAATTTTCTCCGGCATTACCAGATATTCGACAACATAACTATTGCACGATTTAACCAGTGACTTGATCTCCGCCAGACTTGGTGGCTTCGCATTAGCTGTCGAAATTACTGAGGCCTCCACGGTCGCGGTAGTTCTCGGAGTGACTTGTACGGCGCGGAATGTGCCGCTCGGAACATTCGCCATCGCAATCTGAATTGGCGCATCCTTTTTCACGGCACCGTCATCTGATCCGATGTCCGGCGTGAGATCCGGCGCTAGCGAAGCGACTTGTCGAGTTTGCAAACCGGTTTGTTTTCTTCCTTCGAGCATATCGAGAAAGGCCCGGGCTCTGCCTTTCTCTGCAACTTCCAGTGCTTGATCGAAGCGCTTTTCTCCGATCAGAAGATCAACCAGATCGAAGAAGCAATCTTCTCTCAAGTCCAGCGCTGCGGTTTTGAAACTATCGCGAGAAAGACCGGATCTTTCTTTGTCTGCGAGCGACACTGCTCGCAGCAAATTCTTCTCCGCTTCCTTACTTTCGCCTAGTTTCAAACACGCTTTACCCAGACCAGCCGCACAGTCCCATTGGCTTTCCAGGCTGGACGCCTTCTCGGCAAGTTGCGACGCGGCTTGATAATTGTCCTTAGACTTCTGCGCTTGTCCCAAGAGCAAGTAAGTCATACCCAAACCACGAAGAGCCTGACATTGAGCCAGAGTGTCGCCGATATTCTTTGATGTTCCGAGTGATTGCTCATAAGCTTCGATCGCATCAGCGTACATGCTCTTCATGACGCAATATTGTCCGTAGTTAAACGAGAGCGATGCCTGGGCACGCGACTCAGCCCTGCTGCCGGGCTTGTTTCCAGCGGCTGCGAAAACGGACTTCGCCATGTTGTGATACTTCTCGAACAGAGTCGAAGACCCCTGGTCGAGATAAGCGGCAGCGATACTGTCCATGGCAAGCGCCTCTTCAAGAGACTTTCCAGACGCTTTATAGAGTTTGGCTGCTTGCAAATAATATTGAATCGCGGTTTTAAACTGACCGACGTTTCGATAACCCATTGCGCAATATTTAAGAACGTCGGCTCGCTCTGTCTGTTTCAACCCCGTGTGCCTGTCCAGATATTTTTGCGCGCGCAAAAATTCAGACAGTGCTTTTTCGGCTTTACCTTCAATCAAATAATCGTAGCCTTGTTCCGTTATCGCAAGACATTCTTCCTCGGCGCTCTTGCATTTGTTAGCCAGCTTTTCGGCCTTCTTGTGACTGGCGAGCGCTTCTTCGATACTGCCGGTATCGGCTTGCGCCGAGCCCATGCGAGTGAGGCAGCGAGCAACCAATTTGGGCGAATTTTCTCCGTCCAATGAGTCGAGTGCTTGCTTCAATCTCGGTAATGCTTGATCCGCTCTGTGCTCAGCAAGATCAAGTTCTGCCATCGAGATGAGAACTTCGGCTTGTGCTGTGCGATCCGCACCGCCTTCGTAGACTTTCGCAGCTTGTGAGTAGAAGTCTATCGCCTTCTCGTAAATACCCATGTCAGCGTAGGTTCGACCAAGTTCTGTTAAAACCCGCCCCTCATCAAGCTCGTCGCTTTGCTCGGTGATTAGACCCTGTGCTTGCTTGAGATAAGAAAGCGCTTCTTCAAAATTTCGATTGTATCTGGACAACGAAGCTAGTTCCGCAAGAACCGCCATTAGACTCTCATTCGAATGGCTGGCTTCAGCAGCTGCCTTTGCTTTCATCAAAGTGGACTTTGCAAGATCGAATTGTTTCGTGCTCAGATAAACACTGCCGAGTTGCTTGTTAATCGTGATTTCTTCTTCGGGAAGATTGTATTTCTTCGCAGCATCTGCGGCTTCTTCATACATCTTGAGGGCTTCATCAGCACGTCCGAGTTTGATCAAAATCGCTGCCAGACCAATTCTCGTGTGGACCGATGGACAAAATTTTCCGCCGGCCACATCCTGAACCTTGGTGCCGATTTGTTCGTCGATCGTAAGCGACTCGCGAAGCAGCTGTTCAGCTTTCTCGGCATTACCTTTCTGCGACTCCAGATCGCCTACTGTGTAAAGCAGATTGGCAAGCTCCTTCTTATTACCCTTATTTCTTGCCGCCTCGAGCTGCTTATAGACCTTGGGCAAGTCGGTCACGGTCGGTCCCAATTCAAAACTTATTGCCGCAATGTTGTTGGACAACATCATGCCAACGGAGAGAGCGACTGCCAGACAGCGAGTTTTGCGATTTGCAATCACAACAACAACCTCTTCGACAAAGGGAGGGATTCCGGGTTCCCGGGCCACATAGGCCTACATTGTACGATGGATTGTTTAGAGAGATAAAAGCGTATTTGTTTGATTAATTGTCAGGAACGCTTAAACAGAATTTGCGATTGCGCCTGTTCCACGTCCAATCGAAGTTCCGTAGCGGTCTGGTAGCGGGCGTCAGGTTCTTTATTCAGCAGTTTTGTGACGATATGATCGAACGGAGTACCGTCTTTGAATTCCGGTTTGTACTTGCTCATCGGAGGCGGGTCGTCCATCAGGTGCTTCATCAGGATGGCTTCGGCGCTCTCTCCTTCGAATGGAACGTGTCCGGTGAGCATCTCGTAGATCATGATGCCGAGCGCGTACAGGTCGGTTCGCATGTCCATCGGGCGATCTTTCAATTGCTCCGGCGCAATATACTCGGGAGTACCGACCATGCGGCCGGTCTTGGTTAGACGCTTTCCACTTTCGTGGATGATATGCGAAATACCGAAGTCCACAATCTTGACCCAGTCAGGTCGATCCGACTTGTCTTGCAACAGCACGTTATCGGGCTTCAAATCTCGGTGAATGACTCCAAAGTTGTGCGCTTCTTGCAGACCGCGGCACATCTGAATGATGATATTTGCAGTTGTGGTAAACGGCAATGCGCCCTGGCGGTGGATCTTGTCTGCCAGCGCCTCGCCTTTGATAAACTCCATCACCAGATACGGTGCCTTGCCACCCAGGGTGCCGACATCAAATACGGTGACGATGTTGGGGTGGCTCAGCTTCGCTGTAACCTTGCACTCACGCTGAAAACGCTCGATTGATTTTTCATTGGACAACAACCAACCGTGCATTACTTTGATAACAACGGTCCGTTCCATGATCGTATGGTGCGCTTTGTAAACGACCGCCATACCTCCTTCTCCAAGCATCGATTGAATCAGGTATTTGTTGTCGATCGTTTTTCCGATCAAACTGGTTGTGTAACCACCGGTGGCGACGAGCGCTTCAGTGTACGGATCGGCTTGTTGCGCAGCAGGCTGTGGCTGGGCTTGCTGCACAGGCGCTTGCGAAGTCGAACTCGACTGCGCGGCAATTTGATTTTGATCCTGCGGATTGGGATGGAGCTGCGGAACCGGCTGCGCGTTTGCATCGTGCAAAGAGGCGAACTTCACGTCTTCCATCAGAGCGGTATCGTGGCGCTCGAAATTGACATCCTTGTCGGTTCCAGCCGGCGTCGTCTGCATATACGGTCGACCATCGGCAGGCGAAACCTGAATCTGCGGGCGATTGCTCGGGACCGTCGATTGATTCAAGGCAGTGCCTTCAATCGGACAAAAGACGGCGTAAGGAGGAAAGACACGCTGGCACTTCGGACAAATCTTATCCGGTCCTTCCGCGTTATGCGGCTGAACCAACAGTGTCCCGTCAAATCCGCAAAAACGTGCGTCATGCGGGACATTTCGTCCGCAGGTCGGGCAGGCTTTAGTAGACTCGGAAGCTGTCATCACGTCCCGCTAAGTATACAAAGTTCACATGCCCACTACAATGAGAGCTAATACAGGGCTTAAAATACAGCGCATAAATTTTTTGCACTGCCCTTATTTAGCTTTTGTCGGCGTGATTCGAGTAGGAAAACCAAGCACCGTGGTTCTGCTCTCTACGACCGGGAATTTGACGAGTGCAGCGCCTTTCGGTGATGTGATCGTCATGAAATATTTGCCGGGTGTGAGATCGGAAAGGCTCAAAGCGCCCTCGGGATCGGCTTTGGTAAGAATATGGACGCGCTCGGTTTCGTCGTGAATGGCGATATCAGCGTTGGGCTCTGTGGTGTAGACGACCAGGTCCTTATTTTTCCACGTGGTAGATTGCAGGACAACGCGTTCCAGCCCGGTTTGACCGACGAGAAAAGACAAGCCCGCGCCTGCTGCGACGCCCAAAAGCGCCAGAAAAACAGTCACACCAAGATTCCGGTTGCCGGAATTGCGCTTGACCTTATATTTCACGGGCGGCTGTTGAACCCGAGGCTCCTCATGCTTTTCGGGCATTTTGGCGTGGTCGATTTGCTCCAATTCCCAGCTAAATTTTCGAAATGCATTTGAGTTTTGCTGGTTTTCGGTGCCAGGTACAACGATCTTGCCGCTGCAAAAAATACAGAAATTCTGGTTGAGCTCGTCTGTCTGACCGCATCTAACGCACGTGCGCCAGGTCAATGGGTTGAGGGTGCGCTTCCGTTCTGCCTCCGGAGTGACACCGGCGCCACAATATATGCAGAACTGCATATCAGAGTGATTGCGTCTGAGGCACGAAGGACATTGAATGTAAGAAACGGGCGTTTCGCTAACCATATCGCGATTCTACAGTACCAGGACTAGTTATTTCACGTGCAAGAACTCAGCCACGACTCAAAGTATCTATTCCACCGTCTGAGCCTGTTCTTTCACAGGACTCGGAACGATCGGCAACTTTTCGGTTTCCTTCGACGGCTCTTTGATGTCTACGTCCCGCAAAATGATGGATGGCGTAACTATGCTTGAGGCAGAAGTCGGTCCCTGAGCCACCAAGGACGCAGTTTCATCATTTCCACCCGCAACCAGATCACGCAAAACGTGGTCAGGCTGTACACCTATGGTCGCACCGCGCACCAGTTCTTCTTTGCCGTTTTTAACCGAAACTCGATAAATCTCCGTCGGATAAAGAGTTAAACCGCCGCCGAAGCTCGAAAAAATACTGGACAGCGAAGAACCGAGGCTCAACATCCAGGTGGGCAGGCGAGCAACGGATTTAACGATGAAAACATGCTCATAGCCCTGTTCCTTACCAAGCTCGATCAACTTTTTCTTCATTTGCTTGGCATTCATGGAAGGTTCTGTCGAAACAAACAAAATGCTCACGGTTCCGGAACCGTCACCAGAGTGCCCGTTGCTTTTCGGAACCCCTCTTGTAGGCCGGCGGCTGGAGCACAATGTTTTCAACACACCTTTTTCTATCAAAGTCAGTTTTTCAGCAGGAACGCCGTCGTCATCGACTTCGTAGTTGCCGAACAATTCCTTGCCTCTAAATTCAGTGGCATAGGGATCATCAATGATATTGACTATGCGTGAACCGACCCGCTGTCCCAATTTGTTTTTCATTGGATGATCGGCGTAGTACGAACTGCCGCTAACATCGTGTGCGCCACCAAGCAGTCTTGTGAGACTACCATGCATGAGTGATGATGAGGCCTCGGGTTCGAACAACATCGGACCGCTGTAATTTGTCACGAGCGGTGCATCGGCAACTCGTTTTAAACGCTTTACCAACTTGGCGACGCGTGCTTCTAAAACCGAGTACTCCGGCATTTCATCAGGAGTTTCGCATGCGACAAACTCGACATCGCTATACGATTGTCCATCTTTGCTGCGAATTTTTGCGAGCACCGACAGTAGTGTCTGTTCATGGCCGTCACGATGTTTAAACCCTTCATTGTTGACTAACCATGCGTTTGCAACCTGCACGCTGAAGTGCACGACTGCATTTTCGATTTCAGGATATTTTAGAAAAATCGACGACAAATCTTTGGTGACCTTCGACCATTTCTCCTTGTCGGCTTTCAAATGCAGAGCCGGCTTGATGAAGACAACCGGTTTCTCTTTCGTCATCTCAGGAAGTCTGTCTGCTTCCGGTCGACTTTTCAGTCGAGCTTTCTTGGATTCGAATTGTTCGATTGCGTCTTTGTAATTACTGTCGCTGGCAAGCCAGACCTCATGCCGAATCGCAGAATAGTCGTCTTCGACAGGAAGTTCTTTCCCACCGGAAGAGAATCGACCGAATAGCGAACCAATCGAAGACGCTTCCTTGGAGCTGTCCAGCTCATAATCACCTACGCGGATGTCGGTGTAGAGTCGACGATATTTGCTCGTGCTGTCCGAAGTCAACGCGCCACAACTTGCGCTTAGATAGAGCATCTCGGTTTCCAAAACTTTGTATTGCACGAAGTATGGCAAACCGTGCGTTCCCAGCTTTAAACGATCTGTTGAGCGTTTCATCTCATCAGTTAATGCCGAAAAGAGCACGTCATTTTCATCAGGCGACAAATAGATTTTGCCGTTCTCTTCCTTGATCACTTTTGGTCGCTTGTCGGTGGTATCGCGCGCAATGCTTTCTTCGACTGAAGTTCCTTTGCTCTTTCCCTTTGCCAGTGCGGGGTTAGCCATACCAGACAAGGCAACAGCGCTGACAAGCGCGAGTGTCAACAGTGTCTTCGGAGAGGATACCGACCTGCCAACCTTCGATGTTTTTTCTTGATGCAAAACGGCTTCCTCGGCTCTGGGTGATTGGATTTTGTCGAACGGACCAGATTCTCTAGATGGTTTAATCACTAGTTTTTCACCCCTTCTTTATCGTGCAAAGGAGGCGGCAAGATCGGTGGTTTGTCAGAACGTTTTTCCTTCAACTCCACCTCAATCGCGCCCACGAGCAGGCTGGGCGATGATGCAGAAACCGGAACACTTCCTGACTCAGCACCACAGATGCCATTGAAGGTGCCATCATCGTCAGCCGCGCAAATAATTTTCTCTAGCGCGGTGAGCGGTGTGCCGACAATTTTTACTCCGCGAACAAGCTCATCTGGTCTGCCATCAGCAAACACCTTCGTCACGATTAGCGGTTGCAAGCTGTAAACTTGCGCCGCCCGAGCGGACGTCATCGTGTAACCACCGGCGATATCATCGAAAACTAGACCGTAAGCCTTGTGCTGCTTCTTCAATTCCTCGAGCAGCATCTTATGCAGCTCTTCATACGGAACGGCTTTTTCTGATTTGATCATCAAATTGCCCATTCGTGAAACAGGATTGTTTCTCGGATCGCAACGACCGTGCCCGTTTGATTTCGGAAAACCTTCCACAGGAGAGCGAGACATCAGGTATGACTTGAGCGTGCCTTTATCGACCAGAGTTACTTTCTGCGCTGGAACACCCTCATCATCATATTCGTAGAATCCGTTGAGGTGGATTCCGCCCATTTCTTGCATCGTCGGATCATCTATAACACTGATGAACTCAGGCATCACTTTCTGGTTCATTTGTTTGGTGAATGTTCGGCCTTCCTTCTCGTCCTTCTGTCTGTGACCTTCCATGCGGTGACCGAAGACTTCGTGGAAAAATACTCCGGCTGCGCGGTTTCGCAAAATTGCAGGACCGACATAAGGAGTGGCTTTAGGTGCGGTTCTCAACTTAACGAGATTTTCCGCAACGCCTTTGATGAGCGTCGTCAGTTTTTCTTCGCTCGGCAATTCATCGAGTTTTACGGCAGAAACATCGTCGTAAAGCCAGAGGTCCATTCCATCCTCGGCACGAGCCTGAGCCATTGTATAGAGGCGGAAATCTGTTCTCGAATCAGCAATGGTCGAACCTTCATTGTTGACCAGATATCGTCTTGTCAGTTTCGCAGTAAAGACGACGGAGGAATCGTAGATGTCCGGATAGTCTTTATAAAGCGCGGAAAGTCGCTTGACAAGAGCCTTCCACTTTTCTTGATCGACGTCGAATTTCTTTTTCTCGCTAGTGAACTTTTGGGCAGTCTCCGTTGAGAAATCATCTGAACTGTCTTCCTCTGAGACGTTGACCTCTTTGTTGGCTTGCACTCTGGCATATGACTGTTGGGCCTGCTTGAAAGCGTCGTCTGTTTCCAGCCAGATTGCCTGGCGGAGCGCCAGTTCATTGTCCTCGAGCGGCACGAATTGCCTGGAGTTATTGGACGCTCTGATCGAGCCGAACACATCTGAATCACGGGTTCTATGCGTGTTATCGACCTTGGGTGAACCGACGCGCAGATCGACGTTCAACACCCGATCATGATCGGGTTCGACATCGCGCGTCAGAGCGCCGTACTCCGCAGATATATAGAGCGAGTCAATGTCATAGACTCGATAGCCCAGGTAGTAAACCGGCGCTTCGCCAGCTTTCTTGAGCTTGTCGAATGACCGATCCAATTCTTTGTGCATGGCATCAAGAATTATGCCGTCGCGTCCCTCAGGAGCTGCGCCGACGGGCGGAAGAGTGATACATGACATCAAAACTACTAAACTGCAAAGAGCCCGACTCAAGGTCGTCAATTTCATAAGTTTCCTTTATTCCTTAGGTACGCTTCTTTCCACCATTCTCGTGCGCTCTGAAACTCCTTTCGGAGCGCATGGCTTTTAAGGCTATTGAATCAGGATTCAATAACAAATGCTAACCCCTGGCATCGTCCTGTTTCAGCCCTGCACATTTAAGGATAACCCACTTGGCAAATGCCTGCACGAATTTGTTGCTAGCGGCACGGGCGCCTGCAAGGCGCCCCTACAATTAAACGCCTAGTAAGCCCTTCCACGAGTCCGCTCCACTCAGCAAATTGGATGACACCGACTCACCATCAGCGGTATCACCTCATCACGCTCCTCCGACGCTTCAACCACGACGCCATATCAACTTAAACTGCACGCCGCAACTTCCCGACACAATCAGCACGCCCTGCCCTACTCCTCTTGCTGCCTCTATCGCTTGAACTTCGCCGCCACTCCCCGACGCTTCGTAGGGGCGCCTTGCAGGCGCCTACTGCTGCTCCTCTTGCTGCTCAATCAACTTAAACTTCACGACCCAACTCCCCGACGCTAATCGTGTGGGGCGCCTTCGATCCCACGCTCCTCCTGCTGCTCAATCAACTTGAACATCAAGCCGCAACTCCCCAACGCATAATCGTAGGGGCGCCTTGCAGGCGCCCTGCCGCTACTCCTCTTGCTGCTCTATCAACTTGAACTTCAAGCCGCCACTTCCCGACGCTTAATCGTAGGGGCGCCTTGCAGGCGCCCTGCCGCTACTCCTCTTGCTGCTCTATCAACTTGAACATCAAGCCGCAACTCCCCGACGCTTAATCGTAGGGGCGCCTCGCGAGGCGCCCTGCCGCTACTTCCACGTCTGAGGTCTAGCCCTCGATCAATTCCTTCTCGACCGCTTGCACGCTCTCAGCGATATCACCGGCTTCGAGCAACAACAGCGCTTCGTTGATGGCATCAAGACCTTCGTCTTTCGAACTGTGGGTCGCATAAGACGGTTGCAACGCCAGTGATTGGAACGCTTGCCCAATTTCTTCCACGGAAGCGGCGATAAAACTTTCCACGCGTCCACGCGATGTCTTGATCGCTTGTGCGATGTCGACGGCTGCGTTATTTTTCACAACTTGTTTCACTGCATCAGTCGAGGTTTTCCCAGCGACGATTTGATCGTAAATGCTCTTCACTTTGATAGCAGCACTTCCACCCAACCGTCTTGAAATTTCGTCGGAGGAAACACGCTTCAACAGAGCCTTCCTGAATGCCGGTGCTTCCGGCTGACCGCCAAGTTCTTCACCTGTGATCGTGACATGCTTCTTCAATTCATCACGAGTCAATGATTTGAACTTCGGAGAAAGTTTGTCGACCATCTCTTCCGTGCGGCGGTTCCAATTGGCTTCGGCGCGAAGCATACGATTAACGGTGCCTCTGGAAAGATCGGTCTTAACGTCACGAGCAAGATCGCGCATTTCACTGAGCATGCACAGTGCAGTGACCAACTGCTTTTGACGAGCAGTGATAAACGATGATGGTTCTCTCAAAAACTGCTGCAGCTCGCTGGCTTCAGGTGCTCTATTCAGCGATTTGTCCGTATTGCTTTGCGCGTTTTGACAGATACCGGATATGGTGGCAACCGCATCGAAGCCATTTGCGGCTTCAGCTTGAATGCGAACCGGTTCATCATCACCAAACCGACCTTCAGAATTAAGCCAGCTGCCAGCCTTGATATGAGAGACCACTTCTCCAGAGAGTGTGCCACTGAGAGAAACAACCAGAGTTCCATTCGTCAGGGCAGGTGTACCTACAAGTGCTTTTGACAATGAAACATAACCGTCCTCATCAATCGCGCGTACATCTATATGCCTGGCGTTGACGACTACATCATTGGCACCAATGGCAGACACCACGGAATCAATTGAACTGAGGGCGTTGTCCGGTTCCATCATAAGATCGAGTTCCGGATCGGCATTCATGATCACTTCTTCGACGGCGATGCGCGCCAATTCGTCCGATAGCTTTGAGCCGCTTTCACTGGCTCGCGCCTGAGCTAGTCTGACTACCTCGGGGCTAAATTCAACTCGATTACTCATGACTCTCACCTTTCTTAACGCCGGTGGGCTTTCCCGTCCGTTCACAAAAGTAACTACGACCGTCGGTCGAAAATTAGTGCGGGGAAATTGTTAAACAGGATTTTTCTCTAATCATTCTGAAAAGTTCGGCGTCCACGCATAGAAAATCCTCTAGTTCGTTCCATGTCAGGAACGGACGAGCTCGCAGGAAGCGTGCTGTCGAGTCTTCTGATAGTCCCAATTGCCTTAACTGCTGGGCATCGGCAACGTTCAAATTGATTCGTTCGCCTTCTTTCTCGACCGCTTTCAGCACGGCACCGTTGTTTATCAGCTTTTCCAGTTCCTTCTTGTCGATCAGCTTCCTTTCAAGAAGGTCGTTGATACTGGAAAATGGACGAAGGTCGACTAGTTTCTTCGCAACATCTTTGTCGCAACCCAGGATATCGACCAGGTCTCGACGAGTGGCGGCGTTTAAATCAACAGGAACGAAAGCTGCTACAGCCCCGCGTTCAGCGATTTCGTTCAACTTGCTCGCTTGCAGAACTCGTCTATCGACCAGCTCGGACATGCTGTAATACTGGCGTCCGACAATCAGTCTGTCGACTTCGCCTTCGGTTAAACCTAGGTGGTGATTGAGTTCGCGCCGAGAGGCGGAATTCACGTTTATATCTGCCTGCCACGAAAGTGCTACGCCTGGCATATTTGAGCGAATCATATCGCGGATCATGTCCAACCCTTTATCGAGGAGGACCTGACAGCGAGCTATTTTTCGCGCTTGCGTTTCGCCTTTGATGTCTAGAACATCGCAGCATTCCCGCATAGTCATCTCAACTCCGACTTTCGACTGCGGAGTCAGCCCCATGCCGAACATGCAATCAACCACGACCAGTGGCTCTTGTTGAAACCCTTTATCGTTGAGCATTTTAGCCAAACGCTCGCGAAGTTGGTTCAACTGCCCGACTTGCTCACCTGAGAGTGCTTGATTTTCTGGAGAATATTTATTGTCATCGGCTACATTGGCTCGCGGATCGACTTGTTCCGGATCCAGATTGATATCCTGGAGTGTGTCCTTTTCCCACTGCCACTCGTTTCTCACATAGTCAACAACTGCGTTGTGAACCGAACGTTGTGCGTAGGCAGGCAGCAAGACCTTAAAGCCGTCCTCTTGTCCCATCTTCAATTGTTTCAACAGCGCTTGTTCGAGCTTTTGAGACAGTTCTACCGATAGTGAAACAGCCTGGTGCTTCTGATCGTCATTAGCCACCCTGCGCTGAAACCAGAACCGACGCAGGTTTTGATTGCTCTCCAGCATCTTAGCCAGGAGCGGCTGATAGTAAAAGTCGCGAAGAATGGTGATGAAACCGTCGGTTTGCGAACCCAACATTTTCAACTTCGTATAAATTGCCTTCGCGCCAATGCTTTGAAACAGCTCCAGAGGCGTGATGACACGAGATTTCCCGTCTGCGTTAGCTTCTTTTTGCAGGCGGTCAAAAGTAGACTGCCACTCGGGAGCAACAGCGAGAATCTCTTCAAGCTTGGGTTTCGTAGAAAGCACAAGACCTGTGCGTGTGACGCAGATAGAAGAACGGCTATCTATAATATCGGATTTCTTTGCTCAGAACGATAATTGCCCAGCCGTTAGTCACAATTCTCAGCCGCAGCAGTTCCCAGCCCGGTAGTTTCTGTCATTCTGATAAGAACACCATGCAGTCCGTCGGCATACACTTTGTGTCACGCCACTGGACTTCTCGGACCTGTCTCTACTCGGTCTCGAGCCCAGGCAAATTGGCAGGCGTGGTGTTTATCTCGTCACTGGCTCGTATCATTAGATGTCCAGCGCATGTCCAAACAGTCCACAAAAGCATAGCGAATGCACCCAGCATCACTATCATCCAGGTCCCTTTTATGTCGGAGCGGTCCTTACTCACCACACGGTCAAGGCGCCACATCGCAAAGATTGCCAGCGCTACGCAGACGCCGACCAAGCCGGACCGCACAGCCTCGTTACTCGCCTCTTCCACGCGCCACTGAGCAGGCGCGTCGGTGTATTTGCTGCGTCCTGGTCTATCGCCCACATAATCGGTCGTAGCCATATGGTGGGTAAATGAATATGGCAGGAGAAACGAAACCGGCAACCACAAAAACGAAAGAATCAGGAAAAGCACTTTCCCGTTCTTTTTGTCAGATATAGGTTTGACGATTTGTTCGCTCATCTAAAGAGAATTTAGCAGAAATACCAGCTTTTTATAGGGCCCAATTTTGGAGACACGACGAGCTGCGATAACATGGTAAGTGATTGATAGCCTAGCAAGGATTCCAAGTGCCCGCTACGAGCAGCCATAAACTACGCCTACCGCGCGACCCGGACATTTTCGGCGGCGCCCTCGCCCACATTGTGATCGCGAAAGGCGACAGGGACGAGGTCTTGGGACAAGCCTGGATCGCCGCCCCTAATACATTGATTACCTGCGGTCACGTGGTCGACCAGTTCGTGCGATCGCCTGGAAGCCTTACAGTCAAATTTCCTGCCTCCGGAAATCGATACGTAATAAAAGAGATAAAGCTTCATCCTAGTTATTCGAAACACGAAGATCCCCAGAAGAAGGTCGACGTTGTCAAATTTGACGTCGCCGCGCTGACGGTAGATCTGATCGAACCTGAGTCCAGCGCTCGCTCTCTGCCAATTATCTACGAGAAGGAAGTCGACCAACAGCAGACGCTGTCCGCGATTAGATACCCTATCCACCTGGGCGTTTATACGACGTCACTCTCTCCATTGGCTCAAATCGGGAATTTCCTGGGTCATATGTCGAGAAACGACAGGTTTCACTTGCTGCACGATCTGGCTCTGGCACCCGGAGACTCCGGAACGGCATTGTTCGATGGCGAGTCAGTCGTGGCGATTCACTGCGGAGATACAGCCACTATCCCGGTTCTAAACGTTCCTGCCACTTCCATTCGCATGGCGCTATCCGTTGATTCCTTGATGGCGCTTGGAGTTTCCGAGACGTCTAACTCGGAGGGTCCTAGCTTGCTTAACTTAATCCCGGCAATCATGGCGTTCTTAGTCTGCGGAATTATCACAATGGCCGTTTTCGCCTTCCAATACGAGGGCAAATGGGCGTTTTCGACGCAGCAAAATTTTATGCTCACGGTTTCGTTTGGCAAACCACCCAAGGAATATAACTACGGCGATGCTCTAAAAATGACCATTACGCCTAAATCTGAATGTTATATCTACGTTTACTATATTGACGATACAATGGCATTACAGGTCTTTCCAGCGCCGCACCAGACGGCGATCTCGGCAAAACGAGATGCCAGTTCGAATGCGGTGATCGAAAGCGTCGGAAACCAGGCAATCATAGTCAACAACACTCCTGGCGGAACTTTCCACATCCTCGCCCTAAAAAAGGATATCCCGCCGGTAAACGAAAACGAACAAGGCGACGCCGAAACATATCAGCTCCCGCTTTCTCCAACGAAGTTGCTTGATAGAATAAATAGATTGGTCAAACACAATCCCGGCGAAGTCTTACATCAAGAAATTACGGCACCGCAATCCGGTCCTCCGAAAAGCTAAAAATCTTTTTGGAATCCCGCCTAAAAGTTTTGCAGCGTCCGTAATCTATCCAAAGGGCGACTTGCGACCACTATGAATTGAGTAAGAGAGGCGAGAATCATGAACAAAGGGGCTAACCTACTGCTATCAACATTGTTGGTGGCAACCTGCATAGCAGCTCCGGCATTCGCGGACGACACCGCTAAGGCGGACGGGAAAGTCAAGGCGGACGACGCCAAAGCGCTTCCGACTGGCGCACCGGACGCCTCACTAGAGCCGAAGGAACCCACTAAAGCCGATACGAAGAACATCGGCAAGAACAGAGGCATCATTATCAAGTCGCTGGCGCCAGTCTCCAAACCTACTGGTGGTAAGGCGACGACTGCTGAAAACAAAGGTACGAAGCCCGGCAATTTGAAGCCGGTTTCGATGACTACCGGCAGTCATACCTTCGGTAAGGGACTGTTTAGCGAACCGAGCGTTCCGACCAAGTCCGTAACCCCTAACCACCGAGCGGTCACTATTGCTCCTCCTCCGTCGAAGGGTACGCCGACCGTAATTCAAAAGTCGACTAACACGCCGTTGCAAGTTAAGACTGCAACAGTGAAGTCCGTGAAATCTCAGCCGATTGCAAAAACAACTCCGGCTAAAACTCCTGATGTCGTTGCCGTCAAGCACACCACATCTAATACCAAAACTATTGTGGTCAACAATGGCGAGCAAATTGTCAGCGCCTGGTTGAACAAGAAAGGCGACAAGCCTCACTTCAAAGATGGAGAAAGACTTCAAGTCAACGTCGCTGCCAACAAAGACTGCAACTTGATGATCTTCAATTACGACGGAGAGCAACTCACTCAGCTTTATCCTAACGAGTTTCAAACCAACCCATTCGTTAAGGCTGGACAAACCATCGAAGTCGGCGGCGAAGGATGCAAATTCGATTTCACCGCAGCAAACCCTTCATCAAAAGCTTCAAGCGAAAAAATCTTCGTTTATGCCTACCCTCTGGAAAGCGACTCCGCACCAATCTCGATCGCTATGGCCAAAGTTCCGGATAGCCCATTCAGAGCCGCTGAAATGACTCCTGAAAAATACAGAGAATTGGTCAACCGATCGGAAGTATTTTTCTCGAGAAAAGTAAACGTCACTGCGCGCAAGAGCAAAGAACCGGATGAAGTTCAACTCGCCAGCTTCGAGCAACAGTCACCAGCAGCCGCTCCTAACAAAATTGAACTGCACCTGGTAATCGACCCCAACAAGAAATAGGCGATTACAGTAGACCAAGGTCATCACAAGAGCCGAACTGAACAAGTTCGGCTCTTTGCTTTTGAACAGAAGCTGTACTCGTTGTGCGCGCACTTTGCTTTCATGTGGTGCCGGACCAAACGATTGGAAACGTCTACCGAACCAGCACGCAATAGTAATGCGATTGGAAAGTATCAAAAGCGGCATTTTGAGAATTAAGACTGCCCCAAAATAAATCGCGCTTCCAACGGTGTTTCCAAAGTTCGAAATTTCAAAACGACGGTCAAGTGTGCATTTGCACCACGTACTTTTCCGCAATATCGGTACAAGAAGTTCACAGCTTCACACAATAATATCCAAACCTGAAGAAAACAGGCTGTCCAAAAATACTTACTACTGTCTAGTAAACGGCACATACGCTGCGGCATGGCGATGGAGATCACATAGATGGGTAATCCAAGAATTGCAGTCGATTCGACCGAACATTCTCAGAACGAACTTGCAAATAACTGCGCATCGGCATTCCTAGATGAATTAAACGAAGACTTCACACCACCAGCAGGAAAGGATGATAAGCAGCCACCTGACGTAATTCCGGCGGCTGGGAAAGAACCTCCCAAAGTAGAAGTGCTCCCCGCACCGCGGAATGGCGAGGTAGCAGGAGAACCGCAGCAAAAGCCGGCCGATGCAAATAAACCTGTGGCACCTCCAGCCGACAAAAAGCCGGTGCAAGATAAACCAACCCCCGGCGGTGGCGAAGAGCGCAAACCGGAAGTGCCCGCGGTCGGTGGCGGGGTCGAACCTCGAAAAGCACCAGATGCGCCACCACGCGACGATAACACTCGCAGAGCTCCCGAGGAGCAACCGCCTGTCGCTGGAAATATAAGGATTCAATTCGCCCCACTGAGAACGGCGGAGCATCCGTTGTTACCGAAATCCAAACACCCGGAATTAGCTAATGCCTCCGAGGACGAACTCGAGAGGATTGCAAAAATGCCTCTCCAGATGGCGGTCGTCTACGATTGGGCGATTGACGCACAAATCGAAATTATTCGGCGATCGGAATCTATGCTCAATGCAGAAGAAATCAAGGATGCGAAAAAGTACATTCCAATCATTCTGAAATCCTTGAAAGAAGGAAAGATGATTGAGCAGGGTCCCGACAACCAACCTTTTATTGGAGACAAACCTCTCGATAATGATCTCCGGATGCGTCTGCACCAGGCTGTGATAGGCGATCTCGTAGTGATGACCAACCAAGCAAATTCAAAAATGCGCACTGCAGGATTTTTGTTTCAAAACAAGCAATATAAAGACGCTCAAGATTATGCGCTCTGGGCCAAGGAAAGCGCTGACAAACTGCCAATCGATTTGCTCCGAGAAGAGGCAAAACAATTAAAGGCCGACATTGCTTTGTATGACGACCCGCAAGTTCGCGCTGAATTTCTGAGAGTCTCTGACATGCTGGCTACAGACGGAAAGAACCAGGCAGCAGATACGCTTCCGATCCAAACAAGAAAAATGTTGACCGTACTCTACATGGGTACTGAGTTTAAAAACGATGGAAGACAGGTGACTGCGGAGTTCGGCAAGACAACTGGGTTCAAGCCGGAACGTGCATTCGAAATGGCAAAAGAAACCCGCGAGAAAACAAAAGAAATTCTCGGATTCGACCCGCTGGACGAAAAACAAGCACGTCAGGATCCCGAGGTTGCATCGCTGTTTGGCGGCATCTGCGAGATGATCAACAATCCTGAGAAGTACAACATGTACAAACTGGTTGATGAGTATACCGTCGAACGCATGAAGAAGGAACTCAAACCCTTCACCGGGACGGACAGCATGCTCGCCGATATCGGAGTTGTTGGTTTCACTACGGGTGTACTCGCTTTATCGCGCAGTCCTAAGGTACAAGCCGCCCTCGAAGGCATGGTCGGACGCGTACTTCCGGGCGCTGAGAAGAGCGTCGCGCCTCTAACCAGGGCTGCCGGGATTGGTACCGCCGCAATTGGTGCTCCCCTCGTCAGACACTATGGCTACAATGCAATCTCCGGACTAGACGAAAAGTGGTCAGACACAGCTGTGCATGTTGTGGGCTCGCTTGCAGCCGCTGAATTAGGCGGACGAGTCCTCGGTCAGGGAAGTATGCTCACTGGTCGTCCCGGACGAGGAGTCACAGCACTTCAGCAATTTGATAAAGTAGGCAGCGCCGAATGGCTATCGTTGCAGGGCTACAACACTACCGGCAAAATGGCTGACCTGCTGAAGAGCAGCGGATACACGACTGAAGCTACCATCTTCGCTAACGTTCCAAGAACAACGAAGCTGACATCGGAAGCCGGATTGAAGCTTATCGAACAAGCTAATTTGACCAATTCGAGATTGGCGACAGTGGCGAAATCAGTAGCCCAGGACGTACGAGCCGCGAGCGGTTTCGACAGCGTAAAAGTCGCCGAGTCGTTGGGCAAATCTACGAATGGCAAGATAGCCACCGTAGATGATATCGCTAAGCTGATAGAACAGGACAAGAAAGTACTCGAAGAATTTTTGAGCAACGCAGGATCGTCGAAGAACTCAGCACTCGTTTCAGACGCCCTGAGCAAACAAGGCTGGACAGCTGATAGTCACCGACTGGCAGAAGCTGTAGAAAAATTAGGCGTGAAAAATGTAGGTGAAGCAGAACAATTACTCGCACAACTGAAGAAAGGCATGTCCGAGCAGTTTCCTCGTGTTGCAGAACTGCAGGCCGCTGGAGTGGCAAACGGAGCGACTAAGCTCACCGATCTCGCGGCTTCGGGCAACAGAGTTCTCGATGGACCGGGATTGGATCGGCTGTTGTCACACGTGCCCACAAGCGAACGTGCCGGCTTGTTTACCGACAAAATCATCGATGAAGTGATGAGCGGAATCGGCAAGAGAACGAAGATTCAAGAAGCAGTACTGGCACAATCTAATGTCCATAGCTTACCGGGCGTTCCAAGTTATTTTGGAGTGCCGGCACCGGCAGCGGTGGCACGGTCAAACTGGAACACCTCCTTGTTAGCTGGCGGTACGATCGCCGGCACCTATAATTCGATCGTAAAAACTTGGGACTACATGCAACAGGACAATCCGCAAACGGGTCAGCCCTACACGCTATCCGAAGCGGTTCGCGAAGCTCACTTCCCGACAATCCTGGACCCCAACGCTCCGGCAGCGCTGAGATATGCAACGTCGTTCCTGGTCGGCACGCCAGGTCAAACTGTAGCCGCGGCATTCATGTTGCGACCAGGGGCAATTCACCAGGGCGACAGCACACCGCTTATGCGCAATCTGCCATTTTCGAAAACCGGTTGGAATAATTTGAACGCCAACCTCTTCTCGAAGCCCGGAATGAGTGGCGCTGGTGCACTCGGAGGTACGCTTTGGAAGCCCATTCTCGAAGACAGCGCTCGAAACGGCAGGAATAACATTAAGTACAAAGAACTGCTGAAAAACAGTCAAACGCCGGTAGAAAATAAACCGCTGCCGTTCGATCGATAAATAGAGGACCCTAATATTTTGTCTATTGCGTATCCGTGCGCGCTAGTTTCACGCGGGTACGCCGAACAGAAAGAGGTGTGACAACCTGAGGTTTCACAACCTTACTCTCAGCCGCTGCCGCCCGAAGTTCACTATAGCTACTGGAGTCTGGCTCGGGTCGCTCTTCAAGCAGTCTCTCGAGTATCGCATTGAGGATGCGCCCGACTAACCATGCAAAAATGAGATATCCGAGTAAGAAATAGAAAATCTGCATAAGGCAATCTCACAGGTCTCGCCTACCATTTACGCCCGAATCGTGTCAGTAATGAATAAAGGTTTGGCGCTGCGGTATCAAGAAAGTGCAAAGAATTTATCGTCGATCGACTTCCGCCGGAATCTTTGCAGAATCTTTATACCGAGTCTGAAGATCTTGACGTTACGCTGACCTCATCCGAGTTTCAATATGGCTTGGAGGATTGAACTATGGATGACTTTGTCGCAGCAGTATTTTTCGTCATTTTAATAGCATCGGCTTTTCAGTTGCTAAACCTCTGCGAAAGACTCTCGTCGCCGTAGATTCGAAAGGCGGGCAACATGTCAATTATTCTTGTGATGGCTGCAATCGTAGCCTCGCTTCTGATGATTTATCTCCTGGTCGCACTACTCAAGCCGGAGATATTTGCATGACGGGCGATGGCATTTTTCAACTGACAATTTATCTGGTTCTCTTAGTTGTGCTTTCGGTGCCATTAGGACACTTCATGGCGAAAGTTTTTCAAGGCGAGCGCAACTTCTTAACGCCGGTTTTGGCTCCGATTGAAAACACAATTTTTAAATTGGTCAGAATCGATCCGACGGCCGAGATGAGCTGGCAGCAATACACTCTGGCGATGATCATGTTTAACGTCGTCGGGCTTGTTTTTGTCTATGCAGTGCAGCGTTTGCAGAACCTGCTACCACTCAATCCACAACGACTGGCTGCACCGTCAGCGGACTCGGCTTTTAACACAGCGATCAGCTTCGTCAGCAACACCAACTGGCAAAGTTACTCAGGAGAAGTGACGCTCTCTTATCTGAGTCAGATGATCGCGCTAACGGTTCAAAACTTTGTTTCCGCGGCGTGCGGAATTGCTGTTGTGATCGCGTTTATCAGAGCGCTCAGCAGACAAGAGAGTAAATGGATTGGAAACTTCTGGTCTGACCTGGTGAAGAGTGTCCTTTATATACTGATGCCACTGTCGGCGGTAGTGAGCATTTTCATCGTCTCGCAGGGTGTCGTTCAAACTCTGAATCCATACGTCAGCTATACTCCGTATCAAAACATCGAGACCGCCACTCCGGCACAGACCAACGAGATTGTGGGTACCACCGCACAGAGTGCAGACGCCAGCAAAACTGCGCCTACGTTAATTGCTCTGGGACCAGCCGCATCGCAAATTGCAATCAAACAGCTAGGCACCAATGGTGGTGGTTTCTTCAACGTCAACTCGTGCCATCCTTTTGAAAATCCTACGCCTCTGACTAACCTTGTCGAGTGCCTGTCTATCCTTATTATCTCTGCCGCGTTATGCCACACGTTCGGCAAAATGGTTAATGACACGAGGCAGGGCTGGGCAATTTTTGCTGCAATGATGATTATTTTCGTTGCTGGGCTCGGACTGTGCTACGGCTCGGAAACTCAGATCAACAACGATGTAGCAACGAAAATTGTAGACACAGCTTCAACTCCCATGCAACCCGGCGGAAACATGGAGGGTAAGGAAGTACGTTTCGGAATAGCGAATTCAGCCCTCTGGGCAACTGCAACGACAGCAGCATCCAACGGATCTGTTAATGCAATGCACGATTCGTTCAATCCGATCGGCGGATTGATCCCTATGCTGTTGATGCAACTTGGCGAAGTAATCTTCGGCGGTGTTGGTTCCGGTCTTTACGGCATGCTTGTCTTCGCCATTATTACTGTTTTCATAGCCGGCTTGATGGTCGGACGCACGCCTGAATATCTAGGTAAAAAGATCGAAGCGTATGAAGTAAAGATGGCGTCACTCGTCATACTCTTCCCGGCAGCTATCGTGTTAATTGGTACTGCGATTGGTGTGTCAACGGAAGCCGGACGCGTAGGAATATTCAATCCGGGACCGCATGGATTCAGTGAGGTTCTCTACGCACTCTCGTCTGCCGGCAACAACAACGGAAGCGCGTTTGCAGGTCTCAGCGCCAACACACCGTTCTACAACTACGCGCTTGGTTGTGCGATGTTCATGGCTCGATACTGGCTCGCCATACCTGTTTTAGCGATGGCCGGATCTCTTGCTCACAAGAAAAAAAGTCCGGAAAGTCTGGGCACAATGCCAACCCACAACTGGCTCTTCATCACACTCCTTATCGGCGTAGTAATGATCTTCGGAGCATTGACGTTTGTTCCTGCTCTGGGTCTGGGTCCGATAGTAGAACAATTGATTATGACTTATGGTTCAAACGGAGACAACGGTATCAAATGAGCACCACTAAGGCGAAACCATTATTTGATCCGCCGATAGTAAAACAAGCAGCAATAGACGCGTTTCGCAAGCTCGATCCGCGCATACAGATTCGCAATCCGGTTATGTTTGTAGTCGAACTCGGAAGTGTATTCACCGCTATTCTGTTTTTTCTCAGTCTCAACGGTCAGGCGGATGCCCCCAGCGGTTTCATTTTTTCGATTTCAGTGTGGTTATGGTCACAGTCGTCTTCGCCAATTTCTCGGAAGCGATGGCTGAGGGCCGAGGCAAAGCCCAGGCTCAATCGCTAAAACAAGCGCGGCAAGAAGTTTCCTCAAAGAAAATGGTTGAACCTAAGTATGGTTCGAAATTTGATCTCGTACCCGGCAACAACTTACGAAAAGGCGACATCGTTCTAGTCGAAGCAGGTGACGTGATTCCCTGTGACGGTGAGGTAATCGAAGGTGTAGCGTCGGTAGACGAGAGCGCAATCACGGGAGAGAGCGCTCCGGTAATTCGCGAAAGCGGCGGAGATCGCAGCGCCGTCACGGGCGGTACCAAAGTTCTTTCCGACTGGTTGGTGGTTCGTATTTCGGCAAATCCAGGCGAGACATTTCTCGATCGAATGATTGCAATGGTAGAAGGAGCAAAACGGCAAAAAACACCCAACGAAATCGCACTGAACATCTTGCTGGCTGCCCTGACGATAGTATTCCTGCTCGTCACCGTAACTCTATATCCCTACTCCGCTTACAGCGTTGCTTCAGCCGGAAAGGGTCAAGTGATTAGCTTGACGGTATTGATCGCACTGCTCGTATGTCTGATTCCAACTACCATAGGCGGATTGTTGTCTGCAATCGGAATTGCAGGAATGGACCGTTTAATCAAAGCAAATGTGATCGCAATGTCCGGCAGAGCGGTAGAAGCAGCCGGCGACGTTGATGTTCTCCTGCTTGATAAAACCGGAACGATAACATTGGGCAACCGACAAGCCACAGAATTTGTTCCTGCCCCTGGTATATCGGAACGAGATCTGGCGGACGCAGCTCAGCTTTCATCACTTGCTGATGAGACACCGGAAGGTCGGAGCATAGTGGTGCTTGCCAAAGAAAAATTTCAGATGCGAGAGCGCAACCTGCTGTCGCTCCACGCAACCTTCGTACCCTTCACCGCCCAAACCCGCATGAGCGGCGTAGATTTCAATGGTAAAGAAATTCGCAAAGGGGCATGCGAGACAATTGAAACGTACGTTGAACAAAACGGATCTAAACTTCCTCAGGATGTTCGAACTGCTGTAGAGGAAATAGCTCGCGCTGGTGCCACGCCACTGGTGGTCGCAGAGGGCGCGCGAGTGCTCGGTGTAATAAAACTAAAAGACATCGTCAAAGGCGGCATCAAAGATCGTTTTTCCGAATTGCGAGCCATGGGAATTAAAACGATCATGATCACCGGAGACAACCCGCTCACCGCAGCGGCAATCGCAGCCGAAGCGGGAGTCGATGATTTTCTAGCGCAAGCAACGCCGGAAGATAAGTTGAAGTTGATTCGCGAAGCCCAATCCAACGGACGGCTCGTTGCGATGACGGGCGACGGAACCAACGATGCGCCTGCGCTTGCTCAGGCCGACGTCGCTGTGGCAATGAACACCGGCACCCAGGCCGCCAAGGAAGCCGGAAATATGGTCGACCTCGATTCCAATCCCACAAAACTGATCGAGATTGTTGAAATTGGCAAACAGTTGTTGATGACTCGTGGCGCACTCACCACATTCAGTATCGCCAATGATGTTGCCAAATACTTCGCGATCATCCCTGCGGCATTCGCCACCACTTATCCGGTCCTGAATAAGCTAAACGTCATGCAACTAGCCAGCCCGGAAAGCGCAATTTTGTCTGCAGTGATTTTCAACGCAATCATCATTCTGATGCTATTACCTCTTGCTTTGCGTGGCGTCAGCTATCGTCCAGTGGGAGCCGCAGTACTGCTTCGCAACAACCTGGTCGTTTATGGGCTGGGCGGACTGATCGCTCCGTTTATCGGAATCAAGCTCGTCGACATTTGTCTTGTGTATCTACATCTCGTTTAAATAATAGAGTTCCTATGCGCGAAACCATAAAACAATCAATACTCATTTACCTGGTGCTGACTCTAGTTACAGGAGTCATCTATCCACTGGCAATCACCGCAGTTGCCCAGGTTGCATTTCCATCGCAAGCAAACGGCAGTCTGATAGCGGACAAAACAACCGGCAAGATTGTTGGTTCAGGATTACTAGGTCAGGAGTTCTCCGATCCTAAGTATTTTTGGGGACGATTGTCGGCAACGTCACCGGCGTACAATGCCGCCGCGTCCTCAGGTTCTAACCTTGGTCCGTTAAACCCGACCCTCAAGAAAAATGTGGAGGAGCGCATTAAGGCTCTCGATTCAGATGGTATCAGCAGCGGTTCCATACCAGTTGACCTGGTCACCTCCTCAGGCAGCGGTTTGGACCCCGACATCAGCGTGTCCTCCGCTCTTTATCAGAGCAAGCGCATTGCCAAGATTCGAGGACTATCGGAAAACGCAGTTTCTGAACTCGTATCGAAAGAAATTCAAGCAAAACAATTTGGCTGCCTTGGAGAGGCACGCGTGAATGTTTTAAAACTCAACATCGCACTCGATAAAACGATGCACGCAACGGAGAAGACTGCCACCAGTCCGGAGTAACATGCAAGATACCCGCAGAAATCCAGATTCGTTTCTTGCGCTCCTCAAAGAAGAGCAAAGTCAAAGTACCCCCGGGCGTCTGAAGATTTTTTTCGGGTATGCGCCGGGCGTGGGAAAGACGTACGCCATGTTGGAAGCCGCGCGCAAACTTCGCGCTGAAAATATCGACGTAGTTGCAGGTGTAATTGAAACTCACGGGAGAAGCGCCACACAAGAGCTTCTCGATGGACTGGAGCAACTCCCAACTCGCAAGCTGAAATATCGAGGTAATGATCTTAAGGAGTTCGATCTCGATGCAGCTCTTTTGCGCAAACCACAAATCATCCTGGTAGATGAAGCGGCGCATACCAACGCTCCCGGCTCGCGACATGAAAAACGCTGGCAAGACATTCAAGAATTGCTGGCTAACGGCATCGATGTTTTCACTACGTTAAACACCCAACACATCGAAACACTCAATGACAGAGTCGCGCAGATTACCCGCGTAGAAGTGCGCGAACGTGTCCCCGATTCATTCGTGGAAAAGGCTTTTGAAATTGAGCTCGTCGATTTGCCGGTCGATGAACTGCTGCAACGACTAAAAGATGGAAAAGTCTACATCCAATCGCAAGCTGTCACCGCACTCGAACATTTTTTCCGAAAGGGAAACTTAATTGCTTTGCGTGAAATTGCACTTTTGTTCGTGGCACAACGTGTAGACGCACAAATGGAGCGTTATCGGGAGCAGCATCGAATTGGGTCCGTATGGCCGGCAACCGATCGAATAATGGTATGCATTAGTCCCAGCCCACTATCGATAAAACTGATTCGCGGTGCAAAGCGTATGGCGAGCGCATTAAGAGCTGATTGGTTAGTCGCCTATGTCGAAGATCCATCACGAGCCCCCTTGCCAGATGCAGACAAAGCCCGTGTAATCCAAACGTTGAAACTGGCTGAACAACTCGGAGGACAGGTCGTCGAACTGACTGGAGAAAATATAGCCGAGGAAATTATTGGTTGCGCCCAGCAATTCAACGCCAGCAAAATCGTCATCGGCAAACCAGCACTGCCTCGATGGAAAGAAATAATTCGAGGGTCGATCGTTGACGACGTGATCCGGAAAAGCGGGGCCATTGATGTTTACGTTATCACAGGCGAAGATGGCGGTCCTGCACCTGCTACCTCATTTACATGGCGGCGACAGTCCTCAAACTCCAGCTATTGGATGGCTGCACTTGTTGTCGCCTGCTCAACCGGTCTTGCTTTCCTGCTGATGCATTTTTTATCTGCGATAAACCTGGTTATGATTTATCTACTCGGAGTATTGCTGGTGTCTGTCCGCTACGGCCGCGGTCCTTCGATTGTCGCAAGTGTGCTCAGCGTAGCCGCTTTCGACTTTTGTTTCGTTCCTCCGTACCTTACTTTCGCAGTTTCAGACAGTGAATATTTGCTGACTTTTGCCACCATGCTCACGGCAGCTCTTCTAATCAGCACGTTGACTGCGCGAGTAAAAATGCAAGCTTACTCAGCAGGGCTGCGCGAAAGAAGAACGGCGGCTCTTTACTCGATGAGCCGAGAGCTTGCATCCATTGATGATCCAATAGAATTGTTGCACGTGGGATTGAAACACATCGGCGAAGTCTTCGACAGTCAAGTCGCCATTTTCACCCCGGACGCGCAAAGTCAGTTAACTAACATTTTGACCGGTGTTGGAACTCATTCTCTGGATCAACCGGATATCGCAGTCGCACAATGGGTGTTTCACAACAGGCAGATGGCGGGATTTGGAACCAACACATTGCCGGGCGCAGGTTCTTTGTATCTCCCGCTCGAAGGAACAAATCGCATGATCGGCGTAATTGGTATCAAACCGAATACGACCGAAAAACTTTTTAGACCAGAGCAGATGCAACTGCTTCAAACCTTTTCAAACCAGCTCGCTCAGGCGTGTGAGCGAGCGTCTCTGTCGCAAGAGAACGAACAGGCGCACGTGCAAATGAAAACAGAACAGCTACGCAGCTCTCTTTTGAGTTCCGTCTCGCACGACTTGAGAACTCCGCTAGCCACCATCACCGGTGCGGCTAGCAGCATTATAGAAGCGCCCGACACTCTCGATTTAGCAGGATGCAGAGAACGCGCACAGGAGATTTACGATGAATCCGTAAGATTGAATCGTCTGGTGACTAACCTGCTGGACATGACTCGCCTGCAGTCGGGAACCCTGACAGTTAAGAAGGAATGGCATCCCGTCGATGACATCATTGGCGCCGCATTGAGCAGCATGGATGACAAACTCGTGGGGCGAGATATAAAAATAGACATCCCGGAAGAACCGCCATTGGTACCAGTAGATCCGATATTGATTCAGCAAGTGCTGGTCAATTTATTGGAAAATGCAATCAAATACACGCCCGATGGATCACCAATCCAGATATCGGCAAGACAGGACAGCGCCGCTTTGGAAATATCGGTCGGAGATCACGGACCAGGGATTCCCAAAGAAAACAGACAACTGATTTTTCAAAAGTTTTTTCGCGAAGATGAAAAATCTACGTTTGGAGCCGGACTAGGTCTGGCTATTTGCAACGGAATTATCGAAGCTCACGGAGGCAAGATCTGGGTGGAAGCAAATTACGGTGGTGGTGCGCTGTTTCGCTTCACGCTACCCATTGACGACTCCGCACCTATTCTCGATCCAAAACGTTTAACGGAGTAGAAGATGAAAGACCTCCCGGCGATTTTAGTAATTGAAGATGAAGCTCCAATTCGGAGATTCTTAAAACTGGCTCTGACTGAGCACGACTATGTTTTCCACGAAGCGCTTACTGGACATGACGGTCTACAGACAGTCGCATTCCAGCAACCGGATCTCATTATTTTAGACCTCGGTCTACCCGACATTGAAGGACTCGAAGTGACAAAACAGATTCGCGAGTGGTCGACAACTCCAATCATAGTACTTTCAGCCCGCGGAAATGATAAGGACAAAGTCGATGCACTGGATGCAGGAGCCGACGATTATCTTACGAAACCCTTCAGTGTAGCGGAGCTTCTTGCACGCATTAGAGTGGCTCTGAGGAACGCCGCCCGCTTTTCTCCTGAAACTAAAGATTCAAAATTCACCGTCGGTAATATCAAAGTCGATTTGTTGAACAGACAGGTTTTCGTTGACGAAAAGGAAAAGCACCTGACACCAATCGAATATCGATTGCTTGTCGCCATGGTTCAAAACGCAGGAAAAGTTGTCACTCACAATCAACTGCTTAGAAAGACCTGGGGGGAAAGCTATGGTGATGAAAGTCACTACGTGCGGGTTTTCATGGCCCAACTCAGGCGCAAATTGGAAGCAGACTCAGCCCATCCACGCTACCTCATAACAGAACCGGGTGTCGGCTACCGACTCAAAATCGACTGAGCGATGCAGATTTAAAATGGTTGTGCGTCTCGACAATGCTGTTCACATAGTGAATCGCTGGAGGTAGAGACGTCATGCGTCCCCATGCGCCGCCTTATTTTGACCTGCCAAAACCAGTGGTCCTAACATCTTGATGAGTTCTTTATATCCGGAACGGTTTTGTTGAACCTTTTACAACCTCATCGGTGGTTAGATTGACTCTCCAGGCAACCGGGCGAGAAGTAAATGAAACCATCACAGCTAATTCTGGCAATCGTCTTTCTCTCAGTCATGCAAGCGTCTGAAGCAAAGGACCCAACTCCCAAAGGATCAACGCAAGCAAACCCAGTTTCAGTTGCAGCGGCGACACCGCGAGAGGCAACGGCAAACACCACCGATTTTCCAACCCAGATCCTAAAATCCGGAATTAATCTGAACTCCCCAGAACTGAGCGCAAACAGCCAGCAACTGGCCGATACGATTGGGATCACGCCTCTATTGGAACGCAGTCAGCAACTGCGTTCGCGAATCACTGCATTTGGTGACCAACAAAGCGTTGAGAGTTTGGCTGCCAGGCAGGAGTTGTATGACGTAACCGATAAAATCGCAATGCTAGTTCAACGCACGGATTTGGAAATCGATTTCGCCGTAGCGGAAATGGATGCAGAGATTCAGGTGTATCAGGAGATTTTGAACACATTCACCGGCGATCGTGACAAGGCCATCGCGCGCACCAACGCTATCAGCTTCATCAGCAATGGCGCGCTCTGGGCGGTTACAGAAGCTCTCGCCATACCCAGTTACAAGTATGCAAAGTTCGCAATCCCTTCGGGCATTGTCGGAATACCAGCGGGCTTAGTGCCTTCTATAGCATCGATGTATACGTTTAAACAGATCAACGGCAAAAAAAGAACCTCAGAAGTGGAGCCAAATATGTTGGCGAAACTATTCAACTATCCGACTAATCCAGAAATTGAGTATCCCTCATGTGTTTGGAACTACCTCCATCAGGTGCCGGCATCAGATCCAGCATCGAAAAAACGGTTAGATCAAATGATCGATCGGTGGATTTCGGACGCAAACATACCAGGTTTTACTGACAGAAATTCAAAACAGCAATTGGATGTTATTACCGCAAGTATCGCTCAACGGAAGGGTTTGTCAATCAGTACACTGACGGCCAGATGTGTGATGCTCGAGCAGCTTCAAGCCGAAGTTTGGAAAATGAAACGAATGTTGCTGGAGCTTGCCATGGCTGCCAGATTTGAGAAGCAAGTCATTTCGAGCAATACAAAAGGCAGTGACGTAAAGGAACCAACACTCCGATAGTGCTTTGTTTAGGTTTAAAAACACCAATTCTGTCTGCGAAAAAAACATATGAAAGTCAAACAAATAAATGGATTGTTACTTGGTGCTCTTATTGCATTTATCGGGCTTCCAGCGAGTGCTGATTCAGGTGGAGTTGGTACAAACTTTCTCATGAGTCGCACTGCATTGGATCCAAATGCAAACAGCACGACCGGCAAATCAAAAGGACAGCGCCGCTTCCTGGCACAGACAAAAGCTGGGAACGTGAATAATCAAGGCGCAAACTCTCTAGAGTTCCCAACACAAATTCTTAAAACTGGAGTGAGTTTGACAGCGACAGGTCTGTCAGCCAACAGCATGCAACTCAGTGAGAACATAGGCTTGAGTCCTGTGCTCGAAAGAATTTCAACACTTCGCGATCGGGCCTCCAAACTTGGAAGCGAACAAACCATTGAAAGCTTATCTGTTAAACAAGACTTGCTCGATGAAACTCTTGCCGCTCGCATGATCGTTCAAAAAGCGAGCCTTGAAATTGATTTCACAGTAGCCGAGATTGAAGCCGAAAGGCAGGTCTACAACGAATTGCTCAGCACATTCAAAAACGATAGAGACAAAGCTTTGGCACGGACAAACGCCTTTGCGTTCATTAGCAACGGGATACTATGGGCGGTGACTGGAGCTCTATTCATACCACCCTACAAACATCCAGTTTATAACATCCCTGCGGGAATAGTAGGTATTCCCGCGGGTTTGGTTCCATCAATCGCTTCGATGTATACGTTTAAACAGATTAATGGAAAAAAACGAGATTCTGAAGAGGAACCGAATATGCTCGCCAAAGTTTTCAATTATCCTACCAATCCTGAAATTGAGTATCCAAACTCGGTTTGGACGTATTTAAACCAGGTCCCGCAAGACGGTTCCACTTCGAAAAAACGAATAGATCAAATGATCGAGCGATGGATTGCCGATTCGAACATCCCGGCATTCAACGACAAAAATTCTAAAAAGCAATTGGACGTAATAACTGCCAGCGCCTCTCAAAAGAAGAGTCTAACAATCGCGACATTAACCGCACGCAGCGTGATGCTCGATCAACTACTCGCCGAGGTGAACAAGATGAAGCGCATGTTGCTGGAACTGGATATGGTAGCAGTCGGCGACAAACGCTTTATCGCAAACGAAATCAAACCATCAACCTTCTAACCACTCGATATCATCGAACTCCAAAGATTCTGGACGAGGAGCTAAATTGTGCTTGTATGGCCGATCTGTACGACCCGCTTTGTATGTCCGCTGTAGGGACGCTGTAGGGACGCTTTGTAAGCGCCCAGGCTGCTACTTCCCTACGCTATTTCGAACCGCGTCCTTTTGCGAAATCCTTTTTCCCGGAATCTACCTTCGATGTCTTCGATACTGCGTCGACAGGTTCCATCTTACTCTTCACCCCATCAGTCTTCGCCTTTGTAAGCTTTTTGGCATCGTCCAGTTCTTTCCGAATCTCTCGTTGCTTCTTCTGCAAATCCGAAATCTGTTCTCGCAACTCGTGCAAATTATCGAATGGACGATTATTCGATCGAATATTCTCAATTGCATATTGAGCACTCGACTGTTGGGGACTGGTCTTAGACGCATTGGAGAATGTTTCTAAAACTTTGATGGATGCTGGATCCTCCAGAGTCCCCAGAGCACGAATAGCACCGCATTGAATGGATACCTTTTTGTCGTTCAAATATTCGGAAATAAAATTACGGGCACTCTCACGGTTCTTCTCCGTCTTAGAAAGATACGCCACCGCATCCAGTGCAGTGATAATTGTGACGATTGACAGTTGATCCCGCTTTTTCGTAAGCATCTCCTCAATCGGCTGGACGTAGCTCAAATCGCTCTGAGCGCGCATTGCGTATACAGCCGCGCCCGCCAATCGACTCTTGTACGAATCGCTGTTCAAAAACTTGAGCAACACTTCTTTTACTTCTGGTTTGTTGTACATGCCAATCGAAAATATCGCACTGCTTACTACTGCGGAGTTCTTCTCCGTCCCTAACAAACCCAACAGGGCATTCATCGCTTTAGGTTGAATAAACTTACCAATATCTTTGACCACATATACCCGCGCCCGCGCATCGGGCTGATTGATCCCAGAGATGAGCGCATCCAGAGATTCATCGGTGTGAATCTTTCGAAGAGCTTCAGATGCCTGGACTCGAACGGCGAAAAACGGATCATTGTTTAAACAATGCTTGAGTTTAGCAATCGACTCGTCATCGGACTTGTCACCAAGAGCGCTAGCAGCAAGCATTCTACCGACCATATCGTCTTTGTCTACCAGTTGCGAATAAAGCATTTTTGCTGGTGGTTTAAAGTTGATTTTCGCAAGCAGACAGAGTTCCGGATCAATGCGCACTATATCTGGTGACTGATCCAGGTGAACGTAAAAATCCTCATCCAATTGAGTTACATCAAAAGTTCGATCGACCGTCCCCGATTTCGATTTAAAACGAACGCTGAGCGGAAATTGCATCTTAGCGCGCTGCTCACCAGTCTTCTGCTGTTGGCTCACCGAGATCTTCGCCACTTTTTCTTTTTCATCCCACTCATAGGTGACATTCAAATCTGGGATGCTTGCGCCGTAAATCCATTGGTCGAAAAATCTGTCGAAAGATCGACCGGAGAGTTCTTCCAACACGCTGTTTAAATTTTCAGTTCCAACAGTTTTATACTGATACCTCTCAACGTAGGTTTTAATACAGCGCCGGAACAGCTCTTCACCCAGCTGTGCACGGATCATGTGCACCACCCACGATGCTTTGGCGTACGCTCTGTTCATTGAGAATTGTTCGACTGGCTCTTTGAATCGACGGTAGAAAATTGGACGATCATCTTTAGTGTTGATGACCATCTGCTGGTTCTGATACATGGCGTAAAGCATGTCATCGTGGCCGTTTTTATGACCGGCGAACAAAGCTGAGTAGTACGTGGCAAAGCCTTCGTTAAGCCAGACGTGGCTCCAGTCTTTGCACGTGACCAGATCGCCGAACCACTGATGGGCCAGCTCATGACTTACAATTGCTTCGCTGACATAACTATAGTTCGAATCGAACATACCGCCATGCGAATAACAATTCTCTGAGTCTTTAGGATAGAGAGCAGCCTCGCTCAGGGTAGTTAGAGTCGTGTTCTCCATACCCCCATAATGATAATCGTGAACAACAACCTGGCCGTACTGGGCCCACGGATAGGGAACGCCAATTTCTTTCTCGAAAAACTCCATTGCCGCCTTAGTCGGCGCAAACGCTGATGCAGCCTCGTTGAAATCAGATGGTGGCACATAGAGTGATAGTGGAACATCGTTGTACTTATCCTCTACTTTTCTGAATTTACCTGCCACAAGAGTGATCAGGTAGTTGACGTGAGGCTTGTCTTGAATCCAGTGGAATGCCGTTTTCCCATCAGGATCTTTTTTTCTGGAAACTTCTTTGCCGTTGGACAAAACGGTCATTCCATCAGGTACATGGCATGTGATTTCTGATGTGAATTTGGAGTTCGGATGATCGAAACAAGGAAACCAGTGCCGCGCCTCAATCATCTCGCCTTGCGAAAACATGTGTTCATCCGCTTCGGCAAAGCCGTTTGAAGGGGATCGAAAATAAAGTCCATATATAGGTTTCGCCGAATAGCGAATCGTGAGACTGGTTTCTTTTCCAATAGGAATTTGATCCACAAAAGTGACGACGATCTCTTTATCGTCATTGTTGTAGTTTGCGACAGGCGCACTGGAGTTGACCTCGGACACAGCCAGATCCACTGCGTCGAGTTTGATCTCCTTTATAGATTTGCCTACTGGCTTAAACCGAACGGTCATCACACCGCTAACCGTGCGCTTATCGAAGTCGGGGGTAACGTCGAGCACCAGGTCCTGTAGTTCTACGTTACGGTCAGGCGCGTACTTGGAATCGTTGACAGGCGGGCTAGCCTGGGGCCAATCGCCTGTGCCCTGACCGTCCGGCGTGCCCCCGTGGCGTAGGGCGTGTATGTCACAGGCGTTGGCAGCCCCAAATGAGGTTAAAACCAGCCCCAAGGACAGGAAGTTGCGCCAGTGAGTCAAAGGAAAACGCCGCATAGTACCTACTTTCAAGCCTTTTGCGCTTAAACGCAAACGGTTTTGCATTATCGCACATTGGTTCTATTCGCTGGAAGTTGCATAGTAATTGCGGAAGGTGAGAAACGAAACGAAATCGAACAAGCCCAGCCGCCACCGAAATTAAGCATTAACCAGATTCTATTTCCAAGGAGATTCCCATGAGCGAAGCAACAGCCAAACAAGTAGAAAACAAGTCCGACGCCAAAAACGTAGCTAAGCAAGCTGATACCACCAGTGATGCAAAAACCAATCTTTCTAATTCGATTCAAGACATGATGAAGGAAGCCGCAGGCAATGGCAAACCGTCCAATTCAATCGATGCCAACACCACTGAAGGTGCCGCAAAACTCGGAAGCGAACTTAGTAAAGCAGCTGGCAAACTCGGAGCCGGTGGTGAAGCATCCGGACAACTCGGCAAAGAAATGGAAAATATGGCAAAAAATGGCGCCAACACAATCCACGACGGACAGAAACAAATCGACAAAACCGGCGCTCTGGAGCAACTCCAGAAAGGCGGAATGGCAATCGGCGAAATCAGCAAAATCAAAATGCCTGTCACCGATCAAGATCGCAAGGAAGCCAAGGAAGCACTCGAAAAAGGAATCAGCGGACTGGTTCCGGAAGGTGATCGCAAAGCTCAAGTAGCATTGCAAAACGCAATCATCGATGGAGACATGGGCAAATTCAAAGAAGCCGTCAAAGCGCTCGGAAATGATCCTGAGAAACTCGGCAAAATGGTAAAGGAAGTCAACGACCAACTCAACCGCAACGAGAAGTTTGGCGGTGTTGAACTCTCCATGGACTCCAAAGGTAACGTTCTTCTCTACGGAGAGAAAGGCAACACCGCAGTTTCGGTCAATCCTAAGACTGGTGAAGCAACTCTCCGAGCAGTCGAAACACAAAATGATGGCAGCGTAGTTCTCAAAGACGGCGAAATCATAAACAGAAAAGCTGAAGATGTGATGAAGTCGCTCGGCGATCAAGCAACTCGCAGCGTTACGGAATTCCCATTCATCAGCAAGCCATTCCACCATCCACCAGATGGCGGTTTCTCTCCCTTCCATCCGAAACCAAGAATCGAGGAATTCCCTCACTGGAACGACAAGCCAACGTTGAAAGACAAACTAGATAACGGTCACCTCGACTTCACCCCGCTCAAGGGTTTCGAAAACAAGAAGGCTGACGACAAGTAAAAGACCTGGATTAGGACCTAAGTTCCTAAACAAGAAAAGGAGAGCTCCCTGCGGATTGGGAGGTCTCCTTTTCTTTGTTTGCTTTGACCAGACAATGTTCCATCGAGTGGCACTAAGGGTATGCGGAATGACACTATGTGGAACATTTCAACTTATTCCACCCGAAAAAAGAGCGACTGCTTTTCAGTCGCTCTTGCAATTTCAAGGTAGTGGCAAATCGACTTAGAGAGTCGAATCGGCACCAGAATGATGTTTGGATGCGATGTTTAAGCGCTTCTCCACTGCATCCCAGGACATGTTGTTGATGAAGGCTTCAAGGTACTTCGCTCTGTCTGTTCCGTAGTCGATCATGTAAGCATGTTCGTAAACGTCGAGCACCACGAGCGGTACTATGTTCGCCGGCGATGCGATGTTATGTGTATCAAGCGCATAAGCATCGACATATCCTGCGCGAGTGTTGAAGCCTACAATCACCCAGCCTCTTGCACTCTTGCCGGCTGCTTTCAGGAAATCCATGAATTTGCCGGTAGAGCCCCAGCGCTCTTCAATCGCTGATTTGAAACTGCCGGTAGGTTCGCCACCTTTGCCACCGAGATTGTTGAAATAGTACTCGTGATAAACGACGCCGTTGTGAGCAAAACTTTGCTCGATCAACAACTCTCTTACCGCAGAGTAAGTTGCATTAGCCGAAGTAAGCTCCACCGTTTTCAACGACTCGTGTATCGCGTTGGATTTAGCCACGTAGCCTTCGTACAACTTCAAGTGTTGAGTGACTTGGGACGCACTGAGTCCGGTCATTCCGGCAGCCAACGTCTTGAAATCACGTGCTTTGTATGCACCAGCTGGTGCGGCCGGTGCATCCGCGGCTTTGACCGGGTTTTGCGAACCCGCAATCAGGCTGCCTGAAGCTGCCGCCATCGCTCCCATCAGTAAAACTTCCCGCCGTGTAACTACACCAGCTTTAGTCACTTCGTAGTTGCCAATAAGTTCCTTGTCGTTCGAACTCATTTTATTCTCCTCAAAATGCCAATAATCGAGCCTCAGAATGTGTGATCACAATCACACTGAACCCGTTCTTAAACTCGTTTTTCTCCATTAAAAATTACCGTCGCACGCGCATTTCTTGTGGCGCAAGCGTTATCTTTAACAGAAGTCCAGCTTAACACATCCCGAATAGGGAAGTCGGAAAGCTGTTGTCAACACCGCGCGACGCAAAACGCAGACAGAATGCGGAGCGAAGGCTGTATTGACGACGCCCATAACAAACGCGAGAGACACAATGACAAGTACAAGCAAACCCGCCGACGCAAAAAAAGAATCTGAAAAGAACCAGGTCAGGCCCAGCGCAAGTTACACAATGACTTTGCGAATCAAAATTCCAAACGAACCGGGCAGCCTTGGACTAGTCACTTCATTAATCGGCAAAGTGGGCGCTGACATTGGAGCAGTCGACATCGCTGGATTCGACGGCAATTTCATCATCCGCGATATAACCGTTAAGGTTCGCGATTCGAACCACGGCGATGCACTTGTAAAAGAGCTCAAAAGTCTCAACAAATTTGATGTGCTAAACGTTTCAGACAGAACGTTCTTGATGCACCTTGGCGGTAAAATCCGTGTCACGAATAAAGTTCCGCTAGCCACACGCGATGATCTCTCGATGGCATACACGCCCGGCGTCGCGCGGGTATGTATGGCAATTCACGACGATCCGGAAAATGCTTATAAACTGACTATCAAACGCAATACCGTAGCAGTGGTATCAGATGGTTCAGCGGTTCTTGGTCTGGGTAACATCGGACCGGAAGCAGCACTTCCAGTTATGGAAGGCAAGGCGATGTTGTTCAAAGAATTCGGCAAAGTGGACGCCTTCCCAATTTGTCTGGCAACACAAGACACTGAGGAAATCATAAAAGCAGTAAAAGCGATCGCCCCCGTATTTGGTGGCATCAATCTCGAAGACATTTCGGCTCCGAGATGCTTCGAAGTCGAAGATCGACTCAAGAAAGAGCTGGACATCCCGGTTTTCCACGATGACCAACACGGGACCGCTGTGGTTGTTCTTGCGGCGCTGATTAATGCGCTGAAAATCGTCAATAAGAAGATGTCCGAAATCAAAGTAGTTGTCACCGGGGTTGGTGCCGCTGGAGTAGCTTGCTCCAAGATCATCATGTCTGCAGGCGTGGTCAACATCATTGGTTTCGACAGAACCGGAGCGATTTATAAAGGGCGTCCAGGCGGAATGAACTTTATGAAAGAGTGGTTTGCCCAGCACACTAATCCGGAAGGTTTCCAGGGTTCGGTTTCCGACGCACTGGAAGGCGCTGATCTTTTCCTCGGACTTTCTGGTCCTGGAACTATAGAAGCATCTGATTTGAAGAAGATGGCGCGCGATCCGATCGTATTCGCGATGGCGAATCCGACGCCTGAAGTGATGCCGGAAGACGCGGCACCATTCGTCAGAATCATGGCGACTGGTCGTTCTGACTATCCGAATCAAATCAACAATGTTTTGTGCTTCCCTGGTATGTTCCGCGGTGCACTCGATGTTCGCGCGACGGATATCAATGAGGAAATGAAACTGGCAGCAGCGCACGCTATTGCAAGCGTAGTCGGTGAAAATGAACTCAACGAAGACTACATCGTTCCCGGTGTATTCAATCCTGCAATCGCTGACAGCGTGGCAAAAGCGGTTGCCGAAGCGGCGATTAAAACCGGCATCGCGCGCAAAGGTTCAACCGATGACTTGAACACTGGTGCTCAATCGATTTTGAACAAATAATCGATTTTCATCCTGGCTATCGGTAACCAGGTTTACGATCTGAATAGAAAATCAATCCCGACTTGACGTCAGGACGAGCACTCACTAAGCTGATCTTAGGTGTCCAGGTTCTGAACATACAAGGACCGTTGGAGGTCAAAACTAAATGTCCGATTTGGAAAAACAAAGAAGAAGACGCGAACGCGAAGCTCTCGAGAAAGCCGACCTTGAGCGTCAAGAAAGACGCAAAAAAGAAGAGAAAGAGCGTATTCGTCGAAAAGAAGACCACGACCGCTTCCGCCTGCAACAAATGGCTGTTCAAAAACAAAAGGACAAGAAAAAAGAGGACGAGAATAAGATTTTCGACGCCAACAAAAAACTTGTCGACGAACTAGACCGAAGAAAAGCAGAGCAAGAACGGAAGAGCTTCCAGGACAACAAGAATCGATCGGACTGATCTAGAGATTGTCTTTCAGCATTTGACTCAACCCGTCTTCATAGCCGAGCAGTTTCGTAGAAAGCACGTCACGGGTTTTATCGAGCCTGAGTCCGGCTTTTAATGGGCGTCTTGCATTCTGTTTCAACTCTGCTGTCGAGCATGAATGAATCAAACGCGTATCGAGTCCGAAGATTTGCGCCGCTCTAACTGCGAATCCAAATCGGTCTGTGGAAGTCGAACCAGCCAGGTGGAACACGCCGGTTTGCCGTTTTCCAGCAAGCTCGATTATCGCTCTGGCAAGGTTGCGGTTGTATGTAGGTGTTCCTATTTGATCGTTGGGAACGCTGATTTTTTGTTTCTGCGAAAGTTTATGAATCAGTCGAGCAATGAAGTTTTTCCCGACCACTTCCCAACCGTAGACGACCGTAGTTCGCACGATCAGATAATCTTCTGCAATTGTTGCTACATGCTGCTCGGCTACCAATTTGTGATAACCGTACACATTCAGTGGATTCGCCAGGGCATCCACGTCATAGGGACCGCGCTCACCATCGAAAATGTAATCGCTTGATAGCAATACTAGCTTTGCGCCAAAACGATTGGCCGCCTCGACAAGATTCGATGCACCGATGACATTTACACGAAAGCTTTCTTTGGGATCGGCTTCGCATCGGTCCACATTGGTCAAACCGGCGCAGGCATAGATGACATCCGGCGCAACTTCTTTAACCAACTTGAAGACCCGCGCGCGTTCGTTGATATCGAGCTTGCGCATCCCGCGCGCAGGCTGACTGTAATAGGTGCCGAGAACGTCATGATTCTTCTCGACGAGCGACTTGTAGATCGCTCCGCCGATTTGACCCGATGCTCCGACAACTAAATGCTTCATGCGTTTAAAGTTTATCCGTGCTGCAATGCCCAATCGTATGGAATGTCATTATTGAAAGGATCCATTCGCTCAATCTCGTCGGGATCGTACGGATGCGTTGTGCAGTTGGCAACTATCGCGGGGATAGTTCCTACCCCCTTAAATCCGTTCCAAATGCCTGATGGAATCGTAACGAGCGAGTAATTAGACTCACCTAAAAATAACTCCTGCATGCATCCTTTGGTTGGTGAACCATTCCTATCATCAAACAGAACGAGCTTAATCGTACCCGCGATCACTGCATAGTTCAATGTCATGATTGCATGAATGTGCCAACCCTTTATCACTTTCGGATAAACAACCGAGAAGTATATTTCGCCGAACTGCTCAAACGGAGGAGTGTCGGAACGCATCATATGCATTACTTTGCCACGTTCATCCGGAAATTGATTTAGTGGTGTGATTATGACACCATCGATTTTCGACTCGATCATTCAACTCCTCGCCGTGATTTGCATCGGTATAATTATAGTTCCCGCGAATTCGGTCTTTGAATTACTATGGACAAAATTGAACTGCGGCAGAAGATTCTTGCACTTGTCAGGGATTTCCATGCGCAGGAATGGCCGGACAGAACCTTCAAGCCCGGCGACTCGTACATCCCCTATGCCGGGCGGGTTTTCGATCAATCAGAACTAGTCAACCTTGTCGATGCATCACTCGACTTCTGGCTTACTACTGGCAGATACGCCACCGATTTCGAGCGCGAATTCGCGCAGTACCTCGAGACGCGTTACGCGATCCTATGCAATTCCGGATCTTCCGCCAACCTTTTAGCAGTATCGGCACTGACATCACCTCGTCTGGAAGAGCGGCAACTGAACGCAGGTGATGAAGTTATAACCGTCGCGGCAGGATTTCCAACAACGTTGAATCCAATTATTCAGAATCGGCTTGTTCCGGTATTCATCGACATCGACCTCGGCACATACGCAGCGAATCTTGATCAACTGGCCGCTGCAATCGGTCCGAAAACAAAAGCAATTGTGTTGGCACACACACTTGGAAATCCGTTCGATATCGACGCGGTGATCAACATCGCGAAGAAAAATAACCTCTGGTTGATAGAAGACAATTGTGATTCGCTAGGCAGCACTTACAACGGACGAAAAACAGGATCGTTCGGAGACATCAGCACAGCCAGTTTCTACCCTGCGCACCACATCACAATGGGCGAAGGCGGTTGTGTTGCTACAAACGATTCAACTTTGAAAATCATCATCGAGTCGTTTCGCGACTGGGGTCGCGACTGCTACTGCGCGACCGGAATGGACAATACTTGCGGGAAGCGCTTTGATTGGCAACTCGGCTCTCTACCGCACGGATACGATCACAAATATATTTTCTCGCACATTGGATACAACTTAAAACTCACTGATATGCAAGCAGCAGTAGGACTGGCTCAGTTAGCCAAGCTTCCGCAGTTCGTCGAGACCAGGCGAAAAAACTGGCAGTATCTTCGCGACGGTTTAAAACAATTCGAAGACCATATTATTTTTCCAGAGGCGATGAAGAACAGCGAACCAAGCTGGTTTGGATTCATAATGACCACGCGTCCTGGCTCCCCGGTGAAACGGTCGGACTTCGTCAATTTCCTCGAATCAAACAAAATCGCAACTCGTCATATTTTTGGTGGCAACTTGATTCGACAACCAGCGTATCAAAACATCGAGATGCGCGTGGCAAGCGACTTGAAGAACTCCGATTACGTCATGAACAACTCGTTCGTGTTAGGCGTGTACCCAGGAATCGAGCAACCAGCCCTCGACTACATGATCGAATCGTGCGAAAGATTTTTCAAAAAATTCTGAGTGCAATACCTGCGATGAACAATGTGTTTGAATCTATTGGTTACCCCATGATGTGGGTAGCAAAACACCGGTTAATGGCTCGGGCTCTCGAAGCTACTTCACCCGTTGAAACAGCATAGATGACTGGTCTTCCGCAGCAACCTTCCACTCTCTATCCTTTTTCAATGTTTCGGACAAAACACTGTTCTTCGGAAATAGAACCCAGTCGATTTGAGAATCGAGTAAAAGCTTTTGCCATCCTTCAGATGCAAGCATCACAGACGTGTACTTGGCGTAGAAATCATGTCCATAAAAATCAGCGCGATCGTCGATAAAAACGCGCTGCCCGAGAGTGTAGCGAAGGTATCCACCCCAGTTGTCGTAGTTGAATACGTGCTTCATGTCCACGCGATTTCTTTTTACATACTCGGCTGTCTCTATCGGCATTAGCTTCGGATCGAACGTAGATGTCAAAAATGGTTTATTCATGAATGAACCACCAGAAATTGCAATGACTGCGACAAATATCGTATAGGCGATAGGCAGAAGATGCATCTTGCAATAGGCTTCCTGAGCCTCAAAATCAGCCAGTGACTGTTTTATTCGCGCACCGAAGTTTGCAGAAGGTTCGCTTGGTGTTGTAGATGGTGCCGACTCACTGTCACCATCTGTGGTGACAGGCAAATCTTTTGCGGATATGTCACTCTCTGCGGTGAAACTTTCATTCGCGCTCTCCGATGAAACAACAGGTTCTGTTGCAACTTCACTGCCCGCCGACAGCGCGTTGTTCCTTAATGAGTGACGCGCAAGGAGCCCTCCGATATAGGGAGTAGCGACGATAGCATAAAGTGGCATATTGCGCTGCGCTGTCAGAGACGCATATCCAAAGGCGAGTACCATTAGAAAACCAGGCATAGTGATTCGCTTCTGACAAACAAACAGACCACACGCAAATGCAAAGAACAAAATCTCAAGACAAGTGGGATGAAAACCGCCTTTGAATACCGGCGATAGATACTCATCGGTCGCCGCAAGAATCTCGCTTCCCTTTAAGTATCCGAGAATATATTGATGTAGATGAAATCCATATGGATTGATGAATGTAATTGCAAATAATGCGGCAAACAAAACCAGCAAATGCATACGCTGGAGTTTAAACCGAACTCGCTCACCTTCCATCGCGTTCATCCGCGACTGCACCAATGCCGATACCATGAAGATTCCTGTAATTATTAAACCGAGCATAAACGCCGGATGACAGTTAACCCACAAAAGCATCAGTGGACAAAGAACGTAAAATACTTTGTTTACTGGGATGCGTCCACGATAGAAGTCTTCCAGGGTGGTCGAAAATATCCACACGCACAAAAAAGTTACCAGGTGCGGGCGCGCCAACCAGTGCATTGCCGATGTTAGAATCGCAACGATCACCAGAGTAAACGACATCGCAATTCCCGCGCCCTCTCGGCGCATGCGGTCGTAAATGGAAAGAAAAAGAAAACCAATCGCTGCTGTTAAAACTGTAGCGAGTAGTTTGAATCCGCCGATCTCAATAACGACTGCCATGAACAAGTCATATAGCCACTCGTAAGCCACCCAGGCTTTGTGCGGAAATGAGTTGGAAAATAAATCGACATAGGGGATTGAGGCCGTATTTAAAATAAAATTTCCGGCGACAATATGCCATCCCGTCGAACCATCTTCGAATAAATGATTTGGAATCACAAAAAGGTTCAGCCACATGACGAACAAAAAAATACAGTCACCGACATCAGGCATCGGTAACTGTTTTAATTCACCACTGGCAGTGGCGCCGGATTGATCAGTCATGAATTCAGATACTGCTTGAGAAACGCTTTAGTCTGAGAATAGGCCTCGATCACATCCGGCAGACTGTTTCGAGCGGACTCGAGGTTGCCATCGCGAGCGTCATGTTCCAGCATCGAACTGGTTTGCTCACACTTCCAGGCTTGAATCGCGCGAGAACATCCCTTCAGCATGTGCGCAGCGGATCGAAGACCCTCCTGGTCATTGGCATCCAGTGCTGTCTGCATTTTCTCGACGATCGTTTCGGTATCATCGAGATATGCCTGTGCCAATTCCTTGGCGAGATCAACATCGAATTCCTCCTCCAAGTTTTTAATACCGACTAAATCATCGGCGCTTGTGGAAGGTGCATTTTCCTGCATAGTCAGGCTCCAGCGGTGTTTTAGTCAACCGATAGTGGAACGGTAAATTACGTTGCCAGCAGCGAATCGTCAGGGCAAACCTTTTTCAATTCTTCGCGCGTTTGCACGAATACTGCTTTCAATCGCATGTATTTTACTCTGACTTGAGTCCAGTCTTTAGACTCGGCATATGCCATGATGTCAGACGTGAGGCGAGTCATAAGGCGCATTCCCAGCGCGGCACAAGGTCCTTTTACCGCATTGGCAAAATGCGACACTTGCTCAGCATCTTTGTTGTCGATTGCAAATTGCATAGATTCGATATACGTGCCCATGTTGCTGAGGAAGAGTCTGCTGATTTCTTCAACTTCTTCTTGTCCGTACAACTTCAGCATCGCGGCAATGTCCGGAGGAGCCAGATCGGCTTCGTCGAGTTCATCATCCGCATCAGTGGTTTTCAATCTGGCAGACACGAACGAACGTTCGATCGTCTCCTTCAGTTCCTTTTGACTGGCGCCTTTCGTGATGTAGTCATCCATTCCGGCGGCGATGCATTTCTCCTTATCACCTTCACGGTCATAAGACGTGAGAGCAATAATCGGAATTCGTCCATGAGAATATGCTTCATTGCTTCTAATCCGGCTAGCAGCTTCAAAGCCGCTCATCACAGGCATGTCGCAATCCATCAATATGAGTTGGTAGGATTTTTCGGCGAGCATGTCGAGTGCTTCTTGACCGTTGCTTGCGACATCGGCTTCGTAGCCCAGACGCTTGAGGTGCAGCAACAAAAGTTTCTGATTTACAGGGATATCATCAACTACGAGAACTCGCTTCGGTCCCTCTTCTTCAGGAGTTGGAACTGCAGAGGAAAAGCGGACGACTTGCTCGGTCAGACCATCGGTTAGACCCTCGGTGAGGAAACTGCCTTCCAAATCGGCAGCTGATGCCAATGGTTTCAACCGGTTATAGGAAGCACTCGGACGAGACTTTCCTTTTAACGGAGTGGGTTTGGAGAATCCGTGGATGTCCTCTTCCTGTGCCTCTGCTTTGACATCCGGAGGTGTCGGTAGAGCAGGTGCTTCCGCATCATATTCGGTGGCTACGATCGGTGCGTCTTCACCAGCATAATCGTACTCATCCACAACTTGTTCCGCTTCTACTTCTTCAACAACCACGGGTGGTACGTTGGTCGAGGACGTCAGAGGCTGAAACTCATCATCATCGAAAGTTTCGCTGGAGACAGGCTCTACAGCATCTTCATAGTGGTCACCCTCACCATTGGCGGATGCGCTACCGACGCTGTCAACGTCCAGTTCTGCAAAGTCAACTTCATCGTCTTGAGCTTCAACAGGTTGTTGCGCCATCGAATGTGGTGCTGCATTTTCTTCGCCGGCGTCTTCGATTTTCTCTTGCTGCCAGGGAGTGGCTTCTTCTTCAGACTGCGTATATTCGTCCCAGAGCGGCTCTCCATAGTCCTGACCATCGACTAGTTCGGGCCATGGCAGGGCTGGATCCGGTTCTTTCGACTCCTCAGTACGAGAGTCACCGTACGAATCCTTGGTAAGATTGGCAAACTTTCCAAACAGTGATTTAGCCGAATCACCTTCGCCACTTTGAGAAGACGATTGTTCGCCTGACTCGACTGGAGCCTGAGCTTCGGCGTCAGGACTGTAACCGGAAACCCAAAAATCAGATTTGGGGGTTTCCTCGGCTTGAGCGGCTGGTTCTTGTACTTGTTCTTGCTTTTCGTATTCTGAATATTCAGCGGACCAGCGCGATGGTGGTTCCTTTTGAGCCATCAACTCAGAGGATTGCTGGGAGCCCAATTCTGGTAGGTCACCGACTGCCTCTTCCGAGGGGAACTCACTTGGAACTTCCTCGCTCTCTTCGGCGACCTGTGATACCACGGTCGTCGGATCCGCGAGGGCGTCAACCGCTTCCAGTTCCAAAGTCTTTTGAGAATCGACGATATCTACGGGATTCAACTCGGTCGATTCATCAGCAAAGCGCTCATTCACCGGTGGGTCCACAACAGCCCAGGAACCGGATTCGGACTGCTCGCGTTTTTCGTCTTCGACACTGACAGCTTCTTCGTACAATTCGCTGGACGGGGTAACGGTCAAATCAGCATCAGTTGGTTCCGCCGACGATTTCAATGCAGAAAAACTATCGACTTCCGCTTCTCTTGCATCAACGGTGTCGACGGTAAACGAATCTAGTGGATCGAACGAGGACGCCGACCTTTCGGTCGGACTGTCCGGAGCAACTTGTTCAGACGTCTCCACGCGCGCCGCCGGCAAAGGCGGTGGCGTGGGCACTCTAACAGCATCCATCTGATCTGATGAATCAGATCCTTTTTTAGTAGCCTGGGGAAGCGCTACTGTCCTCGCCGCGGTGGGGCTTGCGCCCTCGTCACGGCGAGGATGGGACTTTTTTCGGTTGGGGTCCTCCGGTGTTCTGGGAGGTGGCGGCGCTTGCGTAGTGCCATCTCCGAGAAGCCTTTGAATACCCGTTCCGGAAAGCCTTTCTGCAAGGTCTTTCAACTGAGACTGTGTATCGCCGACTTGCGAAATCTGCTCATGAATCGTGTCGCAAAGTGTGGTGATACTACCTTCGAGCTGCACTTCTTCAGTGGTGTCGATTACAAAAATCACCGCACCCGAAATCGAGCCCGACTTACCTCTAAACGGGGTCGCCGAGACGTTCAGCCACATCTCCGGATTGGCTGGACGGCTGACATGCAATCTAACATCAGGCAAAGAGTCTCCCTGAATGACTTTCGCCCATGGAAGTTCTTCTGCCAATAACCGTTTCGATCGATCTTCTGTTGAAAATTGCACACTGGTGATGGTGCGATCTTGCATATACTCACGCCCAAGAAGCTGCTCGGCAGCGGCGTTGTACAAAACAATTTCACCTTGTGGACCAATCAAGAGTGAGCCGATAGTCGGATCTGAGAGGATCTGACTCAATGCAATCGGAAACTCTTGAAGCGCATTTTCGGATTGGGCGGACTCCTCGATAAGTGCAGCAATCGCTCGCGTCGCGGCATCAAGCCCTGGACGACGCTCTACGCATGATTTAATCGAGTCAATCGTAGACTGGAGGTCGTTGAGGCGCGTTTGCAAGCTATTAACGTGCCAATTCCATTCGTTGCTCATATTTGACTTCTCTTTACCTCTGAAACCACACGGCGCCCTTCCCTGCGGGTCGCAACTGGTGAATTTCCCTATAACCTTGTACCCGATCAATATAAGAGGAAACCTGATCAATCCCTCTTAAAAGGGTGAATTCGTTACGGGAGCAAAGATCGTCAAATTATAAGACAGTGAGTCCGCAAATTCCGCTATGGTTGCACCTTCTCGGGTCTGAGACGAAACCAAAAATTGGTTGATTTAATCAAACAGACCTAGTTTTCCTGCAACTTGCGCATCAGTGAATATAGAGATAACAGCAAGCGCAAATTTTGACGGCTATCACAATTCACTTTGACATCCACGCCGCTTTGAATCACGCTCGCCTCGAAGGTCTGCGGAGCTGCTGGAAACGTCACCGTCCGCTCCAGGCTACTTTGCAGCAATTCAACGAAAGCAGGCTCTTTCAGACCTTTAAGGGAAACCTCATCCGCACCGGAATTTATACAATCAAAAATCGCTTCTGGCGAGAGCGTGGTGGTGAGCAAAACAACAGTGATATCGCTGGTAGTATCATTGTCTTTGACTTTGCGAGCGAGCTCGTAACCTGACATTTCCGGCATATTGATATCGGTCAGAATTGCGTCAGGTTTTTCCTTCTCAATCAGCTCGAGTGCCTGCTTTCCACTCCTGGCCAGGCGCACAGAGAACCCACCTTTCTCCAGCATGTGCTGATAGAGCATCGCTTGAGTCAGCGTGTCTTCGACGAGGATTATTTTCCCACCCAATTTATTTCCTCCGCCCGACCAATTCAACTAGTAACTCTGAGATTCGCGAAGCGGGCACCACATGCTGAGCGGCGCCAAGTTTAATAGCTTCCCCAGGCATGCCGTGTACGAGCGAACTTTCCGCATCCTGAACGATGGTTACGGCACCTCGCTCCCGCAAAGTTTTCAGCTCATCCGCCCCGTCTCTTCCCATACCGGTAAGCAAAACCGCGGCCACCCGACGATTTTGTATCTCGGCAATCGAAGAAAACAAAAACGATACCGACGGTCGCACACCATTCACGCAATCCTCATCGGTGAGCGTCACTCTCAATGAATTAGTCAACCCGGTTTGGGAGCCTTCCGGACAAAGATAAGCCGTCGCTGGTTCGAGTTTATCGTTTTGTGCGCAGATTTTGACAGTGAAACCAGTGGTAGTGGCGAGCCAATCGACCAGCGCATTGGTAAATCCGGGGGCTATATGCTGCGCTATCAAAATTGGTACAGGAAAGTCAGGCGGCAATCCCTTGAGTATCATTTGCAAAACGCTCGGTCCGCCGGTCGATGCACCGATTGCCACCAGTTCGATTGGTTGGTTGTTCGTATCCGTTTTAAACCCATTGATTTTGGCAACCTGCGGACTTTGACCCGACTGCCTGTGTCGGATTCTCCTTACCAGCTTAATTTCCGCCATCGTTTTGATAGTTTCAATCAAACAGCGTTCAGATTCGTTGGGGTTGTTGTTAAATCTGACAGGACGCTCGACGGTTGCCAGTGCACCAGCCTCGAGCAGATCGAAAGCGACCGTGGTATCAGTGTTTTCGTCAGCCGACCCAACCACCACGATCGGAATTGGATTTTTCTCCATCACTTCGCGGGTGAATGCCAAGCCATCCCTGCCCGGAAGTTCCAAATCGACTGTGATTAAATCCGGTTTCGATCGCGCAATAAACTTCAGAGCTTCTTGAGTACTGGCAACGATGCCCGAGACACGAATGTCCGGATCTGCTTCTAAGATCCGCATGAGAAGCTCTTGCGCTTCAGGCGCATGCTCCACAATCAAGACATTGATAGAGGTCTCTGACATTTCCTTAAATCAACCGTTTTACCATTTCTAAAAGATTGGATTTATCGAAGTTACTCTTGACGAAGTAGGCGTTGGCGCCTACCTCGACACCCTTGCGCCTGTCCTCCAGAGAAGCAAGTGATGTGACGATGATGATTGGTATTTCTTTGAGCTTCGGCTCTTTTCGAATTTTAGTGGTTAGTTCAAACCCTGTCATTCTCGGCATTTCCACGTCACTGACGATCAAATCGTAGTTGCTATCCTGCAATAGTTTTTCCCATCCGTCCTGACCGTCGCTGGCAACCGAAACCGAGAATCCAGCTGACTCCAAAATGTTTTTCAGCAGGACGCGGGAAGTGATCGAATCTTCCACAACTAAAATTCGTTTTTGCGTTTGAGGCTTTGCTTTGGATTGAGATCGTGCAGATTCAGCCTGCGGGACCGGTACCATAGAACCGACTAGAACTGCCGACGTGAGAACGTCATTCATGTTCACCACTACGGCAAGATCGCCTGTCTTTAGAAGCGTAGCACCACTGACGTTGCGCACCTGAGTCAAAGGCGCCGGCAAATTCTTGACCGCCACTTCTTGCTCGCCATGGATGTCTTCGACAAGAAGAGCGATGGGATAGTCTTCGCTACCGACTATCAGTAACGTAGATTCTTCGATCGGGACGGTCGATTCAATGTGCAGAACATCCGCCAGTGAAACCATCGGAACCAGTCTCTCGTGGAAAATCACTGTGCGCTTGCCTTCGACCACACGAATCTCTTGATCGCTGGCTCGAACAGCCGCTCTTATCGAAGCCGTTGGAATGACGAAAACCCGCCCGCCCACCGTTACGGCGATACCGACTACGGTGGCACGACGAACTGGCACAGCCAGTCGAAATTTGGTTTCAAGCCCGACTCTCGATGATACGTCAACAGAACCACCGAGCTGTTCTAATTTATCCTTGACGATAGCGCAACCCAGACCACGACCGGATAATTCGCTAACGGTTCCGCGGGTTGAGAAAGATGAACGGAAGATCAAACCGAGCGCTTCCTGGTATGACAATTCCTTCGCCCTGTCGAAAGAAAGAATTCCCTTTTCGACAGCGCTGATCTTGACTTTCTCAGGATCGATTCCGCAGCCATCATCACGGACAACAATTTCGACTTTGCCTGATTTCGGTTGCGAAAGCTGAATCTCGATTGTTGCTTCCGGAGGCTTGCCGGCAGCCACTCTCACGGAAGGAATTTCGATGCCGTGATCGACGCAGTTTCTCAGCAGATGGAGAAGTGGTTCTCTGAGTTCATCAAGTATATTACGGTCGATTTCAACAGCACCACCTACGATTTTTAGAGTTATTAACTTGTTTTCGTCGCGTGCCAGATCTCGTATCATTTTGACGAACAAATCTTGCAGTACCGCGAATGGTATCATGGTCAATTCGCGACTCTGTTCCAGCATCGTATCGATCAGCGTACTCACCGTGCGTCGGTCCGCTAGCACAGCCCGTTCTAATGAATTGAGCCTGTCAGAAAGCTTACCGACAAAGCTGTCGTGAAGATCGAGAAACTCTTGAAGATTACTGCTTCCGATCTGACTAACAAGCCGATCGTTGCCGTATAAATTTCTTCGTTGAACTTCATTTTCTACTTCAGGTCGTAATCGCTGCCATCTTCTAACCCACTGATTCAAAATCAGTTGCAGTTCACCGCAGTCAATGTAACGTTGGTCAGAGACGAGCTTCGCGTACACGAGCTCTTCCGCACCATGCACCAGATCCTCGACACGATTTACTTTCAACCGCACCGTACTGCCCAATACACCCATCGAAGCTGTTCGATGTATACCAGAGGCGGTGGCATCGTCAGTGCTCGACGAGACGCGAACAAATTGCCCGGTGTGCTCGTTGGTATCGGCCGGTCGAAAAGACCCGGAATCGGCCCGAGCCGGTTCAGATTTGGCTTCTTCGACATTAGCAGCCGGAGCCGATTCCGCCGGTGAATCTCCTGGTGCCTGTATGCTGTCCGCTCGACCTGCCGGCAGAGGAATCGCGACCTTACCTTGAGTTGTTCCAAGAATAATTTCGCCTGTTGGACCGGATCCGAGCTTCTCCGCTATATCCAGTTGAGAAAGCGCGGTAGCCACTCGCTCGAGCCGCACCGCAGGAGGCTCTTCGCCGGTCTCTAAACTGTGCACCACCTCTTCAATCGCATCGATATATTCGTTCATGAGATCCAGGAAAGTGCGATCGATGTTCTGTTCTTTCCCTTTGCATTTAACCAGGCGCGCTTCCACGATCTGGCAAGTCATTTCAATCGCTCTCAAATTTACCGCACGAGCAGAACCTTTCAGGCTGTGACACGTTCTCAATAATGACTCGACAGCATGCGGTTTGTTGCCGTCAGCTTTTTCGAGTTCATTCAAACACGATCGAACGGTTTGAACCTGCTCGTGTGCTTCCTCTATAAAGGCTTCCTGAAGCCGTTTCAGAAAATCAGGATCCATTACTCGCTAACCTCGAGAGTTTCCATAGTAAAGAGATTGGAACAGCTTAAAATGATGGTGCCGTCTCTGGTGATGCCTTCTACAAATCGACGTGGAATGTGGGAAAAGATTGGTGATTCCGGCGAGATATCGGAGTCCGGAATGAATTCCAAACCCGAGACCTCATCAGTCATTACTCCGACGCGCATAGCGTTTGTTTTCACGATCAAAGTTTTGTCAGATCCCATGACTGCTTTCTCGTGCAAATTACAGAGCTGGCGCAAATCGATAATCGAAATCAATGGGCCGCGCAGACTGGCGATACCGACTATATATGGAGGTGTCCCAGGTATTGGCAGAATGCTTTTGATCTGAAAAACCTCTTCAACGTATCCGACATCAAAGGCAAACAATTGTCGAGAAAGTACGAACAAAACGTACTGTTTGCCCGGTGGCACTTCCGGTTTCTCTAAAGGCCGAGCCAATTTGACTGCACGGCGCTTCAAGATGCTTCGACGAAGCTGGGCCTCAAGCGGATTTATCTTCGGCAATGAAGGCGGCGCGCCAGAAGATGCGCTCGGGTTTTGCGATGTTCGCTCGGCAGGGTCTGAACCAGCCGCACGCGAACCGTCTGATGTCTCGGCATCACCGGCAGTGCCCTCTTGATTTTCAAAATCATCCGGATCCGGCATCGGTTAACCTCCTTCTAGAATCGAGATGATAATGGTCTTCAGTTGACCAGCCATCAATCCGTCAGAGTCCTGGAGTTCGCTTGACTGATTGACGGCTTCCAGCAAATCAATCACGCGCTGAAAGCAGCGTTTGGCTTGCAGTTGAGAGCCTGACTGTTGGAGAATATTTCCGAGCGCGAAGTGAGCGAGAATGTACTCAGGCTCAAGGAAGATTGCTTGCCTGAGCGAAATCAACGCCGCTCCATTTTCGCCTAGTTCTTGTTGAATGGTGGCACGGAGGTAATACCATCTGGCATTAATCGGTTCATAACCGATTAATCGTTCACTCCAATCCATTGCCGCATCGAGATTACCGATGTTGGCATACGCTCGGACAAGCAACAGATAAGCCTCTTCGGATACTGAATCATGATTAGCCGGAATCTCAAGCAATAGATCAATCGCTTCTTCGTATTTCCCTGATTGGTATAGACTGTAAGCAGAACCCATAATGCTCTGGCTGTCGGCATCCGTGACACGAGATACCCCGCTGGAGGACAGTCCAATCGGGCTGGTCAAGGTAGACAGATCAGGGTCGGTTAAGCTTGACACACCATGGGCGGTGCCCTCCGAGATGTCTGACAAACCGGATCGCAAAGACTCCAACAATGCCGCAGCTTCGTGTGCCGACATTTCCACTGATTGACCATCCGATTTTTTGCTGGAAGAATTAGTGTCGATCAAAGACTCGAAGGACTTCATCCCCGGAGTGGCTGCCTGACCGAAGTAAGAGAAGTTACTCTTGACGATGCTGACCATGGAATGAGTCGAGGAGGAAAAGGTGGTTTCCTTCTGCAATAGGATAGCGCCATCGACGTTGATGATTTTAAAATTGTCGGGCGCCGGATGTGGTATCTCGCTCGGTGCCAGAAAAAGGTAACCGCCATCCTTCAGTGCTCGGTGAAAACGAGCCAAAACATCGGTGACATGCTCTGGACTGAAATAGATGAGCACGTTGCGGCAGAAAATTACATCGACATCGTTGGTTCCGCTGATTGCGGATGGATAGGAGTCGGAGGCAAGATTGAGATTACCAAAACGGACTAGTTGTTTAACTCGATCTGACAAACAATATCGATCATCAGAGGTAAGTTGGAAGTACTTCTCCTTGATAAATCCAGGCACTTCACGAAACGACCAGCGCCGGTAAAGTCCGGCTTTTGCAATTTCCAGATATCGCGGATTTATGTCGGTGGCGATAATCTCCAGCCGCCGGCGCTCATTTTCAGTCATCGAACTGAGGGCTGTGATCGCGATCGAGTAAGGCTCTTCTCCGGTGGCGCAACCAGCACTCCAGATTTTAATCGGTCCATCTTTTGCGAGCAGCGGTGGCAAAACCTGGGATGTGAGCAAATTGTAGCTGAGCGGATCGCGGAAAAAATAGGTTTCACCGATCGTCAAATAGCTGGCAAGGAATCCCAATTCGTGATCGCCAGGCGTGCTTTTGGTCAGCGCTCGTATGTACTCTTGAGGTTCTTCGAAACCGCTGTCGGCCGCTGCCAGACAAATTCCCTTGGCAAAATCATTGAGCCTTCCGTCGGAAATCTTCAGACCGATATGCATGTCGACCCAGTCGATCATGGTCTTGAGAAGATTCGGTGACAGGCTCAGGGACATGAAAAGGTAAATTCTAAACCTCGCGGTTGGCCGGAAAACGGTCGATTTTAATCAACGAGGAACGCCGACAATCAATCAAGAACGCCGTCTTACCTTGATGCGATCGGTCAATGCTTTTAGTTCTCCGCCCAGTTGACTGAGGCGAACAACCGCCTGCTCCAGTTCTTTCGCGCCGCGCTGGTTGTCGTTACTGGCTTCCTCAACACTCTTCATCGCTTCGAGCACTTGTTGAACGCCTTGTAGCTGTTGCTGGCTCGAGGCATCGATCTGAATGGCGGCCTGGGCAGAACGCGCAATGCTGTCCGCCAGTGCGACCATGGAACCGCCCGCTTGTTTTGCAAAGCCTTCACCGTCAGCCACAACCTTGCTTCCGTGTTCGGTTTTCATGGTCGCGGATGCTGTAGCTTCGACAATTTCGTTAAGAATACTGCGAACGTTACTGGTCGCTTTTTTCGATTGTTCCGCCAGACTCTTGATCGCCTGCGCGACAACTGCGAATCCTTTGCCTTGCTCACCAGCTCTGGCAGCCTCGATGGCGGCGTTTACGGCGAGTAGATTGGATTGTTGAGCAATATCATCCACGGTGGCAATGATTTCACCGACCTGCTTGGTTTGATTACGCAAAGTGAGAATTGTGCGAGTTAACGAGTCCATGTGCTCTTTAATGGCCTGCATACCGGTGACCACGTCACTGGCTGCCTTCTGACCCAATTCGCTGGTTCGCAAAACGCTTTTCGCGTCACTGGACACATTTTGCGCCTTCTTGCTCGAGACCTCTACGGTCTGTCGGACTTCTTCGACGATCGTCGTGGTTTCTGTGACGGCGGCAGCGGTTTGAGTCGAATTGACGGAAAGATTGGTCGCGGCTTCCAAAATTACCCTGGCTAGATCGGAGAGTTCGACGACCACATTCTCGATATTCGAGTATTCTTCGGAAATTTGAGCCTCGAGAATATCATCTACGCTGCCCCCTCGGGCGCTGGCGGTGGTTTTCGTCTTTGCGGTCGTTCGGGCGCCATTGGATGATGATTTTGTTTTCGCAGCCACTCGCTTCACCTGTGCCTTGTTTGCCATTGTCCCCATTCACCTCGCTTAACTGCCAGCCAGAGGCCACCGCTTATGCTTTACCCATCTTCAGAACATCGACACCCATGGTAGTGAGTAGCCGATAATTATTAGTAATAGATACGCGCACGAGGATATATTACCCAGAACTTTATTGAGCTCAACCGAAGCTCTTCTCCTTGTAGTACAGTAGCTATAAGGGATCCAAAATCTATGAAAACGTTTATTTTCAGACTATTGCTGACGGCCTGCGCCTTTGAATTCCTTTTGCCGCTGATACCCGGAATTAAGGTTCACGGTAATTTTTTGCATGCCATAGGTGCGGGAATCGTTTTTTCGATCATTGCCTGGGTTGTTGAAGTCATCGGATTTTCAATGGCGGCATTTTTGACAATCACCACATTTGGTGTCGCGCTAATCTTCCTCATTCCGTTGTGGCTGATCGGATTCTGGTTTGTCCCTGCGATTGTTCTGAAACTGACATCGGGTTTTATTCCGGAATATCTCGGAATTTCGGGATGGACTCCCGCATTGTGGGGCGGTCTAGTCATGCTTTTTGTCGGCGCTGTCACGAGCGACGGAACGAATTCCGTACAACGGAAGAAGAAGAAATGAACAAAGCCGACTAGATCGAACGAGCACAGCCAGCCCTGCTGTGGTGCACGAGTCGCACAGACTAAATTATTTCCCGAATCTCATTGAACACAACCTTCCGACCATCGACTTTCATGAATTTAAACGCGTTTGGTGACAGAGATTGTGCAAACAGCTGCTCTTCATGAAACGTCTTCACTGTCTCGATACTATCTACTGCAACACCGATTTTCACCTCGCCGTCGCGCATTATTAGAATCTGATCGCTAGCAATCAAACCACGCGTTTGACCAGTGATTTGATACCGGAGATCGTGAACGGGAACAATTTCTCCACGCAGATTGATCAGTCCCAAAATTTCGTCTGGTCTATCGATAAAAGTCGTCGTTTCCACAGCGTTAATCACTTCGAAAATTGACGAGACAAGCACGGCGAAGCTCTTTCCATCAATCTGCGTTACCAATATCTCGTATGCGTCGGCCATCTAAATCCCTATCCGATTACCGCTTCGACCCAAGTGACCATGCGCTCTAATTGTTCGGTATCAAACAATTTTTCCGCATCGATTAAAATCAAAATTCCTTCCAGATCCGCCACAGCCATGTGCGGATTTTCTGACGGTAAAAGGTCGCTCAAATTCACGATTTTAGTCAGCGGAATATTGCGGGTGCCAATCACCTCATCCACGATAATACTGACTGTGACTCCATCGCAGTCGACCAGCACAAGTTGATTCGAAAGCGTCACCTTACCGCATCGTTGACCCCACCGACGACGAATGTCCACGAGTGGCACTTTCAGTCCACGAACATTGATTGCGCCGAGCACGTCTTGCGGTGGAGCCTCTGGAAATTCACCGACATCTACGGCGTCGAATACTTGAACGACATTTTCCAGCATGAAGGCGCTTCGCACTTCGCCCATCCTGACAATCAGGATTGGTACGCTTAATGAGTCATCTACGCGGGCTTCGCCTCCCGCCATAACCATGCTCACTGAAAACCTCCACGACAACCCTTACAGCATACTAGAGCTCCAGTCGTCGGGACAACTCCGATTGATATTTGCGCTTGGGATCAAAACTCAAGAGTTTAGACCTGAAATCATGATACTCCGCCTGATATGTCCGCTCGATCACATGGAGCGGCAAACGCGAGTCCTTATTAATATTCGGAGTCGACTGAGTCTCGATTGTCAGTTTATCCAGAAAATCGAGAAACTGATTGGCAATCGGACAGCGCGGAAAGTCAAGCGCGAAGCATACGCCCGCGCCATTGAATCGTAAAAACTTTTGCTCCCCGTTAAACCATTTCGAGGACGCCATCGTAATTCGCAGATCATTGCGACGAAGCCACCACTGCACACTTTCAATGTAGTTTGAAAATTGCCTGACTGGCACAATCACTTGATACTCATGTAGTCCATTATTTCCGAATCCATGAAAGTATAAATCACGCAGAATCTTACTGGGGAAATAACAATCATGTAGCGGTACTCTATTGATGCTGCCTGTCTTCATCATTTGACAATGACTGTAAAACGCGTTCATGACGCCAGTCACCACGCGACAATATGAAGCGGGGAAGTTAACACCGCGCGTTTCCGATGACAATGTAAGCGGCGCATTAGAGTGTTTCAACTGTTTGATCGGAATAGTTGTAACGTCCGAATTTCGCAACGGATGGTTACCATTGACGATCACGCCGCGCTCCAGAAAACCGCTTCCGAAGCGACCTTCCGTTTGATTGAAATCATGCCAGGTGACGATGTAGTCGTTATTCTCATAAGCTTCGGCGAGCATTCGAGGAAGTGCCAAAATATTTTCAATTGGTTGGACAAACATATCAATTGCTGATTCTATAATCGGTTTCACTTTCAAGGTGGCACTGGTGATGGTGCCAGTTAAACCAAATCCACCGACGGTAAGATCAAAAAGTTCCGGGTTCTTGTCGCGGGAAACCTCGACCAGTCCATGGTCGACATGATGTAAGGTAAATGCTTCCAATTGATTGATGAAGTTACCGTCCCTGGCTTGATTTTTTCCATGGACATCGGCCGCTATGCAACCACCCACGGTGATAGTGGGATAGCCCGGGAGAATTGGAAGATAAAAACCATGGGAGAGCAGATATTCCAAGAGAACTCCAACAGTTACTCCTGTCTCTACAGTAACTGTCTGCAAGCCACTTTCGAGTACTGCAATCTTATCGAGTTGGCGAACGTCAATCGACATGACACCATCGCCGAAGCTAGCCCCGGAGAACGACAGACCAGCTCCCCGAGGAATCAGTTTCATCTGACTTTGATTGCGTCCAGAATCAGTCAACAGATTATCGAGGTTTAGTAAAACGGATCGATCGTCAGGCGTGAACAACTGACCATCGCATTTGATGCCACCGTCGAAAGAAGTAAATCGGTGATTGGTTATCTTATCCATGCCACTGCATTCGGTATCGAACAATTCTACGATTGGAGGTAACTGTCCTGCTTACTGATTATGTAATTGGGACGATTCAACGAATTCTTATACGTCCGTCCCGTGTAAATTGCGATGAATGACACCGCAGCACCAAGATAGGTGGCAAACAGCATTATAATGCCCGCGTCGATCCAGCGAGAGTCGACGTAGACCCGCGCAATAGCAAGCGCTGCCACGGCTAAGAGCCAGAAAAACAGCGTCTGAATGGGCAGACGCAAAAACAGAGTCGAAGAAGAAAGAATGCCTGCGATTGCAAAATAGATCAGACTTAAACCGTTGAAATTTGTGTGTCCGGCAACACGCTTATGACGCTTATAAGGAATACCTTGTCGCCGAAAGCCAACCCTTCCGATTGAAGCTCTTATGAACGGAAATGACGAACTGTCTTCAACAATCGCATCTCTGACTTCTTCGGTCATGAGCGAAAACTCTGCCATGTCCAGAATCACTTCTTCGTCAGCCACCGCTTTCAACACGCGATAAAAGACTTTTCGTCCCCACAAGATAAAGAGGGGTTCGTGGCGGTCTACGCGTTCACCATATACGATATCGCAGCTGCCCTCTTCATAGAGTTTTATAAAATCCAAAATCATCTCGGGAGGGTCTTCGCAATCGACATCGATAAACACGAACAGGTCGCCTACAGCCATTCGAAGACCGCATTCAAGAGAGGCCTGGTACCCCACGTTTCGACTCAAAGTAATAACATGAATGAATGGATTCTCCGCGCGCAACTTGAGAATCTCTTGAAGAGTGCTATCGGTTGAAGCGTTGTTTGTAAACAGCAAGTCGACGTCATATCTTTCAGAAAGCTGCTCGCGCACAACCTTTAAGCGCTCCGTAAAGATCGGCACGCTGACCATTTCGTTAAAGACCGGACAAATCACGGTCAAATGTTTCTTTTGATTCGATTCCGCCATAGTCTAATCCGGTGGCTCCGACAGTTTAAAAACGCGAACGGAGAAAGAACGTCCACTTGAAGAATACTTCGTGACGTCGCCCTCCTGCGGATAGTGAGCGGCAATCGCATCGATAAGTTCAACTTGTCGATCTTTCGAGCGTTTGAGCTTGGTATTAAGTTCGCTGTCATCGGTAATGAGAACAAGTGATTGCGCGCGCGTTATGTCAATTTGTTTGATCCATTCGATCGCTTTATCGACCGACTGATTGTCGAAACCGGCATTGTATCCAATAAGCTTTGCAGGTGTGGTGGTTATTTGATTTGGAAATCCGTAATAAAGTTGAGGCGCATCACCGTGCTGTTCTTTCGAAATATAGTAAATCAGTGTGTAGGCATTAAAGTCAGGAGCGATTATCACGGCGCTGTTCTTGAACTTTTTCGATTGCCAGTCTTTTGCAAATTGACGCAGACCAGACTCCGATTGAGAGCTCATTCCTTTGACGTCGCTGAAAGTAATTGAAACCAGCAACGCACAAATCATCATTATCGCCACGTTGCGCCGCATCGCAGACCGACGTACAAGACGGATGCCGAACTGCGATACCAATTCCACTGATAGTGCCGCGAACAAAATCCACCCGAAAAAGATGAACGACATGACATAACGTTGACTGCCCACAAGCGGCGCAACATACGTGTAAGCCAGGACTGGTATCAGTGTGTTGGCGATCAACAGCGTGTAGGCTTTGTGGTGATCGATGTATGTTATCAGTTCGCGTTTGAACAGCAGGGAGAACGATTTCCAGACCGCCATCACAAGCAGAATCGGCAGCGCCACGCAGAGCACAACGTACGCGGCATTCCACGGTATTGGTACTGAGGCAGCCAGGTTACTCACGACCAGGAAGAACAAATTACTGCTCGATTCTCTGTCGTAGGGGAAGCTGCCTGCGGCTTGTTGATCGATGAAGATCGGCATCCAGGGCAGGAAGGAAAGGAGTGCAAAGGTCAAAGTTCCGATGATACGTTCGTGTTTAAAAACAATCGACTTGAATGGAAACCGAGTGTAAGCAAGTGTGTTTAAACCCATGAGCGCGACAATGAGAAGGCCTGCATAGTTGGCGTAAAGCATAAGCGCGGTCGAGATGCCGAGCCCCAACAGTCGCGGATGTCTTGTGGCTTTGAGACATCTGACGAAGAAGATGAACGAGATAGTGGCAAGCAACGCCATCAGCGAAGAACTTCGCGCCTCTCTGGAGAAAACTATCCCGATAGGAGCAATGCTTGCGAAAAACGCGCTGGTTAAGGCTATGTCTTCACGCTCGAATAGTTCTTTCGCCAGAAGGTAGACGCAAGGAATCAACGCGACACCCATCACCACTGATGGTATCGCCATCGCGACAGGTGTGTCACCAAACAGGTGCACCCAGACCGCCATCAATGCGAAATACAGCGGTGGAGCGAATTCGAATATTCTGATCCGCTCGATTAGCTCAAAAGGATTTGCGCTGTTGGCGAGAAAAACTGTGACCGCTTCGTCGGCATCAAGCCCCGAGTTGAGCGGAAGTAAACGCAAAAGCACACCAATTAGAACGATGAAACACAGTAAGTATGTGACCTTATGCTTCACTTGGAGGCTGATTGTCCTGACCCTCAGAGTCATTGAACGGAGTAGCGTTACCACGCTGCCGATGGCGATTGAGAACTTCGGAGAAGAATATCGCCATGACTAGTACTGAGCCGCTGATACTCAGGAAGTACCAGTGCTGGTTTACCAGATATGCAGCGATCAAACCAAGCAATCCGGATGCACCATATATGATGTAAGCGACATTCTTTTGCGATAAGCCGGTCTGCAAAAGTCGATGGTGAATGTGACCGGCATCAGGTGAGAAAATCGAGCGCCGAGCAGCCATCCGTCGGACGATCGCCCATGCCGTATCCAAAAGAGGGAAGAACAAAATCAGTACGACAAGAAGCACGGTCGGCACTATTACAGTCGCGGCCGCAGCGCCCTTGATCACGCCCGTAATCGAGATGGCACCGAGAATAAATCCGACCAGATAGGCGCCGGAGTCACCCAGAAAAATTCGAGCAGGGTTGAAGTTCCATCGCAAAAATCCGAACAACGCACCGGCGACGACGGCAGCGATCAGCGCAGCGTACGGGCGATCGATAGACATACCGAGTGCCACGCTCCAGATGGTCAGAGCTGAAATCGCGGATACACCAGCAGCCAGCCCATCCATTCCGTCGATCAAGTTTACGGCGTTTGCAACACCGACAAGCCAAATCACGGTAATCGGCAGACTGAGCGGACCAAGATCGATCGGCACGCCACCATGGATTGCCAGGAAGCCAAGATCGATATTCATATTGGCAGGAATCGGAATCGACTTGATGCGCACGCCTAGAGAGTATGCTGCGGCGGCTGCAAGAATCTGCACCATGAATTTCATTCGAGCTCGCAACGATTCGAGGTCGTCCATTAAGCCGAGAACAAAAACCAGCGTGCCACCGACGGCGATGCCGGCGAGCCCCTCGACACCCCTTGCTTCAGCAGGCAGTTTCCCAGCTATCGCGATCAAGGATGCAATCGTCACGAGAATACTGATGAAGATGGCCACCCCGCCCAGGCGAGGTATCGGCACTTTGTGAATTCGACGTTCTTCTCCTGGTTTGTCCACCAGTCCCAAACGCAATGCTCGCGATCGAATTTCAGGTGTCAACCACCAGCTGATCGACATTGCGATCAAAAATCCTGGAATCTGCATGGCATCGAGATTACCGCGCGGACAGTAGAATGCAGCCCATGCCAGACCGAACAGAAAAATCAGAAGTTGAAAACTGCGAACGGAACCCGATCGAGATTTTTTCAATTTTCGAGGCTCTCCTGAAGGTCCGAGGGCACCCACTCCGGCGGGACCGTTACTACCAGGTTTTGAGTCGGTCGGCTCGCTAGTTTTGGCAAGACCGTCGACAATCGGTGTGCTCGAAGAATCATGTGCTTCGTGCTCACCAACCATCTTAAACGCTGCCTTTTCTCGTGTCTCAGTCAATTACCTAACCCCGACAGCTCGCTCTTTGTAAAGTGGAAAACGATCGCAAAGTTCAGCCACATTTTTGCGTGTTTTCTCTTTCAGTTCTTCGTCATCAGGCGATTTTAAAAGTGTCGCCATCAGTTTTCCAATAGTTTCCATTTCCGGGACACCAAAGCCACGCGTGGTCGCAGCAGGAGTTCCAACCCGAATTCCGCTTGTGACAAACGGTTTTTCAGGATCGTTAGGCACCGCATTTTTGTTGACTGTGATGTTTACTTGTTCAAGAAGACTCGATGCTTTCTTACCAGTCAACTTGATAGGTCGAAGATCGACAGTCATCAGGTGATTGTCTGTGCCACCAGATACGATAGCGAGTCCATTATCACTCAACGTTGCAGCCAGGGCCTTCGCGTTGGCAACAATTCGTTCTTGATATTGTTTGAACTCCGGCTTGAGTGCCTCACCGAAAGCGGCGGCCTTAGCTGCTATCACATGCATCAATGGACCACCCTGGATGCCGGGAAATACAGCCTTATCAATTTCTTTGGCATATTCTTCCTGGCACATGATGACACCGCCCCTGGGGCCACGCAAAGTTTTGTGCGTGGTCGTAGTGACGAAATGAGCATGTGGAAATGGGCTTGGATGCAGACCTGCGACAATCAAACCAGCGATGTGCGCTACGTCTGCCAGAAGCAACGCGCCACATTCATCTGCAATGGACCGAAACTTTTCGAACTCAATAATGCGCGAATAATTGGATGCACCACAAACGATCAGTTTGGGACGCAACTCCAGAGCCTTCTTTCTAACATCGTCGTAGTCGATCCTGCCGGTCTCCGGGTTGATACCGTAAAACTGCGCATCAAACCATTTGCCTGACATATTAACCGGCGATCCGTGAGTCAAGTGACCGCCCTGATCGAGAGCCATACCCATGGTCGTGTCACCCGGCTTCAGCATGGCGAATTCGACTGCCATGTTGGCCTGAGCTCCGCTGTGAGGCTGAACATTGGCGTGTGGAGCGTTGAACAAACGCTTCAATCTGCTGATGGCGATTTCCTCAACATCATCCACATATTCACAGCCGCCGTAGTAGCGCTTGTGTGGAAGACCTTCTGCATATTTGTTTGTGAGAACCGAGCCTTGCGCTTCGAGCACTGCTTCGCTGACGAAGTTTTCACTGGCAATCAACTCAATCGAGTTTTGCTGCCTGGACAGCTCGTTGGATATCGCTTGATATAGCTCAGGATCACTATCTTTGAGAAAGCCCACGTTTCGCCCTCCAGCCTCGGCTCTAAACTGCCATTATTTTAGCGGTTTTCTTCGCGCTGCATAAGGCTAAACACCGCGTGATTGCGGGATGCAAAGGGAAAACCTGTCTAATATTGGTAAAGATTGGGTTAGACGAGCATCAAAACTGTTTCAGTAGATCGAGAGTACGCATCTTTTTTCCCGCGCGATTCTCTAAATTGCGCTGCATAAGCCGGTGTGCAGCATCAAGTGCTGGAGATTGCGCATCACTGTAAGCTGGTCGCCTGCGACTGAATCCCTCCGGAAGAGCCAGGTCGTCGCAATTTGAATCAGCACTGACCAACATCTTCCATACTAACGGAGTTACAAACGTACCTCGATCTTCATACTCGGAATCGTAGCTATCATGGCTTCTTTCGGCTACACGCGCTCCTGGTGTCGCACTCGAGGGTCCGCACTTATCGCAGCCGATACCGCCCAGTTCAAGGTAAAAAACGGTGATATTGTACTCGGTCAGCGGGCGACGGCATTTGACACAGACTTGAAGTTCGGGAGAGACGCCCAACATCCGAAGTAGAAACATTTGAAATTCGAGCGATAAGAGCCTGGCATCTGCAATTGCAGCCTCTTGCATATGCAGCGAATTGAACAGCACCTGGAAAAACAGCTCGCTCTCTTCCTCCAAACCTTCACCGAAAGCCTGGGTTAACTCGGCATAGTAGAGCGAGTAGGTCAGTCTGACGAGATCGGTGCGCAAGGCTCGAAACGTGTTGATCGACTCGGCTTGAGTGATTATGTCCAGAGATCTACCTTTAGCGATCAGCAGCTTATTCGCGCACAGAGCCTCGGATTTGCCAGCCATCTTCGTGCCTGGTTTTTTGGCGCCTTTGGCTACCGCTCTGACCAAACCACGCTCGCTGGAAAACATCGACACAACTTTGTCCGACTCTCCGATTGGAAAGCCACCAACGATAATGGAGGTCAGGCTGTAGGTTGGCATTTTATGTTTCCGTTCACCCAATCGGAAATTGGGCGATATAACAGAACAATACCAAATTCAAGCGAACTACTCAGGAAGTGAAACTGACCTCGCTCGGCGAAGACCCGGAATCGAGCCCAACAATATAGTTTTTCGGCATATCTAGTGGGCGGCTAAAATAAAATTAGCAGAGAATTTTGTAGTCGGAGTGGCACCATCTACGGTGACAAACAGATTGGTTCGTTATCGCATATGCAATCGACGTTCTATTTGTCGAGTAACTGACAGAAAGGCATATGCTTCGGCAAGAAAGTCGATGCTCAAATTAATGCACTCAGTTCGTTGGCGACAAAGGTGTCCGATAAGGATCTGCGATTCGGCGGCGGGTGTATGACGGCAGCCACCCCAAAATCAAATCCTCAAAAGCTGCAAACCCATTGCCTCTAATGAAGAATACAATTTCGGCGAGCCTGAATCCACCAGTCAGAAAATTTTTCTCAAGCCTCATTTTTCTGACTGGTTGGCGCTTAACCTGTTTTGAATCTATTAGACAAGTGTAAAAGAAAGTAGACACTTCTTTAGGCCCCGTAACGCGATGTCTACCGACGACCAGTCGAAGAAAGACGAGCAAAATACGACTGATCCCGCTCAGAAGCCCGCAACTGAGCAGGCATCGCCTGTTTTTCTATTTCCGGAAAACAGCGTGTACGATCTGGAGCCGATTGTCGTACCCGACAACATGAAACTCGCGGCCCCGGCCGATGACGAAGTCACCATCGAAGCTGGCAATTCGCAGTCCTGGGCGAGCGAAGTGCAGGCTCAACCGAAAACCGACAATCCGTCCGGCGACAACGGAACATCATCTGAGACAAATGCAGAGACTCCTGGCACAAACATTAGCGTGTCGACTAAACCTTCAGGTCCCCAGCACCCGCCAATCGGCTCGACGTTAGGCAAACTGAAAATCACACCGCGTAAGGTGAAGGCGACCGCAGAAAATGTCCGAATTCAGGATTCTGAAAAAATCGAGCCTTCTGAACAGACCGACGAGTTGGTTCAAGCAACCACAGCGGAATCCAACCAGTCTAAAACGGCAGAATCCCCAGCCGCTAACGCGGAGACGAATTCCAACGACCAATCCAAGGCCGAGTGGACAGAGCATGCTTCGGCAGTTCTGGAACATTTCGGTTGGGAGCAAGCCGGCTGGTCCGTTCAAAAAATCGGGACAAGTCAGCAAGAAGCTCAGGAAAATATAGAGATCAAGTCTGAAACAAGTTCGAACACGTCGGCAGAAGAACCTGCGGCAAGCGAATCATCGAAAAAAGAAGAAGATGATGCCGATTCGAAAAAGAATTTCTTTCCCGAGCACAGTGCATTCGACCTCGAGCCGATAGTCGTTCCTGATGATCAAAGGCTGGGTCCGCCAGTGGCACCGCAACCAAAAATCGATCCGCGAACGACTGCTCAACACCAGAAGTTATCGCCGATCAAGATTGGACAACACAAACCTGCAGCAAAGAGGATCGAGCCCACTGCACCGCGGACGACTCAAATATCGGACGCGCCCGTGACGGCACCCGCAGCGCATGCAGGTCCCAACGGCGGCTCTGAAGTAAGCTTGGCTCAGTCGGAAATCGCATTGCCATCTTCGAACGGCGAACACATCGTCATTTCTGAACCGTCTGCTGCGCAATCGACCGACGATCATTCCGCACCGGTTGAACCTGCTACCGAAATCGACTTATCACAAACCGAATCAACGGTTGTTATTGAAGAATCAAAACCGTCAAATATCGAAGACTCAGATGCGACAGCACAGGTCGAAAGTGCAGAGCAGCAAGTCCACGTGCCAGAACCAGCATCCACTGCGGATCCAACTGCAGCCGTCGAGGGCGGCGTGCTCGAATCAACCGAGCACGATGCAGACATTTCGATTTCAGAATCGACGTTAGAGGTATCTGATTCAACAGTCGATATATCGGCCCCTGATGTTTCAGAACCCGACAATTCCGAAGCTGCTGCCGCTCCGGAATCAATTGCTGAATCTTCACCAGAAAGCACCAAGAAAGAATGGAACGAAGAGCAAACCGGTTGGGAAGAGATTGTCGACAAGCAGGAACGCTGGCAAGAAAGAACCGGATGGGAAGAGGCGGTCGAGGAAAAGAGTGAGTGGGAGCGCAGCGGTTGGAGCGATTCTGACTCTGAGGAAAAAACAGCATCGGAAGAGGCTTCGAACGGAGATTCAAACGAGAATTCGCAAAGCATTTCGGAAGCACAACCGGAAGGTTTTCAATGGGCGCAGGATGGTGATACCGCCAGCGGTGCCGAGCATTCTGAAGTGTCCGACGCGGTAGAAGGAAAACCCGAATCGGAGACCGGCGGTTTTGTCAAACCTGTCTCTGTCGGTTCGTTGTTCGGAGACGACAACGATGAGGAAGACCTTGAAGTTGCAACTGCTCAGCCATCACACGAGGAAAACCCGGAATTCGTGGTGGGTGTCAAAACTCTGGAAATCGAACCAACCGACAGACAAGAGATTGAAAATCGAATTGGCACCGCCACCGGTGACAATCAACCTTATGAATCCGAGCAGGTAGAAGGTGATGAGAAATCGCCGCAGTCGGCCGGTGACCACGATCAAGAAATAACTGGTTCTCACCAGAATGATAATTCACCGCCGGCAGTATCAGGACAGTTCGATGTTTTCAACGACGAGCCTGCGGATTCGCATGCAGCGCCCGGTGGACTTGACATAAACAATCTCGGTATCGGAACTGCAGATATCGATCAGATCATTCTTGAACACAGCAATGTTCAACTTACACTGAGAAGTGGTGCCCTCGAAGAAGCCGAGGAAGAAGAAAGAGTTTTACGAGAACTCCTCCTGACCGAACAACGCGACGCAGAACGCGAAGCGCAAAAAGCCGCAGGCATAGACCCGCAATCGTTCTCACAGGAGATAACCAATCCTGAGTTTCAAAATGCCGCCGTCGGCGATGAGTCGGACGGACTGGTCTATGACGAAGAAGACGTATTGCAGGAATTCCAGCCGACTGACAGTATTTATGAGTTGGCACCATTCGTCCTCCCGGCGGCAGGCGAACGGCTGACAGACAAAGGTAAGCCCGTTTTACCGAAGACGCTGCAGCAGGCGGTGAATGCGACTGCCGTTCCCGAGCGAGCGGCCGTGCCGGTGCGCTCATCCGATCCGTTAGTCGGTACAACGCTAGCGCACAGTTATGAAGTGCTGGACGTGATCGGACAGGGTGGTATGGCGATTGTCTATCGCGCCAAACAGATTGCCACAGGCCGCCTGGTCGCCATCAAAACCTTGAAGTCTCAGAGTCCACAAGACATCATGCGGTTTAGTCAGGAGATCAAAACGCATTCGCAACTTGAGCATAAAAACGTTGTCGACTTTATCGATTCGTTTACCGCGCGTGGTCAACTCTTCCTTGTCATGGAGCGCATTCGCGGCATCAGTCTAGAGGAGATTATTAGAACGTTTGGAAAGCTCGATGATCCAAGCAACATCGTCGACATTCTGTGCCAGATCTTGGACGCACTCGAGTACGCTCACAGTGGCGGACTGATTCACCGAGACCTCAAAACAGGCAACGTGATTTTGATCAAAGAGCAAGAAGAAGCGATGGTTGTCAAAATTCTCGACTTCGGAATCGCTAAAATTCAAGGCGATCTGCAACGACTCACCCACGTCGGACAAGCCCTTGGTTCGCCAATCTACATGAGCCCTGAGCAGTGCTCGGGCAAATTGCTCACAACCAGATCGGATTTGTATTCACTTGGCGTTGTCGCTTACGAGACAGTGACGGGCACACCGCCTTATTCGAAAGGCACTCTGATAAATGTCATGGCAGCGCATTGCAACGAGAACATCAAGCCCAAACCGCTGTCCGAGATGGCACCACACCTGCCGAAATACAAAATGCTCGATCAGATTCTTCAAAAGGCGTTGCAAACTCCTGCCGAAAAACGTTGGCAAAGTGCAGCTGAGTTTCGAACCGCATTGCAATTCTGGCTGCGGTCGGTCGAGATGGACGCTTCCTATGACGAGCTTCCCGTCGAGTTGATGCGGAGCCCAGTCACTGAGTTCGACCTGGATAAGCTTGTTGCGAGCGCTTCCGTTAACAGCACTCCATCACGACCTGCTCAACCGACTTTCACTTGGGCTCAAGAGCCCGAGCCAGAGCCAGCTCCAGCTCAGACGGAAACCACTTCTCCACCCCAGGGCGTCACCACTGGAGAGAACGCGAGTTGGACAGGAGAAGAACCAGAACATGATGATATCTGGCCCGACCAGCAAGGCGGCTGGGAAAGCGGCGCAAAGCCACTCGAGAGCGTCGCCGGTTGGGGTGAGCAAACCGCTGCGGAAAACCAGAACGAACTATGGGGAGGCTCGGAAAAACATCGTCAGGATGGTCAGGATACTTCCGAAGCGACTCCTGCAGCGCCAATCGTCAATGCACCGTTTATTGTCGGAGGCAAAACTTCAGACTCCAATCAAGCGATTCCTGATCCCAATCAAAAACTCTTCCAATCAGACTACCAGGCCGAAACCAGCGACTTATGGAACGCTCAACAGAATCAAATCAACCAAAAGCGCAGCACCGTCAGAGATTTACTTGCCTCTCCCGTCAGTGAAAAAGGCGAGCAAAGTTTTGAAGTAAAAACATCCACAGACATGTATGCCATCGGAAGAGGCGCTCCTGTTCACGAGCCGATCGAACAAGCTGCCACACCTGAATTCAAGTTCGGCGGTGAGACCGCTCCTGCAAACCTGGTGGCACCCGATGCCAACACCACCGGCGGTGCAGAGGTAGCACAGGTCTCTGAAGAGCCCATTGATCTTCGTCGGCGCCAAACACCGGCACAGCCGCTTCCAACCGCAACCAACAACGTGCTTTACATAATCATCGGCATCGTCGTCGGTCTGCTGTTTGCTTCATTGTTCGGCTACTATTTCTTCATTCAGACAGACACTTTCCACCTCCGCCCTGCAACGGAAGAGAAGAAACAAATCGATCCATTCGAAGATCCTAAAAATAATCCGGCGCCTGCGACGACACCACCTGCGCCCGATGCGCAGCCTGAGTCGAGTGAAAAACCTTCGGCAGATTCAGATTCAGCAGACTCAGTCAAAATAGATCAGCCTGGTTCAACCGAGGATGCAAAACCATCCAACGATACCACCAGCGATGCAACATCCACTGAGACCTCAACTAAGGCAGAAGATTCGAAAGGCGAATCAACCCCCGAGAGTTCGACTCAAAACTCAGAAACAAAGACTCAAGATACCGCAACGCCTGACGCCACGACCCAGCCCAAGAAGGACGAGCCTATTCCATTCAAGAAAGGCGAACCAGAAGAAGGCGTCGATTTCTAAACCGGCGTGACTCGGAGTTCCAAGTTTATAACCAGCCCCGAAAGCGCTGTAGGGCGCCGCATTGCGTCGCCCTACGATGGAACTGAATGAATCGATTGCATGAACCGAATCCATGAATCGAATCCACGAACCGAATCCACGAAACGAATTTCATAAACCGGATCTTGGAAAACCGAAACCGCTTCGACCTCAGGATTTTTTCGCGCGCTCTTTCACCATGGAAGCCCAGTCGGTGTGGACGAATCCGACCTCTGGTTTATCCAAGCGCTCGTAAGTGTGAGCGCCGAAGAAGTCGCGTTGCGCTTGGGTGAGATTTTGCGGCAAGTGATCCGTGCGATACATATCGAAGTACGCCAGGCTGGATGACAGCGCCGGTACAGCAATGCCGTTGTTTTGCGCAAAATTGACCACATTACGCCAGTCTTGCTGCACACCGACTATATATGATGCGAAATTGGCGTCGATAAGCAGGTTCGGCAACTCCGGATTTTGCGCGTAAGCCTTGCGAATTTCTTCGAGCAGTTCTGCACGAATGATGCAACCGCCCTTCCAAATTCGAGCTGTTTCCGCCAGGTTGATCTTCCATTCGTAGTGAATGGAGCCGGCGCGAATCAACGCCATTCCTTGAGCGTAGCTGCAAACTTTGCTGGCGTACAGCGCCGATGCAAGACACTCGAGGAAGTCTTCCTTCTCTTCCGTGTCGGTGATCGGCACAGGCCCGGACAGAATTTTGGATGCCGCAACCCGCTCCTCTTTCATTGAAGAAAGCATGCGTGCAGTCAAGGCGGAATCGATGGTTGGAATTGGAACGCCTAGTTCCAATGCCACTTGGGAGGTCCATCGACCTGTTCCTTTTTGACCGGCCTTATCCACGATCAAATCCACCAGTGGTTTCTTAGTCTCAGGATCAGTGACGGTCAGAATCTTTGCCGTGATTTCAATCAAGTACGAATCAAGAATCTCTTCGTTCCAATCAAGGAAGGTTTCAGCGATTTCGTCGGCTTGCATTCCGAGCCCGCGACGCATGATGTCATAAACTTCGGCGATCAATTGCATGTCACCGTATTCAATACCGTTGTGAACCATCTTCACAAAGTGACCGGCACCATCGGGACCAAGATAAGTCACGCACGGACCGTCGTCGACTTTGGCGGCAATGGCTTCCCAGATCGGACGAATCTGTTCGTAAGCATTTTTGTCTCCGCCCGGCATCAGGGACGGTCCGTTCAACGCACCTTCTTCGCCACCGGAAACACCGGAGCCGATCAAGAAGACATTGTCCATCGCCAAACTTTTCTCGCGTCGGCGAGTATCCTCGTAGTGCGAATTACCGCCGTCAATCACGATGTCGCCATCGTCGAGAAACGGTCTGAGCATATCGATGGTACCATCCACCGGTGCTCCGGCTTTGACCAGCAGAATAATCTTGCGAGGGCTTTCAAGGCTTTCCATGAAGGTCTTCACGTCTTTACAGCCGATCACTTCCTTACCCTTGGCGGCACCTTCAAGAAAAGCATCGACTTTATCAGGGCTTCTGTTATAGACGGCAATCGGGTAGCCATTACGCTCAATGTTGAGCGCCAGGTTTTCGCCCATTACACCAAGCCCGACCAGTCCAATTTTTGCTTTCTTCGTCATCTATCCATCCCTCCAGCGTTAGCCTAATTTTGATTGTCGTCACAGGTACCAAAGTTCTTTCGTCTCTCCGCATTAAATGCTAAGTCGGTGGACCAGCACTTCCAGTTTTACAAACCTCCGGGTCAAGCATCGAAGCCGCGTCTTTGTCGACGTACCACTGCGGTTTGCCCGCGATTGGTTTGACCATTTGCGCAGGATATAAATCCTTTTGTTTGCCACTGATAATTTCGGACAACACCTTCGCTTTCCCTTTGCCAGACACGAGAAACCAGACATTAGCAGCGTTATCGAGCACAGGCAATGTCATCGTAATGCGATTGGTTTTAAACTTCTCAACGTAATTGGCAACACAGATTCGTCTGCACTCGTTCAAAGCCTCAGTGCCGGGAAACAGCGAAGCAGTATGACCGTCGTCTCCAAGCCCGAGCAACATTACATCAAACTTCGGAAACTGATTTTCTTCCAGTCCAAAGAAATCCTGAATTTCTTCTTCGTACAACTGAGCAGATTCTTGCGGGTCTGTATCTTGAAGTTCCAAGGCGAAGATGTTTTCATCTCTCACGAGATCCGGCTTGAATAGCGCCTGTTTAACCATCTTGAAGTTGCTTTCATCGCTGGTTGGAGGCACACAACGTTCATCACCGAAGAAAAAAAACGTTTTCTTCCACGGCATTTCGTATTTCAGTGGTGCAGATGCGAGCAGCTCGTATAGCGGCTTCGGCGTGTTGCCTCCGGAAAGAGCAATGGTGAAGTTTCCATGATCGGCCACCGCCCTGGCAGCAGCGTTGACGATGTCCTCGGCAACTATCGCGACCAGATCTTTACTTGTGTCAAAAACATGTACACCGGCATTGTCAGGCATTATTTCAACGCTCCACACAAATCACACACAATGTCCAATAGTTCGCTGTAGATTTCCGCGGTAATCGGATTATCGAGTACATCCACAACTAGCTGGCTCTGAGTTCTCTCCGCCATGCACAGAGTTTCATTGACCTCGCTGCGCTTCATCAGTCCTGCAACCAGTCCTGGACAGCCTTCTTTCTGCATGACGACCAGAGATTGATCTTTGCCTACGAAATCAGCAGCGAAGAAGCACACCGTCCCTGGTGCCACGGTGTCGAGCGGAACTGACTTGAGATGGACATCGATTTTCTTTCGACTCCATCTAAACTTCAAATCAACTTCATTGTCTTTGTTGCGTTGAGCCGACTCAAAATGCCAGCCCAAGCGGTCCGCAAGCCACGCCGCTAACAACAAGCCCTGCGCTGATTGCCGGCGCGGTGGACCATCAGTTTTCTCGGATACACCGATCACGATCGAAGACACAAGATCCAGGTCCTCGAGTTCCAATAAACCGTGATTGTCTTCAAAGGCATGGGCGATCGTCTGACGCCAAGGCAACAATCTGCGCCAATTGAGGTCGTAGAGCGCGCCGCCGTCCTTGAGACGAACATACGCGTCCTTCAAATCGAACATATATGAAAGGTTGTCGTCGAGTTCTGCTGTATCGACAATTAATCGTTCAACAAACGGGAAGAATGGTCCAAGTAACTCTTTCGATGGACGGTTGTGCTGACACCAGAGCCAGGTCGGTAGATCGACCAACTGGAGCGGCGATACGACGCTTGCCAGATTTCGCGTACCATGTCCTTGCCAGCGAACGGTGATTTGTTCGCAGCAAATTTGTTTTGCTTTCTTACCAGGAATCATTCGGCATCGGGCCGTGACCCAGGCCTCCAGACTTTCCTCGCTCGCCGGTATCGCCATCGCGAGAATGGCGCGGCAAGGGTGTTTCAATGTCACGTCTTCAAGCAGATGCCCGGCATCGACTTCGGCATTCGCGTCGGAGGTAAACACAATGAAAGTGATACTGCATGCTCTCGTGACAGAAGGGTCGTCACTGTCCGTGTCTTTTTCAGCCTGATGCCACAGTTCTAGCAGTTCTTTTTCAATCCGATCGACATCGACATGATGAAACTTACCGGAGAGAAACGAGGACATCTCAGCTTTGTCTTGAGTAGTCGAGGTCATAGCTCCCTCCACGTGTGTCCTTCGATTGCCAGCATTTCATCACTCTCAGGCGGTCCCCATGAACCGGCATCATAGTTTGGAAACGGACGATGTGCCACTAAGTAACCTTTACCAGTCTGTTTTCCAGGAACCGACTTCTCCCAATGATCGATCAGCGGTTGATACAACTTCCATGAGGCTTCGTAGAAGTCAGAACGCGCATACAATGAAGGATCTCCAATCAGAGCATCGAGAATCAGTCGCTCGTATGCCGATGGGGTTCTGCTACCAAATGCGGTGCCGTACCTGAAGTCCATAGTCAACGCACGTATCTGGGTAGTCGGTCCCGGTTGCTTAGTTGCAAATTTCAGCGAGATGCCGTCATCAGGCTGGATTTTAATCACCAGCACGTTAGGACTTTCGCCTGCAGGAGTTTGATGATACATAGAACCACCAAGCTGCTCGAATAACATTTTCGGTGGTTTACGAAATTGAATCGCGATCTCAGTAAGGCGCTTAGCAAGCCGTTTTCCCGATCTCAAATAGATTGGAACGCCTGCCCATCTCCAGTTGTCGATGTACAGTTTTAAAGCGGCGTAGGTTTCACGAGTAGACTCAGGCGAGACATTTTTTTCATCGCGATATCTAATCGCCTTATCTCCAAGAACATAACCATCGCCGTACTGCCCGCGCACAGAGAAATCATCAATAGTCTCGGGAGAGAATGGTCGAATGGCGTTGAGAACCTTAACGCGCTCATCACGAGTTGCTTCAGGATCGAGCGAAATCGGCGGCTCCATTGCCACAAGTGCCACCAGTTGCATCAAGTGGTTTTGAATCATATCGCGCAGTGCGCCTGCTTCTTCGTAGTACGCTCCGCGATCTTCAACACCAATCGTTTCCGCACTGGTGATTTGAATATGGTCGACAAACTCTCGATTCCATATCGGTTCAAAAATGCTGTTGGCGAATCGGAAACACATGATGTTCTGAACAGTTTCTTTGCCCAGGTAGTGGTCGATTCGATAAATCTGCGGCTCGCTCAGCACATCATGCAAAGTCGCATCAAGTTCAAGTGATGAAGCAAGGTCATGACCAAATGGCTTTTCAACGACCACTCGCGGCCAGGCAGGTTCGTGCTTCTTGCGAGCAAATGCCAGTCCTGACTCGGCCAGCTTGGTCACAATCGGCATGTACAAACTGGGCGGAGTCGACAAATAGAAGATGTGATTCCCCATGGTGCCATGCTTCTTTTCAAGCTCGGAAAGCGTCTCTTTCATCTCTTTGTATGAATCGAGATTCTTAGAATCGCCGGCACGATAATAAAGTGACGGAGCGAATCGATCCCAGCTCGCCTGGTCGAACTCCAGGTCTTCAGAATATTTGATCACCGCTTCTTTCATCGAATCGCGGAATTCTTGATCGGTTTTTTCAGTTCGTGATTGACCCAGAATCGCGAAATTCTCGGGGAGCAAATTCTGCACGTATAACGCGTAAATCGCCGGCAACAGCTTTCGTTTGCACAGGTCGCCGTGTGCTCCGAAGATCACCATCGCAAACGGCTCCGGGCGTTTTTCCTCGGGCAAACCCAACATCAGCGGATTCTCTACCACAGACTGCACCATCGCTCTTCCTCGCCTCGCGGTTGCCAATAGACGCGCGTATTCAACGAGAGAAAGAGTACTACGTTTCTCGTCTGAATATATTTAAAACAGGCATTTCAAGTATGCGTTTTGATACGCAAATGTGATCGACTATTTGAAACTCTCGATTTCTGCAGAAAATGCATCGATACTTTCCGGTCGCCCAGGAGAGCTCTTCAAAACAGCGCCCTTCTCATCAAGATATACCAATGTGGGATAAGTCGCAGAAACATTGTATTTGGCTTTCAGGGCAGCGTTAGCTTCAGCTTCGGCGTCTAAAACTTGAAACGTAATCTTTCCGGTATATTTCGACTTCGCCGACTCAAAGACGGGTTCGAACGCCAGGGACTCGCGATCCCAGGTGGTGTTAAACTCAATCACCTTCTTGCATTTGAAACCACCAGCGCCGGCGGCAGAAGGGGCGCCAGCCTTCGGTTTCGCACCAGCCGCACCGGCAGCCGCCTTATCGGCACCAGAGGCACTGGCTGTAGCGTTTTTCTTCGCGTCGGCACTATCGGCAGCAGCAGCCTTTTTCGCCTCTTCGTTTGCCGCGCTCGCGGCTACCTGAGCGCTTCGGCTGGATGAATACTTTGTGACACTATCAAGACCGTTCTGTGCAGCCTTCTTCAAAGCCCCCTTCGAGTTGTTCGCCACCCACTGATATTCCTGCGCAGCACGCGCGGTCTGGTTCATCCCGTGGGAACACAATGCAATGTAGTAATGCGTCATCGCGTTGGTCGGTTGTTTTTTCGCGAGCGCCTCGAATATTTGGAGCGCGGGACCATATTTGCCGCTCTTATAAAGTTGAACGCCTTCTTCAGATGTCTGCGCCGAAGCAGGTCCGAATGCCAGACCAAGGCACAGAGCGGCCAAAATCAAAGAATTCCCACGTTTGTTGCTGTTCATCGTAGCTGTCCTTCCGCAATTCGTGATGAGACATTATTCCCCGATCGATGATCGGTAACAACTGATTTTAACGAGATACGATAACTTGCTGGATATTGCCATTGCGAACTGTTTTCGAGCGTTCGTTTCCGAAGCGTTTTCCATAATTGTGGACGCTTCCTCTGTGGCTTCGAGATTGTGTGGAAACAGAGAAACTGTCATCGAGAACCATCGGTGGTGGCGCAGCAACAAGAAACGAACTGGAGTCTAAATGCGAGTAGAGGGACGGAGCATCGGGTGGTGGTGGCACTACAAAAACACCAGGTGGCGGTGGTGGCACAAGACCTCTTCCGGATCGCTTCGATTTCTTTTTCGGTTTTGTCAATTTTTCAGGCACCGCCGCTAGTGCCGCGCCCGATGATTTGTTTTCCTGAGGTTTGATTGCAGGAGCTTTTTCTACCACCTTTTCGGTCTGTCTGTTTTCAATCTTCGCGCTGATTGCTTCCTGTTTCTGTCGCTCAGAAGCAGGCTTCACCATTGCTTGAATCATCGTTGGCAATTCGCCACGGTCACCAGGAAGAAGGTTGGATGCAAGCTCGTTTTTTTCAGCAGTGTCCGCGGCGATTACAACCGACTCGTGGTGTGTGGACTCAACCGGCGGTGAGAACTCGCGGTAGAGAAATACGAGGCACAGATTGATTGCGACAAAGCTGATGTAGACGCTTGGATGCATGTCTATAGAAACGAACCGTTCTACGGTCCGCAGCATACGTGCAGCGCGCCTTATGTTTCGCAATGAACTCAAGTGTGCTCCAAAAGGTTTGAGCCAGCCAAGGGATTCCAGACACCAAGCGGCAAGACTGGAATTCTAACGTAAAAATGCCAATCTTCAACAATATAAAACGGTTAGATACGATTAGATTGCTATTAGACAATCATCGCGGAGTCAAAGCCTACCGGTAGGAAACAGCCTTAAATCAGTCGGGAAACGGCACATCCGACTGCACATTTATGACGTAAACGCCGCGCCCATCGAGAAAATCAAGTACATCCTGAGCGTGTCCAGCCAGTGGCCAGAGCGGCACTTCCATGTTGGCATAGGCGGTATGCAAGATAACTGAAGAACAATCGCGGTAGGGGTAGTATTCAGCAAAAGTAACGTCGTCGAGCAAAACCATTTGCGTTGCCGTACGTCGTTTGCTCCCATTATCGAGCACAGTCAGGACGGCTTCGCTATCGGTCAACTCGAGAACATAAAGGCGCTTACCATCCCGCACCAGCGTTTGGGCCATCATCCAGAGGAAGCAGGAGAAGGCGATCGATGCTCCTGCGATCACTACAGACCAGTAGACGTTGTACTGCACCGTGCAAGCCGCGACACACAACCACATCGCCATGAACATGAAGCCGATTACAATCGCCACCCACATCACGTTAGAACCCACCCGCTTTACTCGCGGATCTGATTCCAATCGGATCGCTGGTTTTAGTAGAGCAACCATGTTCGATACCCAGGAGATTAATAGCAAATTTCAGAGGCTGCGTCGCCGGGTAAGCCTCTCTATTGCTATGCCCTGGAATCATGAACAGACAACGTGCCTGGTATTAATTCTGAAACTGGGACTTTCGTTATCCCAACACGGTCAGCGCGATCAAAAACGTCCCGCTGTTCCACATGCAGTGTGCCACCATGGCCGGCACCAGACTTTTAGTCCTCTCAAAAACAAAAGCAAACAATGCGCCGAGGATAAACAGCGGAATCGCGCCACCCGGATCGAAGTGCGCCAATGAAAACAGTAAAGCGCTGAAAACGATCGAAATGAACACACCAAACTTTCTTCTCAAATTGGTGTAGAGAAATCCACGGAAAAGTGTTTCTTCACACAGCGCAGGCAGCACGCCCAGCGTGATGAGGAACATCACGATCGCCATCGGATTCGCCTCTTTCACCGCGGATAGAACCACCGCTACGATCGGATTGCTCGACCCTTGCGATCCAAATTTTTGTGCAATCAAACCACCTACAACCACCAGTGGTATCGCGGCAAACCAGGTCAGGACACCCGCCATAACCAGTCCCACTGGACCTCTTCGCTTAGTCTTCCACCGCAAGCGAATGCCGTCGAGAAAATTCACATCGTTATACTTGATCTCAGCCTCAGGATCCGGTTTCCCATCCTCTAGCGCGACTGGGATTCGATTTCGGAATGCAAAATACCAGATGTAGAAAATCGAAGGCAGATTCTGCATGAGGTATAAACCGGCTGTGAGCAACGCAACTACGAGAGACCCTCTCTCTGTCGCGATATTTGCCAGATCCTTCGAGATTCCGCCCAACCAGGGCACGACTAAATACTCAGTCGACAACCAGGCGATAAAGACTGCATAAACTGGTTTCCAACCCAATGATACCGGTGATTGAATAAGCGCTCGATCTTCCTCACTGGTAGGCTTTCTCGGCAGCATAAAGAGCTGAACGAGAATGACAATGCAACCGATCAAGCCGCAGACAGCAGCCGTACACATAAGGAAAACCAATCGAATCAAGTACCATTGATAATGATCGAGAAATTTGTTGAGTTCCTGCTCGTATTTTTTCTTGTGGCCAGCAGCCTTCTCAACCTGCACATAGAGCACGTCTTGAAACCAACCCGGAGTCATCTCGGTTTTGATAATTTTGAGTGCTTCGTTGTAATCAGCCTCACTGCTGATCTTCTTTTTGGAATAAATCCAAGTGGAGAGCTTGGCTAAGTTCTTAGCTTTCGGAGTATCGATCTTACGAATCTTCTCGAGGTCTTTTGCGATCGGCTGAGTGGTTTCGTTGTGCAGAATTATTCGTTTTGTCAAAAGAATAGAAGACTCGGGGGCCAGAGAAATTGCCTTGCTCAAGGCCGATTCCGCTTCCACGTAGAATTTCGACTGCATGTCTTCGAAAGTTTTTTCTTTGCCACCTTGAAGAACGTGCTTCAGCGAGACAAATGACGAAGTCATCCGCAGTGACATCTCAGCCTTATCAGATTCGACAAACACCTCATTGCCGGCGCCTTTGCGCGACTCGATCGAAGTGTAGACGTTAACCCCGACGAATGCGGTAGCGTACACGAGCAACACGTGCAGCAGGTTCTTCCGCAACCCATCCTTCAGCACAAAGGAGAGCACACCTAGGATGATAAATCCGGCTAACCAGGATAAGTATGTGAGACTGAGCGGTGGCAGGGAAAACCTCCTGGCAACAATTACCGGACTGTCTTAGTATAGATCCTCGGAAGTCCGAATGCTGAATGAACCGTCCAGGGTTCGGCTGCTTCCAGAGGCTTCCCGACATCGGAAAACCGCATTCGCATGGACCAGCCGCCCAAGATTCGGTTCGTCGAAATTTCAACAGGGAATAAGGAAGACACGCTCTTATCAGCAGCTCTGCCAGGATACAGAATCGGATGTCAGACCAACTCAAAAACAAGTCGCCCGAGCTTGTCGAGATATCTGAAGATGTCGCAGCTGCTTTTGTGACAAAGGAAGCCGATGAACTTCCCGGTCAAATCGTGGCCGAGCACTACGAAATTCTTGCACTGCTTGGGACCGGTGGCTTGGGGGCTGTCTACTCGGCCACTCACAAACTTCTGAAAAAAACCGTAGCGATCAAGTTCTTGCGCCAGGGTCGCCAACTAGACTCGAACGCACTAATGCGCTTTCAGCGCGAGGCACAGGCGGCTATCGGTTTATCTCATCAAAATATAGTCGGAGTCCAAGAGTTCGGCGTTCACGACGGGATGCCATTTCTGGTAATGGAACTGGCCGATGGAGAACCGCTCGACAAAGTTATCGAGCGAGAAGGCGCTCTAAAACCGGAGCGCGCTCTGAGCATTTTCAAGCAACTCCTTACCGCACTGGCGTACGCACATAAGCGCGGTGTCGTGCATCGAGATGTAAAACCGGAGAACATAATCGTTTCGAAAAACAGTTCCGGTGTCGAGCACATAAAGTTGATCGATTTTGGCATCGCGAAAGTGCTGGAAGCTGAAGAGGCGGCAGACATCACCAAAACCGGCGAGATCTTTGGAACCCCAAATTACATGAGCCCTGAGCAATGTCGTGGTGAAAAGGTAGACAATCGAACAGATATTTATTCTGCCGGTTGCGTTGCGTACGAAATGCTCAATGGAAAACCTCCCTTCACCGGAGAAAGCACTATTGATGTCATTCTTAAACACGTCAACGAATCTCCTCGAATTCTACTCACTCCGGAGAACGCTCCAGGTTTTGAAAAAGTTGTCGATCGAACTTTAGCGAAAAACGCAAACACTCGCTATTCATCAGCCTCTGAAGTATTGTCTGAACTGTCGTTGATTGAGGCAGGAAAAAAACCTCGCAAAACGTTTTATGTAAGTAAGAAACTTGTCCATCGCACAATTTTCGGTTTGATAATGACAATCCTCGTAACGGCATGCTGTCTTGTGCTGACGGTGGCGTACACGAACCGGGAAACGACTGTTCAAACGCTCAGCCAGGAAATTCGCGAACATCCCAATAATTTCGATTCGCGGTTGCAACGAGCCAGACTTTACGCCGATCAAGACGATTATAAAGCCGCCCTGAAAGACCTGACTGTGGCCGAAAAGCTCGAACCCAAGGCACCAATCGTCTACGAGTTGAAGTCCTGGTACGAGCTCGAGTCAGGCTTATTTCCGCAGGCTCGAGATGATGCAGAACGCGCCATTAACCTGGATCCATCGGCGTACATTCCATACGTTCATCGAGCTCGTGCCAATCTACAACTGGAAAATTATCAAGCCACCATTGACGATATCAGGAAGGCAATAGAACTCGATCCTACCAATCAATCAAACTGGTATTGCACCAACTATTTGACGAGCGGAAGAGCGCACCTGAAGCTGCACCAGTCGAAAGAAGCGCTGGAAGACGCGAATAACGCACTCAAATATTGTCCAAAAACCACCCTTAAGGCAGGCACAGGACAGGTCGATACCTACAGCATCAGTGCGTACAACGCCAGGGCTAGTGCCAATCTCCAATTGAAGAATTATAGCGAAGCTTTAGCGGATGCAGAAAACTCGCTCAAAATCGATCCCAACAATTATGAATCATTGAGTAAAAAAGCCAACGCACTTTGTGGATTGCAAAAGTACGATGAGGCTCTCGCCATAGTGGATGAGGCGATTAAGCTGTCTCCTGATACCGATTATCTCAAACGAGATCGAGACCTCATCAACAAGTACAAACTTCAAAGCTCTACAAAGCCCAGTACCGGGAATTAGCGCATGTCAGACGAAGAAATCGCGAAATTCAAGCCACCACAGGCAAAGCTCGTCGATAAAGACGCCAACGCTCCGGCGTCCGAAACAGAAAGTACATTGGCGGAACAACCGACTGATCTCACGCATGAAACGTTTTCGACTTCACCAAAGTTGCTTCTAGGGCAAGTTATCGGCGGTCACTTCGAAATACTGTCGGTACTTGGCGAAGGCGGTATCAGCATCGTTTACAAGGCTCGCCATACGCTGCTTGGCACACCAGCGGCAATAAAATTTCTGCTTCCCGGAACGGAATTAGATGCAAAAGCAATTATGCGTTTTCAAAGAGAAGCACAGGCCACGGCTGAAATAAAGCATCCCTCGATTGCAAGTATTCGCGAGTTCGGCATACACAAAGCGATACCGTATTTGGTGCTGGAGTTCGTCGAGGGGAAAAGTCTGGCTGAAGTGATGCGCGAAGAAAAGACTATAGAGCCGATGCGCGCGATGTCTCTGCTTCAAAAAATAACGGAAGCCATGTCATTCGCGCACAGCCAGAAAATCGTCCATCGAGATCTCAAACCGTCAAACGTCATGGTTCAAAAATCAAGCGATGGAGTGGAAGAAATAAAGATCATCGACTTCGGCGTCGCAAAGGTGCTCGAAAGCGAACAACCCAGCAACCTGACAAAAACCGGAGATATATTCGGAACACCGAGCTATATGAGTCCGGAGCAATGCCAGGGCAAACCAGTCGATTACCGATCGGACGTTTATGCAATTGGATGTATTGCATACGAATTGTTCTCAGGCAATCCACCATTTATGGGCAGCACGCCTGTGGAATTGCTCCTTAAGCATTTAAACGAAAAGCACAAACAGTTGAAACCAATCAAAGGTTTGAAGGGGTTAAACCAGGTTCTTGACGCCGCCTTGGCGAAAGATCCTGCGTACCGCTACCAATCTTGCGAAGAGCTGCTTCTCGACCTCAATTTGCTCGCAGAGAAGAAAGAACCGCTCGGCAAGCCACGTCCGGTGGGCAAGTTTGACACCAAACGTTTTCTCAAAATCTCAACAATAATTCTGATGCTTTTCCTTGCCTTCTACATCTGGTTCATAAGCGCATTTCAACAGACCAGCACGATCGAATCGTTAACGGCGGCTATCAACAAAGAGCCATCAGCCAACAATTATCTAGAGCGCGCGAGGCTATACAGAAGAGCCCATCGGTACCGCGAGGCGCTCACTGACGCCAACAAATCAGCTGAAATTCAGCCCAAAGACTTCTGGACGCACAAGCTCTTAGGCGACATCTACAATGACTTAAACGAGTTTGATAAAGCGCGAGACGAGGGCACCAAATCGATCGAGCTTTCTCCCAAAGAGTATCGAGGCTATTTAGCCCGCGGGACCTCGCAGTATCTGTTGGGTAACTACAAAGAAGCAATCGCCGATCTGGATAAGTCTCTGGAATTGAATCACGATAACAACTTCGGAAATCTGTGGAATAACCGTTCCATTTCTCATTTCTACAAAGGCAGCGCTCTCAATGGTCTGGCTCGACACAAAGAAGCCTTGACCGAGTTGAATCAGGCAATCAAAGATATTCCGGCACGGGCGTCAAACATGCCGACGGATCAAGATTCGTTCCGCCTCCAAATTCTTTCAGAGCGCGCTAAAGCCTACCTCGGATTGAATCAACTGGATGCTGCCCTGGCGGACGCTCAAGCTGCAATCGAAATAGACCCAGCAAATTCCACTGCTGAGAAAGTTTTGGAGGACGTACGGAAGGCGAGGCAGTCGCATTAATGCGATCCGCGACCTGACGATTACATTCCGCCGCCGCCGCCTTCGCCGCCTATGAAGGCGCCGCCGTATTCACCAAGCTGTCCGAAACCGCTGAACTCGCCGTAATCGCCGAATGTATCCAGACCGCCAAACTCCGTTCCGGTATCGTGGAGGAAGTCTTTGTCCGAATCCGGATAATACACATCGGTACGCGGCTGCTGGTCGGGATAATAGCCCCACGGGAAATGCTTTGACAGCTGCTTGCGTCGCAAGAAGCGTGGCAGCTTTACGAAGCCGAGCCCTAGCAGCACGATTGCTGCGAAGCTCAGTTCAGTAAAAAGTATGTTCGTGAAGTTCATCCTTAGATGCCTCTAACCAGGCTACTGCCTTGAATAAAGCCATCGTACGGAGGGTCCGACCAGAAGTCAACGAGTTAAGTGGGAATATTACTCAGCGTCGGTGAACAAAGCTACGCTTTGGTTGCCTACGGTGCTTACCGACATGTGCGGAGTCTGCGTGCGTTTGAAAGTTTCGATGTAGCGGCGGAGAGCCTCTCTAATCAAGTCTGATCTAGTTCTGTGCTCTACTTGCGCAACAAAGTCGATCTGTTCAAGCAGACCGGGTGGCAGAGCAACGAGTACTTTCTTTGGCATACTAGGTCCCTTTTTGATTCACTATTTAGAATGGTACAACAGCAAAAAACAAACGAAGCCTTACACGCGCTGACGTTCGCAAGTAAGCGTCGAGCACGAATAATTGAATGGCTTCCGATTTAAATTTACACGTATCGACCAATTTTTGAAAGGGCTGAAACGCCCATAAATAGACAACATGGGTGAAACTAATCTAAATCCTTTTTCGAAACACGCAAAACGCAGTCTTCTCAAGACCTGCTTATAAAGCCGTTTTTGGCAAGTACCATTCTGTGCGGGTTTATCGGATCTGGTCTCTATCGCATATAGACTTGCAATTTTCCAACAGCCAGAAAACATGTAATAATGCGGGTCTTATATACATATATGGTTTACCTTATCGTATGTCCGACAAAGATAAAATTCCGAAAAAACGATTGACGGCCAACGTGAAAGCCGCTGGCTGCGCCGCAAAGCTCGGAGCGGCAGAACTGGCGAAGCTGCTCGCACGCGTTCCTGCAAAAACCACACCAGAGCTTATTGCTGGAATCGGTAACTTTGAAGATGCTGCTGTTTACAAAATTTCAGAAGATCTTGCAATTGTAGAGACGCTCGATTTCTTTCCACCGATGGTTGACGATCCTTATATGTTCGGACAGATCGCGGCTGCTAATGCGCTTTCCGATATATACGCGATGGGTGCGCGTCCTATATTCGCATTGAATATCGTCGGCTTCCCAACTTGCGATTTTGATGACGATGTGCTCGTCGACATACTACGTGGTGGCGCGGATCAGGTAGAGAAAGCCGGCGCCGTAATTGCAGGTGGACACTCAATTCAGCTCGACGAGCCAGTCTACGGACTCGCCGTTACAGGACTGGTGAAGCCTTCCGACATGCTCACCAATGGTGGTGCCAAACCTTTTGACAAGCTTGTCCTTTCAAAGCCTATCGGAACGGGCATCGGTCTTCTCGGCTTGAAAGCCGAGATGCTTTCTGAATCAGCTAAGCAAGCACTGTTTAGCAATCTATCGACTTTAAACTCGAGCGGACTCGAAGCTGGTCGCAAATATGATATTCACGCGCTGACTGATATCACTGGTTTCGGTTTAGCAGGACACCTGCACGAGATGTCGAAAGGCAGCGGTCTCAAAGCGCGGCTCAACATGGGCGCCATCAGAACGCTGCCGGAGGTGCCGGAACTCGCTCGTCAGGGACTAGTGCCAGCTGGAGCGTATGGCAACCGCGAGTCGTTTAAAGACAGGATCACTTATATAGATAAGGTAGAGCTCGAGTACGAAGACTTGATTTTCGATCCGCAGACATCCGGTGGATTACTATTCGCAGTCGGCGGGGCAGACGCGAAGCCTCTCGCGGATGACCTTATAAGGATTGGATTCGACGCGTCGGTTATTGGCGAGATGGTCAGCCTGGAAATTGGTGACAGTGCAGGTCAGGTTGAAGTGATTCGTCAATAAGCCGCTTTCCGTTCTATTCTGTTTTATAAATGTAGGGGCGGCTCGAGAGCCGCCCACGCCGCCAATGCCGGCAATTCATCGATCTTGCGTAAACCCAAAACCTCCGATCCCAGACACAACGAATCCAATTGATATACACTATGACCTCAATCCGATAGCAGCAATCAAACGGTGTCGAGCACATGGAAAAAGAAATAGACCTGCGCGGTCTGGTTTGTCCGGAACCTGTAATTAGAACGAAAAAATTACTGGACGACAAATCCATAGTTAAGGTAGAGGCGCTTGTAGAATCCGAAGTCAACGTCAAAAACCTGGCTCGCCTGGCGCGTTCGCAAAACATCTCGATGAGCTGCTCGAACGAAGGATCTTTTTATCGCATCGTCTTGACACGCGGCGAATCTCAACCGTTGAATTTTCTGGAAGAGCTTGCTGTGAAAGAAGCGCAGAAAGAAACGAATAAACAACGCGTCGGCACAATCGTTTTTATCTCCAAAGATACCTTCGGAGAAGGCGATCCAGACTTCAGCAAGAGTCTGTTGAATGTTTTTCTTCAAACCATGTTTGACTCAGGGCATAAACCCAGAGCAATCTTGATGGCCAACAGCGGTGTCAAATTAATGGATCCAGACAGTTCCGTCCTTCCGGTATTGAATGCGTTCCTGGAAGCCGGATGCGAAGTAATGGCTTGTGGACTGTGTCTTGATTTCTATCACTTAAAAGACAAAGTGCCGACAGATCAGATCACCAATATGTTCACGATTTGTGAATACCTAATGACCGCAGATAAAGTCATCTCACCATAGGCACCGCATTTGGTGACATAAGTTTCTGAAGCATTAATAGCCGAAACTCCAACCGAGTATCAAGACAACCGAAACATTTCCAGAGCCCATAAGAAATCCATTTCCCTGAGCATTGATTCGGTCGCTTAATGCGGAACAGATGCCAGAGCAAGCGACAGGCAGGAATCATAAGGATTGCCAACGCCACGCATGGCATGTGTTGTTGGTTATTCTCTACAAACGAACTGATGCAGGAGTCAGGATCTGTTGTAACGCGCTATCAGGCAACGCTTCATATCTGATGATAAGCGGTTTTCCGTCAATGCGCATCGCAAGCCACAGACCTTTCTTTTCTGCTTCGCGAACTTCCGACCACGGAATTTGAAGCGGTTCAAAGTTTTTGTAAGGCGCTCCGACTGTGATGTACAAATGATCCTGCGTGATGCCGAAGGACAGGCAGTCGTTGAAAGTCAAATTCTTGAACGTCGCCGATTCCTTTTCCCGCCAAACGCCGGAGAACTCAGAAGTCACCGGAAACTTCTCCGCGAGCTCCTTCCAACCGGACACGTTGGACAATCCTTTGCCGGACGACTGAAAGATGATCCAGCCAAACACGCCCGCAACTGCGATTATAACCGCCGACAGAATTGGAGTAAGAGAGTCATCCATAGCAGCCTAACCGCCTCGTTCAAGAACACCAGGAAATTTGCGACTACAACTATACGACCAAACCTGCTCTAACGCACGATCCTGTAACTGTTTTCAAATTAAAAGGTTGCTGAGAATCTACGCAGCGCCATGAAGATGCTTCGGTTTTCGCTGAGAATTCAACTTCTCAAGCCCCGCAGCAGCACTACAAACCACCCCAATCCGAATTCCGCGACCGATTGGTTTCCGCGCGAGACACGAGCGGGTCTATAAATTTCTATCGTAGTTGCTAAAGAACTCCGAATTGAACAAAATCTTGTACAGGAAAACGCTCATCACGAGGGTGATGCCGATGATTAGCATAATGAAGAGGTTGCTTGCGGTGTGAAAAATACCCACCGCTTGGGCGATCATTTCCATGACGAAGGTTCCCGGTGTTCAATGTTGGCAAGCACTAGTGTAGCGTCTAAATGAGAAATTGCAAAACAATTGTGCAAGAGATCATGGGAGTTACACCATTTAGAACGGCTAATCAGGAACCGTTCAGACGGATCTTATATTGGATATTTAAACCGTCTAATATTTCAAATCTGCCAGCAGTCCTTCATGCAAACAAACAATGCATGCAACAAAACACTCGATTATCTCGGTCAGGGCCGTTTTATCGATGCGTTAGTGTGATCAAAACCCACTTAAAGTTCGCTTAGAAATAATCTTCAAGCACTCAGGTGACTGGATTGTTACTAGCAATTGCCATTATTGTTTGCCAGAAATAAGTTACCATGAGATAATTTCGCACTCCCAGTTCAATATCTTCGACTAAAGCACGCTCGCTAAATGGCGGACCAAGCGACTTTCCCTCGACGCGCAAAGTCAGGCAGTACTTAGAAATGAAAATAAATGGACATCTGTTTATTCCCATCGCTCTCTCCGGGTTGATCTTTTCAGCCTCGCAAGCGGCTTTTGCTTCGAGAGGAGTTAGTCCAGCTCGACTCGAGCGCATTGAAAATCGACTAGCTCAAATTCAGACGAACAATCAGGTACGTGCAGAGTGGCGTGCAGCGCGTATCAATCAGCGCATTCCAGCCATCCACAACACGACGTCGAATTCGGTAAGCGTCTCAAACCCAGGATTGTTTCAATCTCATTCCAATGTCGAGCAACGGCTGAGGCACTCTCTTCAACTCAATGAGCATCAACGTTGGCGGAACCTCGGCAACAATCTTGACCTAGACCTGAGTTCAACAAAAAGTACGATCACTCTTGGCGGTGATCTATTTGATTCAGCGTCGTCTGCTTCGATTCGCGTTGGTAACAGCGATAGGACTCTATCGGCGGGCTCCACGGTTACGCCTGCAGAATTTGGTGCGCTCACGCAAGTGCTCGACGGCGGTAAACAGCACCTGGTCTTGAGTGGTGACGGCGTCGCGGTGGATGGGTCATTTTTGCTATCAAACATCAGTGACGCAAACGGGCGGGCTAACGCATCGTCTCTCACAGTCCCTGCTTCCGTAGAGGCAAGGGGAAGTTTTGGTCGTGGTGGCGACCTGCGGATACGAGATGAGCTGGTTA
>JBGAHZ010000005.1:0-260222 GCA_044225915.1 Obscuribacteraceae bacterium (SeqCode)
AAATGCGCAGATACCTTCCTCGGCATCTCCTGCGAGCAAGTTTTCAACCATAACTTTGCTCGTGTATTTGTAGGCTGAAACGAGATCCATTTCCCTCTGTTTATAGAACGCTTGCTTTCCTGTTATCACCGCCTGTGGTGACTTACGTGCAATCTTTTCGGCAAGGAGCAATGCTTCGTCTAGTTCTGTACCTGGCTCCACGACGCGGTTTATTAGACCAATCCGGCAGGCATCCTCAGCCGATATCATCTCACCAGTCAGCAACATCTCCATTGCATGCTTCGATGAAACGTTGCGCGAGAGAGCCACCATTGGTGTCGAACAGAACAAGCCAATATCTACTCCAGGTGTTGCAAACCTGGCTGATGATGCGGCGACCGCCAAATCACAGCTAGCAACAAGCTGGCAACCAGCCGCGGTGGCAACACCGTGAACAGCAGCAATCACAGGAATCGGCAAATTTACTAGTGCCTGCATCATGTCGCTGCAAACGTTCATAGTGTTTTCGAAAAATGCACGCCCGTTGTCATTGTCCTGCCTGTGCGCATTGAGTTCTTTCAAATCATGACCAGCGCAAAAAGCCGGGCCGGATCCGTTCAAGACGAGGACACGAACGTCTCTGTCGTTCGCAATCGCCCCGAGCACCTTAATGATCTCCGACATCATTTCTTCTGACAAACTATTTCGCGCACGCGATCGATTCAACGTAAGCAATTCAATGGCATCGCGACGTTCTCGCAACAACACTGGTTGTGTCTTCGAATCGGCGTCTGACGACGTAGTCTGAGAAGTCATTTTGTCTACATCCTTCTATATTACGCATTCATTATAGATCCTATTATCTAGGATAAATTTTTGCCTGCGGAAATTTTTTAATTGCAGATTTGAGATTGCCAGGAATTCCAATCCGACTTCGAATCAACGTATACCCCGGCAAGTTCAGTTGATGCGCCATTGCGCTAACCAGTGCAGTTTGCACCTCGATGTCGGTCTGTTTTGGCTGGACTAAGGAGTCTATGACCAGCACATAGCAAGGTGTTTCAGGGAAAAACTTTACGACCTTTTTAAACATATGAAGACTCTTGAGCGTAGGATACGCACCGAGTTGAGCAATGATGCTTTCAATTTGCTCCTCCGTCAATTCATGCGAAATGAGTGAGTCTGAGGGTAATAAATCTGCTCTTTCTCGCTCCATCTCAAGAAATTCAACAGTGAAGTTGGAGCAAACTTCTTTGTACTTATTTGCTTTCTCTTCATTATCGTTTTTCAAATAATATGCTTGAAGAAGTTGCGAGCATTCATATTCGAGCATTCGATCTAATTTCATAGCCTGTTCGAAATGCTCGACGCAACGCGGATCGTTTTCGTTGAATAAGCAGCGGGCAAAGGAGTCATGTATGTTCGCATCTTGAGGCGACAGTTCAAGTGCCTTCAAAAAGTGTGGAATCGCCGAGTGATTATCGTGAAAAGTCAGCGTACGAACTGCCAATCGCGACCATTCTTCACCAGTCAATTCTGATTCTAAACGCTTCGCGTCCAGCTCTTCGAGTTCCTTTCGCCACTCTTGATATTGGGCGTGACTTGAACGCCAAAGTGGATCGATGTCGTTATACCAATCGGAGTCGAATTTCGTCGTGACAGCTTCAAGATGCTCGCCGATGTAAACCTGAGCGGCCGTCTGCTTGATGGCAAAGCTATCTTTTAGAACGTTGTGTGCGTATGCTGCCACTTCCTGTTTTGGAATGTTCAGGATTCGCGCCAGACGATCGGTTTTACACGGATGGGAATCAGCGAAATTAGTTTTTTCTTTCAGCGATTGAGTCAACCAGTCTTCTGCATCTTTACTCGTGATCTCATTTAAAAACGCTTGAGGCATAGCAGCAAATACGGTTCTCGGAGGCTCTGCGAGCGTCTTCGCTCTATCAGTCAGGTCGTTCCAATACTTGGTTGAGATGTAGCTGATTTTCACGCCGACACAAATCAGTGCTTGAGCTGTGAGATCTTTGCCGACTACATCGATCGCACACTGATCGGCACCATATTCTTTTTCGCGTCTTGCAGGAAAGGTGAACGCGGCAAATAAAGGTCCGTACCATTCAAAGAATCGCATGAAGAACGAGGCATAACCTTGTTCCGCACTTTTCTCGAAGTTCGTCATCAGGTTGTTCCAAACCTGGTGCGTACTATAAACCCACGCGTAAGGACCACCGTGTTTTTCTGCCAGGTGACCCATCTCATGCCCGATGATGGAACGAAACTGCTCATCGGAAACCGCGTGCATCAGCGGTAGTCCAAGCAGTAAATAGTTTTTATTCCAACCCATATAACCAAGTCTTGGAATTTGGTAAACCGCAGCATTCATCTGTTGGTCAAGAACAACCTCATGGATTGTCGGTCCGTTGATCTTTGAGCGGACCTCCTCGATCAAGTCGAAAAGCTTCGGAAAAGACTCCTTAGTAAGGCGGATGCCCTGCGGTGGGTCGAACTTGACCCACATTGACTTGACCACTGTCCAGATAAGCGCGCCCAGACCAAGAACTACAACTAGCCCGAATTTGATGGCGAGAACGGGAAACTTCATTACCAGCAAAAAGCCGAGAAGAGTACCGATGATCGCTAATACGAGAACCAACCATATGTAGGCATAGCCTAGAAGTGCAACGGCAAAAATTTGCAAAAGATACAGATTCGGATTGGTGCGACAAAGAGTTTCATTACGAGTCAAAAGCGGCATCAGACGCTCGATGCGTTGGTCCACGGTGAGCATCGGCTTAGGTTTAGATTTGAAAACGTAGGTTTTAATCAACAGCAACACGACTGCCAGAAATACGACGATCGCTATCCCTGACGTTAGATCCATTGCGATTCAACTCCTCGCATCGTCCAAATGATGTTTCGCAAACCTGGTTTCTTAGATGATTATACCGGTCATTCGGTTATGCGGGGAGGAAACGTTACCTGGCCGAAGTTTCCAGTCCAGCACGTCAAAACATGGTTATCATTCACCTTTGCAAGTCAGTTATTTGCACGCTTTAGACGGCAAATCTGCTACATTTTAATGACCGACGGAGAGGTTTTCATGCACACTGATGCAACCGCGCAAGAGCAAGTTCTCGACTTAGAACTCGTCGATTGCGTTCTGTCGGAATTTGGATTGTCCAAACGCCCGTCAGTCGACTTGACGGGATTGAAAGAGATCTACGGCGCGTGGTGCCGCAATGTACCTTTCGATAACATTCGAAAGTTGATTCATGTAGCCGCGCAAAACCCAGAACCGCTGCCTGGAGATACTGCAACAGACTTTTTTGAGGCCTGGTTAAAACATAGAACCGGTGGCACCTGCTGGTCATCGAACGGGGCTCTGCATGCGCTTTTGCATTCTCTGGGATTCAAGGCTGTTCGTGGACTGGCAACGATGCTCGTGGTACCGCATTTGCCACCAAACCATGGAACGGTTATCGTCGACATGAATGGTACCAATTACATGGTCGATGCATCAATCTTGCACGAATTGCCACTTCAGCTCGATATAAATTATGCTCCGGATTTATCTGATTTTCGCTGGAAATTGCAACTTCGACGGTCTGATGATAAGTGGTGCATTTGGTGGCAGCCTCTGCACATGCTCGAGGGACTTGAGTGCCGTCTTGACGGCTTCCCCATTTCGCTATCCGAGTTCCAAGAGCGACATGAGTCGACACGCGACTGGAGCCCATTCAACTATGAATTGCAAACCAGAAAAATTAACGGGGATAAAACAGTTGGTATCGGCCGCGGTGTATGGGTTGAACTGAAAACTGATGGTGCATCGTCTAGCAAAAGAATCGATAAAGCGGAACGCGACAAGCTGCTAATCGAACGTTCAGGCTACAGCGAAGAAATCGTCAGCAAGCTACCGGATGACCGTCCGACACCACCTCCGCCAGGCTCGAAAACAGCGATGAAAGAACAGGGTTAAATTCTAATGTCTCTCAAATGTCCTAGCATTACCAAAACGCAATTAGTGAAACAGTTCAAAGACCTTGGATTGTTTTTCGGCGACACAGTAATGGTTCATGCATCATTACGGGCAGTTGGTGAGATCCTCGGCGGACCTGACATTCTAATCGACGCGTTAATGGAGACAATCGGTAGTGCCGGTAATATGATGGTATACATCGGCTGCCAATCGCCATTCGATGACATTGGACGCGGACTCTATACGCCCGAAGAAGAAGCCTTTATTATGCAAAATTGTCCGATGTTCGAGGCGCACAAGGCACGAGCAAGTCGAGACTTTGGTGCGCTTGCCGAGATTTTCCGAACTCATCAAGGCACCGTCGCCAGTCAAAATCCCGGATGCAGAATGGCAGCATTAGGTTCACGAGCTGACTGGATTGTTTCGAATCATCCGCTCTACTACGGATTCGGAAAAGACACTCCTTTTGAAAAGCTGTGCAATATGGGAGGCAAAGTGCTTCTCATAGGTTCAGACCACGACAACGTAACTCTGCTTCATCACGCTGAGGTAATGGCTCCGATACCTAATAAAAGGATGCTGAAAATTAAAGTCCCCGTCCTTCACTACGGCAAGTTCGAGTGGTTCGAAATTGAGGACTTCGACAGCTCCAAAGGTGTACGAGATTGGCCGGAGAATTTTTTCGCTGAAATAGTTCGGCAGTTTATTGACTCCTCGAAGATCACTCCAGGTAAGGTCGGGCAAGCGGAGACGTTCGTTCTAGACGCGAAAAAACTTGTAGATTTTGCAATTCACAAAATGGTAGACACGGCACGGCAACTGGATTCTCATTAGCAGAACGTTTACAGTCGGATCCGTGGGCTCAACGTTGCGCGATTGGAGATCACGGTTCTGAACATAGAGCCAGAGCAACTTTAACTCAGCTGAATTCGCATGTAATTTGTCAAATCAAAACTAACAAAATCATATGTTGAGGTCCGAACGTGGATCAGCAATCTTCAACATCCACGCAGAAAATATACTCTACGTGAAGTTATCGGATTTAGGCTAGTTCACGAGGTTACGGCGTTACGGTGCCGTCCACTCCGTCGGTTCCCGAATTTCCAGCTGCGCCGTTTGGAACTCCGGTACCGGGAGTGCCCGGAGTGGAACCAGTACTTCCAAGTGCAGAGCGAGTTCCGCTGGCAAATGAAGTATTGACGGTACCGCCATCGCCACCATTGCCTCCGTTGCCCGCATTCCCTCCAGGTCCGTTGACAGCAGCGCCGTTACCTCCGTTACCGCCATTGCCGCCTAAACCTGAGGAACCGGCATTCGCTCTTATGGCACCATTATTGGTGAGTGAGTTAGTTACGATGTTGATAGTGCCGCCATTACTGCTGCTACCGCCGGTGCCACCAGCTCCGCCGGCTCCACCATTCTGAGTTACTCCCGCGCCGCCTTTGCCGCCAGCACCGCCAACCCCGGCAGCAGCACCCGCACTTGCCTGGATAGCAACGGTAGTCACAGCCGGTCCGGTGAATGTGATCTTCCCGCCTGCGCCTGCCAGACCTCCGGTGCCGCCAGCACCACCTGTGCCACCAGTCGTGTTGTTACTGAATCCACCGATTCCGCCATTACCGCCGTCTCCGGCTAGCGCGCCACCTGAAGCATCCACGGTATCCGCATTGATTCCAAAACCTTGAGTTTTCACAGTCATCGTGATGGTGCCACCGCTTCCAGTGGCGCCGCCAGCACCGCCTGCTCCACCCGTACCTCCCAAGTTAGGGCTGCTTCCGCCGTCCCCACCGTCACCACCGTCACCACCGGCTCCGCCGCCCAGTGAGAAGATGTCTTGAGCGATTATGCCGTTAGCTGTCGACGTGAGGGTGATTTTACCGCCGATGCCTGAGGCGCCTCCAACTATGCCCGTTGCCCCAGATCCTGCATCTCTACCTCCATCACCGCCATCACCGGCGTCCACGCCATCACGGCCGGAGACGTCAATTTGCTGAGCGGTCAAGAGTCCGCTACTGGTGATAGCGATCGTTCCACCCTTGCCCATCGCTGCTGCTACACCGGCTTTGCTACCGCCGATACCTCCGAGGAAGGAACCACTGCCCGCTCCGCCGCTGCCACTCGAGGCGGACTGACCGTCTGATCCAAAAGCGCTAATTTCTTGCAGGTTAGTGAATTTACCTGCGCTGATTATGGTTATTTTTCCGCCCGCACTGCCTTTCGACGAGGCACCGCCCACGCCACCTGAAGCACCCGCTCCCGTGTTTACAACGGCTTGATTACCCGCATCGCCACCGTCACCACCGCTACCGGCAAACCCTGCGTTGGCAGAGCTAGGGTTCTGGATCGTGATATCAGAACCGGTACTGGTTATCTTGACGGTGCCACCAGCACCAGTAGCGCTGCTGGTACCACCTTTGCCTCCGACTCCTGACTTGCCTGCCGCGCTTGCATTTCCTCCGTCACCACCATCTCCGCCCTTTCCTGCGAAATCAGCGTCAGCGTGGAAGCTGTCCATTGTTATCGATTGTGCGGATATCGTGATGGATCCGCCTTTAACATTCTTACCGCCAATACCTCCGGAACCTCCGGCGCCACCATTAGCAGCCACGACACCGGCAGCATCTGTGCCACGCCCGCCATCGCCACCACTTCCGGATTCGCTCGCCTGAGCGTTAACGTCACCTATATCAATTGTTCCGGTTGCAGTGATTTTTATCGCTCCCGAAACAGCAGCATTTCCTCCTGCGCCACCGACACCACCTGTGCCGCCGGCTCCCAGGGAGCCACCGCTTATGTCTCCACCGCGACCTCCATCACCGCCATCACCGACGTCGCCTATCACAGAGCTGGTGACGTCGCCGAGCATGTTTAAATTCGCAACTTTGATGGTTATGGCGCCAGTCTTCGCGCCGTTTCCACCTTTACCCCCGACACCACCCTTGCCACCAGTTCCGGTGTTGTCGATGTCACCGCCATCGCCGCCATTACCACCGTCACCTGCATCGTCATTCTGTGTGCGGATATCGAAGAACGCGCCACCATTCAAATTCGTAGCAGTGACAGTGATATTTGCGCTACTTCCCATAGCACCACCTGCGCCACCTGCGCCACCAACTTCACCGTTCGCTTTGAAGGAATTGCCGGCATTACCACCATCGCCTCCGGTTCCACCTCCGCCGCTACCCGACGTGACTTTACCATTGTTGCCATTGATGGTCGTAGCGTTGAGGATAATCGTATTTCCATTACCACCTTTACCGCCGATACCACCGGCACCACCGGCACCACCTTTCAAATCCCCAGCGCCAGAATTGTTGGTACCACCCTTACCGCCGTCACCGCCGATACCACCAAAACTCGAGACATTGTTATTAGTGAGATCCAGTGTATCAGCGAAAGCAGTTACAGTACCGCCGTTTCCACCAATCCCTCCGGCGCCGCCCAGTCCACCGGCTCCATTGTTGCCTGTGGATTTTGCATTCTTGCCGTTACCGCCATTTCCACCATCGTCTCCACCTCCACCGCTACCACCAGAAGAAGTGAACTTGTCCAACGCTACCGAGGTCGCGCCAACGACGCTCATGTTGCCGCCAGCACCTCCGGCACCCCCCTTACCACCAGCACCGCCGGCGCCACCAGAAGGACCGTTAGCGCCATCCTCACCTTTTGAGCCGTCGCCGCCCTTGCCACCAGTCGATGTAATGTCGCACTTGGCTGTGATACTACCTTGCGAATTGAAACTGATTACCCCTCCAGCACCGCCGGCGCCCCCTGCGCCCCCGGCACCACCTGCGATTCCCGAAGCAGCAGGTGGTACGAAGGCTGTGCCACCGTCGCCGCCATCTCCCCCCCTAGAAGTCATCACCAAACCTGCTGTAGCGGTTAGACTTACTGCGGTTTTGATAATAATGTTACCGCCTGCGGATCCAGCCGTGCCTGCTCCGGCCGCTTTGTTAGCAGTGCCCGCAGTGCCGGTCACGCCATCGAAGCCATCTGCAGATACGGCACCTAGTATCGAGACTTGATTTGCCGTGATAGATATATTTCCGCCAGATCGTCCAGACAACTTTGAATTGGTTGAGGTCCCGAAGGCGTCGAGAGTGACTTGGCCGTTACTGGTCATTACAACATTACCGCCACCGGTCTTTATCTGCGGCGCCGTGATTGAACTCGCCTCAATAACTTTGCCGGCTTTAAAAAGACCCGTGGCATTTCCGAAAACGTCAAAAGTGACTTTGCCAGTCGGCTGGCTTGTCGTCAGACTGACGTTGCCGCCGGTCGCACCACCACTCGAGTCAAGATCCGTTATAAGATTTATTCCTACGCCTGTATTGGCACCAGCGATGACAGTGACGTCGCCGCTATCGGCTCCAGTCGACCCGGTAGCAATCGTCGCAACCGTCACTTTGCCACTTCCGGCAGTGCTGCCTCTAAAAGCGATCAGATTGACGTCACCACCACCGGTGCCGTTAAACGTGCTGATATTCGAAGCTCCAAGGATAATATTGCCTCCTGTCGGAGAAGCACCATTTACTGTTACGGCGCCTGCACTGATCTGTTTGCCTGGCGAAGCAGTATTGGAACCCACAGCACCGCCTGACGCAGTGAGCAGTCCACCAGCCACGATGTTGACGGACTTACCGACTGTGCTGACAATAGAAAAGGCATTCGCAGCATCGGTAACATCAGCCGAAGCGAGAATCGCGATCGCCTCTCCGAAGATCAAGTCGCCTTGAATTGTGACTGTGCCACTGTCGTTGAAAAACGTAGGGTCACCTGTGCAGGTGGTCGTGCCGATTTGCAGATTGTCGGTGCTCGCCCCGAGGTGTGCCTCTCCGGCACTCGTACGCAATTGACCGATCAATTGACCTACATGACCATTGGCAGCACCGGACCCAGCATTAATGTTGACATTTTTGGACAGGTAGTCGCCACCATCGAGAATGAGCGAATCTAATGTCGTCAGGTTGCTGTTACCGATGTTGATATCGCCATTGGGAGCTGAATACGTACCACCATTAGAGCCGATTGCGATCGTTCCAACCCCGCCGAGCGCTCCAGTTGCAATATTTATATTGCCGTTTTTAGAGGATACGAGGCCCGTGTTGACAATGTTTTTTGCGTCGAGGCTAACCGCACCGTTTGCCACCATACTCGGGGTACCGGTTTCGCCCCGTTCGAGGGCATTGAATATGGTATCGCCAGCAGTGATATTCAATTTTCCAGCGCTTGAAATAGAGCCACTGTTGCGAACAGAGTCCACAGCTGTCAGGCTCAAATCCAGATGCTGCCCGAGGTTTGATTGATTCAAATTCTCCGGCAAAATTGTGCTTATCGTGCCGCTCGCTCTGTTGCGAATATACGATGCGCTAATCGAGGCACCGCTAATTGACGAGTCAGTCGCAGATGAATAAATTGTTCCACTGTTGATCAAACGACCGGACAAATCGAGACTGGACGCAGCATTGTTCATGACCGTGACGTTTGTCGGAACCGTCAAGCTCTTAAGGTTTTCGCCTAGCGCACCACTTAACTGCAAAGTGCCACCGACGGCATTGCCCCTTTCACCAATTTGGATTGTTTGTTTGCCCTCGTAGAGCACTTGATAGACAGCCACAGCTTCGGCCGCAGTAAGATTTGTTTTATTCGTGACGAGAAGATTTTCACTGCCACTCAGGATGCTGACTGTGCCGCTCAGATTCGCATTAACGAAATCCTGGCGTACCGACCGCAAATTTAAATTCTCAGGAACGAACCCATTGTTATCGAAATTGAATCGAGCATTGGCTCTTGGGCGTTCATTATTTAAGATGCGCCAGGCGCGATCCTGTCGAACAGAAGGCAGCGATTGCTGACTCAATTGCTGAAGTCTCACTTCGCTTATCCGGTTTTCACGAGCAGCATGTCGAAGTTCCAGACGCTGCGCCCGCATCATTCTGCCGGAGAGGTCCTCACGATGATTCGCCTCGGCCGGCGACACTCCCCAAACAAAAGTCAGACCTGCGGTTACAAGCAGAACTCGGCTATCGTATTTTTTCATTTTGATGCTCCCGGCGTTTATGCATGAATAAACAAACGAACTTAGTCCCGGGGTTCGCGTAATGCACGAACCTCGGTTGCAAAATAGTAGACGTGTGGACGCCAGGACGAAAATATTAGCAGAGTCGGAGCGTTAATACATTTGATAAATGTAGCCAAGTTGATACAAAATACTCTTTAATCGCCGTTCGTTTTGTTGGCTGCACTGCTCCAATGATTTATGACAGCTTCGGTGTCATAACGAAAAATGCTACTCGACAAAACTGTATCAACTGGGCAGATCGGAATAACCAATTTTTCTAACACCAAGTAACCAGCAACCGTTCAACCGTCCGAGAATAACTGGCCGTTGCTGGAATAGTTGCTGGAATAGTTGCTAAAAACCGACTGTGTTACCTATCGGCCTCGTCGTCCGCCGCCACCACGGGCGCCACCAAATTCTCTGCCACCGCCGCCGCGACCTCGTAATCCACCACCGCCGCCGCCGTCACCATCTCCACGAGAGCCGAAGCCGTTACCACTGGCTTCCCTCGAACCAGAGCGTCCACTCCCATCTTGAGAGCGAACAAACGGATTCTCGCCGGATGACTGTTGTTGCCACGCTTGCGCGCGACCTTTATCTTGGCTCTGCTCTTGATACCACTTTTGTTGTTTCGCAAATTGTTGACTCTGGTCTTGCATACTCGCCTCTCGCCGCTTCTGGTCCGTTTGCATCTCAGTTTGACGCTGCGACTGTTCGGCATCCCGTCCGGCAGCTCGTTGAGCTTGATTAGCTTGTGCCTCGTTAATCTGTTGAGTTTGCTTCATGTTTTGCATCTGATTAGCTTTGCCAACATTGTTCCATTGAACTTCGCCATCATTGACAAAGACGCCCTTGCCATCAACGCCGTTGTAGTAGGGATTGTTGTTGTGATAATAAAGTGGCGTGCCGTATGGAACGTTGTTATAGTGCGCCATGCTGGCACCAGCCATTGCGCCTACGCCCGCCGCGGCTGCCGTTCCTAACGCGCTGGCAGCTCCGCCACCGGAGTTAGAGCTGGAAGAGCTTGAAGTACCAGAACTCGCGGTTGAAGTATTCGAAATCGAACCATTCGGGTTCGAACTATAGTTGTAGTTATTGTAGGCCGGAGCCGGCGCATACTGCGGAGCTTGAGCAGTCGGCATTTTTGCAGACTGTGCGCGAACTTGATTGACGTAACTCGTAATGTCATTGGTCTTTCCGTTTTTATCGACATACCAATAACCGCCGTTGGCACCGAAATACAAATCGATCGTATTACCGTTGACACCTGGACCCGGCAATGGAACCAAAAATCCACGCGGTGTTAGAACCATCTGACCGCCAGTCGGACCAGGTTGAACCATAAGCTGTACAACTGAAACATTCGGATTGTTTGGTGATTGCGCGCTTACAGCCTGCGCAAAGTTCAATCCAAGACTCACTGCTGTCACAACCAACGCAGACTTAAAACTCAGTTTCCAGCTCATTTCATTTCTTCCTTGATAGTTAGGCGAACGCGTCAGGCTCATTTCAACGAAATTCTGCCACGCGGCTTCGGCTTTGCCCGGGCTCTATTCGCCGGGGCTCTATTCTACATCAGAACCTCAATAAACTTGCCTCAACCTTTCGGTTGGCGAAAAACCCCCGACAGCTCAAGGATTAAGACGGTGTTAAGGTTGTCAAGGGTTAGCGATGCCGAAGATATGATTGCGAAGTTGGTATTTCCTGACTGACTTCAAAAAACACACTTACTATGCATAAACCTAATCTGCAAAACCTTCAGTATGCGCTCATGCTGTTGCCGCTGTTTTATATCGCAAGCACAGATGCAGTTTCCGCTGCAAACGACAAATTTATATCGATAAACTCCGATGTCTCAACCCTTTCCAGCGAGTCCGGAAAACAGCAAAGTCCCGAATCAACGAAGGTTGAGTCCGCAACGCCGACGACCAGCGCTGAAGTTTCCGACGAAGAAAAGCCGCCATTAACGGATACCTCGCTCGAAATCGACACATCTAAATCTTTTGAAGAATTAGTTCAATGCGGTGACGACGCCAACAAGTCGGGCGATTTCAATAAAGCCGAACAGTTATATAAGGCAGCAGATTCTAAGCTCACAGGTTTCGATCGTGACGGCAAAAAAGCATTCGTAGTCATTGAGAAGCTGGCGACACTTTATAACAAGCAAGATCGGCTGGAGGAGACTATCCGGGAACTTGACCGCGCAATGTTGATTGCTCAACGTCTGCCAGAAACCGAATCTGATACCAAAGTCAAAACGCAGTTTCGACTTGCAAAAACATGCTTCAAGGCTGGTTTACCGAGGCGTGCACTAGTCGAAGCTCTCGCGGCTCAATCGATGTGCGAATCGACAGATGTAACCGATTCGCTCTTGAAGAGCCAGATTCTGGCGACCCAGGGAATGGTGCAGACCTCAAATGGATTGCTGACCGATGGAAAAACCAGTCTTGACCAGGCACTACTAATGGTGGCACCACTGTGCCCAGTTGTTACAGCCGGAACAACAGCAACCGCGACTTCACCACCACCGGTGCTTACCGATGAGCAACGAAAAGCGCTTGCTTGCAAGGCCGAGATTCTCGCGTATCAAGCAGCACTCCAACGGTTTACGCACACTGCGTCAGATGCTGATTCAAATAAGTTGACGGAAGAGTCGCTTAAATTATTCAAGCTCGCGAATGCCCCCAAAAACAACCTGACTTACTTCGAAATTGATACGACTTCGCGACTCGCGCATGACCTGCCACTAACCGAAGAAAAACTCTGCAAGCTATTGGATAAAACAATAAAAGAGTATGGCGAGAACAGCCTGGAATCAACACTCGTCATCGAGCAGCTTGCCGGCTATTTGTTTACTCAAAATAAATTCGATAAATCAATTGCACAGATCAATCGGTCGTTAAAAATCCTCGACAAACTACTGCCCGCAGATAACACGAAGGTCAGCAGACTTTGGGCATTAGCTGGCTTTTGCCACTCCAGAACAGGGGAAAACTCGCGTTCTGCATCCGAATTCAAAAAGGCCTATGACATTGACTCGAATGCGGCTGGAGAACAGAGTGCAGATCTCGCCAGTTCCGCGGAAAAACTAGCTCTCGCATACGCAACGACTGGTCAATTAAAGGAAGCAGAAAATCTCACTCTCCAATCATGGAAGATCAATGAGCGTTTATACGGGCGAAAGAACTCCCAGGTTTTGCAAAATCTCTCCAATCTGGGTGCAATCTATTCTGCGCAAGGGCGCTTCAAAGAAGCGATTCAATACACGTACTGGGGCTATGTCGCGACTCGACAGATGTATGGAGAAAACAGCATCAAACTTTCGCTCGCCGCTGGAAACCTTGGATTGTTATATTTGCGATCTGGAAATTTAAAAGAGGCACAAAATTTGTTTAAACAAGAACTGGCTCTGGAAGCTCAACGTGGCATGCAACGCCCCGAATACGCAGACGCATGCTCACGAATGGGACGCCTGTTAATCTGCCAGGGCAAAGTTTCAGAATCAGTCGATTGGTTTGGAAAGTGTTTTAAGATAAAAGAGAAAGCTTTGGGTTTAACAAGCAGAGAAACGTATCAAGCAATGTCTCCTTATTATGACCTGCTGCGCAGAATGGGAAGAACTGCCGAAGCGAATTCCCTACAGAGCCGTTACAAATTAGCCCTGGGCAAGGCGCGGAAGAAAGCAAGTTAGTCGTTATAGAAGGTTTGAATGCTCGGCTTAATCTCGAAGATTTTCTGGTTTCTCGTCAAAGTACTCGTAAGTATTTTGTTTTACGCAACGCCCGTGATCGGGTTCTGGCTGGTTTCATCTCTAGCTGCGTACATGGGCGGACCGGCTTGGATGGCTTGGGCAGCAGGGGCATTCCTGTTTCCCATTATCCCCGGACTCTGGGAGTTGCATTATTGGACGCACCGAACGGTCAAAAGCAAACCACTGCTCACATTCTCAGACAGGGTCAGCTTGCGAACATTCGGTGTCGGAATCGTATTTCTAGGATCGTTGCTATACCTTTATCCGCAAACCGCATTTGTCGCGCTCTCGACACGAGGCGACTGGATGCTCGATGGCGTCAAGGACGTTCGCGCTGACCAAGCGCGCAAAATTTTGTTTGCCACCGCCGGTGGTTTGGAGTGGTTGTATGATGCCACCAAGAAAAATCCGTACAAATCGCTGATTGATCCCAAAGCTCGCCAACTCGCAGAAGAGGCGACAAAGGAGCGCGAGCGCGAGTCAACGGTTGCAAACGAGGAATCGAAATTTAGTACGGATGATTCCCTTTTTTATCATCCTCCACCAATAGCCCGCCAGGACAAAACAGATACATCCAACCTGGAACAAGATTCGAGTTCGCCGCAAACTGACGTTAAGACTGCCACTCCGAAGAAAATCTGGCCATGGAAAGATCCCAAGTTGCACCCAGCAGTCGCCTCAATGCCTGCCTCCATCGAAACCAGCATTTCATCAGTGGCGAAATACATCGCAGAACATGAGAGTGATCCAACACTACGCATCAAGGCGCTCCATGACTACGTTGCCGATCGGGTTGCGTATGACAGCGATTCATATTACGCGGGAGTTTATCCGCCCCAGGATGCCGAGACAGTTTTCAGAACGCACAAAAGTGTATGTGCAGGTTACGCGAACTTACTGTCTGCCCTTGCTGACGCCAGCGGCGAAAAAATTGTTGTAGTAGGTGGAGATGCCCGTGACATGTCAGCCGGCGACAGGCTCGCTGGCGGTGGACATGCCTGGAATGCAGCGAGAATCAAGGACCATTGGTATTTGATTGATGCTTGCTGGGATGCCGGGTTTGTGAGCAAAGAAAAAGGATTCACGAAGGCTTATCGTACTGATTACCTGCTCACTCCACCAAACGTGATGATAGAAGATCACTTTCCAGAAGAGGCTACGTGGCAACTTCTTGATCGACCGTTGTCACAGGGTGATTTCCTGCGTCAGCCGATGCTGCGTCCGAGATTCCAGAGCGCTGGTCTTGTTCTTGTCAGTCCAACACGTGCACGAATTGAGACAGAATCAACCGCGGTCGCGATTCTCAAAAATCCGAATAAGCAGTGGATAATTGCGTCACTGGAGATGAACGACAATCAGGTTGGCCCAACCAGCTTTCCGACCAACCAAGAGACAATCAAACTCGAGTTCCCTCTGCAGACCAGAGGAACATATCGCCTGAACATGTTTACTAATGACCATTCCCAGTACGGCAGCAGTTACGATTTTGTCGGTTCCGTAGACTTTGTCAATCGATGAAAAATCAGAGAACCGTCACCACTCGTGGTGTACACCTTGGATGTCCCGTTTTACTCTTCGGTCCAGCTGCTCTGACGTCTAAATAATGACGCAATGAAAAACGTTGTGGCTGTCCCGCACAGAATTCTCCAGGGGAAAGATATAACTGGTATCGACTGGAGTGCTTCGACAGGTTTCGCACCACACAGCTCGAGAATTTGATTTGGCATGCCTGTAAGCAACGCGACGACGAAGAAACCACCAATCATTGCTGTGCAATTTCCTAAGTCGGAACCTCTGTTTTTGGTCAAAAATCCGAGCAAGAATATCCCCAGTAACGATCCATACGTGTATCCGAAGATCCCTAAAACAATAGGGATGATGCGAGACTCCGGATGGTTGATTACAAAAAATGCAGTCGTTCCTGCCACCAGAGTCATCAATATAGCGAAGACGAAGGTGAAACGTTTCGCAGCCGCAACCGTAACTTCTTCAGTGCCCACCGGTTTTCCTCTGCTGTAGAAGTCCCGCGTAAAACTGGTGGCTAAAGCATTGAGAGCCGCGCTAAGAGATCCCATCGCCGTTGCGAAGATACCCGCAACTAGCAGACCTCGCAAACCAATCGGCATGCGAGTCAGAATGAAGTAAGCGAATATTTCGCTGTTTTTCTGTGGCAAATGCGGATCGGGTGATTGATGATAGTAACAATTCATTAGAATACCGATCGTGATGAACACGAATGCAATCGGAACATCCGCGAAGCCGGACACGATAAGCGACATTCGACCTTTCTTGTAATCGCTCGCAGTCAACATGCGTTGGACCATATCTTGATCTGTTCCGTGCGTCGCCATTGCCGTGAATGTGCTACCAAATATAGCGGCCCATATCGTGTACTCCGATGTCAAAATACTTCGAAGATTCTCCACAAAGGTAGCACCGGCACTGGTGCCTGAAAGAAATATCGGCATCGGTGTTTCAACAAAGAAGTTCGTAACGGTAGGTAAGCCACCGGGCATAGTGGCAATCAGCAAACCCACTGCGCAAAGCGCCCCTCCTAGCATTACGCTCGACTGAATACAGTCTGTCCAGACTACAGCTTTAATACCACCGACGGATGTGTAGAATGAAGTCAAGATCGTGATGAACAAAATCGCCCCCAGATAAATAAGCATCTGTTGCGCCTGAGACGGCTGTGTGCCGGTGTAAAGTTGAAATCCTACGGCGATTATTATTGCAGCTACGTATAAACGCGCTCCGGAAGCCAAAAGTCTAGTGATCAAAAATAGTGCAGATCCAGCGGTTCGCGTCAAACTTCCAAATCTAATTTCCAGGTATTCGTAGATGGAATAGACGTTATAATCGAAAAACGATTTGATAAACAAATGCGCGACAATTATTCTCCCAATAATTGCGCCGAAAAGAATTTGCAAATACGAGTAGTTACAGTGTTGAAAACCCTCGCCTGGGGCACCGAGAAATGTCGCGGCACTGGTTTCTGCAGCGATAATCGAAGCTAAAACTGCAAGCCAGGGAATAGACCTTCCCCCGAGCGCAAAACTCTCCAGAGTCTTTTCTGATTTTCCAAAGCGAAGACCCACATAAACAACAAGAACGAAGTATGCGATAACAACAAGCAGATCGACGATAACATCTACCATTTATTGATCCGACTGCAAAGTGGTTCTCGCGTTATCGTCCAAGGCGTTTCATCATCTCGTCCCAAAGAGCTATTTGTCATCAGAAGTCTCGAAAACGAACTCCAATCCAATATCGTCAATAATTTACTCTTTCCTGTCTCGATATAACTTGATTATTTCATCTAAATGACATTTCGATCTACTTACGATCACATTTTCGGATTACCGTGGACGAGGGCATAATACTAATGACCATGAAGAAGTAGTTGAAGAAGTATACAGTTGAATAAGATAGACACGGACAAATACTGGTCGATTTCGATCGATGACATTTTTAAACGACTCAGCTCAGCAGCAGACGGTCTTAGTGACGCCGATGCGAAGCAACGTTTAGACAAACTCGCAGTTGGAAAAGGCGACCATCACGATCTCCACTCATTGCATTTGTTTATCGGCCAATTCAAGAGTCCATTAATTCTGATGCTCCTCTTCGCGGCAGGTCTGTCCTTCTACCTGGAAGACCATGCCGACGCGATTATAATCATGGGAATTGTCGGTGTTAGCGGGTGCCTCGGATTCTGGCAAGAATGGGGCGCGCAGGACGCCGTAAAAAAGATGCTGGCAATTGTGCAGTCTAAGGTCAGTGTCATTCGCGGTGGCATTACGAAAGAGGTCTCGACAAATCAAGTAGTCCCAGGCGATGTTATTCAGCTATCAGCCGGTGCCACCATTCCCGGTGACAGTTTAATTATCGAATCGAAAGAGCTGTTCGTCGACGAAGCAGCATTAACCGGAGAAACATTTCCGGCAGAGAAACATGCCGGGGTTATAGCCGAAGATCTTAACTTGAGCGCACGATCCAACTCGTTGTTTAAAGGAACACATGTTATCAGCGGCACTGCAAAAGCATTAGTAGTCAGCACAGGAATCGATACGGAGTTTGGCAAAGTTTCTAACCGACTGTCGATAAAACCTCCGGAAACTGATTTCGAGCATGGCATACGCATGTTCGGATACATGCTCGTCCAAATTACACTTGTTTTGACCTTAACGATATTCGCTATCAATGTGTTCATGCACAAACAGATTCTGGACTCGTTTATGTTTTCGCTTGCGTTGTCGGTTGGGCTGACTCCACAACTTTTGCCTGCGATCATCAGTGTTAATTTGGCGAGTGGCGCAAGACACATGGCAGAGTCTAGAGTCATTGTTAAAAGACTGGCTGCTATAGAGAGCTTTGGAAGCATGAACGTCCTATGTTCGGATAAAACCGGCACCATCACCGAAGGCATAGTTGAACTCAAAGACGTCGTTGATATAAACAATCAGCCAAGCCCACAGGCAAAATTGTTTGCTTATCTCAATGCCACCATGGAGACTGGATTCGTCAATCCAATCGATGAAGCATTGAGACAGCTCAAGTTACCCGAGGCTGAGAGTTACAAGAAGAGCGATGAGGTTCCGTACGACTTCATCAGAAAAAGGTTGACTGTACTTGTTGAAAAAGACAACAAGCAACTCATGCTTACGAAAGGCGCCTTGAAAAATATTCTAGACGTTTGTACGAAGGCGCAAGTAGGTGATAACAAATTTGCTGAAATAGAAGAAGTTCGCGCAAAGATTCTCGACCTAATGCAACAGTACAGCAATGAGGGATCCCGCGTCCTCGGCGTGGCTTACAAAGAAATCGACCAGAATCGAATTAAGGCGACAGACGAGTCTGACATGATCCTGGCAGGTCTACTTATATTTAGAGACCCGCCAAAAGCTGATATCGAAAAAACAATAAAAGACATTCATGACCTTGGCGTGTCTCTCAAAATTATCACGGGCGACAATCATCTGGTAGCACACGCGGTGGCAGAACTCGTCGGATTTAAAAACCCGGTTGTAATGCCTTCCAGCGAGATGCACTCTCTGAGTTCTGCGGCTTTAGTCGCCAGAGTTAATTCGGTAGATGTATTTGCTGAAATCGAACCGAACCAAAAGGAAGCGATTATTCTCGCGCTGAAGAAAGCAGGAAATGTTGTCGGTTACATCGGGGATGGTATCAATGATGCATCGGCACTGCACGCAGCCGACATCGGCATCTCCGTCAACAATGCTGTCGATGTCGCAAAAGAAGCAGCTCAACTTGTGATGCTGGATCATGATTTGGCCGTACTGGTACAAGGGATCAAAGTCGGGCGTCAGACTTTCGCAAACACGCTCAAGTACATTTTTATGGCAACGAGTGCAAACTTCGGCAATATGTTCAGCATGGCTGGTGCGTCTTTGTTTCTGCCGTTTCTACCATTGTTGCCTAAACAGATTTTGCTCAACAATCTAATGACCGATTTCCCGGAAATGGCTCTGGTAACCGATTCCGTAGATGAAGAAATGATTCGAAACCCCGGGCGCTGGGACATGAAGTTCATTCGCCAGTTCATGCTTGTCTTCGGAACCATCAGCTCCACATTTGACTTCATCACTTTTGCATCCTTGATTTTGATTTTTAAATCCAGCGCAGAACAGTTTCGCACCGCTTGGTTTACAGAGTCGGTTGTTTCTGCTTGTTTGATAGTGCTGGTAGTGCGAACGCAAAAACCCTTTATGTTGAGCCGTCCAGGAAAGATTCTGGTCATCGCGAACATTGCTGTTAGCTTGGCGGCCATAGGAATACCGTACACGCCTCTTGCTCCGCTACTGGGCTTTGAACCGCTACCAATCAGCATTATCGCAGTGCTGCTCGTTATCGTTGCGGCTTACGTCGTCACCGCCGAGATAAGCAAGAAATTCTTCTATCGCAAATTCAAACTTCAATGATTCTCGGAGAGCGACTTCGCTCAGCCGTTCTCTATTAACCCCGCGACTCTCGATTGTCATGTATGATCTTTCAACTAATTTCGGGCAGCCGCACTTTGCGAGAAGGACGACAAATGGAGAATTATGATTTCAGTATTGTCGATTCAAGTAAACAATTTAACGATGAAATTGAGGCGTTATTAAACCAGAGCAATGCATCCAGTGGAATTGATTGGAGTCCAAAACCAATTATCGTTGTGATGCGAGATTCCAACGGCAAAGTCGTCGGCGGTTTGTCCGGTTCCACAAACTTAGACTGGTTGCATATTCGGTTGCTCGCAGTAGACAAGTCTGTTAACGGTAAAGGATTTGGAACAAAACTTATGCAGCTTGCAGAAACCGAAGCGCTAGCAAGAGGCTGTAGACATGCGCACCTCGACACATTCAGCTTTCAAGCGCTACCGTTCTATCAAAAGCTTGGTTATGAAATTTTTGGAACGCTTGACGATTTTCCTCCAGGTCATAAGCGATACTACCTTCGTAAGATTCTTTCTCCGTCTAATTGAAAACGAACCGCAAAAGCGAAGCCCGATATCATCAGCCATTCGACCAGCCACCATGCCTGACAACCACTACGAGAATTCTAAACTAGCTGAGATATACGATCTGGATAGTCCGTGGTCGATTGATCGCGAATTCTATTTGTCTCTCGCAGGCGATGGAAGTAAATCAATCCTTGACCTCGGCTGCGGAACAGGACTTCTCTGCAACGCTTATGCAGAAAGGAACCACGACGTGACCGGAGTTGATCCATCTGCGGCGATGTTGGAGGTCGCTCGGAAAAAACCGTTCGGCGATCGAATTGAATGGGTTCAATCATTCGCACAAGACTTTAGCGCCGACAAGCAATTCGATCTGATCATCATGACTGGACACGCATTTCAAGTTCTGCTCGAAGAGGCTGATGTACAGTCAACATTAGCAGTAATGCGAACACATCTTAAGCGCAGCGGCTCTATCGTTTTTGAATCTAGAAATCCCGCGATCGATTGGTCACGCGAATGGAATTACGACATGGTTCTCGAGTTACCATCCGGTATTAGCGTAAGGGAATCGAGACGATTGCTCAGTTTCAAGAATGCTCGAATGAGCTTCGAACTTGTGTACGAATTTCCTGACGAGACGCTACGTTCTGATAGCGAACTGCTCTTCCTGACTAAAGAGCAAATCGAGAAACATATGAGAGAAGCCGGACTTCGTATTCATGACCTCCAGGGCGATTGGGATGGCAGCCCGTTTAATAAACAGAAATCGCAAGAGATGATATTCACTGCGCGGCTCCCCAAGCCAGTGGATTGCTGCAGCTGATCCAATAGTGCGCCGGCGAAGAGATGCAAGCCTGATCAAGGGTTGTTGATTAGAAAAATTCCGATTGTGCTAGAAATAGCTGGTATCCTTATCAGTTGTCCGGCAGCACCTTGAGGCACCTTTGGAACAAAAAATAATTGTTGTTGGCGCCACCGGCAATCTAGGCATGCGAGTTGTGAAGGCATTGCTGGAGCGTGGCGCAAACGTGACGGTGGTCGTCAGGCAATCGAGTTCGGCACCCAAGCTCGACGAGCTGCGTCTGCGCGGAGCGCGGACCACGGTAGCTAATTTTGATAGCATCGAGCATCTGGCATCTCACTTCGTCGGAGCGTCATGTGTTGTCTCCACATTACTTGGACTGCGAAATATCATGGTGGAAACGCAGACAAATGTTTTGAACGCTGCCATCAAAGCTGGTGTCCCTCGATTTATTCCGTCTGATTACTGCAGTGATTTTAGGACGGTAGAACCCGGACAAAATCGCAATTTCGATTTGCACAGAGAATTTCAGTTGCGGATCGATGCTTCGGACATTCAGGCCACGTCCATTTTCAACGGCGCATTTATGGACTTGCTTCTCGGTCAAGCACCAATCATTCAGTACAAGTTTAAACGTGTGCTGTACTGGGAGAATGCCGATCAACTTTTAGACTTTACCACCATGGACGATACCGCCGCCTTTACCGCAGCAGCCGCAATGGATAAAGACACGCCTCGGTACTCGAAGATTGTCGGAGAACAAATCAGTGCTCGGAGCATCGCGGAAACAATGACTTTGCTCACCGGCAGCAAGTACCGTCTGCTGCGCGCCGGCAGCGTGAACAGCCTGCGACTGATGTCCAACGTGATTAAATCACTCACTCCACCCACGAATGATCCTTTTCCGATCTGGCAGGGCATGCAATATTCCTGCAGCATGTTTGATGGAAGTGGCAAACTCGACCCGGTCGACAATGACAGATACCCGGATATTCGCTGGACGAGGCTTGGTGAGTTTTTATCCGAAACCAAGTTACGAGCGAAAGAATAATCAGTCAAGTTTAAATACCGCCCCAAACTTCCAGACTCCAAGCATGCTCGCGTGATACTCTATGCTTCTTGAAGTGGAAGCCCGTCTAGCAATTGTCACGTGGAGGTTTAACCGTGAAGAGACTTGATTGCCCGGTCTTTGCAGCAGCACTGGCTGTTTCTGTTGCTTTATTAGCACCATCTCCCAGTCTGGCTGGCGCGGGTCACGAGCGTGCATTGCAGAATGCGATTAACAGGGCGGATTGGCACGAATTCGGCAACCGCAGGCATTTCAATAGTAGAGAAACTAATCGCACGCAAAACAGCGATATTCGGAACGCTGCGATCGATCGCAATTCCGTGCGAGTAACCAGAGCATTCGACACAGCGAACTCGATTAATCTAATTAATCAGATTCGATCAAATCACGGGAATCGATTCAATAGACAACTTCGCTTTTCCTCGATCGAGGCGGGTTCATTGCCATCCGACCTGAATCTTGCTTCGCGCAGAGAAACGTACATTGCACCGACATTCAATGGAACTGTTACCATCATTCAAGGAGGAAAACAGGTCCAGGTCAATAGTTCGTCTAGCTTGACTGCGGCTGAGGCTGTAGCCGTTCACCAGGTGCTGTATGGTGGCGGGCAAACAATTGTTCTTGGACGCAAGGGCGAGGCTGACGGCGGCAGTATGAACCTCAGCAGTGAGTTCTCGCAAAATCTTTCCAGTCTGAGAATACCGAAGAACGTAACCGTCACCAGCGATTTCGGAACCCAACAGAATCTAAGCATCACGGGCGATATCATCAACTCTGGAAATTTTCTTGCAATCTCGAGCAATCCTTCATTCTCGGCAGCAACTATTAGCGCCGACAATATACGGAACAGAGCATCTGGTGTATTAAGCTCGACGACTTCGACAAATCCGCTTGATCTGGATCTGGTGGCGCAACATCAGATAATCAACAATGGTCGAATTCAAAGTTCCGGCAATCTCAATTTGTCTGCCGGTGATGCCATTGTCAACACGAGTGACATCGCTAGCGCGACAGCTACTCCGTCATTGACTGCCGCAGGTAATGTCAGTCTTGAAAGTAGAACAATAGTCAACAACGGTGTTGTATCTGCCACTGCAGGTAATATCTACCTCGCCAACACGATCGGTCAAAATGCAGTAGAAAACTCAGCTCCCACAAGTATTTTAATTTCGGCTGAGGGTGGAGAGTTTCGTGCAAACAACGGCAATATCGTCGTCGGCAGCAATTCACTAACTGCCACAGATTCAATTTACTTGTCTGGCGGAAATTATTACTCGAACAAGCTGTTGGTCAATGCAGGCGCTGGCACCGCTGATGGTGTTATCGGGGACGTGACAGGCAACCTCAATGTGAATGCCGGTCAGGCTCACATCGGCGTCTCTACGGACAATCTCGTGCTTGGGCAGTGCGATGTTAATGGAGATCCCACGTTCTTTAACGATGCAGGTTCAATCACACTGAATGGAAATATAACGGTCTTTGAATCGCTTGCGATTCTTGCCAGTCAGGACATCACTGACTCGGGCACTGGCTATCAGATTACAGCTAGAGATGGAAACGACGTTGGGCAAAAGATCACCATTATTGCTGGAGCAAACCTTACTGCTAGTGGCGGCGCTCAACCTAGTTCCACTCCAGTAGCAATCTCTCAAGGGTTGGTATCAGTCTCCGGCGCATCAGCTACTGGGGGCAACGTCAGCCTCGGCGCGTCGAGCATTTCGTCAACCGGAATTAATGGGAAATCCGGCGCTGACGTGACAATTCTCGCGTTTTCAGCCAAAGATGGATCAACCGGACAAGTAAAAGTCGGCACCATAACCAGTGGCGGCAATGCGGCCGGCAATAATGGAAGCATAAAGATCATCGCAGGCTTGAACAAAATTGGAAGTGGTTCAGGCATTGACGTCGACACCATTAGCACCGCGGGTGGTTCTGGCGCTGTCGGCGATGTAACCATCATAAACGCTCAACCTACAGCCAAACTAACCTTCAACGTTAATGGCGTGGCCACCGGTGGGCCAGTTGGTAACAGTACCAAATTCGGAATCGCCGGCTTCAGTACCAAAAACCTGACGACAGGCGGCGGATCGTATCTCGCATCCACGGGCGGAGTGGGTACGATCAGCAACCTTGGTGGCACAACGAATGTGAGCTCTCAACAAGCCGGAGGTTCTTCAGGTAACATCACGATTACGGCGGGAGCCTTCAACATCTCAGGCGCGGTCAATCTGCTCGGGCAGTCTGGTGTATCCTCAGGCGTCCCTGGGCAGGCTGGTGGAAACGGTGGCAATGGAGGTAATTTTTCGGTTAACGCTACAGGGACCGTGCCAGGTGGCATCTTCATTCAAAATATTGCATCCATTAAAACCAGTGGTGGGGCAGGAGCCAACGGCGAGGCCGCAGCAACAGCAATCGGGGTAGGTATCGACGGTGGTAACGGCGGGGCTGGAGGCGCAGCTGGAAAGAGCGGTTCCATCACCCTCACTAATGCTACTCAAGGCATGAATGTATTTGGAACCCTGAACACCAGCGGTGCTAATGGCGGTGCCGGCGGCAGTGGTGCAGCTGGGACAGACGGTGCGGCCGGCGTGGACGGTGGCAGCGGTGGCACCGGTGGTGCTGGTGGCGCGGCAGCTGCAGCGGGCAACATAGTAATCACTTCTAAAATCGGCGATCTTAACATGGGCACCAGCACCATAACTTCTATCGGTGGACTCGGAGGAGCTGGTGGTGCCGGCGGAGCGGCTGGCTCTAGCGCCTCCGATTCCAATGGCGACGGCGGCATGTCAGGTAGCGGAGGACGAGGAGGAGACGGAGGCAATATCAGCGTCTCAGATAGCAATGGCAACGTCACGATGGGTGGACTAAACGCCTCTGCCGGTGGCGGCGGCGATGCCGGTCTCGCGGGGGCATCCAGCGCCTCTGTCGCCACAGCATTCGGCGGCAATGGGGCAGCAGGTGGCTCTGGTGGTGCTGGTGGCAACTCTGGCAATATGACTGTCACCTCAAAAGGCAGCGCAGTGAACATCCTCGGATCTATTGTTGCTTTCGGCGGTTATGGCGGTAACGGCGCGCTAGGCACCGGCGGTGGTGACAGCTCCTCAGGCAACGCCGGAAGCGGTGGAAGCGGCGGTAGCGGCGGAGATGGCGGTACTGGTGGAATCATCACGTTGACAAATACAGGATCCGTGCAAGTGACATCCCAGATCGGTGTCGACGCAGGGCAGGCTGGAGTCGGCGGAGCCGGCGGAGATGGTGGCTCTACCATTGGTGGCAATGGTGCTGCAGGCTCCGGAGGTAACGGTGGAAACAGTGGCTCATCCACTGCAGCAGGTCAGGTTTTTATAACCGGAACAGCCCTGGTCACATCTGACATCAGCGCTTCCGACCCAGGTAGTACAAGTGCTACGGCAGGCGCAGCCGGTCTGGCAGGCACCAGCTTCGGTGGCGCAGGTGGTGCTGGTGGCAGTGGCGGCTCCACAGGCAACACAGCCTCCGGCGGCACGATCATTCTTACGGGAACTGACGTAGCGACCGGATTTCTGACAGCTAACGGCGGTGATGCCGCAAATGGTGCGGCAGGCGCAAACGGCTCGGCTGGAGTCGATGCCGGCTCCGGCGGAGCTGGCGGTAACGGTGGCAACACCGGAAATTCAGGCAGCGGAGGTCTTATTCAAATCACCGCTTCAGCAGGATCGATTTCTACCGGAGATCTACAGGCATATAACGGTATTGGACAAGATGCCGGAAACGGTGGTAACGGCGGCTCTGCCGGCGGTCCAACATTCGGTCCTGGTGGCGCAGGTGGAAACGGCGGAAATATCGGAACGAACGGTTTCGGAGGAAACATTATCCTCAGCTCCAAACCGCTGACCGGCGCTCCATTTGGTGTCGCCGCTGGTGACATACTGACGACGCAAGGCGTTCAACTAGGAAGTTTAGCCGGCACCGGAGGTGACGGTGGAGCCTCAACTATCGGCATCGGTGGCGCTGCCGGAAACGGTGGAGTAGCAGGAGACTCGTCTGCTGGAGGCATAGTAACAATTTCCAGTAAAGGCGCTGTCAACACAGGCGCCATTATTGTCTCCGGCACAGCGGCAGCTTTCGGAGGTGCTGGTGGCGCCGGCGGTGCCTCGAATAACGGTTCTGGCAGCGGTGCAGCTGGAGGTATCGGCGGAGCCGGAGGGAATGGCGCAGCCGCCGGATCCGTGACAATAAAGACTAAAGGTGACGTGACCGTGCAATCGATCGGGGCCATCGGCGGATATGGTGGCAACGGCGGAGCAGGAGGAGTCGGCGGATTCGGTCCTAATGGCGGCGGTATCGGCGGCACTTCCGCAAAAGGCGGTAACGCTGGCGGAGGCGGCAATATTAAAATCAGCAATGCCGCAATCGACAAATCAACAATACCGACTATGGGCATAGGCCCTATCAATGCCTTCAGCGGTTTCGGTGGAGATGGTGGACGAGGAGGCGATGGCGGAGGCTCTGCTAGCGGAACTGGAGGACAAGGCCAGGACGGCTCGATTGGCGGAAGCGTATTCGGCAAAGCTAATGCCGTAAGTATTTCGTCGAAAGGCTTCCTGAATCTCGACGTCGTTAACACCTCCGCCGGTAACGGCGGCGCTGGAGGAGACGGTGGAAACGGCGGTTCTTCGACATCGCAAGGCGGTAATGGCGGTTCGGGTGCGATATCGGGCTCGTCTGTTGCTAGCGGCTCGATGAAGATCAAGTCCTCAAGAGATTTCAGCGCTAACGCTCTCTACGCCGTGGGTTCCGGTGCTCCTGATTCAGGCTCCGGTGGAAGTGGTGGAAGCTCAGGGACTCCGATTGGTGGTGCAGGCGGTAATGGTGCGCTAGGCGTAAATGGAACAAATGCTGGCAAAATTAGCGTGGCTACCAGCAAAGGATTTTTCGCAACAGTTCCAATCGTTCAAGCCATCGGTGGATCGGGAGGAACCGGCGGAGATGGTGGTAATGGTGGAACCGGACTAATGAATCCTGGAGCTGGAGGCTTTGCCCAAGATGGAGCCAACGGTGGTTCCGGGGGTTCCATAACTTTCAAATTCGACAGCGGCACATCGAGCGCCGACGCTAGTGGTGGCACAGGTGGTGCTGGAGGAACTGGTGGCACTGGAACTCCAAGTGGCAATAATGGTATCAGTGGTGCAAATGGAGCTAACGGAAAAGTTAGCCTGCAATAATTAGCCACCATAACTGATACTCTGTAAATCAGAACGCTCACCTCTCGGTGAGCATTCTGCGCCGCGTGACAAATTGAATTGGGCTCAGTGACTATTTATTTCCTCGTTGACCTTGCTCTGCATCGAATCTCCGTTGCGCCTCCATTTGGGTTCGTATATCGCGAAGTGCCTGAGCCTCAGCCTGTCCAGCCTGGGTTTGGAAGCGCTGCATAAATCCTGGATTTTGATCCAGACCCATTCGAACCATGTTCTGACGAACCTGCTCGCGAATATTCGGATGGAATCCAAGCAACTGCTGCTGCGCGCCAGGCGCCGGTTCAGGTCTATCACTCAGCCTATGAGCTTCAAGCATTAAAGTACTGATGCGATCTGGATTACCTCCGGTTTGATTCAGATGGTCAGCCAGGTTTACTCGGGAGTTTACTCGACCATCTGCAATAAACTCGGGTGAGGAGGCACGGGCAATTTCAGAGAGTTGCCTGGAGATTATCTCGCGCTCTGCATTTGTAATATGTTCTGAATCTCGCATTTGGTTCAACTCACTTATTCGCCGGGAGACTTGTCTTCTGCCTTCTGGCGTATCCATTCTGTCGAACTCTCGAATCGACTCTTCAGTCGGAACGCGGTTAAATACGCCGAGCTTGCCTTTAAACCCGAGGTCGAGATGATTCAACCAAGCTGGAGGTGTAAGCCGCGATTCCATACTTGATCTGGCGGTATCTTCCATAGCACTATCAATGGTGCGCATTTGCTCAGCAGTAAGTGGCGCATTAACGCCGTCGCGAATTGCACGCTGTCTGTTTGCCGGATCGCGCAGAGCAATTAATTGTTCTGTGCTCATGTTAGCTGTAATATCTCTCACACCCATCTGCGCACGGCGCTGGACTTCGAGCGAAGGTGGATTATTTATCGCCTGGAGAAGCTGTGGCAAGGCAGCAGGACCAGCAGCAATAATATCTCCTTGAGCGCGATCTCGTGTGTGAAACGAGGGACTGTCGAGGTTTGTGATGATCTGCGAGATCTGTTGACTGGTAAGTGCTTGTCTTTCTGGTAAAGGTTGACCGCCATCACGCCCAGCCGGTGCCGGTTGGTCGGTAGTTTGCGGCGGTTCAAACGAAATCAAATGTTCGCCGTGATCATCTTCTTCAGCATCAGTCAGTTCTAACGAAGGAAGATCTACCGGTGCCTTCTGCATGGTTTGATTAATCGAGGTGATACCGCTCATCAGGTCCTTATCCCTGAAGAGAAGCGCATCACTTCCAGTCGTCGTTGCATCATTATTATGTGTTGAATCCGTATTTACCGTCGGTTGATTCTCTCCGTAGGCGACGGTTGGTTGTCTGTTAAAGTCACTCATCTTGAATCCCTCATGCGGCTTATCTTCCTTGACGTTCAGTCGGGCTCCCAAACCCTCGGCTGCTGAACATGTTTCGAGAATAGCCGTGATTTCCGTCCAACTTCTGTCCAAACACTCAGAATCAAAATTCTTTGCCAAACCTGCGTCTTCGGCTATCGAATCCTATAAATATGTCCGGCGCGGTTTGATCGAAGCTCCCATCACTTACAATAGTCAAAACGGTAGGTTGTGAGACTAACCAGTGGCAGATTCGGACGAGCAAATCGAATTTTGTGGGAAGTGCGGCCAAGCAAAACGTGGATCCGGACGGCTGACGCAGTGGATCAAAGTTTGCTCCTGTTTCGCTGTCCCTGAAACTCCCACAGTATCGACCTCTACCAATGAACTCAAGCTATGTAGTATCTGCGGCAAACGGATCAATGCTGGACGTGCGGGCAGCTTCACACAATGGGTATTTCGTTCTGATGCTTGCAGTTGTCCAAGACCCGAATCGGACTCGCAGGACGACACTACCAATGGTGATAACTGTTTCGAATCCGCCGATTCTACCGAACAGCCGAAAACGAATGAAGCGGAATTAGAGCGTCAGAAGCTTGCAGAACTATACTCTGAGAGAATTCCAGCCGACCGCTATCAGGTCATCAGAGAAATTGGCAAAGGAGCAGCCGGCACTGTCGTTCTCTGTCGCGATCTTCTATTACAGAAAAAAGTGGCTATTAAATCTCTCAACTTTCTGAGACGAGAGTCGCTGCTCAGCTTCCAACAGGAAGCTAAGGCAACCAGTAAGTTGAATCATCCCAACATAGTACAAGTTATCGATTTTGGAACGACTGTTACTGGCGCACCATATATGGTTCTAGAATATTTTGACGGTTTCAGTCTCGAAAGCTCGCTCAGCCAATACGGGGCAATGCCCGTGGACCTGGCTCTGGATGTGTTTAAACAGGTACTGAATGCATTGATCTATTCACATGCTCAGAAAATCTGGCATCGTGATATCAAACCAAGCAATATTCTGCTTGCGAACGTAGATGGTGAAACGATCGACGTGCGTTTGATCGATTTCGGAATAGCGGCATTTACCCAGACAATCGGTGACACATCGAATGAACAGCCCGATGACCAGCATAAAACTCTGGTTGGCACTCCGGCATATATGAGTCCGGACCAGGCTCTCGGAAGATCGTACGACGCCCGATCAGAAATATATTCCCTGGGCTGCGTGCTTTTCGAAATGCTCACAGGCAGACCACCATTTCTGGGTGATACGGCACTTGAAACCATATCACTGCACGGCAACGCCGTTCCACCAAAATTAGCAGACACCATCGGTGATACTAGCGTAATACATCCCACTGTGCTTGCCGGTCTTGAAACAGTGATCGAAACCTGTCTTGCGAAAGACCCGAAAAATCGATTTCATTCCGTTGCACAATTGAAACAGGCACTTCCTCAGTTCAACAATGAATTATCAGATCGGCGAGAGTCGCTGATAACGGGAATGGAGCTTAACTCGCAAGATGAAAACACTGAGAACGTCCGTTTGAAGAAGGACAACAACGCGTTCTTGATGATTGCGTTGGCAGCGGTCTGCATTCTGCCATTGATAATGTTCATACCATACCTTCTTAAAGATGCGAGTCACGAAGATCTCCCAAAGATGAAGTTGATGTCGAATACGGATGAGGGAACAGACCAGGGGCAGGGAGCCGACTTAACAGTTACAGTAGGAAAACACTTTTGGCATGCATACGTTGATGCAAACTCCTCGCGCATTCTGAAAAACATCAAGCGATGCAACAAGCTGGAAAACCTCTGGCTCAGCACCGTTATCGATGACAAACTGATTGATTATGTCAGCGGGCTTAAGCTTGAGGGGCTCGCATTCGACGATAGCACATTTGTCGATATGCCTAGTGCAATCGATAAAATTACAAAAATGGATTCGCTCAACTTGCTTGTGTTCTTACAGTCAAATTTAACTGACAAAAGCCTGGAACAGATCTCAACCATGCCAAAGCTGCATTTTCTTGCAGTTGGGTCAGATTTAGTTACCGATAGCGGCATTCGTCGCTTACAGGCAATTCCTGAACTTAATGGGGTCTCTTTTTCCGGCATGAAACAAGTTACCGACAAGACCATTGACGCGATTCTTCCGATGCAAAAACTTATAGCACTCAGCGTCGGCGAAACTAATATCACCGCTGATGGTGCCATCCGCTTGATTAAGTCAGGACGATATATCGCAATGAGCCTCGGCGGAATACCACTCACAGAGCCGTTTCTCGATGCACTCAAGAAATCGAAGATCGAAAGACTGGCGCTAATGCACTCGCGAGTTAATCAGCATACGCTAGATTGCCTGTCTGCTATGAAGAAGCTGAGAACCTGCGATCTTCGATGTTGTCCTGAGGTCGACGCGCAATACGTTGCCCGGCTTAACGAAAAACGAAGAGAAGCAGGATTGCCTCGCGTTCGTGTTCTTTGGGGACAAGACAACGCCGCTCACGATTGGGATGTGATGATCGGCGATTGAGCCGCGGGGGTTCCCCTAAACCACATTAATGTCTGACTTTCGAGATGTCAGGCTGATTTTTTGCACTTAGATCGATATACTTGAGAACAACGGAAACCTTTAGTGAATTGTTCACCCCCTCGAATCAACCGACTCCTCTGTATTGCAGTGGTTTTTGCCGTCTCTTGGGACTCAAAACTTACCTCGATGAGCACCTTCAATGAGCAACAAGAAATCAGATAGCAACAATTTGCCGCCTGATGATTCTTCGCAGGCAAAAAATAGTGCTGCTCAGAACAATGCCTCGCCTGAAGATTCCCAGGTACTTCAAGAATTTCCTTGGTTGAAAAGTCTTAAAACCACAGGCGAGGTAACGCAACCCACTGACGTACCCGCCGCCAACATCGATTCGGAAAGCTCGGAAAGTCAGGAGCCTACGGCAAACGAAACTTCCATCGGCTCATCGAAAAAGAAAAAGCGTGGTTCAAAAAAGAAAGGACAGGCAGAGCCCAGCGAGACTGAGACTGCACCTGGTCAAAAGCAGAACTCGCGAAAAGCCAACAAAAAGGGTAAGTCGAGCATCAACCCTCAGCAAGAATCAATGAGCAAGGAGACTGCTTCTGAATCTGAGCCGGACAACACTCTCGGGGAACAGATGAACACGGAGCAGGAACCAGAGTCAAATCAACCTGAGCAAATACTTGCAGTCAAGCCTGAAGAAGAATCGGCCGCAGAGCTTTCGGACACGCCTTCAGAACCACGGTCAGAAGAGTCGTTAGAAGAGTCTGCACAAGAGGCATCAGAAGTGTCTTCGGAAACAGAGCAACCTCCCAGACAGAAAGTACTTTCCCGAACATTGATGGAAATGTACGTTTCCAACTTGATCGATGACAAACCTGAAGAATCACAAATCAAACCTGAGGCACCAGAGGCGGTGACAGACAACACACATGCCACGCAACCACGTGTAGCTAAGACGCTTTTGGAAACCGATATTTCGAAGTTCGTAGACTCACATCAGACACATACCGAACAAATTACGCAAGCGGCGCAGCCAAATGAAACGACGCGGGTGGAAGAACCGAAACGCGTAGTCCCAAAAACTCTAATTGAAACGGACATCTCGAAATTCATGGATAGTCAGTCCAATGATTCAGAAGCGATGGACGTTTCACAGCAACCCGTTCAGGAGAACGCGCCACCAACAAATCGTGTTGCAAAAACTATGCTCGAGGTCGACATCACAAAATTCGCAGATAATCCTGAGTCTGGAGTAACTGAACCGCCACAGATCGAGCAGCCATCCCCATCGGAGCCGGCACAAACACAGGAACGCGTAGTCGCGAAGACTCTTCTGGAAACTGATATTTCGAAGTTCACCGAGATGCTGCAAACCAATCCAGCTGACAATATTGTTGCACCGGATGTGGTGCAGGATAACGCGCCACCCGAACCAAATCGCGTTGCAAAAACATTGCTCGAAATCGATATTGCCAAGTTTACGCAAAGCCTTCCAGATTCAGCTCCTGATGCCGTCGCCGAAGTAGAACAACCCTCCGCGGCTGTGCCGCCGCCGCAACCGAATCAACGTGTAGTTGCAAAAACTTTGCTGGAGGCGGACATCAGCAAATTTAATGACATCGACCTTTCGGCTAATCCTTCGACGCAATCAACGCCAGAAAACACTATATCTTCCGAAAATCGCGTCGTTCCGAAGACACTGTTGGAAACCGACATATCGTCGTTCATGACCAATGAACAACCAGGTTTGCAGCAACCTGATCCTGGTGCGCAATTGCCACCAGAGACGCCACCTCGAACTGTCGCCAAAACAATTTTGGAAACGGACATTTCAAAATTTTCGGAAGCGAATCAACCATTCAACCAGTATCAGGATAACATCAGCAACCCACCTCAGCCGATGGGAAGCCAGCCTTCGCAACAGTTATCTAGAGCGGACAGCCCCAGTTTCGCAGATGTTGAAATGCCTCAGCAGATTAATCTCGTGCAACAACAGTCTCCAGGGGATTCTGTTCCACCACCTGCGATGCCAGGTTTCCCACCAGATCAAAATGTTTATCAACCGTACGATCAATCGAACCAGGGCGCGCCGACTGCGGATCGAGATGCACCAAAAACTTTGCTAGATATGGATCTGATTCAAACGACTCTCGGAAATGCCATAGTAAGAATGGAGGCGGCCGCAGAAGAGCAGAAGTTGAGCCAACCTGTCAAAAAGTTGGAGCCGATCATAGACTTCAAATTGACCAGTCCAAACTGCCCCTGGCGCTGGGATGAGCCGCACGCAAAGGAGCGTATCGCATTTTGCGAGCAATGCGGACAGCACACATACAACTTTGATGGACTGCAAATGCCGGAAGCATTAAAGTTGATCTTCCAGAGAGAAAACATCGACAAGCCTAATCTTTTCAAAAGGGAAGACGGCAAGTTTATGACGAAGGATTGTCCGATAGCGCGAAAGAAAGCGGCCACGCCACTTTTGATCGTTGGAGTCTGTCTTCTCCTGATCGCTTTTGTAGCTCTTGTTTTTGTTGTGATGCCTAAATCGGAAACGCCGGCGGCGGATCAGACAACGAGCCAGCCGACGACCAGTGAAAGTTCAGCCACCAACGGTGGAGCATCTTCGACAAAGCCTGAAAGCGCTACTACGAAACCAAGCACGAGCACTTCCTCTCAGCCTGCCACTACAACCGCACCTACGCGCTCTGGTTCAGGTACCACGACGGGGATAGAGACCACGACCGTCACTCCAACAGAGGTAATACACACCCGGGTGTATGACCGAAACCCAAGTATGCATGCCAATTCGCCGCCACATGCGAATTCGACTCCACATACGAATTCACCGACAGTGTCACCACATAAATAGGTGCGGACAAGTTCCAGTTGCTCGGCGCTCTCGATTCGCGTCGAATCTGTCATCAATATCGATGAGCGCTAAATCGGCAGGATTACTCGATTCGAAACTCTGTGCGTCCAACTCGGATGACGTCGAATGGGGCGAGCGCTCTGGGCTCGGAGATCACGACATCATTGACCTTGGTTCCATTACTGCTTTTGAGATCTTCGACCATCCAGCGACCTTGATCGAAAAAAATCCGGGCGTGACTTGCAGACGCGAATCCATCTTCCGGAAGAATAATCTGATTGTCAGGAGCACGCCCCAATGACAAAGAGGGGTTGTCCAACGTGTACCGATCGCCTGTCGTCAAATTGACCAGAACTGGTAAGCGCCTCGACTCTGCTTCTCCGCTTGTCATACACCTAGACCTCACTACACCATGTTTCAAAATATTCTAGTGCATTATGACATTAGTTAGTTGATGGTCAGTGTTCAACTGAGAAAAAGGAAATTTGCGATGCGGAAACTGGAGCGAATCCCTATTAGTTGACAACACCCAAAATAGAGACCTTACGGGTCCGTTCACCATTTAATGTTTAGACCAAGTTTGGTTACACTTCGATCACCGGTTTGATATGTCTCCGGAATTACGATGTTTTCATCGCCGCAGTTCTGGAGAACGCAAATGACTAGTTCGGTAAGACAGTTCGAGCAATCCGACCGCAACCCAACGCCGGTGTCGAGCCTATCTCCATTACAATCCGAGTATTTCAATCAAGGTCCCACAACCAGGGAAACCACCGCACAAGAGCCTACAAGCCTGATGATAAGTGACGTTTGGGCATCGCTGAAGACCCCGAACACCGACACTTGCCCATCCCTTCCAATTCCTAAGACGCTTGAACAACAACACCCTATCGAGCAAAAGCCGCCGAGCAATCCATTAGAAACGAAGTTCCTCAGTGGTCCCCCTGATGATCCAACTTTTCAAACCGTTGATAAATTGCGTTTTGGCAACACGAATCTCGCGCTGGATTTTCTTTCCGATGATGAAGAAAAGCGAGTCTACAATCATGCACAAGAAGGTTTTGACCGCGGAAGGATGCAAGAAGATCAGTACTTGAGTCTGTGGGCAAACAAAATCGATGTTCCTTTGCTCTACTCTTCCGGCAGTGAAGATCCGACCAACTTCACGTACACCAATGAGGACAAATCATCGTTTACAGTGAAGGACGGCAGAATAAGCGAATTCCGGACGGCTCCGGGTATTCACGGACCTGGTGTGTTCTTTAGTGACATCAAATATGATGCCAATGGATTGGTGCAGAGTTACTCAAATGGCGGTCAGACTTACTCAAGGGAAGGGCTTCCCAGCGAAGACGGTATGTCCATGTGGAGACGCACCGATAACAAAACAGGACAGTTCGAAATTTATGATAAGAGAAACGTAGTGATTGACACCAACGGAATCCACACATATCTAGGCAAAGATGGAGAGGCCGGGACAATAATCTCAAGAATGATGGATGGCAGTCAGGTTGTATCGGAACCGGTGTACGACCGGCAACGCCCTTCAAACCGACCAGTTGGTTTACTTACAACAACGACATTACCTGATGAGACCAAGGTTCAGCAGCTAGGTTACTTCCGCCCTCACAGAACATTCAAACATGACCATGCCGTACAAGTTAAAGAGCCCGGAGGAAAGACCTACCTCAACGTTCATGTAGATGAGAACCACTAAAAGATTTACCGACAGCAGCAGCGAGTGAGAACTTAACTGAGGCACTGTGAGTGGTGCCTCAGTTGAGAGTCTCATTTTTCGTTTTTCGAACTTCGAAATGCCATTCCAAGGTTTTTAAACCATCAATTCCGGCAGCAGCATCGACACCAGAAATAAGCAGTCAAAATCCAAGACACTGACATCCTATGGAATTCTCCACTCAATCACGGTATCCTTAATGCAAGAGACCTCCCCTTTGCAGCCAAAGGAAGCCATGACTACATCATCCAATTTCGACTCTCCACTGTTGTTCAGCCCGACGGTCATTGAAGAGACCGCCCGGGGAGAGCGCGCTTTCGACGTCTATTCAAGACTATTGCGCGAGCGAATCATTTTTCTAGGAACCGAAATCGACGATTACGTCGCCAATTCGATTGTCGCCCAGCTTTTGTTTCTCGAAGCCGAAGATCCGGAGAAGGATATTCGCCTGTACATCAACTCGCCCGGTGGCGACATTTCCGCAGGATTAGCAATCTACGACACGATGATGCTGATTCGCAGTGATGTAATGACAATCTGCATGGGGCAAGCCGCCAGCATGGGCGCTTTCCTGTTATGCGCGGGCACCAAGGGCAAACGAGTGATCCTGCCACATTCCCGAGTGCTGATTCACCAACCGCTTGGCGGCATCGGTCGTAAGCAAGCCACAGACATCGAAATTTTCGCCCGCGACATGATCAAAACGAGAGCTCAACTCAACGAGATGATGGCAATGCACACCGGTCAGTCGCTCAAGCAGATCGAAAAAGATACCGAGCGCGACACGATTATGACCGCTGAAGAAGCCAAAGCCTACGGCATCGTCGATTCGATCGTGCAGAAACACGAAACCAACAAGAACGACTAAGTAGCACCAGATATAGTGTCATTTCCTTTTAGCGCGCGCAGTTTTCGTGGTGCGTTAGGAATTAGCAAATCTGCGTTAGGACTTCCAAATCTGCGTTGGGACTTAGCAAATCAGCGCGATCAGCGGAACTGTCCCTCACGAATCTTTCGTTTGGTACTTCCATACGCGTCTGAGCCGCTTGAATGAACGCGCAGGTGGAAATTCGCAAATCCCGGGAGCGCAGGCTTCCAGCCTGCTTCTATGCCGCCTGAATCGGGGCGGTCCCAGGAAAGTCGTTCACCAAGTAAATGGCTTTATAGCACCGCCACTGGTGTCACGAACAACATCCGAATGCAATGCCCATGCAAAGTAGGTAGCAGTTCCCCAAAAGTGCGTAAGGCCCCTCGAGGATATTAGCGCCCGCCCGTGAAACCTGTTTGCATAACGGTTTACGAACAAAATTAATCGAAAAATGGGCGAATCTTGATTTGCAAAACTTGTCGATCACAACAATAAAACGAACAGTACGACTAATATCATTTTGTTGCCGGATGGCAGAATAACATCCCTAACGGACAAACAAAAAAATATGAACTTCAAACAAATTCCCCTTTTTCTTGCGATAGGTTTTGGATTTATGCTTAATTCGGGCGCACAGGCTGAAGCGCCAAAAGTCGAGTTTCCTGCGGCGAGCCCAGGATGCACGCTAAAACAGCACATCGGTCTGACTGACATCGAGATCACTTACTCTCGACCTGGCGTTAAAGATCGGGTCATCTTCGGCGGTATGGTTCCCTACGGTTCGGTATGGCGCACTGGAGCCAACGCGGCTACTAAAATCGTCTTCAGTACCGCTGTAAAGTTGAACGGCAATGAAGTGCCTGCAGGCACATATGCACTCATGACGGTTCCAGGAAAGGATGATTGGACGATCATCATCAACAAGGGATCGGAACAGTGGGGCACGTACAAATACGACGAGAAAGCAGATGTCGTGCGCTTCAAATCCAGGGTTCAAAAACTGGATAAGCCTGTTGAAACTTTTACGATCGAGTTCAGCGACATTCGCGATGAATCGTCCAATTTGAATCTGACCTGGGACAAAACTTCAGTTCCTATCAAAGTGGAAGTAGATTACGTCGAAAAATTGAGCGCTCAAATCGAAGAGGCTATGGCATCAAACGAGCCCAAGAAGCCATACTTCCAGTCCGCGATGTTCTACTACAACCATGGAAAAGACTTGAAGAAAGCTCTCACCTGGGTTGACGCCGCAATCGCCGAGCGCGAAGCGCATTACATCGTCTACCTCAAGGCTGAGATCCTGGAAAAACAAGGCGACAAGAAAGGCGCGATTGCAGCGGCCAACCGCTCTATCGAGCTTGCCACCAAAGCCAATGACACGGGCTACATCAAACTGAACGAAGCGCTGATCGCAAGACTCAAGTAGAGTTTCCGCGTGAGCACTCTCGTTGCCAATAGTACAAAATTGCCGCTTGTCAAAAGGTGGCGTTGCACAATTGCCGGTATCCTGGTGTGTGCAACGTCACTTTTTGCCGGTCCTGTTTTAGGAGAGGATATGAAGAGCGATTCGCCGAAAGCGATCTTGCATGAACTCGAGCGTTTTCGTCAGATGGGAAGCGTATTATTTGTAGCGGCCCATCCGGACGACGAGAATACGGAATTGCTCGGTTACCTCGCGCTTGGTCGAAATTACCGTTCGGCGTATCTTTCAATCACCCGTGGTGATGGAGGACAAAACGTTCTGGGTGCAGACTTGGGTGATAAACTCGGCGTTGCCAGAACGCAAGAGCTGCTTGCTGCGCGCCAAATCGATGGTGCCAAACAGTTTTTCACAAGAGCGATAGACTTTGGATTTTCGAAAAATTACCAGGAGACTTTAAACGTCTGGGATAAAAAGGAAGTGCTATCGGATGTGGTGCGCGTTATCCGCGAGTTTCGTCCGGATGTCGTTATCGCGCGCTTCTCGCCAAGTCCGGGCGGAACTCATGGACACCACACCACCGCCACCATTCTGGCAATGGAGGCTTTTAAACTAGCCGGCGATCCAAAAGCTTTTCCTGAACAAAAATTGCAACCATGGCAACCGAAACGAATCTTCTGGAATGTTTCAACCTGGCAAAAAGAAAAGATTGCCAATACCGAAGTATTGAAAATAAAAACCAGTGGCACCGACCCTGTTACTGGCGAAACCTTCCATGCCATTGCCAGTGCAAGCCGCGCGATGCACAAGACGCAAGGCTTTGACACTTACAAACTACCTGGAGCTGACGACGTTGAGAGGTTTGAGTCGTTTCAGCTGTTAGATGGTGAGCCTGCCACCAAAGACATAATGGACAATGTTGATACCACGTGGGATCGCGTCGCCGGTGGTGCCGAAATCGGAAAGATGACGAGTGAGATAATCACCAGTTTCGATACCAAAGAGCCTGCTGCCAGCGTACCAGCTTTGCTAAAACTGCGTGCAAAACTTGATGCGATTCCGACAAAGGATTCCGTAATTAAGGAGAAGAAAGAACAACTCGATCTCATACTGCAGGAGTGCTTGGGTCTTAAGACCGAAACGATTATTCCAAACAGCGACGTGGTGCCCGGCGAACAAATGAGGCTGCACCTGTCGGCGACGCTGGCCGCAAAGCTGCCGGACAATCTGAAAGTGCGATGGACAGCTGTGCGTTTTCCACAATTAAAAAAGGAAGTGAAAAGGAACGTTGATCTGAAGCAAACTGAAACTAGCTCATTTGACGCGACAGAAACACTTCCAACTTCGACTCCACTTACCCAGCCGTATTGGTTACGCGCCGAAGGTACGCCAGGCATGTTCCATGTCGATAATCCAGAGTTGATCGGAACAGCAGAAAACGCGCCGGCATTTCCTGTGGAAAACATTTTCGAGATCGATGGACAAAAACTAGTAGTTTCATCAGAACCAATTCAAACCTCAAGCGACTCGCAAGGCAATCAAACTGTCGGCGACGGGAAGTCATACGTTACCTCCTGTTTCGTTGCACGTTGTATCAGAGGTAGCGGTGATGACTCCGGCGTCTTCGCGATCTGTGGAAGTTGATCTCATTCCATCTCGCTCAGTTTCCGCTGGCAATATAAAACTTGAAGCTCCTCATGGTTGGAAGGTCGTACCGGAGAAGCAAGCGTTTAAACTTGATCCCGGTCAGGTTTCGCGTTGGACTTTTACGATCACAGCGCCGAGCAAACCGGAGACGGCGAAGATTACCGCCAGCGTGGAAATAAATGGTATCAGCTACCACAACCAGCTGCTGCCTATCAGCTATGCGCACATTCCGCGTCAAGTGCTGCAGCCACCGGCAGTGGTGAAAGCAGTGAGTGTCGATCTGGCGAAACGTGGCACCACCATTGGTTACTTGCCCGGAGCAGGCGACAGTTTAGTCGATAACCTGCAGCAAATGGGATATGCGGTCAAGTTGCTGGACGATGCGAATCTCACAAGTCATGATTTAGAAGGGCTGGATGCTGTTGTGCTAGGAGTGCGCGCATTCAACGTACGGGCGAACATCGGCGCTGCGATGCCGAAACTTTTAGCCTATGTCGAAAATGGTGGAACACTGATTTCTCAATACAACCGCCCGGACAAACTGAAATCTGAAAAGCTCGCGCCGTACGACTTGAGGATTTCCGCCGATCGGGTTACGGACGAAAACGCCGCTATCACCTTTCTGGCACCAGATAGTCCGGTGTTAAACGAGCCGAACAAAATCGTCCCAGCCGACTTTGACGGATGGGTGCAGGAGCGGGGACTTTATTTCCCTAACCAATGGGATGAACATTTCACGCCGATTCTCTCTTGCGGTGACGCAGGGGAGCCTCAAACCAAGGGCGTTTTACTCGTCGCCCAGTATGGAAAAGGGCACTACATTTACACAGGTCTGAGCTTCTTCCGCCAACTTCCGGCTGGCGTTCCTGGTGCATATCGATTATTCGCAAATATGGTTTCAATCGGGAAATGAACAATAACACTCCTCCTGATCAATCTGCCGACGAATCACAGACGACTGGTCTTGCGTGGCCGAAAAGCTGGAATGGTGCATATCTCTGTGTCATCGGCACATTCGTTCTCTGGATCGTTCTACTTGTCGCATTAGGAGAAATCCGTTGATGAACGAGTTGGACATCATCGTACTCGTCAGTACCATCCTTGGTATCGCAGCGTACGGTATATGGCAAACTCGACATCGCTCAGATTTGAACAGCTACCTGAAGGGAAAAGGGCAATCACCATGGTGGGCGATCGGTCTTTCTGTCATGGCGACCCAAGCAAGCGCGATCACGTTTCTCTCGACGCCCGGACAGGGTTATCTCAGCGGACTTAGTTTCGTTCAAGTTTATTTCGGAGTTCCACTCGCGCTGATAGTGATCTCTATTTTCTTCATCCCGATTTTTCATAAGCTCAATGTTTTCACTGCCTATGAGTTTCTCGAAAAAAGATTTGATAGTAAAACTCGATTGCTGGGTGCTGGTCTGTTTCTCTTGCAGCGAGGTATTGGTGCCGGATTGACAATCTATGCGCCTGCTATTGTTCTATCCACCGTCTTTGGTTGGTCGTTGCAGTGGACGATAATCTGCAGTGGTTTAGTGGTTACGTTTTACACCCTCTGGGGCGGCACGGACGCCGTCACGGTCACTCAAAAGTATCAGATTGCAATTATTTTTTCGGGCATGCTCATCGCAGGATGCTTGCTCGTGGCGAAGCTTCCAGCCGGTTTATCATTCTCCGACGCCATGCATGTTGCAGGCGGATTTCAAAAACTCAACGCCGTTAATTTCTCAACCAGCGCAACTGAGCGCTATACATTTTGGTCTGGATTGCTGGGCGGTACGTTTCTCATGCTGTCTTATTTTGGTACGGATCAGTCCCAGGTGCAACGATACATCTCCGGCTCATCAATACGTGAAAGTCGGCTTGGATTGTTGTTCAACGCAATCTGTAAAATACCGATGCAATTCGGCATTTTATTTCTTGGTGTCTTAATGTTCGTTTTTTATCAATTCGAACAACCACCTTTATTGTTCGATTCCACTTCGAAAACATACATTGAAAGCCAGCAAAGCGATCCTAAATTGCTTGCTCTTAAAAACGAATTTACGTCTGCACACTCTCAAGGACGCGAGCAGCTAGAAAACTGGGTAAAGGCGAGAAACACCGGCGACAAAGCCGCAGCGGAAGCGGCCTTTGCGCTCGCGGCATCAGCGCAGCAAAAGGGCGAACAAATTCGAGCTGCCGCGACACAAGAATTGGCAGATCGAAAGATTCAAACAAAAGCGAATAACGCCGATTACGTGTTTATCACTTTCATTCTCGACCACCTACCGCATGGTGTGATCGGTTTGTTGGTGACCGCATTTTTCCTGGCAGCCCTGTCGTCTAAAGCCGCAGAACTCAACGCTCTCGGCACGAGCACTACAATCGATTTTTATCGGCTATTGATAAAGCGTGATGCGAGTGATACTGAATGCGTGACTGTCACAAAATACTTCACTGGATTTTGGGGAATCGTCGCCATCGTCATTGCGCTATTCGCTCATCTGTCGGAAAATCTAATCCAAGCCGTCAACATACTCGGTTCCATTTTCTACGGTGTATTGTTGGCACTCTTTGTGGTGGCATTTTTTATCAAACGAGTTTCAGGCACCGCTATCTTCTGGTCGGCACTCACGGCTCAGTTGTTGGTCTTTGCCATGTACAGCAGCCTGACGATTTCGTATCTCTGGTACCCCCTCATTGGATGCGCTTCTTGCGTTATCCTTAGTATCATCTTGCAATCGGTTATAGGCAAAAATCAGAAAACAGGTGAATCATACGGATCATGACTTCGCCAATAATATGTTTCGGACAACAGCCCAGTGGTTTCTTTCCAAAGCGATTTTTAGTCGCTAAGATTGAAACCGCTCGACGATTGCAAAAACAGATAGGCGGTGAAATTGTCTTCTTTTATCACGACAGTGACCACGATCCACGTGAGACGAGAACGGTCGTCCGGCACCGCGCGACGAATGAGCCCGCACAGTTGAATTTCAGTTTTGAGAACAAAATTCAACGAAAGTTCTCACCACTGTTTTTAAAACGAATTCAAGCCGGCTGGCAGCAGAAGACCGCCGCGCAGTTGCCTAACTATGTGGGTCATCCGTTGATTAACCTGTTCAAGGAAACGAATGCGGACAACGTAGCTGACTTCTGTTTGGAACTGCACCGTAAAATGGGATTGCTGGACGGAATAAAGGTCGTTCGCTCTAGCGACCCGTCGGTTAGAACCGCAGCTTGCGAAGTTGATGAATTCTTTGTCGACATTAGCCACAACAACGAGATCGTTCGGGCTCGTTTCGCCGGTGACGTGCTGAAGCTCCATGAAGGCGGCGATGTCTTCGTCGACCTGCCGATGGTTGAGTTTACAAAAGAACAGATCAGTCCAACGCGAGACAGCCGTTTGCGCTGGATGCAATCTGTTATTAAGTGCACGCATTATGTTTCGGGTGCCGGAGAGCAGGCATACCTGAATAAGGGAGACGCGCCCGAAATCGAATTCATCACCCGTGATACCATCGAAAGAGCTGAGGAGGCATACGTTGATTTCGACTGATTCATCAAACCTCAATTCGTCACATGTTTCAATCTTGGTATTCGGTGCACACCCGGATGACATCGAATACGGCTGCGGGGCAGTCGTTGCGAGCGAGACAATGAGCGGACGCTCTGTACACCTCGTTGTATGCTCGCGAGGTGAGGCAGGGACCAACGGTACGCCTGATCAACGCGAAGCCGAGTCAACCGACGCGGCCACAATATTGGGCGCTTCGATCGAGTTTCTCGAACTCGACGGTGACGCACATCTGGAAATGCGAGTCGAGCACGCAATACGATTCGCGCGAATTATCAGAAGGCTACGACCGCAAACCGTATTAGCTACGACCTGTATGGAAAACCAACATCCGGACCACTCGCGCCTCGGACAACTGGTACGAGACGCTGCCAGAATTGCTCGGTACGGCGGAATGAAAGAGCTGCTCGATCAGGAAGCGCACGCGATCGAACAATTGCTCTACTATGCAGTGACACCGGAAGCGGTGCCCCGAGACATCAACCCAATCTTCATCGATATCTCCGCACCAGATGTGATGTCGAGATGGACATCGGCAATGGAGGCACATAAATCACAAGCCGCGACCCGAAATTATATTGATCTTCAGCTAACGAGAGCCAGTTTGCTTGGGGCACAAGCAGGCGTCGAGTTTGCGACAGCATTGTACCCGAACGATCCTTTGGTGTTTGGATCTCTTGCCCAACCGGGAAAAGGAGCGCGACGATTCTAAATGACGACACAGAGAGTTTTGAAAATTGGTATCACATGTTATCCGTCAGTCGGCGGCAGTGGAGTGATTGCCACCACCCTTGGAATTGATTTAGCTCAGCGTGGACACGAAGTTCACTTTATTAGCTACGACCGCCCGTTTCGACTGCCGGAGAATTTACCACGCGTTCATTTTCACCCAGTCGTAATCAACAGTTATGGTTTGTTCAAATACCCTGACTATACTTTGCCTCTGTCAGTGGAAATGGCGAGGGTCAGTTGCAATTTCAAATTGGACATTTTGCATGTGCACTACGCCGTCCCTCACGCAACCGCGGCGCTGCTATCGCGATGTATGCTACCGCCCGAGAAACAACCAAAGATCGTCACCACCCTGCACGGAACTGATACCACATTGCTCGGCAGCGATCCTGGTTATGGACCGGCTATTCATCATGCTTTAGTCCAGTCCGATGCCGTCACCACGGTTTCGAATTATTTAAAATCTGAAACACGTAGAGTTCTCGGTTTTGAAGGATCGATGGAGGTAATTCACAATTTCTTTGATCCAAAACCACCGACTCGCTCGAAGGAAGAGGTCAGGCGTGAGCTTGGTGTAAACGACAAGATTATGATTTTGCATTCGTCGAACCTTAGACCAATGAAGCGAATCGATTTATTGCTGGAAGCAATTGCATTGGTTCCGTCGCGTGACTTGTTTAAACTAGTTATTCTTGCCGGCGGAGACTTCACGCCATTTATGGACCAGGTCAGAAGCTTAGGTCTGGAAGATGTCGTTATTGTGCGAGAAAATGTTTTAGAGATCGAAGATTATTTGCAAGCCGCAGATTTGGGACTGTACTCATCCGAGAGCGAAAGTTTTTGTCTGAGTATTCTGGAAGCAATGTTTTTCGGCTGCCCAAGCGTATCTACGAGTGTCGGAGGAATTCCTGAGGTTGTTGAAGATGGTGTCAACGGCTTGCTCGTTCCATTCGGCAACGCGAATAGTTTAGCGACTGCTGTTCAAAAACTCATTCAAGATACCGATCTGCGCAAAACCCTCGGCCAAAACGCGCGCAAAACCGCCCAGACAAAATTTTCCTCGGAAGTCATCATTCCCCGTTACGAAGCTCTATATCACGGGTTAATGGCTGCGACCATGAGCGCATCCTCGGCATCGAAAGCAGCACCGAAATCCTGCGATTTCTAACCTGTCGTCTGATTTACAAGTCCAGAACTCGATGCGTTATATGAACGTTCGGTTGGTCCATCGACATGACGCTATAATATAGTCTCAACTTGCCAAGGTTGAAAACGCGAAGCAATCTCGAAATAAGTCGCATGGCCAAGATATTACTCGTTGAAGATGACATCGCCATAAGATCGAATGTGCTCGATGAACTCGAGTCCGAAGGATACTCGGTTGAAGCCGTCGGAAGTGCGGAAGAAGGCATTGATATTCTTGCTATCAGTGATTTCGATCTGATCATTATCGACTGGGAACTTCCGAAAATGAGCGGGCTCGAATTCTGCGGTCACATGCGCCGCTCGGGAAAACGTTGCGGTGTGCTGTTTCTCACGGGACGCTCCGCCACTCGTGACAAGACCAGCGGACTGGATGCAGGAGCCGACGATTATCTAACTAAACCATTCGAAGCCGAAGAACTCCACGCGCGTGTACGCGCCATTTTGCGACGAGGGAAGAGTAACCGCAGTGATGAAATTCAAATTGGCGACATCGTGTTTAACCTCGCCAATCGCAGTGTTTCGAAAAACGGACAGACCGTAGCATTGAAAGCGAAAGAACAAAACATGGTCGAGTTTCTGGTGAGACACAGAGGCGCTCTATTCACGCTCGATGACTTAATTCGCAACGTCTGGTCATCTGATGAAATTGTTACTCACGACGCCGTGCGTCAGTGCATAAAACGCATAAGAGAAAAGCTCGACACTCCTGGCGAGGCTTCTTTCATCAGCACTGTCAAGGGAATCGGATACATTGTCGAATAGTCATCTGATATTTCGCCTCAATAGCCGCGGCAAAATCATAGCTGTTTTGGCTACTGATGGAACTCTCGACCTGTCGCTTTTGCGGGGGTTCGATTTCATAAGCCTGGTTGAGGATGAAGATCGACCTTCGGCGTTAGCGCTGATCTCCACAAGTGATGGTCAACTTCAAACAGAGCCTGTGGAACTTCGACTGAAGCTTTCGACACTCGGCAGTTCACGATATCGCATCACTGCCTCCAAAGATAAAGATCTGTTTCTCCTGGCAGCACCAATGGAGGCACAGTCAGAATCAACAAAAGGCGAAATTGATACGTCGAAACAGCGAGCACGTTTGTTGTTCGATAAACTACCATTGGCACTACTTGTAGTATCACAGTCCGGTATGATCGAAGCAGGCAACACTGTTGCGTGTACGATGTTTGATTATAGCGCGACCAGCCTTTCGTCAGTTTCAATCGAACAATTATTGAAACTGGATAGCACCGAACTGCAACTGATCGAGTTTCTCAAACGTATGATCGGCAGGTCGTTTCACGCGACAGGCAGGAAATCTAATTCTGATGCTTTCCCGGTAGAAGTACACTCCCAATTTCTGGATAACAGCGGCGAAGTTCTTCTCTTATCCGTGTTCGATATTTCTAAACAAGAAGAGTTGGAGCGGTTCAAACGCGATCTATTAAAAGTTCTGCGCCATGGCATCAGAGGACCGTTGACCAGTCTCCGACTATTTTTAGGAACATTGAAGAAGGGTTTTTACAGAACAAAATCTGCGGAGAAGCTGGAAGAGAGAGCTACTCTGATGTTTGATGAAACGTCGAAGCTCATTCAATTGACTTCAAATCTGCTGGCGTTTGAAAAGCTTGATAGTGATCCGGCCAGTTATGATTGGACAATTGTTTCAGTGCCGGAGTTGATTCAAGAGTGTCGCTCCGAGATCTCAGCGAATTTCACAGCCGATTGGTCTGCGCGAGAAGTGCCTGCAGTCAGTATCTTTTCCAACGCAGAACGACTCAAGAAGGCTTTATGCGACTTGCTTTCGGCGGTTTCTATAAGTTCTGCACAACAGGTCTCGATAAGTATGGAAGCGCAGTCAACAAAGCTGACGATCTGCGTGAGCGGGTCGCTCCCGCCGGAGAGTCATGACTCGGCGGAGACCGATGAAGCACTCTTGAATCTGAATATGGCTCGCGCAATCATCGAAGCATGTGGCGGCGAGGTCGAGATAGTCCGCTCGAGAAATGGCGAGGACAAGATATTGATTGCGTTCGCGTGCGATTCGCTCGAGTGAGCCATTGGCGAATTCTCAGCGTGGATCTGCCAAGGCACAACCACCATTAGTAGGTACTGGGCGGCTGCTAAGCCGCAGGTCCTCGTTTACCTTTGCTGACTGCATCCGTTGTTCGGAGACGTTTAATCGCACGTTATATATGGAAGGGCAAACACGTGAATAGCTCCGATTTCGACGAGTTTATCGTAAGACTACGAACAGTTAGGTGTTCAGTCATACACAAGTCATGAACGAACGTATTATCGATGTCACGAAGTCGCAAACAACCTATCAAAAGCGTTGACGAGCGATGTAGCGGTTACGAACTCCACTAACGTAAACAGCAAAACCATCAAGAGCATGACCGGAGGCGATTCCCAAAGGTCCGGTTCAACTGATTGATGCGCTTGCGAATAAGCGATTCTGCCAGGAGTTCAAACCAGAGAACTATTTAAAACATTCCATTCTCCGCGAGCGAGACGCTCTAGCGGCTGTGTTGAGGCGAGTCACCATGCGTAAATCTGAAAACAACAATTCTTTCACAAGCAAAAATAACCAAGTTGAAACTTCAAATGATGCGATTGAATTCGCAGGAAACATCGTTATCATCGGCTGCGGCTCAGTATCACGCTGCCTTCAACCACTGTTACTCAAAAACCTGAAGATGGACTTCCACAATCTCACCATCATCGATATGGAAGATCTACGAGTGCATGCTAAGGACGTGATCGAAGCCGGTGCCAATTTCATTCAAGTCGAAATTACAAAAGAGAATATGGATTCAATTCTGTCCGGACTGCTGTCACGCGGTGACATGCTCATCGACCTGGCTTGGAACATCTCGACAATCGATCTGATCGATTGGTGTCAGGACAACGACGTTCTCTTTATCAACACCTCAATCGAGGTTTGGGAACCTTACATGCCGAACAGCGGCTTAAGCGCTGCGGATGACACCATCTACGCCCGGCATGTCGCCTTTAAAGAATTCAAACAACGTCGCACCGGCGGCGCTACCACTGCCATTATCGAGCATGGTGCCAATCCAGGACTTGTAAATCACTGGACAAAGCAAGGTCTGGAAGATTTAGCAAACCGCATTCTCGAATCCGTGCCTATGGCGGTTGAACGCAGACAGGCACTGGTAGCCGCTCTTAATGACCAAGATTTCGCACAAGTTGCAATGCTTACCGGTACCAAAGTAATCCACATCTCGGAGCGCGATACTCAAAAAAGCAACTGGCCGATCAACTATGAGGAAGAATTCGTTAATACCTGGTCTGTAGAAAGTTTCCATCAAGAAAGCGTCTCTGTCGCAGAATTGGCTTGGGGAACGCATGAGCAGCAGCTTCCCGAGGACGCAGTCACACATGACTTTGGACCGCAAAACAAAATCTACCTTGATCGTATGGGCATGCAGGCACTTGCAAACTCATGGGTTCCATCGGGTGATATCGTCGGACAAATCACTGCTCACGGTGAAGTTTTCTCAATCAGCGATCACCTGACGGTAAAAGAAGATGATGCAGTTGTTTATCGTCCAAGTGTTTACTTCGTTTACAAACCATCTGACCAAGCACTTTCCGGACTCGCAATGCAAGAGAAGCTCGGCTTTGAACTCCCGGAAAGAACCAGAGTGATGACCGACGAAATTGTCTCCGGTATGGACGAAGTTGGCGTTCTCTTGCTTGGTCACGACCTCAATGGATGGTGGGTTGGCTCGAGGCTGGATATCAATGAAACCCGGGAGCATGTTCAAAGCCAGAATGCCACCACCCTCCAAGTAGCCGCCTCGGCACTATCAGCGATGGCATACGCGATTCGCCATCCGCAAAGCGGAATCTGCACCGCAGACGATCTCGACCATAAAGAGATTCTCGCTGTCGCTGCACCCTATCTGGGACCATGCCCATCCGTTCAAACCGACTGGCAGCCACCAGCCGTTCGAAATCAGGATAGCAACGACTGGATCTTTCAAGATTTCCTTGTCGAAGACGAAGACTCATTCTTCGCAAGCAAAGCTGTTTAAGCCAAAACGTTTCTAATTGAGACATCAATTCAAATTCAAATTCAACCAAACTTTATCGGAGATTACGACAATGAAAAAGCTAACACTGAGAAACGCAACCACTGACGATACCGAACTCCTGGTTTCCATGATTTCTTCGCTGTACGCACACGAAGAACTCCCATGCGATGCGCTAAGCATGCGACGCAACGTGAAGGCGCTGATCGAACACACCAATTTCGGACAAGTATTGCTCATCGAAGATAAGAACAACGTGATCGGCTATGCCATCATCGTCTACTTCTTCAGTCTCGAACATGGCGGGCTGACAGCGCTTCTCGACGAATTCTTCATTCTCGAAGAATTGCGTGGGCATGGTTATGGGTCACTCGCATTGAATGAACTCTTCCTGCTGTGCGAGGAAACCGGACTATCTGCCGTTCAGCTTGAGGTACTCAATGAAAACGTTCATGCGAAGGGTCTCTACACCAAGAAAGGATTCGAAGTCCGTGACCGTTCGATTATGGTGCGACCAATTTCTGCCCGCCGTGCCCTTCGTCAGGTTTCGTAGAGAACCTTTCGAAGAGCGGTCCCCACAAAGAATTCCATTTACATTTTACAGCTAAGGAGGCTATCAATAATGTTTACATTGCCAAAACTCACATCCGTACAAACACTCGGTCAACGCACCGTCGTTCATCTTGACTCATATGAAATTGACAATCACTTCCCGCGTAGGCGAAAAAGAATGTCGGTTCCGGACGGGTTGCGAATGGGCCGAGAGAACGATAAGGGTGGTGCACTCTACACCACCTGTGATATCAAAGCAGGAGAAATTGTTTTTGCATTCCAGGGGCGAGTCAAAAAGATCGAAGAAGCGACTCCAATGGGATTACAGATCGGTGAAAACCTTTTTCTCGAAGCTGATAAATACGACCCATATCGTTTCGATGAATTCACCAATCACTCTTGCGATCCGAATGGCTACGCCAGTTTCCGCAATGGACTTCCATACTTCACCGCGATTCGCGACATCAAAACAGGCGAAGAATTGGCGTTCAATTACAACACGACGGAATGGGATATGTGGGAGCAGGAAGCGATTATGAAGGCACCGAGTGTGTTTATCTGCCAATGCAAATCGGAGCAATGCATCGGAAGAATCATGGGTTTTCGCTACTTATCGGTAGAACAAAAGTTGAAGCTACGTCCATACCTAAGCCCATATCTAAACAGCAAACTCGAAGAAGAACTTGCAGGTCTTCAAGATCTATTACAGATCTCCTGAGAGAAAACAGAAACGATCGAGCGGCTCAAGCAATATGCCTTGAGCCGCTCGGTCGCGTCGGCAATCAAACGCTGTTGACCCGAAATTGTCACAAGCATTTTGCAGAATCGCTCATGACGGGTCACACGGGTCAGGAAAGCTGAATATGTCAAACGAATTTTCAACCGGTTTCAAACCATCACAGATTGAGTCGGCATCAAGCTCAGGTTTACAACATCTGATGTCCGAGTTCTCTCCGATAATGCCGCCGATCGGTCTTCCTATTTTTATCGATAGCAATGAATCGCTTTCTGGCGGTAACTATGCTCTCGACTCTGTTTTCCAAAGATCTGAATCACGTCAAACTTCTGCCCGCGTTGATTCGCTCGAGCCGAGCGGTTTGATTCCGACAGATGCCGAGTTCGTTGAATCGGAGCGACTATCTGTTGAGTTCAAAACCGCGATAAATGATTCATCGAAAGTGATCGTCAGAATGCCACCCTGCGATACCACGCGCAGTGACATCGTTATTAGAAGAGATGGCACAATTGTCCACTACCTCAATTTGAGTCCGCAAAAAGACGGTAGAAATTTGGTCATCTCGCTGGAAAAGACGGCAGGTGCGAACTCGGGTTTGACTGTTGAGCAGAAAGAATCTCTCAACGACTTGATTGCATACACCAGATCCAGAGAAAAAGAATTTTCAATCGAATTTCCGGAACCCATGCGCGATGAGACAAGAAAAACTACGAGTTCTGGAAACATTCTTCGTGAAGCACTGAGCAGATTACTTCGCAACAAAAATCAAGTTCTACCACCGCCCGATCATCAGCCGTCGCCAGTCGGCGACACAGTATCGAACGGTGCATTTTCAACTTCGGCTCCACAACAGCGCTCGTTCGACCAATCCGCCCACTCAAGCACCACAGATAACACCAGGTATGTTCCTTCAAATAATCGCGACTGGACACAAGTCAATTTGTTTGAACTTTTGATGGACTGGTTTGGTGCCGATCCTGAAACTTTTCAAAAACTAATGCCTGGCTTGTATAAAAAAGTGGCGGGAGCTAATGGGAAGCTTGATGCCACTAAGTTGCGAAAGCTGTTGGAATCAAAAGATCCAATGGTAAGCAATCTGAAAAATCAGCTTCCTCGCTTAGCGGAATCCTTCCCATCAGCAAAGCATTCAACGGCCGATCATATGTCGCCATCTGACAATGCGATTAACAAGACTGGTGAGGTCCTTGCTGAGAAAGCAGCAAAAGTGTCGGAAGAACTCGGCAGCTCCGGTTATTGCGCGAAAGGCGTGAGTTTCGCTATCGAAAGGGCAACCGGGAAGGTGATTTGGGGCAATGCCAACGACATGCGCGAAAGTTTGCCCGAACAGGGATTTACCGTCTCGCAGTCGTCGAAAGAGCTCAAAGTGGGTCAAGTTGTGCATGTATACTGGACTCCTGAAGTCTATGCGCAGGAGCAGGCTCGACGAGGACCTTGCCCCAATTATGGCGACATCGCAATCATCGGAAAAGGACGAGACGGGCAACTGTACGCCTACAACGATGCCGCAACTCCGCTAAATAACTATCTACAGAAATCGAGATACGACTGGAGCACGCTGAAAGTCTTCAATCCGCCGAGTGTCTGAATATATCACGCTTAACAGGTCTCGAGCTCCAGCGAGTGGTCAATCCGCGATTCGTGGAATAAAGTGCTATTCAGCCTTTCAGATCTCATGCAAACCGCGAATGACCGAAAGCGACACGTCAATTTGTTCCATTTGCCGCCGCCCGAAACATGCTGCCGGCAAAGGTACGTTGACGCAATGGATCGTAGTTTGCAACTGTGATTTCGATACAACCTCAATTTCTGATGCAGAACGATTGTCTCTTTGCCAGGCCTGTGGAAAACGAATTGTCGACAGTCGCCCGGGCAGCCTGACCCAGTGGGTACTCCGAAGCGACTCGTGCAAATGTGAGTTTCCTAAAGCGGTCAAAGATGGCATCGAAGCAGCAATCGCAAGAGAGCAAGAGCTAGGGTCTCAAAATGGTGAAGATGAGAACTTTGACGATGAGATAGAAATCGAGATCCCGGAAGGCGCATTCCCCGTAGAACGCTATAAACCACTTTCCGAAATAGGGACTGGCGCGCTGGGAGTGGTTTATCTATGCCGAGATCGGTTGCTCGGAAAAAAGGTGGCCGTCAAATGCTTGCGTTCTGTCTCACCTGAACAGATGGTCAGCTTCCAAATGGAAGCTAAGGCCACCAGTCAACTCAAACATCCCGGAGTGGTTTCGGTGATGGATTTTGGTAGCGTAAATGGTGGCGCACCTTATATGGTGATGGAGTACATCGAAGGATTTACTCTTGAACAGACCCTCTCAGAAGACGGTCCATTATCTTTAGATGCAGTGGTATCACTGTTCGGTCTCGCGGCGGACGCCTTAGAACATGCGCACCAAAAAGGAATTTTCCATAGAGATCTTAAATCATCGAACATCATGATTGTGACCGACAGCAATCAGCAGTTCGACATTAGAATCATTGACTTCGGCATCGCGACGTTCAAACAAGCCACTCTTGAACCGACTCAATTGACGGGCAATTCAATCGTCGGGACGCCGGCATACATGTCCCCGGATCAGGCACTGGGTCTAACCTATGATGCGCGATCGGAGGTTTATTCTCTCGGATGCGTTATGTTCGAAGCGCTTACTGGACGCCCTCCTTTCGTCGGCAATACGGCATTGGAAACCATTAGTATGCATGCGCGCACGCCCGCGCCAAAGCTAAGTGAATGTGGATCCGACTTCACGTTTCCTGACGAGATAGAAGACCTGGTGGCAAAGGCACTGGCAAAAGATCGTGATGCGCGATTTTCGTCAATGCAAGAATTAAAGGAGGCTCTCGACAAAATTCAATCACCCGACTTGACTCCAAAGACTTCGCAAACCACTAATAAATCTAAATTTGTTGCACCAGCGATCACATGTTTGCTTCTGCTGATTTCGGCGGTAGCAGTTTTCGTTATCTACTATAACTCGGTCCCTTCGCGCGCTGACGCAGTTCGGTTAAATGATCAGGCTTGGCGACAAGTCCGTGCCGAGCAGTATGGAGAAGCGCTCGAAAACGCGCAACGATCATTTAAACGAGACCCAAGTTACGCAGCAGCCCTGGACACAATAGCAGTTTGCCAACTCGCTCAACAAGATGGTGAAGAGGCTCTAAAAACGATAGATGAAGCACTTGCTGTAGCGAAGAAGAACAAACAGCGCAACACGATATCGCGCTGTTATTTCCATAAGGGTTTGATTAACAAATCTCTTTATCACTTCAATGAAGGTATCAGAAATTTCGATGAATCCATAGGCTACAACCCTGAACTATGGGAACGAACCAGGTTTAGTGATTTGATCGGAAAGTACCAGCTGGACGCGCGCGAAACAAGAAGGCTTACTAAAAAACGAAAGGTGAGACCAGCTAACGCATGGCCGAATATTATCTGGCACGAACATTTCGCGGAAGTAAAAGCCGGTAATGATCAGGATTTGCAAAAGGTTGGCCAGTCCGATTCGATAAAGCAGTTATACCTGCTCGATGGTGCCTTCACTGAAGCTGGTATCAAACATTTGCATAATCTGAAGCTCGAGAAACTGATCGTTTTGAGTGCAGCAGTGCCTTCGAGATTTTTTCAAAACCTCGATCTAGGAAGCCTCAAAACTCTGGAAATCGCAAACCAAGCCAGTTTCGATCCAGAGATTTTCAATAAAATAGACATTCCTAATTTAGAATCATTGAGAATTGATAGCTGTTCATTTCCGGACAGATGTTGCGTCAGCATGCTGCGATTCAAAAAACTCCGAGGTCTCGAATTCGTACGATGTCCGCAATTCACAGGAAAAGGCTGGGAGTTCGTAAAGAAAATACCGCTTGAAACGGCGGGCTGGATTCCTGCCTTGAGTCGCAAAACAACGGTTGATACCACAATTATGTCCGACACTTTCGACAGCAGCGTGCCGAACAATTCCGAGACTTCAGAACGACTTGAGTCATACGATACTTCGGCATTTCAAAATTTTCTAAGTTCAGACTCGCTTGAAACTGTCATCGTGGATATTGATTTCCTCGATTCCAAAAACTGCGATCAATTGTCGAATCTTAAGAACATCCGAAGTTTGGATTTGTGCGGTACGACTTATCTGTCTCCGCACCACCTGCGGTTACTCGCGGAGCTTCCTAGATTGGAAACTCTCACTTTACGCGGTCCGATTATGCGCTCATACGACTTTCTATCTAAGTGTCGAAATTTGAAAGACCTGAGATTTACCAATGCAGAACTCACTACTCATGCCGTCGAACAGATATCCAAGCTCAAACTGGATAGCCTTTATATCTCACAACTTACAATTCATGACGAGAGCCTTCCTCCCCTGTATAACATGCGGGGTTTAAAGAAGCTCACGTTCGGTGCAGGTTTAGCTCCGGAGAGTCCAGCTTTATCAACGCTTCAGCAGATGCTTCCGAATTGTGTTGTAGAAGTCCACTCGGAGCAGTACTGAGTGGCGCACACGAGTTGCCCTTTCTGGATGATAAGGTCGACGTTTCCTGTTCCAGAATGCGACAGTATACCAGCTTCAGATATTTGCGAACTTTCCGAACGGCTAACTATCGAGCACATCGACAGCATCACTTGATGCAGCCAGATCAATTCCTTCCAGCTCCTCAGCTGGCAAAGGCCGTAGCGTTTTGAGATTAGGCTGCTCCGGGTCATAAACATACCGCAACAGAATCTTGCGAAGTTCATCAGGATCAAACGGTTTGCTTATGTAATCATCCATTCCGGCCGCAAGACAATCGGACCGAACGCTATCCTCAGCCTTTGCGGTGAGTGCAATCACAGGTGTCCGTCGTCCAGTTTCAAGTTCAATTCGTCTTATCCGGCGAGTGCATTCCAACCCATCAATACCCGGTAAGGTCACATCCATCAGTATCGCCGCGTAATTGGTAACTCCCAATGCTGTTATCGCCTCTTCGCCGGAGCGCACAGCCTGCGAATCATAATCAAACTTCTCTAACAGCTGCTTCAGCACGTACTGCTCAGTCTCGTTGTCTTCTACAAGAAGGACTATTGCTGTTGACATAATATAACCACTTGTTTCCTGAAGGAATTACGTTTTTTTTTGCAGGTATGTTACTTGGTGTCTCTAAACACGGCGACACCTCTATGACTTCTCAACCTTGAACAGACGACCCAACACAAGTCAATAAGGATTTCATAGCACTCACGAAATCAACGATGCTGATGCGAATTATGTGGAACCTTGACCCAGAGAGCAAGTTTTCCAAAATCTGATAAGCGATTATTGTAGCTGATTTACGACAAGGGTCTAACGTTTGAAATTTCTGCATTACGGCCAAAGTCCATGCGGAATAACGGAATTCTGATGTCGCTAACACGGTACTCACCAGAATCAGGCAGAAGCAGGTCGAAGCCTGGCTATTGTAACGCTTTAGAGACCACTTGCATTAGACACGCCGACTCGACACCTTCCGAAACGTGCACGCGCAGCAGCTCTCGAGAGTTGCAATATACGCGCAAGTTTCGCAACTTCACCAGAATCCAGTCAGGCAGTTAGAAATCATCAACCGCACGGGTATATATCTCTTCGTCTCAGCCAGCTAGAAGGCGTAGCTTGCAGGCATCCCATTGAGCCGAGATTAATCATGAAAGGAATGCAACTAATTCCATCCTCTACAGAGGAGGACTCCCACTCGGTTTCGGTTGAACCGACCGGAACCGAAATGGCAACAACCATGCAAGTATCCCTTGCGAAGCGCATTATTCAGCCCGGTACAAACAGGGTTGTTTGCCTGGCAGCTCAAACTACAGTCCCGATGGAGGAGGATGATCTCGCGTCAGTGTCGGATTTAGCACTGCGGCTCTCCGACGGTACCAACGTCAAAGTCTCCATGAGCTTCTTCAACGACGTGGCTTTCGGAGCCGGTTTCGCGGAGACGAGTGCCAGACGATTTTACGATCCGGATTGGTACGATAATCGTCGGGCGCCTGATAGTTCCAGCAGGCTATGGCTGGTTTTTGCAGCTCTAATGGCGGTGGCGTTCGGTAGCTTCTGCTATTTCCTGCCAGGCGGGATAGACAAGCTGGCTGCAGAGATCGTGGCGAGGATGCCTCGGATTACTTCACCTATAATGATTAATGCTTCTCCGTCTAGGTCTGCAGCACCGCCGGCTGTACAGCAAGGCTCAACACCTCCTGCCGCAAATCCGTTCAATCGGAAGGCTAAGAAACCCGGTAGAACAGCTAGTAAAGGTCAATCGACTAAGGTTTCACACCGATCAGTAAAAACGCTAGATGGAAGCACCAAGGCCTCGCACTCGGGCTACAGCTCTAAGTCTGTGCTGATCCCGCCTCCTCCGCCAACCGCATTTGCAATTCCAATAAGTCAAATGGCAATGTACAATATGCCACCATATGCAATGCCTACCAGTCCAGTAGAAATACCTGCTAAAGGCTCATCGACAAAACCAAAAGCCAAGCCCTCCAAGCCGCTGTCTCTGGAAATCCCCAAAGAAGCACAGGCATCAGGTAACTACCCTTCCTCCCAGAACGAATTGGTTTCCGTCAAGAGCAAGGTTTCGAACCAATCAAAACCAACCCTTTCTCCTGAGATGAACGCACTCTTTCCAGAGCCTGCAAGAGCATACAGCCGTCCGCGCAGTTCATCCGGCTCCTATTCGGAACGAAGCGAGAAGCAGAACACCATCCGTGGTGCGCAATCGCAATCCGCACCATTGCCTGGTAGCGCAAATCCGAGCCAAAGCGACCAACCCCAACTGGAAAGAATCGACCTTCTAAATTGATCTAAAAATTCTGAGGTATGCTGAACATTGCCGTACCGTTTAATATGGGGCTGGCGCCGGATCATTAGAGTTTTATCTCTCAAAACCGTTTTCTCTTAATGGAACATTCAGACTTGGACTGGACGCTGGCTAGACGCCGAGCCTCCCAGTTCACGAAGAAGCCATGCTTGGACCTCCGCAACACCACTCTAATTTTCAACCCGCTCGCGTCTTGTTAGTGATAGATTAATGCGACATTAAACACAGATTCGAGGAGATGTAATGAAGTTAGCCCGGATAGCCACTGCCACAGTGCTTTGTTTCCTTCTTTCGCCCGCTGCACGAGCCGCTAACGTTCTCGAACTCGTAGACTATCATGGAGACGAGGTAACAGCGAAAGCCAGTCAATCATGGCTTGGGCTCTACACCAACGAAAGTGGAAAGGCAGAGCTGAAGCCAACAAAGATTACAATCACGATGGTAAACGATCAGATCATCGATGAAGATCCTAAATTGAAAACAGGCAAAAGAGTGGCTGTCCCCGGAGCACAAAAACCGCGATTTCTGCTCAGTGGAATTCCAGGCTTAAAGGCAGGCCCCGTTGTAACCAGCCCTATAAATAAGAAAGAACATTTAGAGGTCGGCGAACAACTCAAACTAAAAGTCGGCACGTCGGAAGCAACTCTGACGGTCGCTGGAAAGAAGAATAAAGAGTACCGGAATAATTACACTATTACCCTGACAAGTGGTGGCACGAAGCAGCAGATTCTTCGACATAAACAGATCGGCGCGGATACTGCACCTTCACTGTTATGGTGTGGAGATCTAGATGGCGACGGCAAGATAGATTTGATCATGGATACGACCGACAATTACAACGTTAGTAACGTCGCAGTATTCCTCTCCGGAAAAGCAAAACCAGGTAGTCTCGTCAAAAAAGTCTCTGAGCAATTCGCAACTGGCTGCTAACAACAACAACAACAACAACAACAACAACAACAACAACAACAACAACAACAACAACAACAACAACAACAACAACAACAACATCATCGCGTCATTCACCGTGATTTGGAACCAAGCCGGAGCCGGGCTTGTTCATATCAAACACAGACCATGCTCGAGGGCTTCAATGGCTCGAGGTGAAGAAGCTTCGAGCACTTGATTGAAACTCGAGTTCGAGTATCGAATTTTTACAAACCACCATCCGATCCAGGAAAAACCCTGGAGTTTCACTTTTTCCTTCGGGATAAGCTGAATTCCATATAACTGCTAAAGCGACTGTCGCAATCCGCGACATGCGCAAACTCATGTCGGAGATTCGTATATGAACAAAACATTGCGGACAATAATGGTACTTTCTCTGGTGGCACAGGGCTCGGTGCTCTTTTCCAGCGAAGTGTCCGCTCAGAACGCAAAGCCAGCATCCCAAACGGCGCCAAAAACAGCATTGAATGTTTCTGGTCCTTATAAAAGCGGCAACCTCGCCGTATATCTGATTCACGGAAAAGATAGCGCGCCGAACCAAAAGATAATTACTCTCGGCGAAGCACTGGCACAAAAGTCGGTGAAGGTTAACGAAACATCGAATGTAAATGAACTGACCGTTGAAAACCAAGGCAAGGTCGCAGTTTTCATTCAGTCAGGTGATATCGTTAAAGGCGGTCAACAGGATCGAACCATGCAAATGGACGTGTTACTGCCGCCTAACTCCGGCAAGGTACCTATCAGCGCGTTCTGCGTAGAACACGGTCGTTGGAGCCAAAGAGGAACCGAAAACGTCAAACAATTCAGCACCTCAAATAATCTGCTGGCCAGCAAATCTTTGAAAATTGCCGCAAAGAGTGCGAAGAGTCAAAGCGATGTTTGGCAACAAGTCAGTGCATATCAATCAAAGTTGCAGTCAAAAGCAATCGAAAAAGGTTATAGCGGTCCTGTTACAGCCAAGCCGTCTCCAAGCAGCCTGCAGTTGACTTTGGAATCAGACGGAGTGAAAAAACTTAGCGACAATTACGTCAAAGAAATTACGCCGGTAGCAGCAGGAAAGAATGATACCATCGGTTACGCTTTTGCCGTCAACGGAAAAATCAATAGTGTGGACGTTTACTCATCGCACGACTTGTTCTCGAGAATTTGGCCGAAACTTGTTCTAGCAAGTGCCCAGGAAGCCGCCGCAGAAAGCGAGAAAGATAAAACGTTCACACCACCTGCGGTGAATGACGTGAAGAAGTACATTGAAGAAACTGAAACAGAAAAAGCCAGTGTTTCTGAAGAGAAAGTAGGAGGACGTGTAATATCAGTTCGTCGAGAATCTCCAAAGAATCTTTATTTCAAAACAAGGAATCAGTTTGTCACCAATGACAATGACGCTTGGATCCACAAAAATCTAATTGCAAAATAGCTCCCTCCGCTGGTTTCCGCAGGGTGAGTGCAACCTTAGCCGCCCGTTGCGATAAAATCCAAACCCAAGATCTGCATGCTATGCGATGGTTCATCTACCAGAGTATAATATGCAGGTCTTGATGGCTTAAGATATTCTCGAAGGACCAGCGCATGGGCGAAGTCAATGTGGAAGAAAGTCTGCTGGTGGGTGCGCCACCAGATACAGTGTATGGCGTACTTGTGGACCCAAAACACCACGAGCGGATTCTGCCCGAAGCTTTTGTCGACTTCAAATCGGAAGATGGGTCGGAAGCGACTTTTTCTCTAAAAATGGGCGGGATTAAACGCGACTTTAAGATTCGAACTGAGCAGACAGAGCAAAATAGACTATTCCGCGAAATGGACGTAAACACAAACATAGTGACGGAGTTTCGGCTAGAACCGCATGAACAAGGCACTCTAGTGACCATTGCCACTAAATATAATACCAATCGTTCTGTTTCAGGATTGATCGAATCTCTCGTCGCGCCAATTTTTCTTCGACAGCTCTACAAGGAAGAATTGGTGAAACTTGGACGATACGTTTTATTGATTTGAGAAGTATACTGTCGAAATCACAACAACGACAATGACTCTATGGATGACAGATTTAAACGCTCAACTTACGTGATTCGCAAGAACTTCAAAGTTTTTGCCAAAGCCTTTCACGTTTATGATGCCGATGAAAATCCATTGTTTTACACTGAATTCAAATCTTCAGGCTTTACAGAAGATATTCGTCTTTGCACTGACGAAGGCATGGACATTGAATTGCTGACGATTAAACCGCGGAATTCCCCAAACGGTGCTTTGATTTTCGATGTGTTCGATCCAAAAGAGCACAAGATCTTGGGTGTCCTTCAACGCAAGGGATTTGAATCGCTATTCAAAGATAAGTGGATGCTGATGCCTACTGGTGAACGCTATCATGGTTTCATCGAGGAGGTACATCTGCCGCTGGCACTAATTCGAAGAATAATTGGTATTGGACCACAGACTTTTAAAGCAACACTCGAGGGTAACCTCCTTTGCACTTTTCATCAGAATGCCAATCCTGCGGCGCGAATGTTGAAGATTGACTTTTCAGCGGACACCGCCAGTAGATTCGACCATCGGATTGGTATCGCGATCGGTATCTTACTGGCGGCACTGGAAGGATCAAAGGAGATGCAACTTTGAGTCATCGACTGTTGAATCTCAGCCTTAACGCTCAGTGGCATCTCCTCGTTGTTCTCGTTTAACTGAACACGTTTGCGTCTCTTGCGGATGCAACCATGTAGTTGATAAACGAAGGTGTCATGAGAGCTGCTGTGACCAATGCAGCGCCCCAGGCAATACGAACCGGCTGACTCATCTTACTCCAGGCAAAAATGCTCGGTCCCTCCTTGACCGGAGTGAATGTCGCAGATATAAGGAATGCTCCACCAACAGCTAAACCGAGCAGTTCGACCAAGTTAGCGAAGATATTCAATAAGGCTTCGAGGTTAGCGAGGTTGTTGACCCGCACAGTACCCGCTGTATTGACGCCCATTACGACGTTGGAGCCCTGGGGACCAATGGAACCGTTTGTCGCACCCTGAAGTAGCGGAGCACCGTCTTTACCGACATAGCTAGTTTGCGACTCCGGCGCAGCTGTTGAGCTGAAGGCGTCACCGGAATCAAAGGTCGTAGGCGGAGTTGCTGATTGCGCTTGAGCATCCGGGGCACTGCTGGCGGTATCGGAAGAATTTATATTATTGCCGGTCGTATCCAAGATCCTTACATTTCGAGTTCCGTGCTCGTAAGCTAGTCTCTCGCTCTCTAACGATTCGCCGGAACCCAGACAGGAAGCAAGTGAAACCGGAGTGACAATACGGTGGTAGACAGCAATTTCGCTTGCAGCCGAGTTATTGCCGGCTCTGATCAACTGGCTGACTCGTTCTTTAGAAAACAAAGCAGCGGTCTCACGACACTGATCTTCTGTTGCCACTTTTGCCGTGGGTTGCTTTGAACCGAGCATTTGATACTCGACAACATAGTCGTGTCCACCGGGTTTCCATTTCGTAAGAAATCGCTCTAAATCAGACGCGATCGACGCGCTTCTGGAAATTTCGGTAAACGGTCCTATTTCACGATGATTCTTGAAGTATTCGGCGGCATCCATGACACCATCATTCAGGGAGATCTCGTAGAACGATGGTGTAAACATGCATGGCGGCGTGATATAAATCTCTTTGTTATATCCAGGTTGTGGACCATGAATCCAGAGAACGGCACCCTTTTTGGATTCGCCGGCTACACTCGTAGCGGTAATGACAGCCTCCAGGTTATCCTGACCTCCGGCGAAAGTCTTCTTCTCTAGATTTGCTAAACCGTCTTGCATCTTCTCCACAATCGGCTTAGCGTTCTCGAATTGCGATGCCACTACCAGCGATGCTTTCATTCCTGACGGCAAAGCTGATAGGACTCTTTTTAGTTCCGTGATATGTGGCTTCAGGCTTTCAGAACCATCCAGTACAACCACCAGATGCTGCGGTTGCACAGCCGGCAGCTCTCTGATCGTTTGAATAAGATAGCTGTTTTTTTGCTCACATTTGTCTTGAATTGCAATTGGTCCGTAAACCGCTGGGCGCTTCACGCTGACAGAAAGACCTGCACCGGAAAGTGCTTCGGACGATAGTTGACCGTCAATGAGATGTTGACCAGTAGCCGCTCTGTCTGCCTTAACACCCTTCAGACTCAACCCAATTTCATTATCCGACATAATGCGTACTGAGTGCGCTCCTTTCAGATCAAAGTTGGTTTCCATAAATCGAGGTAACGCTAGTGAGGCATCACTGATGGTGTGAAGTTTTAATGGAGTGGTGACGGCAACAGACATACGGAGGAAGCCTTGCGCCGGCACTGGGTAACAATGCAGCAGCATCCGCCCGCGACCGAGGTCGGTGACGATTCCAGGCGCGTCATGTCCGATGTTGGACCACCGCGAATTACTCTTATCTCCCGTCGGTTGAAACTCGGTCTTTAAAGGACGTCCGTCCTTCCATACGGTCATGCCCGAAATTACAGCGCCTTCAGGCAATCCGATTTCAGCGCGGGCTTCTTGCGGTTCGTAGTTTTTGTTTTTGAAGACGAATGTCCAATAGACTGTCGAACTCACGGTAGTCGGATTCACCTGACCATACATCGCAGACTTGTGCAAAGAAAGGCCCGGAACACGATCACCTACAACGTGTTTTTTTAAATACTCGTCGGTCATGTTAGAGAAATTTTGCGACTGTTCCTCGCCAAATGTTTTTCCAGTGATCGCGAAGTGCAGCTGGCGAAGCGTGTCATTGTCGATTCGTATAAAGAGTCCTGGCAGCCCGCCCGCCTTTCGGCTGGAGCATTCCATTCTAATTTGCTTTTCCGGATCAAATCGTTTGAGGAATTCCAATCCCTTTTGACGTTCTTCGAAAACATCGGATGTAGCAAAATACTCTGCGACTCTAATGCAAGTTGACCTGGCTTCGGCTGCTACGAATCCCAATAATGCAACAAATACTCCGAACACAACGTAGCCGACTGCGCGGTTTTTGCTGCTTTTAGTAATTCGAGTTTCGCGAACTTTAGCAGCAAGATTGATGCCAATCGACATTGAAAACAACGATAACGCAGAGATGATAGCAAAAGCCAGCACGTGAGATACGCCGGACTCTGAATAAGTAGGAAATCGAAGTACTGCTGCCACACCAGTCACTAGTGCGATAAATGCGGACGCACCAATTGAGATACCATTATAGACCCCTCGTCGAATGGCATATCTCCAATCGTTTTTACATAGCGCATTCCAAATGGAAAGATTACCTACTGGAATTGCGAGCAGCAACGCGAGTTCTACTATTGTTTCTATCGGCTGCTTCCAGAGCAGCAATACTATTCGGTCGTAGCATGCCACCAGCCCTGATATTATGATCAAAGATGGCAAAACTACTCCAATGACCATGATGGCTATGCCTTGCCATCCTGACCACACTGAGTCTTTTGGCATTGAATGGGTCCATGGATGATCGCCCGATTCTCGATCATCTTGCTCTCCTGAAGAAATCGAATCATTCAGCGGATCGTCAGTAGCAGTAGCGGTGGTCTGGTTAAGGTCCTCGTCTGCGGTTTCAGGCAAAGCAGAGCCTCCGATGTCCCCATCGGTTTCTAATTCAAGCATGGTAAATTCTCCTCACAAAAGTGCGGATCGTGTGTAGTTAAGTTCTAGTAAATGGATGCCTGAAGAAACTCACTGTAAGCCAGCGGCCACGGCGCGCGATTCGTCAGTAAATCCGGTTCAGTTTAAACCAAAAGAGTAAAACAACCTGGCGAAAGACACGATAGGGTTTTCCCTGATTTGAATCGGCGCTCTATTCGAGTCCCGTGTAAAAGTCGTTTATACTTTAGTAGCGACTATTGACCTGCGATAAGATTAACTCGCTTAATATGCCGGAACTTCCAGACATTCTCGCCTACATCCATGCGCTTGAACCGCGCGTTTTAGGGCAGCCTCTAAACAAGGCTCGAATTGCGAATCCGTTTCTTTTGCGAACCGTAGACCCTCCAATCACCGATATCGAAAAACGTGAGGTTAAGGAACTCAGGCGTATCGGAAAACGCATTGCATTCGGGTTTGGCGACGACTTATGGATGGTTCTCCACCTGATGATCGCGGGACGATTGCACTGGCGACAGCTTGGTGCAAAGTTGGGCGGTCGCCAGAATTTAGCTGCATTCGATTTTCCTGAAGGCAGCCTCGTTTTAACCGAGGCGGGCAGTACGCGTCGCGCGTCACTATATATGGTGCAGGGAAAAGAGGCGCTTGCGGAAATCGATCCAGGTGGAGCGGAAATCTTCGAACTTGATTCGAATCAATTTAAAAATGTACTGACAGTCGAGAATCGAACTTTGAAAAGAGCGTTAACCGATCCGCGCCTGCTCAGCGGCATTGGCAATGCATACTCCGATGAGATTTTGCATGCCGCACGCTTGTCGCCCATTTTGCAGACGCAAAAACTTAAACCTGAAGAATGGGAACGACTGTATAGCGCCACAAAGGAGACTCTTCAAATCTGGATAGATCGCTTAAAGACTGAAGCCGAAAAGAGTTTTCCGGAAAAGGTTACGGCGTTTCGACCGGAGATGGCTGTTCATGGGCGATATGGAAAACCGTGCCCTGTATGTGGTGACAAAATTCTACGACTGCGTTATGCCGATAATGAAACCAACTATTGTGCTCAATGCCAAACAGAAGGAAAAATGTTGGCAGATAGAGGTTTGTCTCGAGTCTTGAAGTCAGACTGGCCACGCTCGTTAGCTGAATTAGAACTTCTGAAAAAGAAGCACAGAGATGAAACATAGATAGTCTGCGCAAACGTGATTCTCAGTCAAGAATGAACAACGAACCAAATTTTGGCGATTCAAATAATCATCGAGCAGAAGCGCTGACAGCCGCTCAGCTTGCACAAGAAATTGTCAGAGGCGTTCAGCAATTAAGTGGCGATGAGCGTTTAATCCTCGGTATAGTCGGTTATCCGGGGGCTGGCAAAAGCACACTTGCACACGCGCTGGAATCCGAGATCAACTCATTACTAAGTGCTGAATCTTGCGTCGTGGTTCCTATGGATGGGTTCCACTACTCCAATGAAAAACTAGCCGAGTTAAATCTGTTACCGCTGAAGGGTATCCCTGCGACCTTCGATTCTTCAGAGTTCATCAGCCTCCTCACGCGGCTGCGTGACAAGAGTCGAACAATTTTCGCTCCGAAATTCGACCGGAGTATTGAGGCATCGATCGAAAACGCAATCGAGATTCTACCGACGCATCAGATACTTATCGTCGAAGGAAATTATCTTCTTTTGGACGATCAACCATGGAATCAGGCGCGAGAACTTCTAGATCAAGTGTGGTTTATCGATACCGATTTTGATGCAATCTACCCGCGTCTGGTTGAACGCCACATGAGTGGCGGAAAAACGGCTGAAGAAGCACGCGTGAAAGTTGAAAGCACGGACATGCCAAACGCGCGCCTGATCGAAAAATCAAAGGCCAACGCAGATCGAATCGTCCGCATAAAGTTGAATTAGGCGATACCGGTATTAGGACGCGTTACCTGATTCAACGATGCCATCATGTCGGCCGAGCTCTTGTGCCTGGAATCAGGTTCTACGACTAACTGAAATTTGTAATCCTTATCGACGCCGTTTGCACCGGACACATTTTCAAATCCGAGTGATCGGAGCGCTGCACAAGAGGCTTCGGGTTCTCCGCGATTCCAGTGGCGTTCAGGGCTGACATCTCCGAAAACCACCGGTACGGCTTGCTGCGTATCTTGTCGGATCAGGAAACCCTTGTCTCCAACATGAATTCCGTACTTCTCTCGTACGCTGGATGGAAGTGCTACAAAATTGTCTTTGTCGGTGTCCAGAGAACGTCCATTGATTTTGAGAGACGTCTGCGATTGTCGGCTACTATCTTCAGTGTGCCGCCATGCGCCACTACCATCGGTGTCGACTCGGCATCCTCTCAAATTGGCAAAAGAAATCATGCCATTAGAGAGCATCGCTCCTTGAGGACCGTTACCAGCTTGCGGCATGTCGAGCCGCATTGCTGGAACGCGGGGCCAATCGCCTGCGCTACCAGAATCAGAACTTTGATTGCTGCCCATGGTGAACCCGCCACTGCCGCCGGTGCGACCACTACCGCCGCCACTGCCACTACCACTTCGAACTCTCGACTCGCTATATCTCGACTGAGCCATCGCATCTTGGTTTGCGTAGTATGCGCTGTCTCGTTGTTTCGCGCGCAATCGATCCAAGGTGTCGAGGGCATGGATTCTCCGCTCATTCCAGGCATAGCGCTGAGCTTCACTTAAACCGGCAGGTGGAGGTTGAAGATACTGTTGGTCGACGGTTAACGTGTCATCTGCGGCAATTCGACCCTTTAGCATGGGCGTTTGATCGGCAGAATCAACCACATTTATGGTGCCCGACTCCCCCTTCGTAGGAGCCTCGATGTGAATTTGCCGGTTCTTTCCACTGGCGTCCGTCACATTGAAATCGGTCATGCCGGCGTCAGCCAGTTGCATCGCATATGAAAGTTTCGCCTCTTGTGGAACAGTGTCATCGACGAGCGCTTGTTTCTTTGCTTCAAGCGTTTGATCGACCACATCAACCTGAGGAAGGCTATCTTGCGCCACCTTCGATGGACTAAACTGTTCAATTTTTACGCCCTGCTCGAATGATGGAGCGATGCAAGTCTTCAACGATTCGCCTTCGCTCGTCCCTAGAACTTCGGGCTTAAAAATGCCGGTAGTCACAGCGTAACGCCTCTAACACTATTGGCACAAACATAACAATCTCGGTCTGAACAATTCCTGAACTGTCTATGGAGACAGCCCCACAAAGGCAATAGAAACTGGCAGGCACCTTTGAAGGAACCCGCCAGATCGACTTAGCAGCACTATTTATGCCGACTTTTAGTCGCTGAAAAACTAATCGCGCTTGTTAAACTGCTCGACCATCTTGTTAAGTTGCTGAATGTTGTCTTTGTTTGCACCATGATTTTCGGCTATGCGAATCAATTCCGTCACGCTATTGCCCTTTCCGGAAACCAGTTCTTTAGCGGCTTTCGGATCAGTCGCGCGCAGGCTTTCCGCCACGGCGAGTTTCATCATCGCGGTGTTTTCTGCCATCTGTCGCATGCGATCCGTTTGATTGGCATCCAATTTCTGACCCGATTTTACGTCCTTCAAATTCTGACTGATACGCTCATCCAGCGCGGATATTGCCTTGTTCACACCGGCTGACTCGAATTTCACAGCTGTCACATTTTGTTTTACATACTTCGATAAATCAGCCTTATCATTTTTCGAATGCCAAAAATCTTCCGGATCCAAACCCTGGAGATACCCAACCGTCCCCACTCTAAGTTCACCATCCTTGGGCTTCGTTGCCAGCATCTCTAATGCAGTCCCGCGAGTTAAAGTCTCACTGGCATTGTTGATGAGATTGGTTTCTAAATCCTCACTAAACCACTTATGAAGACCCTCTACAGGTTTATCTTCTCGCTCTTTAGCTTCCAGAACAAATTTTTTGGATTGACCGTTCGGTTTGTCAAAGTGTATGAAACCACCAGACAAAATGCCTTCTATGTTACGAATTACGGTATCACTTGCACTCTGCGCCAGGGCTTCACGTACGAGACCTGTAGAGTTCTGTTCGACCGCCTGCTGAACAAGGGTGGTTGGGCGCGCATCATCTTGAAATTTGCAGAGTGCGCCATTTGCGTTCTGATCGGTTGGTTCGACATTATTGCCGTTAACCGAATCAAACACATCGCCATAAGAAGAATGAATAAATGACATAATTGAAACCTCATAAAAAACAGGATGGCAACTGGGCGTTGATGAACGAAACGAACCGTTCAACAACGTAGTATGGAGACAACGTCACCGCAGATCGACGCCTATCCGATGTAAACAATGCGAGCTACGGGCACTGCATCTGGTGCACCGAAAACACTCTTGCTTGCTTCCACTTTAGCAACGGAGGTTTGAGACAAATACCCGGTTTATACTAATGAGGTTCCATATTCAGAGGCAAAATTCGCAATTCTCCTGAAATATCCGAACTGTTCCGCGGATTGTGCTGGTTAGCACAGTGGAATCTGGGGCTATCACCAGACATTTAATTGTGTGCTATGAGATAAAAGAACAAGTGTTTGCGAGGTCAATTAGTGAATCCTGCGAGTCCGACAGAATCAAAAAATGACACATCCGACTTCTTCGAGAGATACGCCGGTGAAGAGGATAAGTATGGCTTCAGCTTGGACTCCTGCAAGAGTTCGGAGCGATTCTTCAGGTTCCTCTACAAAACATGGTTCAACGTGACTCTTCTCGGGATGGAGAATATCCCTGATTCCGGACGGGCGGTTTTATGCGGCAACCACTCGGGCGTGTTGCCTCTTGATGGAGCAATGCTCTACGACGGCATCATACAGTTTCACCCCAATCCTCGACGCGTCCGATTTCTGGTCAATGAGTTCATTCGCAAAACACCTGTCGCAGGCGATATCATCCGAGGCTTTGGCGGAGTGCCGGCAAAGTACGACGTGGCAACCGAGCTGCTGAACAAGGATGAATTGGTTCTGTTTTACCCTGAAGCGGAAAAAGGCACAGGTAAGTTATATAAGGATCGTTATCATCTAATCGACTTCAATCCTGGCTTCGTCAAAGCGGCGATTGAAACAGGTTCTAAGATAATTCCTATTACCACCGTCGGTGGTGACGAAATTTATCCGCTACTTGGAAATTTAAAACCAGTGGCAAAAATGATGGGCGCACCATACTGGCCGATTACACCGTTTTACCCATGGCTACCGTTTCCTCTTAATGCAGTTCCGTTGCCGATCAAATTATTGATTTGCATCGGCAAACCTATCGATCTTGGCTATCCACCCGAGAAAGCGGAAGATCACGAATTGCTCGAGTCTATCGCTCGTAAAATTCAAAACGACATTCAGAATGAACTAGATGGTCTACTTGCCTTGAGAAAATCACCGTTTCGCAAGTGGAATGCTGAGAAAGTAAAAGGATTTTTGGAGCACCGCTCGTAGTGTCGTATCGCCAATTTTGAATTCCTTTGAGATGGCACAATAGCACAAGCTTTCCGAGAGGGCATCACGCTTTCGGAGATTTGACTGTCGAGATTTGTCGAATTTTGGATAGTAATATTTACTAACCGCACTACCATTCGCCTGGTTCGTATCATGAACACAGACACTAATTGCCTTGTCAAAACGGCAGTCAAATGCCAGCACGGAAATTTTGTGACGCTTGAAATTCCGGCAGACAAGCTCCACTCAGAGCAGTCCATTCGACTGCTCAGATATTGGAGCTACGACAACTGGCTTTACTACGATCGCAAAGCCGCAAAAGAATTCGTTGCAGGAAATCTCAAACAATCAGTCATGTTGTGGTGCAAAGCGTTCGTAGAACTCGAGAAGGCGGCTATCGACGATCCACGTTTACTCGCGACTTTGGACAATCTCGTAGAGGCGCATTTGGCGATGAGAGACATCGAAGTCGCAGAGGAATTCGCAGAACGCAATTTGCATCTCAACCAGATTTTGTTTGGCACCACACATTTAAACGTTATGAACTGCCACAACAAACTCGGTAGGATCTATTACCAACGACAGCGATATGGTGATGCACGAAGAGAAATCGAGGAGTCGGAACGAATTGCTAAGCAGCTCGGATTGGGCGGTTCAATACGCCAGGATATTTCAAAACGAATTACTATCTATTTCTCTCCGCCCGCGTTAAACCCGACTACTCAATTGAAGCTGTAGCAGGAAATCGAGAGGTTTCACAGACGAACGTCGTTGACAGGCACCATCACCATCGCAGACATAGCGACGCTGCCAATGTGACCCGTCGTCAGGCGACGTCTGCCGCGCACTCTTTCGACAAATCGCCCCAAACCGACTCGAGCATTGCCATGCGCTCTCGAACGGTCGTCAATTCATCGGCGTCGGGCGTGCAATACGCGCGCCAATAGAGGTCCCACCACTCCGTGTAGGCGAGTTTTCTGCCGTTCTTGGTCTCCTCACGGAGGCGCTCATGACCAAACACAATCCCCGGCGGCATCATGCATGCGCCAGAACATTCGATGTGTAAATCGATGAAATGATCCTTGTTGAGCGAAGAACCGTGCAGCTCCCAGACTTTTGAAACCTTGATCACGGTCATCTCATGCAAATCCAAAATCGGTATCTCAAACCGGTCATCAAGCCGACGCAGCCCATTCGGGCGAATTTTAAATATTCCCTCACTGGGGATGGAATCGCTTGCAACGACAGCCGTACCAGAGGAGTCGAACGGATGCAGCTCGTTTGAATAGTTGGTCAAAAGCTTGTCGAACAGTGCCTGTCGGATGCGGTACCAGAGGCGATCGGTTAGCCTGACACCTCCTTCGCTGGAGGCTGTGAGTGCGTTTTGAACCGTTTTTATCGCTTCAGCGATCGCGTGCAGTTCGACCGAGCTCTCCACCTTGATTGTGGTGCAGTAAGTCTCGTACGCACGCTCGAGGGACATTTTTTCGCGACGATCTTGTGCTGTCATTCGTCATGCCTCCGGGTTTCCTTTTCTACATTAGATATACCCGCATCCGATTGTGGATCACGGTTTTTGTCCTTTTAGTACAAACAGAGCAAATCAGGTTTAATTCCAGGAAACCGCCGCAGCGCCCGCTGCAGCGCTATTCGCCTGGGTCGATTTGAAACTTTTCCAGCGCGAAGATTAGGAGATGGAAGCAGTCGGGCGCCGGAGGTACGGTTGGTATAACCGCAAAGATAGACCTTGGAGATGGCAATACAAGACAACAAGAGGGGTTTGCCCCAGACTGTCGACTTTTCGCAGCTTGGGTTTTGAACACAATCCACTATTTAAGTGTTCAAAAAGAAATTTTCCATAAAAATCTGGGACAAATTTTCGACTGCGGATATTTCGCAGTTGCCATTGCAATAATGGATCTCGAAACCGGACCTCTTACCTTGATGGTTCCACGGTGACGAGGTTTCAGTTGTTGCGATAAGACTTAATAACGAGGATTACAGGATGCAATCACTGCGGAAAAATACCACTACGAAGAACACCGCTTCTTCTCCAATGTTTATCTACGCTAAGTTTCGCGGAGTCTGCAAGTGTGGACGCGGATTTATCGCGGGCGAACAGATCGAATTCGATCCGTCCGGTCGTCAAAAGCGTTGTGTGCAATGTGCTAAGAAACGTGCCTCGCACAGCGGCATTGGACAACTAATCGACTTTGACTCTTACAGCGGAGTAGTTCAGCGCCTGAAGCGCATTGACTCACTTCCTAGACCACTCGCACCGCACATCGCGCACGAATACTGGAAGTTGATGCAAGAGATTTCGACCGCCCCGGAGTCCTCGAAGTCAGTTACATCGTTTCTTCAATCAACCGCACGTTGCTGCAATTCTTCTCCGTCAGAGCGTTATGTTGTGAGCCTCCTGGAAGAGCGTCAGTGTGTTCACTGTCTTCAGATGCAATCGACAGGCGACCTTGTACTAATGGACTTTCCAAGTAGAAATGTGCACTGCATTTGGTGCGAATGCACGAATGTATAGTCATGTATTGATCGCTTGTTTCTGGCTTGATGCTGTGTAAATTGATCGCCTTTGTAGAGCTTTGATCATTTTTCTGATTTGACTTTAGAAGCAGTGTTGACGCGCAACTAGTAGCTAATTCACTACATTAGCGCGTTGATAAATCGATTCCAACCCATCGCCTGCGGCTGCTTCGTATCCGAACTAATCATTATGTCGATCTTGAACGGAGGGCAAGATCTCAGACGCTAATTTCGCATTTAGTTCAGAACTCAATAATCAATGGTAATTTATTCCGAGTCACTATTGGCAGTGGCTGTAGTAATCAAATGCTGGTAGATGGCTATTCCTCTGCAAAAGGAGTATTGGTTTTCGCTGCTGGCGCTTCGACGGTCGATTCACCAGCAGCGTCCACCTTCGCTTCGCTGCTCTGAGAAACCCTCTTGTAATCGTAAACATCTGAAAGCAACACGGTAGACGCATCCGATTGCTGATGTTCCGGGGCACTTTGTGGTCTGTCCATTTCAATCACCATGCGGAATTAGTGAAGTTTTCGATCAACAATTTGCGTTGACGATCGTGACCTGGTTACCACTGTCCGATTGCTTATATCGAGATAACACCTGGGCGGTCAATTTTCTTTTTATCAAGAGCGTGATTCTTTTCACCATGTGAATAATCACCCTTGCCAGTTGGTTCGCCGGCCTTTTCTCTGTTACCCTCTGCACCACCACGACCGCCGCCGCCGCGACCAGTGCCTTCACTACCATCCTGGATAATTACAGGAGCATTTCCTTTGTCGAAGTGTTTTTCCAACATTGAATCTGCTTTTTGACTTGAACCGGTAGCGTCTTTGAATATCTTGTTAAAGTCTTCTTTCGCCATAGATCCTTCGTTAGACGGATGGGTAGCGCGCTGTTCCGGTCCATCAGGAAGTTCGGTTTTCTTGGAATGATCCAAATCGAAGCAACGGTTTGACATAGCGAAGTCCTCCTGGTGCACGCGAAGTACATCTTCGGCACCATTAATTGGGTTGGTAATAGTCGAGTAGTTAACTGAACTGGAGTCGGTTTCGACCGGTCGTTCGTTTCATGCAATTATTAAAACCGACGAACCGTGAATAAGACGTGAGCATCCCCTGAGCATCGAATACAATGGGACTGGCAGATTTTGACCACGGTATCCCGATGACATCCGGTGCGAAAAAGTCCATCAAGCTGAGCATCACGCACAAGGGCCTTGTGCTCGTGATTGTGCCCCTACTCTTTGAAATGATTTTCCTCGCTGTCCTGTATGCGAAATTTTCGGACACGCTTTCGTGGCTGGAGCAAATGGATCATTCTAAGGATGCGATTTTGGAACAGCATCGGATTCAACTCGCATCCGTCCGCAGTTTTGTCATGATTTTTGACACGCGCGGTCAAGTTAAACAGAAGGAGCTCGACGAACTGCACAAGCACCTTCAGACCAAAGACTGGAACCGCGTAAGCTACCGACTGTATCCGGAACTCCGCGAAATAATCGACCGTGGACAGGAGTCCAGGCAGTCACTACTCAATATGGTCGATAGAAAACGCCAGGCCATGATGAGTGGCAAAGACTACCCTTTTTCAAGACAAGGAATTTACGAAGCTTTCGAGGACATGAACCGACTCTCCGAGAAAACCATGGAAGTGGAAACGCGTGTACGCGAGGCAGTGCCCGGAGAGGTCAATGACCTGAGATTCCAGCTTTTGGCAGGTATTGTCGGCGGAATGACCTTCAGCACCTTGCTAACTCTCTGGCTCGCCTACTACTTTAGTAATGATGTAGTGAAACGACTCCATCGAATTCAGGACAACACACTTCGCCTCACAGCACAAATCCCTTTGCCCATGCCCGAAGCCGGAGGCGACGAAATTGCCGGGCTAGATCGCGCTATTTTCGAGACGAGCAAAGAGTTGGAAGAGCTAAGGGAAAGAGAATCGGCCATCCTCGACAACGCCGCCGACGTGATCTGTTCACTCGACTCGAAACTGAGATTTCATAGCAGCAATGCGGCATTGACCAGGCTCTGGTCATACGAGATAGGGGACTTGCTCGGAAAATCGCTAGTCACAATTTTGGAGCCACGCACCGTTGATGATACCAAAACCAATTTTCAACTGATTGCTGAAGGAGCGGGCGATGGCGAGTTGGAAAACATAGTACGAGTGAAAGACGGCAGCTTCAGAAACATATTATGGACAATACACTGGTCCAGGGACGAATCGATGTATTTCTGCATCGCTCATGATGTAACCGAAATACGAGCTATGCAAAAGCTTAAGCAAGAGTTTCTATCTATCGCCGGACACGATCTTCGGACTCCACTTACGTCAGTATCATTGACGGTGGCACGCCTGCTCGACGGGAAAGCGACTTCAGCGCCCGAGCGCGTTCGACGAGAGCTGTTAAAAACTCAAGGCACTATAACCAGACTGGTGGAACTTGTAAACGAGCTACTCGAGCTTGAAAAGTTGGAGTCCGGCAAAATCGTTTTAACGCTTGACGGCATTAGCGCATCGGATATATGTACGATGGCATGCGAAACGCTCGAAGGAATGGCTACCCGAGCCAGAATCACTCTGGAAAAACCGAAGGGCGACTTTGCGATCATAGGCGACGAAAGACGACTGGTTCAAGTAGTCACCAATCTAATTTCCAATGCAATAAAGTTTTCACCCATTGGTTCGATTATTACCATCGAACTTCGCCGTGTACTGGAAAACGAAGACGCAGTGCACGAACGCGATGATCGACCAGCAAATAAAAGGTCTTTAGAAAAATCAAACACCAAGAGTTTTATCGAGATTCGAATTTCAGATCGAGGACCAGGAATTCCATCAGAAGACCTTGGATTGATCTTTGAAAAGTTTAGACAATCAAGAACCTCATCGACTACCACAAATATAAAAGGAACCGGTCTTGGTTTGGCAATCGTAAAAGCGATTGTGGAAGCGCATGGTGGCACTGTTGGTGTCGAAAGCGAGGAAGGTAAGGGCAGCACATTCTGGTTTCGCATTCCCGAATTTCAAGGCGATGAGGAACCAATCTCATGAATCTACTGAAGCTGCGCAGCCGAGGCATTCTGTTGGTGATCTTTCCACTATTGTGTCAGTTTGTTTTTATCGCCGTACTTATTAATAGCCTGCGCGACATGCAGTCCGAATTGCTCGTCCAATCACAGTCCCGGCGTGTCATTACCGCGGCTCATCGATTCACCCTAGATCTGCTCCACATTTTTAGCAAAGCCTACTTCGACGAAACAGCGCGCACCGAGAACAATATGTTCAATCAGAAAGACGCGACTGACGAAGCTTCCAAACTAAGAAAGCCATTCGACAACTTGATCCGAATGCTCAAAGAGGATCCTGCGCAAACAAAGAACTCCAGGGCAATTGAGAAAACTGCGAATCAGCTAAGTGATTTACATGTCCGAATTCAGCAAGCGCAGAGCGAAGGCTGGCAGCACTGGAAAAAAGTCAGACGCTCGTTTGACGATATCATCTACGTCAGTATTGCCAATTACCTGGATCAGATCGCCGACCTGATTGCCGTGGAAGAATCAAAACAATCGGCACACCCAGCGATGTCTGTAGAGTTTAGATCAAAACTGGCGACCATTTTTCTGTGTGCTTTGATACTCTCGACGGTAATCACTGTCGCACTTGCAATTGTGTTTGCAATGACTATCCGCAATCCTCTTAAGCATGTGGAGGAAAACAGTCGAAAAATGTCACTTCGTCAAAATCTCCTGCCCAAGTTGAGCGGTGTGGACGAAATTGCGGAATTGGACAGAACACTGCATTCGGTGGCAGCAGTGTTTGAAAACGAATTATTGAAAGAACAAATGCTGATCGACAACGCACCGAATGTGGTTTGCACGTTTAATTCTGACGGAAAGATTATCCGGCTAAACCAGGCTGTTCAGCGGCTCCTCGGCTGGCCTTTCGAGAGTTTAATTCAAACTTACATCCTCGATTTGGTCGTACTCGATGACCTGGCGGTAGCTGAAGAGGAGTTCCGTAAAACGAAATTGAAAGGTGAAGGCAGCTTCGATCTTAGACTAAAAAAACGCAATGGAGAATGGGCTGATACAAGGTGGGAATGCCTGCATTCGCCCGTTACCAACGACACTTTCGCCGTGGTTAGAGACGTCACCCAAGAAAAAAATGTGGAGAGATTGAAACAGGATTTTCTCGACATGATCACTCACGATCTTCGCAGTCCTCTTGCTTCCATCCACGGCAGCATGACACTGATCGCAGAAGGCGCGCGCGGCGAAATACCAGAGGATATGAAGAAGGATGTGAACACCGCTATAGGAACCGTCGATCACTTAATGTCCTTCGTCAACGACTTACTCGACTTCCAGAAGTTAAAAGCTGGGCGCATGCAGATAAATGTGGAGCGAGTGCGATTAGATGCTCTGATGACCGAATCAATCTCGCTTCTGGAAGATTACGCCAAAGACAAGGGCGTACAAATCAAACTTGACTGCTCCGGGATCGAGATGGATTGCGACAGAACAAAAGTTATCCAGGTCATGACCAATTTGCTATCGAACGCAATCAAATTTTCGCCGCGCAGTTCCGCAGTGGAAGTCAATGTTGCCGAGTTTGGTAAGGCCGTCACGGTTCACGTTTTAGACTGGGGACCAGGCATTCCCGAACATTTGCAGACAAAAATATTTGAAGCATTCGAGCAAGTTCCGGATTCATCGAAATCGAATGAAGGCACCGGGCTTGGACTGGCGATTAGCAAACTTATCGTGGAAGCGCACGGAGGAACGATCATCGCAAATAATTGGACCAATGGAAGCGATTTTTCGTTCTCCATTCCCAAAACACAGTGATGGTTACCAGCGACTCAATCATTAACTGAATGGTCGAGTTTTCAGCAACTGAATGGTTGAGTTTTCAGTGAATAATCCATATTATGGTTGGCTAGATCCGTGGGCTACAGCTTTTCGCAAATCACCATGACCAAGCTCCTTATAATTGAAGACAACGAAGCCCTCGCTGACCAGCTCAGCAAATGGCTTGTCGAACAGAATTATCTGTGCGAACACGCCTCGTCAGGCGAAGATGGTTTGCAATTACTGAGCAACTACCAATACGACTTGATTATTCTTGATTGGGAACTGCCCGGGAAAAGTGGGCTAGATGTCTGTCGCGAATTTCGAAAAAATGGTGGCGTCACGCCGATTCTGTTTTTGACTGGACAGGACGACTTGTCGCATAAAGAGTCGGGTCTAGATTCAGGTGCTGATGATTATCTAATTAAGCCCTTCGAAGTGCGCGAGCTTGCTGCCAGGATTCGCAGTCTCTTGCGGCGACCAGGCAGAATCATAGTGGAAGAACTCAAAGTAAATGGTGTCAAACTAGACGTGCAAAACCGAACTATTTCCAGCGGCGATAAGTCGACGAGACTGATGCCGACTGAATGTTCGACGTTAGAATTTCTGATGCGACATCCCAACCAGTCGTACTCCACAAAGGCATTACTAGATTCAGTCTGGACATCTCAAAGCGAGGCGTCCGAGGAGTCAGTGCGAACATGCATGAAGACGCTACGATTTAAACTCGGAAAAATCGACAAGAAGGATCTTATCAAAACCACTCTCGGTGCGGGTTATTCGATCGAGACTGAATAAAGTGGGAACTCTGAAGTTATGATAGTAGCATCGGTAGTATCAATGCGACTGCGCTTTTGACATCAAACCCTTAATTCGATTGCTCTGTTCCATAATCGATCGCATCTCATTATCGATGTTCTGCGATTGAAACTTACTGGAATGACAAAGTTTAGCGGCCTGCTCATTAAGAGTACGGCGTTAGCCACGGGAATAAAGATGCTTTGAACGTATCCAATTCCAGCTTCTCGCCAGGTTTAAGCATCCCCTGGAGTGACTGCCCATCAATGTATTCCATGATCAAAACAGGTTTGTCATTGAACAAACCGAAATCATATATGGTGGCAATGTTTGGATGGGAAAGCTTCGAAGCGGTTCTAGCTTCACTCTAAAATCTCAGGTGTGCTTTTTGATCGTTTTGATCGACCAGTAAAACTTTTATGGCTACATCAACGTCTCTGAAATTATCGTGAGCTTTGTAGACTCGACCGCCACCACCGGAAGCGATAAAGTTGAGGATCTCATATTTTTGTAGAACGATATCGCCGATCTTTAAATCGTCAACAGAGCTGTTGGGGAAAATTTCTTTATCGTCCAAAACAATAGTTCATCCGAAAAACAATGGCGAATTGTTTCCATATCACTACTGGTTTCGGCCATTAATACTCACCAGAGTGAACGATAGAAGTACCATCCTATCAAATGGTTTACGAACCGAATCGTCTGGAGCGTATGAATAGAGGCAGTCGAACAGTACCGCTTGCTAAATAATTGCTCATAAAACATCGCCGCTGTTGCTCACAGGGTGCTGATTACTTGCGTTTCCAAGTAATAACTTCACAAAGCGGGTCTTTCTTGGGCGCCATGTGCAATACTTGCGCGAAGCCAGTCCAGTCTGGCGAGTTGGGACTTGAGTGTCGAGTCCGGACCGCCTGCAGGCAATCACAAAGGAATCTTGAATGAATTTTTTGGAACTTGGAATATCCAAGCGAGCATCAACCGCTTTGGAAACTATGGGCTTTTTAGCGCCCACCGAGATACAGTTGAAGACGATACCTGCCGTCCTTGAAGGACGCAACGTCATGGCGTCTGCCGAAACTGGTTCGGGTAAGACCGCCGCTTATGCTCTGCCTATCATTCAAGGAATTAAAAGCAGTTCGCAGCAACACCCACGCGTTTTGGTTTTAGTGCCAACCCGTGAATTAGCCGTTCAAGTGCAAACGGAATTCGAGCGCTTCTCATTCGGATGCGGGATGCGCAGCGTCACCATTTACGGTGGCACCGGATATGACAAGCAAACAAAAAGGCTTAAGCGTGGAGTCGATGTCGTGGTGGCAACACCAGGCCGTCTGATCGATCATATCGATAGAAGAAATGTCGATCTGTCTCAAGTACACACCCTGGTTCTAGATGAAGCTGATCGAATGCTGGATATGGGCTTCATGCCTCAGGTTCGACAGATAATAAAATTGCTTTCGAGCAGACGGCAGACTTTGATGTTCTCCGCCACCATTGATAAAAATGTGGAGTCGACCGCGGCAACCTATTTAAAGGACCCAGTCCGCGTTGCTGTCAACAGAGGGCAAGTCGAGCCGGTCGCAATCGACCAGAAACTATTTCACGTCGACGAAGCTGCTAAAACCGGTCTTCTCGTCGAGTTGATCAAAGACCAACCAGATGTGGACTCCGTAATCGTTTTCGCAAGAACTCGCAGTCGCGTTCGCAGAATTAAGAAGCAACTTTGCGCTTTCAATGTGGTCGCGGAAGAAATTCACGGCGACATTTCGCAAAATAAACGAGATCAAACTCTTGCGCGCTATCGCAAAGGAGCTTTCTCAGTACTTGTGGCGACTGATGTCGCCGCTCGCGGGTTGGACATTCCTTCTATCAGCCATGTCGTGAATTATGACTTGCCGGTATCCGCAGAAGATTATGTTCACCGAATCGGTAGAACCGGAAGAGCCGGTCGTTCTGGAACTGCATTGTCCTTCGTCAGCGCCGATCAACGGCATCTGGTCAGAGGCATCGAAAAAGTGACTGGTAAACGTTTAGAGCTAATCGGAAAACCCACGCCAGTGCGCTCGGAATCAACCACCGCTGTAGCAGTGGGAGCGTCAGTAGATTCACGTCAGCCGTACTCGGGTCCCAAGCGAAAAAGCCGACCCAAAAATCGTTCTAGAAACCGAAAAGAAGCTGCTGAACGACGAGAAAGCAGCCCAAGGTAATAGTTCCAAAACTAATAATTTTATCCGCATTCGGTAGACTTTAGATGCGTTCGCGATAGACTGAAACCGTACAGGCAAAGTCCGCATTATCCACATGGCTAAAATTTTGGTCGTCGAAGACGAAAAAGACCTGCTCAACATCTTGAAAATGTCGCTCGAAGCGCAAGGACACAAAGTCGATGTGAGTCTCGACGGCGCTGATGCGATTGAAAAACTGGAACACTTTAAATTCGACCTTGTCATTCTTGATTGGCAACTGCCGTCGAAAAGCGGGATTGAAGTTCTGAGTCAATTTCGAAATGGTGGAGGTCAGACACCAATTTTGATGCTTACTGGTAGAAATCAATCTGCCGATAAGGCTGAAGGACTCGACACCGGCGCGGACGATTATCTCACCAAACCATTCGACGAGCGCGAGTTAGACGCTCGGGTCAGAGCGCTTCTCCGTCGACCACATACATACACTGGAAGTGTTCTCGCGCTAGGCGATATTTCTGCAGAGCAAGATACCAGACGTGTGTTCAAGGGCGGCAAAGAAGTTGTTCTACTGCCACTGGAATACAATTTGCTCGAGTTTTTATTGAAACATCGGGGTCAGACGTTTAGTGCAGAAGCGCTTCTGGACCGGGTCTGGAAAACCGGCACGGAAGTGAGCGAAGACGCAGTGCGTACTGTTATAAAAACGCTGCGGAGAAAAATCGCTAATAAAGACGGCTCTTCCATTATTCACACTGTATACGGCGTCGGTTACCGAGCGTCGGAATCAGAGAAGTAGAATTGGCATTGTTCGTTGCGTTGGACGAAGTCGCAGAGCGCGTAACTCCGTTGAAACAGCTACACTTCATCTTGATCGGACTGCGGAATTCGGAACCAAAAGGTGGCACCTTTCCCGGGTTCGGATCTGACACCGATTACGCCACCATGCAATTCCACGAGATTTCTACATATCACTAGTCCCAGTCCGCTACTGTTCGGCATCAAGTCATTCTCGTGCTTAGTAAAAGTCTCAAAAATCGCTGACTGACGCGAGGCTTCAATACCAATGCCTTGATCTGAAACTGTTACCTCAATGTTGTCATCGAGTTTTGATGCCGCGATCGTCACTACGCCACCGTTTGGTGAATATTTAGTCGCATTACTCAGCAGATTAATCAGTACCTGAATAATTCGATCACCATCTACAAATAGATCGATATCGGTGTCGACCTCGCGAAACTCGACATTTTTTGCATCTGCAAGCGATTGTATTGCCTGCAAGGAATTATTTACCAGCACATCCAGGTTGGTTCTGGTTCGCTTAAGTTCGATCTTTCCACTTTGCATTTTCTCAAGATCGAGGAAGTCGTTTATGAGACGCACCATCCGTGATGCACCGCCTGCCATCTTATCGAGTTCCCGATCGACTGGCTCCGCGATGGCACCACTCGCACCAGACTTGAGGAAATCGATGCCGACCAAAATTGATGTAAGAGGCGATCGCAAATCATGTGATACCATCGCGACGACATCCTTGCGGATTTGGTCAGCGCGTTTTTGTTCTGTTATGTCATGAGAGACACAAAACAACTGTTTCTCAGACTCCGACCAGCGTAAAGTCCAGAGCGTGTCGATCGGTCGATTGTTTTTGGAACGGATTCGAATTTCTATTGCTCGATTACTTCTGTCGTCAATCATTTCGCGGAAACTCTTACTTACGTCCTCCGCGTCCGCAAATATGATGTCCACTAGTCTGCGACCCATCAACTCATTTTCGGTATAGCCCCATTGTCTTTCGCTGGCCGGATTTACCGCGCTGAATTTCAAATCACGATCGATACTGCAAATGACGTCGAAGGCGTTGTGAACAACTGCACGTTCCTTTCTTGCCGCGTTGGCCAGAGCCTCCGCCATCGAGTGAAAAACAAGATCCAATTTTGCAATCTCATCTCGACCTCCAACTGAGGGTAAAAGCTGCTGCTGTCGGGTAAGCCTGGAGGTATTTTCCATCAAGACGCTAAGCCTTCTGGTGGTGCCTGCATTGAAAAACGCAACCAATCCAGCAGCTAGCGCAATATTGAAAGTCAAACCGATCGCCAGCCAGGTAGCGATCAATTCACTTGATTTAGTTTCAGCAGCAGGACCGTATTTAACAAGCAAACGCTGACGTTTGATCGCGTCTTGAAAAAGATTGGCAAGCTGGATGTAGCTAACTTGAACAGTCTCAAAATTCTTGTTATCTCCGGTATCGCGATCTATCTGTTCAAACATCTTGTCCAGATTAACAAGCTCGTTTTGCACCAAATTGCCAATCTTAGAAACTTCATCGAGCGATTCGGGATCGGACTTTACCAGATCACGAAGCAGACCAAGTTGAACTATCACTTTCGATTTCGACTGATTGAAACGACTTGCCAATTCCGGATTTTTGCTCAAACTGTATCCAGCCGCGGACGTTCCTGTCTCGATAAACAATCGTTGCAGATTCTCGGTTTCCATTATCAGGTTTCGAGAACGTTCCATGTTGAGCGCCTCAGTCTCACCTTGATACAGAAGAAAGCTCAAAACGCTGACAAAGACAATTTCAAATCCAAGTGGTATCAGCACCAACATCCAGGCTTTCGTCGAAAGTCGAGTCGGTATCCAGGGCAATCCTGATTGATACGGGTGCTTCACTTAGTCGCAACTCCAGTGATCTTCTCCAGTTGCAACAATCGCGTTTCCATAGGAGTAGTTCCTTTCATCCGAAATGCTGGTCTGGATTTCATCTGTTCCAGAATTCGTCTGGCTTCCAGGATAGATCGCTTGGCTGACGACAAGTCATTGAGTCTCACTGCAAGTTCGGCATCAGTTAAAAGTACATTCTCTTTCATCGGTAATCCGACTACCTTCAACTCAATAAACTTCATACTCTCTTTCATGGGAATCTGCGCTTCAGCAAGTTTGTTCTGAGCGATCAGAGCTTTGGCTAACGTAAATTCGGTGGTACCAATTCGCACCTTATTGAGTGGCGAATATTTCTCAAAAATTTGGAGAGCCTTCTTCGCATGAGTCTCAGCATCGTTGAAGCGCTGTTGATGTAACCGAAGCTCACCCAAGTTAGAATGGACGATTGCACAAACATCACTTCCGTCTTTTAAAACTCTTTCTGATAACTCCATCGATTCGTTCAAAGCTTTGTCGGCCTCACCAAACTTACCAAGGCGCATGCACGCAGCACCATATCGACAGAGTGGCGCGACCAGGACGGCATCATCGTTTCCAAAACGCGCACGCTGAACATCAATCTCCTCTTTGAGATAAGGCAATCCTTCAGCCGCACGACCATTCTCAAGGTAAAAAAACGAAAGCGCCTGGAGAGATTCAACTAGCCTTACTCCGTTATCATTATTTTTACGCAATAGGTTGATCGCACTCTTGAAGTAGCGCTCCGCCTGCTTCTCTTCATGGTTTCTGAGATGACGCTTACCGGCTTGAAGAAGTGTGCTCCAAGAAGTTTGCAAACTGCGATCGCCAGTGCCACTCAATTTCGCACCATCTACAGTGCTCGAGATTTTCTCGTTATTAGAACCTATAGCACCAATTGCGGTGACAACATTCGGAACGCCAGGAAGATTCGGGCTGGATAAAATGAAGCGGCTTGTTACGCACTCGCAAGGCAATGGCTGATTTTCGATAAGCTTGAATTCGATGGCGCCATGCGGCTCTGCAAGCAACCGACTACTCTGTTCTAATCCCCACGCACAGCAACTGGAACAAAGATCTATTGGGAAAAATGTGGTTTTCACACTTTGCGGTTGGTCTTTATAAAGTTGCAGAGCTTTTCGAAACTCACTCGAGGCCTTCTCCATTTCGTTTAATTTCAAGAAACAGAAACCTTTACCGGCAGCGCTTTGAGCCGCCAATCTATTCCACTCGGATGAGTTTTGATCACCGACGGAACCCGAACCAGCAACCTCTTTGTAGCAATTAAGCGCTTCTTTTGGCTGGCTCTCAGCTAAATACATTCCACCGAGTTCTAATAATGACTCCTTAATCGCCAATTGATCTTGTGGTTTCGCCTTCGCCAATTCAGACAATGCCTTTTTTGCATTCGCAATTGCTTCTTGCGGACGACCATCAGCCAAATCGTGGTGTGCAACCAATCGAAAGCGCTCATAAAGCCTCATATGATGCTGATTCGACCAGTCGTTTAAATTACTGCAGCTCGAGAGAAGCAGCACGCAAGAGAGTGGACCAGCTATTCTGACTGGTCGGAACCATCTCACGACTTTCTCATATTGTTTCAATATGCTGTCTTGACTTCCAATAACCGCCGCACACTAATTTGAAAGAAACGCTGGAGGCACGATGGTTTCACAACCGATAGACCTGAATCAAAGTCAAAGCAAACAACTTTCTGACCTGCAAACAGAAACTCCAGTCTCCACCACTGATTCTACCAATGAAAAGTTTACTTCCGATAGACGTCAAGCCAGTCCGACAAATAAAGAGAAGGATTTGTCGGACTGGACTTCACGGATATCAATAGAAGAATGGGGACTTCTGGCATAGAAGTTCAAGTTTGCATGATTGACTCTCCGCAGACGCGGGCAGGTCTTTCGTGTAAAAGTTCCACCATGGCGACATTGAAAAGCCGCTCAGACAGCTAATTTTCGTAAGCTGTTGGTAGATCTCACTCAACGCAAAACCAATTGAGTGATTATGGGCAGCTCGTCGGTTGCTATGTTATATTGCCTTCAGCGTTCGATTAACAGCAATGAACACCAGCGGTTAATGAATCATAGAGAAGGTTCCACTTTAAAGAAGCATCGCTGGATTAAAGCTTCCATGTGTCTTCTCTTTGCCTTGTTCAGCCTTTCTTCTTGCGGACCAGGCGAAATCTCGCACCGGATCCGGATTGATTGGTCGCCGGATGGAACTAAAGCAATACTGTTTGCCTCTGACGGTCTGCGAATCGCGGACGCCAAAGGAGGACTGTCGGAAATTTTATTACCGCTCCCATCTGAAACTGGTGAACCACAAATCGCAGTTTGGATGCCAGATGGCGAGCATTTTATTGGGGTTACGCGAGAACGTGTTCGAGACTGGGACAAATTAAAACAGTTAATACCAAGTGCCGAGCAAAAAAGAATCGCGTATGCAGCGCAAAGATGCGAGCGCTTTGTCTCGTCAGGAAAATGCTTACGAACACTGTCCAAAGATGATAGGAGCGAGTGGGAAAAAACCATCCATGGTCTTTCAGAAAGTGATGTAGACGTTTTTCTTGCGCAGAAGCAGCAGAAAACACTTGACAGATGGATGGACCAGCCGCCCGAAAGCAGCGTGCTCGCAACGACTGTGATTAGCTGTTTGTGTATATACCGAGTCATTAATTCTAAAGTTGAAGCCGGTCCAACAATATACCGATCTCGTCAGCACATCGAGCGCATCGCAGTAAGCCCTGATGGACAATCTGTGGCGGGAACAGAATCTCGGCACTCATTTCAATGTGAACCATCGTTATTCATTTTACCCTTCAAATTCGATGGGAAACCGATGACGGTACCGCCGACAGTGGCAGAACAAATTGACTGGTGTCCGGACAATAAAAGCGTTGCATTTATCAAGAAAAATGGGACGGTGGGAACACTGCAAGTGGCCACCGTTTTCGGTTCAAACGGAGAACTTCTAAAGAAGCCGAAGATCAAAAGCATCGCTTCGATACCAGGCTTCGACCGAGACAGCGGTCTTCAGTGCACTAATGACGGAATGGTAATTCTGTCTTGCTCCGATGTCCCTTTCGACATGCCATCACACAAACAAAAGCTCTACCGAATTTCGCTAGCGACAGGGACACTGGAACGCCTTGTGCCTGACAAATACTCCATTGACGACAGCTGCGAATATTTTAAAGTGTCCGACAATGGTCGTAATATTGCTGTGTTGAAGGCTGATGGAACCGTAGCGGTTCTTGATTCCGTTAACGGTACTACAGTCGGAGTTCAAATTTCTCCGTTTGCAGAGTGGCAATATATAGATTCGGCTTTTCTTCCCGATTGGCGTAACAATGATCAGCTCTGCTTCTGTGCACCCACAACAGATACCGCAAAATCTCGAGGAGCGGCAGTGAAGCTGTTTTCACTATCTGATCAGACTACCATAGACCTCAGTTCTGGCTGGCCAACTAAAGCGGCAGAGTTTCTCGCTCGGACTGCGGACGACTAAAATCAGATTTGATTACGAAATCACAACTCGTCAATCGCGATTGGATGCGCACATTCAATCATCTAAATCCAATATCAAAACATTTATTTTCTTGAGCGACCGAAACTTTTTCAGACGCTCGGTGTAATCAAACCAGTCAGCAATTTCCTGGAGAGATTCACAATGCGCAGAATAACTGCAACAACCCTATCTATATTGATTGCCTCCCTTCTTTGCCAAACGCAAGCGGACGCGAGGGGCTTCGGGGCCCGAGGAGCGAGCGGAGCCGCGGGCGGGTTCTCGAGGTCCGGACAATACGGTAAATCAGCCGGAGTCGGCGGAGTTCGATACGGCAAGGGCGCAGCTGGAGCAGTGGGCGGAACTTATGCCGGTCCAAACGGTGGTAAATTTCGTGGTGCAGGCGGCGGTTTCGTCACACCCAACGCAGGCGCTATCGGGGGTGCCATGCAGGCAACCGGACCGAATGGCGGGTCCTATCAAGGTGCGGGTGGCGCAGCCTGGAAAAAGGGGGTAGGCGGTGTCATGCAGACTGGATCGAGTGGCACCACTGCTAGTGGCAATACCTACTCGGGCTATAAGAAAGGCGCTTACAATGCGCAGACCGGTCAAGGTGCGTACAACAGTGGAAAATCATATACAAACGCGCAGACGGGGCAGCAATACGGCTACAACCAGAGCACTCAGTACACCAAAGGTCAAGGTGGGGAAACCACGATCGACACTCAAAACAAAGGCGACTATCAAGTAGATTGGCAGAAAGGACAAAAACCGACTGTTACTCAAACTTCACCGGGCACATCGTCATCGAGTGCAAGTCCTGCTTCCAGTCCGACCTATCCGACGACGCCGACTGCTGCACCACCAACATCAAGTTATTCAACTACCAGTTATCCAACTTCATCGACATACTCATCAACACCGACAAGCGCACCTGTTGTTTATCCCACCCAAACCACCAGCACAACGAGCGCACCCGTAGTTTACACGCCACCACCAACCACAACCAACACTACCTATTCGGCACCACCAACTAGCACCACATATGCACCGCAAGCGACGATTTACGCGACGCCTCCGGCAACATATTCTACTTACGCAACATCGCCTACATACGTTCCGGTTCCTGTTCCCGTAGCTGTTCCAACTTCGCAGCAAACCTATGCAGCTCAGCCTACGACCTATCAAAGTTCACCGGTCAATTCCACCGACTCGTCAACAGCTTCAAGCACCACAACATCATCTCCAGAATCTGTGCCCACGAGTCAAACGACACAGACGCCAACGGCGGCCGCCTCTGCAACCAATCCGGCAAGCGCCGGGCATCGACGGCTACAACGGTTCAGACAATTGCGTCGCCAACAATTACAACAAGCAAGCCAGTTGCAACAACAGCAGCCAAACTAAGAGAAGCAGCTTCGGAATCGCTTTGGCAGATTAATCGGTATTCGGCTATTATGGCAATTAACCCTCGACGAGTTCTGCGAGCTAAAAATTGTCTGCATACAGAAATATTGCCAGCTATTTCCGGTTGTTTTTCTTATCGTGCTCAAACAAATGCCCGGTTCATGAAATCGAGATGCAGTCGGGGAACGCGCGCGTTATATATGGTTTAATTCGCCTGGATGACAAACTACGCCAGGCGAGGAAAGAGCTCTTCCCTCGAAGCAATTCCTATGTGCTCGGCGGATGCGTTCATTCGGAATACTCGCCCCATACGCGACGCACTTTGTATTGTTCTGCGTGCAGAGAGGCAGAAGAGAAGTGGAACGCTGAACACGGTCGTGCTCGTTAGTAAAACGTGTAGGTGCTTTAAGCCAAACGTTTAATAAACTTTCAGAGCAACTTTTTGTCGACCATCGTGTATTCATTGAAGAGATGCACCAACCCTGGGTGAATTTGAAATGAGTCAATGTAAGATATGGCAATTAATGCTGTTGTCTCTGTTAATTGCTTTTTCGTGTGTTCAAGCTAATGCCACAGCCCAGGACGAAGGTGAAGTCGGACCTCAAAAACTCTACGCTGTAACTTCAGAATCCGATACTGGAGCAGAAGAGTCGAAGAAAGCTTTCGGAAGACTTAGTAAGCGCCTCGGAAAGCGCGTGGGCGGTCAGAGCAATTTCCAATTCGGAAAACCCAAAAGCATTGAAGCGCGATGGTCAGGAAAGGGAAAACCTCAACTGATAGAGATCAACATCGACGGCACCAAACGCCGTTACTATTTATATCAACCTTCCTCCGCAAAACTGCCATCACCTTTGATACTAGCCTTTCATGGAGGAGGTGGTACCGCAGAAGGTACCGACAAATGTGCCGGTGGTATTGCAAGACTGGCTGACGAAAAGGGTTTTATTGTCGCCTACCCCGACGGGATCGACCGACACTGGAACGACGGTAGACCCGACATTTCCAAATCGAATTACGATGACGTCGGTTTTGTTTCGAGAATAATTGATGATCTCGCGCAGCAAAGAATTATCGATCCAAAGCGAGTCTACGCGACTGGAATTTCGAACGGTGGGTTCTTCAGTCAATACCTGGCAATTCAGTTGCCTGGAAAAATTGCAGCGGTAGCATCTGTTGCGGCCTCTGTTTCGAAAACTTTTCTGGATCTGAATGTGACACCAAAACCGGTGATGATGTTGCTAGGCACAAAAGACACTCTCGTGCCATGGGATGGTGGCAAAATTGGTGGCAAGATATTGCCGAAGAAACGCGGAGAAGTGATACCAGGGAGACAATCCCTGGCGTTCTGGTTGACTAAGAACAACAACACTTCCAAGCCTGTCCGTACAGAGTTGCCTGACAAAGATCCGGGAGATCACTCACTGGTTTCCGTCGAACAATATGGAGCTCCTGATAGCGCCAACGAGGTAGTGCTTTACGAAATTCGCGGCGGTGGTCATACTTGGCCGGCAGGGCAACAGTATCTTCCGTCGGCTATTATTGGGCCAGTTTGCCGTGACTTCGACGGCAACGAAGCAATATGGAATTTCTTCGAGAAGCACACACTTCAGTAAGCCCCGCCGTAAGAACGCCTGTGAATTCTGGTTTGTTTGTTTCTTCCGCATTTAAACGCTCCAAATCCAATGCCAATGCAACATTTATTCAGAAAGATGTGTTGGCTTTTGACTGAGCAAAATTGCGGAAACAGTAACGCCAGTCTGGATTTCCAGGAATGAACGCTCCGATTGCAAAACTGACTTCACGCACATTTCACTTTTTACTCACTCTATCTTCACACAGCGTTCGTAACGTCGGAATATCGGCTCCTCGTTATCCTGCTTGGAATGACGCATATGAACTTAAAAAATCTAGCAGTGCTGACCGGCACATTTGCCGGTGTCTTCTTATATTCGACGCCCTCTGCTGTAGGAGCGTCCTCTGCGATCCCGGTCAATACAGAACAGTTGACAGTCGTGCTTAAAGCCGCAAATGTTCTGAACTCGGATTCGAAATTGCTTAACGTATTCGCGACCGGCAATCGCGTTACCGCAATGATCCAGCGTACTAAAATAAGCGATGACAAAGCCTCCAAAATTGACGCGATGTTTATCGCCAGATCGCTTTTCGATGCATTTCCTGAAGAAATCGGCGATGTTAGAGTGTTGTTTTCGTCTGCCCAAGGACACGAAGGTAGAGTGGTCAACATCTCCTCCACACTCGTCAGCGACTTCACAGCCGGAAAAATTCCAGCCAAGACCTTAATCTCCGACCTTCAGGTCGAACAGGTTCAATCCGAAGAAGCACCAGATGTGATGCAAGGGCCGGCTGAGGATCGACGATTGCTCATCTGGCATAGAATCAAGGTCTTGCAAGACGGAGGAACTGGCGTCAAGCCGTTTACAAGTTTATTCCAAGATATGGAATCTCAAGTAAAAGCCGGAAATCAGTCGGAGATTTTGCGAGCCGCAGACAACCTGGAAGAGAAATTGTCGGCCCAAGAAGAACAGGTAAAACTGGCACGGAAAGCAGCTGCCGGCAGAGGAATTATCGCGTATAACAGAACGAACACAAATCCCTCTGACAAACTGGTGGACGGCAAGGATTCTAGCGGTAACAAAACCACTAAGAACGGAAACGGTCGAGAGTCAGAAAGCACCGCTTGTGGTGCGAACGCAGCTGCCAATGGTGCAGTCAAACCTACGACGATTGGCGGTCTTCCCGTAACGGAATTTCAGAATACTGGCGGTGTGCGATTCATGGAACTGGCTTGCCAGGAATTGGAACAGCGGAAAGACAACGAAGCTCAGAGATATCGAGACCGAAAAGCACGTATCGAGGACTATTACAAATACTACGACAAGTCGAAGGCGGAAGCGGAATACTGCGACTTCAAAATCGATTTTTTAAAGAAGTTCGGATTGACGGCACCAACACCTCAAAAGGCTGCGCCATCCACACTTTGGGGACAAGCTAGCCGTTAACCCCGCTTGAGTAAGCCAAACTTCAACAAGGGTGATATCATTGGATTAACGAGGGTTTTAATCTTGAGTCACCACAATCCTAAACGTCTTCGCATCGGCCACGTATTGTTTTGGCTATTCTTGATTTGCGTCGGCATAAAAGTCGCCATTATCGGGGCGTTCATGATGCTGGGACTGTTGCCTCATGAAGTCCTAATCGCTTTTGTCTCTAAACTCTGGACTCTTGGACCAACTTTCCTGCTAAACGGATTGCTCGTATCGTCATTCGGATTCCTCATGGTCGGACTATGCGTTTGGCAATTGATGAACATGAGTGCCGACTGTCACAAGCGCACCGACTAGTCAATCTTACTCAATCAAAATACGTATGCCTATACGCACCGTAAGTGGTACCAGTGCGTTCAGGTCCTTCATTCGCACAATCACAAGCACCCCGATGAGCTACAGACAGTTCGGAAGGGCATCGTAGTGCGGTCAGGCTATGCCGATGTTAAAGAACGCATTGGCACGACGGAAGAAGCCGACTCTATGTTGCAGCAATACACTAAAACCGGCAAAGTGACTAAGCTCTACTGAATGGAGCGCTCATTGCTGCGGTTGGTAAATGCGGTTGAATCCACCTCTGCTGTTTCTCAGCAAAGTGCCGATCGGTCTTTGGGAGACGGCATGTTGAAGTGCAGTGCTGGAGTAGTTGCTATTGAAACCACCATTCGATGGCGCGTACTGACAGTTGCCTGAAGTGGCGCCGAGTTGATTGTTGACGTTGAATCGCTGAAACTGCTGAGCTTGTTGATTCTGGTACATCGGGTTGTTTTGAAAACCTCCCATTTGTCCCATTCCATTCATGCCGCCCATCCCGTTCATCGGATAGGGTGGAGCATTTCCATATTGTGGATTTTGCATGCCGTGGACATAACCAGCCGACTGAAGTCCGCCACCTGATGCTTGCATCTGATTTCGAATTCTCTGAGACCAGTATGCTTCTCCCTCAGCTTGACCCTGCCGAAAATGCCGTCCCAAGCCACTCCCGGACCCGCCCCAGCGTCCACCACCACCGCTGCCGTTATCACCACCGCCCCAGCGCGACCCGCCGTCGTCGTCTTTGTCGGGTGGAGCAAATCTGTCCAATCCGTTGCGTGCGCGAATCTCGGTTGCTCGGTAGCCGTCGTGAGGTCCGTCATCATCGGGTGTGCCGTGATGGTACCGATACATGCTGGCGGCGTATCCGTTGGGTTGATTTGGATTGTCATCGCGCCAATTGTCGGCGGATGCGCTTCCGCAGCAAAAGAAAAAGGTGAGGATCAGCAGGTAAAACAAAACGTTCAATCGTCAAAGCCTCCGCTCCGCTCCAGCTACAACCTAGTATTCCTCGCGTTGACAGCGAATTAACGGGTTAGAAATTGGACAAGCGAAGACGGCAGTCACTTCAAAACGGAGCAGCTGCTGGACGCCGCAAAACGCTGTAAGAATCTATTTGCCAGTCTGGAAACCGGATAGATTCTGGCGGGTTGCGGTTGTTGTTTTAATTTACGCAGACTCTGGATTGGATTCTGACGAAACGCTTCACTACGAACTCTGGGTTCGTGAATGATGCGTTACCCGCAGGGTTACCACCGGTGACGTGGAAATCAGAGAAACCAGAATTTTGGTTAACGTAAATGTTGCCGGTGAGATTGAAGGAGACCGGTGTGCCGGCTTCCGCCATTTCGAAAGCAATTTGATCCATCACTTTTGGGTCTGTGGTGTAGGCACTGCAGGTGATGGCACCATGCTCGCGGGCACCACTTGCAGTCAGTTGAAGACTTTCAGCAGTATCCTTCGTCGGGATGATGAAAACGATTGGTCCGAACATCTCGCCTTTAATAATATCTCGCTTGCTCTTCTCGACTTCGATAATTATTGGGCTTTGAGTGTGCGCATCCGGAAATTCCGGATTGGCTATTGGCTTACTTTCCAGAAGGATTTTGCCACCAAGTTTGCTGGCTTCTGTGATCCGTTCGGAAGTAGCTTTGCTCTGAATTGCACCAGCTACCGCATAGCCTGCTTTCGGATGCTCAACCAGTCCTTTGGTTTGTTCAACGATCGCTTTCGCGACTTCGTCAAACGAAGCATGTCCATCCTTTGTCTTGATTCCACCTTCCGGAATGTAGATGTTCTGCGGTGCTGTGCACATTTGGCCGCTGTAGAGACTGATACTGAATGCGATGTTTTTCGCCATAGCCTCTACACTATCGACACTATCGATGATGACGCTATTGACTCCGGCTTTTTCAGTAAAGACAATCTTGCCTGGCAAGCTTTCGACGTATCGCCCGAATGCGCTGCCGCCGGTGAAATCGATGATGCGAATCGCCGAATCTTCAGCAAGCTGTTTTGTGATTTGTTTGTCAGAACGATCCGCAGCAAGGATCACGAGATTAGGATCAAAACCATGCTCGCTCAAAACTTCTTGAATCACAGAAACAACAATCGCAATCGGGTAAATTGCCTTGGGGTGCGGCTTGACGATGACAGCGTTGCCTGCGATCAGGCTGGCGTACAGACCTGGAAGTGTGTTCCAGGTCGGAAATGTACTGCAACCAATTGCTAGTGAGAGACCACGACCAACGTTGGTTCCATACTTTTCAAGTTTGAGGCTTACTTTTCCGGCAGGCTTTTCCCAGGTGATGTGATCGGGAAATCTAGTCAACTCCTGGTAACCGAGAGCGATAGCTTCCATGGCGCGGTCGGCGGCGTGAGGTCCGCTCGCTTGGAAGCTCATCATGTAAGACTGACCAGTGGTGTGCATGGTGGCAAAAGCCAATTCAAAGAAGTGTGTCTTCGCACGTTGCAGAGTTTCGATGAGCAGCCCAGCGCGAGTCTTTTCATCGGTGCGCTTCCAGTCATGGCTGGCGGTTTCTGCAGCTTTGATATAACTCTTGATGTCGGCGCAAACGGGATAGCTGATTCCAAGGGCTTTTCCCGTATATGGGCTCTCTTCATCGGCAACCAACCAAGAATCGGATACTTGCTTCAAACGTTCAAATTTACCGCCGAGTTGTGCCTCGAACTGCTTCTTCTGCTCTGCCTCTGCCGTTTCACCATATTCGCCAGGCGAAGGCATCTCCGGAAAAGATGAATAGTTCTCGCGCTTGTGTATAGCCGCGATTGCGCCCTTCAGCATAGGTTCGTGTTTTTCGAAGATTTGGTCGTTTGTCTTGACTGGCTTGAAAATTTGCATAGGAGCTCCATAGGTCGTGCGGACAATAACTCTAGTTTATTGATATCCAATTAATGTCCGATTAGCCGAAATCTGAAGATTGTTTTATAGATCTTCGATACGTTTTCAAGACCTTTCGGGAATTGGAAGTGACTTACGGTTCTAATGGGCGAGCGAACATCGCCCCGGTCCAGCTTTTCGTGCGACCTAACGCCTGACTGATGCTGCCCGGTTCCAGCGTAACCTTGCCCAACCTGGATGAAGCGTCCATGAAATGCGCGACACCATCCTTGGTGCGAATTACCAGACCTGTATGTGCTACATCCAGCCCGCCAATTTTGCTACAGATAGCGACGATATCGCCCGTCTTCAAGAACGGCTCAGCAGCATGGAGTTTACTGATTGGAACAAAATTTTGCGGACGTCTATTGATATCGTCTTCTAACTTTTTGATCACAGGAACCAATTCCGTGTGCTTCGCCAACTGTGGATAGCTGTTTGGATGTTGGCTCATGAAGTCAATTTTGGTCGGCAACTTTTCTGCGCCAGGGAGATCCGAAAGGGCACGAACAACATGCTTCTGCTCGTTGTCGTGAATCCAATCACTCATATAATGCAACCGTGAAGTGAAACCACTGACGGTACCACCTCGATAACGTGTAGTTGTTACCGACTTCATAAGATCATTCGGTGTGTTACCACCTTGCTTTATCATCCGGGCCAGACCAAGAACATTTTCGAAATACGTAACACAATCAAGACCATCAAGCTTTACTACGCAAGCCTCGTTATCTACAGATTGATCGAGTGTTTCCGCGGTGTACTTCGTGCCTTCCAATTCCCATGCAATTTTACCCATCAGCTCGCCGATTGGGAGTTTGCTCCAATGTTCAGACTTCGCTTTGTTTAAGATACGATCGAAAATCTCGCGCCCTTGAAACTGCGAGTCGACTGAGCCGCACCACCCAGGCTGAGCCGATGTACAAAGGGTGATCGCTATCACTAAGCCAGTAATAAAAAGTCTGAAACCAGAATTCATTTTTCCGCGTTACTACCGTTAGTATTACCGCCGGTGGCAGGTGATTTGACTGGTGCCGGTTTGTGTGCACCGTCATTCGCATCAGGCCAAGGTTGAATGTCTTTGAGAATCCCTTGTCCGAAGGTCACTCCCGATGGCTTGTCGTCAATTCTAGTAAATTCAGAGAAAGGTGGCGGCGCATCCTCGCTGCCATAGACGTCCGCACTCGGTCTGAATATTGGATTGCCAATATCGGTTGGAGGCAATTTCTGTCCGGGCTGTAATTTCAACATAATCTGCCCTTTGTTGATATCAGGCTGAACCGGTGAGCCATATCTGACTACACCTTGACTGTTCGCCCCGACCGGCACCCAATTTTGGGGATAATCAGGACCCTGAACATTTTCGGCTTGTCCTACCGACTCACCTTTCCCATTCCCGTTCTGCAACTTGTACTCCACAGTTCCCTTTAAACGGTCCCCATCGAAAATCGAGGTTTGTCGAGGCGCAATCTCTTTGTTAGAGACAGGAGCTTCTTGTGTAGTTGAGACCTGCGCGTAGCCAGACAATGGCACCGCGACGAATGCAAGGGCTAGAAAGTTGAGGATGATCGGCATTCTTCTCATACGTCCCATACTAGACGAAAACAAGAATTTCCGCACAGCCAAAGTCCGTTCTTCTATCAAAGCGACTTGCTGATCTTGATGAACTGCAATCCTTCAACCAGGTGTTCTACTCCTTCGGGATTGAACGGCGCGGTCTCGCCAGTTTCTTTGTATCCGAGTCGATGATACCAGTCCATTAACTCCGGTCGGCCGGAGACTACTTCGCCCACAAGATCGGTAGAACGATATTTTTCGCGCGCGTATTCTTCGCACCAGGTCATCAAATATTTTCCGGCACCAAGACTCTGAGCATCAGGATCAACAGCGAGCATTCCCACATGACCATGCTCATTTTCTTTCTTCAGATGAATACAGCCGACGATTTTTCTCTCTCCGTTATCTCTGGTTTCAGCAATCAAAACCACTTGATCTTCGCCAGAAATAATTTCTTCTAGTCCTTTGTGCGTGATGCGCGGTCCGCGCACAAGATGCTCTTCCCCAGTCCACGACTTGGAGCTTTTTCCACCGCGGAAAGCGTACTGGATGAGTTTTTCCAACGGCTCGATGTCTGCGATTTCTGCAATCCGTCCGCTTAGATTCGATTTCTTTTCGCTCACGACCATTCCTCATCAAATACTTGACGGCTGATGTTACAGGTGAAGATGCGATACTTCAAGTCAAAACTTCCTGCCGCAACATGTTTGTTCAGAATTCAAGGCATTACTTGAACCATACACGATAAATCGACGTTCAACAGTCGAAAACGTCGTCGTGATCGAAGGACATGCTGGCATCCTGTCGCATAGAGAGTGCATCTATTAACGCTTCAAAAACAATTTAAATCGTTCGACCTCTGCTTCCAATTCTGCTTTAAACTCTTTGGATTTTGGTTGCTTATCGACGAAACCGAAATCAAAATCCAACGAACTATCTTTTTTGATTACGTTTACCCAACCGACCACATCATCTTGCCAAAGTAGTGGCAAAGCATAGTACCCGCGAACTCTCTTAGCTACTGGTGTGTAGGCCTCAAATCGATAATGCCAGTTCCACATAAGGTGAAACTTTTCACGATCCCAAACGAGCGGATCGAAAGGTGCCAGGAAGCGTACTTTGTTCTCTGCCATAACAGAGTTACCATTCTTGGTGCTCAACGATAAATAGGCCAGACCATCTACGACATTCCTAGTAAGCTCTCCCCGTTTGATAAGCTCATCAAGAATGGCTTTCACATTGCAATCAGGAGGCTTTGAAAATCGAAGTTTTCGGAGATTCTTCTCGAGTATCGGATCAAAAATTCCAACCAGCAAGAGCAGTAATTTTCGCGCGCGCTCAGATGGTGAATAATTGTGATCGCTTCCGGCAATCGCAGAATACACACGAATGCCTTTTTCTCGACGCGCAACCCGAAGCAGGCCGCGATGATGCAAGTTATCCAAGATTGTCGTGGTTTCTTTAGAGTGTCCGCCCCAGGCGTTTATAACCCTCTCGTTTCCGAACTCTGCTTCAAGCTCTCGAGGATGGACTTCGTCACGCGACTGAACAACTTTTAGAATTTGTTTTTCAAGCTTGGTCAGCGCATCAAAGTTGCGAGGATGAAGGAGCTGCCAATTCTCGCGCGGCATGAAACCGTAGGCATACAGATAATCTTCTTCGATATCGAGGGACGAATACCGCCTCTCTAGATCACCAGCACGGTAGTCTTTCACTCGATGACGCAGAATCAAATCTTGTGCAGTTGCCGGCGAACGGATTGGATCAGCCTGAACGAAACCCATTTTTAGCAGGGCTTTGGGCAACGTTGTTGGCCGAAAGAAAGTATTAGAGATCGCCTGGGCACGCAGCCGCTTTAGTTCGTCAGTCACTATCAAGCATTCTCGCATGAATACTTCAAAAGTCTACAACCGAAGTCAAGATACTAAGATATAGGCTAGAATGCGGGAAATCGGCGAGAGGAGCCTGAAGTGAAAATCACTTACAGCGAAATTAGAACAAAGGTCATTTCGCACCGTTAATTCTGTTCTCAACGGGTAGACTGAATAGTCGACCTTCACGCAAGACAAAAAAATAGTCTAGCGCGAGTGCTTTAATCCAGGGGATTTATTTTGTCCACAGACGAAAAGAAGAAAACACCAGAACTCGTTGAAGAGAAAATCCGCCGCTACAAATGCCCGGGTTGTGGTGCCGATTTATTGTTTGAACCAAAAAATGGTGCATTAACCTGTCCGTTCTGCGAATATCAGGAGCGCATACCGGAGAGCAAAGAAGAAATCAGCGAGTGCAGTTACGAGCAGTACCTCAAGCTGCGACCAGAACAACTGCAAGCTCTTTCGCCGGACACACTGGAAGTAGCCTGCACCAGCTGTGGTGCGCAGATCATATTTAAGCCACCACAAGTTGCCGGTAAGTGCGGATTTTGCGGAGCTCCGTTAGTCGCACAGCCCAAATCACCGGATCCAATCCTGGCGCCTGAAGCCGTTCTTCCATTCAAAGTGTCGAAAGAGGAAGCTACCGAACGGATCCAAAAGTGGATTTCATCGCGGTGGTTTGCACCTAACGACTTGAAACGATTCGCCGTCCCAGGCGCAATCTCCGGAGTTTATGTTCCATTCTGGACGTACGATGCCTACACTACGAGTCATTATTCTGGTGAGCGAGGCGATTACTATTACGAGACTGAGTACTACACCGAGACAGACTCGGAAGGTAACACCGTTCAACGCTCGCGACAGGTGCAAAAAACGCGGTGGCATTATGTAAGTGGGACAGTTTCGAGATGGTTCGACGATATTTTGGTTGCTGGAACGAAGTCATTACGACGAGATCATCTGACTCAGTTAGAACCCTGGGATCTGCCGGAATTGAAGGTTTACGATCCATCCTACCTAGCAGGCTACGTCGCGCAACGGTATGAAGTCACACTTTCAGAAGGATTCGAAAAAGCAAAAGAAGTCGCTTCCGCAGTTATTCAGTCCGATGTAAGAAACCATATCGGCGGTAATGAACAGCGAATCTTCGGAGTAGACACCAGCTATTCTGCGATTACTTTCAAACATATTTTGCTACCTGTATATGTCGGTGCATATCACTTCCGCGAAAAGCTTTTTCAATTGGTTGTTAATGCTCGCACCGGAGAAGTGCAAGGCGAGCGGCCGTACAGTTGGATCAAGATCACGCTTGCTGCGTTGACGTTCACAGCGATCATTGTGATGATCGTTCTTTACTTTAATCAGTCGAACTATAACTGAAGTTTTTAGTCGGAAGATAAGAACGAAGGACGCACCGCTGGTAGTGCGGTGGTTGTGTCGAAACGGGGTTGGCAAAGCGGCTCTTAGAGCGACGTTATTTTGACGGAGTTCGAAGCAGGCTGGAAGCCTGCGCTCCCAGGATCTGTTTCCGGGCGGCTCGTGGGAACTGTTTCCGGGGCGGCTCGTGGGATCTGCGTCCAGGAGCTGTGAAGGGGATTGTAGCTAGCGACGTGCTAGGCGCGTGAAGGTTGGAGTTTTTTCTTGGTTTGTTTTGAAACGTTCCCGCCTTTACGGGTGCCGTTTGACTTCGAACTCGGCATGACGTTTGAGTTAGGGATTTGCAGAGGCGGGGTTTGTTTTTGTACGGTACGGCTGAGGATTAAACCGGAGAGTGAGCCGAATCCGATTACACCCCAAAAGAGGGATGTGTTGAGAACTGACTCAGGTCCCAGCGAGTAGTTCATCGCAAAGATAGAACTGAGCGCAGTGATTGGGAAAAACACTGAAGCCAGCACGTTAAGCCGATGAGCGCTGACCGCCATTTCGTACGATCTTTGTGACTGCTGTTCTGTTTTCTGCGCGACTGTGTAGTCGAGTCCATTCTTCGCATCGATGTACAAAAGTTCGAAAGCTCTTTCCACATCCCCTGCAGCGTCTCGAGCAGCGATGATTTCGCGGTCATCCGGGATCATATCGCGAGCTTGTTGCAGTGCAGCGTGCAAATTGCGACTGGTTCTCTGGAGTGGCGAAACCGATTTCAAAATTTGAAAGTAGTCATCAGCACAAGTTGCTGCCTGAATCTCGTTTTCAAAATTTTCTGCGTGTTCTGCGAACTCCGACACATGCTTTTTGAGCAACTGCGACGTGCAGCCATCGCTATTCCATGCCCACGCTCCGGATGGATCGCGCCACACAATTCGGGCACTTCGATCTCGACTGCTGTTCTGACCAGGAGGTTGGTGTAACACGAGCACAAGGTGCCCGTTGGCGGTCATCGCTCGCTGACGTCCCGCGCTGTCACCGAATCGGTCGCGAATCTGAGAAGGGATTTTCCACGTATCAGGTACGATCGTTTTCATTCGTATTTAGTTTTCCTTTATTCTTCTTCTTTTTCATTGATAAGCTAATCATCGCTGACAACCGGTTAAGGACGCTTTAAAACATGCGACAAATCTTGCGGTTTGGCAGCCTTTCTGTGTAAAAGGAATTACCATTTATTGTATAATCGAGACCTCATGCAAGACTCTGAGACCAGATCGCAGAAGTTAAACCGCTATGAATGCTCTTAAACTCAAGACCTTACCGATAATCTCACTGCTGGCGCTCAGTGTGGCGCTCCCACTCTGCGCGCAGTCTCAAGTGCAAGAGTCATCGGTGCAGGATACGTCAGGCGCGAAATCCCTTCTCAAACCACCTACGGTAGCCCCGAAAGACATTCGCTGCATCTCGTGGCTACCGAATGACAAGCCACGGGTGGCAATGCTATGCATCCATGGTTTCAGCTTGCATAAGGGTTGTTTTGCGGCTTTCGGAAAAGAAATGGCGAAGGACGGCATCGCCACCTATGCCATGGACCTGCGTGGATTCGGTGAACTGAAGGACAATAAATCGGCTAACTCTGAACTCGATTTCGAGGGCTGCCTCGTCGATATCAAAGCAGTGCTGGAAGAAATTCACAAGAATCATCCAGGTCTTCCGGTGGTCATCCTGGGCGAATCAATGGGTGGAGCCCTTGCCCTTCGCGCGACCGCCCTTTATCCATCTCTGGTTTCAGGCTTGATTGCCTCAGTTCCCGCCCGCGATAGATTCGGTTTCAGCAGTGGCGAAACTAAAGTTGGTATCAAAGGCGCAGTCAACACCATATTTGGTGGCTACAACAAAAAGATTGATCAAGCGGCTCTTGGTGCTGTGCAAAAAATTTCAGCGGACGAAAAGGTTCGAGAAGAATGGACAAAGGATCCGTTGATGCGGACCGATTTTTCATTGAAAGAGTTCGTGCAATTGGATAAATTCATGAGCGAAAATCTGGCTGCTGCTGCCATGGTTAACAAGGCACCAGTTCTATTCATCCAGGGCACGAACGACAAACTTATTCGCCCGGCTGGCACCTGGAAGCTTTATGAGAAGCTAAACACGGCGAATCGACAAATGGTTTTTAGCAAAAACTCCGAACACTTGTTGTTTGAAGAAGGTCAATTTAAAGCAGACGATTTGAGTTTTGTCACGACGTGGATTGATCGCAACATAGCGACGCTCGACTCGAGCAAAGTGATTGCCAGTGGAAAACTACCCGTAGTGGCATCGAAAGAAGAGTATGCCGGCACCACCACCGATGTCGCCAGTGCGGAACAATCAGAAGAGGCTTTGAAGAAGGCTCAATTAGCGGCGCTTCCGCCGCGACCGGAACCATCGGAGTTCAAAAATAAAATCGCCTCATCGGCAACATCGCCACAGATTAACTTTTGGATCGAGCTGAATAGAAACGGTAAGACTTATCGATGCAACAACAAAATGGCATTCAAGTCAGGCGATTCGATACGCTTTCACCTCATTCCGGGCAGTGATGGCTTCGCATATCTCGTCATGCAGGCGGGCACGACCGGAAAAAGCGATGTACTTTTCCCCAACAAAGCCTATGGCACACAGAATCATTTGAAGAAGGGACAGGATTATCCGATTCCAGCGGAAGGCTGGATGCAGTTCGACGAACATCCGGGCACGGAGCAATTAGGTCTGGTGTTTTCCTCCGAGCGCGTGGACGTCACACCAGAATCTTTGAAGAATCGTACACTGACTGCGTTTGTATCACCAGACCAGTCAGGCGCAAAAGATTTATGCCCGACGCGGATGAAATTATCCTGGGATGATCCTGCTCCAACTCTAATTCCCGACGATTTTTCGGCCGTTGCTCAAGTTCATAACAGCAATGACAGCAGTCTCGTGAGGTTGATGTCCAACGGTGCTGGAGCGATGGTATCTGCCAGCATTCAGCTTGAGCACGGGAAGTAATTCACGAGGAGTTCAAAAGGTAACGGCGAATCTTCTATACGAAAGTATCTCGCTGTTCGATAAACGTTCTTGAACCAACGCAGGAGTTCCAATTTAGTGTTCGGAAAAGTAGGACAATTAAACTTGAGGCTGAGCTAATGCGTTATGTTAACTGGCTTTCGATATTTCTCGCGATAACTTCGATTACACCAGCTTGGGCTCAGGACGCAAAAGTCTCGACACCATCAGCAGTGCGCGGTATCGAGTTTACCAAAATCCAAGATTTGGATCCCAATGCGAAAAGCACAAATAGAGTGGTCAAGCAAAAGTGGGCAGTGGTTATCGGCGCGTCGAAGTTTCGCGAGGGGCGCTTAGCCCCGGGTGGTGCCGAAGCTGCAGACATGGCGCAATCGGCTAAAGAATTCGCGGACTACCTGGTCGATCCTAATGGCGGTCGCTTCGACAAAAGTCACGTTAAGGTGCTTCTTGATTCCAGCGCATCAAGACAAAACATCATGACCGCCATCGGTCCGAGCTTTCTTGGGAATGCCGTCGGTAAGGACGATCTGGTTGTCGTCTATGTCGCAACTAGCGCGTTTCCAACAACTGATGGCAACACCTACTTATGCGCATACGATTGCGCGCTCGATAATATTTACGGCACCTGTATCTCGATGCAAACGCTGATGAGTACATTAAAGGAAAACGTACACAGCGATCGGATTGTCCTCATTTTACAATCGGCATATAGTGGTGCCGCTGGAATGGATGGAGCCAAAGCATTAGGACCGCAGAGTTACAATCTCGACCTCACCAAGGTTTTGATGGGCAACGGATTTATCATTCTGTCTTCGAGTCAACCTAACGAGATCACCTGGAGCACTGCGTTTTCAAAAAATCTAACATCCGCTCTGCGCCAGGAAGGTGGATTGATTCCGCTCGACAAAGCCTTTGCGATTGCGAAGGAAAAAACGGCAACGGAAACCGCCGCCGCAGGTTTTAAAAAGAAACAAATACCTGCAATGAAATCCACATGGACAGGAACTTCATTGGTTCTCGGCGCACCACCGGCGGAGCGAGTCGCAAACCTTCCAAGCTCTGTGAATTCGTTTCTATCAGCCGAGGGTTCGTACCTCAAAGCAAGTAACTTGATGGCAGCCGGTAAAACTGACGAAGCTCTGGAACAGTACAAATTGGCAATCGCAGCGGATCCGAAATACGCAGACGCGCTCGCAGACTATGGCGCTGCGCTGACCACCAAAGACGATTGGAAATCAGCATCTGAGATGTTCAAGCGTGCCATCGCCGCTCGTCCGAATGACGAACTGTTCCATGTCAATTATGCACGCGTTTTAGACAGGATGGGAGATAAAGAAAATAGTCTTGAGGAGCTGAACACGGCGTACAGATTGAACCCCAAAGACGTTTCCATACTCAAAACCCTGTCGAGCAAATCACTTGCTGCTGGAAAGTCAGAAGAGGCTGTTCGATACATGGAAGAGGCGGTGGATTTGTACCCCTCCAACTCAGACCTGCGAGAACGACTGAGCATCGCACTCTTGAAAGGCGGCGATATCGATCAATCTTTAGCGCAGGCGAAAGAAGCTGTCCGCCTCAATCAAAAGTCGCCGACCGCGCGCACCACCCTCGGTTCCGTGCTGATGGTGCGTGGTTACGTTGGACCAGCAGTAGAATCGTACAAAGAAGCATTGAAATTAGCTCCTGATGACGGAAACACAAGATGGCTTTTAAGCAGAGCTCTGGAACAGAACGGCGATCGCGCAGGCGCTATTGAAGAGTTACGTCGCTTCGTTAATGGTTCTCCATCCGATCCGCGAGCAGCTAAAGCAAAGGAGCACTTGGAAGAGCTGGAGAAACGCGACCAGCCAGCTAGTCAATGACTTCGAGCTCGAGCGCTCTGGGCGCGTACAACGCAGTCCACAGGGCTTTTAGATAGACGCGATCTACAAATCCAAAACTGAAATTTAATAAGAAGCAGAACTATCCGGACTTCAACTGCAACACAAGCAGCACTCCATAGCCAACAGCAAATCCCAGAATAACGAAAACGATTTGCTTTACCACTTTGATTATCAGTTTCTTTTGCGAAGTTTCAAGCCGAAAGCGTGTCTTGCCTGTGTCTCTCAGACGCGCAAGATCCTGACTCACAGCCTTCATCGATTGATAACGATCAGCAGGATCCTTTTCCAGACATTTGCTTAAAAGCTGTCGCATCGCGGGCGGTACCAACGAAAGATCGACAGGAGACGTAACGTGCATTCGCAGCGTTTCCATCGGAGAAGCACCAAGCAAAGGAACCTTTCCTGTTAAACAATGATATAGAACGCAGCCAAACGAGTACACGTCCGAGCGTGCATCGAGAGGTTGCGCCATGCACTGTTCCGGACTCATATACAGAGGCGTACCCATACATTCTCCAGCCAGTGTGAGCGGCTCATCTTCTCCGCCAACTCCGTTGTCCTTATAAAACTTGGCGATACCAAAATCGACAATCTTCACGACGGTTTTTCCATCGACATATGCGAGCATCACATTGGTAGGCTTAAGGTCTCTGTGCAAGATCCCCTTGCTATGCGCATGCTCGAGACCGTCGGCAATTTGAGAAAATATTTCCACTGCAGACTCTACTGATAACGGTCCCTGCGATTGAATCTTGAAATACAGCGTATTACCGGTAATGTACTCCATCACCATATACGGTGTGTTTGAACTGGAAACTCCGTAGTCTTTGATTTCAACAATGTGCGAGTTACTGAGCGAACTAATAACCTCCGCTTCTCGAATGAAGCGTTTTCGCTCATTATCATTTTGCAGGTGTCTCGGCAGAAGTGCTTTGACAGCCAGCTTTGAGCCGGTTCCAAGATCCACAGCCTCGAAAACGGCGCCCATTCCGCCGGAATTAATAGGCGTCAACTTCCCAATATAGGCGGGCAGCGCCAAATCCACCGGAAGCATATTCGGATCGCTATGATTACCGACCGTCATCAAAATCGCCTTCGTCTGACCACTTTTCTGCCTGTGGTGCAGCAGCATTGTTCCCCGTTTAATCTTGAGCGAGACATCATTAGTAGAAGTTTCAATCAAATTTAAACTGTTCGTAGACAACAAAGCTGTAAGCCGCATTACTGGGGCAGACGGCGCTTGTTTACCGGTTCATTGACGGGTTCTTTACTGAAATGCTTCCTTGATCCCCTCGCCGACTTTCTTACCCAGGTTGCCGACTGGTTTAAAAATGGTTCCCAGTGTGGTTGGGGGTTTTCCTTGATCAATCTTGAATGCGATCTCCTGACACTTATCAGCTTTCTTTGCAATTTTCTCCCGTTCTTTTTCCGGCAGATTGGGTGACAGGGAAAGGTATGCTCTGAACTGCAAAGCAGCTTCTCGGAGCGCAGCCGACTGTTTCTTTTGAAACTTCTCGAGTGCCTCGGCCAGGCCGAGGTGAGCCTCTGCAAGTCTCGGATTCTGGAAGGCCGCGCTGCGATACTTATCGATACCGCTAGCCATCTGACCTTTTCTCGCCAGGTCGGACGCAAAGTTCAAATCTTCTTGAGCCTTATCACGTGCGGATCTAACCGCATTGATACCGCGCTTAGCACGCGATGCAATGTCGGCACCAGGGAAGGTGCCGGCTTTGGTATACGCTTGTTCCGCGCTATCAAGATCCCTGGTCATCAACGCCATATCTGCGACTGCAAACGCAGAATTGGCATCCTGACAGTTTTGAATTACTGTTGCCATCGCCTGTGATGCCTCGTCAAACTTACACTGCGCGATCATCGCCTCAGCATAAGCCAATCTCTCGGCATCGTTGGTTGGAGTGCCAATGTTAGTGAGATCAACTGGTCGGCCGGACATCGCACGCAACTTAGCGTCAGCCAAACGCAATTCCATGTTATTCGGGTTCATTTGAATAGCACGCTGAATAAGCACCTCAGCAGACTCAAAGTTATTGGAAACAAAAAACGCACCATTCGCCTCTTTTTGCGCCTTCATCACCAAAGCTCTGGTCATGCCGTTCACGGCAGCTACATTGCCTGGACTTGAGTTCAATACGGTGGTGTACTCCTTGAGTGCATCATCGTTTTTGCCTAACGCAAGCGTTATCTCGCCAAGCTTCATATGCAAGTCGACGTTTCTTGGATTGAGTTCCACACCCGAGCGCAAATTGAGAGCCGCCGCTTCGAGGTCGCCCCGCGCTTGAAGAATCTCTGCGAGCTTCAGATAGGCATCTTCGCTTTCTGCCTTGATCGCAATTGCATTTTTGTATTCTCGGACAGCAGCAACAGAATTACCCTGGAGTTGATAAACATTACCCATAGCGATGTGTGCAGGGGCGCTGTTCTTCTGGAGTGCCAACGAGGTGTTCAACTCTTTGTATGCTTCGTCCAATTGTCCCATCTCGGTATAGGCTTTGCCGAGTCCATAGTGTGCAGTCGAATTTGCCGATCTCAATCGAATTGCTTCCTTGAAGTCGGTGATGGCACTGGCGGTATCACCCTGTTTCAGCGAGATCAACCCACGATTAGCAAATCCCATTGAATACTTGGGATCAGCAGCGATTGATTTACTGAAAGTCGCTTTGGCCTCGTCGAGTTTTCCTTGTTCCTTCTGCACCATTCCCAATACCAACAATGCTTCCGGCATATCCGGTTCTTTCTTCAACGCCAACCGGCATTCTGATTCTGCTTGACTGAGAATCGCATTCTTCTGAGAAATTACAGTCATCGAGGAGGACTGCAAGCCGTTAACTTTTACAAACGCCATCCCGACGTGAGCAAGCGGATCATCCTTCTTGATAGCGAGCGCTTTTTTAAATTGCTGCTCAGCACCGTCCAACTTAAACTGCACTGCCAGCGCGAATCCCAATCCGCTCAATGCGGCGACATCTTTTGAGTTTGTATTCAACGCCTTACGAAAACTGTCGGCGGCCTGGTCGTACTGCCCTGAAAGGAGAGCCTTTTCACCAGCGCTGACATCGCTCGAGACCTTGCCACGAAAGATTTTGGTTTCGCCAAAAGCAGATTGCACATGTCGGCGAACAGGCGGGGCTGCTGCGGTGGTCTTCGACTTTGTCGACTTGGCAGGAGGTTTCGCATCTACAGGCAGGGTAGTCAGGTAACCACAACTGAGAGAAAAACTGAGCGCCGCGAGCACAAATCTATTTCGCTTGGACAACACGAGGACACCTCCAAGATATCAATAACGTATCGTTCGAGAGCACATCACATACAGCCGCGCACGACGGCGCTCGCGAACAAATTTGTAGCCAGTTTCGCACGGTTTCAAGAAAGAGACATTAGACCTTATTCCAAGTATGTCGTTTGCATCAGCCGAGGCGTGGAATAAGTGAAATCAGAGCACATAAACCATCGACTCCTGCAATGATCCATCGACAGTTACAGTTCAGAAGAATAATAACAACACTAATTTGTTGCGCAGTTGTTTTCATCAACACGCAGCATTCAGCGCTATCTCAAGAGACCAAGGTTATTGAAGGAAACATCCAGATTGACGATGAAATGTCGGAGATTCCGCCCGAGTATCTCCCCGGCAAGAAGTTTGAACCTGGTCCGGAGCACATCGACAATTCTACTTGGTATCGCATTCCACAGTGGTTCGGTGGGCAGTGGACGAGCGATGGAGAACAACAAACAACGAAGACGAATTTGACGACAGGCAGAAGCACGCATGAAAAGGTTCGCGTCGAGTTTCCCAAGTTTGTTTATCTCGGATGCGTAAAGGACAATCGTGGTGTCACTTGGGAGCGCGCGCCGCTCAATCGTTGGAGATTAACTCAGTACGAAGGTCAGAGTCCGGTTTATTCGATGTTCAAATCTGCAGAGGTTCAACAACCGGATGCTGATCATATCGCGATCAAAAGTGTCGGCTTACATCTAGTCGTAGATTCGCACACCAAGAAGATTGGCAAGGCTTCGCAAGTCGAATCACTTCAGGTATACACACGAAAATCCGATGGAATAATGTCGTTGGAAAATACAACCAGATCGTATGATGAAACAGGAAAAGCGTTTCAAGAAAAGGTCGCGATTTCGGAAATGCAAAAGGTCGCCGACATTGACCTCGACGCTATGAAACTAAAATACCTGAGAGACGCATTTGAAGAATACGCAAAAGAGCATCAATTGTCAGAGACATCACCTGCTCCGCAAAAACCTATACCGTGGTTTTTGAAATAGTTTCACCAACTCGATCAATTTTCGTTTTCAGAACATCATCACATTTTCTGGCCGCAGGCGTTCCGATATGAGGCAGCTCACGTGGTCACCACAAAAACTGGTTTCAGTCCTGACTGGAACGTCGCCGAGATTGGTTGTTTCTCACTTTCGCGTTGGGTCAGGAACAAAATCCCGTCCCAATCGTCCATGAAACTTTCGCCGAGATCACAACAAGCACATAATTGCCTGTTTTAATGAGCCTAACGAGGTATTTGCGATGCAAAAACGTGTTAGAACTTCAATCCTCGCGATCGCGCTCACCATCGGCATCTCTAGCATACCTTCTACAACCAGCGCATCGCCTGTTTTATCCGGTCAAGTCTGCTCCGAAAACGTCGGAAAGCTGACGAGCGAGATTTCGTGGAGTCGTTCGCTGGAAGACGTCCAGGCAGAAGCCACTAAGCAGAATAAGCTAGTCCTCTGGATTCACATGGTCGGCAAACTCGACGGCTTCACCTGAAGTGCGGGCAACAGCTTGAGAGCCGTGTCGCTCTCGCAAGACCCCGTGTTTACTGCCCTCAAGAACGACTTCGTTTGCGGATATAAGGACATAGAAAATAAACATTATGCCGGTAGCTCGCGGAAGCACAGCCCTAGCGGGCAAGCCGTGGATACGACAAATGGAGCCGGACCACATAACATTCAAATTTTTGTCATGACCCCAGACGGTATAGTGCTGACCTGCCTGCCCGGCTTCTGGCACTCCGAAGACCTCGCGAATGAACTGGCTCTTGCAGAGCGGCTCAACGAGGTCTGGATAGATCCAAACTTGAGTCGCGAACAAAAGAATGAGCGCTTTAGCGAGATGCAGCTTAAACACCTCAACGAGCACTCAATCGCTGAGAGACGGCGGAGTCAGATGCAACATTTTGATGTTGCGTATGAAAAGGATAAACGGTTTAGAACCTCGGACGTTTTTAACAGAACATTGATTGATCCAAGGAATGCGGATTTGAATAATCTGCCTTCGTACGCGATCAAAACGTGCGATGTGATCATGCATCAACGCATGTCGTCCAGACCTTTTGTTCCATACAGCGAATTTGACGTTGCGGCTTTCAGTGACTATGGAAAACCGATGTACGACAAAAATGAAGATTCGATAGCGGCTGACGGAAGTCATATTGCGCAGAAAAGCGACGCGCCTATGATCGGCAATGATCCGCGCGCACATCCAATAAAAACGCAAGCCAAGCGCCAGGGGCGAAATCTGTTGATGCGCGCAGCTAGTTTTGGAATTAGAGCGGCGCTTCGGTAGCTGTCATTTTTCAGAAGACGATTTCAGCAGATTTCAAAATAATGTGCAGCGGCGTCTTTGCCTATGGTAGCTGGTTTTCAGCAATTCCTCTCCACTCTGTCGAAGTTTACCGTTGGGACTCATATCACGATAAGTGCCTGCCCCGTAATTCCGAGTTCTCGACAGAGTTCAGAAACTGATTAAGCGACGAAGAATTGTTGCTCAGCAAGTGAATCTCTCAATGGCTGAGCTGAGCAGCAAGAATACGGTTGTGAATAATCTGTGTCCTATTAAACGTCGCACTCTGTTGCAAAAACTGAGCCGTCGCGACTGTGGATTTGTACAGTGTTTTCCACATTAACCGGCAGTACATTTGCAACAACACACTAATGCGGGGGATGTGCGATGGAAAATTCATCTTGGGGCGAACAGATCTGGCAATCCGTCACAAATACAACGGACGCGTCGAAAAAATTCATTCATGACTCATTAGAACATCCCGATAAAAGAGCTCGCCAGGCTGGTGCAGTGATTGACGGACTTGTCGTCGGTGGGATCAAGGAAATCCCAAATCAATTCGTCAATCATCCAAAAGAGACCGCAGCAAAAATAGCTGCCGGAGTTGGGATAGGCGCCGGAATAGCGCTGTTGCCACTGGAGCTACCCGCTGTAGCAATAGGAGCTACAGTAGCCGGTGTCGGTCTTGGCTGCGGTTACGTTTGGGACGTCGGTCAGCGTCTAGGGTCTAATAGAGAACTCCACAAGGCACTGGATAATGTATGGAACTTAGGAGATCGAAGTTCTCAATATAGCTCCATGCAGGCAATTGAAAGCAGTCTTGGCAAAGAATCGTTCGATTTCGGAGTTGCCACTATGTGCGGTGGCGCCGGTTTCAAAATAGGGAATGGTATTAAGTCTTTGCTAAACACAACGGTGCCCAAGCTGTGTCCAGCCACAGCCGACGGTGTCGCCAATCCAGGACCTGTCGTGAAGGAGACGCCGGTTCTCACTCACAAAATGAAAATGGAAAGTTTCGAAAACAAACCTGATAACGTTGAACGAAAACTTCAGAAGCCTTCCAAGTGGGGCAAAACGGACCAGATAAGTGACGAAGAATTTGCTAAGGAATTGGGAATCCACGAATCATCAAAAGGCACAAGCATCAGTGGCGAACAGCTCGAAAGAGAAACGGCGATGACTGATTTTGCTCCGCATGAGAAGCTAGCGCCAATCCAGGGTATCGAATTTCAAAGTACGGGTTTTGAGCTACCCCGTCCCGCGGAGCCATATTGGAGACCGAGCTGGAGAGACCACCTCAACGACTTCCGGAACGATCTTGATTTCTTGCATAGGAATGCTATGACCGCCGACGTCTTCAAAACGGCACAAAAGATGTTTGATTCTCATACATCCCTGAACATAATTTCCCAATCCTCAGATCGGCTGACTATGAACGAGGCTCAATACCTTCAGAGTATGCATCAATCTTTTCAAAAGATCCTCAGTCCATTTGCCGAAATGATTGAAGGTAAAGTCAGCAATATGGTCAACATGGATTCCAGGGAGTGGGCTAACTATAACAGCGCGCAGGCACAATTGGAAAACATAATCAAGGAGCAAACTTACCTTTCTGACTGGGTCAATACGAACAATCGTTCGAACGAGTCGAATGGCAATCACCTCCGAATTTGCAATCTCTTTGCCGATATAGCTAGGAACCATCGAGACCAAGTGCAGAGAGCACTGCAGAAAAAGAACGGGCTGTCAGAAAAAGATGCAGCCCAAAAGTTGAAAGATTGGCATGCATGTGCCACCGGATATGGTTCCACAGCGAATCTGGCGGGAATAGACGTGCTGCTGGCAAACACGCGCACAGGACAAGCAATCCCAATTCAAGTGTTAGCCGATAGCGGAGAGACTGCCTGGCGAATACCCGCAGTCGGACACGAAAAGATAGCGCTCGATCACGGGCGTGAAGAACAGCAAGTAATCGATGCTCTTGCATCAATGCTCTCAACGGAAGCACCGCTAAACCTGTTGCGAATCAGACTACCCGTGTTCGACCCGGAACAGCACGTTACAAGGAGGCTATTCGAATTGCACAGATTCAGTGATGAACTCAAGCAAAACGGAATGTTCGACTGGTCAACCATAGTGCGCGAGGGCATGAAGAAGCTCGTGGATGACCGTCGAAAATCATTCGGCAAACAAGGTTATTCTAGGAACTCGATCTGGGATGAACGGTTCGGCGATTGGAACAGGTTGGTAGAGAAAGACACTCCCTGACGTAAGCGCATGCAGCAATTTCAAGTTGATGTGATCAGCGCTTCGAACTTATGAGCGTTCTTCCGATCTAGCAACTGGCGTTTCCTGGAACTGTTGTTGCGCTGGGGGCGCTCCTGTTTAAAATTTGCGAAATTACTCGGGACTGGACACAGCACCGCCGGTGACACCGGTAGAGGATACGCTTATTGAGTGGCGATCAAGTGCTTCCGGATCGAAGGCAACGTCCATTTTTGTGTAGACCGTCACGGCTTGTGGTATCTGATCGATTTTAGTCATCACATTCCGGCTGTCAGCTATGGCGGTGCCGTACGATTTGAATACCTCGAAGTTAGCGACGCGCGGTGGAGCACAGGTATTTTCTACTAATGCAGGAAGCGATGAGAACTTAAAGGTCAAGTCATCATCAGGGCTGGGCAATCTCGCATTCATGTTCGCCTTGTAGAGATTGCTTTTCTCATCGACGAATCCGCTGCGACGATCGTAATCTGCCAGTTCAGGAATTGCCGTCAAACTTTTCACATTGGATTGAACGTTATCAATTCTACCCAGATCAACCCGCAGTATTTCTGGTTCGAAAGTTTGAAGCCAAGGCATAAATGAATTGTTCTTAGTGCTACGCGAGAGATTGTATTTCTGCGCTGCGCTAATTATTTCCTTGGAAATAATTTGAATTTGATTGTTTCTCTCATACTCAACTATCGCCTGACTCGAATACGCTTCATTCATCAGTTGATCGCAAAGCGGTGCCAGGTGAGCCAATCCTTGCTGATCGCACTCTATTGTGTTCTGCCTCGTCGTGTAGACAAGCTCGCGGGATCTGGCAACAAGTTGATTCATTTGAGCAACACGATCGCCTGAATTGATTGCTTTGGCAAGTGACAAAGAAAGCGAGTCTACGTCGTATTGAGAACGCGAGTGTTGCGACAAGACTGTACTGAAAAGAATTCCGATCAAACCCACCGCGAGAATGAGCACGGTGACTAATGCCACCAGCGTGAGCATGTTTCCTCTCGATCGATAACGTCTCTTCATGGTAACTTAGTTCAATTCCAGGTCAATCTATCACGCAGTCCACAAGCCATGACAAAAGTATCGCACGAAACATGCTAACGCGTCGAAGTCGAAACCGAACACACGCTAACCGCACGCAGATCGGCAGTAACATACCGGACTTCGCGGCTGCGTTGGTGCTACTCGTCATTGTAGTTTTCATCCCGCTTCTCGACCTGACGATCCTGCCAATCCGCTGGATGCTGGCCAGAGAAATCATCAACGATTACTCGCGAAAACTAGCTCTGTGTGAGACACTGAGCAAATCGTTTCAAACCATGCAAGCTGATCCGTCTCTGGCGACAAGGCTCCTGAGACTTGGCGGCGTAGAGTGCAAAGACATCAGCCTTCGCATGCGAATATCGCGAGTATTTTTAAACCCGCACCCAGACGAGAGCTTGCTGGTAAACGCGCCGGGTCGCATTCCTCCAGCGTGGCTGCCAGACGGAGCAAAATCGCCGTGCACGTATACGCTGGAACTAAATGTCGACACCTTAATTTCGCCAGCGATCCTATTCAATGGAAATGGAATCACAATTCCGGGATTGACCACTCCGATTGCGTTTCAAATCGGTTCATCACACGAATGGGAGAACTTGGGGCGCGATCCGGGAACTAAAGCATTTTTTCTGAACGAGTAATATTACAAAGGTTATCTGATATATTAATGACCGTTTGAATGCATCCTGGTGGAGGCATTTAGACGTAAAATAGCTCGAATCGCGCGTTCTCTGGCATTTGCCGCGGTGGCCTTGATGTTATCACTCCCCCCAGCGCTCGCTCAGGGCAGCGGTGGACAGACGACGTTAAAGGTATACAACGCAAGCAACAACCCGGTCACAGTATGGCTCACGTTGAATGGATACGGTGGTTCTAATCCTGGTTTTTACTCGAACGTGTCCTCAATTCCGTTTAAACCGCAAACGACAATCAACGCTGTCAACCCGCTCCAAGGTTCATTCACTCTGGGCGCAGGCAAGATGGTCTCAGTTACACCACCTGTCGGCACAGGAATCGCAGGAAACTTAAGTTTCGGTAACGCGCCAAACAACTGCCGCACACCTGCAGACCCGAACGGGCAGAATTTGGCTGAGTTCACACTCGACAACAACACTCCGGCATATGCTCCAGCCTATACACAAGAAGCCGTCGACATCAGTTGCGTTAATGGAGTCAATGCAAAACTTCAGTTCGATTTGACCAAGACAGCCGGAGCTGGTAACTGGCAGACGGCGGGGCAAAGCAACGTCACAACATTCGCGAACACAAAATTCACACCGCCTCCAAGTTCAAACATCAATCTGGTTGGAGTCTTCCCAATAGGCTGTGACAACTGCACCTCTCAAGCCAATCCCGGATGTAATCCGCAATGGCTACCATGGAATGTCGGCAGTTCTACAGCACTTTGTAATGTGCAGCGCCCAGCAAGCCAATCCGGCGGAACTGTGCTGATTACATTCAAAGGCTTCTATCCAGTTGCCGCGAGCCAAGTTAAATTACCCAACTAAACCTGCATGAGACCCAGACAAGTAACTATGGCCGTGATACTCACGGTACTTGCTTGGACACAAATAATCACATCCGGGACCGCGTTCGAGGAGGAATACTCTGAACGCGGTCTCGATCTTACTAACGACTGGGTGATTTACATTGAAGCGAAATCAAAGAAAGAGTTCTTAAACTATAAAGGCTCAAACCTCAATCCAATAACCAACCTGCGCGTAATTTACAGAAGAACGCCAAGGCACTCCGAAGGCTCGGATTGTACTCCACAACCATACGAAGATTTGTGGTATCACCAGGGCAGAGCGTTGGGCAACCGCCGATATTGCGCTCTCAAAATCGAGAAAATGAAGCGTGGCATAGTCATCATTCGTCCGTCGGAAGATGCCGCTAGAGAACCACGGGCAGTGGCAAATGTGATCGTGAAGTTGACCGTTGAGTTGGCACTAAAAAACATTGTATGTTTAGGTTTCATCGTTCCGAAGGATATGTACAAGGATGTTGTTGCAGATCTATCGCATTTCGGATTCTCAGCGAAGAACGATACTCTCAAACTAGGGGGCATGCAGACAAGCATCTACTTATCGTCAAATCCCCCCGGTTTGGAAACCGATTTGTATTTCCAAAAATGGCACAAGTGAGTTCGTGATCTAGTCCGACTTTTCCAACAACATTTGAAAATCTTGAGAGTCCAACGGAACATTGGATCTGTGTGTGCGTTCGGTTTTAAACAAAACGCCCGGAATGTAAGACTCGATTTGGATTTTGTCAGACATCGACCATCCCTCATAGTTCAGATTGAGAATCTGCAGTCCTTGTTTGCCAAGTTGCTTCAGCAAACGCACGCCTCGCGGTGTATTAACGGAACAACCGCGAAGATCAAGCTCGTGAAGATGCTTTAGCGTCGTCAGGTGAGCGAGTCCTTTATCATTCAGTCGGCTGCCTCGTAAATTCAGGATTTCCAAATTACTTATCGTGCCGATTGCTTTTGCATCGTCTTCACTAATTTCGGCGTCATCCAGGGACATCGATAAAATACATTGATTGTTTCGTAGCTTTTGCAGCGCAGCACTAATGTTATTGCAGCCGCTCAGGCTCAAGAATTTCAATCGCTGGAGACCCGCGAATTGCGCTACTCCAGCGCCAGTTACGCCAGTATCATCAACTCTAAGTGAAGTGAGTTTTGTTAGTTTGTTTAGACCAGCGATGTCGGTATCGTTAACCTTGCTCTTGGCGATATCTAAAAACTGTAGTTCGCGTTGTCGAGCAATTAATTCGATCGTGTGCGCCGCGTTTTTCTTTTCGATTCTGCATTCCTTCAGAAGCAGTAAAAATTCAGCAGGTATGCACTCGAATCCGCTTTCATCCTTCATGAACACATCGCTCGGATAAAAGGCCATTGAGGCGACCTTCGGAATCGGATATGAGACTCCTGAATTTACTGGGAAAGTTTTCTCTCCGGACGGATCGCTGCTTACAGATTTTGCGAACCTTCCCATCTCAAGACCTTTTGGAAAATCAAAAATTACGCAAGACTGACCATTTTGATTTACGACTTTTGATGTGAATAAACCGTTGTAATTCATCACTTTGGATTTGTTAGTAAAAGTCCGCTTAGCGACCTTACCTTCATATCGATGCTCAGCTCTAGGCAAAGCCTTTGACGGCGATTTCGTCAGCTTCGTAGTCACAGTTTTCAAGTTGATTTCGTCACGGTTCATTCTGTCCAAAGTCGCGTAGCAGACCGAAGCTGCGAAACACAGAAAAGACAACACCAAAAGAGTTCTCAGTATAAGTGCTTGTTTGTTGATGGTATCGCGCGCGGTGACTGTCGCATGCTCGTCTAAATCATTTTTTTGAGACTTTGAGTCATTGGATTTGAAACCGGATGTGCTTTCGCTCTGCTTCAATTGCGCCAAAATGGCGGTTAGCTCTCGTTTAACGGCATCGACACTTTTTGGTCTGTCGTCCGGGCATTTTGCCAACATATCCGCAACGATTTTTTCTAGCGCCTCAGAAAATTCATTGACACTCGAATCTGACAAGCTTGGCGGATCATCGACCAAGTGAGACATGATTGTCTCTCTAGCCGTTTCTCCGCGAAACGGTGTTCGCCCGGTTAAAGCTTCGAAGAACGTGCAACCAAGGGAGTAGATGTCAGAACTCGCGGTCACCGTTTGACCCAGAGCTTGCTCTGGGCTGAGATAGAGTGGGCTGCCAAAAACCGCATCAGTTTTGGTGAGCCGTTGATTTGAAAGGTTGTGGTCGATTAGGCTTGCAATCCCGAAATCTACGATCTTCGCTAAAGATTCTGAACCTTTTTGCGATTCGATACTCTCCATAAAGAGATTTCCCGGTTTTAAATCGCGATGAACAATACCTTTTGCATGCGCCGCTGCGAGCCCGTCGCAAACCTGTATGAAAAATTCGAGTGCTTGAGTTTGCTCGAGTGGTCCGTCAGCGGAAATCCTCTCCGCCAGCGAAGTTCCGATCAAATGTTCCATCGTGTAATACGGAATTCCGCCTTCCGAAATCCCAAAATCGAATACTTTAACTATGTTTTTGTGGTCCAGTTTGGCAATGGATTGAGCTTCTCTTTGGAAACGGAGAATTCCTTCTTGCGAAGCATTGCCGGCTCCGAATACTTTCAGAGCAACATCTTTATCAAGCATCAAATGACGAGCTAAGAAGACTTCGCCCATGCCACCTTTGCCAAGCAATGACAACAGACGAAACTTCTTATCGAGAATGGCGCCGTCCAAGCTTTCAAGACTGGCGAAAATAGCGAATGGCGTATCAGCCGCAGGGATTGTATCGCCCTGAAGGGTAGAGAAACCAGATCGCGACAGGTAGTCTGATTCTGGGTCGAAATTCTGGTTGCTCTTAATTGTGGGATTCCTGTGTTTCCTTGGATTAGCAAGCCTAGCACAGGTCGAGGGCATTTTTCCATTCGCCGATGTCCTTTAGAAATCAAAATTTGGATGCGATTATCGTGGCATTCGTTCTGCTATTTCGAACGCGACGTAATGTCCATTTGGCTCCCCTGGTCCGCTCTTTGGCGGCAGAGCTTGGCATAACCTGTTACACTGAGACTATGTTCGGCATTTGAAGGTTCTCCGAACGCACCTGACAGAGCAATGAGGCGCTGAAGGGGCATGAATCCTCGCACGATATGCAAGAGGGTTTATGAACACTAAAGTCGCTAAACTAATTATTGAGGTCAAGTTCAGTCGTCGGCCACACCGTCACTGGAATCTTTTTACTGCAACCAAAAACAGAATGGCTTCGAATTGTGACAGCACTCCTGCGCTGTTGGACCGCCTCTCGAGAAAAGTCAACCCATCGGTACAGCAGCGCGTTGCTGAAAATGGAAGTGCGAACTCACAGACCCTCGACAGACTCTCACTGAATGAATCCAGTGACGTGCGAGCCGCGATTGCTCAAAACGGAACTACCCTGGAGGCGACCGCAATCCTTTTGTCACAAGATTCGAACTGTGATGTCCGGTATGCTATTGCATCCAATCCCGGAACTCGAAAAGAGATCCTGAGCGAACTTGCTGAGGACGAGAATCCATTCGTCCAGCATCGTGCACGTAAAACTCAAGACCGTATTGAAGCCGAGCCATTAGATCAGATTCCTGGGTCTTAGCCAAAGTTTGGGGTTGAGAATTCTGCGTAAAAGTTTTGGCTAATGCTAGCATTCGACATTGCGGTCATGCCACTCCTAGAATTTTAAACAAGCGAAAGAGAGAGCGTTGTTTCCACCTCTCTCTTTTACTGTTTTATGATGTCACCGGATTTGGTGTCCTAAGATACACGAACTATGTTCCTAATCTGCGAATCACGATGACAAATCACTTTCTAATTTTCAGGAGGAACAGCCTATCTTCATTATAATCTAACGCGATTCTTTTAAGATTCGCATCAACATAAATGTCTTCAGTAGTGACGCGTTTTCGTTCACTGCCGGTGATGGCACAACTTTCAAACCTCGTTCCACTCTGATCCGCGATTCGCTTTTTAGTATTGCGCCAGTGATTGATTCCATCTTTTCTAACTTCAACGGAGTGATTAACTTGCTCTTCTGAAGCGAGCTGTAACAGCGACGTATCTATCGGAAGATATTCAGGAGCAGATTCTTCGACCTCGTATGCTTTGTTAATCTGGTCAGTTGCGCTTTGATTCCCTTCTGCTCGCCTCAGCTCTAGGTTTCGGAGCGTAAGTTGTGCGAGCGATAATTCTTTAGTCATAATCCGAGTTTTCCAGTATTTCAATCTCCACTCTGTCTCTAATTCGGCAGCTAGCCTGCGAAACGACATATATGGTTCTGGTCTTTATATAGCGCATTTAGACAAACGAGTTGCATGAGTCCGCGCTTCACTGATACCAATTTTGGTATCATCTGTTCTCTTCTACTAGACTTGAGCCTACCAATGTGAAAACTGGATAAAAATGTCCATCGGTCTAAATAGATGTGGACAGGCTATGGGTTTCACGATTAAGTTCCCATTTTTGCGAAAACGATGGCACAATTAGAATAGGAGACATGTTCCCTGCAGCCCCAAAGGACCATTCATGATTAGCGAACCCAAAATCGAACAAGCGACTCCTGAGGCCAGAGTGGCACCTAGTGAAACATATCGCATTTTGATAATGGATACTGTTGAGCACTCCGATCAGTTAAAGCAAGCTTGTAAGGAAGCTGGTCATTCCGTTGCGATCGCTCATACTATTGCTGAAGCATTTGCTTTCCTTGAGGGAAAGGACAATGCAGACTTGATTGTCTGCGCTGCGTACTTAGAGGACGAATCACTATTTGATTTCCTCAACAAATTGAGAGCTAGTGAAATTCATCAGGATGCGAGATTTATGATTTTAGCCCTGGAGCCCGGTCCAATTGGAGCCATCGCTAATGACACCACCCAAAAGGTTGGAAAGCTGCTCGGTGCAGACGCATTCGTAAGCATGCCAGTCTTTAACGCAGAACTTCTCATCAAGGAAATTGATAAGCTCTTGCCGGCAATTCCTGTACTGGAACAAAAAAAAAAAAATTGAGAGAGAACGCATCTGCACGCCGGTAACTTGCCCAGGTCAACGGTTTTAACACGACTTTCATTTTGCAACAATAGAATCAAGGTAGAGAACGTATAGCTGCTTCCAGAGTGGTATACCACCGACATCAAGCGACTGATCCTAATTCGGGATTAAGGGGCAGCAGTGAGCAATCCAGTATTCGATAAACTTACCAAATCATGGAATCATATTGCTCGGTTGCGATCCCAAGAAACTGCAATTCAAACTTTGAGTGCATTTATTCTAGATTCTGAGCACGATATGATCGCGACAGCAACTGCACTGCAAGCACATATAGACCTCTTGTATGACGAACAGATTCGCAATCGCCTCCCCATTGATCGCTTTGACGTTCTAAATCACGCCGTAGGTCGCTTGGTTAGAGATACGGGAATATTGGCGACTGTCGCAGCAGAGGCAAAGTCTCCGGTCGCTCATCAGCGCTGGAGTTTAAAGAAGCTTATTCAAGACGTCGTTGAGGAGACGAAGGCCGCCCTCAGCATCAGCAAGGTATCTTTGCAGTGCGTTATACCAGACAATGTAACTGTGAAGGGGAACGACGAAATTTTGAAGATGATGATCAAAGAACTTGTTCTCGTCGTACTGCCCACGTGCCATGAGCTGGACACGCTGAGTATAATTGGTTTGTCGTTCCAGAAGCGCATTTCACTGTCCTTTGAAATCAGTTCAACAATCAACAATCGCGAATTTTTATCGTGGCAGCTCGGTAGCTTGAGTTTGATACCAACCAATGGCGAGGGCATCATGCTATCTGCTGTAGATGCAATGGCGAAGCTGAACAACGGATTTCTCAGTGTCAGGGGCTCGACAGACAATCGTAAAGCGTACAAATTGACGTTCTTAGGTCAATGAAAAAGATCCTCGAGAAGATCGGCTGATGAATACTCGGTTCACAGGATAAAGAGCCGGATTTGATCACAAACATAGTCATCCGACTTGCAGAACGAGCTATAACTATAATAGGCGTTTAGCGTTATCGCAGTTTCATTCGGCACACTTAACTGCAGTAAATCAAACATTGCGATTTTGATTCACTGCGAGGCAAAATGATGTCCAGAATGTTACTTGGCGAAACCCAAAAGGACCTCGCATCGGCGATTTCAGAATATTTCTCACTGACGTACTTTACGGTTCAACTGGAAGACCAGGGAACTCGAGTACTCGAATGCCTGCAAACCAGCAACTACGACGTAATTCTACTGGAAATCACCTTGCCCGGAATGAATGCGATTGAAATAGTTAGAACGTATAGAGCCGCCGGTGGTACCACTCCGATTCTGTTACTGTCGGTTCGATACTCTTCCGAACAATTGCAGGCTGGACTTGATGCGGGGGCGGACGGCTATATTATCAAGCCCTATAGTCTGGGCGATCTTGCTGCTCACGTGCGGGCACTGATGCGCAGACCTATTTTACGTTGCGAGAAGGTACTTAAATCTGGTGACATAGCGCTGAATTTGGATGAAGGCACGGTTATGAAGAACGATCAAGCTGTTCACCTATTCCCGATGGAGTATAGATTACTTCGATTTTTGCTCGCACATCCAAATCAAGTTTTCACTCAACATGCAATTTTTGAACGAGTATGGCAAAAAGAGGACGGACTCGAAGATACAGTCCGGACCCATGTGAGAACGCTGCGAAGAAAAATCGATTCTGACGGAAAACCCTCTATCATCACAACCGTCAGAGGATTGGGATATAAAGCCGAAATTCGATAGCTGACAGCGAACACTTGATTGGCACTAAATACAGAGCACCTCCAAGAAAAGGCAACCGATTCAATACCAGCAAATGAATATAGAGCGTTTCCTGACCTGTCGTTATTGCGTCGGATAAGGAACATTAGCTTCAATTCTGAAATTCTTATGCGACCCGTCCGGCAGAGTGACACTGATGTTTATCTCAGAATTACCCGCCGCCATGTCAGTGTTTATCCGGTAAGTGCCGATGGCAACGTAGGTTGAGGCGAGGTTTTTATCCGTGCTGAAAAGAAACTGCTTCAGCGAAGAGGCTTTGACTTTTGCGCCCTCTATCGGTTCACCTTTTGTGTTCTTTAACTCGATGAATAGAGCATTGTGGTCAGCGGTAGCTGGTTGCAGAGTAAAACCAACGAGTAAATCGTCGTTTTTCTCTTGCGTAGTCCAATTGTTTGTAGAACTCAGATTCTGACCAGTTCTTGTTGTGCAACCGGTTATAGAAATCAGACAAATCAAAACGACGGCAATACGAGTAAACATATTCAAATCCTTCAGGTAACCTATTTTTCCAGTGAGATCAGGAACGGTGCGCTAATCCCAGGTATGTGAATGTCCGCCGCTGAGGAGTGACAAAAAGAAAACGCCGATTACGGAGCATACAACTGACGCAACAACAGGAACTCCGGCTATATCCGGGCCTACGTGCCATAGTGTCGCAGAGCCAACCCATGCACCCAAAAATGCGACACTAAGTGTGGTGGCGAATCCTCCCGGAACCGCACCGGTAGGCGACTGCAGTTTATTGCCGACGGCAACGACCAATGCGATCACCAAAAATATTGCAAAAGTAATCATTTCCATGTTTCAAAATATCCGTAATTGTATGTTTGTATTTAAACTACTTAGAGCCGCTTTAATTTTCTTCCTCAAAGCCGCCCCGCTTGCTGCCCACAGAGAAGTCAGTCTGTGAGGTTCTAATCGATGGTTCACTTTGCCTCAAATTCACATTTTGGTTTTGCGAACTTCTCGAAAAAACATTTGCGCCCTCGAAATTCACTTGATTCTTTCCGCTTTCCTTACTGGCTTTCAGAGAACTGGTTGTTAATTCCAAAACTTCTTCTATCGTTGAAGTATGCGCAGGTAACTGAACCAGACCGAGACTAGCAGTGACTTTCGACCGACCGCGCAAGTCGGTTATTTCCTTTCGAGTTAATGACGCGCAAATTCGTTCCGCAACAACAATTCCTACAGTCAATGAAGTATTTGGCAAAAGAATCAGAAATTCGTCACCGCCGACGCGACCGATCCAATCAATGGTTCGCAATCCGGATTTGAGAACCAGGGCGACCTGGCGCAAGACTCTATCCCCGGTGGCATGACCATCGACATCGTTAATCGATTTAAAGTCGTCGAGGTCCACAATTATCGCTAATAGTTCTGTGTTGTTCCGGTTCGAGTAACTGATCTCTCTGACCAGCACGTTCTCTAGTCCACGACGATTAAGCACTTCTGTCAGCGGATCGGTCACGCTCAAACTCTGCAATCTTTCGTTGGTCTCTATAAGTTCCAGATTGATTGTTTCCAATTCTTGTCGAGCCAGGCTATTCGGAGTGGTCTCCCGAATGCCAGCTACTACAAACTGGTGATTGTCTATTGTTATATTGCTAAAGGAAACTTCAGCGCAAGACTCACTACCATCACTATGAATGGCTGTCATATTGTGAACATTGCCGCCCGAGGCGATTGGTTGACTGACAATAGCTCGGGATAGCCCAGGAGTCCATTCAGGGAAAAGACCCCGTGGATTTTGTCCGAAAAGAATCTGCGCTTCGAAGCCGAAAAGTTGCTCGACTCTGCGGTTGACAACCATAATCCTGTCTTTGTCGTCGATTACCATCATGGCGTCAGGTGCATGCTCGATCAGCTGTCGCAGCAATCGACGTGGGCTACTTTCATTACTAAGGTTGCTGAATTCAAGATTATTAGCCGAGTTTGTCACAAGTGCCTCGAATGATGATCTGTGAAACCCACTAGAGCTTGGAGTGCTGTTTAGGTCACCCTGTGGGCAATCGTAAGCTGAGATCAAAACAGCATCGATTGGAGCGTGATCCTTCTATAGCACGGAAAGCTGGTTGCGGAGCGCCGTTTCACAAGAGCAGGCACAACAAGGGTTTCTTTCGAAGCATTTTCACTCAGTTCTCACGCAAGCCCCAGGATACTTAGAATACGGTAGTGTGATTGTCTTATACGCTCTAGCCTGATAGGGCAATTCTGCCTTTGGAACTAATTTTGCGGAGAGTTCGCAAAGGGGATAGCATGTTGTGTTTAAAACGATCGACTGAGACTGTGGCTACGGCCGTGACACTACTTATGGTGCTAGGCTCTCCCGGAATTGCCGCACCAGCAAAACAAGTTAATGCATCACGAAGCGCTGTGCCAGCAGCACCTCTTGTCAATGTTCCATATCGGTCCTGGATTCCCAAGAAGGAAAAGCCGAGACTGGTTCTGTTCTGCGTGCATGCCTTAGGGTTTAGCAGCAAAAGTTACGATAACTTCGGACGTCGAATGGCTGCAGCCGGCATTCCAACTTTCGCAATTGACGTAAGGGGATTTGGAGAATGGACGAAAAAACCAGATGATGCGCAAATGGATTTTGAAGCATGTTTGACCGATGTTGAGCAAGGTTTGAAGACGCTTCACAAAGCTTACCCAAGGCTTCCCGTTTTCCTGGTCGGCGAATCAATGGGAGGCGGTATTGCAATTCAAGCGGCCTCCCGTTATCCGGATCAGGTAAATGGCTTGGTGACGGCAGTGCCATCGAGTTCATCGCGGGCATCAAATTCTAAAGGTTCTATGGTTGTTGCGTATAGAACGTCCGCTCGTCCGATGGGCGACCTTGATATGACTCCCGTCATCGTTGATGGAGCTACCGCAAACGAGGCATTGAGGCAGAAGATCGAAAAAGAGCCATTAAATCGAATGGATCTTTCGAAAAAAGAACTGGCACAATTCGAACAGTTTATGAAAAGAACTCACGATGCCGCGCCTCTCGTGGAGCGCATTCCAGCAATGATGCTGGTTGCCTACAAAGACCGCTTAGTGACGGCGTCCGGTTCCGTGGATCTGTTCACTGAGATGACCACTCCGGAAAAATTGATGATCGGTGACGGCAACAGCGAGCACTTGATGTTAGAGGAAGGACAAATGACACCTGAGATTGAGCGAATTCTCAAAGGATGGCTACGAGAGAAAGCCTCTTCTGGCGGCCTTCGCGCTGGAGTGGCGGCAAGATAATTGGAGAGAATAATCAAAATGAAAAGTCTAAAACTCTATGCGGTAATCGCAGTGATCTGTATTTCACAAAATTCGATCGCTGACGCTGCTCAGAAAAAGATGACCACTTATCAGCGTCAAATAAACCTTATGAAGCGGATCAACGACGCCCAGAAATCCAAAGAATTGACAGAGCGACAAGCACGTGGACTTCGGAAAGAATTGAGCAAGATCGCTGAGAGAAAACAAAAAGATCGCGATAAAAATGTTGTCAAAAAAGAACCAATCGACATGACGAAAGTCGAAGACCGACTAACCAAGATAAGTGAAAAAATTGATGAACTCAAACAAGAGAACATCAAGGATGCACAGAAATAATTCAATCATAAGAAGCCGAAAGAGAAGAGATTGTTAGTCTCTTCTCTTTTCGTTTTTCAGTTGGACAGGGACTAAAACGTCTTTATGAAGTCGTCTATGTGCTTTTCAGCGACTTCCTTGGTGTGACCATATTGTTTCTGCAATCTGCCGGACAACTCTTCTCTCTTGCCGTCGATCTGTTTAAAATCGTCGTCGGTGAGTTTGCCCCATTGCGTCTTTGCTTTTCCTGCGAAGGTTTTCCAATCGCCTTTTACTTCATCCCAATTCATAGATATAACCTCATTCTTACTGACTCGTGGCGAACACATCCGCACGAGAAATTTGTAGTTGTTTCCGATTTTTTTATCGTCGAATCATCATACTCGCTTCTTGGATCTGAAGTGTTAATTAGTCAACGCGAATTCCAATTCTTGATCGTTTTTCATTGATCGAGGCGACGTTTTCATCGATTGCAATCTTGAGCTGGTCTAGTTTTACGAACAACTTTGCTTCGTTGCTACTACTTAATTCACCATTTCGCCGATATTTCGCTTCGGTGGTTGAGATCTTGCTGAGGTCTTGCTTGCGGCGCGTCACTTGATTCGACGACAGTCTGCCAGCAGAATACTCATCGTCAATTCTCACCGTCAGCCGATTTTTACGAGCTGTCACGCCATCAACAAGAATCAAATTGCCGTTAACTGTAACGAACTGAGGTGAAACAATAGGTTGGACTGATACCGTTTGCGGTATCAAGCGTTCTGAGATCATGTTCAAGCCATATCCTGTCATTAACGCTCTTCTGTATGTCAAAACTCCCGGCGTTTGAGAGTTAACTGATTCGTCTGCCGCGATTCTTTCCAATTGAGCTCTAATGGCTGCTGCCTGTGCAGAGTCGAGTCGACCTTGCCTTAATGACTCTTCAATTCTATTTCTAAGATCAGCTCTTCGAGCGTTAATTGAACCGACCAGAGTTTCCGTAGCAGGGATGGAGCCAATGTCGACGATGTTTCCATCCGCGTCGACCGTTGCAACCAGATTGCCGTTATTCTTATCAACGATCACCACGCCGCGGTTCAGTCTGACCCCGCCAACTAAACTCGAACCGACAAGTGTTCTGCCAACCATAGTTCCTGTGATCGGATCGATAACCTGATACATCGTCGTCGGCGATAAAACTACTGTCGCAGCGGACGTCCTTGTCGGCGATACAAAAACTGTCGACCCACCACCTTCAGTGGTGGTTGTCTGTGTTGTGGTCGTCTCTATGACGTCGGCGCTCCCGGCGGAGAGTCCGCTGAATGTCAGTCCGCTTGCTACAGTAATAGCAGTAATTAGTCTTTGCAATTTCATCGATAATCCTCGTAAAAATAATAGTAATTAGGATCATCTATCTGCCGACAACCGTTGAAGTCCAGACTCAAAATCTGTGTTGACAATTCTGAGCGTCGATCAATGCACGTCGCTAAATCCGGAGCTATGCCTTTTGGGATGACAATTACTTCTTCTATGAGACCATGCGCAATGTCAAAATGCGGTGAAACTTTGAAGCTGCTTAGTAAACAAGTGCGGGGTTTCGAATATCAATACGTCGTCAACCTTTAGGATTCAGCCTATCCAGGCATCTGGTAAACTGACTGGCGTAGTTCAATCACTTAATAAAGTCATCGCTCAGAGATTGCATGCCCAGACTCGCCTTCATTACCGATCGTTTTCCGCCCGACATAGGTGGTCTTGCAACTAGCAGCGCGAGGATCAGCAGAATCATTGCTGGTCATGGTATCGGAGTTGATGTCGTTGCATTCACCAGGCACCTCCCTGGCGGTCACGTTGTAAACGAGTCTACAAATAGTCGCAGCGAATGTGACGATCTGACTGAACTAACTTTTCCATCCGATAATGAGAACTACACCGTTTATAGAATCGGTAAATATCGAACCTGGGATGCCACCATGGGTGCAACTATGGGGGTGCTGGAGTGGCTCCACAAACAGCATAAATACGACGCAATTTGGGGCAATTATTTGGTGCCATCAGGATTTCTTGCAAGCTGGTTTGGTGCACTTCACGGAATACCAGCAACCGTTAGTAGTCGGGGAAACGATATAGATCGAGATATCTTTCCGCCTGGAGACTTTGCGCGCATCTTATGGACGTTGGAACGGGCCCATGTTGTCAGTTCAGTTAGCGCGGACATTGCCACCAAAATTGGTGCACTCACCAAACGCAAGGATGTTGTAGTTTTAAAAAACTCTGTTGACACAACCATCTTCAACCCCGAATCTTTGGATTCTGCTCCGAGCGAGCTAGCTAGTTCTATTAAATTGAGAGCATCGCTCGGAATCAATCCGGATGAATTGGTGCTTGGATTTTGCGGCGAGTTGCGAGAAAAAAAGGGATTGCAATTTCTGCTTCGAGCGCTTTCTCAAGTTCGCAGCCAACGCCCCGCGTGCCTTCTTCTGGTAGGCGATGTTCGTATTCAAAACCAGCCTGAAATCCAGCTCTTCGCGGAAGAACACGCCGAAGACGCCAGGCGGTTGATTGTCACCGGGCATCTGTCCAATCCGGAACAAATAGCTCAGCACCTGCGAATCTGCGATGTCTATCTACAACCATCGCTATTTGAAGGAATGCCTAACGCTCTTCTCGAAGCGATGGCGTGCGGATGCTTGTGTATCGGCAGTGATGCCGGCGGAATATTGGAAGTGATAAACCATGGAGTAAATGGTTTTGTCATGCCACGTGCTCAACTACATAATCTGGGATTGGCTGTGATTGAAGCGCTAGATTTAGAGCAAGGTCAAATCAACACGATTAGAACGAATGCTCGACTAGCGATCGAAGAAAAACATTCCATCGAAGTAGAAAGAAACGCAATCACTCAAATACTCTCCTGTTTGAACATACGAGTCTGAATCATCGCTCGATCACCACTCTACCTTTGAACAAGCTCGTTACAGCGGTCGCCAATGTTCACAGTAAGCAACTATACGAGCACTCAAGCCACGCCCCTCAACTATTTCATTACCAATTGTCGATCAATTTTTGTTGATTAGTTGGCGGTACAAATTTACTAATTCCTCGCCCGCACCAATCCAAGTATGCCTGTGCTCGATAACATTCCGAGCAACCGTGGATGCACGCAATGTGCCTTCGAAGTCATCGCCGTGTTCATCCATATGCTTCGCCAATTCACGTGGAGAACCTGGTCTAGCAAATTTTATACAGTTAGTTGCGGCAACCAACTCTCTACTCACAGGCAAGTCACTAGTTATAACTGTCGTGCCCGAAGCCATCGACTCAAGCACCTTTAAAGGGCAACAGCCCTGGACTGTATTCCTGTCGATCGCCGCTAACGGAGCGAGCACCACATGCGACTGGTGAATCAAGTCGTTTAACTCAGATTGCGAAACGGCAGGCACCATCGTGATCCTATCTGTCAGTCGTAGTCGCTCGATTAAATCGTTAATACTCGCTGCGTGAGAACGTTTACCAGAGCCAACAATTAGAAGTCGGCTTGCGCGCCGCGAAAGGCCGATCGCTCGAACGGCGCTCTCGATGCCTTGCCATGGCGCAAGTGTTCCGAAATAGACAGCCGATAAGACTTCGCCAGGTCTACAAGGTCTGGGTTGTCGGTAGCGAAACTTCGACAGTTCCACTCCATTTTTAATCACTTCGATTCGCTTTGACGACACACATCGGGAAACTAATAGATTTCTAGTGACACTACTGGGAGTGACTATCAAATCTGCGGTGTCAAGGCAGATCTGTTCCTGTTTAGTCAGTTTTTCGCGCAGTACGTTGTCATCGTAAAGTGCTCGATATCGATATTTGAGTTCGATCGAAGGCAATCCGTTCACTTCATAAACAAGACTCCGACAATATCTTGATTTGTCATCCGCAATCCACAAGCCTTCCAGAGGCGAGCGAAAATGAATCACATCGAATGGAAGCGATTGTGTTGCGAGCCACGCCCTCAAGAGCCGGCGAAAGTGAATAACGCGGCTTACAAGATCATCTCCAACGGCAGGCAATTGGAGATGCAACAGACCTGGTTCGAGACTTACAGGACCGTGAATTTCGCTATCCGGTGAAACAGTAATCAGAGTGACATCATCGAAAGTACGGGCGAGTGCGTCCACGAAATGTTTAATATGGACGGCAGCGCCTTTCGGAGCTGGTACGACGTCAAAAGATACGTACAATATCTTTGTTGACGGCAAGCGCTGTATAATATCGGTCTGTGTTGCGATCATAAAGCGAATCGAATTTATGCGTCAGTATCTCACGTCAGGCGAAAAAATCCTTGAAATAGAGGATTTCATCAAGAAGAAGACTTATGTTCGAGTCGATTCGGACCCCGACACAATCCTTGACCACCTCGGGCAGATTGGTTCGATTGATAAACAGTGCGAGAGCGGTCAGAAAAGCGCAGGCTTTACTGCTGTTGGTTGTTTTTTCCTTTCAATATTTATAGCGAGCATCTGCCCTGGTAACGGTCCTGTTACCGTGTTGATCGGGCTCATTATGGCCTTCGTATTTGGAGCGGCATACGCGCAACACGCGAGACTTAACGTTGACGACGAGCGTTACTTGATTACAGCAAAACTACTCGAGATGCTTAAGCGAGACCTGTCACGGAAATCTTCGATAAACGTTCAGATGGATTTTCGGGAAGTAAACCATGGGTCAAACTTCATTCGTGAAGTCCCTCATGGCCGACTGTTCGCTTCAAAATGGTTGTCACTGGAAGGTCAGTTTGTCGACGATAGTAGATTTCAATTGACGATCACTGAGTATCTCAAAGTCAAGTACCGCAAAAGCAAGCAAAGACACAAGGGCTATCGCATTGACTTAACCCTTGTTTTAAGAGATGCGAGATACGCGAAAGTCGGTGATATTCTTGCCAATTTCAAACCAATCAAAAATCCCACATCAAAATATATAACCATGGGTCATTCGCGATTTGCCGGTCAAAAATTGCCGGAAACTCCAATCCCTACAAGAAATCTGGGAGAAACTGGCAGCATCAATAAACTTTTCAACCTGCCAATCGGAACTAAACCAGTGAAGCTCGATTTTCGAGGTAGACGACTGATGCTCTCCGTGAAGATGGAACCTAAACCGTTCAATGCAACACCTGAGAGGACTGTCAATCTGCTGTATACAGTCTGCACATCAATGTTTCTAACTGCATACCATTTGTTGAATCTGGCAAGGAGAATTTCGGGTGGAACTTCTAAAATATCGGCATAAGGTCGAAACTATTCATCTGTTAAGCAAAACCTCGGTCACTAAATGCGGTGGCACAAACAGACTATCCGTAATTTGTGCATTCGCATTCGGAATTGTCTCGCTATTCGTATTCGCACCACTCTCGGTGCACGCTCAGTCACCGCAGTCTGTGGTTCTAAAAAACGAAAAGGGTGGCGTCGTCTATCGGCTCGAGTCGGGGAGTAACGGTGGTCGACTGTTAGACGGCGCCGATAAAGAAGTGGCACAATTTAACCGGAAAGACGAGTCTAAGCGCCGAGTTCTTGTTATCAAGAAAGGAAATGCACCACTCGGCTTTATTGCCTCGAAACATTCAGGCAAATGGGAAATCTACGATCAAAATAATACAATGCAGTTTGTATTCAAACAGGAAGAGGCAGGCTACAAGCTCAAATCGAGTGACGAGCAATCGCTTTTCAGAATCAAACCGCGACCGTATGGAATGGAAGTAGAGACCAGTGATGATAAATCACAATACAAAACGAGAGTGGATACTACGGGAATTCGCTTCGAAAATAACCAGGGCAAATTGGTTTACAGCGCTCCGGCAAGACAAGGTGCGCTGATGATTTCGTGTTTTGGACTCGACAAATTGAGCATTGAACAGAAGGCCGCCTTATCCTGCGCCGTGGACACGATGAGGTAGTCATGCAAGACGAGACTGATCTTGAATCAGGTTGCCCACTGCTCATCGGCTTTTTGTTCAAGCGCCGTTGCGGTAAAAAAGACCGGACAGGTTGCGCATATTGCAAAGGCGTTGCACTCGCGGAAGGAGTTGATCTCTGGGCACCAGAACGCGATCCGTATTTTACGGACCGTTCGTTGTATCCCAACTATCAGAAATATGATTGGTGGGTATCGGACAAAACCGGCTCAGTCGATTTTTTCGATGCTGATGGTGTGACCCTTCTCAACGATGATAGTGATTTCGAATTTGAACTAGATCCAGAAGCGAGCTAAACGAGTTTTTGTCAAATCGAAGATGGCTTCTGTATGCATTAGGAAACGGATGGGGACATCTAAATCGAAGCCTTGCTCTTGGTCGTTTAGCAGCGCATTCACGAGGCATAGACATAATTTGCAATTCTGGATATGCCTACAAGCTGAATGAATTCCCAGCCTGGCAAGACGAGAAGAAGTCGTTAGACATTCGTATCGTTAATCTGTCAGGTAAAGCGAAAAATGAAATTCACAATTTTGTCGAAGAGCATATCTCATGGGACGAATATGAATGCGTTTTAGTAGATACTTTTCCGCGTGGTATCACGGGTGAGCTTGTAACTGTTTTACCTCGACTCGTTGATCTTCGTCGAATTCTTGTGGCTCGCCAACTCAAAAAGAAATATTTGGCACAATTCGATTTGCCAACTTTTGTTCGAGACAATTTTGAGGAAGTTATAAATCCTGGCGAAAATTTATCGGAAGAGCAACAACTCGACGTATCTTTTGAAACCCCACATTGGCTAATACGCAGTCACGAAGAATTGCCTTCTCGGCGCCAAATGCGACGCGTCCTGGGCGTGTCGCACGAACAATCATTCGTTGTTGTCGTAGCTTCTGGCTTACGCGAGGAAACCGAATTTTATGGAAAATTGACGAACCACGTTGCAGAGCGACTTCCAAATTCAACGGTTCGTTGTCTCTCGTTCGAGCAGCCGAACTCCATACCACCCGCACTTTGGATCAACCATTGGCCCGGCATAGAAGTATTAGCAGCATGCGATATCGCCATTGGTGGCGCCGGTTATAACACTATGTCCGAGTGCCGAGCCTTGAATGTTCCGTTAATAGCAATTCCGCAGGCTCGTACCTACGACACGCAGTCAATGCGAGCCCTGCAATGCCAATTTGTAGCTGAAGATTTCAACGCAGTCATGGATGCTCTCAATTCAAGTAAGTTGAAAACTGCATTGAAGGAAACGAACTCCACAGTCGACATCCAATCTTACGAAAACGGTGCAGCAACCGCGGTTCGATTCTTAGGCGTTGAAAAAAATCACGTCGGGAACGTGTAAGACTAACGATCGCGATCGATCAGTGACGGGCGTCGGCTTTCACACCATGTTGTTATCGCGGCAACAGATCACATCGTTCGCGGTGAGTCTAATGTTGTTCGGGCGGTTGTGAATTGCTCAGCGACTGCGCATGTTTATGAATCTGCGCCGCTTTAATCATCGCATCGGTGCTATCCATCAAACTGATACCAGTTCTATTAGGCGCAAATTTGATCTCGTTATTTAATTGACTCAATCGTTGCGGCAAGTGCAAGTTTGGAAAGGTATGTCCGAAGACTTGAACTTCGCACCAGCCAACCTTGTTGATAAACTTCACGCCTTCTCCAGGAGGATCGACCTGGAACACCACTGGATCATCTTGTGGCTCAGGCGCTTGCCTGTTCAATTCTTCCGGTGGCACATCGGCTCGATTGCGAACTCTGACGCCACCAAAACCAGGAACGCCCATGCCGGCGATGTTGAGCATAGTAGTGCCCACCATGGTCCCGACTTGCCTCATTCTGTTTGGCGCTGGGCCACCTGTGGCACCACCCTTAGAGTCAGCCTGCTCACTCTCATCTTGCTGATGCGGCTTCAAATGCAGCTTTTTCTCGGCGTAGTCATCGAGCTTGTCTATTCGAACACTCAAATCAGGGTTGGTAGAGGCGGCACCGAATGCAGTGCTTTCCAGCCGTCCTAATCTGTCTTCCACTTTATCGCCTGCAAATGTTTTATGCAAAATTGCATCTTCCAATTCAGTGATGTGCGGATATTCACCATTGCCCTCATCCTGTTGATCAATCGCAGTCTGAGCGCCTGAATCGTTACCAGGATTCGAACCAGGTTGTCCACCATCGCCTGCTCCGTTAGTCGCATCATCGAGTGCAGACTCGTAACCAGGCTCTTCTTGCATCAATCGTTTGCCTAATTTCTTTTCGGCATAATTTTGAAGTTCGTCCGTACGATCGCCAAGATCGGGATTAGAAGAAGCCTTTCCAAAGGCCCTGGATTCGAGCCGTTCTATACGGACAGCCAAATCGTCGTTGGGAAATGTCTTGCCCAAAATAGCATTTTCAATTAACGAAACACGAGGATAAGAATCCCCACCAACATCAGACTCTGTACCGTCATCGGCATTCGCAACGATGTTCAAACACTGATTTGGTGAAACATCCGCATTGTTTCCAAACGCATTCCCCTCCATTAGTACGGAAAGAGACAGAGCCACAATTGATAAGGCAATAATTCGCAATTTCGACGACCTGCTTTGAAACTGCCTATATTGTAGCGATTTCAATGCTGTCAATTATTGCCAAATTTTCATCGAAGAAACCGCGCCCAGCCAAGGAGAAGTCGGGTTGAACTCATAAACTAATCCTGAAGGTTCCGCATCCGCGTCACACGACGTTTATACTCAAACTATAAGGGTTGTTTGCAAAATGAATGATACGGAACCTTCAGTAAAACTGACATTTCACAAACCGGTATTCATCGACCGATGGACCGGTTGGGAGATTGTCGTCGATTCCCTGCCTGTGGCTGACTTCGGGCTGCCGGAAAACAGCACGCTGAAACTCTCAGAGGGACAGCACGAGATTTATCTGCGCCACCGGATATTGCCAGGTATTTCCAGCGCCACTCAGAAGTTGAAGGTAAATCTCGCGAAAGGCGACGAGGTAACGATTAAGCTCAGTATCGACCCAAAGCTACACCTCTTTGTTTTTTTCTGCATCGTTATGACATTCTTGAGCTTTCAATCGCAGGAAGAAGCGATCGGACACCTCATTCAGTTGTTTTGCCTGTTGATAATGACCTTCTCGATTTTTTCGATCGTCAAAGGATTCGCTCATAGACTCTCAATTGTAGAGCCCGAAAGTTCGCTCAAGCTCGGAACCGCCGAGATTGCTCAACCCAAAAAACGAATAACGGCTGACTCCGTGGTCCAAAGCCTGGCATCTGAGTTTGCGAAGAATACAGCCATAAAAAAGGCCACTCCTTTGCCAGTAGAAACGACAACGGCTACTAGAAAAAAGCTGCTCGGCGACTGGTCGTACTTCTTGATGCTCTTCGGGGTACTAATTTTTGACGCGACATCACCGATGGATGCAGTCGGAATGGTGGCATTGTTCTTTAGTGCGGTGGCGACGCTGTTTGCGGCGAAGTGGACAAAAGACAATGTCCTGAAAATCGGTAGTTACTTCGCTTATTTACTGGCTTCGATAATTGGTTTGTTCGTTGTCTTCAGTCCGCACTTGGGCACGCTGGCTCCGGCAGCCTTTCTTGCAATTAGCCTGTGTATAGGCACTGCTTTGGCTCTTAATTTCGGAGCCAGCATTGCGGAAAACATGAAGAAGTCGAAAGCCGCTGGCGGGTTTAGTTTAGTGATAAACTCGGTGCTGGCAATCTGTGTCATTCAGCTAATGGTTCCGGCACTGTTGCAGTTTGTCGCACAACATATTTAGTATCGGAAACCAAAATGACAAGTTCCATCACGTTCGAAACAGAAGCGGTTTGTCCGTGGTCGGGAGCTAGAGCTGGGCGTTTGAGCACTCCCCATGGTGTCATTAACACGCCGGTTTTCATGCCGGTAGCAACCAATGCAGCGCTTAGATCTATGACGTTTACCGATGTGCTCGGATGCGGCGCCGAGATCATTCTTTCCAACGCTTATCATCTGTACTTGCGCCCCGGACATAAGTTCATTGCCAACGCTGGTGGATTGCACAAGTTCATGTCATGGAACCTGCCGATTCTCACAGACTCAGGTGGTTTCCAGGTATTCAGCCTGGACCAATTTCGCAAGGTCGCGGATGACGGCGTGCATTTTCGCGATCATCGCGATGGGCGAGCGCATTTTATTAGCCCAGCACTATCAATGGAAATTCAAAATGCGATTGGCGCAGATATCATCATGGCGTTTGATGAGTGCGTGAAAAATCCAGCCACACATTCAGAGGCCGAGGCAGCAATGGAACGCACTCATCGCTGGCTGGAAGTTTGCGAAGCCACTCATAAACGCAAGGATGCACAGGCATTATTTGGAATCATTCAAGGCAGTATGTTTGAAGATCTGCGTCAAAAATCGGCCGAAGTGGTGACTTCATTTGATTTACCGGGCTACGCTATCGGTGGTGTCGCCGTTGGTGAATCGCGAAGTGAGATCGAACGCATAGTCAAGTTTACGACGCCTCTAATGCCGGCACATAAGCCGCGGTATCTAATGGGTGTCGGCACCCCATGGGATATTCTCCATGCCATCAGATGCGGTATCGACATGTTTGACTGTGTGGCACCAACCCAATTAGCAAGACATGGCAGTGTGTTCACATCAAAGGGGCGAATTTCGGTTCGCACAGGCGCCTTTAAAAACGATCTCGGACCAATCGACATCGACTGCGATTGCTTTACGTGCAAGAACCACAGCCGCGCGTATCTGCATCATCTCATTCGCGCAAAAGAATATGCGGGCGCAACGCTGGCAGCCATTCACAATGTTCGTTATCTGATTCGAGAGGCGACGAATTCACGTCAAGCAATCCTCGATGGCAACTTTCGAGAGTACTTCGAGGGTTTGGCGCCGATATTAATTCAGCAAAACGAAGACCGAGCCTTGCTTCAGCACTAAAGCGAAGCTCGTTTCACTTGAATTCAAGCTCGTTTCAACTGAATTCAAGCCAGTTTGCGCGACATTAAACCCGGAGGGCGGATTGGATTTAAACCAGCCAGGCTCCCACAATCAAGACTGAAGCCTTACAATTGATCGAATGATGGATTGGGAGAGCTTAAGTTTGAAGACATTACCGCTCCGCCACCTTTTAAAAGGCGGAGTACTCATGTCGGCAACTATTGTCGCCGTTTCGCTTTGCCTGGCAGACGAGGCATTCTCTGCAGATAAGAGCAATCTGGCGGCAGGAATCGCCGGCAGCGAAGCAAGCGGTAAAGGCGCCGCTCCGCCGGTCTCCAAAGTGCAAAACACGAGTACCTCCGAAGCTCAGAATCAAAATCTCGCCCCATCATCCGGCACTATAAAGCTGGAAGGAAAGCTGGAACAGACGGAAATTCAGGTCGCTGCGGCGGAATTAGCTCTCAAAGACTACAAGAAAGGTTTCGCCTTTCTGAGCGCTGGTAAATTCGCTCAAGCTGCGGAATTATTCAAAATGTCCGGCGCGCAGTTCGACAAGGGCTATGAGAAATATCGAGCGGAATCGCTTTATGCCGAGGCTCAGTGCCGGCGCATGCTCGGGCAAAAGCTGGAGGCGTCGAATCTTTACCAAGCAGCGATCAAACTCTTCAAAGCTCACGATGCTGAGAGTCCCTACTTGCAGGCTGCTATCGAACAGCTCGGAAATATCGAACTGAAGAATCAGGTTGCAGCCATGGATGCGCCTCCAAGAAAGCTGGTTGGTGCCATTGAGATCGATAAAAACGTGACATTGCAGGGTCGCATCGGCGAGGATGGTGTTCGACTATCCGGACGAAAAGCTGTTCTCGACGTCGAGAAGAAGTTTATCGACGATTCGGTTCATCAGTGTTTTGTGGAAATGACGTGTTTGGAAACGGCAGAGCTTGGTTCAAACTCGACGAATGCGCAAAAGCGCTGGACACCGCTAATCGCTTACGAAAAGCCAGCAGCGGTTTTAGCATCCGACAGTTACTTCACTCCTCTCATCAAGGTAAAAATTAACGGCAAGAAGTACAACATCAACATCGATCTTCCGGATCTCGCTTCTAGTCAGCGGACCGTTCTGCTCCTCACCGACGGCGAAAAAATTTGCGCAATTGATCCTGGCACCAATGATGTTTGGCTGTTAAACATGAATTTCAAGAAAGACGGCACTGCCAGTTTTAAATTCAAGAAGTTGCTGCATCAGAAAGATCGCAAATTCAAAAAGTCTCCGATCAAATTTAATATCACACAATAAACCGGGTGCGCCGGCTTAGGTCAGCATGACGCATTAGCAGAGGCTCGGGGTTTAAAAACCAGCAGCCTTAAAATGTCGTGGAGCCTTCAGCGTATTCATTGAAGGCAGAGAATGGTGACTCCTTTGCGGAGCCCTGTTGAAGTCACGAAGACGCTTCAGGTTGCTGCCTCTTACTTTTGAGAGCGCCTCGTCCGGCGAGAGATAGATTGGATTGGAATTCCATCGCTCAGTAAAGGTAGCGTATGTAGTACCATCGCTTCCTATAACTAGTTTGGTGACACCAGAACCTTTGCTCCAGTCGTTTTGAAGTGTAAAGCTGATCCGTGTAAACGAGTTAGCATTGGCATCCCAACCGGTTTCCCAGTCGACAGACAATGGTGTGCTGGAATGTTTAGCCAAATTCTCTTTTAGTTCTCTCAGCACTGCGACACTAGATTGGGACTGCCGGTTAATCAATCGAAGAACCTGCTCGACTGTTGATGCGGCGCCGCTTTGAACGGCTTCGAGCAACTTGTTTGCCAGGTACGTTGGAGGCACATCGGACACGGGTCTTGGCTCATCGGAACACACAGTTACTTCGGGTTCAGGTCGCCCTTGAGTCATACGCTCAGCGGCACCATAGACGGTATCGCACTTCTTAATTAAGCATTCTCCCGATATCGTGAAGGATGATGCATTCGATGGAACTAGAGTTTCAAGCCCCACTTGCCACTCAGCAGCAAGGCGCGACATCCAGCGACAATCATCTTCATCCAGAGCGCCTCGTGACACCGAATCAGGTTCAACTTCGACATTTTGGGGGCGTGGCGCTTCCTCCAAAATTGGGAGGTGGACGATCGGAAGCGTTCCAGTGTTCTGCCAGGACTTGAGCAAAACATTGAGCATCGCTGGAACTTCAGGATTGCAATTAGTAAACATGGTTTGTTGTGAGATCGGCAAAGTCCGTGGCTGGAGGATACTTCCAAGTTTGCTCATCTTAGTGTTCCTGTAGTAAATAAATGACATCTGCAAGTGGGGTGGTAAGTTGCATGACGGACCTCACAAACAGTTGCAGCCCGCACCATGATTACAATACAGACAACGCGTCAGGACATCGTGACAAACAGAGCAGCAGCTACAAACCGGAGAGATGCAAAACAAACCAGCAAACCTCACAGTCATTATGAATTCGACCCACTACGACTGATTTCGATTAAACCAGGGACAATAATGAACGAAGTCGCTTACCGTTGGACGAGGCTACCGTAATACGCCATGAAATCTAAGGGGAAGCCGAAAACCTATGGAGACCGGTATTCATAGATTAAGTCAAATTGAATTGCGGTTGGCATGCTCTTGAGCATCAAGATTCTGATGTCGTAAAATCGGGAAAGAATCGGACAGCTAACATTCTGGCCACGATCCGATGGATTCTGAATCGCTTCTTTTAAATCTTGCGGCAGACGGTTGTACGAAATAGGATATTTTGTGAACGATCAGCAGGAAGAATTCACCGGCGACGACGCGAACGATGACGTAGATACGTCCGAATCAGTAGATCGAAAACCGCTACCAGCATGGGCGAAGCTGCTTCTGGCATTACTTTGTTTGATTGCCGTCGCAGAGAGCTTTAGCATCATGATGGTATCAGGAACGCCACCACAGACAGCCAAGCAACAAAGCAACTAAGCTGGGTTCAATGATTAATCGAGCCTCGACGTCGATGATTAATCTCGATCCTTTTTGTCGGAATATTTGCTTTTATCCCGCTCTTTGTCTCTGTCGTCGTCGTCGTCGTCGTCGTCATCGTCGTCATCGTCATCATCGTCGTCATCATCGTCGTGATGATGGTGTCTTGCATGACGGGAGCCTTCGCCTGATTCTGATCGGTTTGTGTTTGACGTAGTTGGAGTTGTTGGGTTTGTTGGAGTTGTTGGAGTTGCTAACGTCGACGGAGTGGATGATGTCGATGCCGCAGGTGAGGTCGATGCAGCTGGTGATGTCGATGTCGATGATGATGATGAAGTGGATGACGACGACGAATTCGATCTCTCGATCGGCACTAAAATCACTCTGCCTGCCGAATCATATCGCACCGAGTCCGGAGAATCACCCCCGACGGTTCGAATACTGTCGGCAGAGGCTTCCCGTTCTTTAGCTGAGGGAGCGGTTTTAGCCGTATCGGTGTAAGTCGTGCTGTTAACTGGTAGCACACCGCCATCGGATTCAGTATCAGAAACGGTACCAGTTGGTCTGGTTTCTCTGACACTACGCGTGCTACCAGATGCGGTGTTTGTGCCGATATTGTCTCGCGGCGTTGTCGAATCACTACCGTTTGAAGAGCTTCTCACAGTTACACCAGCATCGGACCTGGGGTCGGTTCTTGGATTGGAACTGGTATCGGTGGCGGTATTAATTCCGGTACTACCGACTGTTCCATCAACGGCACCGGCAGCGCTACCGCTAGCGGTGCTCGGCGCAACTACTGTTGTCGAGCCCACTGTTGCCGAACCTGCGCTGGTCGCACCTGACGCTGACTCGCCCACTGGAGACGACACTGCTGTTGGCGAGCTCGCTGGAGGCGACACCGACTCCGTAGACGGCGTTCCTGCAATCGCAAGCGGTGGCGAAACCGGCTGCCCCATCGCATGAATGGACTCTACGAGCCCTGCGACCGGTTCAAACGTCTTAGGCAAAATTGTCGTGTTGACGTTTTTCACCACACCCATTTTTCCGGCACTAATCACGGAATCGTGCTTCCCTTCAGCATTCGCTGGACCAAACGTGCAGCCAAGCAGATTGACCCACATCCCTTTCTCCACCGAATGAATTTTGAAACCCTTAATGTCCGTTGCTTGAACACTACCATCAGAGGTTTCATTCAAATTGAAAGTACATTCCTTTTCCAGACCCATTTGGTCGATCTTATCGCTATTCAAAGACTTTTCGAAACGTGCGGGCATCTGTATGCGAACAGCGAAACCCGAACCAGATTTAACAAGAGTGATTACAGCCGAATTGCTTTTGAGCGTGTTTGCCGAACCGGGACCCAGTTTCTCCAAATCGACAATCTTGCACGCTTTGGACAATTCGGCATATTCCGAATTGATCTCAGGATCGTTAAAACCGATTGACTTGCAAACCGTAATCGCACGGTCGAGATAACCTCCGGCTTCTCCGTATTTTTCATTATGACGGCAAGACTGCGCCAGTCGCTTCAGCGTAATCGCATACTTCTGATCGGAAGTGGTGCCGGCAGTATCAAGTTCTTTCAGCGCCTTCGTAAAGTTCGCTTCCGCCTTGACAAAGTCGCCTGAGTCGAAGTTTTGCTGCCCTGACTCCTGGTATTTATCGAAGCGAGTGTTCTGCGCAAAGCAAGTCGAAGCGCTAATCGGTAACACCAGTGCGACCAAAACGAACGATAGAAATACTCTGTTCATAACACCTTAAACCAGAAGAGTCGGTTATCAATCTCAAGCGTTTGCTCTGATAGGGAAACGCTCAGCCAGTTACTCGCCACAAAGGTATCATGATTGGCAAAACCTTTCAGGACACACGATGAAAGAACATATTACAAAGCATTGTTAGATCAACCCAGTAGCGAAGCGTTTCGGCGAGGTCTGTAGTAGTCTATTAGGCGCCGGCACAGTTTCAAGGAGACAATTCCATGCGCCATCCCAATGTTCCCGAATCACTGGACAGTTGGTGGATACTCCACCAGATGTTCGCTTTCGACCGTTTGACATGGGACCTGTTGCCGCAGAGCCAGCGCTCAGAACTCGTCAGAGAGGCACATTCGGCACTTGAAAAACTCAAGGGCAACGAAGATACGGATGTCGGTCTGGCACAAATGGTCGGTCATCGCGCCGATTTGATGATTACCCACTACAGCAAGAACTATGATGGACTGGCGCATGCCCAAACGGTTATTGACAAGCTCCGTTTGACCGAATATCTTGCCCAATCCACCTCTTATGTCTCAATTCTGGAACTCGGTCTCTATGACGCCACGGCGAAGATTCATGCGGCGCTAAGCGAACAAAACCTCAAACCCAGCTCTCAAGAATGGAACCAGGCATTTGATGACCTTTTGAAAGAGCAAGAAAAAATTCCTCACCATGCAGGTCGCCTGTGGGCTCGCATCCCGCAGCGTCGATATGTTTGCTTCTATCCTATGGATAAGAAGCGAGGAGAAGAGGTCAATTGGTTTATGTTGCCTTACGAAGAACGCTCCAAGTTGATGCTCGAACACGGAAAAATCGGCAGAACCTTCCACGGTCTGGTCACTCAAGTCATCTCCGGTTCCATCGGATACGATAGCTTTGAATGGGGTGTCGACCTTTACGCCGACGATCCGCTCGTTTTCAAAAAGCTGATTTACGAAATGCGTTTCGATGAAGCCAGTGCGAAATACGGACACTTCGGCGAGTTCTATTCGGGACTGCAGTTCTCTCTCGATCAACTAGAGACTTTCCTGGACGGAAATCAGCTGCCTGCGTTAAACGTTTTGCAGCCCAGCCTAAAAGCCTGATCGTTCACTACAGACGATACCGCCACTGGTGGCAGCACGCGTATGCGTTTGCCTGAGCTTCATCTTGCAGAAATCTTTCAGTGAGATTTCAAAACGCTCAAGCCATTCGGTGCCCAGACCGCGAGCAGGGGCTTGTTTTGAGGCATAGACGTGACAAGTCCGTGCTATCACGATCAGATCACGGACCGTGCGAACGGAACTTACCTCCGAGAATTGATCCGATTAGCCTAGCAAATTCCAGAAGACCGAGGTATGCCTTTCGCCGTCACCGCATCAATAAGTGAACCGTGCAACGTAAACACTGCCATACTCTCCGGCTGGTCCGATGTTCGAAGATTCCAAATATAAGCGGGAGCACTCAACGCAATCGATGTCGTCGTCAGAAGTGAACGGCGCCGATGCGACATCCCTTGACGGACCGCGCATACCGATTCAATACGACGAAGCCACAGAACCCGCTCTGGACGTACTTATTGGCGCGACTGTCGACGAGAAGTATCTAATCGAAGACACACTAGGGCGTGGAGCTATGGCTGTCGTCTATCGTGGAAGACAAATTTCAACTGGGCGACCAGTGGCTCTCAAAAAGCTTTCCTTACACTCAACAGAAGGAATCATGCGCTTCTCCAGAGAGATTCGCAATCACTCCTCGTTGCATCATCCAAATATCGTCGAATTTCTAGAATTTGTCGGCGCAAAATCAGGACAGTTTTTCCTGGTAATGGAATTAGCGGAAGGCTGTAGTTTAGAAGAACTGATCAAGATGGATGGACGGATTACAGGGTCTGAAAATATTGCCACGATTATGTTTCAGCTATGCGATGCGCTGATTTATGCACACCGCTCGAACGTTGTTCATCGCGATTTAAAATCCAGCAACATCATATTGATGACGAGACCGGGAACTGACGACATCATCGTTAAGGTTCTCGATTTCGGAATTGCGAAAAATGCTGGTGAAGCACGCATTACGCTATCAGGAAGAGCAGTCGGTTCGCCGCTGTACATGAGCCCCGAGCAGTGCCTGGGAAAAACTCCCACGACGCTCTCCGATATTTACTCCCTCGGTATCATTGCGTACGAAATGGTGGTTGGGAAGACGCCATACTACAGAGGTTCGATTAGAGATATTTTGGCCGCGCATTGCTCGCCGCTTGTTAAACCCGCAGCAATAGCAGAGGTAGAGCGTCGCTTGCCGTGCGGCCGAATTTTCGACCAGATCATTCTCAAATGCCTCCAGGTTGATCCGTCTGAGCGGTGGCATTCCGCTGCGGATCTTAGAGAAGCATTTGAGTTTTGGTATACGTGCACTCATTCAGCCAATCCTCCGGATACGCTGCCCGAGTCGATCTTAAATAAACAACGATCAGTCGATGAGACGAATCCAAAGAACATGCCAAAGAAATCTCTAGCCGAGCTTTACGATTTCGAAGCCAAACGAGAAGCGGATGAACTCAGACAAACACGCATGATGATCAAAAAGGAACAAAGAAAGAAACGACAAACGGTGGCGACAATCGCGCTCATAATCATCGGAATACTGGTTATCGTGCTGGTTTTCCTGCGCACACTTTCTAATAACGCCACGTAAATTTGCAAAATCGGCAGAGCCAGGAGCAAATTCCAGGACGAGTTCAATGTTGCTCCTGGTCGAAGTTGCAGACAGGGAGCCGCAATTGCCAAAATTCAAACTTGCTTTCTTCAGCCCAGATCTTAACGAAAACGCAATATACACAAATTTAAATCACCCGTTATTCGGGGAAGAACCATGACTGACAGCTATTCACAGCGAGGTGTTGTATGCGGGTGTCAACATCCCCCGAAAGAGTGATTGCGCAATTGAATTCGCGTGGATAGTAATAAAAACAGTCATATAGTCAATTAATTGCATTCTTGCCGGAATTTCTTGGGTTCCGGGGAGGTTTACTATGGATCAAATACGAGACTTGATATCACGCATCATGGCGCGCATTGGACGAATCTGCAAATGTTCTGGTGATAAAAAAACACTAGATATAAATGATGAAACTACCAGCGCTGAAAAAGTGGCTCAAGTGCAACAGGCGATTCTCAACGGAGAAGAAGTTCAAAAGGTGTCCGAACTGCCGGTCGTTAAACCCACATTGCGAAAGACATTGCATGAGATGCCGGCCGCCACACAGCACACAACTTTCCAGAAGGAAAGACAATGGTTTGATAAAACGCACGACACCAGGGGCGGTGGCACACCGTCAAACACGTTTAACAGACTGGAAGCATTTCTCTCGACGACTGATCCTAAACAGCTTCTGAGACTCGATCCAACATGGCAACAAGGGCTGCCGGAAGCACCGGACGATAGACCGCAACCAAAGAGATCCACTTCGGACTACTTGAACGTTCCCAAACAACAAGGGCCTGCAGAAGAATCCATCGACGGATTGTTCGACGAAGGGGCCTTTTCCAATTCGGTTTCGATCTCTGGCGTTTTTTAACCTCGAGATTTTGACTGTGTGACCTTTAAATTCGCGGTCTCTGCTCGCCGTTCCAATAGTTCGGTCGATAACGATTCTTCGAGGTAGGGAATAACCGTTACGTGGACTCTGGCGAGGAGAGACGATGAAACAAGGGCTTCATGCAGTGGCAGCTGCAATGTTTATCTCGATTTTTAGCACGGGTGCCCCGGTTTTGGCGCAAGGATTCGTGGATGCAGCTGGGCTCAGAGGAGCCGGCGGGTTTGGGGCTGGAGTGGGCGCGGCAGCTGGAACCAATAAAGCGAAACAACTCAATTCGAATTCGGCATCAACCCTTAAAAACAAGCTGGGACAGTCCGCCGGAAATAAGTACCAGCTCGCCACACAAATGGAAAAAACCGGCAAGCTCGGCGAGGCCGCTGCGCTTTTCGCGGCATTTGCAGCCGAACGACAGCAGCTTTATGGACCAGGAGACGGCGAAGTGCTCAAATCATACGACCGAGCGGCCGCCCTGGCCACCCGAGCCGGTAAGAAAGCGGAAGCGGAAAAGTATATGCGAAGTGCTTTAGTGGTCTGTCAGCGCACATCCGGCGTCGGATCGCCCGAAGTAAAACAACGCATGGCAAAGCTCGGCGACACACCGCCAACCGTTAAAACACCAGAAACCAGCGCCACGCCGACATCAACGACTGCGCCATCGGAACCTGCGACCGAGACTCCGGGCGTTAAACCCTGACGGACCAATAAATTTCAGGATTCAGAGGTCAGCGGGTAGAATGTTCTCATCTCGCTAATTTTTGTCCGCTGACTTGATGAAGACACCAAAGCCCGAAGATCAGTTTGCAATTACTGACCAGGATCTCCTTCCTGCCAACTTGGTGTTGCCTGATTACGTGGCTAATCTCAAGCTTATTAGCTCCGGCGGAATGGGTGCTGTTTTCGAAGCAAAACATAAGGAAACAGGACAGCGCCTGGCGGTTAAGGTGCTGCTGCCAAGGCTTCTGGACGATGATACGTCGAGAAAACGATTCGTTCAGGAAGCACAGACAATCAAAGCATTGAGCAGTGCGAACATCGTAAAAAGTTTCGACTTTGGAACTCCGGAAACCAAAGCACCGTATCTGGTGATGGAATATATCGAAGGAACCAACCTGGCACTTCGCATCAAGGAAAATGGTCCCCTGGATTTAGAGACCTGTTTGACCGTATTTATCCAGGTGGCATCGGGTCTATCGCATGCACACGCGAAGGGAATAATACATCGAGATATCAAACCCTCGAATATTATGCTCAGCACCGTTGACGGTGACATCGTCGTAAAGCTGGTTGACTTCGGAATGGCAAAACTTTATCGAGACCAGACCGCATTGCAGGAAGCCCTGACTATTTCCGGCAACATAGTCGGCACACCGCTATTCATGAGTCCCGAACAATGTCTTGCCAAGCCGCTTGATGCCCGTGCCGATATCTATGCACTTGGATGTGTGATGTATCTGGCAGCATCCGGCAAGCTTCCAGTTGATGGCGCTACAGTAGTAGAGATGTTTAGTAAACACGTTTCAACTCCCGTCGATATCAGCATTCTGGAGGAACCCCTGAAGACCGTGATTGGCCGCTGCCTTGAGAAGAATCCTGACGATCGATATCAAAGTGCGGACGAGCTCAAACAAGATCTGGTAAGAATTCAACAAGTAGGAAAAGCGAAGTTTCATCTAACCGGGAAACAAAGGTCATCGCTTAAGAGTTCGATACTAACGGTAATTTGGGTCGTAGGCGGGTTTGCTGTCGGATATCTCATTATGGTCATCACGATGCAATGGCTTGCTACGAATGGAACTCCGTAGCTGGCGGGGCAGGAAATGAAAAAACTTCGACCATCATTAGAGGTAATCGCAACAGTTGCGATGATACTGTTCGGGACCTCACCGGTAACCGCCAACCCCACACCGATCGGCAGTCCGGGAAGCACACTCCTGCCCTTCCGGCTCAAACTCGTATCAGGAATTTCGATCGCTGAAGAGAATCTACTGATCGAAGACGGACAAAAAGATTCCATTCCATCTTTCGCGCCAGGTGGTGGCACAATGGATGTACCATGCGTTCGGTACCGCGCGCAGTACCAGTTTGAAAATAAATCAGGAAAGGCGACGACTGTTAAAGTGGGCTTTCCGATAATAGTGTACTCGCAAATGGCTGGTGGCAGCTATGGCGGACTTATCTCTCTCAAAGCACAGTATGGTAGTAAAAGTCTTGAAGTTAAAGAATCAAGCGAACCAAGACCGATGATTTTTCCCATAGAAACACTCGGCGGCGTAATTGAAGAACTGCAGACCGCAGGCGTAGTAAAAATATTGCCGGAAAGCTCGAGCTTCGTAGATTTAAGCTTACTCGGAAAGACTTTAAAATCAGCCGACACGGCTCTTCAGAAATCAAAGAAACTTTCAAAGAAACAAATCGCGCATTGCCTTAGCGTATTGAAACGGTTAGCATTTCTAAAAAACGACGAAACCTTAACAGGACAAAGTCTCGTCTGGTATACATTCGAAATTCCACTTCCACAGGGCTTATCAGAGAACTTGACCGTTTCCTACAAAAGCTTCGTTCCGTTTGGAGAGGATTATTCGTTTTCCTACATTCTCAGCACTGCAAAATTTTGGAACAAACAGACAAAGAAACTGATGGTCGAAATTGCGCCAGATGAGCAGTTTCAAAAGAAGGGTGGAAAGTATGAAATCCTTCCCAAGCAAAAATTTGTTCTATCTTCTGAATCAAATCGCTACAAGTTTCAGAGCCGCAACATCGCGCCAAATTTTGATATTTATGTTAAACGTATTCCAAAAGGTCAGTAGTCGCTCAGCCCTAAGTCAGGATCGTATGCTGTCCACCCATGGAGGATGAATTCGCGATTACGATTAAACGACTGTTAGTCGACAGCGCCCAATAGTTCTCCAAAACCGTTATTGCTGGTTCGAAGAATAGCGCGCAAATCGTACAGCATGAAGATTCTATTGTTGATTAACTTGATCGACTCATTCCACCAATGATGCTTTTCGCCTTCCGCAGCCAGTTTTTGCTTCATCGAGTCAGGCTCTATATTCACGCTCAAAACTTTTGATTCTTTCCAGTACTTCATCAACTCTTCTCGTCTCGTCAAATTGTCTTTTGCAATTGGCGATACCGAATTCAAATATCGGATTGTTACGGGTGAAAACTTGATGCGATCGGATTTCTTAGCGAATGCGACGCTCAATGCATTCGGTGGCGCTTTGCCGGGGCGGAATCCACCACGACGCTCAGCAGCAGCGGCTAGCGCAAGGGATGACACTAGAAATCCGGTCGTTATGTTTATTCGATTAGCAGACAAAGCTCTGCTCTGATTTTTCGAGAGTCCCACACCATCGAATACGTCACCAAGAATTCCGATCTGATAGAAGTTAGCGATGTTTGTGAATTGGATCGCTGCGTCTCGCTGCCTTGTCATTCGACTTAAAACTTGATTCTCTTTGACAATCTGCTGACCCAGAAGATTAGCATCAGCTGTGGTTTCCAGATAACCTTCCAAAATCGTTCCAGTCACCATGAGTTTCGAAAACTGATCGGTTTTATTATTGAGTGAAGTGGCGATGATGTTGTGCATTCCGAGCAACTGCGCAGCACTCTTGGCTCGCGCATCGAGAGGCAAACCTGCTATCACTTCTTCAGTTGGTTCTGAAGCCACCGCCGTTGGCCAAACTTGGCGATGCAAATCCAAAATGTCGGAGTCGAATTGCATAAGTTGGTCACGCAACGAACTCAACAATGCAATTCTATTACTAACGAGTTTGATCGTGTCGCGCTTGCAGGACGGCATACTGCCTAGCTTCTCCAGATTGCCAGGTTTCTTCAAATCAGTATTTGCCACCTGATTATCCGTCCAGATCTGTTTTAAATATTGACGCCTGGTTTTTCCTGGAGAATCCGGTGAAGGTGAATTCAAATAATTCCACATGAGCGGTGAAAAACCATACTTGCCTTTTCCCTCGAGTTCAAAGAAGGCGGCAAGCGAATTGGGTTCGGTCGTGTTTTTGCGCCATCCACCGTGAGTAGCGATCAGCGACACGGTAGTTAAGCCGATTCCAATTGCGTTGCCGATCGCAAACATCTCATTGCCGGTGTTTGTGTTGTGTTTCAAATAACTGTATCCGGCAATGGCACCAAAAGTATTTGTTTGAATGAAGTTGGCTTCGTATGTTTTTTGCAAAAACTTTCCACGTCTCGCCAGAAGCTGAGCGAGCACCACATCGATTTGATAATTCATTTCCGACTGGCAGCGATTTGCCGCGAGTTGCATCTCCAGACAGCCCGCAATCAAAGTTTCAAGAAACACAACTTGCAATTCCATCTTACGAACGCTGTCGGTATTCTCAGCGCTGACCTCTTTAAGTTCAGACACCACGCGTTCCAAACCAAGAAGCCTAGCTGCTTGCGCCGCACCGCCAGTCAATCCTGTAGTCGAAATACGCGTACTCGTCGTTGCTTCCGCATTGGTGATTAAACTATCGTCTCTCACTTGCTGCAACAAAGACAAAAGATCGCTGTCAAATTGTTGGATGGTTGTGAATAGAGACCAGAGCAGAACAATTCGATTGTTTAACACACCAGTGCTTTTCGGCTTGCCGTCATTGATTCCAGCGAGAGTTTCTTTCTTTGCCATGTCAGCGTGATACCGCTGTTTCCAGACCGCATTCAAAGCTTCTCTTCGTGTAAGAGCAGAACCTGGACTTTTTTGGTCGAGATATTTCATCACCAGTGGTGGCATGTTGGCACCATCGACCGGCTTACCATCGATTAAATGAGAAAGAAAAGCCGGCGGTGTAAGGTTTGAAGCCTTCGCGAACTTGTTGTAACAGATATTGATGATCGGCAATCCGAGACCGAGTCCAGCTCCGACGCACGTTAAAATCGCTGAATTATTGAACTTCTTGTGAATTCGCAAAAATGGCTCGATTGTGTAGAGCGTCCCAAACTGCAAGAAGTTGGCGATGTTGAACAGTTCGTTGACCGTACTTTGCTTACGCTGTGCGCGAGCCAGCACATCGTAGGTGTATGCTATCTCGACTTCGAGTTTATTCTCGCCGTTTTGAACTTCAAGCAAACCCTGGAAAATCTTTCGAAGCACGCGAGAACGAAGCACTGCAAGCTGATTGCGGGTACCATCCGATCGGTCACCACCCTTGCGGAGCGTGATAATCTGCTCCGCGTCATCGCGCACTCCAAGAATGTCGGCCATTGCTGCCGCGTCCTCGGTCAGAAGAGGATTGCTATCAGCTGTTGCCGGCAGAGAAACGAAACATGGTTGCAACAAAAGGCAGCAAAGCAGGGCAACCAAACTTTTGCGAAGGAGCTTAGAGAATGTCACGCTTGACATCAAAATTAGCCAATCCATTAATCTACGTAGACTCTAACCAGAAATGCCCTCAGGTTTCTACCACTGCAACCGTGCGGAATTCAGCTATCGGCCAATCATTCTCGCGTATTCAAGAGGAAGTCGATAAGCATAGATTGGATACATTTCAGGCATCGACAATTGTGAGCAATGACACCAAAACTGCTGTTGTTTCTTGACTCGACAAACGTCCGTCGAATAGAATCTTGCACCGATCACACGATGCGAATTCAGGAGAGTGGTGATGAAGAGACTATTTCTAACCGCAGCGGCATTGCTTATATCAGTGAACGCTGCCTATGCCGATGGCGAAAACAAAATCGGTAAAACCGCGAAAATCAAGCGACCGGAAGCCGAAGCGATTGCTTTGAAGAAAGTTCCAGGCACAGTGCTCGATGCTGATATCGAGAAACGCAAATCCGGACTTTTCTGGGACATCAAGATCAAACCAACAGATGGAAAAGCTGGTGAGAAGAAGAAAGTTCGTCTCGATGCAAACACCGGTGCGATCGTCGTAGTCGAGGATGACAGCGATGACGATGACGACGACAAGAAAGACAAAAAGGACTAATCGTCCTCGTTCAATTTGATCGTATAAAAGAGCGATTCCGAAGTGACACCGTATATGGTGTACTGTAGGAATCGCTTTTCTGTTTCAATTAGGCGATGTCCTGCGAAGGATGATTCGCTTCTCCCTGTCCCGAGCGTTTAATTTTCTTGTTCATCAAACGAAATCTCTCCCGACTCCAGCAACGTCTCGACCACCTCGCGCCAGATGACAAAAACCCGTTGAGAATACCGATTATAGGATTCTGAGTCGAAGGAAGGCGCAGATTCAAAAACCGCGGCCATATCATTGAGAATCAGTCGGTGTGTGGTCAGCAGATTTAAAATCGCGCGTTTCATGTAGGGTATTTCACGAATATCCTGCACGTCAAAAAATTGGATTGACCAGATTCCATTCTCACTAAATTTGGTTCTATGTGCCATGGATAGCGCCGATGGATGTACAGACAAACAAAGTGTTTCGTATTGCTTCACCACGGCTTCAGACAAATTACTTTTCACTAGTTTGTAAGTCGCAAAAGTTTTTACATACCTGGCGATCTGTTCCTCCGCTTCCATCGATTTCCAAATTTCCGCTTTGTTCGGGTTTTTGACGATTTCAATTAGCGACGCAGCAGCCTCTACAGCCCTTCTCGTGTGAAACGTCGAATCGGTCAAGTATCCTTTGCAAAGATTACACATTCCCTTCAGCAGATCCTGCGCAATCAACTGAACGAAGTTGCTGACGGCAACATATGCAGTTTCGCCTAATTCGATTACGGAAGGTTCAAGCAGCGAAGTAAATGTGGCATGCAAGCGAAACAACTCATCGAAGGCGAAAAGAACGTCAGGGAGGAGTCTGACGTTTGCATCGAAATTGTTGTCTTCGACTTCGGCGAGTGAAATTAGTTCGTCTGTCGGTCGGACATTCATATCGCGTTCTCTGACCTCCAGGTTTAATGCCACTATATACAGTGCTTTTCAATCGACGACTGAATTTCGATCGACCACGCATAATGTAACAGAGCATATTACAACTGTGCCTTAAAAAACCATTTTAGACGTATCTGCCTTACAGTATCTGTTACCACCGGTAGCAGGGCTATCGGAGTCTGGCTTTTTACATCGTAAGCGGTGTCGTCATCGATACGCGGTATTAGAAACCCTAGGAGCACCTTCATGAATCGCAATTGGAATCTGATAGCAACAATAGTTTGTCTGGCGTCGAGTGTGAGCATTTGCTCAGCTCAATCATCACAAAAGCCTGAGCCGGCTATTAATGTCATCAATGGCACTATCACAGCGTTCGGTTACGCTCTCGGGACCGGAACCTCCAAGGTCTCGATGGCTGGAACTGAGCACGCATCCCAAGCCAACGGCGAAGTGTTTATCGATGCAAAGGGCAAGGGCACGAGGCTCGATCTCAATGTCAACAATTTGCCGCAGCCCACTACTCTTGGACCTGAATTTCTTACATACGTTTTATGGACCGTCACTCCTGATGGAACGACCACAAATCTCGGCGAGATTTTGATCAACGAACATGGCTCAGGTCGACTCAGTGTTTCATCACAATCACAGACATTCGCGCTGATCGTCACGGCAGAACCGTACTACGCAGTGCGCATGCCAAGTGAAGTTATCGTTTTGCAAAACAAAAACACAACCGGTCAAATTTATCCCGACAACAGCTACAAGCTGATGAAACGTGGTGAGTATGCACCGGTAGGAAACCCATTGGCACTGACACTGGATCTCAAAAAGACTCCGCTCGATATGTACGAGGCACGAAATGCCGTTTTGATCGCGAAATCACGAGGCGCAGAAAAATACGCGCCAAGAATTTTGCAAGAAGCAGAAACAAGTTTGCAGCTAGCCGAGAATGCACTTTCGCAAAAGGCGAAGAAAGATCAAATCTTGACCGCAGCGCGACAAACGGTTCAATTCGCAGAGGATGCTCGCGCCGTCACTGCCCAAGCGCAAGAAGAGGAGCGAATCGAGAAAGAGAAGGAAGCTGCTGCGGCTAAAGCCAAGGCTGAAGCGGAAGCTCGCGCGGCGGAAGAAGCCAAACGCCAGCAAGAACTAACAGAAGCAAGAGAAGCACAAATGCGAGCAGAAGCTGCGGCCAAAGCAGCTGAGCAAAAAGCCGAAGCGGACGCAGCAGCGGCCAAAGCCGCACAAGAAGCGGCAGAACAACAAGCTGCTGCAGCGGCAGAACAAGCCGCGCTCAAAGCCAAAGCAGATGCCGCAGCAGAGGCAGCCGCTCAAGCCCAGGCCGCGACAGTCGCTCTCCGAGCGCTTCTGCTGAAACAGTTGAACGAAGTTCTGCAAACAACAGACACCCCAAGAGGTCTGGTCGTGAAAATGGCCGACGTGCTTTTTGAAACTGGAAAATTTGCATTGAGCAAAGATGCTCAGCTCAAACTCGCGAAATTGTCCGGTATCATTCAAGCGCATCCAGGGCTCAACCTGGCGATTGAAGGTTACACTGATACCACAGGCACCGTGGCAAGAAACAACATTCTGTCGCAGCAAAGAGCAGACAGTGTAAGACAGTTTTTGATCACCGAGGGTCTGGCTGCAGGCACGATATCATCGAAAGGTCTCGGTCAATCAAATCCGATTGCAGACAACAGCACCGCCGCTGGTCGCCAGGCTAATCGCCGAGTGGAAATCATTTTGAGCGGTTCTGTTATTGGTGTCAAAGTAGGTCAGCAGTAAATCACAACTCTGGTTGAAGGGCGCGCACCTGAGCCTCGAACGTGTCGAGATTTTTCAGGCGCTCGTTGAGGATTTGTTCAGGAAGTTGACCGTTTTTACGCAAACGGCGATTCTTTCGCATGCCACTTAATACGGTGTACGGCGTATTCAAAAGAGCGTATGCCTGACCTGACACCCCTGTGATTCTTCCGGGGAAACCAATCCTGATTCCGACCTTTGGTTCTTGCCTGTAACCAAAGAATGCAACCGCAGATAATACCGAACTCGTTAAACCTGACAATCCAATAATAGGTCCCGATATTGATTGCTGCTGTGCAATCTGGCGATAGCGCGCAATCTCTTTCGTTTCACGATCTAAATTGACGTCGATCCTTTCGGAACGGTCATAGAGCAGGAGAGCCTTGGCAAGCAATTCTTCGTGCTGTTTGTCCATTGAATGACTGGCCTGCAATTCCTTCAGCTCTTCATGCGACATTCCGGGAGGCATTACCGGACGCTCGACTGGAAATTCTTTAGCGAGTTTAGCAGCCTGATATTTGTAGACCGTGTGACCGACGATGTTCCGAAAGATTGGATTTATCGTGGCGGCGGAATTAGATACAATCGCGCACACGATCGATCCACTAGCCAGATCCGGGTCTTGCAAGGCCTTTCGTGCGAGTATGGATGAAGTCATTCGTAAAAAACTTTGAGCAGAGTCAATCGCGAAGAACGTATTTTCTCGCCAGGCTTGATCGCGCGAATGACAGCTCCAGGTGCGAAACTCGAAGAGTAGTTGATTCCGAATTCGTTTCAATAACGCAGTTTCCAACTCGCGCACTCGACGCTTCGGTGGCTCAGTTTCAAGCGCACTCAATCGTTCTCGTTCGACCAGCAAAGAATCCGTTTTATTAACCACACTTCTGACAAATTCAACGGACTCCTTTGGTGAGTAGCCCTGCTTGCGGGCTTGCCACATCACCCACGAGTTTTGTGCAAGCTCCAATCCTGATGAGCAGCCACTTATCGCACTACCGGTGATATTGCACGCGATACCATTCTTAATCGCCCCCCTCGAAATTCCTCTGGGATGGTTCAAATTCCTGGCTTGTTGATTGAGATCGATCACTGTACCCGCACAGCTGGCGGCAGTTCCGGATTCGCGTCCCAAGGGATAGGTAAAGGAACGCCACTTCTGATGCTCGTTTGCCTTGAGGTGAAATAAAATATTGAATCGGGAAAGTTTGATCAACTCGAGATAGAGTGCTTTGTCGACTGCCACTATGCTCTGGAAGTTTTCACGCTCAGTTGTTTTGGCTTCGGCTAACTGCTCTCCATCCTCACAGTTTGCTTGTTGTGAAGACAAAAACAACAACGAGATGCAAACACAGATTCCGATGACGAGCCTATCTCGAAGGATCTGGGGCGCTGGGTTGTTTTTAAATCTTACGGTTTTTATGCCTTCCACAGGTTTCGATAACAACTCGACAGGAGCAACCCATTCGTAATGGTATTACGGATGGCTATTTCTGTAATCTAAAAGCCCGCCTATTGACATGGTAGCCGTGGCACAACAGTGTTTGGGAAAAGGAGCTACAATCTCACAAAACCCGCGCTGTATGCGCAAAGTCTTGCTATTGAATTGCAATATTGCGGTTACCAGGAGAAATTTTGTGACTAAGATTTTCGCAGCCGTACTCTTTTTGAGTCTAATCGTTTGTCCGACTGCCGACGCTCAAGATTGGGCAAAGGCGAAGCTAGAAAAATCCTCGCGGCATCTCGAATGGGTCGATGTCAAAAGGGATGACCGAAACATCAAATGCTTCGTCGCATACCCGGAGAGTAAAAAGAAATCAAGCGTGGTTGTCGTAATCCATGAAATTTTTGGATTGAGCGACTGGGTCAGAGAGGTTTGTGACGAACTGGCCGCCGAAGGATACATCGCAATTGCACCTGATTTACTTTCTGGAAAACCTGGCGAAGAAACGTCAAAGTATTCGAGTGTGGACGAAACGAGAAAAGCCGTCTCATCACTGCCCCGTGAGCAGGTTTCGAGCGATTTACTGGCAGTTGCCCAGTATGGGTCAAAAATTCCATCCGCGAACGGCAGAGTTTCAGTCGCCGGATTCTGCTGGGGTGGAACCCAAACCTGGCTAGCCGTAACCACCAATAAAAACCTCAAGGCTGGTTTCGTTTTCTACGGCACTCCAAACGCCAGTCTCAATGACGTGAGCAAGATTGCGTGTCCTGTTTATGGATTTTACGGTGAGAAAGATAATCGCGTAACTAGCACCGTAGAAGATACCACTGCAAAAATGAAAGAAGCGTCCAAGGTTTACGAACCCAAAATTTACACAGATGCAGGTCACGGCTTCATGCGCGCTGGCGAAGCGCCGGACGCGACAGAACCAGATCGAAAAGCCAGAGAAGAAGCCTGGTCAAAAATGTTGAAGGTTTTAGAAGGTACTAAAAACTGACTCGGACTTATTTGCACAATCTCCGATCTGCTTCGTGGTAGCTACCACGAGGCATCGGTATCGCCAGTGGTGATACAAAGATTAAGGGGTTGCTGACAAAGGTCGCGCAGTAGATCGTTATAGATCTCGCCGATGAAAACGATGTCTTCTGATGGTTGACGCATGAACTCGTTGAAAACCAGTTCGAAAAATCCTCGATCGTGACCATAAAATTTAACGACCTCGGTGCCCGTATTCAACGAGTGCTGCAAGATCTCACTAAGCAGCAGGCGACCAAGATCAACATCCAGATCGCGCACCATTAATTCTGTTATGTAAGCGATGCTGCCTTTCCTGACAAGAACAGCTATTCCTCGAAGTACATCATTTTTGAAGGCGCAAAAGTAGTCAGCTTTCCAACGAGGATTTTTGTCGTATCGCCAAGTCATGTACTCAGTGTCTTTCCAGAAAGAAACGATCTCCCGCTTTCTTACCTGATTCCAGAGATCTTCGTAACCATCGGGAATGATAGTGGTCTTTTGAAGTTTGACTGACGGTCCAACCGCAATTTTCAGACGATACGAATTCGCGGACAGACGTGCTTGAATCCAATTTTTGAAAACAAAACCGACGAGGTTGTTCTTAATTCCTGCTTTACGCGGAAAAAACAGACGTTGCGAATATGCTTTAACGACGACTAGCGGATTAATTTGACCTTGATTCAGATTTGTTCTTATAGCCTGCTCGTTGGGAAAGCCTATAGCCGCATGAGACCCAATACTCTCGCCGTAACGCATCGCGAAGTCAAAGAGAAATTGAAAGTAACCTTGTCCTCGCAATCCGGCATCTATAACTGTATCAGTGCTGTGTCCGACCAGCAGAGGCGAACCGAGAACATTCAGCTTGACTCCCACGATCGTGTAGGACGAGACAATTTTGTCATCGAGCACTCCGACTACGCCGGTATTTTGAAGATAAGGGTTGTCAACGCTCTTCCATTTCCAGTCCTCGTGCGTACGTTTTGCTCCGAATGTCTGATTCTGAAGCGCGAGAATTTGCTCGACGTCACCAGATTCAAACGCGCGATGCACCGGCTGCACCAGGGTCTGCTGCGATGTGGAAATCTGTGGTTCTGGAACTGAATGTGGTTCTGGTTTCAAATGACTATGCAGTACTGACGATCGATTGCAATATCTGGATCCGCTTACCCTCTGATTCTATCATTTGTGCCCCATAGCCTGGCAGTAGCGTGTTTTCCCTTAACCGTTAATGCGTGTGCCACTCCCGGCAACCTGGTAAGATCGACTCAGGACACGGGTAGACTTCACTTGAGCAAGCAACCAGAACTTAGCGAGAAAGAACCTTTGATCGTCGAACACGATCGAATTGCGATTCGCGCTTGCACCGCAGATGATGCCCTAAAAATAATCGAGCTCCAAAATTCGACTTTCAATACCACTCGAACCTTACGCGACTGGCGCTGGAACAACGAAGAGAATCCTTACTATGCGAACCTCACAAGTGTGGGCACATATGATGGAGAAATCGTCTGTTGTTACTCAATCATAGGCGTCAAGCTGAACTTCCTGGGCACGCCGATTTTAGCGGGTCAACCGACCAATACGATCGTCCATCCGGATTTCCGAAAACTCGGTTATTTCCAGAAGTCTGTCGATATGGCTGTTTCGATGTGCCGAGAAATAGGCGTCACTGTAAAATTCGGATTTCCAAACGAAGCCGCGCTTCCGATAAACCTGGGCAAGCTGAAGTACAAGCACATCGCAGTGGTTAAGAACTATCGAATGCGATTTCGTATAAGCAAGCATCTACCTGCGGGGATTCAGATTTTATATTCTGCGGGTGTCAGTTTCAAACTCTGGCTAAAATCCCAATTGCTACAATCATGGATTCCGAAGGGCACTGCCATTAGTGTCACGAACACAGTTCCTGCTGAGTACGAACGATTTTGGGAACACATTCGCAAACAGGAAATAATCTCTCTATGGAAAGACTCCCAGTATCTCAGTTGGCGCTATGATCAAAACCCCACATTTAAACCAACATATTTCACGTGTATGGAAAAGGGCGAAATCACAGCGATGGCGGTGACGATCGAACACGATGGCGCAGGAACAATTTGCGAACTAATGGTCAGGAACAGCAATCTTGCCCTAGCCAAAATGCTTCTAAACAGAATCGCCGTTCATTACAAAGACTCCGGGTATGAAGCAATAAAATTCTATGGACACGACCGAGGGTTCTTCGAGATCGCATTTGCAGGTTTTACTCGTATACCAAATCAAGATTTGTTCCTAGTCGCAAAGCTGGTTGGCGGAAGCGATGCATTGGAAAAATTGGTTTATCAAAATATTTCGTGGTCGATTACTTCTGGCGACTTCATGTTTTGACGTCCTCATGTGTACGGCACATAGATAACAAGGTAGAAAGAAACCGGCTCCTGTTCAAATGGATAACAAGGGAAGGGCGAGAATCGTTTCGGTAGTTGGCGATTATGTGTCATAAACAAGACATCCCTCGTTCAACAAGAATTCCGGGAGATATGCGCCATTCTGCCATGCTACGGCGGTGAAAATCTCTGTCGTCGGTGACATAATGGAAACGTTTCCACCGCATCGATACGTGGATTATAGATGGCTGGTGATAATTTCTAAATATAATGTGCTCAATTATCGTGTCGCCTGAAAAGAAAACATTTTGAAGCAAAAAAATGCACCACTAAACGTTGCGCTAGTCGGTTGCGGCAATATTGTCCAGACCAGCCACTCTCCTGCGCTATTGAAACTAGAAAGCGAAGGTGTAGTCAACGTAGTAGCGGTTCTCGAACCTGCTGCTGAGGCTCAGAACAACGCACTCAAAGTATTTCCGAAAGCAATAGTGGTGAAGAGTTTCGATGAACTAAAAGGTCTCCAAGTCGACTTCGCAATTGTCGGTTCGCCAACGCATCTACATGCTGAGCACTCGATAAAATTACTTGAGTCGGGAATCGATGTATTGTGCGAAAAACCGATGGCTAGAACTGTTGCAGAAGCAGAGTCAATGATCAACGCGGCGGAAGCCAATCGGAGGTTGCTCGCCGTCGGGCTTCTGGGTCGTTTCTCTCCTGTTGCATTTTCAATCAATGATTATCTCAGTCGTAACGCGTTTGGAAACTGCAAAAATGTGACTATGCGCCGAGGTAGCCGCAACCGCGGACCGATGCACGGAAATTGGCGATACCAGAAAGACCTCGCAGGCGGTGGCGTGCTAGTTGACGTTGGCGTGCATATGATCGATTTGATGATCTCGTGGTTTGGTGAACCAGTAAAGGTGCTCTCATATCAGGACGATAGAAGCCTCAACGGCATTGAGGCAAACTGTGTTCTAAAACTCGAATTTTCATCTGACGTCATAGCGGAACTCAAGCTAAGCCGCGACTTCAAGATGCCATGGCATTGTCAGGTTAGATGTGAGAATGGTTTGATTGAGCACGACGGAGATGGAGAGGAACTAAAGGTCAGGTATTACTCATCCGAAAGCAATTGTCCTGTCGACGGCAGTAGAGCCGAGACGAAGGTGATGTTAATCCCTGAATCTGGCGATCCTAAAGTGAGCAAGGTCAAGTCGGATCTTTTTCTGCATCAGCTCGAGAATTTTTGCGCTGCAGTATTGGGAAAATGTGACCCGCTTGTTCCAGGTCGTGAAGGCATTAAAAGTCTGAAGGTCGTAGAAAAATGCTATCAACTCCGCCAGCCGCTTCCAAAGAATTGGCTCAGCGCCGAAGAAGTCAAAATCGCGCAGGAGTCACTGGCGGAGTCGCGCCAAGCGGCTTTGAGCAAGGTTGTAAAATCATTAGGACGAATCAAACGGCGGTTGGTAAAGCCAAGCCGTAGACAGCAGTGGCCGCAATTCACCGAGCAGGATTTTCAATCTCTTCGATCGACTTTTCTCGAGTCAGCAAACTGGTCTGGAGGCGATGAGGTAGCAGCGTTTACTAAGGAATTCACGGCTTACCTCGGTGTTAAATATGGTGTGCTGGTCAACAGTGGTACGAGTGCTCTGGAAATTGCGGTGGCAGCTTCTGGTATCGGTCCTGGTGACGAGGTAATCGTACCTTCCTATACGTTTTATTCATCGGCAAGCTGTATTGCTAAAGCCGGCGCGAAACCAGTTTTTGTCGATATCCGCCTGGAAGACGCATGCATTGATCCGCTCAAGGTAGAGGAGGCGATCACTGAGAAGACTCGAGCGATCGTTGTCGTACACTTTGGTGGCAACCCCGCAGATATGTCAGCGCTACTTAAATTATGCGAAAAGCACAATCTCGTTTTGATAGAAGATGCCGCACATGCAGCCGGAAGCCAGTGGAACGGTAGGGCACTCGGCAGCATTGGCAGTTTTGGCTGCTTCAGTTTTCACAGCAGCAAACCATTGGCGGCAGGCGAAGGCGGATTCATCGCCACCAATGATGGTGCGCTGTACGAGAAGGCGCAGGCACTAGCAGATTTTGGAATCCTGCCAGATCACCCACGTTACCAACACACAATACTCGGCGGAAACATGCGCATCAGCAAATTTCAAGCCGCTATCTTGTCCATTCAGCTGCGAAAACTTGATGAACAAATTCGCCAAAGAGATCGCAATGTGCACTTCCTGACTAAGTGCTTGCGCGAAATCGGCGGAATCCGACCATGGACCAGACCGGCGTATGCAACCAGACTCAACCACTACGTCTTCGGATTTTATTACGATAAAAATTACTTCGATTCGCTCACGAAATCGGAATTCGCAACAGAACTAAGAAGCAACGGAGTCTCGTGTCTGACTGGGTATGAAATTCCACTGTACGAGCAACCAGTATTTAAATCACTTGATGGAACGAACGCAGAACAGGCTGTCCATCACAAGAATACGATGACTCTTTGTGACACACTACTCGGACTTGACCAAGGATTTTTACTATCACATTCGAACATAAAACTGTTTGTACGCACACTTTTAAAACTACAGGATGCTGCACGCAAACGCGGATTTTGAGAACTCTAACCGACTGAGCTAACTGCTTCTAACCCGGCTGAACAACCCGGCTCCTTTAATTGCCAGTGAGTTGAAAGCACCCTGACTTTTTTCGGAAAAAACTACCTTCATTTGATGTTGGCGCATGTACGGGTCGCGCCAGGTAATCTGAAACTCGGCATTAGTACGATGTTTCAAATCGCCTAGTAAATTTCCATATGAGAGAGTGAGCCTACCTTCATCGCCAGCCACTTCGACATCTCCAACGACTGGATCGGAAAATTTCCCGGTATATTGTTCGAGTTTTAAATCGACCGGATCTTCTGATTTTTCATCATGCTTTGACTCTGTGCGATCTTCAACTCTTGAATCGCTGGAGCTACGCTTGCCTTCGGGTTGCAGGTGGAAGCATGCCTCAGCAATTCGCGAACCGAGCGCATGAAGAAATTTTTTGCCATTTACATCGCTGTTAGAAAGTATGGCGATTCCAACTTCAATGTCTGGTAGCAAAATCAACTGCGAGATCATGCCAGGTACTGCACCGGAACGGCGGATGATGCGATGATCGCGAAAGTCCTCGATGTCCCATCCTAACCCACTCCAGGCCTCGCCGTCCGCAGAAGAACGGAAGATGTTCCGAACAGCCGACAACAACCCGTCTCGTTTACTTCCTCGGATCAGTTGCTGCGGTAGGTGTAACTCTTTCAGGTTGGTATCACTAAGTAGCCGCGTTCCATCGAGCATGCCGCGGTTGACATGTAACAGAAGGAATCGAGTAATATCGTTCAAATTAGAATTAACTGATGCAGCCGACAGTGAATTCTCCTTTTCGCGAAACTCCACGGGTTGAATGGCACCATCAACAACACCATGTGCAGAAGCGAGATTTGTAGAATTCTTGAGTCTACTGGTGGACATGTGTGATGAACTCATTGACAGAGGGAAAAACAATTTCTCATCCATCAAATCAGTCCACTCGATACCAGAAGCAGCTTCCGCGCACAAGCTTAGACTCGCAAAAACAACGTCGTTGTAGCAATATCGAGATCGAAACGGATAATCGGGTTGCAAGTAACGCAGTCGAGAAATAGCTTCTTGTCCACTGAACGGCAGTTCATACCGAATCAATGGTGACGTTGATGGTAAGCCGGTTCGATGTAACGCAATATCGCGAAGAGTGAGTTGATCTGTTGAGTTCGGATCGAAGAGCTTAAAGTCTTTCAAATAATCAACAACGCGAGCGTCCCAGGACGTCTTACCTTCGTCGATCAGGCGCGCGATCAAAGTTGTGGTCAAAGCTTTTGTCACGGAACCAATTGCAAACATTGTGTCTGAATCGACCGGATCATTGCCACCAAGTTTGCGAACTCCATAACCACTCGAAAGCACCACGCGCTCTTTCTCAACTATGGAAACAGCGGCGCCGGGAACGCACATCTCTCGCATAAGATCTGTGATATAGCCGTCGAAATTTTCGAATGGAGGATTCGAAACCATAGTTGTTCAGCTATCTCCGTAGAGTTGAGCGTACTCTCCCTGTTTTCGGATTAGCTCTTCGTGGCTGCCGATTTCCGCAATCTTTCCATTGGAAAGCAAAGCAATTGTTTGAGCTTGCCGAATTGTGGACGGTCGATGCGAGATTACTATGCGAGTGCAGTTCGGGCCAATTTGCTTTAGCGCTGAATGGATTTGTTTATCTAGAACTGGATCAACAGCGCCAGTAGCCTCATCTAAGATCAAAATTTCCGGTTGGATAATAATCGCTCTGGCGATCGCGATGCGCTGCCGCTCACCTAGCGAAAGAGACGAACCGCTCGCGCCTAACACACTGTTGACGCCTTGCGGCAATCGCTTAATCACCTCTTCCAGACCAGCCGTTTGAATCGCTTCATCGAACCGAGTTGATGGAACACCATGCGCCCCCAGTATGATGTTAGACTTGACGGAGCGCGCGAATAGATAGTTATCCTGGCTTATAATCGCAATTTTTTGTCTGATCGAATTAAGATCAAATTCTCTCAAGTCGACACCATCGAGTAGAATCTGTCCTCCATCAGGATCGAAAAATCGAAGCAAAAGATCGCATAGTGTCGTTTTCCCAACACCTGAAACACCAACGATCGCTATAGTGGTGCCTTTTTCGATTCGAAGCGAGAGTTCGTTGAACAGAGGGGTTTTCGACGGTCCATACGAAAACGACAAGTCTTTGATTTGAATGTCATTCTCCAGCTTTTCCAGCCGGCGCCTGCCACTTGGAAGTATCCGCTTGTCTGTTTGATTAAAGAAATCGCATACCAAGTAGAATTCGGGATAAGAATTTGTTAGCGAAATGCATGCGTTGCCGAGGCGGTTTAACATCGTCAAAAGCCTCAATAGAACCGGAAGATAGATCAGCAGAACGGTCGAACGCATAACAACCATTGCGGTAAATAAAATTGTTAGGGCGGCAAACTCACAAACAGATTCCGTGACTAAAATGTGGGTGTGCGAGAGGAAGTTCACTTTCTCTGAAACACGAAAGAGACGCATGAGTCGCCGGAGTTCGAATGACTCGCTTCCTCTCTCTTTGACAGTGCGAATACCGTCGACAAGATCTTTGGCATAGATTCCGACATTGCGAGCAATCTTAGTTTTGTACCTCCCGAGTTGGTGCGATCTCTTAGAAGTCAGGTACAGTGTGACGACCAGAACGACAACCAGCAATCCGGACAATAGTGTAAGCGGCCAGGAACAATACAGCAGAATCGCACAGAGAGTGACGACTCCTAGCGTCAGACGAATTGATTCAAGTGCCAATCCAAACGACGCGACGCTACTGTTTACGCTATATCCGAGGCGATGGAGTACGTCTCCTGGTGGAATTGTTCGAACCAGCGAAAGATCCGCACTAAGGAATTTGTCCAGCATTCCGACTCGCAATTGCATGTCCAAGCGTCGCATCAACTCGGTCTTGAGGGCGGACGCCAAAGAGGCAAGAACAATCTTCGACAAAAGCAGGGTGACGACGAGACCTGGGAGCAAGCTAACCATGTTCTCCGGCATCACGCCTGACAAAGCGCCTTCTGCGAATATTTTATTTGGATTGACAAATCCGAGAAAACCAAATGCGGCAGGAACGATCAATGCAGTTCCTACGCTCGTACAGAGAGCCTCTAAAAGTCCCAAGAGTACAGTCGCGCAAACTAACAAAAAATGTTTTTTGCAAAAGTCTGAGACTAGCTGTACAGGGGTCATTCGTTATCGAAATAATGGGTGGTGGGTAATGGAACAGGACGAGTTTTTGCTGAGGGGAAGTTTGTCTGCGTTGTACGGCTGATTAAGTTCACGCTCGCGGCATAAGTTTCTAATGGATAGGATAAAAGCTGTGGAATGAGAACTTTGCAGAGGAATAGATTACATAACTATTCCCTCCCGCGCGGTAGTTTAGATGCGTCGGAGTGTGAGGACAGCATCTGCTAGAATCGGCTTCAAGCTCGTTGCAACCATGTTATAAGTCACCGAGAGAACCTGAACGATTCAGTCGGAGGATGAATGAGACCAGAAATTGAAATCATTCTCCTGGCGCTTCGAGACGAACTGACCGTCGATCAGGAGACCCGACTTGCGCGACTGCTTGCTGGAGATATCGACTGGCACTTCCTCTCCATTGCCGCAATCGGCCATAAGGTTTGTCCACAACTCGATAGTTTGTTTCAAAAACATCATGTGGATCAGAAACTGACGGGTTTAATCTCGCAGGAGAGTAGCGAGATTCAACGCAAGGCGATGATGCTGACTGCTCGTCTGTTTAAACTGCAAACAGCCTTATTGGAAGCCGGAATTAGGTTTGTTTTTGTAAAAGGAGCACTAATTTCTGACTTACTTTATGGGACAGTGAAGAAACGCTCATTCAGCGATATTGACGTGTTCGTCAGTCAGCACGATGTTCCCCACGTCGCACGAATCCTCGAGAAAGAAGGATTTTTTCCATCTCCTATGTGGTGCAAATGTACACACGCGAACGAATTTTTCGTCTCTCCAAGTTTCCTGAAGCTCGCTTACGAGAAGGAATTCGTAAGCAAAAATAATTCATTCGCCGTCGATCTGCACTGGGGATCCGGAACGTGGTTTGCCACCAGCGAGCAGATGCTGCGGCAAAGCGAAGAACAACAAATTGCCGGACACAGTATTCGAACTTTGAAACCTGATCTGCATTTTGTGTACTTGTGTGCTCATGCGGCAAAACATGATTGGGACACGCTTGTTTGGATATCCGATATTGCTCGTGCATTGAATTCGGAGCACAAATTCAACTGGCGAAAAATTGCCAGGTTGAGCAAAAAGTTAGGACTATTCCAAACAGTTCAGACCAGCGTTTTGCTAGCACAGAATTTACTCGATGCAAAAATTCCGGCAGCGCTTTTGCCTGTGAACCAAGGGATTGAACGTGCAGTCAGGGATATTATCAGGCGTTACGACAAAGCGGTTCCGCCGGTGGTGTCGCTCTCCAAGATACCGCAATGGCGTCGAATCTGGCACACATACGACAGCAAGACGCAGGTAGCGAAGCAAATCGCTATCGATTTGTTTAAACCGACCTTCAGCGATTGGGTCAGGTTCAAACTTCCAGAGAATCTCTTCTGGCTGTATTCGATTACGAGACCAGCTAGCAAAGTTTACTTCACTGGACGAAACGCACTAGTCTCGATTGCTAGCAATAATGGCAGACCAAGCCTGGTCAGCGTTGAAAGAGACGCAGCACAAGAACAGATGATGTGGCAGCGACTTCTCGCGGGAGAAAAACTGACAGATCCGAAGCAACTGTCCTCGGAATATCGAAGAGTTCTGCTTTCTCAGCTTCATTCTCATGCAATGGGTGAATACGCAGGTGGAAAGGTATACGAGTCCTGGATCGATCGTGCACCGGATGCGGTATCTAAGGCCCGGCTGGAGTGTTTGGCAAAGGACGAATTAAAACACGCAAAAATGATCATGGTGCTTCTCGAACCATTCGGCTATCAGATGCATGAACTCGAAGACGAGTTCAACAAGTCTTCGTTAACTAGCCATTTTGGAAAGCCTGTCGAGTCGTGGAGCGAACTAATTGTCTTTAATCTCCTCGTTGACGGCGCGGCGGATCATTATCTTCACGATTTCGCCGACAGCAGTTGGGCACCATGGTGCGAAGTGATGCAGCAAATTGAAGAAGATGAAGTGAATCACTTAGAGAATAGCGAAACCTGGATTGAAGAAGCATCGCGCGATCCGGCTAAGAAAGAGTTGGTGCAGGTAGCGTTGAATAGGTGGTTTCCTTGCATCGATTCAGTGTTTAGCAATGCCAAGCTTAAGCAATATCAGGAAGCATGTGTGTTTAGAATCAGACTCCGCCGCAGCGACGAAGTTCGAAAACTATGGCACGATGAGCTTGAAGCAAAATTGAAAAAATACGGCTACGAAATGCCATGATCGCCGGCGAAACCTGGCAAATTCCCCTGACTTCGAGGAGCTCTCAGGATAGCGGCGCACCGGAAAATTTCGAAAGCAATTTTGCCTTGCATTACAGGGATTCGATAAGTCCGCGAATTTTTTTTATTGATGTTCGCCAGTTGAGTCGTTCCATTGACTCCTCATGCGAGCTTAAACAAAGAGATTTGTATGCCTCGAGATTGTTGAAATATTTTGCCGCGCATTCGGCGTACTCTTCTGCACTTTGCGGCTTTGAAAAACAGAAGCCGTTTTTCCCTTGAGCAATAACTGATGGCACTCCACCTGTGGCATGTGCTAAGGCTGGGAGTCCATAGGCGTTTGCTTCAGAAATCACCATTCCAAAACATTCACCTTGGGTCGGAAGAAGTAGGAAATGCGAGTTCTCCAGAAGGCTTTGAAGTTCTTCTGACTGCTGATCTTTGTCTTTATGCACAACCGGAATATTGGTGATGCGGTCTTTTAACTGGTCAGAAATACCATCGGGGATGGTGCAACCGACGACAGTGAGATGAGCTTTTGTCCCTTTTCCTTCTAACGCACGCAAAGTGTCCACGGCAAAAGAGCCACCTTTTTCGATCCAATCGCGCCCGATAAAAAGCAAGCGGCATTCTTCCTGCGATCGATTCTCTACGATTCTCTTAATTTCATCCCGGTCGGGAAGTTTGCTTGGCAAGTTCGCACCAAAAAGCACCACTTTCACTTTCGATTCCTCGACCGCATAGTGTTTGAGCGCTGTCTCCGCCGCCCACTCGGTTGAGAAAATCGCCAGTTTCGAACGATCTAAAATTCGCTGCTGCAGTTTATGACCGACCCAAAGATTCTCCTCACAAATACTTCTGTATCCTGGATGCTCTTCAACAAGTCCTGCAAAAGTTGCATCAGCCCAGCATACAATCGGAATTTCAGTATCGAGAAAAGCATTGGGGTACGGAAAACTGCCGTTGCTAAAAATGAGGTCGATGTCGCTATGTTTTTTCAATTCCCGAGCGACCTGCATCGATAGATATTGATGCACAACCGGCTCCAATTCCCAGATATACTTTGTTCTCAGCATCTGTTCGTAAATCAAATGTTTTTGCTTAAATGGCTGCCAGAGCAGGTCCAGCGGTCCGATATGGATTAAGTCCGAAAATTCTTCTTGAAGGTGCGTTTTCATAGACAGCGGCGTGCCCGACCAATACGAGCCGTCCTCGGGTCCAGAAACACTAGTAAATGCTATTCGCATCGCCACTCACTTCGGGTTGCAGCTTGGAAACGTCAGGATCTCCATCTGTTAAATACAATTTGTCCCACCAGCCCGCGATTCGAAACAAAGTCAGTTGAAACCTCACACACTCACGGCTGATAGAATTGGAACGATACCACTTTGACGGATGCAGGCGGAAACTGGTGGATACTCAAAAGCTCAATCGAATACGCCCGCCACGGCACCGCTGGTCACACGAAGTGTGGGACGCTACAGCTTCTGATACGCCGGTGATTATCAAAACTTGCATCTGGGGTGATTCAGGTCAACCATTCGATAGGATGCGCCGCGCTTTCCTAAAGCGGGAATCCGCGGCGCTCGAATGGATGAAGGTGCATGCACCAGATATAGCACCTCGCCAATTGCTGTTCGACGAGCACCAGCTTGTGATGGAAAAATTCACAGGACCGGATTTCTTTAGCGACCGAAACTCATTGATCGAAAATCGACAAGTTTGGGAACGATTAAACAGCGCGGTGGAGAAAATGCACGAGGGCGGTTTGGCGCATGGAGAACTTCGACTCGGCAATATCATGTTTCACAACGATGAAGTCAGACTGGTTGATTTTGCAACCGGATGCACGAAGTATGGCCAGTTCTACAAACCCATGCGTTGGATGGACAGAATGGCAATAGTCTGGATGAAAACTCATATATTTCGACTGCCGCTCGATTCAGAAGAACTCAGTTTGCAGGACAGTCACAAAGTTTTTCATCAATGGTTTCTCAAATACGTAGCTTGTGATATTCCCTATGCCTGATCAACGACTCACCAGATATGGTGCTATATGTTTTAAACGTCGCAGTCTGCTCATGCAGTTGTTCAGCATGCTCGTACTGTCTGCACCGAAAAAGAAGGTGCCAAAACCATATATTGTCGCCGGGCTCACACTGGCATTGTTGGGCTTCGCTCTGCGGTTCTGGTCGACCGGATATGCCGGTATTGCCACGCGAACTTGCAGCGATGCTCCACCTCCGGAATTGATAACAAACGGTCCGTTCAGATATTCTCGCAATCCAATTTACATCGGTAATCAACTTATGTTTGCCGGAACTCTCCTTTGTATTGGACAAGGATTGAAGTCATTGCTCTTTTCCGTTCCAGCATTTTTATTCTATTCCTTGATTACGCGATATGAGGAAGAAGTCCTCACCCGGGAGTTTGGCAAGAAGTACATTAGTTATCGAAATAGGACACCCCGATGGCTCCCCGCAAATTTGTCAGGAATTATTCGTTCGTTTTTTTCGCTGGACTTTCTCTATCTGGTTACTAAAACTCCAAACGGACGAGGCGAATTTTCATGGTCTCGAGCGTTGCAGACCGAAAAATTCACAGCCTATAACTGCGCTAATTTGTTCTTACTGAGACGTTCATCTCTAGCGGCTCGACAGCGGTTGGGCAAATGAATTCGAAAAACAAAATAGTCTCAATTTCAGCCTGGATAGTAATCGCGCTGTCGGGTGTTTTGATGTTCGCTTCCGCATACGACGATTCACCATCGTACGATGAAATCGACAACATCGCCGCGGGATATTACTATGTGACGACGCAATCATACTGGATCAACCATTACCAACCACCGCTGGTCAAGGACTTCTCCGGGCTTGTTGTTGCTGCCACCAATCCAAAATCGTTTCTAGAAAGACCAGAGTGGTCTCACTTTAAATTAGGACTAACAGATATCTTTTTCTGGGGACAGCCGGACGCTCAAAACATGTTGCGGCTGGCGCGCATTCCATCGATGATATTCGCGATTGCGTTTCTAGTATATTTCTTCAAACGAATTGAGCGCGAGTTCGGCTCTGCGACCGGTCTCATCGCAGTAACGATGATGGGAATGTCTCCGACCTTTCTTACTCACGCCCGCTTCGTGACTACGGATGTTCCAGGCGCATCTTGTTTTTTCATCGGTCTGTTTACCTTCATTGACTATTTGAGAAAACCGAATACGCGTTCATTGATAGTACTGGCAATAGTCACTGGATTGGCGCTTCTCGTCAAGTTCTCACTGACTTTTCTACTTCCGATGTATTGCTTGTTATTCATCATCTGGAATTTAACTTTGGAAGGCAACCAAAGAGAGACGACTAAACAGTTGTGTCTCAGAAGTTTAAAACATGCATGCGTGTTCCTTCTGATCGTCGCGAGCATTATCTGGCTTGGCTACTACATCAACATGATGCACATGACTCCGAAGTTTCAAGAATGGTATGTGCATAAACACTTAAAAGATTGGCTAAATGATCCGCGAGTGGAACTAATTTCGATAACGAGCGAAATTCCGATCTTGCGGCCATTCTCATGGTATTTCACAGGATTATTTGGTCAATTCTTAAATGTTCGAAACGGCCACTTTAGTTTTTCATACCTCCAAGGAGCGCTCTACAAGGGAGGAAACCTCTGGTACTTTCCTTACCTACTCACGCTGAAAGAACCGATCGGATTCCTTATTCTTTTTTTGACGACTGTCGCTGTCGTCTTCGCAAAAATTGGAAAAAATTTGCTTGTTCACTCCGCAGCAGTCTTTAATACCTCTGCTCCACTCGTCAAATTGGACAAGACGGAATCAGAGTATTCCAGTTCAAAAGGCTCGGCTATAGCGGGTCTTAAACACTACGTTCATCTAAATTTCGTAGTATTTGCTTCGATCATTTTCGCGACTTTGTACTTTGCAATAGCGATGCGTTCGAATTTGAATATTGGTCTGCGCCATATTCTGCCAGTTATTCCTTTCATGTACATGCTCACTGCGATTGGGTTAGTCGGTGTTTTCAACCAATCGCTGGAGAACAAAGGTGTCTGTTCACAGAAAAATATCATATGGGCGGTCTCTGCTGTTCTTCTGTACGGATGCGCATCTTCATTGCTCGCGTATCCGGGATACTTATCGTACTACAATGAACTTGCCGGTGGAAAAACGCATGGTCTCAATGTCGCTATTGATTCCAATTTCGATTGGGGAACTGATTTGTATCGTCTGAAAAAATTCGTGGACGAAAATAAAATAGACCGAATCAACCTACTCTACTTCGGGGTCGGCAGTCCGGAATACTATCTGGGCAACAAAGTTAAACTGTGGAATCAGACGGATATTTTGCCGCGCGATGAATATTTCGCCGTCTCAGCCCACTTTGTCGCGCAGGCAGCTGCGCTCACGAGGTTGCTAAACGATCAACAGGGCTTCAAAGACGCCTCATTCAGTCTCAACTACCGCGGGCTGAAAATGAATGACAAACGGGTAATCGATTGGTTCTGTTCGCTCAAACCTATTGGAACGGCTGGCGATTCCATACTAATTTATAAGACGCCCTAACCCCACAGAGCTGCCGATTTCAGCATCGGTGTCCGGCTATATGATGTTGACCGGGTTTAACCTACCCGGGTTTCAAGGCATTATAGAATGAGAGCTTATTATTATATGCAACCGAAACTCTCAGTAATTATCCCGGTCCGCTCGGAGCAACTCCCGAGTGATACCGTGATTGGCATAACACAAGCTTGCAAAGACTTCCCGCTCATCGAAGTCATCGTAGTCGAAGGCAATGCGCTGTCGAAACAGCGTAACTTGGCGGTAGAACGGGCAACTGCGCCACTTATTTACTTCATAGATGATGATTCCTGCCTGGATTCCGCCAGTTTGAAAGAAGCGATAAATTATTTCGACAATCCCGATGTAGACGTCGTTGGGGGTCCTGCCGTGACTAGAAGTGACGCGGCGTTTCTGGAAAATTGTTTTGGTGAAGTCGTTTCAGTTCCGCTTGGCGCATGGCGCATGCGGGCGCGGACGACTCCTGTCGGTCCACCTCGAAAAATCGATGGCGATGAACTTATTTTTTGCAACCTGATGATGCGAAAAAATCGTTTCGATCAAGTCGCGGGGATGAATGAAGAACGTTATCCCGGCGAGGAGATCGATCTTCTCGACAAGCTGCTCTCCGATGGTGCTCAAATTCACTACAACCCGGCTATGAAAATCGCTCGACCTCGACGCAGCACTCTGACAGAATTCAACTCTCAGTTTTTTACCTACGGACAAGCGCGTGGAGAGCGCATCTTCAAGGCTTTCAAAACCAAGGATTTAGTCTTTTTAGTTCCTTCTCTTTTTACTGCATACCTGCTCTTGCTGCCATTTTTCTGCAACTCCATTACGATTTTGCCGCTACTTTTATACGCGGTTCTCTGCCTGATCAACGGATTAATGATTATAGGAAGAACCGGTTCAATCGCCACTGGAACGGTATCCGCATTTTTGTTTCTGCCATTGCACACTTCTTATGGAGTTGGGCTAATGTCAGGAATGCTTAGATCTCTAACTCGGCGTATGAACAGAAATATAACTGTGCGCAGCGTCAGGATTATAGAACTGGTTTATGGTAAAGGTCTCAACATGAGCGACCAGCGAGAATGACACAGCAGGCTGCACTGGCACACATTCGCGCCATCGAATTCGGTGGCACCACCGTTCGAGTAGAAACCGACAACCTCAAAATTGCAACTTGGCTGGAATTTGATTTTGGAACCTTCGTCACCACCAGCAATACCGGCGCCGCCACGATCAATATTCGGGTAACTATTGCCGACCCGACTGCCCATCAAATGCCTGCATTGAAAGAATCTATGCGCGGTCCACATTTCGTCACGTTCGATGATGGCACGACCCGATATATCAAGTATGGGAAGGAAGCCCTTTTGATTTACGATTACGCCCGGGACGAGGGACAGATCATCGCGAGTGACGAAGAAATTGCGTACGAGCGACTCCATCTCGCCTGCCTATCGCGAATCGGAGAGCGCATCGACGAGCGTGGCATGCATAGAGTACATGCACTTGCAATCGCCTTTCGTAATTGCGCGCATTTGTTCCTGATGCCACCAGGAACAGGGAAATCAACTTTGGGAATCGAACTGTTGAGAGAACACTCCGATATCAAATTGATTTCGGACGATACTCCGGTAATCACACAAGACGGAAAGATATTGCCATTTCTAATAAGAGTCGGAATTGAAGATGGAGATTCAGTCGAAGAAATTCCATCTCGATTCAAACGTGAGGCCAATCTCGGCAAAAAACATAAAACTCTCATTGATGTAAGATATTTCGACAAGCAAACGCAACATACCGCCGTTAAGCCGAACAGCCTGTTCATCGGATTCTGGACGACCTCTAGCAAACCTCAACTGGTTAAAGCCGGATGGCTGACGGCAATGACGTATCTTTTCCGCGACTGCGTAGTCGGTTGTGGGATACCACAGGTTGCAGAAATCTTTTTGAGAAAAGACGATATTCCGAAAAAGATTGGTTTTGCATTTTCACGTCTCCGTGCGATTCTTCGTGTATCAGGCAATTGCAAATGTTATAAACTCTACTTGTGCAACGATCCAGTTAAGAACGCTGAATTGGTTTTTGAAACTATTTCACGCGACACACCACAAACTTCGTAATTCATTTGCGCAATCCCCTTGCAGAGGAACTTCAGTGGTTCAAAAACAAAATTTACGTGCCTGCCCATCAGGAATAATTTTCGAGGTGATCGACCATGAAATCGTGGTCATCAGCCTATCTACAGGCACGTACTTTTCGCTTAAAAGCCCTGCGTCAACGATTTTTGCTCTGCTTGACTCCGGTTGCACGAGAGATAATCTGTCTTTGAGATTGAATGAGTTGTACTCAAATCCAGATGACCTAAACGTGGAAGAAATCGACGAATTTATTGAACGATTGCTTTCTGAATCGATCATGGAATATTGTGAAATCGCAGACTGCAAGGGTTTAGATAGCAACACAATACAATCGCTGGCGGTGCTACCGTATCAGAAACCCGTGCTGGAAAAGTTTGACGATATGCAAGAACTATTCCTGCTAGATCCCGTGCACCCTGTCAGCACCATGGAGACGAATCCCAAGAAAATGGAAGAACACGCAAATCAATAGGCAGTTGAATTGAGATGGATCTACTGGACTTACTTTTCGCAAACGTGACGGATCGGTTCTACTTGATACCGTCGCAGAGCGGTCATCAAACGACGACGATCCGGCTCGCCGACAAACTAGTCTCGATTATCTCTTTCAATAAAACGGTTGCCAATTCCTATTTAAGAGCAGTCAAGCACCTTGAAGTTGGCGAAATTGAGGTCTCAAAGAAACCGAAGGTTGAGGTAGAGCACTACGAAGAAGGCGCAGAATTCGGTTACGAAGAAACCGAAGACATCATCGATGATGGTCTGGTCAAGGAGTCGGATGTCTACGAAGATTTGGTAGACATGAGCGATTTCACGATTCTCCTCCTTGACAGTGAAACCACTGAAATTGCTATGCCCGAGATGGATTTCCTGAATACACCTCGTGGTGAACCACGGCAAGCATTCGAGAATGAGGAAGGCACCATAATCGCCACCATCGAGGGCGAGGAGCCGGCTCTCAGCATCATTAACTTCAGGAAAAGACTTGCGCTGTTGTGGCTGCCCTCGGTTTCACGCATACCTGGCTATCAGCTGGCGACGCCACTGCGAACGATTTTCAACTGGATATTAGGTGATAGCGGGATTCAAATGATCCACGCTGCTGCGGTCGGATATAAAGGCGATGGACTGCTGATGTCAGGCTTGAGTGGTTCTGGAAAATCAGTTGCAAGTTTATCTTGCCTGAAAGCGGGGTGGACATTTCTTGGTGATGATTTCGTGGCAATCGGTCCTGGCATAGACAGCGAATCCGTAACGATCTACAGCATTTACAGCAGTGCTCGGTTGCATCCGGATATGGCGGACAAACTGGATTTGAAAGATGCCACCATAACCGATGACAAATCACTGTTCTTCCTCCATCCTGAATATTCCAAGCAATTCAAGTTAGAACTGCCGCTCCATAGAATTTTCATGCCTAACATCTCGGAGGAGCCTAGTCCTTCCTCACGCCTCGCCACTTCCGATATGGTCAAAGAGATTATGGTGCCGACACTCGCGTATTTGCCAGGTCGAGAACGCACCACGCTGAAAAACCTGAGCTATTTGATTTCGCACTTCCCGTGCCATTCCGCAGATCTTCATGGACCTGTGGGTGCTATTCCTGAAAAACTCCGACGGCTCACGCTGCTGAGTTTGGTGTGACCTATGGTATCACTTAAGTTTACACCGCCTGATACTCCGGACACGCAGATAAGCGTGATTGTTCCTGTTCGCAATGGTGCACGATATCTACGCGAAGCAATAGAAAGTATTCTTGCGCAGACTATGCCACCATTGGAAGTGCTCGTCATGAATGATGCATCGGAAGATGAGACGGAGGAAATTGCAATGTCCTTCGGTTCGGTAGTTAGGCATGTTCGCTTGAAGCAATGTGGTGCGGCGGCAGCACGCAATAGAGGCGTCGAAGAAGCCCGTGGGGAGTTTTTATCCTTCCTGGACTCAGACGACCTTTGGTTACCTGAAAAGACTCAGCGCCAGATGGATTGCCTGGTTAAGCAGTCCGCATCCAGCGTAGCATTTTGTCACATGGAGCAATTCATCAGTCCGGAACTTCAAAACCTGACGATTCTCGACAGAGAAAAAGTGATGCCGGGCTATAGTTCTTGCACGATGCTCATACGTACGGAACTGTTCAAAAGTGTCGGACCATTTCCTGAGTCACTCAGCGCAGGTGAGTTCATCGAGTGGTTTTCTCGCGCAAAGGATAAAGGAATCGAGCCAATCATGCTCGATGAGATACTAGCAAAGCGACGGGTGCATAGGTCGAACCACGGATTGACCAACGACGGACGTCAGGACTACCTGCGAATCGCAAAAATGCTAATCGATAAAAAGCGAGCGCAAGAAGCAGCGAGCGTGCGGAATGAGTGATCTATGAAGCGTCTCGATCTAGATTTAAGCGGCGTCAAATTATGCATCTCGGTTGATGACGTACCGGTGCATGGACCTTCACTCCCTGAATATTCGCGTCTCGATATTGTAAAACGCTTCACTAACGCTTTCAGCCACCACGGCGTTGTTGGCGTATATGGTTTCGTCAATGGTGCCTTAATGCAACCAACTTTAATGACGCAATCGCTGCGAAAAATGGCGTCGTTTAAACCGACTAGAAAACTTGTAAACGTATCAGCGAGACTAAAGTTCGACTTAAGCTGTTACATCAACTCGCAGATTACTGAAACGTCTAACCAAAATCAGGAGCTTTTGGAGCATTGGATAGAAGCTGGACATTTCCTCGCCAACCACAACTACTGGCACTCTGATTTAAACAACACTGATGTAGAACTCTTCATCGCCGGTATCGAACGTAATCAGAAACTAATCTCGCGATTCCCTTCTGCCCCGACAAAACTGTTTCGATATCCCTATCTCAAAGAGGGAAACACTGCCACCAAGCGTGATGCTATTCGAAAATATCTTGCAAATAACAATTTTAAAATCGCTCCGGTCACTGTGAATTTCAACGATTGGGCGTGGAATCGAACATATGCAAAAATATCGAAAAACGGCTGCACATCAGGAGACCTTCTCGCTCTAGAAGAGAAGTATTTAGAAATTGCAGTACTAAATTTGCAAGGCTCGGTTCTGGCTGCTCGCAAACTCACCGGCAGGGATGTAAATCACGTTCTACTTCTGCACATGGGAGTTTTTACGGCCATCACGCTGGATAAACTTCTAGACCGGTTTCACAGACTTGGTGTCAGCTTCACAACCATGGAAGAGGCACTAGAAGACACAATATTCGATGAAACACTAGACGTCATCGTGCCTGGTCGGGGACGTAATGCCCTTGAACAAAGGTTACTTGTAAACAACGAACCAGAAAATGGCATTCTCTTATTCGCGATGCGATCAGTGAACAATGTGGGTGACGCGTGATGAGCGTAACCCGGCAGGAAGTAAAAAGTCTCATCGCGTCCAGCGATTACGCACCATTTTCATGGTTTTACGCGCTGATATATTGGATGGGCATTACCTATTTAACCTATCGACTGAAATCCATAAAGGCTGTTCGTGGGCTCTACACAACAGGTTCTTTCGCATTGAAAGATCTTTGCCATGGCGTTTCGGATGTAGATTACTTCGTCGTGATTGGTATCGAGCACCGAGACGACGCGATGGTCCGCTCAACAATAGATCTGGCTCTCAAGGATTCAATCGGTCTTTTCCCTTTTCTCGGTCCGTATTCGGAGCGAACGCAATCCATCGTGGTTGTCGATCAAAAAGGCGTGGTCGATAATTTGAATTTCTTTTATCGCAGTCAGACTTGCTCATTCAACCAGGTATTTGCCAGAAATAACTTCCAGATAGAACGACTTGAACAAATCGATCATCCTTCCGTTCTATCAGAGTTGAACATATTGGTTTCAAGCGTCATAAAGGCTGTTCGCCTCAAGCGCGACAATGGTTATTTTTGGAAATCCAAACTTCGCTCATTGCTCGTGTTAATCGCAAATCAATCTAACCCGCGTTACGTGATAGACGATCTGGAATTAACGGAAGCGGAAAAATCCGTGTTGCTCGAACATTGGTCGAAGCCAAACCATCGATTATTTCAGCGCTGCTCTGAAAGCACTGCCGCTCAGGCTTACGCGCTATTTTTTAAACTCGTAGATCTGGCGTTATCGCGTCGAGGATTCGATGATCTGCCAGAGAAGAATATCATCATCACTATCGCAGGAGACGGAGACTACACCGCCAACCAATTAACTCCCTGCGCACCTTTCACGAAATCAAGATATCTAGCCGGAGGTCTTGTTCTACTAGATAATCTGCCGGGGGAATTCAATTCCATAAACCTCGATGGACTATCATACGTAGAGGCTGTGACCATGCTGTCCGACACTCGTCTGGACGAGCTTGACTGTGTGATCCGAGTTAACAAATTCGCGCTTCGACTATCGGGCGAAGATAGCGGTATAACCAATTGTTATACTGCACCATTCGCGTTTCAAGATCTAAGCAAGTCCAGCACAGTAATTTTCAAAGAAGTCTTCTGGAACCGGCTCCTTAATGAATCCAGCACGACACTCGCAGAGCTCCAGAGTGAGCTGATCCCCAGCGCAAAGATCGAATTTAACGACCTCAACGGTCCGGCGAGTGCCGATCTGTGTAATCGTGATCAAAACGGTGGTGACACTCGTGATGCTCTCGGTTCGAACTCAAGCTCCATAGGCGGTGTCAGTACTAGGGGCAGTACTGGATTCGATACTGGCAGCGGTGCACTGAGGTCCAACGAACATCAGAATCGCGCTCGAGCGCCTTATCTGTTGCTCGTAGAAGACGACCTGAGGATGCTTAACGCACTCCTCGAAGGCTACAGACTTTCGAAAGTTTCAGAGAACCAACTGGTGCTGTTTAAAAGCGTGCAAGAAGTTTTCGAAGATTTGCTCGTGAACTATCCGGAACAGCGCCGCTACATCGATTTGCTCAGCAGGTACTACAAGCATTTGACGGATGGCACCTGTTCTGATGTCGTCGCGCTGTTACCTTCCAATTTCTTTGGATATACTACCAAGTTTTTTACAGCCATCATATTCGGTGGCGACATGCCGCACAGAGATTTTCTTACATTGAAACTCTCAATCAGCCTATGCATCTGTACTAAGAATCGACCAACCATGCTGGCGAGTTTGTTGAACTCCGTAATCAGGCAAGCGCGTATACCCGAAGAAGTCGTGATCATCGATAACAGTCCGTCGGAAGAAACATTCTTTGCTGTTCAAAGGTTTGTCGGAGAACTGCCCATCAAATACGTTCGCGATTTGCGTCCGTCGATCCCAACTTTGCGCAATCGAGCAATCTACGAGTCCAGCGGACAGATTATCAGTTTCACAGATGATGACTGCGTTTTGGACCCACAGTACATAGCGCATTTGGAGCGAACTTTCTTGAGAAGTCGTCGAATAGGCGCAGTTGGGGGCGTCATGAAGCACCTTACGTCAGAACAATTTAGTCCGACGGAATTGTTCCACTCTGAGTACTTGGGATAGGTGAGCAGATGCTGATAGACATACTCGTCAAATCTAGAAAAGGTGGTTGTCTCGCGAAGGAGATGCCAGGCTCGTTATCGTTCTTCTCGAACAACACGTTGGCGATCAGACGGTCTATTCTGGACGAGGTTGGAACTTACGATGAGGACTGTCATCGCTCCGAAGACGTCGAAATTTGCGCGCGCATTTCGAGGTCCGATTGGATGATGTTTCTATCGAAAGACATGATATTTCATCACAGACCGAGAACTAGCATTAAAGCTCTCATGAAGCAATGGTGGGGTTATGGTGAATACATCCCCTATGTTTTTCGGAAGCATAATGCCGGGCAATGGGAGATTTTTTATCAACGAGGAGACGCTTCCTCGCAGCCTTTCGCTCCGGGTCTACGCTATCGTAAATTGCTGTATGTGGAACGAATGCCGTCTACGATTTGTGTTTTCGTCACACCGTTTCTGGTCTTCCATCTGTTTCTGCTGTCGACAATTATATCTTTTTGCATGGGTTGGAATTTAGGTGGTATCGTCCTCAGTATCATGGCGTCGCTAGCCTTTCTTTCATACGTGCAGCCCGACTTTCAAAGAATTACCTTTTTTGGTGGCTTGCAGCTGATGTACATTCGATACCTGGTCAACCTGTCATTCTTTGCAGCTCAGCTTTTTAACGGACTGCGCATCGGCACGATCTACATAGCTCCGGTGATTTCTGACCGCGTTTGAATTTTGTTTCTCACGCGTAGGTCGATAACGGATTGTGAAACCGGGCATAAGAAGAAAGTTGGTGGTCAGGGAGAACAGCAATGAGCGAATTGTGGGCAACGCTTACTAACCAGGCAGAGTCGGCAGCACGCGGAGGGCGATACGCCGAGGCTAAGGACTGCTATAGACAAGCGCTGGCTGATGCGGACTCTCGGAGAGATCCGAATAACGCCTACTACACGAGATGCAACCTGGCTGGGCTTCTTCGGTTACTGGACGAATATGAGGAAGCCGAGAAATTGTTGCGAGAGGCCACTCATTTGCGGCACACGCATCCTGAACAGTTGGCGCGCGAGCCAATTTCTCCATTGACTGACTTGGAACGGATTCTGGTAAAACAAAACAGACTTGCAGAGCTGGAAATATTGCTTTCAAATGATGCCGAAAAAATGTTCAACGTGTATGGACGCGATTCTTTCGAATGCAAAATGAGTTTGATGAATCTGGGGAAAGTTTACGGCACCCAATTCAAAGATATGGACAAGTGCAGAGCGATATTTAGAGAAGTTCTTGATTGGGCAAAAATGTCAGCCGAGCCAATCACACGCAAAATGATCTTTAATACTTACGATGGTGTATTGAGAGGTGCTGGTTTGACCGCAGAGGCGGACGCCGCACAAGAGGAACTTGCGGCAGTTCCGAAGCAGTCACCAGCATAACTTTTAGTAGAATAAACGCGAGCTGTTTGCAGGTCTGAGAAACGGTTTTTGGAGATTTTAGCTGCATTTAGAAGCAGGCTGGAAGCCTGCGCTCCCAGGATTGGATTGTGCCGGAAGCGCTAATGATGTGCGTTGGCGGAAGCGCTGGCGATATGAGTTGAAGGAAGCGCTGGCTATGTGAGTTGAAGAAAGCGCTGGCTATGTGAGTTGCCGGAAGCTCTAGCGATGTGAGTTGGAGAAAGCGCTAGCGATGCTCGTTGGGAGATCGCTAGCGACTCGCTGAGACTAATCAAAGGTGCTGAGGAGCTGTTTGACTGATGTGATTTCGGAACCTGTGCCGGTAGCTGGAGAGCCGTCTTTGAGGGAGAAATCCAGTCCCATTAGCAGTGGAACGGGTGTGTTATTTGGAAGCAATGCAATGAATGGCGATCGGAACATAGGATTAACCATATCTGGTGCCAGGACCGTAGTGTTGCCCGTGGTGCGGAATTGCGTGTTCTGTTCGACAGTGATCGGGAATGGTTGAGGCAGACTGCCTGGATAAGGCATTTGTATCGTTAAGGGAACCTCGACCATACCACCATAAACGATTGCCTTCTTCACCGTGCTGCTGATCTGATAGTACGGCGTGCCGGCTTGGAGTTTTAGAGCTCGGTGTGCGGTCTCCGAGGGATTGAGTTTGGTCATAAATGACGTGACGTTCTGCAGAGTGACAGAGAAGGACGTAATGTTATTTCTGGTCGAGTTAATCAAAAGACAGTTGGTCAAAGAAGGTCTGGAGGCGTTGAGGTTGCTGATACCATCTCTCAAGCCGGGTCCCAATACACAGTTATTTAAAGTAACTCCTGGCATCGGTGGTCCACTCGCACTGCCATCACATCTGATGCCATCACCGTGTTGATAATACGAACTGTTGTAGATCCAGCATTTCGAAAGTGATGCGCCACCAGGACTGCTTCCTTGTTTTGTGATGATGTTGGTGGCATTATCGTGAACTATAAGCTGATTCAGCGGAATTGGATAATAAGCGGGATTCACAGTGACACCGGACTCTGAGCAATTTGAAATTTCCAGGTTTTTAATACTCAGCGGGTACGGTGCGGTAGTCGTTATAGTCAAACCGTTTTTCGCACCGTGAACCAATAAACCGGAACGTCTAGAACCGGTCAATGTAAACCCACTTCCATTGATCTCGATGCCATTAGCGGCGGTGCCTGGCGCAATGACGACTTGACCGTTATGATTGGCTTCGGTTGATACTTTTATAGTGATCGGGCTGGGATAGCTAATAGTTTGCACAGCCATGGTCTTTCGATAAACCATTCGCTGCGTGCCGCCGTCGATGACTAGCGTATCGTGTCTTTGAGGACTAATTTCGGACCAATGAATTTGGTCCATTTCATTCCACGCGGTAGCCCAAGATCGTCCATCGGAATTGTCACCACTCTTGGAGACGTAGTAAGTGCGCGGCGGATCATACGGATAACCCTGGCAGAAGGCGTCCTGTATAGTCGAAGAGTAGCCTAATGCCACAACGGCGGCCGACATAAGTACTTTCAATCTGGTCGAGAACACAACGCTTTTCTGTATGCTAGTTTTCATAGTTGACCTCTAGGAAGCATGCGAATGTAGCCGCCCGGCACAATGTGGTTTTGTGTGCAGGTAGCAAAGATGTGGATTGAGAGAACTGTAATGAGTTGGCGTGAAGTGTTTGTGAACTGAAAATGAAATCAACGTGAAGCACTGGGATATTTCGATCTGATGTTCGAAGGTGCAAGGGTCAGAGCGGATTAGCAGCCCGGGCGCCTGCAAGGCGCCCCTACATTTAAACGACGCGAAGAGGTTTCGCCACCAACGCGAAGTGATTCCACCAATAACGCGACGAGGTTCCCCACCAACGCGAAGTGATTCCACCACCAACGCGACGAGGTTCCCCACCAACGCGTGGTCCCACCAACGACGCGAAGAGGTTTTGCCACCAACGCGAGGAGGTTCCAGCGAAGCAACAACAAGGCATTAATTCTTCGAGAAAAACGTTTTAGTCGTCGAAGTTTTTTCGGCGCTGTTGTTTTTTCTGTGAATGTTTTGCTTTTGACTCGGTGCGTCGTAGTTCTGAACTATATGTAGGTTTTGTAGGAGTGCGTTTTTTCGGAGCAACTAAAACCGACTCGACCATTTCTTTGAGCTTGGCTAAACAGTCTTCTATATTGGAATTCTGATCTCGAAATTTCTGGCTGCTGATGACGAGTTCGCCCTCTGTGGTCAAACGTCCACCGTATCGATCTAAGAAACGGGCTTTAATTGTCGGCGGCATACTTCTAGTGTTTAAAACCGACCAATGCAATATCGCTTTGCTGTTCACTTTATTTACGTGCTGACCACCAGGACCTCCGCTGCGCGCGAAAGTGAAGACAAGTTCGTTCATCGGTATTTGCACGTTAGTGCTGATTGAAAACATGGTGGCTCACGAAATGACTGAATGTTTTTATAGCATAACCATTCGCTAATGACTAGCTGACGTGCTGCTCTCCGCAGGAATTCCGCTCTGGTTATCTATGCGTTTCTTCAGATTCTCAAGACTCTCGGGAAGCTTATCCCGACCGAGAATTTTCGAAATAGCAGTGCCCGCGTTTAAAGCCATCGTGGCTGTAAACAACTTCGGTCGATCTTTCAGCATGTGATACCAGTAACTGATTCTGAAGCTCAGCGACCGTTTATACATCAACTCATAGATCATTTTATCGAAGGCGCGCAGCAGGTCTTTCGAGGCCGGAAGCAGGTCTTTACTGTCTTTTCGATAGAGTGCAAATTTCTTTTTAAACTCGAAATTCGCTTTAGCAAATTCGTAAAGTTCGACTGTTTTGGCCGCTGTAATTTTTCTAGTGTAAAGTTCGAGCGCACGTTTTCTCGCTTCGATGCCATAAGACTTTCGCTTCGCTTCGTTGGTAAGTAAGTCAATGAGTGCGTTTGCAAGAGCCGGAACATCAGAGGGCGGAATAATCGTTCCGGATTCGCCATTCACCACGTATTCCTTCATGCCACCAGCGGAGGTGCCCACCAATGCGGTGCCGGATGAAATTGCTTCCAGGCAAGTGATTGGCGCATTGTCGTAAAGTGAGGGCAGAACGAAGATATCAGCAGAGCGAAAGTAGTCCGGCATCGAAGTATGTGGCACCGGTCCCGTGAAGATTACATTCTTAGCGCAGCCGTTTTTCTCCAGCTCACTTTGCAGAGCTGCAAGGGTCGATTTACTACCCTGAGCGGTTTTGGTATCATTGCCGACCATGTAGAAACGTACATCAGGACAGTGTTTTACAACTTCAGGAATTGCTCTAATTAATTGATAGACACCTTTTCGTTCTTCCAAACGACCAACGAAAAGGACTTTCAGATGCGAGTCTTCCGGCAGGGCTTTAGGTCCTTCGGGAGTAAAACGCTCGGTATCAATCGAAGTTCTGACAACGACCACATCGTCCGTTCCAAAACCCAGAGCCTCCGTCACGTAATCTCCGAGATCAGAACTCGGACTGCAGACAACATCTGCGGTCAGAATGGTTAGTTTCTCAATCAATGCAAGAAATTGGTGATCGAATGCGTCATCAATCAAATGCATTTTGTCATCGATAAATTTAAAATGCGGAGTGTGGAGTCGCACTACAAGCGGACATTCCTTAGACAGTGCGAGAAACACACCCTCGCCAAACATCTCAGGAGCTTCCACAACATCAAAAGGTTTCTCGCTATGGAGCTGCAGAAACTTATTATGCATTGACCACAGCGCCTTCAACAGACTATGGCTGTAGGGCATGGTGGAAAGTAACATCTGGTACTGATCGAGCGAAGAATCGACAGCTACACGATGGACTGGAACGCCTTGGTAATCGATTAGGGAGTTTTGCCCATCCTTGGAAAGGCAGATGACTTCCACTTCCTGACCGACTTCTTTGAGCCCGAGAGCCAGCGAATGCACAAATGTGCCGATACCTCCCCAACCGGTGTCCGGCGGAAATTCTCTGGAGATCAAGCAGATTCGCATAGTTGACAACAGACCGGCTAATGAGACCTCTAAAAATAGAGGTCATGATAATACGCAAACACCAGCGTACAGGGTCTGGGAGCCGTTTCCATGGGAAAAATTTCAGATCATCGCTTGCCGTCTGCCGCGCATGTGCTACCAGAGTTATACGGGCGTACCCAGTCGGGGTCGGTCCCGAGGTGAGGAGGATTGCAGCCATGCCATATGTCAGTATCGATGATTTGCCGCCCCCTGTGCGGGATAACCTGCCGAAACATGCACAGAAAATTTTCAAGGATGCGTTCAACTCCGCGTACCAGCAGCATCACGGCGATGACGAGGTAACGGCATTTAAGATCGCCTGGGCCGCAGTAAAAAAAACTTACGAAAAGCGAAACGATAAATGGGTTAAGAAGAAAGCGTCCTGAGCTCTCAGGTGCCACCAGTACTTAATTCTCAGCGTTACTTGTCAACTCTAATTTGTTTCTCAGAAGCGCTCGAAACGTCCAGAACAGAGTATCTTTGACGGGTGCCCCTAAATTTGACCGAACTGTCGTCAGGTTTAGGTGCTAACCAGTCGACGTTTGAGGTGCTAATGGTCATTGCTAAGGTTTTAACCGTACTCAGTCTAAGTTTGCTGATTTCAAGCAATGCTTCCATCACCTATGCAGCGGAGACTAATTATTCATCGCAGGCGACTATCGAGGCGATTGATAGCGCGAATAGTAGTGAAAACGCCGCGGCGGCAGCTATCAGCGCCAAGCACAAGGCGACCAAACAAGAGCTCGATAAGCAAAAAGACTGGGACAAGCCGATCACAGGCTTTCACCCGATCAAAAAAATTATGCGACCGGTTTGGAAACTTCGTCGTGAAGCGCAGGAACTTGATGAAGACATTGATGCCCTGAAGGGTCCGATGAGCGGATTGAAGCCTGCGTTCAACATGATGGAAAGAACAATCGGAGACTTGCAGAGCACAATCGGCTCTATGTCTAGACAATTGACTGGTTTAAACACAAATCTCGAAGGACTTTCGGCGGATGTGAACAAAGTCACTGAAATGGCTCCAACGCTAAAGTCCGTTCACAAGGGTCTTTTGGAGATCACTAAACTACGAGAGGATCTTAAAGAGGTCTCGAAAGTTCGTGGTGAAGTTCAATCTGTGAATCGAGAAATGCGACAGTTGCGAAAGCCACTTGAAGATGTTCGAGAACCGATGCTTGCTCTGGCCAAGCCGCTTTCCGCAGTCGAGACCCAAGTAGCCGGCGTCAATCAAAAGATGACCGGAGTCGATCAAAAGCTAGTGGTAATGGAACAGCGGCTTGAAAAGCTGAGCGAAGAGATTAAGGATCTCAAGAAACCAATCGGCTCTGTAACTTCGCCTCTGACCGATGTATCCACCGAACTCAAAGATTTGAATAAACTGTTGATAGCTGTGATAACGGCAACCGTTCTTTCTGTAATCGCTGCATCGGTTGGAGCAGTTGTCGCACTAATACTGGCGTTTCGCTTCAGGCATGCGATGGCAGCGCTGTTGCTGTCTGGTCAACGTCCGGCCAACACTATAATCGCTGAAGATCTTCAGAAGCCGGAAGTAGTGTCCGCGAGACGGTAGTCACTAGCAAAACGTTCACGTTTTCGTCTTGCCTGTTTCAAAATCAGAATTTTAAGAGCCAAGCGCGTATACTATGCTCCTCGTTAACTGGAGCAGAATAATGAACAACGCTGACAAGGCTTACGACATAATCGTCATCGGCTCTGGGATGGGTGGATTGACTTTTGCCAGCCTGATGGCACAACTAGCAGGCAAACGCGTTTTGATCCTCGAGCGTCACTTCAAACTCGGCGGATATACGCACACCTTCAGTCGCAACGGTTACAAGTGGGACGTTGGCATTCATTACGTCGGACAAATGGCCAAGGATAAAGATTGCCGGCATTTGTTCGACCTCGTAACGCGAGCCGGAGTTGATTGGCAACGCATGCCGGACAAATTCGATCAGTTCAATTATCCTGATTTCGCGTTCAAAGTCGACGCGGATCCAGCCAAGTATCGCGCCGATCTAATTAAACAATTTCCAGACGACGCTCGTGCGATTCGCCAGTATTTCAAAGACGTCGTTCGGGTCGAGACCTGGTTTAGAAACGAGCTTGCCCAATCGATGACACCAACACCGGTGCGTTGGGCAATGCGCAAATTGAGCGCCGCCGACAAAGCATTCGCGATGCAGACCACTCAAGACTATCTGGATAAAAACTTCAGATCAAACCAACTAAAAGCGCTGCTGACCTCAGAGTGGGGCGATTGCGGACTGCCGCCAGCGAAGAGTCCGTTTGCGCTTACAGCATTGATAGTTGGTCATTATTTCGGCGGCGGTTACTACCCAGTCGGTAGTGGCAAGTCAATTTGCGACGCTATTGTGCCTATCATCAAAGAACACGATGGTGACTGCTTGATCAACCATAAAGTCGAACGGATAATCGTCGATAAGGGAACCGTCAAAGGAGTCGAAGTAGTCGTTAAACAAGGCAACACTACTGAAACTAAAACATTCCTGGCACCAATAGTAGTGTCGGATGCAGGCAACGCGATCACCTTCGGTGAGTTGGTTCCGACTCAGTATCGTGTTCCGCTACCGGAAAAAGTATCTAACGACATTTGCAGTTCCGTCACAGTCTATCTTGGATTGAAAACCGATCCGCGCGAACTCGGGTTTAAAGGTGAGAACCACTGGATATTCGAATCTTACGATCACAATTCGATGTTTGACAACACACTTGCAACCGACGGTGGAAAAGCTGGTGGATGCTTCCTCTCCTTCCCGTCACTGAAAGATCCGAAGGCTGAGAAACACACTGCAGAAATTATCGGTTTTCTAAAATACGATGAGTTCGAGAAATGGAATGATTCAGAATGGAAAAATCGTGGCGCCGAATATGGTGCGTTTAAAGACCGAATAATGCAAACTCTGATCGACACCGTTGAAGCGAAGTTTCCTGGTTTCAGCGGCATGATCGATTATAAGGAACTATCTACACCTCTGACGATAAGCAGTTTCACAGGGCACCATAAGGGTGCGATTTACGGTCACCCGATGACAGCCGAAGAGTTCAACAAACGGAATTACAGTCCGAAAACACCAATCAAGAACTTGTACATGACTGGTGCAGATGTCGTAAGTCTAGGAATCATGGGCGCGCTAATGGGTGGAGTCGTGACGGCCAGTTACCTGCTTGGCACCGCCACTGGTTACTTCACTATTATGGGTGCAGCGAAGAATCTAGCGAGGAAACTCGAGTTACAATCGTCTAACAAGACTTCAGCGAGCGACGCTGAAGAAGAGTCAAGCGTAGAAACCCGTGAACCGCTGGCGGCAGGAACGCGCGGTTAAGCACGCGCCTCAACTCCATGCTGTCGGTTTATTCCGGCAACCGAAACCGGTTCGAATGAACCTTGGTTTGTGCCTATGAGGTTTCAAATGCCCGGTAGTTTGTGCAGACCCGAATACACTAACTGGCGATAGATTGATTCGGCCGATGTTTCTTTTGCTTCAATTTCTTCGGTTTCTGGTCATAGAATGCAATCTGAATTGCAAGCGTGAATCCACCGATGGCGGCAAGTACGAAACAAATGATCGCGATTGCTGGATAACCAAATATGGTGAACGATGTTTGCACTCTCGTGAGAAGCGCCGCTCCGATGATCAATGCCGCTAGAATGAGCGACAAACTAATTCTATTGGCGACCTTTTGAAAGGAATCAATCAACAGTGGCTCATCAATTACTTTTACCGACAAATTATTGTGGGCAGCAAGGTCCATGATCTTGTTGAGATGGCTGGGAAACTTCTCGAGAAAATCCTTGGCCTCCAACATATGATTTCCGATTTTTCCTGGTGACAGATCATCGAGCATGCGCTGCTCCATGATGTGCGCGGCATTCTTTCGGACAGACGCGTTGGGGTCAAAGCTCGGATCGAGAGTGGTGCCGATTTGATCGAGATTCATCAGCGCCTTACCGACCATGGTCAATTCTGGTGGCACACGGATACCGCAGTCACCCGCGGATTTCGTAACGCCGAGTACAACTTTGCCGACCTCCATGCCACCAAGGTTGGCCTCGAGATCCTTTTGCACGAGTTCTGCGATTCGCGAATGGAAAGCTTGCTCGTCGAAATTTGGTTTACGTTCGCCGATATCGATCGCGATACTAGCAACACTGTCGGGGCGTCCTTCACTGATCGCAATCACCAGCTGCAATAGCTTCGATTGCAGTTTTGGTGTCAATCGTGCCACCATACCCAAATCGATCAGTGCGATGTTATCTTCCGATGTGAGAAATACATTGCCCGGATGCGGATCGGCGTGAAAAAATCCGTCGACGAGAATTTGTTTGAGATAGGCATGGAAAAGCTGTTCTGCAAGGACGTTTCCGTCTAGCTCCAACAACTTCAATCGGGTGACGTCTGTGACCTTTTTTCCGTCGATGAAGTCCATTGTTAGAACGGTTTTGGTGCTGTAATCATGAACAGGAGCCGGCACCACTATGCGACTAAACTCTGATAGATTCTTATTGAGAGTTTCGAGATTATGCGCTTCTTCAGCGTAATCTAGTTCAGCCAACACCGATTTGCGAAACTCTTCGAGCATGACACCAAACTCGTATTTTTCGCCAGATTGAGTATGAGCATCATAAAACTCGGCTATCTCTTTTAAAATTTGCAGGTCTTCCAGAATTCCTTCTTTAATGCCGGGACGCTGCACTTTCACAGCGACTTTCCTCCCGTTTCGAAGGACTGCTCTGTGAATTTGACCGAGCGAGGCAGCAGCAATCGGTTCACTTTCGAACTCGATGAATGCCTTCGAAATTCGGACGCCGAGTTCCGTGGTCACTCTTTTTTCAATTTCCGCAAATGGAACCGGCTCACATTTGTCTTGTAAACGCGAGAGTGCTTCCAAATACTTTGCAGGCAGAAAATCAGATCTGGTGGACATCAATTGTCCCAGCTTTACGAATGCCGGACCCAATTTCTCAATGTCGTCAGCGAGGCTGTCAGCGGTAGCCTTCTCCTCTTCAGTGAGGCGCACTTTCTTACCGTTGACTTCGTCCAGTCCGGCATCTTTTAGCAGATCGGAATTGCCGTATTTAGCGAGCAACAAGGCTATATCTTTGTATCGTTTTACGTGCGGACCAACGCTAATTCCCATGTCCAATCCTCACTATTCGTGCAGTCTCATTGATTTGATCTAGCACGATCGTCGAATGTCCATGTTCAGGAAACTGTCATTGCTTAGAACTCAGGTGCCGGCGCCGGTCTTCGAATTGACTTTGCTCGCAGCGTGCTGGAGTTCTGCGACATCCTTTTCAGTGCCACCAAGTTTTCTCAGTAACCAGGTACGGTGTTTCCACGCCACTAAACATGCTACCGGAGTTCCGACGACTACAAGCAAACCTATGATCACGACTGCCGCAATAATTGCAGAACTCATAGATCCGATCACACTTTTCGTGCCATTCAGATCTTTAGTTATGGACACCATGTTTCCGTGGAGTCGCTTCACGGGTTCACTAATTCCTCGCACAGGATCATTTAACTCTGCGATAGGTTGATAGATCTGCGTGAGCTTGTGCTCCATGCGACCTAGACGTTTATCGACCCCGCCCATTTTGTTATGGATCCCATGAATGCCAGTGCGAACTTGCGAAACTTGACCCTGAACATTGACGAGGTCCTGGTGCAATCCGACTGTCGGTTCTTGCAGATCTGTTATCGGAGTTTCGATCTGTGTCATCTGTTTGCCGAGCGTTTTCACTTCTTTTCGCACATCGGTGATCGGTTTAAATATCCATTTAAGAGGATTCAAGTCGCCGATCGAGAAACCTTTCTTCTCAGGCTTCATGTCCTTCTTATCCAGAGGAACGCCATCCACTTCACCTACGGCTTCTGCTTTAATTTCCTTGTGCACAGCTTCTTTCATCGCTTGAGTAGCCGGGGCGGATTGGTTTAATTTTGTCGTTTCTTTCTGCGCACTTGCAGCAACCGTTGAGCTGGCATCAGGGTTGTTGTTGTCCAGTGCGAGCGCAGCGGGCGCCAACATCAGCCAAAAGGCGAGACTATACGAGAATGTCCAGTTTAAAGGCGCCATAAAAACTCCAGTTATCGACTTCTTCCTTAGTAGCAAAGTCGGATCGGCATGGTGATGGTCGAAACTTTGAAGAAGGTCTTGCATAGCTGGGTCTCCGCCCCGGTCAGAACCGTAAAACTTCTGGGAACAAATCTGAGTTTACTCCCGACTTGCAAATGAATCTGTCGTAGAGCAGTCATCCGTCAATTGGTCGGGTCTGCAGCGTAGCTCAAAACAAAATACTGGAATTTTCGAACTACCAAATCGAATCAAAGATTCTACGAATCCCTTCTTCGAGGACACGAAATGAGTACTGAATATTCACACGAATTTAATTCGCTGCTAGCCGGAGAGATCTCCGCAGTAGAAACTTATGATCTCGCGCTTAAGCGCGAATACGGAGCTGAGTTTTTGGAAGACCTCAGCAAATGTCGGGCATCACACGCAGATCGCGTCGCTATATTAACCGAATGCGTACTCGAAGCTGGTGGCAAGCCAAACGAGGGCTCCGGTATATGGGGAGCTTTTGAAAAACTCGTTCAAAACTCCGCTAGCACCATACACGATGCACTCGCGCAATTGGAATTGCTTGAAGCAGAACGCTTAGTTCAATACGAAAAAGCAAGGACCATAGTACCGCAGCCGGTACTGCAGGTGATAGATGCTAGTTTGCTTCCTGCTCAGCATGAAACACACTTGATCATCAGCATGGCGCTTAAAGACCTGACTCCAGAGCCGACGGCGACGGAATAACTTAAAGTGCCGACATCCTCTCGTTGAGTCGAATCGCTTACGCGATTCATCGAGGATGTCGGCGCTCTACTTCAGTTATTAAGAAGTTCGAGCGCTGAGTCGTCTATTTTTCTTACCGGCTGAGGGCTTACCACTGTGCCTCTCAGTTCGTCGTGCATACGCACCATCCCTGCCTGAGTAATCAGCGTACACATCTCCAAGAGAATTCGAGTCAACTTCATTTTCTTGAATGTCTCTATAGACTTGTCCGTTATCGGATTACTTTGAACATCAAGCGACTCAAGGTTCTGCATTGGGATGAGTGCGGACAGGTCTTCGTCAGTGATCCCAAGAGCGGAAATTCGAAGTGTTTTAAGTTGTTTGAGTCGAGGAATTTGTCTCACACTTTTTGATCCAACTCCCGAATCGCTTAAGCTCAAAAGTACCAGGTTTGGAAAAGTCTTGATGACATGCAGAAGTCCGCGGTCGGTGACACCTCGGACTTTCTTCACGTCGAAATAAAGCAGATTCATATCGTTATTAAGCAACATAACACCGGCATCCGTAACGAGAGTCTCTTGAAGATCTAGATAAAACAGATTTTTCATCTGAGCTACAAATTTCATACAACGGTCGTCCAGGTCAGTTTGCCTCAGCGTTAAATGGCGGATAGGAAACTGGGTCAAACTCTCGATTCCTTTATGACTTATCAGGTGATTCCCTTCAAAGCTGATCTGCCAGATCGGAATGCCGGCAAGCGCTGCAATGTCCTCGTCCCGCACATCAGCAGAGGCAAACCACCGGCCTCTAACGCGATCGGTGGTTTCTCGCCCATTTTCGTCCAGGATCCTGAACTTTTTGGCAATCATTTCATCCCTGTTCTTCACTATGCGTTTGCGAAGTTTCTTATCTGCCTCATTCTTAATAAGAGGATGAGCCTTGCTCAGTCGTTTTTCATCTGCAATCACTCTGCTTTGAACATAAAGATATGCCACCGCTGCCAGTGCTACAACTGAAACCGCAATTGCGAGAATCGCCATATCTCTATTAGTTTTTCTAGCAGCATATTTTGGATCAGACTTTTTCTCGGCGGCGACAATTTTATTTGCGTTATCAATCGCGTCTAGTAGCGCTTTCCCAAGTTCTGCCATATTCGAATATCTATCTTCTGGTCGAAACGCAAGCACTTTCTGAAGAATGGTGTTCAGCTCAATGGTGAGAAGTTGTTCTAATCTCGTTTCTTCAACTTCAGGAATAAGTGGTGGCTCTTGTTCCAATCGGCACTTAACTATGTCGAGAAAACTTCTGCCTTCGTACGGCAACTCACCTAGCACCATCTTTAGAATCACAAGGCCAAGAGAAAAAATGTCGGATCGTTCGTCAGATTCTTCGCCTCTAACTTGCTCGGGACTCATGTAGAGGATACTTCCAACAGGTTGTCCCGGTCGAGTTAATCGCCAGTCCGTTTCATCGGCATTAGCGATTCGAGCCAATCCAAAGTCCAGCACTTTCACTACACCATCGGCTTCCAACATGACATTACCGGGCTTTAAATCACGATGTATCACCTCGTTACTGTGCGCATGTTGAAGCGCATCACAGAGCTGAACCGCGATGTTGATGGACTCCAGAATCGGCAACGCACCTCTTTCTTCTAAAACCGATTGAAGGCTGGAACCATTTACGCGCTCCATTACAAGATATGGTTCGCCACCTGCGGTGTATCCAAAATCCAAAACCTGAACAATGTGAGGATTGTTGAGTTTACTAACAGCTTTTGCTTCCTGCTGAAAACGCATTACGGCAAGCGCATTTTCACTGTTCGGAGGTAACAGTTTTATAGCTATTTCGCGATCGAGTAGACTGTCGTGAGCACCGATTACACGACCCATGCCGCCTGCGCCAATCAGAACGAAGTCAGAATACCGAAACCGAAGTTCCGGGGGTGCGAGATGATCGGTGCTCGAGTCTGAATTCATGACCGAATTGTATCAAACAATTGTCAAGACAGAAATCAGACGCCAGTCTGAGCACGCTGTCGCGTTTCTCCTTGCACCAACAGGGAGTGGTATTGTTTTCGGTGCCATCTCGATTTGAGCTGACCTGGCCACCTCGACACCGCTACTGGTGCTTACTAGATAGTCAAAAAAAATTCCCGAAGACTCTTCAGCCTTCGGGAATCATTTTCTTAGATCGTTCTAGTCGGAGCTTAAGGATTCGAGGTCGAGGCTTCGACCTTGCTTTCACTTACCGAGCCATCGTTACCTACGGTAGTGCTGGCTGCAGACTTCTTATGAACTGAACCTGCTGCGTTGACTTCGTGAGTCTCGTTCGACTTGCTCGAGCTTACGCTACCGTCGATGTTAGCTCTAGTCTTTTTCTTGGTCTTCGATACTCGAGCGCCGCCTGGGCCGGCTTCCGCTTTGTAAGATGTAGAGCGCACGCCGTCTGCATCGGCTTTCGTTTTCTTTACTGCAGTTGACGAACTGACACCATCAGATTTCTTTTCGACCTGGGTCGATGTCGTACCGAGTGGGGTGCTCGTCTCTACGGTAGCGGACGATGATTCATCAGCCATCGCTACTGAAGGGCTGATGCAGAGCGCTGCAACAAGGAACGCTCCTTTAATGAATTTGGACATGTCAAACTCCTTATTAAGTTTGCGGGAAACTGTTGGTCTTTGAAGTCGCATAGCATGGACCCAATTTGGCCATGGCGAGTTCGTGAAGGCAAAGCAAAGTGATATCGACGAAAGAACATGACCAACTGCGCGAAAGCTCGACGCACAGAGGGATAATACGCATTATTAAACTTCGGAAATGAAGCGAGGTCAGTTTCACCGAAGTTTCAAACGGACGCACGTTTCTTCGGTAAAAATTAGCCACCAGATCGCTTTGCTTGCATGCCACGGCGTTTCAGTTCTGCGAGCACACGCTCGCACTGGTCGCCCTGTATTTCAATTGTTCCATCTTTAACTGTGCCACCGGTCCCGCATGTTTGCTTCAATGCTGTTGCGAGATTATCCAGTTCGGTAGAATCCATTTCCAGGCCGAAGACAACAGTTACTTTCTTGCCTGCGCGACCCTTTGACTCGAGACGAACGCGAACTGACTTTTGCGGTCCGCTCGGCTTACTCACGGCCGGAGCTGGAGGTAGTGGAACAGGGGCACGCTTACCACCTTTCAGAATCAGTCTAACCAAGAGGCTCTTCACGTTTTCCAAAAGCGAATCGACCCAATTACCATCGGTAGGCACAATCCAATTTTCCTTCTCACCTTTGTAGGATGGAAATGCCTTTGCAAAAAGATCAGCGCAATCACTAGATGCATTGCTTTGAACAAAAACCACTAATTTTGCTTTTTCGAGTTCCTCTGCGGTCACCAAAGGCGGTGCTTCATCTAAATCAGCAGGAGTTTCAACACCAACGCTTTTCAATATTTCGCCAAGGCTTATGTCAGCAGAGTTCCCGGTAAAACTGGAATCTGCCGCATTTGAATCCAGACAGAACGCTGACGCAATCCAATATACTTCCATTTTCCGAGCCTCAGGATCGAACAAGAGCTGCGCAATCCTGCCCTCTTTTCCATCGCTCAGAAAAAAAATGCGACTCGGATCACCAAGAGGGGTGGAAGAAATTTGCGAGGTTTTCGGTTCATTTTTACGATATTTCAAAATCCTGCTACTCCATCGATACTGTGGGCTTGAACCATTGAGTCCGGCAGCACGCCGGCTTTTCCTTCACGCACGAATCTAGGTTGTTGGAGGACCTGTCCCTCCATTATTTTGAGGAACGCGAAACCAAAAATTGGATCCGAATCCGGGCTTTGATCTTACACCGATGGTGCCACCATGAAGTTCCACAAGATTCCGGCAAATCGAAAGACCAAGGCCACTGCTGCCTGGCAAAACACCGACATCAAGTTGGGTGAAGTTTTCAAAAATTGCTGCTTGCTGATCCGGCTCGATACCTGGTCCTTGATCGGTTACGGAAATTTCCACTTCACCCTTGTCGCGTGTGGCTGCAATTGTGATGAGTCCACCTTCGGGAGAAAACTTGGTTGCATTGCCCAGGAGGTTTACCATCACTTGAACGATTCTGTCTCCGTCAACAAATAAATCCACGTCTGCTCCGACCTCTTTGAATTTTATTTGTTTCAGCTCCGCAAGATCTTTGATTGCCTGAATTGAGCTGGTCACAAGATCTCCAAACGCGTGTTTTTCGATTGTCAACTCGACGCGGCCGCTTTGTAGTTTTTCCAAATCAAGAAAGTCGTTGATGAGACGCACCATCCGCGATGCACTTGTTCCCATTTTGTTTAGTTCACGTTCAACTTTTTCTGCAATCTGTCCTCTGGATCCGTCTGTGAGAGTTTCCAGACTGGCTAGAATGGAAGAAAGTGGCGTGCGTAGATCATGTGATACCATAGCGACAACGTCCTTGCGAATTTGATCAGCAAGCTTGCGTTCTGTTATATCGTGAGAGACGCAGAATAACTGGCTTTCCGCATCAGACCACTGTAATGTCCACAGGGTGTCGACGGACTTATTTTGCTTGGAACGTATTTTAATTTCAATCGATTGATTTGTTTTCGTCTCGATTGATTCATTAAAAATTCGCCTAACGTCATCAGCATTTTCCATGACTATGTCTTCCAGTTTTCGACCGGTCAGTTCGCTAGCCTGGTACCCCCACTGGTTCTCACTGGCTGGATTTACTGCTGTGAATTGCAAATTTCGATCGATGCTGCAAATAACATCCACGGCATTAGCTACAATCGCACGCTCTCTCCTGATTGCATCCTCGAGTGTCACAGCCATTGTTCTGAACACACTGTCCAGATCTGCAAATTCATCATGACCGCCTGGTGAGGGCAATAATTCTTCTTGTCGGGACAATCTTGAAGAATTTTCCATGAGAACATTCAACCGTCGTGTAGTGCCTGAGTTGAAGTAAACTACCAGTCCAACCGCAATTAAGACATTCGCTAAAACGCCGATCAGCAGCCAACTTTCCACCATGGATCTTAGAAAGTTTTCGGTATCCGGTCCACCTCTCACCAAACTTCGTTGACGTTTTACAACATCGTCAAACAGCTTGGTGAGCTGAACAAAACTCTCTTGAATGTTTTCAAATTGATTTTTCTGACTTGCATCGCGTTCGATTTCGTCAAGCATCTCTTCAAGATGCTTGATCTCGGCGAGGACAACCTTATTGATTTCATCGACAACAACCGTCGCATCCGGATCGTCCTTGACTAGGTCACGAAGCACTCCGATCTTATCGAGCATTTTGGACTTTGATTCGCTAAACTGGCTACCGAACATCGGATTTCTGCTCAGGCTGTAACCTGCTACTGCAGTTCCCATTTCAACAAACTGTCGCTGCAGACTCTCTGTTTCCAGAATCAAGTTACGAGAGCGCTCCATATTGCGCGCTTCTTGCTCGACTTTGAACAAAAGACCGCCGAGCACGCAGATAAAAAATACTTCGAAGATAAGTGGAATGACAACGAGGATGAGGCCCTTGTGACGGAGCTTAGGTTGTAACCATGCGAGTGTACGTCCTTGTCCCAATTACAATCCTCGAATCTTAAAAATCGGCTTGCGGCCCAACTTAGTCGTGTATAGTTTGCTGGGAGCAGGGAAACCAAAATGCATGTAATTGTAACTGCTATCGGTAGTGCTGGCGATATCAATCCTATGTTGATGTTCGCATGTGAACTAGCAGCCAGAGGGCATGATGTTGACTTCATCGCCAATGGTCACTTCAATGACAAAGTTAGCAAAGCTGGTCTCAGGTTTCTCGAACTCGGCGGAGCAGAACTCTACCAGAAGGCATTAGACGACCCGAGAATATGGAATCCTCCAACGGCTTTTCAAGCTGTTTGGCAGACGCTCAATGAATCACTCAAGTTCAATCTAGACCTTATTGAAGCTAATCTGAGACCGGACACAGTGCTGGTTGGATCGACTCTGGCGTTCGCCAATCGAATGGTACAGGAAAAGCACAATATAAAAGGTTCAACTGTTCACCTCGCGCCGAGTTGCATCATCTCCGCCCACGATCCGATGGCAATGCCTGGAATGCCATTCGTGCCCAAAATGCCGCTTGCGGCCAGACATTTGTTGATGTCCTCGATTGACAAGCTCTGGTTGGACACAACCTGCAAAAATGATTTGAACAAGATTCGAAGCGAATATGGCTTGCCACCAGTGAAAAGCGTGATGCGAAACTGGATGCATTCAACCGATCAAGTGATCGGTGCGTTTCCGAGTTGGTACGCGGAGCCGCAACCGGACTGGCCACCAAATACGGTGCTTGTTGGTTTTCCAGTTTACGACCGACCGGAAGATCAATCGCTAACGATTGAACTGGAAGAGTTTTTGAACGCCGGAGAAGCGCCCGTTGTATTTACGGCAGGATCGGCGATGGCGCATTCGAAGAAGCATTTCGAGACGGCTGTTGCTGCGGCAAAATTAGCGGGTCTGAGAGCGGTATTGGTCTCCGCATTTCCTGAACAAATTCCGAATGATCTGCCGAATGATATTTTGCATGTGAAGTACGCACCATTTTCCGTTTTGTTTCCCAGAGCATGTGTGGTTCAACATCATGGTGGCATTGGTACCAGTATTCAAGGACTGGCAGCCGGAGTGCCGCAGCTCGTAACACCGTTTGCGCACGATCAGTTTGATAATGCATTCAGGCTGTCGAGGATTGGGGTGGCGAGAGAATTGAATAAGCTCGATTCTGCGAGATGGACTGGCGTTCTTAGAGAATTGAATGAGTCGGCGAAGATTAGAAATAGCTGCTTGAGCATCAAGGACTTGATGGATAAGTCATTGCCGGCGCCTGGACTTGCGGCGGACGCTATAGAATCCCTTAGGAATTAAACTGGAGCGCCGCTATGCTTGCGGTTTTAGGTGCAGGCTGGAAGCCTGCGCTCCCGGGATTTGTCTCGTGTCGGCTCATTTGAAACCTATCACTCTGCGAAGGAGAGGAATTGCTATTCCTGCGAAAGAACGAAGGAAAGAAATTCCTATTCCTGCAAAGGAACGAACGAAAGAAATTGCTATTCCTGTAAAAGAAAAGAATTGCTTGGATGAGCCAGGCAATTCTTTTCGATGGTTATGCTAGCGGTTCAAGAACCGCGTTTGATTGTTAGCGATGGTTATTTGTTCATCGCTGTGACGTCTGGCTTGCAGATGAATTTGAACGGTTCGGCATTGCTGCCGCCGGACAGTTGCATCAGTACGGCCGCGGTCTTGAGGACGTTCATCATCGTCTTGCGTGTTTCTTTGTTCTCTGACTTCATCAAGTCTTTGACAGCTGGGAGACCATTCAAGAGTGAGATGATTTCGAACTCAGCGCGGTATAGCTTGTGCGTGTTGGTCAACTTTCTTTCGACTGGTTGACGGTAGCGAACAAAGCGGGCTGGGTTGACGTCTTCGAACTGCTTGTCGTGCGAGTTGACGAGCACGGCGCTGGTGCCTGGTGTCACGTTGAACGTATGACCTGCAGTTGTGCTGACGGTCAAAGCGCTCTTGCGAATGTCGTGCAAGTTGTAAACTGCAACGCTTGTGTCGGATGCAATCAGCAGAGCCAAAGTTTTGGCAGCTACGTTGACTTTACCGAACGGAGTTTCAACAATGATGTCGTTTTCAGGAGCGACGAGCAGTGGTCCACGATCAAGCTTACGGATATGACCTTTGGAGACCTGACCGACGAGAGTTCTGCTTTGCGAATCGCTTGCCTGAGTTACTTCGTCATTGCTTTGTGCAAGCATTGACGCTTCACCGACGCCTGTTGTGCTTAGAAGCGTCGCATTATTGCTGACTTCAACGGCATTGAGCGTGGCTGTTTGAACTGATGAGAGATCCGAAAGCTGTTGTGCATTGTTGAGTCCAACCGTATTGATTGTATTCAACGCCGACAACAGATTTTGTGCGGAGTCGATCGAGAGGTTCGGTACATTGGCAGAACCTTGTTGTGGGTTCTGAGCAGGCACCGTATTTGATGCTCCGAGATTCCCTTCGCTAAACGATGCAAGCGTGGTTGCTTGAAGCGTAGATGCATTTGTTGTTCGCGCAACAGATGTCGTTGAGGAGTTGTCTCCAAGCATTTGGACTGGAGCTGTCAACGGCGGCGGGTCAGCGGTGATTACCGCCTTCGCGCCAACAGTGATATTACCCGACACGTTGTTGAATGACAGATTTCGACCGAGCGCCTGAAGGATGGCCGTTGGGTCGGCGGTAATTGTTCCAGCTGGGTTTGGAGGGAAGATGCTGCCGAATGTGACCTGTCCGCCACCTGTCTCGATGATTGTCACTCCAGCCGGTGGGACTCCGTCAGCAGTCACAGTAGGACGGGCAGTGTCGACGTAGATGTAGACGTTACCCTGGTTGAGAGCGGTTACCGCACCAGAACCATGGATTTTTGCGTCTGAGCCTATGTCGATGTTTCCACCAGGGCGGGTGTTGCCCAGTTCAATATTTCCGAAATTGGAATTAACTTCCGCACTCGTCAATACTTTCAAATTCTGGGCATTGCTGCGAACGATCAAGTCACCACTCAACGTGGTCAACGAAGCGATTGTCACAGTGTTCGTGTTAGCGCCATTCGCGTTGACGTAGTTGAACAGGAGGTCGCCGGCGGTTCCAGCGATCGTACCGACGTTACCAGCGGTGACAGTGCCTTCAGTGTGTCCGAAGGAACCCAGAGTTATGGTCTGGGCTCCGACGTTGGAGCTGAAGTATGCATCGCCTCCGGAGTTGATAACGATTGTCTGACCAGCATTGCCGTTGATAATCATCGGCGAAGCTTTGGTTCCAATGTTGCCACTGGCATTCAAGCTGACGAGGTCGGTAATTGAACCGGAGAGATTCGTAATCGTTCCGTTGACTATGTCGCCACCTTGCGAGATCGTAGTGAGATCGAGGTGCGAACCAGCTGCCGGTACCGTCGCAAAAGTAGTTGCGACACCTGTAGTTACCAGTTCAACGTTTGCACCATTTGCAGTAGCAGTTACGCCGATTCCCTGCAATTCGAGGCTCAAGTTGATTTGGTCGGCAAGACCTTGTGCAATTGAAGTCTTGCTCTCGTTGGCAGTGACCTTGTACGAGACAGTAATGGAGCCTCCAGGCAATCTCGGGTCGGTGACTATGATGCTGTCGGTGCCGCCTCTTTGTCCTCCGCTGACCGTCACGACTTGCTGGCTACCGGTGTTGCCGATGGTCAACGCGCCGATGTTGAGAGCGACATTGCCATCCACGATACCGTTGCCGGTTCCCAGAGTAGCGCCGCCGAGGACGAATGCTTGTGAACTCTGACTTGTGAGTGTCAGTCCGGTCGTCTGGCTCAGGAGAGTGACGGTCGCTGGGCACTCCTGGTCTGCAGGGAGCGGAGGAGCGATACATGTCTCGGTATAGGTCGTGTTCGCCGAAGCTGACACCAGAGTGATTGTCGCACCAGATACGGTGGCGGCTAATCCAAGGTTTTGGAGAGCCGGATTACCATTGATCTGATCGGCGATGTAGTTTGCAATGAACTCACTGGTATCACCAGGTTTCTCAACATAGTTGATAGTCAGCACGCCACCGGGTAGCAATGGGTCAAATATATTGAATTGGTTGGTGTAACCAGTCATCGGGACACCACCGATAGTTGCAGTGGTGAAGTTGCCGCCGCCGAAGCCGACGTTGGCAATGAGTCCGATGTTGTTAACGTTCAATATACCCTTGGCGTTAAGAGCGAGGTTCGGTCCTTGACCGCCGAAGGTAGATCCGACATTAATTGCAGCGATGTCTGCGATGATATCGCCGCCATTGTTGACGGTAATGAAACCACCTCTGGAACCGCTGGAGTTGGACACATCAAGCTGCAAGTTATTGCCATCAATGAGCAGAGGATTGTTTCCGCTCAATTGAACGTTGATGTTACCGCCAGCACCAGTGGTGCCAGCAGCGCTCAGTGTGTAGCCTCCGGAGCCGGTCTGTGTCAGAGCAGCAGCGGTAATCTCGAGAGTGCCACCGTCTCCGATCGTGCCAGCCGTCGTACTCGCTGCAACAGCGAGCGTCGAGCCACCAGCGAAATTGACAGTGCCGTCAGTGATCAGCGCGAGGTGATTAGCGAGGATGGTACCACCGATGGTATCGATGCTCGCAGCGCCCGCATCAATCTTAACGAAATCTTTGATGAAGTCAGCAGTCAGCGTAGCGCCGGTGTCGACGATACCGCTGGAGTTGTTCTTGGTCGCTCCACCGAATTGGAAAGTCGAACTCTTGAACGTATTGTTCATCACGAAATCGATTTCAGCTAACTGGTAGCCGCTCAAGTTTGCAACGTTTTTCAGTTGCAGATTGGCGCCGGAATTAAGCGAAAGTTTGCCGCCGTCTTGCGCACCGTAAGTGAACACATTGCCGTCAACGAACAAGTTTCCACCAGTTTTTATGGCGACTTCGCCACCAGGTGCACCAGGATTGCTGACGTTGAACGCGAAGGTTGACGACTTGGTTGGATCAATGGTTAGAGATCCGGTACCGGTCTGCTCAATTCCGATTTTTCCACCGGCAGCGCCAGTGCCTATAGCAGAGAGGATTACTCCGCCACTGTTGCTGAATCCGAACTTAGCAGAAGTGATTTTGATGTTTCCGCCATCTCCAGTATTGTCTCCCGTACCGACTGCACCGTCAGCAACAACAGCGATTGTCTGATTACTGAAGTTAACGGTCGCGCCGGTCAAGTTGAGGTCATGAACGATGGCTTGGTAGCCCGTTGTGTCGATGATACCGAGTCCGGTCTGTGGGGCGATGACCAGTTTGCCTGCGCTAATGTTACCGGTAACGAATCCGTTTCCGTTAGCTCCAGCTCCATCCATCTTGAATGGCGAAGTGCTACCGCTGTCGATAGTCACGGTGCCGAAATCAAGTCCGTTCATGGTTGCGCTAGACGCATTGCTGAACGTAATTGGGAAGCCTTTAGCATTTACGGCAATGCCGCCCGATTTGAGTGTGAGAGCCGATTCCTTTCTTCCAGTAGCACCGAAGAATAGACCGGATCCATCAACGTTGATCGCGCCGCCGTTGTTGACAGTGACGCTACCACCCTTGTTGGGGTCACCAAATTGGACATCCAGGGTGAGCGCTCCGCCGGTACCTGGTCCGGCGATTTTTAGAGTCTGCGTTCCTGTTCCATTGATTGTGATGTTTCCACCACTCTTGGAATTTCCGATGGCTTGGACATAGTGACCAGTTTTACCGTCAACGGTGATTAATGGTGCTTCGTAAATAACGACGCCACCATTGTCTAGAGAAGGTGCAACTTGGAAGGCAGCGTTTTTGCGAAGGTCTAATTCAACATCGGACCTGAGCTCAAGGCGAACACCAAAGAGGTTCGCTCCGTTGGTTACAGTTTTGCCACCGCGGTTCTCAAAAATAATTGCGCCGCCATCAATGGAGGTGCTTTTATCTAGCACACCGTTCTTCGTGGCATCTGTAGCCAGCAGTGACTGAGTGCTGTTAGTGCTTATATGGAACAAATTAAAGAAGCCGCCGCTGACACCGGATGCAGTGGCAGTCGTTCCGGCGAGCAATTCGAAGACACCAGGTCCGGCTGGACCGTAGTCGACGACTTTACTTGTGAGAACGTCCTTCGCGACGATAGCTCCACTTGCTGTCAGTCTGAATTCACCAGCGCTTGCTGGGAACACGCCACCGAAATCAGAAACGATTGCTCTGATTGAGCCGTTACCAAGTCCAACCTTCGCTGTCGTTGTTGCTGTCAGATTGAGCTTAACCTGTCCACCACCCTTGGCGTCGGTGTTGTTACCAGGTGCATTGAAAGTGATTCCCTTCGTGCTGAACGCCAGTTTTCCGGCAGTCAGGTCGAAAGTACCACCTTCCCACTGCAGCGGATCGCTGTTGGATCTGTCCTGACCGACAGTCAAGAACGTCTCGACGGCTTTGCCGCCACCAGAATCGAGCGTCAATGTGCCACTGGTCGAGATATGGAGGCGAGCTGCGGAAATTGCGCCTAGTGGATTGAAGTTGGCATAGCGGACTTTCGTCGCAGCGCCCGGGTTGAGAGTCAGGTCAACAGCCTGGATATCACTGCCATTTTGAACTTCAAGACTTGGACCATTGAGGTTGATGGTCTCTGCGCTGAGCAGCGAGCTGCCTGCCATAATGAAGCCCTTGGCACCATTGATGGTGATAGTTTTGAGCGCGGCTATGCCCTCGCCGGCAGCCAAACCATTGAATCCGGTTACTGTCGCATTGCCGATTTGGAATGGCTTCTTCTTAGCGCCGGTGTTGATGGTGACCGTTTCCCCAGCGACAATTTTGCCGGTGACAAGCAGGTTTTTGGTTCCTGTAATCGTCAAACCGGTTGATAGAGGTTGAGTGGCACCAAGCTTCAGCGCGGTTGTATCGATAGTCAGGTTATTCGGCGTGGTGATGGTCGTCATGCTGGTTTTGTCGAAACCACTGATGTCGACGCTAACTTCTCCCGAGCCATTGCCAATCGTGATGCCGTTCTTGGCAGTCGTATTGAGCGTGAGGACTTGAATACCTTTGGACAACGGATCGCCAACCGCTTTAATTGCGAAGTTAGGAGCTGCACCGAGCCCGTTGTAGACGATGTTTTCAACGGTAAAGAGAACCGTTCCTTGCTTGCCCTTCGCGTCGGCAGTCACGGACACACCAGGCATGGTGCTATTGAAGTCACCCTTCTTAGCGACCACGGAGAAGTTACCTAGCCCGCTACCTAGCAGTCCGAACGGATTGGAATTAACCACACCGTTGTTGCCGCCGACAGTCACGTCACCACTGAGTGCGCTCAGATTGACCGTGCTGTTGAAGGCAGTGTAGAAGCTGTTATCGGCTCCAGTGATGGTGAGGGCTTTTGTACTGTTGATGTTGAGAGTACCAGTCGTACGCTTCAGTTCACCGACAGCTTCGATGTGACCCTGGTTGTCTACTGCAAGAGTGTTGAGTGTGAGGGTTGGGACATCTGTGTCCGTGGTCTGCTGAGTCGCTTGCAAGAAAGCACCAGCAGCGTTACTGATGCTGCCTTTCACTGCGTTGATTGTGACAATTTGACCATCGACGGTTCCATTGTTTTGGAACAGGACGCCTTTGGTGCCGGTCGCAGTGTACGTCGTATTGCCCTTCATCACGGTGTTATTGGTGAATGAGGTGGCGGTGATTAAGCCGTCGCCTGATACCACAGCACCAGCATTCAGGTCACCAACGACGAACGTACCACCACTATTAATATTGAATGTGGTGTAGGTTCTGGTTGGGGTAGCGGTTGGAGAAGGATTTCGTCCGAGTTGTCCGTTGACGACGATGTTGCCACCCTTCTTGGTTGTGATGTTGTCGAAGGCATCTTCAAGCGAACCAGTGGCAGTGATGTTGAGCGAGGCGGCAGTCAAGTTGAGGGTGCCGACAGAAATTTTGCCGTTCACGACAAATGGTTGAGTTGTGTTGATGGTTACAGTTGAATCGTCATTGGAGAGAAGCGAAGCTCCGGCATTGAGGTTTAAATTGCCGGATTGAATCGAAATCTTTTGCTCGTTGTTTGACGAACCTTTTATAGAGCCATTGATGTTGACCGCAGTGGTCGTACCTATATTGATATCGCCGGTAGCATCGATTGTTGCATTGACATTGATATCACCAGCGGTGAGCTTGGTTGAGTTGAACGATCCGGAGATCAGCGCACCAGTCACGCTGTCAAATGTGAGTCCACCTTTAGAGAAGGTCGGTACAGACGATCTGACGGTTACATTGCCGGCTTTGATTCCGCCTACATTGAGTGCGGCTCCAGTCTTGGCGCTGCCGAGCAGAAGAACGTCACCATTACCACCGCCGCCAGTCGCGTCCATCGTGATACCAGTTGGCAGCGTCACTACGCCAGAACCAACTGTCTTGCCGGCAAATGCCACCATAGTGATATCACCCGCAGCACCCGTGCCACCAGCAGAGGTGATGCTCGTAATACCGGTCAGGTCGATCTTACCGCCGGTGGTGCTCTTCTTCGAGACGTTGACATTGCCGCCGACAGTCTTGAATTGGGCGCCTGCGATCAAAGTCATATCGCCACCACCAGCAGCGCCAGCGGTGCTTAGGGGCACAGCAGTCGCGGTGATGTCGCCACCAGCGACCAATGTCAGAGGAGCACCGCCCGTAGGGGCAATCGCTCCGGTGATCTGGATGTTGCCTGTGTTGGTGACGATCGGGTCGCCAGTGGCGTTGATATCACCGAGGAGAAGGTCAGCAGTGTCAGAGTTGAGGTGGACGATACACGCCGTGGCGTTGACCGTTCCGGTGACCTGACCGGTGTAGGCATTGATTGTGCCTTTTCCAGCGTTCAGGTTGACGTCCTGCGACAACAAATCGCCACCCGTTATATTGAGGTCGGCGTTGTTGCTCGTGAAATTGATGCTGCCATTTGCGTTCATCGCACCGGCAGAACCGACTACATTGAGCACTGTACTGCTGTTGACGTTGATATCGCCGGCGATGGCATTGATAGCACCGGTATTAATCAGATTTGCGGTGTTGAGATTTACGTTTTGTCCTGCCGACAAGCTCGCAGTCGAACCATCATTAAGGTTGTTGATGACCGGAGCGGTGATCGTCAGAGTGCCTGCACTCGAGATGCTTCCATTATTAGTTAGTGACTTGGCTGCATTGAGGGCTACATCAGCACTGAAGAAATCATTGCCGACATACGAACCAATAGATCCAGACCGGGCATTATTGATGGTATCAGCAGAAATCGTGACTGTGGCACCAGATGCATCGGAAGCCGCGGAGATGGTTCCTAGGTTTCTCAAGTTACCACTGAGGTTGATACCACTAGTGCTGTCGATAACTTGGACGTTGCGAGCAACTGTCAGCGAGCCGATCGATCCGCCTGCGGATTTATCGAGTGCTGCCATAGTTGAGTTGTTCAAGTTGATTGTTCCACCAGCGGCTGCGCCGTTGGCCCGCAATTCGATGGTTTGAACGCCACCATTTAGAACTTGTTGAGCTGCAACAACTTCAGCAGCAGACAGTTTCGAATCGAGCGTTACGACTCGTTGCTGTCCACCGACGTCGATGGTCAGGCTTTGGAAGTTGCCGAGGTTGTTAGCCGAGAAAATTTCTCTGCCGGAGTTGAGGTTGAAATTAGCTCCCCTTACGGCATTTTGAATGTTGAGGTTACTCAGTCGGTCGGCTCGATCAGCTAGTCGGTCTGCACGACGATCAGCTCGGCGCTCGGCGCGCAGCTGTTGAAGTGCATTGAGCTGAACGTTGTGCCGTTCGACGTGAGGGTTGTTGCCGGCTGCCAGGGCGGCGTTAGTGGACAGAGGGATACTGCAGGCGAGACCGAGGGTCAGCCCGAGAGCTGTTCTACCCTGGATGTTCACCGTGTTGCTAATTTCTTTGTTCGCGTCAGACATGCTATTTCCACCATCAATCGGGCTTCTCTACACTTGCGGCGCCCAGAACACGCCAAAAAATTTTGGAGCTTCGAGACGTTGCCAATAGCATGCGTGCGAAGTTCCAAAATTTAGTTCTATTTATGATATCAATTTTTGGTGCCGTTCCAAACTGCGATCCGCCGCAGAAGCAGCACTGCCTCCCAAAGATCAAAGGCCGACCGTCGTTGTCATCGGCTTAACTATTGTTAACCTGAATAGAATTTTCGCCAATTGATCACATTTGCTTGCATTGCAAAAATCACAGTCGGTATCAAACAGTCGATCGAGCATTTCTGAACAGAAAAATCGCCTCACCGAGACCGGCTCGCAAAGGGCATCTCGCAAGATCGAGAACAGACATTCGGCTAGACTTCTTATAACTTTCTATCTCATTTGCATACTTCGTATATTGCTGAAATAGCCAAGCTTCAATTCCTTCTTCTAGCTTGCACGAGAGATTTTTTTGCAACGTTGAAGTAACAGTCGCCATGCAGGTCTACGACTGTCAAACCTTTAAATTGATATCAAAGAGAAGCGAACGACTAACTAATGGACCCCAGTAGTTTGTTCATCAGTCGCCAATGTTGGAAAACCACGGTCGCGCATCAGCGCATTAGTATCAACATCGCGCCCTCTGAAATTCCTGAAAGCAACGTCCGGTCGAACTGAATTACCGACACTAAAGATCGTGTCGCGGAAACGATCGCAGGTCTTGCGATCGTAGAGACCGCCCGCTTCGGCGAATGCTTCAGTCGCATCTGCGGACATCGTGTCGGCCCAAATATATGAATAGTAGCCGGCCGAATATCCATCATCACCGAAGATGTGAGCGAATGCCGTAGGACGGTGACGCATCACAATCTCTTTTGGACAGCCAATCTCCGCCATCGTAGCCTTCTCGAAATCGGACGGATTGATATCTTTGTCTGGTGTCGCGGCAAGATGTACCTTCATATCATATAGAGCCGAAGCGAGATATTCGGTTGTGGTGAAACCCTGATTGAATGTCTTCGCTTTGCGAAGTTTCTCCACCAGCTCTTTTGGAATGGGTTTTCCAGTTTTGTAATGGAGAGCGAATTTATCGAGCACTTCATCGGTCATAAGCCAACGCTCGTTCACCTGACTTGGAAATTCAACGAAGTCGCGTTTTGTATTGGTCCCCGCAAGAGTCGGATAAGTGACGTTGGATTGCAACCCATGCAGGGCGTGACCGAATTCATGGAACATCGTGTTGGCGTCGTCCCATGAGATGAGAACCGGCTCTCCGGGCTTGCCTTTAACCATATTCGAATTGTTGGAAACGATCGGAGTAACGCGCGTTTTAAAATTCTCTTGCGTTCTGTATTCATTCATCCATGCGCCTGAGTTCTTACCAGGTCTGGCGTAGGGATCGAAATACCATAGTCCAACTAACTTTCCATCACGCTGCACTTCGTAGACAGTAACGTCTTCCTGCGGCACGGTAAGCCCCTCTAGCTTAACCATGTCGAGACCAAAAACTTTTTTGGCAGCGTAAAACATTCCATCTCGGATTTTGTCGAGCTGCAAATATTGCTTCACTTCATTTTGATCGATATCGTATTTTGCTTTACGCACTTTCTCGGCATAGAAGCGATAATCCCAGGGCTCAATTGTGATCTTCGCACCTTCTGAATCGGCAATTGCCTGCATATCAGCGACTTCTTCCTTCACCCGGCCGGTCGATGCTTTCCAAACTCGCAGCATCAAATCCATGGCGCGATCCGGAGTCTTGGCCATATTATCGTCAAGGATCCAGTGAGCATGCGTTGGGAAACCAAGAATCTTAGCCCGCTCAGCTCGCAGTTTTAAAATTTCACTGATCGTTTTTTTGTTGTCGTTCGCGTCATTGTTGTCGCCGCGACTGATCCACATACGCCATCCCTTTTCGCGAAGATCGCGTCTGGTAGAGAAGGTGATGAATGGCTCCATTGATGAGCGCGTATTAGTGATCACCCACTTGCCTTTTTTCTTTCGAGCTTCGGCCTCGGTCGCAGCACCAGCACGCATACTTTCGGATAATCCTTCCAGGTCGGATTCCTTATCAAGCACGAGTTCATATTTTTCTTCGTCGGCTAACTGATGATGTCTAAAGTCAGTAAACAAAGTCGCGAGCTTTTCATTGATCTCACGAAGTCGTTTTTTCTTTTCGGCATCAAGACCAGCCCCCTGACGAGAGAATATGTTGTAATGAACTTCGGTCAAACGCTGTTGTTCCGGAGTTAGACCGGAAGACTCACGCGATTCGTAAACAGTTTTGATTCGTTGAAAGAGTTCGTCATTTTGAATTACTTCATCATCGAACTTCGCAAGCAATGGCTTTACTTCGCTCTCGATCGCTTGCATCGGTTTGTCGTTCATCGTTGAGGTGTAAATATAGAAGAATCGCAACGCACGATCGAGCCCGCGGCCAGAGTCTTCAAGCGCAGCAATGGTGTTGTCGAACGTCGGTTTATCCTTGATGCTCGTAATGGCTTTAATGTCTGCCCGTTTTAAATCCATACCTTTCAAAATTTCGGGTTTGAAGTCTTGAATTTTTATGAGGTCAAATCGCGGAGTGCCACCATGATCTCCGGTCCATGGCTCCATCATTGGTCCAAGGGAAACCGTTGCTGCCAGCGTTTGATCATTGCCCACGAGAAAACCTCCACCCAAAATCATAAGTGTTACAGCACTTTTTAGAAACGTTCTTCTCTTGATTGAAGAACTCGAATCAAATGATGTCATCGTTATCTGTCCTACGCCATCACCCGTGGTGCGCAAAAACGCGTCCTTTCGAGCGTCACAAAAACTCTGCCGATCGTCAGGCGCACGAAAGCCCGGACAACCAATTCAAGAGCCATCGTAAATATAACCGATCTAATATTTATTCACCTGAAACATGCCCACGTGACAAGTCTAAAATTTCGTCCGTACGAAGAACCGTAGCGAATTCCTCGTTTAAACTTGCCAGGGCATAAGCGTGCACATCGTCGGCTGAATATTGAGTGCCATCAAAGCCGGTGCGATTGAAAGTTGCAGTGGCGTCGGCCACAACGTAGGTCTTGAAGCCGAGATTTCCGGACATTCGCGTTGATGTCGAAACGCAGTGATCGGTGGTTAATCCGACAATCACGACAGTATCAATGTCGTGTTCGCGCAAATATTTTTCTAGCGTAGTACCGATGAATGCACTGTTTACCTGTTTCTCTTCAACATGCTCGTTGGCTATCGGGCGAGCCATGTCTTTAAATTCGTTGCCATCTTGGCCGGGGCGCAGCGGAGATTCAGGCTCGGTAGACATGTGGCGAACGTGAACAACCGGGCGTCCGTGCTCTCGCCAAAAGCCAAGCAGTTTGGCGATATTCGATTCGGCCTCAAGATTGTTACGCACTCCCCAGTAGGGCAGGTCGAATCCCTTCTGGACGTCAATTAAAACCAAAGCCGCTCTATTCATCGAGGTCTTCATTTTTCTCTCTTATCGACGAAATACTTCGAATCCCCAGGGTGGGAAATCGACAAACAGTTTGTTGTCAGTCGTGGTCGTGCTTAATTGCTGGATTGCTCTAGTGTTGGCCGTATCGGCGATCATCAGGTGAAGATTCGATTTTGATAGGTCTTCTACAGGCGGGATATCGACATAACACTGCGAGTGGTGGTCTGAATAATTAACAATGGCGATCAATTGATCGCTAGTCGTGTAGTCTATCCAAGAAAATCCAATGAAACTATCCCACGTCCAATTACCATCCCAGGCTTCGGTGCAGTCCAATAGCTGCCATTCTCCACCGTGCACCACCGGTAGTTTCAAGCAAGAAATGAGCAGTTTATAGAATTCCTGTGTTTGCAGATCTTCTGGTTCCGTCGGCTTTCGCGATATGTGGACGGAAACTCTTTTACGAAATCCTTCAAATTGACCTTGATGAAAGAAGCGCAACCCCGGGGACAAAAACGTGAGGATAGCAGCGGCCTTATGCTGCTCAATCGGAAAGGTCCCTGCTGCACGCGGCTCATCGTGATTTTCCAAAAAGCGAGCTGATCGAAGCTGATAGTCTTTGTCGGCATGGAAGTGTTCGCGCACTGGCCGAGTTTGTCCCTGCCGCAGTCGGTCGTATAGCCGCTTGTCGTAAGTATAGTCAAAGCCGAGCTGCTGCAAATCCCATTCTCGGTCCCAATAGACCTCAGCCATGAAAACAAATTTCGGATGCACCTTGCGAATGGTTTCAATCGCGTGCAGCCAGAACGGCTCGACATTGATGCCCCACGTTCGTACGAAAACATCCGGCAAAACTAGCATTGCCATGTCGCACCGCAAGCCATCGCAATTAGTGGCAATTTTTGATATCTCCGAGACCATAGTTTTGCAGAATTCCGGGTTGCCGTAGTTTAACTGCAACGTATCCGGCCACCCGTCAAAATAAGGATCGCGCCCATGGGCAAAAATCTTTCCGTCCAAGCGAATGAAATTCTGAGGTGCTTTTGCCAGTGCATCTTCGTCGCCCTGGACATAATAATCAGGGTGTGATTTCGTCCAACCATGATCGATTGCCGTGTGATTAGGCACCAGATCAAGCATCAATTTCATGCCGCGATCATTGACGCGTTTTTTCAATCGCTTCAACGCGTCCGGATCGCCAAATGCCTTGTTCAACTCGTAGTCGGTGATGGCAAAACCGGAACCGCAGATATCGTCATCGGTCAGATCAGGAATATCGACTTGAAAGCCTTCTTTCCATCCTGGATGATTCTGCGAGATTCGACGTCCGATCTCACCAGTTTGCCAGACGCTGAGGAAGTAGACCCATGCGACCCGCATTTCGGCAAGTTCGTCGAGCAGCGCGTCGGGAATATCATCAAGAGTTGCCTGTCGTCCTGATGCTTTCGACAACTCGGTCAGCATCACACGCGTGTTTATCTGATATAAGGTCGGGTTTCGCTCAAAGACCTCGGGCATCAGAACGGTTGCATTTGCGCCAAGCGGCGAAGTGGAGCTGGTTTTAGCCATGTATCCTCCGTCATCATACTCTGGAGATAAATCAGTTTTGCGATACATCCGGTCCAACCAGTCTGGTGCGAGGCACCAATACCGGTGCCATTGTCACCATGGAAATACTCGTAGAAGAGATGTAAATCACGCCAATGCGGATCGTTTTGGAACTTGTCGGAATCCCCATAGATAGGGCGCCTGCCGTTCTCGTCACGAGTGAACATTTTGATTAGTCGGTCAATCAAATCCTGAGAGATCTCAAACAGATTACGCATTTGACCTGAGCCAGTCGGATACTCGATTTGGAAATCGTTACCGAAGTAGGCGTAATAGTTGAGCAACGATCTAATCAGCAAGAAGTTCACCGGCATCCAGATTGGCCCCCGCCAGTTAGAATTCCCGCCAAACATTCCCGAGTCGGATTCACCTGGCACATAGTCGACTCTAAACTCGTGACCTTCGAATTCAATAACGAAGGGATGTTCCTCATGATACTTCGAAAGACTACGAATTCCATAAGGGCTCAGGAACTCGTTTTCGTCAAAGGTGCGCGCGAGGATTCTTCGCAGTTTTTTCTCGTTGCAGACCGACAGCATTCGGCGTCCAGCAACTCCTGTACGCTCCGGTGTATGAATGTTAGCGCACACCTCTTTTTGTCTGTCCATAAAACGTTTAGCTTTGGTGGTGAATCCGGGAATGTTCTTCCAGGTATCTTCTTCGATCACAACAACCGAAGCGAGTGGAAGCAAGCCCACCATCGAACGCACTTTCAATCGCATAGCCTGACCATTAGGCAATCGCAGAACATCATAGAAGAATCCGTCATCTTCATCCCACAGTTCATCACGATGTCGACCAGGTCTGTCCATCGCGCCTGCGATCCACACAGTATGTTCTAAAAACTTCAGCGCAAAGCGCTCATATAATGGATTTTCCTGAGAAAGTTCCATTGCGATGTTGAGCATTTGCTGACTGAAAAACACCATCCACGCCGTTCCATCCGCCTGCTCCAGGTTGCCCCCGGTCGGCAATGCATGGCTGCGATCGAAAACTCCAATATTATCCAAACCGAGGAAACCGCCTTCAAAAACATTGTGACCGTGCGGATCTTTCCGGTTGAGCCACCAGGTGAAATTGATTAGCAGTTTTGAAAAGGCGTACTTGAGAAAGTCCCGATCGCCGACGCCACCATGTTGCTCCTGATCATATAGATAAGCCCAGTAAGTCGCAAAAGCGTGTACCGGTGGATTAACGTCGCTGAAATTCCATTCGTAAGCGGGTATTTGTCCATTCGGGTGCAGATACGAACTCTTCAACATCACATCCAGCTGAGACTTGGCAAACTGAGGATCAATCATATTGAGAGGCATGATATGAAACGCCAGATCCCACGCGGCGTACCAGGGGTATTCCCACTTGTCCGGCATCGAGATGATGTCGTTGTTGTACATGTGAAACCACTGGCTGTTTCGCATCGGCTGTCCGTTTGGTCCGGACAGCGGTGAAACACCATGCTCTCGCAACCACTGGTCAACATCATAGTAGAAATATTGTTTGCCCCACAGCATTCCTGATAATGCAGAACGCATGATGGCGAGTTGTTCTTTATTCTCCTTCAGCTTAGATGAAGCAATTCCTTCGTAGAACTCATCAGCTTCGGCTATGCGGAGTTCCATCGTTTCTTCGAAATTCTTAATCGGGTCACTGAATGCGGTGGCACCAAATCGGAAGCGCACCGTTTGTGATCCGCCGGCGGCGACTTTTACTTTGTAGTGGGCGGCAAACTTGGTTCCGACTTGAGCGGGATTGACTGCGTCGGTTTGTCCGTTTACAACATAGTTATTGATGCCGTCTTTGACGTACGGACTGTTATTGGGACTACCAAACAAGCGTTCATTGTTCGACTCGTTTTCAGTGAAAAGCAACGGCACATGTCGATCGAAATTGATATGATACGTGGTCATCTTTTCCTTAAATAGTGGGTCGGTGTGTTCTGCACTAGCCGATGAAAAGGCGTTCTTCGTTGTCGACTTGAATATCGGCTTTGTGCCACCATCCTCCCATGACCAGGTGTTGCGAAAACAAAACTGAGGAAGTAAATCAATCTCCGCTTCTTCAGGTCCGCGGTTGAACACCGTAATCTTCACAAGCATGTCTTCGGGAGTCTCCTTGGCATACTCCACGAAGACATCGAAATATCGATTATCATCAAAAACACCGGTGTCGAGCAGCTCGAACTCCGGTTCATTTTTTCCGCGGCGATTGCCGACTATAATTTCTTCGTACGGAAAAGCTCTCTGTGGGTACTTGTAGAGGTACTTCATGTACGAATGCGTTGGCGTGCTGTCCAGGTAGAAGTAGTATTCTTTTACGTCCTCGCCGTGATTTCCTTCGCTGTTGGTCAGCCCGAAGAGCCGCTCCTTAATAATGGCGTCTTTGCCATTCCACATAGCCAGCGAAAAACACAAAATCTGATGATCGTCAGAGAAGCCGCCGATACCATCCTCTCCCCATCTATAAGCTCGAGAGCGCGCGTGATCGTGGGGGAAATAATTCCACGCATCACCGTTGGTGCTGTAGTCCTCACGCACCGTACCCCATTGTCGCTCACTCAGATACGGTCCCCACTTCTTCCAGTGATTGGTCCGAGCATGGGGGTCGTGCCTCAATCTCTGCTTCTCCGCACCTAGCGACCTATCGGTTTTTGCCATTGCATCCTCAGCTTGATATGTGGTGGTTGGAATGTGTGGATTGAAACCGATTTCCTGCCATTATGCAAGAAACCGCGAATGGTCCCTGGCAAAAGGTTAGACATCCGCGTTTCAGTCTCCCGCTAGCAAGCAGCCCGCGCTAGCCGTTTCCTATGTGCCACATTGTGGTTGTCAAATCATTTTCCAGGCACATTAACTCTCGGATTGTTTCAATGTTATGGCAGTCGTATCCGTCGATTTACCGACTGGCAGAGTCTTAAGAGCGCCAACCTCAAGTTTCTTGATCTTCATCAAAACACTCATTTTTTCGTCGAGAGAGCCGCGTCCCGAACGAAAACGGTTTATTAACTGTTTCCCCTCGTCGCAAATCAAATTTCGCAACTGTTTCAATAAGATGACACACATCGCATGAAGGTGAACAACATGACAGAAGCACAGAATCGCGCTACGACCCGCAAGACCGAAAACGATAAAACCGCGCAAATGGCAGGCACTGGAGCAGGCGTATTAGCAGGAGCCCAGGTAGGAACTCTATTAGTACCGATTCCAATTGTAGGAACTTTCACCGGCGCATTGGTCGGCGGTCTAATTGGTACCAAGATAGGCAAACGTGTTGGTGGTGCGATTCTCGATCAGATGGCGCCCGTTGATGATTGCCTAAACGCCTCGACCGCATCAGCGAAACCCAATGTTTCCGCAGAACTCGAACGACTCGGTCAACTTCGCGCAGCCGGAGTTTTAGACGAAGATGAGTTCAAAGCAGCAAAAGCGAAATTGCTCGGACTTTAATGCAAGCCTAATTCGTCCAGACAGAGAATTTGTTTTTCGGGAATCCACGTTTTATCGGCGAGTTGCAAAAACATTTTTGTTTTAAAACCACCCATGTCGTGGACAAGCGAACCGGCGGCACCATCACTAGTTTGTGTTTTGTCCATGATGATGGTGCCTCGACCTAGCGATACCACGATGTCCAAAGCTTCCTGTGGGGTGACCAATTCATCGGTACTGAATCTGGTATCACCCCACGCGCAAACGAATATAAACTGAATGTGGTCGGGCATCGGAATGCTCGGGTCATGAATAGAGTGATAAGCCTGTTCGAGACTCAGTGTATTTACGGCAGGCTCTCCGATTGAAACGCGTTCACGAGCCCAATCTGTATCCAGATAATCATGCCACTGCATAAGAATCGCGTCTTCGGGAATGCGAACTCTTCCCGTCGCACCGGCAAGAGAAATCATCCGGGTGATTTTGCTGAGCTGCGCGGACTGGCGTTTAGCCAGCTCTTTTAGAGACCAGAGCAGCGCCAAAGCGCCGAATGAATGACCGGCAAGAACGACTTCTTCGAAAGCGGAGCCCAACGCCTGGACAGCAATGTACGGTTCGATGAGCCAATCTACAATTGTATATTCCGAATTTTCACCAAGAATATCTAGAGGCTTCTTCGCCTTCTTCTGCCGTTCTTCGCAATTAATGTAATAGTCGGAATGCTCGCCGTTTACAATGGTGCCGTTATGACGGATAGTTAAAACAGCATAGCCGGCAGCTAAGAAGTCCTTCAATCTTTGTGATTCGAAATCGGTTGAACCACCGCCAGGGAAGCCAGGCGCGAAGATCAATAGACGTGCGGTCTTCTCTTTCGGGAAATGAAGTTTGCCCTCGACTGCGCCTGCATCGGCTCTCAGTTTCACCCACCAGGCGCGCCCGTCGTCAGACAAAGAAATTACGCCAGTCGGATCGATTCCAAGCTCGCCGCCCAGACCGAGCGACTTATAGAGTTTTTCGAGTGTAGCCATAGTTTTCATTTCGACTCCGAAGACGAATTATTCTTGCCTAGTTGGCTGCCGTCAAGCGTTTATAAACTCGAACGTAATCAACCACCATTTCTCCCGGAAAAGTGGTCGTCTCGTCAGGACTGCCAGGCAAGTCGCCACCAACAGCCAGATTGAGAACGAGATACATCTTCTGATGGGGCAGTCCGTCATGCGAAGTGGAAATTTTCTTTCCATCGACAAAACAAACAATTTCCTTTTCATTCCAAATTCCGGACAGCTCGTGAAATTCCTCCGAAAAATCAGGATGAGCTTCGTAATTTTTCGGACCGTGCCACGGGTGAAAGTTGTTGTGGTGTGTGCCGTAGTGATTCGTCACTTGAAGAATCTCGGGTTTGTCTCCCAAAATCTCGAACCAATCAATTTCGGGCGGCCAATTTCCCCTGGAGGTCAACATCCAAAACGCAGGCCAATAGCCTTTCCCCTTTGGAATTTTAAATCGAATATCGAAGCGTCCATACTTGATGTCAAACTTTCCTTTGGTATCCATGCGACCGGAAACATAATGCTTTGTTTTGCCACCATAGCTGATGTCTTCTCTCCGCGCTTTTATGTATAGAAATCCATCACGAACACTGCATGTGCCAGGGCGATAAACCTGAAGTTCGTTGTTAGCATTATCCCAAGTCGAAACAACGTTCCACTTCTTCAAGTCGGCGGGAGTGTCGAAATTGCATTCAAAAACTTTTTTCCAACCAGTTTCGTCACTGGCCGCAACCGCTGGACCGTTCAGCAGAAGAGTGCAAAAAATGATTAGAATCGACGCCAGATATAACATCAAAAATCTCTTAGCTTTTCGAACCTGTAAAGAACCGCCACTCAAGAATGACAGGCATTGCGCCTTCCTGAGTTGCTGTTCACGAATGCACAGTTTAGCCAAACTAATACTTATAAGTTCTGGTCTGCTAAGCTATTGCGATGCCAAAATGTGATCAAAAATTCGTCCTGGCAGCATCAATTGCGCTGGTTTTGCTTGTCGTTGCAACCACGCTGTTTTTCAATTCCAACCCGGCAAAATTCGCTAGCCTGATCGGAGCAGACCGTAAACCGGACATCATGCTCTGGGCATGGGAAGCTCCGTGCGATCTGCGTTGGATTGACCCCGATGAAATTGGCGTTGCTTTTCTTGCCAGTACAATCACTATCTACGACGATCGGATTTGGATTAAACCACGGATGCAACCACTTAAGGTTGCGCCAAAAACTTATCTCACGTCGGTTGTGCGCTTGGAATGCCTGCGTGATAAACCACCGACATTATCGCAGAAGCAAATGGATGGCATCGTTGCTCAAGTCTTGAATCAAGCAAAAGTCGATGGAGTGCGGGCAGTTCAAATCGACTTCGACGCGCGTGTTTCGCAAAGAGCGTTTTATCGCCGACTGCTTTCCGAATTAAAAGAGAAACTTCCGTCGAATGTCCAACTCTCTATGACGGCACTTGCTTCGTGGTGCATCGGTGATCGCTGGTTGAAGAATACCGCAGCCGATGAGGTGGTGCCTATGTTTTTCAGCATGGGTGCAGACAATGCCAGCGTTATTCAATATCTGAGGGCAGGTCGAAAAATACATGACTTCGACAAAGAGAAGGCAATTGGTTTGTCGGCGAACAGCGCGGACGTCATCAACGTTTTATCACAAGGAAACGGAATCGAAACAATGAAGGGACGAAGAGTTTATCTCTTCTCCAACAAAGGCTGGACCAGAGCCAGCGCTCAGCAGATACTACGAAAGGTGCGGACCATATGAGATTTAATACCATGAAGTTCTTAGGCTTGGAACCAAATGCGGTGACTACGCTATCGAGCAATAGGATGTTTGCATCGAACGTTTCAAGAGTGAACTCGATCAGTCAGAATTTCGGATCGCGTAAAAATCTCCGACGCGCGATTTTCTTAGCTGCAACAATTTCACTCTTATCAATAAACTCGCAACCGGTTAATGCTTGCGGTCCATTCATGGATTACGCCTCATTTGTGCTTGAGCAAAATCCTGATTATCCGCTTCGCCGTTATGCAGCAGGCGAACTCGGCGTTATTAGAAAGGAATATGCTCGCTCTTACCTTGTGGTGGCATTCCGATACCTCAGTGGTATCAAAACATCACCAGCGAAACAGAAAGAGATAAACGCTCTTTGGGAGCGGAGGTTGACCAACCCCGAGGGTGATTTGCAAAAGGCTGTCGAACAATGGGCGGCTGAACGGAAGAAAGTACAAAGTGCTCCGTTAAAAGACATCGAAGTATATAAGTGGGATCCGTACTCTTCGAGCTTCCTCAGCTATAACGCTGACGCTTTTAAAGTCGCGGCAGAAACTCTGAAAAGTAAAATTGCAAAATTTGGAGTTGCTGACAAACGAGTCAAGGAGTGGGTAATCGCCCAAGATCAAGTTTTTGGGGTTACCGCAAATTCGCAACCCGGTAGTACAACTGAAGCAGCTACGGCACCCGCATTGCAACCATTACCGGCTGATGCCGATGCGGAGTCTCGTGCGGATCGAAACTATCAAATTGCATGCAACAGCTTCTATGACCGCAAGTACGACATCGCTATCGAGAAATTCGAAGAGATTGGGAAGGATGCAACATCTCGGTGGCAACCGTGGGCCGACTATCTCGCGGCACGCGCATATTGTCGCAAGGGAACTCTGGACGACACGCCGGTCGCAGCTGATCTGAAAAAAGCAGAGGTCTTGATCGACAAGGTCATCAGCGCCAAGTCGCCGCTTTCCGAAAACGCTAAAAAAATCAAACAATTTATTCAGTATCGACTTGATCCTACAACTCGCGCGAAAGACGCCGTTGCCGCGCTGACGAGCGAAGGAGGCAAAGAAAACCTCACCGAAGCGCTCGGTGACTACACGACAATTCTGGACCGTATTTTAGAAAAGCAAGAGCAAGATGAACCGACTCCGACTACATTGAATGACGATAATGAGTCTGGCAAGATTAGTTTGAACTCCGCAGAAGAAGCGGTTTCTCAAAGAAAACGCTTAAGTTCTAACGGATGGAAAAAGGACTCGATTAAGGATAGAGAAGTGGTCACAACGGCCGTTGCGTTGGCAGCCGCCCTCCTCGCCGGTGCTCATCTGATGTGGTGGCGCTCTAAATTTAAAGGCACGGGGGCACAGCTGATCAACATGGTGGCAGCACTGGTATCTGTCACGGTGCTCTCTTGTTCAATCGCATCCTGTGCGCAAAAAGCAACCACCACGGCGCAAGTCGCCACTGATGCTGCTCCGGCTAACAAGGAAGTACCTGCTGAGCCGGCGCTGATTGGCGCATCGCAGGTAGTGCTTGATGACGAAATGACAAATTGGATTCTCAATTTTCAGGACAAAGCACCGAAAGCTACCGAGAAAGCTGTAGCGGAGTGGAAGAAATCAAAGTCGCTTCCATGGCTGGTATCGGCGATGAGCAAGATTAAGACCACGGATGCCAACAAGGATGAACTGGTCGCGGAAGCGAATAAAGTTGCACTAGACTCACCCGCTTATCTTACGATCGCCTACCACCGCATCCGGTTGCTGGCAGAAGCCGGCAACAGCAAAGAAGCATCGGAGGTTTTGTGGTCCATCCTGAAAGGCTCTGAGAAGACCCTCCCTCCGAGCGCTCGCAACGGTTTCTACGAGCTGGGAGTTGGCATAGTCGGTTCAATCGCTGAGTTTGCAAAATTGGCAGCACCTAGCCCGGCCTGTGTTTATCACGGGGATGAACTGCTTCCGGAGCAAGTCGAAAATCTTGAAAAAGCGGAGGGCACCAATAACTTTCTCGTTTATCCAGGATGCCTGACTCGGGAGTCCGCTAATATCATTAACGAAGTAGCACCAATTTCAACAATAACTGCACTCGCTAACGACGAGACTCTTCCAGCGAAGGTTCGAACGGACATTGCTCAAGCAGGCTGGGTACGCAGCGTGATCCTCAAAGACGAGAAGGCAGCTTTGACACTAACGCCGGTACTCTCTAAATTGATGCCACAACTGAGTAAGCAGTTAACTACATACACAACTGCTGCCACCGGTGACGAAAAAGATTTTGCCGCACTGTCAGTGATACTACACAATCCAGGAATGCGACCTTACGTCACTTCCGGTCTACCGCGCGAAACCCCGTTCGATAAGATAGATAACTACCGCGACAACTGGTGGTGCCAGGACCCACCAATCGCCAATCACGGCTATGACAGCGAAACTGGTGAAAAGAAAGTGGATCCGACTCCGATGGTCGCATTCCTGACTGCCGATGAACGTAAGCAAGGTTTGAAACAGTACAAAGACCTCACGGCCCTCGGAACCGCACCAAATTTGCTTGCTCAGCGTGTCCTGAAATTAGCGAAAGCAAAACCAAAAGACCCACGCTTCCCAGAAGTGTTGCACCTGGTCGTCACATCCACCAGATATGGTTGCACTGACGACAAGACAACGCCTCTATCCAAGCAGGTCTTCCAGGAATTGCACAAGAACTATCCGGGCAGTCCGTGGACGAAGAAAACGAAATTTTGGTTTTAGATAATCCTGGGGAGAGGTATTCGGGGAGTAGCAGCCTGGGCGCTTGCAAAGCGCCCCTACAATTAAGCGTCGTCTAGGAGCGGTTTAATTACGACAAACCGGTTTTAGTACGAGCGCGGTTTAGCACGACGCACGTGTAGTAGTACGCAGGTTTAGTAGTACGCAGGTCTAGTAGCACGCAGGTCTAGTAGCACGCAGGTTTAGTAGCACGCAGGTTAGTTCGAGGCAGGTTTAGTACGAGGCAGGTTTAGTATGAAGGCGGATGTTACAGGGGCTTGAATGAGCTGTTGATTTCGTCGGCTTTGCGCTGATACATCTCGGCGTCCTTTGGTCGATGCAATTTACGCATGAGTTGTGAATAGCTTGAATAGGCAGACATCAATGAAAGCTTATCAGCGACTGGGTTCGTCCCCTTCAAAGCGATTAGTCGTTTGATATGCGTTTCAGCGACTGTCAGTTCATTGGCTTCCAGTTCCGCGGAGATCAGCTGAGGAAGTAAGTCTTGGAGGGTCTCTTCGTATGGCATTGGAACACTCACAACTTCAGCGGAAACAGTTCCGTCACCATGATCTCTTTCGATGACACGTTCCGGGCGCCTCGCGGATGGTGGCGTTGGTTTTAAAGCAATATCGTGAATTTTCAGAGCTTGCTTCAATGTCCGTGAGGCATCAGCGTAACGTCCGGCGCGGTTGTAGTGCATTCCCAAACCGATCAGATCTTGCATGTGTTGAACGCTATTCAATCCTTTTTTTGCGGAGTTCTTCACTCTACTCAAATAAGGACCTTCGACGTCGGCCTCCCCAGCAAAGCCGGGTGAGCTGGAACCACTTACACCGCCCATATCTTGACCGACGCTGCCACCTTGCTCCTGGGCTGCGCTATGTGAGGAACTCGCTACCAGGAGTGACATGGCACAGCTGACAGTACTTACTGCAGAAAATATTTTGCGAAAACGGAGGAACTTATAGAACATTTTTCCAGCGAACTCCTACTTTGCTTTGCGCGCGTCGATCTGTGCCCACTGCGACTTTGTACGTTTTACTAGCTCCGCTTTGTACGAGCGGGCGGAGCCATATTTCCTGACTTCAACAGCGCTCAGATTCATAATTTGGGAACCCTGGGTGGTGGCTTTCTTCCACGCCTGTTCCGAGTCGAATTGCCAGATGCCGGAAACCTCAAGTGGTCCATTCGGCTTGACGGAACCCAGCTTGATGAGCGCATCAGTGTTCGATAGTTTCTTAACGCCCTTGAGATAATCTATCATCGCCAACTTGTAGGTGACTGCATTGGTGGTATCACAATTCGTGGTTTGTGCGAGCAGCAATAAATTGACTGGGAATTTGCGCACCTTGGTACCATCTTGCACTTCCACGTCAAAGTTTGGATAGCCAACCGGAGCAGGTTTAGCCTTAGGTCCACCTGACGCCATCGGACTTGTCTCCACTAGTTTCCATGAGTTTGAAAGCAACCAAAATGTGTCTTTCGAATCTTGAGCTAGCGCGGCGAGTGGTGCAGTCAGCAAGACAAGAAGTGAGCAAGCAATCGACTGTTTCATTTTTCCAAACATGTGTCACCGTTTTGAGCGAGGGTCAATTCCAGCTTATTATTTTTTGACTCGGATGTCTTGTTATCAAGCAAGAGATACCTTTTTGCGCTCCGAAATCGCGATAAGCATCTAATGTATTGTACCTTTCCAGGTGCAATACTACCTCAGTCAAAATCGGCACGTTGTAGAGAGCACGTGCGTTACCGCGTCCCGTTATCAGGAGACTTGTAAAATGATCAAGAACTGGTTGGCATCAATGTTGATTGCGGCTCAACTCTGTAGTCCGATGCTGCCGGCTCTGGCCGCTACAGAACCAGTCTCACAGTCAACCTCAGGAAGCCAAACGATGAATACTTTCGTCTCCGATCTCATGAGCAAAATGACGCTCGAAGAAAAGATTGGGCAAATGAATCTGCTGTCAATCGGATTCGATGTAACCGGTCCGGTAGTCAGTAAAGATGTAGATACGAAAATTCGAAAGGGTCTGGTCGGCGGTGTATTCAACTCGTTTACTCCAAGCGCTCTTCGGAAGTTGCAGGAGATGGCGGTCAATGAATCCAGACTGAAAATTCCGCTGTTGTTTGGTTATGACGTGATCCACGGACATCGCACAATTTTTCCTATCCCTCTAGGTTTATCAACATCATGGGATCCAAACCTGGTAGAAAAGACCGCTCGTGCCGCTGCTCTCGAAGCGAGCGCTGATGGACTGAATTGGACTTTCTCACCGATGGTTGACATCACCAGGGATCCGCGCTGGGGCCGAGTCTCCGAAGGTGCAGGAGAAGATCCGTTTCTTGGCAGTGCAATTGCCGCAGCGATGGTTCGCGGATATCAAAATAAAGGTTATGACAAAGCCGACTCAGTTTTTGCGTGCGTCAAACACTTCGCGCTTTATGGCGCTGCTGAAGCCGGTCGCGACTACAACACGGTAGACATGAGCAAAGTGCGAATGTACAACGATTATTTGCCGCCGTACAAAGCCGCGGTAGATGCCGGTGTAGCTACAGTGATGAGTTCTTTCAACGAAATCAACGGTGTGCCTGCTACTGGCAACAAATGGTTGATGACTGATTTGCTGCGAAAGCAGTGGGGCTTCAAAGGTTTCATTTGCACGGACTACACGGCTGTCAACGAGATGATCGCGCATGGCGTCGGTGACGAAGCGAAGGTAGCGGAGTTATCCATCAACGCGGGAATCGATCAAGACATGGTTGGTGAGCTATTCATCAAACATGGTGTCGACCTGGTGAAACAAGGCAAAGTATCAGAATCCACAATCGATGATGCATGCCGTCGGATTCTCGAAGCAAAAGTCGCGCTCGGTTTGTTCGAAGACCCATATCGTTTTATGAATGAAGAACGCAAGGCCGCACAAACTATGAGCGCAGACAAACTCGAGCTGAGCAAAGAAGCTAGCACCAAGAGCATGGTCTTGTTGAAAAACGCCAACGACGTTTTGCCGTTAAGCGCCGACAAGAAAATCGCATTCATCGGTCCCCTGGTTAAAGACAAACGAAGTCTGATCGGAAATTGGAGCGGTGCGGGTGAGTGGCAAAAAGCTGTCACCATCTGGGACGCACTTGATACTAAATTCGGTGCGAATAAATTTCTCTATGCAAAGGGCTGCAATATTATCGATGACCCGATCATGATGGAAAGGCTGAATCGCGATGGTGCCCTGTTGACCAGAGACGATAAGACGCCGAAGCAATTGTTAGACGAAGCGGTGAAAACAGCGAAGAAGGCCGACAAAGTTGTAGTCGTTCTTGGTGAACCATTCTGCATGAGTGGTGAGGCTGCAAGCCGCAGCATGATTGGTTTATTCGATCACCAGGTGGAATTGTTGAAGGCTTTGAAGAAAACTGGCAAACCGATCGTTCTCGTTTTGATGAATGGACGACCTCTCACCCTCCCCTGGGAAGATGCAAATCTAGATGCGATTCTAGAGACCTGGTACGGTGGAACAATGGCTGGTCCAGCCACGGTCGACGTGCTGTTCGGCGATGTGAATCCGTCCGCAAAATTGACAATGACCTTTCCGATCAACGTCGGACAAATTCCGATTTATTACAACGCAAAAATGACCGGTCGCCCTTTTGATGAAAAGGAAAAATATCGTTCGAAGTATTTGGATGTTTCAAACTCACCGCTTTATCCTTTCGGATATGGATTGAGTTACACCACATACTCGTACGGTGACGTCTCGATCAGCGCACCGAAAATGACGAGTGCGGACACGCTTACGGTATCAACGACGGTTACAAATACCGGCAAACGCGAGGGCGTTGAAACGGTTCAATTCTACATTCGTGACCTCGTGGGTAGTATCACGAGACCGGTCAAAGAGTTGAAGGGATTTCAACAAATTCAATTGAAGCCTGGTGAGTCGAAAAAAGTCTCGTTCGAGATCAAACGAGATGACCTGCGATTCTACAACTCAGATTTAAAACTCGATGCCGAACCGGGTGAATTCAAAGTATTCATCGGTCCCAACAGTCGCGACGTAAAAGAAGCCAGCTTTACGCTAGTCGACTAACGAACAGCGTTGGCTGTCGGGCGACTTGACTGTTGGACTTGCGATGGGATTCCAAAGAATTCTGCAACGTCATTCCAGTTTTTCACGCGTGGATTGTAATCGACGAACCGATTGTGAGGTGCGTCGAATAGAATTCCAGTTCCTTTGAAGCGCGTGAAATGGCGCACATTATCATCGATCAAGTAATCCGCTTGCACGATCGATTTATCGCCGCAGAAAACAAAATGCTGGGTGTTTATAAACGGCAAATGTTTGACCAACCATCGGTACTTCGCCGCGAACGAATTCGGTACTTCCATAGCAGCCGTGGTGATGAACAGCTCGTGTTCTTTCGAAAGCGCTTCCAGAGTTTCGATTGCCCCTGGGAATACGTCCAGATCCTCGAAGAAAGTTTCAGTCATCACGAACTCGATAACCTTCTCTCGTTCGTGCTCTTGAGCATATTGTGGAAGTGAAACGCCAACCAGATCTTCATGGGTAGTCTGCTTTCCAAAATGTTCGTTGTACATCTGAACATGCTTCGTCAGCGCGTCTGTGATGACTTCATCCATATCTACTGCAATTCGACTCATAATTGCCTCCCATTCGTGCACGTTTATGCTACAATCATGCACAAATCGGCAGAAAAACGCAAGAGGTTGTGAAGACCAATGTTTACTGAAGAACGAAGGCAGCGCATCTTGAGCCACTTGAATGTGAAGGGCAAAGCCTCGTCTTTCGAACTGGCTTCGGAGCTTTCGGTCTCAGAAGACACCATAAGAAGAGATTTAAAAGACCTTGCGGAAAACGGGCTTCTGAAGAAGGTGCACGGCGGCGCTATGGCGATCAGCCCCGTTCCATTCGAATATTCCGCGAGAATCGAACTGAACCTCGAGGGCAAACGCAGAATGGCATCCGAAGCCGCGAAGCTTATCAAGCCAGGTATGCTGGTTTTCATTGACGGCGGCACATCAACACAATTGATTGCAGACTATCTTCCTGCCGGATTGGACGCCACTTTCGTCACCCACAGCGCTGCCAATGCGATCGCCTTTGCAAAATGCAGAACTTCAAAGATTATTTTGCTCGGCGGAATGCTAGTCCCGGAGCTGCTGATCAACGAAGGACCTGAGGTGTTGAGCGCAATCCAACGCTTCAGCGCAGATCTGGCATTGATAAGCGTTCAAGGTTTAAACATTGAAGATGGAGCAACGGTGAGCCACTATCAGGATTCGCTTGTTAAAACGGCTTTCATTCAACGCGCGTCGGAACTAGCAGTGGTGGCAGGGAAAGAGAAACTAGGTTTCGCGTTACACTACAGGATATGCGCTTCTTCGGAACTCGATTACCTGATCACCGACGAGACTAAAAGTGGTATCAAAAGGCTCGGATCAGTTAGTTTTCAAATCATCTCAGTGTAAGTGTTCTAGTAAGAAAGTGCGCGAGTGTCTGTTTACAAAGACGTACTTATCTTTGACATCCAGTCGTAGGTATGGCATAATCTACGTCTAATACCCATCAGGAACGAATTTGTCTCCTTCGCCCAGTTTAAAACCAGCGAGCGATTGTCCAAGACGGACCCGGACACAGCGTTTCCGATATCAATTACAGCCGACGTGTTGGTCGGCAAAGCAAAGGAAATCAACATTTTGAGTAAATTCGCAGAGTTTGGACTATCCAAACCTATTTTGGCTGCCCTCGCAGATGCGGGCATCACGGAACCAACAGAAATTCAAGCATCAACAATCGAGCAGACGCTGACAGGACGCGACTTAATCGCATCAGCCCAAACGGGTTCCGGAAAAACGGCAGCGTTTGCACTACCGATCATCGAGTGCCTCGATGAACCTGAGAAAAAACCGAGAGCATTGGTGCTCGCACCAACTCGTGAACTCGCACTACAAGTCGAAGAAGAATTCAAACGCTTCGCAAAGTATTCGCAGTTGAAAACTGTCACCCTATATGGTGGCACCGGTTACGACAAACAACTAAACGCTCTGAGAAAAAATGTAGACATCGTCGTTGCGACGCCCGGACGCTTGCTCGATTGCGTTGAGCGCAAATACGTCGATCTCTCCGCAGTCGAAATCCTCGTGCTCGACGAAGCAGATAGACTTCTGGATTTGGGCTTCATGCCACAAATTCGCAAGATCATTTCGAAGCTACCGAAAGAGCGTCAAACACTAATGTTCTCCGCGACAATCGACGCAAGAATTCAAAAAATCTCGCGCGAGTACATGCTTGAACCTGCAATAGTTAAAGCGAACGTAGATCGAATCGATGTTGCGTCAATCGAACAACGCTTCCTGCACGTTACTGAGTTTTCAAAAGATGCTCTGTTGTTGAAACTCATTGAAGAATACAAAATCACTTCACTCCTGGTTTTCACAAGAACCAAGCGCAAGGCAGGCTGGGTTAAAGACAGATTGTGTGATGCCGGCGTCGTAGCCGAAGAAATCCACAGCGACATCAGCCAGAACCAAAGAGAACGCACATTGCTCCGCTATCGCAAAGGCGCTTTCCCTGTTCTTGTAGCTACGGATGTTGCTGCTCGCGGTCTAGACATCCCGACCATCAGCCACGTGGTCAACTACGATCTGCCTGAGGTACCGGAAGATTACGTGCACCGCATTGGACGAACTGGACGCGCCGGTCGAGCCGGAATGGCATTCTCATTCGTCAGTGAAGAACAACGTTTTCTCGTTCGCGACATTCAAAAGTTGCTCGGACAGCAGCCGGAAGTAGATCCAGCCGTAGCCGCGAAAAAAGCTCTCGCGGCTAAACGGTTTAAATCTCGCGGCCGCCGCCGGATGATCTAGTCAAATCTCTCTGGTTTAGTCGCCACCACGGATGGTGATACCAGGAATCTTGATAGTGGTGCGATCGCCGTGTCCGTTCTTGTTGATATTAACGAACGGCGCTTTAATGTGCACGCTTCCTGTGTCATCGTCGGCATCCACTTTTACTAGTGGCGCGCGAACATGAACGCGATCGCTCGTGCTGCGGGCATAGTCGCGCGGAGTGTTGATTTGCACGCGGCCATTTTCATCGCCGTCGATATTCGCCTCGATTCCGTCACCACCGTCAATGTCGATATGAGTCGAAGAGCCTTGCGACGACTCCACAAGAGGCGGAGGCGCTTTCCCTTCTTGCACAACTTCTCTGGTGGTCGTGGTTTTCACTGTCCGACCGTATTCATCTGTTTCGACCGTCGATACGGACTCCGCTGGCTTTGAGGAATTCGAGCAGGCGGCCAGCATAAAAGCCGACAACGCGACTAATGCCACCGATCCGATTCTGCGTTTTCCTTGTGAATTCATATTCGCTCTCCCGTCCCAATCAACCCAATTAGCCGGAATTCGGCCGCACGATAGTCATAGCACATAGTGGAACACTTGCCGCCAACTTGCACAAATCCCCCGAGATGGTGGCGAGTTTGCACTTTCGCCGTTTATCACATGCGACTTAGGAGACCGAGTTCAGAAATCACCAAAATTAAACGAGGCGCATCTCAGTGAGAAGCGCCTCGTTGATAGCTTTTTGATTAGTTCTAGCGACGACCGTGATTCTTGAACAGATTCAAGTCAATGCGTATGTCTACTTGCGGTTGACGATAGACAGGTGGATATTCGCGTCCATATCGTCCGTCACCTGGAATCGGACGTCCGTATTGACCATATTGTCCGCCACGGTCGTAATACCGAGGAGGGGTGATACAGATGTCATCCCAGATGCCACCAGCACGATCTGGTCGTTTCAAATGAATGTCGGCTCCGACGCCTTTACGGTCAAATGCATCAACCCGTTCGACGAGATCTCTTTGGTCGCGGAACGTAGGCATTCGCTGCAGGTCCTGTCTTAAGCGCTCTGCCGCTCGCTCTGCATTACCAGAATCCAAGTCGTTTGCTATTTGTCGAGCTTCGAATGTAATCGGATCAATCCGAGGATGTTGATGAGGATATTGAGGAAACCGATCATCAGGAAAACGGTCGGGAGGATAACCACCGTGACCACCGTGACCGCGATTGTTACCTATTTCAATTCCAATGCGAAAATCGTTGCCCATATTAAATGTCCATCCATAATAATTACTACAGCGACGTAGGTTTGTTTTGATATTGTGGGTTCAAACTGGCAATTCTCCAATGGTGAAATTCCCATAGAACCAGAAAGGCAAGCTGCTTCGGGGTTTCCAAGTATTAAATCTTGCGGGACAATCCGATTTATTACCGCCAAGCCTAAATAGGCAACCTTTTACTCGAAATCGCCTGTTCATGGTTCTAAACGGCCGGGAGCTTCTGGCTTAGCCAGTCCGGCTCATAAACAGTGCTCAGATAGCCGCGCCCCCCGTCCGGAAGAACCACAACAACGTTCTGACCGCCTTCATCCAGTTGACGGGCAAAAGTCATCGCCGCATGGAGAATGCATCCGGAAGAGCTACCAACGAACATGGCTTCCGTTGCGAGCAACTTTTTCGCGGCTCTAACGGAATCTTCGTCAGAGACCTGCACTGCACCATCTACAAGCGATATATCAAAATTGCCGGGAATGAAATCTTGGCCAATGCCCTCAACTATATATGATGAACTATTTCCACCTCGTCCCTCGACCATACTCGACAACAGACTACCTACCGGATCTGCGAGCACAATTTTGACCTTCGGATTTCGTTCACGCAGATAACGACCGACACCCGAAATTGTGCCACCAGTGCCGACACCAGCAACGAACACATCAACTTTTCCATCCATCTGTTTCCAAATTTCAGGTCCAGTGGTTTCATAATGAACTTCAGCATTATGCTCATTATAAAATTGGTCCGCAAGCCAGCCTCCGCACTCCTTCGCGATCGCTCTAGCGCGGCTCATGAAATGATCGGGGTCACCACTCGGTTTTCCAGAGGGCGTAATCACCGTTTCACTATTCAAGGCCTCCAGCAGTTTGACCTTATCCTTACTGACCTTCTGCGACATCACAGTAATCAGTTTATATCCGTAAAGATTGGCTGCTAGAGCCAAACCAACGCCGGTATTACCGGCAGTGGCTTCGACAATCGTGCCGCCAGGACGCAAGGCACCACTCTCGGCGGCTTTCTTCACCATGTGAAATCCAATGCGATCCTTCACCGAACCACCCGGATTGAGAAACTCGCATTTACCAAAAAGATTGAATGGCTCTCCTTCCGAGAATCGGCTCAGACGCACAATCGGCGTATTACCAACAAGGCTCGCAATCGAATCGGACACATCCATTTTGTTAGTCACTCCAGGTTCACGCTAAAACGTTCAGGTCCGATCTTTTAAAACATCCAACATTGATTGAATGCGATTTTGTAGTTTTTCAGTGAGGGCAGAACGAACAGCGTGTGCATCGGCAGTGTATTCGTCGAAGTGCTTGCCGAGGTCGATTGGTTCACCTAATTTCACGAATACCTTGCGGGAAGCAAGTTGAGGCGGACGTTTGATGTGGAACAGTTCACGCTCCATTTTGAGAACGACTTCGGCCATTCGATCGACTGACGTCGTGTTGGCAAAATAGTGAGGATGCCAACTTGCCAGTTGTGCCACTTCCTGTAGTGTCTTGATGTCGGCTTCCAATTGAGCTTTTTCTTTCAAGTCGGCTTGCTCTTCAAGCTTCTCTCTCAGCTCTGCGCCCAGCTTCCAGGCCTCATCGATGGCACGGCGCTTAAGTTGATAGTCACCATGATATTTCAATTCGACATCAGCAAGAATTTTCCGACGGGCTGCTTTGATTTCTTCTTCCAGGTCCTCCGTCTGTGTCTCCAATGCAACGCGATGCATCTCTTCTTCTCGTGCAATTAGAATTTTTTGTATCGCGAGAAGCTTGTCGGGCAGGGACTTGCCTGAAGGCGTAATGGAAAGAAACTTTTCAATTCTAGCAATACGATTTTCAAGAATCGAAACCACGGAAGGATCGTAGTGGTATTTAATCGCCATTGGAACGAGAAATGAAGTCCAAGTCGGATCAGTCTTGCGCTTATCGACAATGGCTTGCATACTCAGATCTATTGCCCCCGAATGAAACGGTTGCACAACTTCATTCATGTAAAAGATCTCTCCTTCCGGAAAGATTACCAATATATCGCGACCTTCTTTAATCACATCGATTGCAAAAGTCTTGGCGTTACTATCATGCGCGCCGCGCTCCACGGAGAAGTGCCCCAGCCGCTGCAGAGCCCAACCAGCGATCCCGAAGTTTTCATCGAAGGCTTCCCTGTTGCACATGGAGATGAATCGCTTACCAGAACGACGTGACAATTCAACAACCACCCGAGGATCAGTTTCATCGGCATGGTTTGAAGTGAGCGACGTTCCCGATCCTTTCGGAATGCTGTCGAAAACATTCAGATCGGCTGCATCCAAAAAAATTTTGTTGTTTAACGCAAGTTCCGCTCGAACGAACTGCTGAGCGGCCGAAATTAGCCAGGGCGCGGGCATTGCCGGCTTAAATGCGCGCTTATGAGTCGGTGAAGTAATATTATTCATCGACCAACATTATAACGAACATCAGCAGCACTAGAGTAATTCCAACGCTTTCAATTCGTGGACTGGCTCATCGAACGAACAAGAACCGATAGCATGAAAGAAATTCTTTCGTGCATCGCGAATCTCATCAACCGTCAGTGTTTTGCCCTGCCAATGCAGCTTTTCATCGAACGAGAATTTTTTCGCATCGGTCTCGGACAGAATCGCTTCGATGTCTCGCTCACCTTTCCATGCAAAAGCGGATGCCACCAGAACGTTGAGGAAACCATGCATAACCGCCCGTGGTGCGTCCTTTTCATAGGTCAACGCATATTCCGCGCGGATTGGATGATGCAGACCTGCAGTGGCTTTGAATGCCAGCTTGCGTTCTGCACAGGCATTTATGAACGCAGCGACATCGGAAGGAGTAGGAATCGCCTCCGGCTTGACACCACCCATACGAATTTTTGCGAAATTGCCAGCCTTCTTGACGGCATCTAATTGCTCTAAATTCCCAGGTGCTACTTCGCAATAGACCGGATGCTTCGCATCAACCACGACGGTGCTTTCGATAGCTGCAGCACGAGCGTCATCACTTGCAGAAAGAATCGACAAGGCGCCGTCGAATTCAGCCGGCACTTGCGCTACATCCTTGCCGCTGATAACGAACCAACGCAACATCCAGGTGCTATCTCCATTTTGATACGTTCGATACAATTCAAGAGCTTCGTCCAACGGGACTGATGCCGGTGGAAAGAGACCGGCGTAGTCGATTAAATCTTCGAGAAGCACTTTCAGTGCAGGGGCGACTGTCTTTATCATACGTGGTGATTGTCTCCTGGATGGTTCAAATCATTATTCGAGGCGTTGCTTTCGAAGCCGAAGAGAGTTCACTGCTAACAGTTTACAGCTTTCGTTCATTGGCTGCTCAGCCAAATCCACTTCCGTTGCCGCTGATGCTATCACGTTTTCATTCGACGGGTAAAAACCTTAAGACTCCGTTCCAATACCGTTGAGACCTTGTTTCACCGCCGTCCAGCATAACTCGGAAGTCAACCCGAAAGTTGTCTAAAACACGCTATTTATTACCTTCCCGTCTAGTTCTGTCGCTCAATATCTGGTACGCGCCAATCGAACTCGGGTATTACTCCATAAGCCACTCGCCAATCGGCGCAATTTACTAAACGCTCGAAGGTTAGACATATGAGTACCTGTCGGATTTTGGTCAAGAATGAGCTTGAGGAAACAAAGATTCTCACGGTGAAAGAAGGAGAAACGCTCGTAATAGGGCGCAATCCGACCAATGAAGGCGGACATGTTCTCAGAATTCCAAAGAACGATGTTTCCAGCAATCACGCCGAAATTCGAAACAATGAATATGGCTGGATTGTAAAAGATCTTGGCAGTAAGAACGGAACCATTGTTCGCGGGATAAAGCTTGAACCTGAGCAGATCTGCCTACTCCAATCCGGAGACCTGATCGAGATTGCTGGACATAATCTGGTTGCGTTCACGAAACTGCCGACAGTGACGACAAAGCGCGATCCGCTCACGCAGGAAAATCTTCTGTCAATGCTCCAGATTGACATGACAGCGGTCGTTGCGGAGATTCATGGACAAGGATGCGCAGTAGAGTCTGACGATCAGGTGACCGAACAAATGATTTCACAGCGCCTCGATTTGTTCATGTTTCTCACCGATGAAATGTCGAAAACATTCGGTCATTTAGATAGATTGGAAAAAAACACGATTGTTCTCTGGTGGAATAACGGAATTCCATTTGGAGCACAAGAACATGTAAAATCTCCCGGAGAATTCTTAGCGTGTCAAACCGCGCTTAAGATGCGGGATTTCGCTGCCGCACTTGCAGAGAAGTCGGACGCCAACCGCGAATTTTCTCTGGAAATTTCAATAACCTCCGGTCAAGCGGCCGCCGGAAATTTCGGAAACGTTCTGTATGACAATCCAGAACGATTGAATTTTAGATTGGACCAAAACGTGAGTGATATCATTACCGACAAAGCAACCTACAATCTTGTCGAAGACAGCTTCCGATTTGAACCGATTGTAGGCGAACTTACAGAAGGTGAGCCTCAACAGCTGTTCAAACTTCTGCGCATGAAGTCAAAAGTAAAGCCACACGTAACCAACGCGAAATAATGGAAATATATCTGCTCGATGGAACTTACGAACTCTTCAGACACTTCTTTGGAGTTCCTCAATCGAAGAACGAAGCCGGAGAAGAAATCGGCGCGGTGCGTGGAGTCGTTACTTCAGTGCTTTCAATGCTCGACAAAGGCTGCACCCACATAGGCGTAGCAACCGATCATGTAATCGAGTCGTTTCGAAATGATCTTTATGCCGGATACAAAACTGGCGATGGTATACCTCCGGATCTCTGGTCGCAGTTTCCACTGCTTGAAGAAGCGCTTGAGACCATGGGTGTAAAAGTGTGGGCAATGGTGGAATTCGAAGCAGACGATGCGTTAGCAGCAGCCGCTGTGAAAGCGGCTCAGGATGCGCGCGTGGAAAAAGTGATCATCTGCACACCGGACAAAGACCTTGGTCAGTCAGTTGCAGGAGAGCGAATTGTTCAACTCGATCGTCGGCGTGATACCATCCGCGATGAACAGGGGATCATTGAAAAATTCGGAGTCGCACCACAATCGATTCCTGACTATCTTGCTTTAGTTGGTGATACCGCAGATGGTTACCCAGGAATAAAGGGCTGGGGAGCAAAGGCAACAGCTTCGGTACTGTCGCAATACCCTCGGCTTGAAGATATCCCAAAAGATGTATCGAAGTGGAGCCCTAACATTCGAGGAGCGAGCAAACTCGCGGCCACCCTGTTCGAGAACTGGGAGGACGTCTTGTTATATAGAACCCTGGCAACTCTTCGACTTGATGTTCCGGTATTCGATTCTATAGATGAACTACGATGGATCGGTCCGACATCAGCATTTGAAGCGGTCTGCAAGCGAATAAAAGCAGATAAGCTCTTTTCGCGCGCCGATGCCGTATATAAGAAAACATGCAACAAAGTATAAACGCAATTGAGTTGTTTTAGCCCGCATCCATAGCTTAGAATCAGGTTTGTCAATCCAAGTGGACAAACATGAAGAAGTCAATCGCAGTCAATGCCTCTCCAGAAGCCGTTTTTAAGGCGATAAAAGATTATCGCAGCTCCGACCCGGAGAATCGCACAGTCAAGTCGGAAGGAAACGGAAAAGCGGTAATTGAAGAGAAGTTCGGTGGAGTGCCAATCGTGGGACATTCCATGATTACTTATGAAGAGACTGAAGTCCCATTTGAAAGGATTGACTACACGCTGGTCCATGGTGACAAGTTGGCAAAATTCGAGGGCGCCTGGATCTTGACGCCATCGCCAGATGGGAAGTCAACAAATGTTGATCTAACAGCGGATCTGGACATTGCAATCGCCTTTCCCTTTAAAGATCAAATACTTAATGCCCAGGCTGATCAAGACATGCAACGCCGCTTGACCTACGTGAAAGAGACCGCTGAAAAGTTCTAGTTCACTAATTTACCATTCAACACTTGAAGAAGTGTGGAACCAAAACCAAGTTTCGGATACTCGCAGGTTTTAATGAACGAGTTGTCCCCGATAACTTGGAGTGTTTATGAAATCAACAATAGCAGCCAGCTTTAGCCTGGTAATACTACTGTTCGCGCAACCATCCTTTGCAAAAACCAATGATCCTAGTGCCACTACCGCCAGTGAACTCTTCGGCTGGACCGCACTGGCAGCAGTGGCGACTCCGGTGTTGCTCACAGCCTCAACCGGTTACATGATTGGAACCGTAGTGGAAGCAGCAGTGGACGGTGTTTCCGAAGTAGGTAAAGCCACGGTCAGAACGACTGGACAAATCGTCAAGCTGGTCGGCGAAGGCGGCGAATCTCTATCTGAGTTAACCGATGATGCGCTTACAACAGCGTCTGATGTCGCCACTGGTGACAGTGAAGTAAAAGTAGAAATCAATAAAAAAGACATCCCATTGAAAGTTCGGAAAGACTATCTTCAATTAAATCAAAAGGTTAAAACAGAATGAATCGAAGGCTAGCAAAAACGGCTCTGTCAGCCACTTTATTGCTGGTATTGCCCGTAGTACCGATACTAGTAACGGTGCAACCGGTCCAAGCTCAAGTGAAAGCAGCGCCCGCAGTCGATGAAAAGAAGCTGGACGTTGCGAAACATCTGACTGACTGGCTGCAAAAGAAACTGGAGGAGAAGAAAGCCATCGTCGCGGTGGTGGCACGCAGAGGCGGCCGGGACATGAAAGGTCGGGATCGCACCGGCATGGCACATTCCGGACTGGCGGTGTACGATCCCCGAGCCCAAACGTGGATTCTTTACCAGATACTCAACAATGCAAAAGCAGCGGAACCGACTGCAGAATTATGGCGCATGGCGCCACTAGATTTTTTCTACGGACAAACCGGCTACGATGAAAATGCGTTGGTGTTGATACCCGACAAGGAAACACAAGAACGTGTCTACGAGTCAATTTTGAATGGAAAGGCTTGGAATATGGCGTTCACTAAAAAATACAATCTGCTTTCCCGCTACGACAGCGATGACAGCATGAATTGCAACAAATGGATTTTGCTCACGATCGCTGCGGCGCGATCAGACGAATACGATCCGAAGAAAGTATTGTCTATCGTTAGCAATGGCTTCAGTCCAGGAAAGATACATCTTGGTTTTCTGGCGAAACAGGTAGTGAAGAAAAAGCAGAATGTTCGCATCGAAGAATTGCCGAATATCGGAGCAGTGGAGACGGTGACACCACAAAGTCTCTACGACTCCGGACTCTTCGAGGAAAAGTGCTTCGTGACTGAACCAATTTGATATGGACCAAATGACCTGAAATGTACTGGAGGATTATCCTGGAATTGGATATTCAACGGCTATAGAAAAGGTCATCAGAACTCAAAACGGACAGTATCAAAACAATTGATTTAGAAGTTTTGCCACTCTAGAGGTAAAAAAACTATTCTGAATTCAATTTCCCCAGGAAAGTGGAAGCCGGTAAACGCCGCCAGAATCGGCGTTTATCGGTTATTTCCGTAGATAAAAATCTATTCACCTGACATCATGACAAACACGACCTTGCAGTGTCCTTATGACTACCGGTAGGATCTGGACACGACCTGGCAAGACGACCACATGACAAGCCGGAAAGTATAACTTGAGCAACTCAGGAACCCCAACCACCCTAGAGCGCCCGCCATCCTCAGGCAGGAGCGAGACTTCACTAACTAAAACAACGAAAGTTGTTTCAGTTCCGCATGTTCTAAAACGGTTAATCGGCAGTACTACAGTCATTCTTACAACCCTGCTGATTATCGCCGCCGTAGCAATTTGCCGAATTCCAGGAAAGTATCTCGACGCGGCGGACGGCGTCCCAACAGCTTTCAGACATACAATCAGCAAACTCTCGAGATATCTGAGTTCAAACGAAAACTCCGATATTCTGATGTTGGGGTCCTCGCTATTCCTCTTTCCATCGGCACGCTGCGACGATCATATGCAAGGAAAACCTGTTTGCTATGACGTTTGGTACATGAAACAGTTCGTCAACGATTATGATAAGTCGCTCTACTTCCAAAAACTTTTGAACGAAGCAGGCTTCAACTCTTCAATCAAAAATCTTTCAATTTCCTCGTCACTGATGTCAGACCAAAGTGCATTGTTCGAGACATTGATGGAAAGCGGCAAGCGACCAAAAATGATTGTCTGCGGACTGGCCCCGAGAGATTTTCTCGATGCCACTGTTAGACAGTCAATCACGCCGACTCGCCTGCTGCTGACCGAATACCAGGCAAACAAAAATCACAATTTCGTATTTGATTTTTCGATTGACGGATTGGATTCGGCGAAAACTCGAATCGCACACCACATTGAAAAATCATTGGGCAGATTCCGCACACTGACCACTTCTTGGGTCAATGCCATCGCAAATCGCCCGGAAACCGATCAATTGGTCAGGATGAACACCGCCCCCAGACCTAATGGTCTGAAAGATCTCGCGACGTACAAGCGAATCTACGCACTGAGTTCAAAAGATGTTTTGGATACACAAGCCAAACACATGCGAAAGCTCTTGCTCTGCGCGAAAGAGCATGGTGTTAAGGTCGTCTTGATCAACATGCCTCTGACTGTGGAAAACACGAGCTTGCTTGATGCCAAACTATACAACAGCTACGTCAGCACCATAAGAGACGCCGCAGCTGAAAACAACATGGTGTTTCTCGACATCGGTTCAAATTCCACTTTCGACACGAAAACTGATTTTGAGGACAGCTGCCACATGAGCACACAAGGCGGAAAAAAACTGTTCCAAACATTAGTAAATGCAATTTCGCGTGAACCCTCGCTGTCTGCAACTTTGGCAGCCAAACAGTAGGATTAACATGCAAGGTGGATCGGAAATTCACACTTAGGGTTATCCCTAAGTGCTAACTAAAAGTGATCCCAGCACGCTCGGTAACGCGATGTTTCACAATAGAGCTATCCCACTTAGCTAGCCGGCGCTGCTTTTGCTAGATTGGAATAAAGGAGTACCGAATCCATGCCGATTCAGGAGCCGACGCCGGGCGAGGAGTCGACCACATCGTTAGACGAGTACTCCGCCCTCAACGCGCTAATTCAAGAGCGTGGCGCGCAGTGGTCGAAGCACGCGCGAGCGATCAAGTTTGATGTCGAATTCAAGGTCATTGAGCAAGAGCGTCAAAGAGTGGCGAAAGAACTGCATGATGAGATTCTTCCGCTTCTGGCCCGCCTGATTCGTTCTATTCAAACACACTCGCAATCTCTCGATGGGCGCATGTCGAGCATCGCACCGCCAACAGTGGCGCCCGTTACCGAGGAAGCCAGTTTACTAGTCGACGAATTACATCAAGCGGTCGCGGCGTTTCGCGACCTGTTGGGCGAACTGCACGCAGTCGATTTGGAAGAACTCGGATTGACGGAAGCGCTCAAGAATCTATGCAAAAGGTATTCTCGCTTCACTGGTCGTTCCGTTCTATTTATAGAACAAACGGAACAGTGCTGTTTGACGGAACATCAGCAGCTCTGTCTATATAGAGCTGTTCAAGCAGCGCTGCGAATGTTTGCCGACTGCGAAAACGACATTTTGATAATTCGCTATGACCGTTGCGAGAGCCAAACAATAATAACCGCCAGATGTGTGGACAAACGTGTTGCTGCAAACGACTGGCTCGTAGAAAACCATACCTTTGACACATTCGAGTCATGGTGCCGACTTGCCGGAGCAGAGATTGAAATCGACGCGTTGGAATATTTAGGCGATCAGTTTCCCTGTGACCTGGTAATTTCGGCTTGCGAATCACAATCTCTAGAACCGGAGACTGCTGCATTAATTGGCGAAGACGCGCAGTTCCGCCTTCTGGAGCTGGATTCGATCATGGCCGTCGCGCAGGAAGAATGGGCCGATGCACTCAATAGAGACTGCATATTGTTTAAGAAATTAGCATTGGAATCAGAGCGACGAAAAATCTCGGACGATATAAACAATCTGATTATGCCGCGACTGAACACGGTTTCAAAACTCGCGCAGAGCACTAAGAACAGCGCGATTCGAAAGGACGTGAAACAGCGAATGAAGGTGATCGCAAATGGTGTGAACAATGTGATGTCGGAATTACATCCTCGTTTGCTGGATGAAGTGGGCTTTGTTCCGTCCGTGAGAACGTTGGTAGATAGATTTCGCCATGCGACCTTGATTGAAACGACGATGATTTCGAACCTCTGGTCTGAACAGTTAGAAGCAGTGCCTCTGGAGACGAGATTCGCGCTCTATCGGGTTATTCAAGAAGCGTTGAACAATATCGAGAAGCATTCGGATGCGACTCGAACGTTAGTGATAGTGACGAAGAATGCAGATGAATTGGTTGTCTGTGTTGAAGATAATGGCAAAGGTATCCAACGAATGGGTATGCGCACGATGTCGCGAGGATTGAAAATCATTCGAGAACGTGCGTCGAGCGTCGGGGCACAGATTGAAATCAGCAAATCGTCTTCGTTTGACACCGGCACTCTTTTGACAATCTCTTTGCCTTGTCCGGGTCTGGTAATCGACAATCAAGCATACCTACAACGTGCAGCGGCGCATTCCACATCGCGATTAGGGTGAACCCTACTTCAGGTTTAAGTGCCACCACATGCCGGTGTCGTCGTCGGCTTGCAATAATCGAAGTGTGGTCAATTACTTGACGGGCAGATAGTTCGATCGAGCGGCATCCGCATGGGGTGCTGACTTTGCGCGCCCAATTCAAAAGAAGGATTTACGACGATGCCAATGATTAATCTTTATGAGAGACAAATCAATTGCAAGATTGTCTACTACGGCACCGGACTCGGTGGCAAGACGACTAATCTAAAATACATTCATAGTCAAGTCGCGCCGTGCAGCAGAGGGGAGATCATCAGCCTGGCGACCGAGACGGAACGGACGTTGTTCTTTGATTTCATGTCGCTGGATTTGGGGACAGTGAAAGGCTTCAAGACTCGGTTTTCGCTTTATACTGTCCCCGGGCAAGTCGAATACAATTCCAGTCGTAGGCTGATTCTCAACGGAGCAGACGGAATTATTTTCGTCGCCGATTCCGATGTGATGCGCAGCGCAGAAAACATTGACTCACTCAACAATATGATTGAAAACCTTTCCGAATATGGTTTAACACTCGATGACATGCCGTGGGTTTTACAATACAACAAGCGAGACCTGTCTACTGCCATGTCGATTGGTAGACTGGAAAATGAATGCAACATCCGCAATGTCCCCAGTTTCGAGGCTGTCGCATCGGATGGTCGAGGCGTTTTTGCAACGCTAAAAAGTGTGACTAAACAAGTTTTGAACAGACTACAATAGGTCTACAGTGGGCAAGTTTTATAGGAACGCTTCATCGGCAAAACAGGCGGAGTAAAAATGGCGATTGTAATAGCGGACGATCAAGATCGCGAACGCGCCTGGCTGAAAGAGCTTTTGACTGAAAATCTGTCAAAGCAAGCGCCAATTTATGAAGCTGAAGATGGACAGAAAGCACTCGAATTGGTTCGCGAGCATAAACCGTCGGTTGTGTTTCTCGACATCGAGATGCCCGTTATGTCCGGCATCAAATCAGCCGAACTGATACTAAAAGAATCGCCTCAGACGCCCATAATCATCTTGTCGAATCACTCCGATGAAATTTTTGTTCGTAAATTATGGAAGTTGGTTCCATCTGACGGCGCATTCGGATACGTGCTAAAAGACTCCTCGGATCAGCAAGTGATCGACGCAGCCAGAGCGGTTCTCGATGGAGATTGTTGGATACATCCGCGCATTCAACGAATTGCCCGGCGCACCGAAAGTGGTGCTACAGGTTTAACAGAAGCCGAGTTCGAAGTATTAATTTGCATTGCCATCGGATTTACTGACAAAGCAACTGCGAAACGGTTGTACATAACCGACAAGGCAGTCCAGGCCAGGCTGAAATGTTTATACACCAAACTCGGAATTCCAATTAAGGGTACCTCCGAAGAAGATGAATACAATCACAGATGCCGCGCTCTCAATCTCGCCTTTCGCAGAGGTTTAATCAACAAGGTAGAACTTTCTGAGTGGGAAGAGCAGTCCTGGGTTTAGAAAAAATTACGAACCAACTGAAAACTCTGGATTAAGTACTGCATTGGTTTAAACTGTAGTCTCACATATCCGGAGCACCTCGCATGTCAATCGAAGGCGAAATTCACTTATCCGATCGAGCCCGCGCAATTCCGAGTTCCAACATTCGTGATTCGATGAAACGAATGGCACTTGCCACTTCTAAAGGCGAAGTTATAAATCTCGCTCAAGGATTGCCCGAGTATGCAGCACCAGATACGGTGAAACGTGCTGCCATTGAAGCGATTGAAAACAATCAGAATCAATACTGCGATACATGGGGTCATCCGCCTCTACGTGAGGCGATAGCTAGAAAGTACCTGAACCATTACGGGATGAATGTCGATTGGCAAACTGAAATTACTGTTACTTGTGGAGTAAGTGAGGCGGTAAACTGCGCTCTCCTCACTATCGTCAATCCAGGCGACGAGATCATAGTGTTCGAGCCGTTTTACGAAAACTATTTTGCAAACATCATCATCGCCAATGCCACCATAAAATACGTCAAGTTACGCCGTCCGGACTGGACTTTTGACCCTGAAGAATTGGCTCGAGCGTTTAACGATAAAACTCGCGCAATCATAATCAACAATCCGAACAACCCCACGACAAGAGTTTTCACGCGCGAAGAGTTGGAGTTGATCGCACAGCAGTGTGAAAAATGGAACGCGTTTGCAATCTGCGATGAAATTTATGAGCACATGGTTTACGACGGCAGAAAGCATACCGTGATGGCAACATTGCCAGGAATGCGCGACAGAACGTTTACTTGTTCCGGACTATCGAAGACTTACAATCTGACTGGATGGCGCGTGGGTTGGGTGATCGCACCACCGGCTTACACTGCCGCCTTGCGAAAAATTCACGACTACCTCACGTTGGTCGCGCCGACACCGTTTCAACTTGCTGGTGTCACAGCGCTCGAATTGCCATCAGAGTATTACTCTGATTTGATCGAACGATACACCGTGCTGCGAGATAAACTTGCCGATGGGCTGCTGGAGGCAGGCTTGGAGTTGTTGCGTCCGCAGGGAACTTATTTCATCCTCGCCGACTGTAGTCGATTAGGCTTTCGTGACGACCATGAAGCAACGGACTTCCTCGCACGAGAACTACGGGTGGTGGCAGTGTCCGGATTCAGCTTTTTCCGACCGGACGCCGACAGCCAATCCATTCGGTTTTGTTTCGCAAAAAATATCGATACTCTGGACAAAGCGGCCAGGCAAATGCAACCGCTAAAAGAGCTCTGCAGGTCCAGAAAGGCTTAACTGTACAGTTTTTTCTAGGTTTTAGCGGGACTAATCATATTCTGATAGAGTGGTTTTAAGACTCTATTTACTATATGGTGAACGCCGTGAGTTTCAGCCTCAAATCACACAGCAATCGACACAAGATCTTTATCGGCTCGATAGGTGTTCTTCTCGTCTCCGCCCTCGGTGTGACCAGCAATCTGGCTATGCGCTCGATCGGCGATCAAGAGGCGGCCGTGAAACAGCTCCATTCCGGACTCGACCTGATGGCTGATGGCAAACTCGAAGAGGGGCTGCAGCTACTGGAAGCGGCAGATGCGAAGAGTCCTCACATTTGTCAGACAATGACCAACGGCTGGGATTACAGCGGTCAGACCTATAACAGCGACAACCTCCCACCAGAACTTCGTCTCAAGAGACTCGACGGATTGCGAATTCTGCGAAATGAGGAACCCTGGGTTTCAGAGGAGCGGAGCAAGCTTCTAGAGTCTCTGTCCCAATGGGATAAAGTCATTGATATCAAATTGAAAAACCAGAACCCCTGGTATCTGAGTACCACGAATGTCACTGGTGTGAGCGAACCACTTCCCGGCGACAGTGCGCTAGCTAACCTGTACTGGCAACAGCACCGAGACGCGGAGGCCCTGGCACAGATTGATAGAGCAGTGGCGCTCTATCCCTGGAATACTGAGACACGAGCCCTCGCCGAAAAAATCTATAAGAGTCAGAAACAGCTCAACAAACTCAAGTTGCTTGAGCAACGCAACATGACTGAAGACGAAGTGCAAACTCTCATCTCTTCGGCATCAAGTTATAACGACGAAAGCAAAGCTAAGAATCTCAAAGCCTTGAACAACATTCTGGCAGCGCATCCCTGGTGTGCGGCTGCGCTGATTTGCCGTAGTGCGAACTACCTGGAGTCAAAGAAAACCAAGCAGTCGATGCAGGATGCGAATGCAATATTGGCACTTTATCCAGGTTTGGCGGAGGGGTATGTCAGGCGCGCAAAGGTGTATGAGGAATTGCAAAAGCCCAGCGATGCGCTGCGTGATTATGAGAACGCGCTGAAGTCCATGCCTTACTCGCACGAGTTGATAAACGAAAAACGCACCCAAGCGAAGAGTTTGAAACTGACAGACAAAATACTGCAGACTTTGGACGATGACATAAATTCAGATCCTAGAAACGTCGAATTTTATAAAGATAAAGCCGAGTTTCTACAAACGATCAACCGATTCAAGGATGCCGAGGCCACTGTAGACAAGGGAATAGCTTTGGGTCAATTTGAACGACGCTGCCGTAGAGTTCTCAGATACGGCGACTACGATCGATATCAGGACGATTTCAACAGCACCAAACTTATCGAGCTCTATAAAGTCAAGGCCGACGTGCGAGCATCGCAGAATGATTACGACGGAGCTGTAAAAACGATAGATTCGCTGCTTGTTGAAATACCGAAGAACTCAGAACTTCTAAATAAGAAGGTCCGACTGTTGATCGATGCGAAGAAATTCGACCAGGCCCTGGTTGTGGTTAACAATTTGATTGCGGATCAGGAAAAGGCGATATCTTTGCCGATAGTTGGATGGTTTAATTTGACCGACAGCACCAACGACGGTAGCGGCATTTATGAGATGCCGAGCGGCGGTCATGTCAGTTACGAAGCCACCTCCAACCTGGAGAAGCGCATCGAAATTTATGCAGGGCTGAAGGATCGCGCTAATGAGCTGAAGGATCGCCACTCCCTTCTGCAGCTCCAGCGACTAGAACTCACCGAAACAGACCAACCTTCTCGATACTTTTCAGTGATGTGTGACGCGCTTGAGTTGCCGGATCGTGATGTCGCGCTAAATATCGCCGATCGATTATGTAAACACAAGAAGTCTGTAACGACCACAGAGGATATAAAAAACTTCTGCGAGCAGCTCTCATATAGAGACCGGATAGATCCGGAGCTGACGATTGAAGTGCTCGATCGTCTCGATACCGGACTGCTTACGAAATTTCCAGAGTTATCCGACTCGAGGGCGGCAATGGAGGCTAAATTGCAACCCACCCAATAGAACAAAATCAAAACTCGATAATGATTGCGAGGGCACCATCAGTGGTGTCCTCGTTTTTAATTGATGCCGGAGTTTGTCATCACAACGCAAGTCGCGTAAATGTTTTTATAACTTTGTTGAACGCCATACCAGCGATTAATTACTTGCACATCCGCAAATAATCTGGCAATATCGAGATATAGAGCCGCTCTTGGTAGAAATGAAAACCAAAACCATACTCTTATTTGCACTCTTACTACTATCCTGGTGGTCGACAAATTGCTGTGCCTGTATCTGCGCTCAGCCGTCCGAAAACATCTCCAAGATATCAATCGCACATACTCTTCCTGACGATTTGTGCGCCGATTGTGGTCATACCTCGAATTGCTGTTCTTCGCAGAACTCTGTAATGCAACCAGGACCAGCGTTTCAGGTCCCCTCTGTTTGTGAACAGGAGGGATGTGAAACAACCTACGCTGCAAACTATAAGCCGATTGCATCCAGTCACATTTTGATCGCAAGTAATGGCAATCGAGCACCTCCCTGGAAGAATCAAACTCCAGTATCGCTGCATCAACTACTTCTGATTTGAACTCTCAACAATGCGCGGTTGTGCCATGCGGCTACAGCTGTGCGTTTTGCCATGTTCCGAATCCAGAGGAGTTAAGTCGTGAAGACTTCAGATCAAATTACAACGGTTCCAGTTTCCAATTCGAGCAAATCTAGCGACGCCAGGGTGTGGATGATAACCATTGCCATTGTCGTTGTAAGCGCTCTAGTTACTATGTATCTCTGGTCGACTTTGCGAAAGCCTGAAACAGCCGCGCAGAAAGAAGTAACGTCGAGCGAGTCGGCCCCCCTTTCGAACACTTTGGCGCTGACGCCGGAAGAACAAAAGGAATCGAATATCTCGATAGTACCGGTTACCGAATCGACACCAGCGCAAGACATCTCAATCCCGGGAGTTGTTGAACCAGATCAGGAGCGATTGCAACAAGTGACTCCACTGGTCTCCGGACGAGTAGAACAGATCAAAGTCGCTCTCGGGGATCACGTGAATCGTGGTGACCTGCTCGTAACAATAGATAGCCCTCAAGTCGCTGAATTGCATGGCAAACTGCATGAAGCAAGAACACGATTGGCTCTGGCTGAACAAAACATGAGTCGTGTTATGCAAGCGGCAAATCGAGTTTCGGTTCTAAAGTCGAAGGCGACCTTAACCGAAGCAGATCAGACTTTGAAAAGAACACAACAACTTATGGCTGAAGGAATAATGGCGAAGAAAGACGTCGTGGCTGCCGAAGCTGAATACAACCGGGCAGCTGCTGATTTCAATTTTCAGAAGGACATCTCCCTCAATAGAGAAGTTGCAGAAGCGAAAGCAGAACTTAGCACAGCCAGAACAGAATCAGAGCATATTATAGACGCGCTCAGAGCGCTTGATGCCACGCTTCCGGAAGAAGGCGAGGGCGAAAAACGCCACGACATTTCGGCTATACAATTACACGCACCAGTGACGGGAACTGTGATCGAACGATTCGTTAATCCGGGCGCTGGATTCGAAGCAGGCAAGCCACTTTTGACTGTCGCTGACACGGGACGTTTATGGGTGATAGCCAGCGTGCCGGACAGTCAACTCAGCAGAATCTCGGTAGGAATGCCGGCGAAGGTGATGTTAGAGAATAGAATGATCGCCGGCACAGTCAGTTACATCGATCCTCGACTGAATGAGGACACTCGCTCAGGGCGCGCTCGCATCGAAATTCCAAATGCAGATCATCGTATCAAAGTGGGCTCCTTCGTCCAGGTAGTTTTCAGCCCGGCAGGCTCTATCACGGGCATGTTCGTGCCAACGGATTCGATTCAAAGTATGAACGATCAAACCGTGGTCTTCGTCGAAAAAGCAAATGGAGAATTCGAACCAAAATCGGTAGTGACGGGCGCTCCGGTAGGCAATCTCACGGCTATTAAAAGCGGACTAAATGCAGGTGATCGAGTGGTGGCAACTGGTTCTTTTCTGCTGAAATCGAGACTGATGAAGAATCAATTGGGCGAGGAATGAAATGATTGAACAGATCATAAAGTTCTCGATCAAACATCGTTTCCTCGTAATCCTGCTCACGCTCTGTATGTCGGCAGCCGGTGTGGTCTCTCTGAGCAAGCTACCAATCGATGCAGTGCCCGATATCACCAACGTCCAGGTTCAAATTCTCACGTCGGCACCAGCGCTAGCACCACTCGAAGTAGAACGCCAGGTCACTTTTCCAGTAGAAATTGCAATCAGTGGACTGCCTGGTGTGGCGGAAGTCCGCTCCGTCTCAAAGTTCGGTCTATCAGCCGTAACCGTGGTTTTCGAAGACGATATCGACATATACTTTGCGCGTCAGCTCGTGTTTGAACGACTGGCTAAGGTAAGAGAGCAAATTCCAGCGACTATTGAAAGTCCACAGATGGGACCGATTTCCACAGGTCTGGGTGAGATTTATCAGTATGAACTCAAAGGCAAGCCCGGTTCATCAATCGATGTACAAGGTCTTCGAACAATTCAAGATTGGATCGTCAGGCGGCAGTTGATGGGAACTCCGGGTGTTGCCGAAGTCAACAGTTATGGGGGGCAGAAGAAGCAGTATCAAATTCATGTCGATCCGCAACGCTTGCAGTCATTTGGACTTAGTTTGCGAGAAGTTCTGGATGCGGTGGTGAGAAACAATGAAAACGTCGGTGGTGCGTACATCGAACACGCCGGTGAGCAGTACGTTCTACGAGGTATTGGTTTAGCTCGCTCGGCATCAGAGATCGAAAACATCGTCGTGAAGGTCGGTCAGGAAGGCGTACCAATTTTTATTCGCGACATCGGCAACGTGCTCGAAGGGTCCGAAGTCCGCCAGGGGGCTGTGATTGCGGATGGTAAAGGAGAAACCGTTGCCGGCATCGTCATGATGTTAAAAGGAGAAAACTCCAGAACGGTTGTTGAAAACGTTAAAGAAAGAGTCAGTCAGGTGCAAAAATCCCTACCTGCAGACGTTGAACTAGTACCGTTTTACGACCGCTCTACTCTGGTGGATAAAACGATCCATACAGTCGAATCTAATCTGATCGAAGGCGCTTTCCTTGTAGTTGTGGTGTTACTGGTAGTGCTGGGCAATTGGCGTGGCGCATTACTCGTGGCCAGCGTGATTCCTTTGTCTATGCTGTTTGCCGGCATTTGCATGCACACTTTCAAGGTATCGGGAAATCTGATGAGTTTGGGGGCGATCGACTTTGGATTAATCGTCGACGGCGCTGTCGTAATGGTAGAAAATGCAGTCAGGCGGTTAGGGCGTCTACACCAAGATTCGTCTCCTCACGAAAAACAAAGAACCATCGAGAAAGCCTGCCTGGAAGTCGGTAAACCGGTCGTGTTTGCAGTAGCAATAATTGCAATTGTCTACCTTCCCCTGCTGACGTTGTCGGGCGTTGAAGGCAAAATGTTCAAACCAATGTCGATGACAATTGTGTTCGCATTGATAGGGTCGCTCTGGCTTTCGCTGACCTATATTCCAGCAACACTTACATTGATAATGACGGGCCGTGTGCGTGAAGAGGACAGTGTTTTCGTACATATCATTCGTGGATTTTACGAACGAGCGCTGGACGTTGTGATGAAATTTCGCCCGCAGACTTTCACTATTGCAGCCGCGATTCTACTCTTGAGCTTTCTGACTTTTCCGTTGCTGGGGGCAGAGTTTATCCCTAGACTGGATGAAGGTGCGCTTGCCGTGCAGATGCAACAGCTTCCGAGCATTTCGCTGAAACAGTCGATAGAGAATGGAACACGAGCGGAAAAGATTCTGAAATCATTTCCTGAAGTCACAAAAGTCGTAACAAAAATCGGACGAGCTGAGGTAGCAACCGATCCCATGGGGGTTGAAACTGCCGACATTTATGTAGGTATGAAAGATCGAGACGAACTTGGAGCAAATTTCAACCGAGAGAAGCTGATCTCAGATATGTCGAAAGCTCTGGCACATGGCGTCCCGCAAGCGGTCTTCAGTTTCTCTCAACCGGTTGAGTTGAGAACCTCAGAGCTGATTGCAGGAGTCCGATCCGATGTAGCGATCAAAATCTTCGGCGATGATATCAATGAACTGAAAGTACTGGCTGAGAAAATTGGAAAATCGGTTCACCATGTAAACGGTTCTGCCGACATCAAAATCGAGCAGGTCGCAGGATTGCCTCAACTGGTTATCACCCCGGACCGAGCCGCGATCGCCCGATATGGAATCAATGTCGAGGACGTAAACAACGTCGTGCAGTCCATAGTGGCAGGCAAACCGGCTGGTCTCGTATACGAGGGCGAGAAACGATTCGACGTCGTAGTCCGACTCAAGGAAGACGCCGGTCAAGACATCAAAAAAATCAAAGAGCTTACGATCGCCGGACCGAAAGGCTCTCGAATTCCCCTTGCCCACGTCGCTTCAGTGAAAGTGGAAGAGGGACCTGCGCAAATTTCACGAGAAGATCGGCAGCGCAGAATTGTTGTGGAGCTAAACGTTAGAGGTCGAGATCTTGGTTCTTTTGTTCAAGAAGCAAAAGAAAGAATCGACAAGGATGTGAAACTGCCCGAAGGCTATTACATACGCTGGGGCGGGCAATTCGAAAACCTGACGCGTGCATCCGAGACGTTGATGTTAGTGGTGCCGCTCGCTCTTGTTCTAATCTTCATTCTCCTATTCATGACTTTCGGATCTGTTACCGAAGCACTCCTCATATTCAGCGGAATACCCTTTGCTGTGGTCGGTGGAATATTCGCGCTCGCGGTACGCGGTATGCCGTTTTCAATCTCTGCCGGCGTCGGGTTCATAGCACTATCGGGAGTGGCAGTGTTAAACGGGGTCGTTCTTGTAAGTTACATCAACAAGCTGAAGCAGAGAATGGAAACGGAATTGGCAGTGCGACAGGGTTCTCTAACGAGACTGCGCCCGGTGTTAATGACGGCTCTGGTTGCCAGTCTTGGATTTGTCCCAATGGCATTTTCTCAATCAGCAGGAGCGGAAGTGCAACGACCTCTGGCGACAGTTGTGATTGGCGGCTTGATCTCATCCAGCGTACTGACACTTTTACTGTTGCCGGATCTGTTTCTCTGGTTTGATAACATCGCATTGCGACTTGCTCGGAAGAAACCCCGACAGCGAGAGCTGATCGAGATTGCTCGAATAAACGATGAACGAGAAAAAGAGCATGATGGTGTTTTAAACAATGATGAATAGCAGCCCGTGCGACTACAAACGGTCAGTGTCCGCGAATGAAATCACGTGTTAAGTCGCGACGTCTAATTTTCGCGACGTCATTAAGTGTTTCAATCCTTACGGATTTCGCTGCAACTAGGAACTAGAACTCGTCAGGGCGCACTAAATGTGGTGCTGTTCCGCTTGCGACGGATTCGATTCGCTGGCGACGCAGGCCAGCGAGTTGTACGCGTAAATTAGTTTTCTGTTCTGGACATGTGCCCAAATGACGAGAAGATTTCCGACAGTGAGCATCACTACTTCCCAGCTCTCGGGTCCCAGCACCATGACCGCGATAGTTGCACCCATCACCATCATTAGTCCAGGAACCATTTTAAATCGCACGCTGAGATTGCAGTTTTGCAACTGGTCATGCGTGATGGCAGCGATGCCGAAAAAGATCACAAAGGCGGCTAACAAAATATGGGTTTGGATGGAATTATTCCAGTGGATGATCGCATCGGGCATCAAAAATTTGATCCCAGGGATTGCCAAACAATGGACAATCGAAAGCCACGAAATGCCAATTCCGATAGTGTCGTCGAGAACTCCAACTGGCTTCATTTGTATCTACCCTGGATATACCACATACAAATGATAACGGTTTTCATTTTTGGGCACAATACCAAAATTGGCAAATTTATATGAATTCTCGGGTCTTCAATGAGCTCCCATTCTGCCCAGCAATTAAGGTAGGAGGGGCAGGTGCAGTCAAACACCGGACCGGACCAGGAATTCAAGGCAGCCACAAGTGTTCTTCATCACCCTAAGCCTCTTAAGCGCAGTAATGATGGGCGCTGGCGATTTTTTCGGCGGATTAGCCACAAAACGGTCGCCAGTCGCGGTAGTCGGTCTGTTCACCCAAATGTTAGGTTTGCTGCTCGTCGGCGCGTTGCTTTTATGCTGGCCAAACCCTTTCGCGCAGACGCCATTTTTCTTCGGACTGGCCGCTGGCGCCTGCGGCAGTGTTGCCCTGCTCTGCCTATACAAAGGACTGGCTGTCGGGAAGGTCTCGGTAGTCGCCCCTGTATCAGCCGTGCTTTCTGCGCTAATTCCAGTTCTCGTATCCGTGGTCACAGGACATGCTTTTCAACCGATTACTTGGGCTGGAATTCTTTCCGGCTTGATCGGAGTCTACTTTCTGTCCCTTCCCTCCGCCGATGAAGCCGAATCGAAGAAGGAAAGCGGCATGATTCTTGCCATCGCTGCTGGTATCGCTCTTGCATGTTTTTATATGCTGCTGGGAAACGAACAAACTCATGGAAATGTTTGGACTCTTTTCGGTGAACGCATGTCAGTCGTGTCGGTAATGCTGGGCGCAGTGCTATTTCGCCGAATTCCTCTAGGTAAGTCCATTCCAGGATTTAAACTCATGATGGCAGCTGGTGCAACCGACGTGATTGGCAATCTCGCGTTTCTCTACAGTGCCAGCATCGGACCACTACCGATGGTGGCACTAATTTCATCACTCTATCCTGCGATGACAATTTTTCTTGGTTGGGTTATTCTCAAGGAGTCATTGAACCCAAGAATCCTGATTGGCATAATCTGCGCGTTTGTCTGTATTGTGATCTTCGGAATTCAGTAGCACGGCGGTCGAAAGTTCGTTAGAATCTAATCTGAGCAAGCAGGCATGCTGTTTTGCTCCGATTTTGAATCAGGTAAATAATGTTCAGCGGTGCCCCTCCAGTCCATCTTATGTGGTCGAATATGTTCGACCCGAAGAAACCAAAAATTCAAAAACCGATCAATTGGAAACGCATCGGCAAGCTTTTCCTGCCTTACTGGAAGCAGGGCATTTTAGTTCTAATCTGCGTGCTCGCTATAGCGATGTTGGGTCTGCTTCCACCATTGCTTTCGATGTGGCTCATCGACGTTGCAATTAAGACCGGCAACTTCACCATGGTGATTCAATTGGTCGTCGCGATGATTGCTACGGCATTGACAGGTTCTCTCGTCGGTGTCGGACAGGGATATCTGAATGCCACCATCGGTGAAGGCATCATGCGCGACCTGCGTGTTCAACTAATGCATCATATGCATCGCATGCCTCTCGACTTTTTCACAAACACCAAAACCGGCGAAATAATGAACCGCGTATCCAACGACGTGGACAGCATCGACGGATTGGTGTCCGGAACACTGGTTTCCATAGTCACAAACTTTTTCACAATTGCCACCACCATGGTGACTTTGTTTATACTCGATTGGCGGCTTGCGATCGCGTCGATGATGGTGATACCACTGATGGTTGCGCCCATGTGGCCGGTTGGTCGCAGAATGTACGAAATCCGGCGTACGACGAGACAGAAACGCGACGAGATCCATGCCATCGAACAAGAAACTTTGTCGGTCTCCGGTATCATGCTGCTCAAATCCTTTGTTCGAGAAGACTATGAGCGCGACCGCTTCTTTAATTTAAGCTCGGACTTGATGAAGACCGAGGTCGACCTTGCCATGGTTGGACGATGGTTTATGGCAGCTATTGCGGCGATGGTGACTATAGGTCCTGCTGCAATCTGGCTTGTCGGTGGATGGCTTGCCATTCATGAGGGCATCACGGTAGGTATCGTGGTGTCCTTTGTCGCGCTGCTGAACCGTTTATATACACCTGCAGCGGCGCTGGCCGGAGTGCAAACCCAGATGGTAAGTGCACTAGCCGTATTCGAAAGAATCTTCGACTATCTGGACATGGAGGAAGAGCCGGGCAATGCTACCGAAGGGGAGCCATTCGCACAGGTCGACGGTGGTGTGAAATTCGAAGACGTCAGCTTTTCATATAGCGACCGTGCTGATGCATTGAAAAACGTTTCCTTCTCAATAAACCCAGGTGAGGTTGCAGCTTTCGTGGGACCATCCGGGGCGGGCAAGACTACGATCACCATGCTTGTGCCACGGTTTTACGAACCCCAGGCTGGCGCTATAACCATAGACGGTCGAGACATTAAAACGATTGGGCTGGCTGACTTGAGGCGGCATATCGGCATTGTCACGCAGGAAACTTATCTGTTTCACGATACTATAAGGAACAACCTGCGTTACGCAAAGAAAGATGCTACCGACGAGGAAATTGAAAACGCCACACGGGCAGCCAATATTCACGATTTCATAGTTGGGCTCCCTGATGGGTACGACAGCGTGGTCGGGGAGCGTGGGCATAAGCTGAGCGGTGGTGAACGGCAGCGGCTGGCGATTGCCCGGGTTTTGCTAAAAAACCCGAGGCTGCTTATCTTCGATGAAGCCACCAGTTCCTTAGATTCGGAAAACGAGGCGTTAATCCAGTCAGCACTAGTTCCACTTATGAAAGGAAGAACGAGCCTCGTTATCGCACACCGACTCTCGACCATCCAGTCTGCCGATAAGATATTCGTCGTCGAGGGCGGGCAGGTCGTCGAATCGGGCAACCACGCTTCGCTTATCGCTCAAGGCGGGTTGTATATGAGACTGTACAGACAGCAGTTTCGAGACAACGGTCACGATGATGTCACATTGGGAATATAAGGTGAAGACACTCGCAAATGAGCTGCACCCTCTTCCTACACTGCCCCCGAATCCGAGGACATCATAATGGCCGATAAACCTGCTGTAACCGACAAAACCGTACAAACCACATCCGGTGAAAAGGCCGATCCCTCCGCCTTCTCAGACTACCGGCTCAACGGTCCCACCACCCAAACCGAAAAGACTCCACCTACCAACGCGCCTAAAGAATCAGGCGATTTGAGTGTCACACCGATCCAGACGCTTCTGCCGAGAAATGAAGCTCCGACAGCTCCTGGCACTCCGTCGGATACTAACGTGCCTCATAAAGATGCCGCCAAAGATTCCTCGGATAAAAGTGCTGAGGGTCGCTCTGACATCAACCAGGGACAAGAAAACATTCTCAATGCAGCCAAAGATGCCGTTGGAAAAGAACTCTGGAGAGGAACCAAGCACGAGGGAGTGGTCAACGAGGGTAAGCTGGGCGCAGCAGCTTCGGTTTCCGAAGTGCTTAAACAGTCTGGTGTAACAGATGCGGATAGCGCCTCAATCAGCACACTCGAACAAAAGTTGAAAGATTCCGGTTTCGTCATGAAAGGTTTGACAGACGCCCAGCCAGGTGACGTCGTGGTCTATCAACCTAATGAAAGCAATCCATCAAAACGGATCGGCATTGTCGGACCTCCAAACTCTGAAGGCAAACCGACCATCTATCAAATGGACACTCGCGGCACGTGGCGCCACCACGAGATGAGAGTGCAAAACAATTCTAATACCAAGGTCTACACGCCTGGTTGCGGCGAATAAGCCCCATCAGTATGATATTAAGGGCGGTGCGGATGTGCACCGCCCTTTTTGTGTGAGCAAACTTACAAATACGTTTAAATACAGAACAGCTGTCCGATGGCTATATATCCGGAGTCGTTGAGCCTGTCGGCTGATTGCTGTAAAATTTAGAACTATGCACACCGATAAAGTTCCAAGAAAAGCAATCAACAAAGACCAGTATCTGCGAAGCGATTCGATGCGTAACATCGAATTGCCGCCGGCAGAGCCGTCTCGCACGATTGCACTGAGAATCAAAAAGGCGTTGGCAGATGAGGATCGCAAAGAACTACAGGCCGGCTGCAAAGATCTGTTGAACGCACTGAGCGAAGCATATAACGTGACACCGCCAGGCATCAAAGTTCTTGCCGCGCGACCGCGTAAAGTGACCGACAATTGGGTGTACGAAACATTCGGCGATTACGATCCCGAAACCACCCAGATCAGGCTCTGGATGCGTACCGCGATTCAAAAGAAAACTACATCTTACGGTACTTTTCTCAGCACACTTTGCCATGAGTTTTGCCACCACTTGGACATGGTATCACTTGAATTTCCCGATACTTTCCACACGCGTGGATTTTATGAGCGCACGGCATTGATTTACCATCATATTCAAAACACGCCAGTTCGCCGAATCGTTTGGCAAGCACAATCTGACGGCACCTACAGCGTCGATTGGGCAGGCACCATGCGCGCTCCGACTGTACGAGTGTTCTGAACCACTGATGGAAATTTCACGTCGACGGTTCTTACAGCGCACCATAGGTGGTGCGACGTTGTTTGTTACCGGTCATTTAGCTGCGTTTGCTAAGGACGCTGTAGACTCGCCGCCTACTGACGCGGTCTCGACCTCAGAATCAACGAAAGCCAGTATGCCTGAACTTTCGAAGGAGCTTCGGGCAGCGCTAAAACAGCTCAAGCTAAAAGGCGATGTAATAACGCCTGGTGAAGCCAACTACGTTGAAGCTAGCAAGGATTACAACGGTCGATTCAATAACCATCCTCAGTGCATTATTTATTGCGAAAACGAAAGCGACGTCGTCGACGCGGTTAAATGGGCGCGCAAACAGAATTTGCCGGTATCATTGCGCAGCGGCGGTCACAGCTATGAGGGATTCTCAATCGCCGACAATGGCATAGTGATCGACGTCAGCCGAATGGTAAACATCAAGATCGACGCAGCGAAGCGGATCGCTCATGTCGAATCCGGTACCACTCTCATGCCGCTGTACGAGGCCATGTGGGAAAAACGGCTGGTCATACCGGGCGGTTCGTGCGCGACTGTTGGTGTCGCCGGGCTCGCTCTTGGCGGCGGGTTTGGACTGCTTGCCAGAAAGATGGGTTTGACTTGCGACAACATTCTTGGTGTAAGAATGGTCGACGCCAATGGCGCAATCGTCGAGGCTAATGAACACAACAACGCCGATTTGCTATGGGCCTGCCGAGGCGGCGGTGGCGGAAATTTCGGCGTAATCACACAATTCACTCTGCAAGCGCATGCCATCAACAATGTCACCGTTTTCAAAATGAAGTGGAATTGGAACGACATGCCTGCGGTCATTCAAGCATGGCAGAAATGGGCACCTCACGTAGACGATCGCATGACGTCGGTGTTGACAATGACTTCAAAGAAATCCAATCTGGTCTCCTGCATCGGTGTTTTTATCGGCGGACAAGCAGAAGTCCGCAACCTGATCAAACCTTTGAGTGCGGCAGCCAAGCCGCTTTCAGTCTCAATTTCGACAACACCTTTTATAGATGCCGTCAATCGATTTTCCGGGTTGAGGAAACCGAAACCATCAGCAGAGAAACCGAAGACGGTACCGGATACGGTGCATATGCAACAGCATCCGAGATTTAAGAACACCTCCGATTATGTAAGTAAGGAACTCGACGATGCCGGGATTAAAACAATCGTCAAATACCTGACTGAGAGCCCCAGAGACAGCAGTTGTATACAGTTCGACAGCTATGGCGGCAAGATCAATCGAGTAGCGTCGAAGGACAGCGCGTTTTGTCATCGTGGTGACACCAAGTTTTGCATTCACTATCAGGTAAGTTGGGCAAATCCGAACGAAGACGAACGTAACATCAAATGGGTCAGTGAGTTTAAGCAAGCCATGAAGAGCCATGTGTCCGGGTTTGCGTACGTCAACTATTGCGATCGAGAAATCGAAGATTGGCCGAAGAGTTACTATGGCGATAATTTGGAACGTCTGGTTGCGGTGAAGAACAAGTTCGATCCGGACAACTTTTTCAAATTCGCTCAGAGTATTCCAACGACCGTACCTTAAGCTTGGGAACAACTCCTTTGGCAGCTCCTGGGAGCGCAGGCTTCCAGCCTGCTTCTCCGAGCCGGGCGGTGTAGAAGCAGAACATAGGTTTAGAAGCTCAGCACTGTCGTTCACTAGTAGACCGCCATTATCTTGCCGGCGTTAAGAAGCAGGCTGGAAGCCTGCGCTCCCAGGATCCGAAAAAAAATACTAGCGGGATTCGGAGTCGTCGGCTTCGATGTAAGGCAGCTCCGTCACCACCCCTGGTTCTGTGGTGAGCATTAGTCCGGTAACTTGAGTCAGTTGGAAACCGCGGGATTCCAGCAGTTTCAGCAAGCCTTTGTCACCGAGAACTCTGCGCAGATCTAAGGATATGAAAATCGGTCCAGCTTTTTTCAGCGCGTTTTCCACTGCGACGGCTAGAGGTTCATTACAATCTTGATAGAGCTTATTGTATGCAACAACCAATTCAGGACTCGATTTGGTCGAACTCATTGCCGCATCCAGGGACTTGGCTGCGTCTCCGGAGAGCCAGGCTTCTTCCAATTTGCGCTGTTGATAGTCGTAGTCCAGCACGTCGTACAGAGCAAGTCGCACACAAAGATCTTGATCGGCCTCCGACAAGGCTTCGAAATAATTCAGTCTATTGAGAGCTGGTTCTAGTTCGATCAGTCGTTTGCCGTATCTGTTGGTGCCTTTCAATACTTGCTTCTCAAGATCGAGCACGTTAAACCCAATTTGACGAATCAGGGATGTGTCCAAGCCTGAGGTCAAAAAATATGGTTTCCAGATGTCGTAAATTTCAATCGAATCTCCTGTCCATTCGGCAAGATCTTCGAGCGACTTGCGAGTCGGTCTGGAAATGTGTTTCGACAGTCGGTCATCCGCTTCGTAACAGCCGATACTGAAGGGGTCCGAAGGCAATCCGAGATACGAATCGACGGCTATCTGACTGGAGATTTTGAACGCTTTTCCAATTTCTCCGGTCAATGGGAAGTAGCGATTTTTTCCAAAACCAATCACCGGCAGCACGTAAACTACCGAACCACCCTTGACCGCTTTCCAGAAACTCAATTTGCGTTCCGTTGACGTCACCACAGGTGATGCTGAGTTGGAACCGCCGGAATTCGGTTTATCACCCCCGGATTTCGTCGAACCTATCTTCGCATCTCTGGAGGCATCGTCGAGCCGGCTCGGTGGTGTGCCATTGGCGAAGCTCTTCATGAGCTTTTCGAAAGCATCCGTAAAGCTTTGGGCTGTGTCGGACGGATACGCGAGTTTTGTATAGATATGAATGTTGCTTGATTGAACATATGGCGCGACCAGGATAACCGAATAAAATGCGTATTCCGCGTAGTGTTGAGGTAACTTGACGGCGCCACTGTATTCGCCCGGTTTGAGTTCCAGATCACCAATCACTCCGCCGAAATCCGGAATTGTCTCTGTCTTCCCCGTAAGCGTGTTGAGGTTGGGTCGAGTCTTATACTCGAAGTGAATCTTCGGTCCTACTTTGGAGAACTTCGCTTTTGGATAACTCTCTCGAATAAACTTGCTCAGCTCGTCAAAGACTTTGTTTTCCAGAGCCTCATCGATAGAAGCAGCGCTAGAAGTCTGCGAATCTTTTTCCGACGACGACGAGTTCCTCCGTTCTGCAGCCACCGCTGGTAGTGCTGCATCTAAACCTGCATTCGGACAATCAATAGTTTCACCGGTCAAAATCAGACTGCAAAACAACAGCGCCAGGGCGCAGCTTCGCGTCCATTGAGCGAATCGCAACTGTAGTTTATCTCTATGCATAAATCTCATGGTGTTATTGCAAAGGACTCTAAGTAGCGCTTCACTGTGTTGGATCTGATCCAGGGACCCGTTCCCATCACCGTGACAAAATACATTCTTCGATCGGCAACATAGCCTCGAACGATAGCTTCGACATCAGCGTCGACCTTTACTTTGCCCCTGCACTCGAGTCCTTCGTATTCGCCCAGCTTGAGCGGGGTTTCCACCTGGCACTCCGCCTTCATACCCTCGATAGTGCCGACCAGAATTGGTTTGATCGCAGCGGCATTGAGAGGAACCTTATCTGGTGCCCTCATACTCATAAACATGAATATTCCATGCGGAATGTCGGCGCCCATCGCAGTGAGCTGATTGTTCTCGTCTTTTCTTTGATATTGAACAGGAAGCAGTAAACGAGCTTGATACTTAGTGAACGTAGCCATTTTGAGCTTGTCCAGCGGCTTCCGGCGCGAACTACTGCCGTTTCCACTCTGCGACACTTCAGGTGGTGTCTCAGCAATTGTATTGGCAGCACCGTAGGCGGTGGCTGGACCGCTGCCGACCGATTTATCCGCGCCATAGACTGGAACGTAAACCAAGCACGTGAGCGCGAAGGCGATGGCTAGAGTGCGAAGCGCCACCTTACCCTCGCGTGAATCATTTGTTGTACGCTTCAGTATTTACACCGGCCATCGTCTGGGGAGTGCCAGCAACATTTCTTGCCTTATGCGATGCGTAAGACAAGATTGCCTCTACTTGTCCCAAATAATCGACAATGTATCGAGCACGGAATCCTCTTTGGATAAACGCTTCCAGACGCAGCCATTCCTTGACTGTGCTGTGCAGATTGGTCACATCCTTGCGGGCACCATCGATATCCGTAGAAGTGGAACCTTTGTCGAGATGGTGCATTGATTTCTGCAACGACTCGATCTGGTTGAGAACATCATTGGTGCTGGCGGTATCCGAAAGAATGTGGGTCTTCGGATCTTGCAGGTAACGGTTAACCATTGCGGCAAAATCGTCTACGAGAAACCGGCTGGCGCGCAGAGGTTCCGACTGCGGAGTCAGCAGTGTTTGACGACGATAAGGACCGTTTTTCAAAACGCTCAGTTTCTTATCGTCCAAGTGAGCGGCAGCAAACATTGTGGTACCTAAGGTACCTGCACCACGTGCAGTATCAAGCTGTTCGATCAAACCAGCCATGTCCACTCGCATGACAGCAACACCAGGATAGACCAGCGTCTTGTCTTCGGTCGATTCACGGCAGTAGCTAGCCATAATCTGCAAGTCTTGAGGAGTGGCGGCGTAAGTCATAGGATTGAGCGTGTCAATCCAACCGTTGGAGACCCAGGTCTCCCAATCTTGTTGGATAGCGTTGATCCGCATTCTGCGCGGAAACGCATAAACAGCGACCGAAATTCTCAGCTTCGGTCTCATGGCTCGCACCATCTCCGAAACTTCTTTTACAAGTTGATTGACCTGATGAGTCTTCCAGGCGACGAACAATTCGCGAGTTTTGTCATCGAGAACGTCAAGCGACAAGCCGCTCTCTTGCTCAAATCTGGTTCGACTCTGCCAGTTGAAACCACATTCACTGCCCTTGTTGTTGAACGGATAGCGAATGTAATCGAGCTGAATTCCATCAACTTGATACTTGCTTATCACTTCTGCGATTTCGTCTTTTATGTATTTCCGGCAAAGTGGGTTGGATTGGTCCAACCAGAATTCATGCTGTTTGGGCGGGACAAATGCTCCAGTAGCCGTGGTCAGTGCCCAACTCGGATCGTGCGTACTCAGCACTGGTCCTGGATAATCAGCATCTCTGCCGATGATCGGGTTATGTCTGGTATTGCCTTTTGCGAAACTCCACATCCAGGCATGAATTTCCATTCCTCGTTTCTTTGCTTCACCAACTGCGGTGCCTAGCGGATCCCAGCCCTTGGTCTCCGGATTTTGCTCGGCCAGCGTGCTCGGGAACATCGCAAAACCAGCATTGTTGGTTTCAAAATAAACGACGTTGATTCCAGCCGATTTTAGTTTTTCGAACAAGTCAGCCATACCGCGAGGATTTTTGGTGGCAATGATTGTTCCTCTATCTAGCCAGACAGAGCGAGCCTCTACTGGTCTTACCGGCATGGCTTGACCAAACGCCTGAGCAAAATTTGTTCTCGCCAATTTCAGACTTTCGTCAGCTTCAGAGAAGCGACGGTCTTTGTATGCGGTATGGAAATCTGCGACGTTTTTCAAACCGGCATCGTAATTCGCCTGAATCGTTTTATAAGGCACAACGAACTCGGCTTGCTTAGCGGTTTTGATGGTTTCCAACGTACGATTGGAAAGATATTCCAACTCGGACTTAATGGTCTGGTATTCCGCAAAACTGATCTGAATCGCGGCTTCCTGAGTGATACCAGGAGACAATTCATCGAGAAGCATCGACAGGTATCTAGAGTTGACACCAATGTCACACTGCAGACCGGGAGCCCAACTCAAGTACGCTACATTGCTTTTTCTGACAATCGCGCTGCCTGGTGACGATCCGGCAATTTCCCAACGAGCGAGTGTCTTCGCGTCATTGGCCACCACAACTTTAGCGGCCAGTGTTCCCACAGCCACGTTGTCGGACATCGGGAGCGGAGAGTTCGTCCAAGTCAGTTTTGCGGGATCTTTGAACGTTGATTGCGATTCGAACGTGACACCGGCCAGTTGCTCAACGGCGACAGCGCCACTACCGGGAGTGCCACCGCCATCGGTCACAATCACCTTGCCGCCACCGCGCACGTAATCGGTGAGACCTACCACCACATCCGGTGCCATGTTCACCAGCAAGGGAACGATCACAAGTTTGTACTTAGATAGTTTGTCACGACCGCCCTGAACGTCGGCGTCGAGGATATCGTCGAAACGCACGTTGGCAGTAGCTAGAGTCCGCTTGAACTCTTTCATATCGTCTTCGTAAGTACCAAGATGTTGTTCTTGGTACTGATTGGCGTTGTAGTTGCTGTTGAGCAGCCCGACTGGGGACTGCGCCAGCGCCACGCCCGCAAAGAAAATGGATATAACCATTGCCAGGGAAGAAGCAAATGTCACTCTTAGTGACGCTTTCACAACCGTGAGGGACTTGAACACCGCATTCCTCCTGAACTTGAACTTGAATCGTTACGAACTTGTGATTTGGAAGCTTCCGGCAAATCGTTCGCGATACTCGTGCTGCCTCAACTCTAGACCTTCTGTTATGTTATTGCATTATTCTTTGCTTTGCTTTTCAGAAAGTTAAGTGTTTTATTGTCTCCAACGGGCTGTCTGCGCGGATCGATGGTCGTAGTAAGTCAATGGACAGCATATTGGAATGTGCTGGATATCGCATGGACATCCTCGAAGTAGAAAAAATTTCCTTAGCGATTGCGCGTTTTAACCAAACGATCGAGCTGGCGTTGAGTGTCTCGCTTAGTGATTGTGTCGCGTTTGTCGTGTAGTTTTTTGCCTCGGCAGATACCGAGAGCTACTTTGACTCGATTATTCTTGAAATACAGTTTCAACGGAATAAGCGTCAATCCTTTTTCTTGCACCTTGGCCTTGACCTTGCGAATCTCTTCCTTGTGAAGCAGCATGCGCCGCTTGCGATCGGGCTCATGATTGTTGCGATTGCCATGGTCGTAAGGTGAGACATAACAGCTGTAAAGCCACATCTCGCCTTCCTCAATACGCGCGTGAGCGTCCTGCAAATTCGCCAGTCCCTGACGCATGGACTTAACTTCGGTGCCGACGAGCTGAATGCCGCATTCAATCACTTCGAGGACTTCATACTCATGACGCGCACGTTTGTTATCCGAGATTACTCGGACTGATTCAGGCTTCTCGTTGTTCGTAGCAGCCGCTTTGGCGGGCTTCTTCTGGGTCATACTCGAGTGGCTCTAACTTTGTCAACACGGATAAACAGCGCGTTAAATCCGTTTCTAACCGGGTCTGTGAAATCGGTTTACGGTTTTTCGCTGTTATCTATGTCAGTATAAATGGTATAGAGCTGGATAGGGTAAACCGTTGCGAAAGTGACAGC
>JBGAHZ010000071.1:0-31321 GCA_044225915.1 Obscuribacteraceae bacterium (SeqCode)
GGCAAGCAGTTATGACGCTCCTGTATTCACTATTCAGCCGGCATATCGCAGCTTCTGGAAATGGTTCTTTCAGCCGTTTGTAAATCACAGTAATCGGATTATTCTCGGAGAAAATTGGTTCACCGACTAACATTTCATACAGGAGACACCCAAGGCTAAATACGTCGGAAACTTTACTGACACTTTCACCGTTCATCTGTTCCGGACTCATGTATTGCGGGCTACCGACCAACTCACCGGTTCGCGTGATAGTGTTCGATTCGATACCAGTTTTTTCTAACACTGCTGCAATTCCAAAATCTAAAACTACAGCCACTTCCCCACCGGATTCATTTTGTTTTACTATAATGTTGCTTGGTTTGAGATCTCGATGTATCACGCCCTGACTGTGCGCGTGGCCTACGGCATCTAGAATTTGCTGCATGAGTTTATTCGCGCGGGAACTTTTTAACGCTCCGTCTTTTTTCAGCAGAACTTGCAAACTCAAACCATCAACAAAATCCATCACCATAAAAGGTACTCCGGATGGAGCGATGAGAAATTCATAGACCGCCACAACGGAAGGATGCGTGAGCTTGGACACGGCTTCGCACTCCAATCGAAAACGCTGCACGGCCTGAGCATCTGCAGCAAGTTCGGTCCTTAAAAGTTTGACTGCAAAAATTTTGTCTAGTTTTTTATCGTGTACTTTATACACTCGTCCCATGCCGCCAGCGCCGATGAATTCAAGGACTTCGAATCGTTCACCAAGTTCTGGAAACTCCAATTCTGAATGCAGCACTTTCTCTGCAGCGGCGATGATCTGATCGGAACTTATGTCGACAAGTTTTGAATCAGACGATAATGTGGTTGATGAAATCGGTTCAGAATCGGAGGTTTGGAATGGCGAGGCGGACGTTTGGTTTTCGTTATTCGCGTTCTGATTACTGTTTTTTTCAACATCGAGAATACCGAGATCTGACTCGGCGGGTTCGCCATCGACTTTTATTTTGATGTTGTCAGTCTTGGTTTTTTGTTCGTCCAAAGACTTGTCCTTTTACCGAAACACTTGTCTCAATATGCCCACAACTTTAGCGTCTGCACATTTTGCTCTTGGCTTCAAAAATGCCTTATACAGATTGGTGGAATGTAGTTTGATTCAATGTCAAAATAGTCGTGTTTCCGAAGGAGGCTAAAAAATGGAAAAGGCTGACAAGCGCGACATAATGGCAGCGATTCTGATGCAGAAAGTGATGATGGATAAAGTCGTTTGGCTTGGAGACCACAAGGTCAAGGGCGAGAATGACAAAATCGAAGACCTTTACAAGAGCTTCTTCAAGAGCATGGTCGCCGGAACTTATGTTCTCGTTGATAAGATGCTAGCCGAAGATAAAGCCTAACGTATTTGGACCTTCCAGGTCGCCCATACTCTGGCAAGCGGCGACTGATTTCTCCAACCTTATGACTCAGGTCATACTTCCGAATTACTGCTTTCAATTATGCCGGCGCCCGGCGAATGAAAGAATCAAAGTAATCGGGAGGACAGGCACATGGTGAAGTTTGCAATCGGTTCTATTGTTGTACTGGCATTGGCAGGGTTTGGCTACGATTCTGCAGTCCACATTCAGAAGAACCTGAACGACTACGTCGCCAGATATGCATCTGGTGGCAATGTCTGCGTTTGCGACAACGTCTACAATCTGGGCGCAGTTAAGTGATGTGGCGGCTATGGATAATGGTCGCCGATCTATTCTCCACTCGCCAGATAGCAAATCTATTTAATGCAGTCTCAAGAAATTCTTGATTCCGTAGAGTGCCATGTTTGGATTTTCTTTCAATCTTCGGCGGCAATATGCGCCGGAGACATGACCTTCGCCGAACGGAAGGTACTTGCGTACCACCACACCAGTTCTGGCAAGCTCTTGCAAATGAGCGGAGTCTGCACCGGGGAAGTTGGCCTTGGTGAAGTATGAACCGGTGATCAATCCGTGTTGAATTTCTTCGCGTGGCACGCCGTGTAGATACTGCGTCTCGAAACGAGTGCGATTAATTTTGCCTGGAAGAACGACGTTTTCGAAGAAGTTCTGCAGGCAGTCAACGTCATGCGTTGCGATTTCGACGTAAGTTCCTCGTTCAAGTAAACTCTGCGCGTATGAAACAAGCAGATCTTTCATAACCGGTTTGTTTGTGTGGGCGATATCATTTGGCTCGTTGTAGATGCCGATGACAAGTCGCGTTCTGCATCTGTCATCAAAACGTTTGATATCATCCGCGGTTCTAAACAATCTTGATTGGATGACGGTGCCAAGATTGCTGTAGCCCTGATTGACCAGTTCAAAATAAGTATCGAGATGGAAGTCGGTCCACCGATGATCTTCGGCTTCCAGTGTGACATTCACGCCGAGTCTCTTGGCGTAATCAGTAACCTTTTTGATGCGTTCGAAAGCTTTATCGAGTTCAGGATCCGAATAGCCTGTTCCCTTCGGAGCGGAAGTGCTGAACATTGAAGGTTTAAAAGAAATAGTGATTCGTTCTTGCGAAGTCGGCACTGGAAGCGGGTTGCTGATGATCAAATCAACAAGGTTTTTGTACGCTTCGACAGATGCATCGCAGTCCTCGGCCGATTCCATATCCTCGCCGAGAATATCCAAAGTTGATGTGAATCTATCTTTGGCATGCAACTTGTGTGCAAGTTGCATTGCAGCTTCAGGACTCTCTCCCGCGAGGTATGGCGCGGCGAGCATTAACACTAGTTTTACGGGAATCCGATCGATCATTGAAGATGGAGTTTGAACCTTGGGTCTTTCCGGCGCTGTGGTCGGAGCAGTTTTCTCTGGCAATTTTACCGGCATCAGGCACCTCGTGTTGTTCACTCGAAAAGTAAATGCAGCATCTAAAGAGACTTCGCTAGCGCCGTCTTGTGCCCCATCGCACAACCAGAGAATCTCCCTCGGTATTTTAACGGCATTCGATTCGGACGTTAATACTTACACATCCAGGAAACCCGGATTAGGTTGGGGTAAACCGCAACGAAAAAAACACCTGAAAGAGTGGGATCTCAACACTGTTTGAGGAAAGACTCAAACGCATGCCAGGTTCTATGTTTCCTCAACACCGGTAACCGGGGCCAAGAATCTCAATAGTTTAGCCCGTGGCGCCTCCTGACGCAAAATATTCAACACATTTCCAGGTAATCGTGTAACAACTACGATAAATGAATTGCTTCCACCCGGAGACTCGCCAGGAACGAAGTAAACCGCCCGGTAATTCTTCGCGTTCAAAGTCCCGAATTCCAGCCGCCCGGAGGGCAGATAGCGCACCGAGTGATTGGGCACTGTGGTTTGTTCGCTTCGAAACTTTCCAGAGATCGCCTTTGCCAATTCGGTTACTTGTTGCTCACCTTTTATTTGATTTGGAGAAACCGTGGCGACGATCAAATCGGCTTTACCTGTCTGTCCCCGCGAACCGACTATCACCGAGAATTCCGGCGATTGATTTTGATATCGCGCCCATGTCCAGTCTTTCGTGTTGGAATCAAACTCTGCCGGAATGCCGAATTTTTTCTCGAAACTGTAAAAATCATCGCCCAAACCGGGAATTGTCGATGAGGTTAGAAACTGACCCATAGTCACTTTAGGCTTATCGCCTTTGCCGGAAAGCGACCCGGCCGTCGCTAAAAGCGGTTTTTCCGGAGCGCTTGGAGTGGACGGGGTTTGCGGTCGGCGTCTGGATACTCGGATGTCCGGTTGTTTTGCCAGAAGGGTCATCGCATCGTCGAAACTCATGGTCAATGAATCGACTTTGGAAATCAGCAGAGTTTGTGTGCCTGCGGATTCATCATCGCCGACGCGGCACATGACTTTGCATTCCATCTTTGGCCAGAGGTTTTGGTCGATGGGAAGCTCGAAGGCACGCGGTCCTTTGAGAAATACGTAGAGTTGCTTCTTGGGCTCAAGGCTGGCGCGACTCTCATCACGAGCCACATTGACGTATCCATCCCTTAGATTCGTAAACCGGGCTTGATAACGAATTAGAGTCCCAGAGAGGTTTTGACCACTGGCGTTTTCGACTTTCATCAGAATTGCCGGGTGGTATCCGAGTGCAGAGTGAAACCACCAGGTGACAAAGCAAGCGGCATCCAGTTTTTGTATAGGTCCGGATGGAGCGCCGTCTTCCTGCGCCGGAGCAGGCAAAACAATGCTCGAGCTGATCAGGCAGAACAACGACAGGGCTGTGATAAGTAGGTGCTTCAATCTCATTTTAGTTTCTTAACTTATCACGTCTCAGCTTTTAGATCTCATTCTGAGGGAGGGGCAAACTATTCTCATATTACCTTCGATTTAACTCCTGACCCGTTTTCGTGCTGGTTTATCAGCAACCTTTTTGCTCGTAGACTTCGATTTTGAGGAAGTCTTCTTAGAGACGAGTTTTTTGGCTTCAAGTTTCGTTGGTTTCTTCGTGACGGGTTTTGTGGTCGCCGGTTTCGGTGTTTTCTTCGCGACTGGTTTCTTGGTTGTCGGTTTCGTTGGTGTCTTCGCGACTGGTTTCGTGGGTGTCGGTTTCGTTGGTTTCTTCGTGACTGGTTTTGACGTCACCTGTTTCGTTGTCTTCTTCGCGACTGGTTTTGTAGTCGCCGGTTTTGTGGACTTCTTCGTTACTGGTTTTGTCTTCTTAGCGACCGCTCTCTTAGTCTCCGGTTTCGTTGGAGAGCTCGCTGCGGGTTTTTTAGTCAACTGTTTCGTCGGTTTCTTTTTGACGACGGTCTTATGTTCTGGAACAGTATTCAGGCGATTCACCTCGATGGCGCGCCACATGTACCAGCTACCGATGCTCCGGTATGGACGCCAGCATTCCGCATACTCCTCCAACTGTTGTGGCGAGGGTAATGTCACTCCGTCACCGTATGTGATGGCAAAGCCTTTGCGCACACCGTAGTCGCCTGAGGGCATAACGTCGGTTCTTCCGAGGCGGAACATTAAGAACATATGCGCGGTCCAGGTTCCCACGCCCCTGACTGCGGTCAGGCATTTTACGATTTCTTCGTCGGACATTTTGTCCACGTCTTCAATTGTAGGGACGTGTCCCGCCAGTGTCTTCGCTGCTAAATCTTTCAGCGCTGCCACCTTTGCACCGGAAAGACCGGCAGAACGCAGCACCGTATCTGGTGCTTCGACAATTTGTTTTGGCGTAGGAAATGGAGTGTTTTTGAACAGGTCTTTAAATCTTCCCAGAATCGTCGCCGCCGCTTTGCCTGTCAATTGCTGGTAAATTATGGCTTCACTAATCGCTTCGAATGGTGAGTGCGCTTCCTTGATGGTCAGGGTAAATCCGCCTTCCACTTTTGCCATCAACGCTTTTAACTTCTTATCTTTGCGTGACAGATCCTCGAGCATTTCATTTCTCTGAGTGCTAGTGAATCGGGCGAGTGAAACCGGTTGTGATTGCTTCTTAGCCAAAGTGAATCCCCATCTTTTAATTGTAGACGTTGCCGGAGCGCACCGCGTATAGTGGCTTACGAGTTTCTTGAAATCGATTGTGCATCAGGAGGAAGAAAACTTTTGGTCCTGCGAAGCTTCGACGCTGTCCGCGTTTCCTTAGGACCGGGTTTCCAGCATGCCCGGCCAGCCGGCCTTGTTGCTGAATGTCTCGCTTGATTTTGTCGGGGTGTAAGTCAGTTTTTGACCAGTCTTTTTGAAATAAGCTTCGGGTGCGACACGGCAGATAGCGCGGAAGCCAAGATCCTTCGGCATATTTTCCGGAGTGTCGATAATATCTTCGAAAAGGTCTTCACCATTGGCGATAGCGCAGCATCGGACGTTTAGAAACCAGCTCTTCGAGAAGTATTCCTGCTGACTGCGCCACGATTCTCTGCCGATGTTTCTTGCATAGGTTTCTGCATCGAGCTGAAAAAGTTTGTTATGCAAGGTTTCTTGAAAGCCGCATATGTCTTCGTCGGTCAGCGCGGACAGCGCGTCTACGCAAGGTTCGATTACCTTGGTGTCGTTGCCTTCTTCATCCCAATTGAATAGATCGACCAGTTGCCAAAACCTTTCATCGTTCATCGGCTTGACGTGTCTAGATTTGCCGTTGGCTCCATTTTCAAGATCCATTTCGGCATCGAATTCATCGTCGAGCGACAAGCTGACTTCGTCGGCAAACATAAACTCCGGTCGCTGAGCGGCTGGACGCTTCCACTTCACGCGGCACTGTTTTAAATTCTTGCGAAACTCATCCGCCGTTTTTTCATCGAGGGCGGTGTTGAACATATAAAGTCGCAGCAATCCTTTTAGATTGTAAAGTTCTGCCAGACCTTCACTGGTTACCCGCGTGCTGCTCAGACCCAGTAAAACCAGCTTGGAAAGCTGTTTTACGTAAGCCATACCTTCGTCGTCAATCAGTGTTCCGTTCAACCACAACTCTCTCAATTCTGAAAGCTTGGCGATCTCGTGCAAGCCGGTGTTCGTAATCGCTGCGTGCGTCAGACCGAGAGTGTGTAGATGCTTTAGCTGCGAGAAGAGCATTGCGCCTTCATCGGAAATCGCTGTGTAAGCCAATTCCAGCACCTGAAGTTTACTCAAGTGCAAAATCAGAGGAATGGATTCATCCGTCACGCCGGTTCTGCTCACATCCAAGGTATGAATGGCGTCGGCAGGTAGGTCTACCAGGCAATCGAGACGAGTGCTGGCACTGTTGTTGGTCTTGAGCTTGACCTTAGAATTCGCCGGTATAGAAAGTGTGCCGCGCGCCTCGTCTAGCCAATCCCAGTTGATTGGCTGGTTCTCGGGTTTTGTAACTAGACCCTGTGGAACTTGCAAAAGCTCCCAGGACTCCGGTTGTTTTGCCGGAGCCAGATACACGCTGCCGATTGAGTAGCGGGATGGAAAAGTGAGTTTCTTCATTTCGGACATGGCTAACAATTATCCGCTATTTTTTTCCAAACGTAATAACAATTAGTTGGTCCAATTTGAAATCAACGCGATAAATTGGACTTGATTTGGTTTCGAACTGTAAATGCAGCGCCAGCGTTAAGCGGCATCTCCTTTGGTTCTCCACTTATTGTCGAGACAATGCTATCCTGTTCTTTCTCGATTTAGATCGCAAGTCGGTTGAAGGAGTCCTTACTAATGGATGAAATCGATGCACAGGGACGGCAGATGCTCATTGACAGACCGGCGCTCACGCGCGGTCGGCTAAGCGTCTTTCGCGAGTCTCGAAGTGATGACAACTGGTTTCCACGCCTCAACGTCAATTTGAAAAAGGCGGGGTCTGACCAAATCCTGTGGCAATGGACCACTCACGATGATCCGATCGACTTCGATGAGCCACCTCCTTACGGCGAAGACCTCATATTAGAGAAGTACTTCGAACTGGCAGAACCCGTGCGGTCGCCAAGGGGCGTTGAAGTCGTGTTTCATCTCGGACCAGGTGCGACCAAGCATGGCAAGGTCACACAATTCTCCGCATCGCTCTATTTATATCCTCAATCATTTGAAGATCGTGGCGTGCAGATTGGCGTTATAGATTTCCGACAAGGATTGACGACCGGCGGAGTGCCGCTGTTCGCGCGATATAACTTCCCCTGGTAGTGACGGATGCCGCATGGGCGCCTACAAGGCGGCCCTACAAGACCCTCACGACGCGCCTCTTCAACGTACCGTAAAAGTCCCTCTACGACTTAGAAGTCGCCCATACAACGCAAGGGCGCCCGTATAAGTTGCTACGACTAGGCGTACGTACAAGCGAAGAAGTCTCGCCGTGCCGCACCGTATACGGTGATTAGGAAACGGTCGGATTTGTGTGCGCATGCGGTTTTCATACGCGTTGAAAAAGGCGTTGCAGTTCGTTGGCAAGAGGAGCGGATCTTCACAGTCGTGAGAAACGCTGTTCTAGTTCTGTTTCTTGAAACTAGATGTTCTTGCGATATGACGTTTTAAAAAAGAGGAGTGGATCCGCTGCGACTCGAACGCAGGACCAATCGGTTAAAAGCCGAGTGCTCTACCTACTGAGCTACGGATCCATAATTCCACGAAATTCAATCGTAGCAATCGGCTCCGCGCTCCGTCAAGGGAAATCGCTGAATGTATACAACATGTAGAGGGTTCGATTGTGCGGTAACCAACGCTCGTTCCGATGATGCGCAACTCTTGAAATGCGCTTGGTGTGAAGAATTTCATATCCGTGACGCAGCGGTTCGCTTAGCTTGCCGGTTTCAGTGCGGATAGTTTGGCGTAGAGCTCATCGGCTACGGGCTGTTCTTCGCGAGAGAAGAAGGCGGCTGCGTGGCTGAGAATGGTGGGATTGTCGGAATTGTTGCTGACTTGCTCTAGCCAGGCTTGTTTTGCGCTCTGGTAGGGCGTGTCACCATCTATGGTGCGATCTATATGAGCGTATCTCGTACCCGAAATTTTGTTTTCAGGAAATGTTCTTATCGTAAACAGCAGGTGCTCATGATACTTTTGCAGCCCGGTCGGATCGGTGAAACGATTGCTGCTGTAGTAGCCCAGAAGCTTGCAACGAAACTCGATGTTCAACGGATCAGTTTTTAGTTCTTCTTCGATTCGCTGAGCTTCGGAAGGAGGCATCTTGATACCCTTCCATGCGTTTCGGACTTCATCTGCCACTTTCAACGCACTCCGTTTCGAGGAATGGTTTCAGTTGATCTGCAATGAATTTGTGTCCGGGTGGTGCAAGGTGAAGTGCGTAGAACATCTCTTTGCGTTGTTTCTCTGTCTGCAAATTCGCTGGTGCCAACAAGTCTTTGAAAGGCACGTTGCGCTCGGCGCAAGTTGCTCTTACGACCTCGACTTCGCCTGGATAGTCGAGTCCATACATAGTGGTTTCAACTCCCGGCATTGGTGAAACACCCAAACGTGCAGGCATCGAGATAACCACGAATTTGACGCCCTTCTCCTGACACATCGTGTGCATCTCTGAAATCAGTGCGCCTAGCGTTCGGCTCATCAATGTAATGTAGTTCTTTTCGCCTTCAGTCGGAGGAGCTTTCGCGACCGGTTTAACTGGAGCCGCTGCGGCTTTTGGTGCCTGCGCCGGACCAGACTGTTGCTGACCGACTCCCAACTCGTGAATCTTTCGTTTTTTCTTCACTCCGGTTGCTTTATTGACTTGAGCGTTTGGATCTTTACCTTCGAAGAATTGAATGTTGAACGAAGGTCCGGAGCTGCTTGCTGGTAGCAGCTTCTGGATGTTCCAGAACTCGGGTTTCGACCACTCACTTGCGAGTCGTTGAATCGTTTTCTTCGGTCGAGTGAGCAAATCCATGATCGTTTTATAGGTCTGGTTGTTGAAACTCAATTCGGTTTCCATCGCCGAAATCAAGCCCCAGATGCGGCTGTTCTGGCGAATCCAACTAATGCTGGTGAGAAACTTAGCGCGTGGCGATTTCATCCAGCGTTCGATAGCTGCGTTGCTCACTACCAGTGGTTGACCGGGAAGGCAGATGGCGGCAGGGCGTATGTTAGTCAGAGTGGCATCCGGAGGTGACCAGTTTTCAAAAATATCTCGGCTGTTGTAGCAGAGCAGCACCATATCCGGTGAGTACTGGAAGACTTGTTTCTTAAGTAGGACGTACTCCTGAGCTGTGGAGTAGCCGGAGGTTCCGAAGTTGACTACCTGTATATTCTTCCCGTTTGCCAGTTTGACAATCTTATTTAACTGTTGTGTGAATCGATCTTTTCCATGAACTTGGATGCCTTCTACAAACGAGTCACCAAGCACCGCTACACGGTAAGTGTTAGCTGGTTTTTCAATGGTCAGACCTTCGTCTTGCATGCCATTTGCGTCGAAGTATGAATAGCCGTAGCCCTCGCTTCTCCACGTGACACGCTTGTTAGTCATGTGTTTTGTGCCGAGGTCCTTATCGAATGCAAAAATCTCTTCTTCACCCAGACCGGCGATGTACAAGACGCACTCAGTGGCGAGCAGAGCGACCACTTGCATAGCGAGGCAAGCGAAAATCAACACCACCCAATTGCGCCGTTTGGGCGATGGGTTCTGCTGTTGATTTAGCTCTTCGCCGGTTTTATCTGGTGCCGAAACAACCATCAAAAGTCTCCTGGGTTTAAACGACAATTGCCTTGCCTACTTACATGGGCTCAGGCTGCGTTCCTTGGGATTAAGTGCATGTGGTTTTGTCACCAGCATGTTGATGCTGGGATCGAGAATGCGTTTGCGTTTTTTCAGCAAACGCTCGCGGGGATTGGTTGGACGCTCCTTAGGCGTAATCGCTCTAGTTTTTGCATTCATAGTTTTGGCCTCTACGATCAAAATTGGAAATACAAGAAAGGTACTGCAGACATTGGACGGGCTGCGATTGTGAGGATGACTGCCGCGGTCCAGGTCGCCAATTTGAATGGAACATTGTATCCGAAGTTGGGGTCTCTTACGAAGCGGAACGCCTCAGGATGCCGTTTTGCGAATTCGGTCGTCAGCCAAGCCAGCATGTAGACGCCGATGATTGGAATCAGACCTGCTTTCAAGATTGGCTCCCAGAGCGTACATTCGCCTGGGCGTACCAAACCTTCGAGCAGATTGAAAGCTCTCGACATTGTGGGTGCTCTGAAGATGATGAAAGTTAACAACAGGAAAAGCACAACCAGAGCGTGATTGAGCAGATGCATCGGCGTGTTGTCCAGCGCCTTGTCGAGCCCGGGGATTTTTCTCAAGAACGTGCGCCATTCTTTGTGAATGATCATACCGACGCCCTGAATCGCGCCGAATATGATGTAGTGCCAACCTACACCGTGCCAAACGCCGCAGACGACCATGGTGATAAACAGTGCACTCCAATTGCGCAATCGATCTTTCTTTGCGCCGCCGCAAGGCAGGTAAACGTAGTCTCTGAGCCAGAAAGAGAGGGACATATGCCAGCGCCGCCAGAAGTCGGCGATATCGCGAGCCAGATACGGCAGCTGGAAGTTTTCCGGTAATCGAATACCGAGAAGCATTGCGGAGCCTCTTCCCATGTCGGTATAGGCGGAAAAGTCGCAATAAACCTGGATGGCGAATCCGAGAGCGACGAGCCATGCGTCAGGGCTGCTGATGTTTCCGACAGCCCCGTAGAAAGGGAAGATCAACGAACCAATCGGATCGGCAATTGCCACTTTCTTGAAGAGTCCCTGGATGAAGAGACCGATGCCCTCTATCGCTAGAGCGGATGTCAGTTTTTCCGGAGTGACTAATTGCAGAACAAATTCCTGGTAGCGCTTGATTGGACCAGCGATTTGCGAAGGGAAAAACGACGAGAAGACCATAAAGTGCGTAAACGATTTGGTCGGCTGGTCGCCTCTATAAATGTCGACCAGGTAATGGACGAACTCGAATACGAAGAATGAGATAGCCAGCGGCAAGAGGATTTCGAATATGGGCACGTCCCAGGGTTGCAGATGCAAAAATGGAGGCGTTATCACACCAACGATTTCGGTAAAGTAGTTGTAGACGCCGCCCAATGTTTGCAGGGCGAAGTTGGTGTATTTGTAGAAGAATAGCGCGCCCAAGTTGAGCGTCAGACCAATTCCAAGAATCAGGTTGGTCTGGGGAGATCGCCTGCCGTGAGGTTTTTGCATTGAGCCATACAGCAGATTTCCGAGCACCCAGTTGATGCCGGTCATTGCCAGGAGAAGCAGTCCGTAGACCGGCATCCAGCTCATATAGAAATAGTAGCTGGCCAAAATGAGTAGCCACATTCTGACACTACCTTTGGTGCGCCAATAGAGAAGCACGACCAGTGGCAGGAAGAAAAAATATTGGAGGCTGCTGAAGATCATGGGAAACCTTGAAGAGTGCCAGCGCCGACCAGTATACAAGTGCTCGGCGCAATCAATAAGGTGTTGTCATTAATGTATGCGTATAAGACTGTAGAAAAACCGTAATTTCTCTGCATTAGTAAGCATTAAACTGGAAATGTTGACGTTCTTAACATTTAGTTAGTACTATTTCACCCTAGGCATATCCGAGTTCTATCCAGTCAGTCATTTTCCTTGTTGCGCCTCTTGTGAGGCGGAGCTTGGGCGGCTGCGTCACGACTTCGTGACCGGATGATCTTGGCGCCAGGTGGTCCGTGCAATCTCTGCATGACCGCGATGTCCCCTTAGCGACATCCGCAACGCCCTTTGCCCGACTGTTGGCGAAGAGCTGCCAGGTTTGGTCTTTGCGGATAAAAGTGTGAATCAGGCATCACATTCAGTACCAAAATCAGATTCCAGGAGGAACTCAGCGTGACGTCTACACTCAATAGAGATGAATTGAAGAAGAAGCGGGACAAGTATCTCTTCCCAAGCGTCAAGCAAATGTATGCTGAACCGCCGCATTTCGTGAAGGGTCGCGGTCAATTTCTCTATGACGAGACTGGTCGCGAGTACCTCGACATGTTTGCCGGAATCGTCACAGTAAGCGTCGGTCACTGCCATCCCAAAGTCACTCAGAAGACTGTTGAGCAGATTCAAACCCTGCAACACACTTCGACTGTGTTTATGACTCAACCAATGATTGACCTCGCCGAAAAGCTTGCCGAAATTGCTCCTGGCGAATTGAACAAATCGTTTATCACTAATTCCGGAACCGAAGCCAACGAAGCCGCAATCAAAACGGCTCGCGTCGCCAGCGGACGCAATGAAGTGATTGCACTTCAACACTCGTATCACGGCGAATCCCATCTGGCCGCAACGCTCACCGCCAATCATAACTATCGACCTGATGTCATGCCGGCTTCAGGCATTGTGCATGCGGCAAACGCGTACTGCTACAGGTGCCCTTTCAAAAAGACGCCTGACAATTGCTCCATGGAATGCGTTCAAGACATCGAGCGCGTAATTCAAGGACAGACCAGTGGCAAGCCCGCAGTCTTCATTGCAGAACCGATTCAAGGCGTCGGTGGAACCATCACTCCTCCTGACGAATACTTCAAAGAAGTTAAGAAGGTGCTCGAAAAATACGGTGTTCTCTTCATTGCCGATGAAGTCCAGACTGGCGTCGGTCGCACCGGATCGCATTGGTTTGGTATCAGCAGTTATGGTGTCGTCCCTGACATGATCACCATGGCTAAGGGGCTAGGAAACGGGCTGCCAATTGGTGCCGTGATCACGACAACCGAGATCGCCGAGAAAGCATCGAAACAACAAATCAATACTTTCGGCGGTAACCCAGTTTCTACAGCAACTGCCTGTGCGGTTCTTCAAGTGATCGAAGAAGAGAAGATCATGGAGAATGTTCGCGAAGTCGGAGCCTATATGAAGGCTGGAATGGAAGATCTCAAATCTCAATTCCCTGACATGATTGGCGATGTGCGCGGTAAAGGACTGATGCTCGGTATGGAACTTGCCGATAAGAACAAGACTCCTCTGACCAAAGAAACGGCAAGAATTGTGGAGATGGCCAAGGATGACGGTGTTGTTATCGGAAAGGGTGGTCTCTGGGGTAGCGTCATTCGCATCAAACCGCCGATGAACATTACGAAGGAAAACGTCGACACGACCTTGAAGGTCATGAAAAAGGCGCTTGAAGCTACTGCGAAAGTGGGAGTTAAGTAGTCCTGACTGACGCGATCGCCTTGACGATCATGCGCCACCTCGGGTGGTGTCAAGGCAAATCCGGTAGCCGAAAGGCGACATCGAATTTTAAGCTGGTATCACTCGAACAATAAGTAGTTAGTTTGTCTGTTAAGGAGAATAAGGTAGTTATGGCCAATATCGTCAAATGCGGGCTCATACAAACCAAAAACGACATCGTTTCCAAAGAAGGTGGAACCGACGCCGCTGCGATTCAAAAAATCAAAGACTCGATGCTCGAAAAGCATCTGAAGTACACAAAAGAAGCGCATGAAAAGGGCGTGAAAATCCTGTGCTATCAGGAAATCTTTAACGGACCATACTTTTGTGCAGAGCAGCAAACTTGCTGGTATGACGCCGCCGAGCCGATTCCTGATGGTCCGACCATCAAGAGGTTGCAGGAAGTGGCAAAGCAGTATCAAATGGTTCTGGTTGTTCCAATCTATGAAAAGGAACAAACTGGAGTCTATTACAACACCGCAGCCGTAATTGATGCTGATGGTTCATACCTCGGAAAGTATCGTAAAAATCACATTCCGCATGTTGCTCCAGGATTTTGGGAGAAGTTCTACTTCCGCCCAGGCAACCTCGGTTATCCAGTGTTTCAAACCAGATATGCCACCATCGGTGTGTACATCTGCTATGACCGTCACTTCCCGGAAGGCGCACGAGCCCTCGGTCTCAACGGCGCAGAAATCGTGTTCAATCCATCGGCGACTGTGGCTGGATTGTCCGAGTATCTCTGGAAGTTGGAGCAACCAGCCCACGCTGCCGCCAACGGTTACTTCATCGGCGCGATCAATCGCGTCGGAACGGAAGAACCCTGGAATATCGGACAGTTCTACGGAACCAGCTATTTCTGCGATCCTCGCGGACAAATCATCGCCGAAGGCAGCCGTGATGGAGAAGAACTGGTTGTTGCCGATCTCGACCTCGACAAGATCAAAGAAGTTCGCAATACCTGGCAGTTTTACCGCGATCGAAGACCAGAAACATACAACGAATTAGTGAAACTCTAAACGTTGTATCTAATGATCTCCCTTCAAAATAGCGGTGTAAAAAATGGCAGAGCATTACAAACCATATAAATATAAACCATGGGAAATGAGTCTGGAAGAACGTTTCCAGGAATATCATCCACCGTATTCTGAGCGTGAGGCCGTACTCGAATCAAACCGTTGTTTGTATTGCCACGATGCACCGTGCATGGTGGCATGCCCGACAACGATCGATATTCCGACCTTCATCCGAAAGATCTCGACGGGTAACGTTAGAGGCTCTGCCAAAACGATTCTCGAATCTAACCTCATGGGTGCGAGCTGCAGTCGTGTCTGTCCTGTAGAGGTGTTGTGCGAGGGCGCCTGCGTTCTTCAACATGACCACAAGCCGATTACGATCGGTCGACTGCAGCGATATGCCATGGACTACGCAGCAGAACGCAACATCGACTTTTTTAAACCGGGCGAACCGAATGGTTTTAAAGTCTGCGTGATCGGTGCTGGTCCTGCTGGATTGTCTTGCGCCGGTGAATTAGCCAAGCGTGGATTCGATGTCACCGTGCTCGAAAAACGCGAGTGGGGCGGTGGTCTGGACACTTACGGTATCGTGGTCTTCCGCGAGCCGGTTGAGGTCAGTCTCGAAGAAGTGAAAATGATCGAGAGACTTGGCGTCAAATTCCAATTCAATGTAGAAGTTGGTAAGGATGTTTCTTTTGACGATCTCGTCAAAGATTACGACTCGATATTTGTTTCCGTAGGGCTCGGCCGCGTGCCGGAGATGGGTATTCCGGGACAAGATCTGGAAGGCGTTCTCGATGGTCTCGAGTTTATCGAAGAAACAAAAATTATGCCGCTGAAAGACATCAAGCACGGCAATCGTGTTTGTGTAATCGGTGCCGGTAACACCGGAATTGACTGTGCAACGATCGCGCGAAGATTGGGTAGCGAGCGCGTTACCATTATCTATCGCCGCTCGGAAGCTGAAATGCCTGCTTATCATTTCGAGTATCAATTCGCTATGAATGAAGGCGTTAGCTTCATGTTCCTCACGCAGCCGGTTGAAGTGATTGGTGAAAACGGCAAAGTCAAAGCACTTAAGTGTATAAGAATGGATTTGGGTCAACCGGATGCATCCGGACGCCGAACACCAGTAGAAGTGCCCGATTCCGAGTTCGAAATTCCTTGCGACATGGTTGTCACCGCAATTGGTCAGAAAAAATTGACCACCGTGACAGACAAACTCGCAGAGTTTGGAGTTAAGTTCATCAAAGGCTACATCGAAGTCGACAACTCCACGAATCGCACTCACCACCCTAAGATATTCGCAGGCGGTGACTGCATCCGCAGCCACGGAGAGGCATCAACTGTGATGGCAGTCGAGGACGGCAAAATTGCAGCCAACGGAATTCACGTTGCGTTGTGTGGTGAGAAAGCTCATAGAGAGCCCGCCCTCTCGTCAAAAATGTAAGGAGTCTGTCGACGAAGAATGGCTTGTAGAAGCCATCTTCTCAATCCCGAATTTCTCGAACGTTGCAGAAGTGAGTCGAGAAATCCGCGCAAACGAAACGGACCATTAACTAGCTGGAGAACAAAATGGCTAATTTAGAGATCGACTTCTGTGGTATCAAATCACCCAACCCGTTCTGGTTGGCGTCGGCACCACCGACCAACTCCGGCTACCAGTGCCAAAAGGCATTCGAGCAAGGCTGGGGTGGAGTGGTTTGGAAAACGATCGGTGCGCCGGTATTGAACGTTTGCAACCGGTACGGAACTATGGACTACAAAGGCTCCAAAGTTTTTGGTTTAAACAACGTCGAACTGATTAGCGATCGCCCAATCGAAGTCAATCTGCGCGAAATCGCAGAGACGAAAAGGCTGTTTCCAAAACATACAGTCATATGTTCGGTGATGGTGGAATCCAAGAAAGAAGCGTGGCAAGAAATCATCAAGCGCGCAGAACAAACTGGTTGCGACGGTTTCGAACTCAACTTCGGTTGCCCTCACGGCATGTCGGAACGCGGCATGGGATCTGCGATGGGGCAAGTTCCTGAATACACCTGCATGGTCACCGAATGGGTAATGGATGTTGCCACCATTCCCGTGATTGTAAAACTGACACCGAACATCACTGACATCGTCCAACCTGCACGAGCTGCGATAAATGGCAGAGCATCAGCTCTATCATTGATTAACACCATTAACAGTATCATCGGTGTTGATATCGATACGTTTGAAATCAAACCGAACGTAGGCGGAAAGGGCGGCCACGGCGGCTATGCCGGTCCGGCTGTAAAACCGATCGCTCTGCACTTACTCAGCGCCGTCGGCGCCGATCCTGAAGTTCAAAAGAGTGGCGTGCCGATCTCCGGCATGGGCGGAATCGAAACCTGGCGTGACGCTGTCGAGTTCATGCTGCTCGGATCGACCAGCGTGCAAGTTTGTACAGCCGTTATGCACTGGGGATTCCGAATCGTTGAAGATATGATCGACGGCTTGTCCAACTGGATGGATGAGCGTGGATTTACTTCACCACACGATTTCATCGGCAAATCATTGCCTCGTATCTCGCACTTCGGTGACTTCGATCTCGGCTTCCAATCAGTTGCTCGCATCGATCACAATAAGTGCATCAACTGCAATCTTTGCTACATAGCATGCAACGATGCTGCTCACCAGTGTATCGATCTCAAGTCCGTCGAGTTGAAAAACATCGGCAATGGCGACGGTAGATTGATGCCTGTCGTGCGTGAGGAAGACTGCGTAGGTTGCGACCTTTGCAGCAGAGTCTGCCCTGTCGACGATTGCATTTCAATGGTCGAAATTGAAACCGGTCGTCCGCACATCACGTGGAATGAACTGTCGAAGCAGCGTCCCGAAGTCACCGAAGACTGGGCAAAAATGGAACAGTACCGAAAAGAAATCGGTCTGCACATCCACTAATAAGGTTGTTCTAACTTATTTGGGTGGGGCTGTCGCAGCAGGGGGTGCTCCTGCCGGTGCCGTGCCAGGTGCTGGCGATATCGATGATTTGCTTTCGACGTGAACGGTACCGAACGGTTTCACGATCATTACGAGAGCTAAGGCCACAACAGCAAAAACTATTGTGAGGACGATTTGAATAGTCTTCCCCGGACCTTTGGATTCGGATTCGTTATCGGACATAATCTCGCCACTCCACGACTGTTCACCTACTACTACATCACGACATTGCAATAAACGCAAGAGATGACCGCGGCATTATATGTGGTGCGGGTATTTCGGGTGTCGTTTTTGTATCCGATGGAAATGTTCAACTTTGGTTGCAATTCGACTGGTTTGGGATAACATTGAATTGAACCACCACTTTGGGTGACCTGTGGGAAATAGCCGCCAGGGTTTTTACGAGCGCTACCTCCGATCCTTGTTATTCCGCATGGATCCTGAGGAAGCACATTTGCTCGCCCATAAAATGTTGCCTGCCCTGTCGATATTGAGGACTCAAACCGAGTTCTGGTACAACGATCAATCTCCTCGAATAGCTACAACCATCGCAGGAAAAAAACTGGGTAATCCGGTTGGGCTGGCTGCGGGCTTCGATAAAAACGGAGACCTGACGGAATGGCTGCGGCTAATGGGTTTCGGCTTCGCCGAGATTGGATCGATCACCGCAATCTCCACCAAAGGAAATCCAAAACCTCGAGTCTTCAGACTGCCCGAAGACGAGGCTGTAATAAACTACATGGGGCTGAATGGAGAAGGCGCTGCGCGAGTCGCGGAAAAGCTTGCCGCAGCTCATTCTAGCGTTCCGCTGGCGGTCAATATTGCCAAAACTAATCTTCCGTCAGTTGTCGGTGAAAAAGCAATTGAAGATTTCGTGACGAGTTTTAAAGCGGTCAAAAATCTTCCCATGATTTATGCTTCGATTAACGTCAGTTGTCCAAACACGCATGAGACAAAGCTCGCCGAAGTCAACACAATCGATTCTGTGATCTCTGAAATCACGAAAATCAATTCCAAAAATATTCCACTGTTCGTAAAGCTCTCTCCAGACAGTGACGATGTTCTCTTAGAGAACGTTGCCGCAATGGCTTCTCGTCATGGTTTGGCTGGATTCGTCTGTGGCAATACATCTACGACCCGTGCCGACTTGAAGACGGGCAATGATACTGTTTCTAAGATCGGACCCGGCGGGTTAAGCGGTCCCCCCATACGCCAAAAGGCACTCCAGCTCTGCCGTAGAATGAATGAACTGAAATCAGACGATCAGCAAATCATCGCATGTGGCGGTATCACGAGCGGTGCCGAGGCTTTCGAATTCATAACTTCGGGTGCAAGCGCTTTCGAGATTTATACCGGTCTCGTTTATCACGGTCCCTTTCTCCCTTTCACTATTTGCCGCGAATTGGGCGCCATTCTGGACCAGCAAGGACTCAATTTATCCGAAGCCGTCGGCAGCGGAGCAAAGCACCGCGTCGTCGTCTAATTAAAAATTAGAACTAGGCCTCGTCCTTTGATTCCTGTTTAGACTTCTCGGCGACATCGAGTACGCTGCCGCCTTCGGTTCTCGAAACGGTTTCTGGGCGGGATTCAGCGAGGATTGCTGCGGCGTCGGAAAACGAGTCGATGTCTATAGCGTTTTCGTCATTTGCTTCTGTTTCGTGCAGTGGTTTTAAATAGAATTCCTGCGCTAGCAAAACTAATACTGTTGCTAATGGCACGGCAATCAATGCGCCAGCCACTCCAAGCAGTGTCGCGCCGGTCAGGATTGCGAAAAGAACGATCAGAGGATGAAGTTCAACTTGTTTGCCTAGAAGGTTTGGAACAATCAGATTGCTCTCGACCCACTGCTCCAGTGCAAAAAGAAGAAACACGAAAAGTGCGAGTTGCGGCGATTGATTGAACGAGACTACCAGCGCAAGCACTGCAGTGATCATCGAGCCGACGAATGGGACGAGGTTGAGCAGCCCGGAAAGCGCGCCTAACAATAGAGCATGATCTACCTTGAGGACGACTAAACCGGTGGTGAGAAACAGTGAAACCGCGACACATACAAGTAGTTGTCCGCGAATATAACCGCCTAATCTGGATTCAATCGGGCGAATCAACGATGCGGCTCGGGCGCGATGTTTACCAGGCACCCACGCTAGTAACTTCGGCCAAATTGAATTCGCTTCCATCACGAAGTACGCGGTTAGAAACATCACTAGAATAGAGGTTGCTCCTGCCGTCACGATGTCCGACGTGAGATGAACCGCATGAGAACTGGCTTTCGAAAGAATGTTTTTGACTTCTTCCGGACTTACGGAAAAACTTGCTGCCGCTGGAGCGCTGTCACCGAGCATGGTGCTCAGGCGAGAGTAGGTATTACTGATGCTCTCTGCATACTTCGGCGCACTGTCATAGAGGCTAATGGCTTGTTCTTTGAGCGTGGGAAACAAGGCGGCTACGAGTATCGAATAGACTATCCCGACAAGTAAGAAAACTACTATTACGGTCGCTACTCGCGGAATTTTTTTCTTTTCGAGATTTTCCGCAACCGGAGTTATCGCGGACGATATCGTGATTGCAAATACGAGCGCGATTAGCAGACCTTTGAGCTGGAGCAGAACCCACAGCGCAAGCACTGTTCCGATGAGAACGAGAGGGGCGATAACATATCCTCGCTCATGGTTTAATTTCCGAGTAGTTTCATTTTTGTGTTCGGTTTTGTCGTTCATTTATGACTCGCACCACGAGTGGTTTCAATCGATTTTAAAACTAGTCCCTGGCTTCCGGAAGGCAACTTGACTCCAATAGATTCGATCGCACTGTGCCTGGCCCATTCTGCGGCGCCTCTGGTAGTTGCTTCAAAGATGGCGTCGCCATTTTGATCGTTACCGGCAGCATGCAACTGTATGACACCTGTGTCATCGCTGTCTACTCCTTTGAAGATGAGATATAGCGGAGTCTTTCGGCTGCCTGACAGTTTTGAACAGCGCACCTTTACGAGGTTGGTTTTGGTCGGATCTAGCAACTCATGGGGAAACCAGACCAGGAGGTCGTCCTTATCGCCGGAGTATAACCCGAGTCCATCATCCAATCGTTCAATGTAACCTTGACCACTCGGAAGTTGCTCCCACTCGTTGGCGGGTATCTTGGAAATTTCCTTCGGCTCCGTATGCAAGCGCTTCCGCAAGTTGGAATTGATGTCGATCTTGATTGCGCTTGCCCCAACATAGTAAAGCGGCATCAACCTTCTCAATTCGTTCGACCAGACGTAATAGTCTGTCACCGAGGTCGCAGGGATGCTTGGATCTGGCGTCGCGTGCTCTGTCCTCGCCAGTCGAACAAAGCTGTAAATCTGACGTCGACGGGCTGTTGTTGGAATCACCTGACTGTTGAGCGGCGAATCTAATAGACCGAGCAGTATTTTTTCCTCGCGGTCTCTGATGGCAGGGATTTCTGCTGTCGATGTACCGTGCTCCGATACAACTTCTAACTCTTTCGAACTCTCAAATGGAGGGTTGATTACGACCAACTTGCCATCTGTTTTTTCCATGCGATGCGCAAGCTGAAGCTTGAAGTTCATCAGCTCTCTGGCGCTATCGTACGAATCGTGGAGTTGAAGTACTAACAGTAAACCCCAGCAGAAGATTACTGCGGATAAAACCACCGCTCCCAGAGCTGTCAGCCAGATTCGGGACTTGCGTGTTAAACAATCAATGGCAGGCAACGCTGAAAGTGAAAGAAGAATGCAAAAAGGCGGACCGAGGAAAATAGCACTGAGCGCTTGTGAACCATCCGCGGTACCAGTGAATTTTAAAACTTGCCAGGCAGCCAGAAGCGAAAGCAGCCAGCTACCAGCAAATACAAGGGGACGCAACCATACGGAACCTAATATGAGCCGGATTGCACCGATACTAAAAATGGTGGCAAACAAAATTGGCAAAACTCGTTGCATGGTTTTGCCGAAGTTTTGCACGCCTATGGTTTCTCCAGTAACCAATGGATTGAGAAACTCCTGAATGACCTCCGGTGCCTGTTGCGCAGAGCCGGTCGCAATCACCGTCAAATGAGTGGTTACAAATATCATTGCGGCAAGGAAGAAAAGTGTCAGCCCTACATACGATTGCAGTGGTCCCGATCTCAATTTACTGTCGTTTTCAGTGACCAACAACCTGCACAGAGCAATTCCCAATACGCCGACGACTGCTCCTCGCACATCGCAGACTCCGGCTATGACTAGCGACAAGAGAGCCACCCAGAAATATCTAGTCTCTCGCAGTAGGCGAAATCGCATTTCAAGGAAGACCGCATACAATGCCAGCAAGTTGCTCAATGTAATTGGAAGCATATCGACTGGCACCAGCAGACTGCTTTGCAATGGCATGGTCGCGCAGAGGAGCGCTGTGAAAACCGCCGCAGCTGCGCCGATCCGATTGCCGTACCGAATCGAGATGTCGAGAGTGATAAGTCCTGCCGTTAACGCCGTGAAAGCGGTCGCGGTGAATGTAATCGCGCGGTACCACCAGGCATGGTGCTTGAACAAAAGTACTTGTAATAGCATTATCGGATTAGTCGACCAATCGCTTGGGCTGTGCATCTCCAGCAGCGACCGCAGCTGTGGCATCAACCCTTCAACAGCTACATAGTCTTGTGGCAGAAAACGCGTGGCAAAAAATTCTTGAAAAACCAGAGCCAGGAAAATGAGTGTGAAGACAAAACCCAATGCAAACTGCACCCGCATGGATCGCCAGTCGAACACAGCCGCTTCAAGTGTCATCTTGAACGGCTGGGCAGATTGAGCGAGGGGCAGTTTTGTCATGTTTTAGTTACCGAGTTGAAATAAAATCGGGTCAGAGAAGTAGCCAATCACTTCACCATTCTTCGATGTGGCAGCTACTCTCAATTCATAAAAGCCCGGACCGGCGAGCTTCTTCAATTCGATTGGTGTGTCCGTGCCACTGAGTTGTGGCGAGGTCCAGGTCTTCAACGCCTTGTCACACTTTGTCGAATCGCGGTATGTATTGCTGTAATGTTCAAACCAGGCATTCGGTTTCGAAATCTCGAAAACAACTCCTGTAGCGCCGTTAATCGCGGTGGCGTCGTAACTGACATGCCCTAATTTGCCCCCGGCTCTGATCACTCCGCTGACGTCTTCTACGAAATTTTTTCCAGTCGGTTCCAATTTTGGAATTGCGTGTTTACCGTTTAGCAACGCTACACCGTACACCGTTACATCAGCGTCAGGTGCCGGTGAAAGAATTCCAAGTCGATGAACTTTTCCACGCGCCAGCCACTTTTTGTGTTGGGAAACATGAATCCGCATGCGGTGCATTTTTCCATCAAGTGGAACTGTGGTAATTAAACCTTGAGACGAGTTGTATCGACCGGCAACTCCGCTATTCCAGTCCACGACGATTGGTATCGTCGTCGTATTCGAACCTCCGACCACGCCACTACCGGCAGTGTCTGTGCTCTTTTTTCGTGCCGACAGACACAGATCCAGGAAATCGACACAGGTAGGATCTATATTTAAATCGGGTGGCATCAATCGATTGTTGTTCTCTATCTTGTGTCCTGACAGAGACTGCGTTAGCGGCGGACTATGATCGGTTACGGATGGGGACGAACTTGCGGTCTGAGAGTTCGCGGAGCCGGAATTCACTGGAGTCTGTGAACCGGTGCTTTGAGTGATCGCGGCGTCAGAATTCGCTGGAGTCTGTGAACCAGCCGTTTGAGTATTCGCGGCGCCGGAGGATGTCGCCGCTGGTGAACCGGCGCTTTGCTGTACGGCATTACCGCGCGCGTCGATGTCAGTCGGAGTGAGAGATTGACAGGCTGCGTCGAACTTCAGTTCGGTGGTACCGGGCGTCAAATCTATCGGAGTAAGTTTCTGCTCTTCACGATCCCAAAACACAAAATGGTTGTGCGAACCAGGTTGAATCATCTGCCGTACTCTGGAGATGCGGATGAGGTCGTCGTCGCCAAAGAGCACTGGTTCAAAAGTCGCGACGCGCTCGACGATATCGCTGCTGTTGAGAGGCGGCGCGAGCAGAACGGACAGTGTAGCTGCGTTGTACAGCATGTGCGCGCCTTTATAGCGGTGCGGCAAGTTTAACAACGCCAGTTTGTCGGAATTCGGCAAGCTGCTGACTTTTGAATCCAGCTCGTCGCGCAAGGCTTTCAACTCGCGCCCGGCATGGACCCATGCTTCGTTGTTTCCTACTACTATGTAGCCGTAATATGCCACGACTGCCAGGGCGATGACAGAGGACAAGCCGCTTGTCGCCACTATATATGAAGGCACCCTGTCCTGTTCCACGCCGGAGGCCGCGGAACCACTTTCCGACTTCACCGATACTTCCGAGGGACTCCATAAAGGTGCGAACAAAGCGGCGATAAACATGCACAAAGGCGCCGTGCCCATGTAGATAAATCGAGAGCCTTGAAGGGTTTCGGTGAGGTTCCAAACAGGAATCGTCGGTACCATAACGAGGAGGAACCATAGTCCTGAAAACGCCAGTATGCGCAGCTGCAACAATCGCGTTTTTGAAAAAATAAATCGAGCCGCGAACAGCAGCAAACTCATCACGTACATGAACAGAAGCGGTCGAGCAAGTCGTTTCAATGGCACGAACACTTCAGCGTTAAGTGGAAAGACGACACGCTGGAGCGATGCCACGGAGAGCACGCGTTGAAGTGTGGACTGTGATAATCCTTCTCCGATCGAGCCCTGATAACCGCCGGTGAGCGAACCCAGGGCGACCGCTCGAAAGACCAGATAAACGATGAGGATGAGCCAAAGTTGCCAGGTTGCTACGAAGCCGTTGGCAATGGATTTGAAAAACGTGCTGACATTTATTGGTTTTTCTTGCTTCGGAAAGAGCACCATCAGCAGTACCAGTGCCGGTGGAAGTGTGACTGCCATTTCCTTTGAAATCAAGCTCAAAATGAAACATGCGAGTGCGAGGAGGTTGCACCAGCGCTGTTGTTTCGCCTCCACAACTCGGCGTGCTTTCAGGAACAACCACATTGCCAACAAATAAAATGCGCAGCAAACGCTGTCCACTCTGGCGATTATCCAGCTGACCACTTCGGCGTGAAGAGGGTGAACTGCAAACAAAAGAGCCGAGAGCAAAGGCAAATATGTCATCGCATATGCTTTCCGGCTATCGGCAATGCCTCTGGAATGCGATTCTTCGTTTTGTTCTGAGGAAAACAGAAAGACGAATTCTCGTCCGACCAGATATAGACCGATGGTCGAGAGGCACTGGTAAAACAGGTTTGAAAGGTGATAACCGAACGCACTTCCACCGAAAAGCAGTCGATCGATCACTAGAGTGACGGATATAAACGGTCGATAAAAATTCGTACCTTCAGTTTGTAACCAAGTGGAATAGAAGTTTTTCGTCACTAGTTCGAAATGACCATTGAATACTTCTTTGAGCCAGGCGACGTGCACAAAATCGTCAGCCAGGAAATATCCGCCAAGTGTCTGCCAGTGGGCGATCAGGTTGACTACTGTGAGCGCAACGATCGCCGCTGCCGGAAAATTATTGAGCCAAGTTAACCACTCGAAAAGTGAGAGTGGACGAGCGATTTCGTTTGCAATTCTTGGTCGAGCGATTGTGTCGGAAGGCATGCTAATTGCTTTTGAGAGGCACGCTGACCTCATTGTCATCATACATTCGCCAGGCGCGTCGAAAACTTTTAGTTGTTTCAGGTAATTTGTTGTTTCAGGTTATAACGAGTGTTTAAGACTCCTGTAAGCTTTAGTTTATGGTGATCAAAAATATGGATTGTGAGAAAGCTATTCAGTAGGTTTAAACCTCCAATCCCGCGCGAAAGTGAAGACCGGCTTAGAAACGGCATTAACGAAATTGTCTCAGGATTCCTCAACTCGAAAATTTCCACCTGGCTTCCTCTGGGGTGCCGCGACTTCGCATTTCCAAATCGAAGGCTATGGTTCGGAAATGCAAGCCAGGCTTTCCGATTGGTCGAACTGGATGATTGCTCCGGACAAAATCATCGACGGCACGACAGCCGATGAGGCATGTGATTTTTTACATCGATATCTGGACGATATAGAGATTCTGGAAAGTCTGAAACTGAATGCATTCCGACTGAGCATCAACTGGCCTGCCATTCTGAAAGACGCACCAGGGACTGGGGTTGTCGCTCAGCATCTCGATCACGATGGTGTCGAATACTACAAGAAGGTTTTATCGACTCTCAAAGAGCGAGGAATCAAGACCTTCGTCACTCTGTTTCACTTTTGTTTGCCAACCTGGCTTGCCGAGCAGGGGGGCTGGAACAGCCCGCTATCAGCCGAGCAGTTTCGAACGTTTACTTCGCTTGTTGTCGACGCGTTAGGAGAATACGTCGACTATTGGCTGACAATCAACGAACCGATGGCATACGTCTATCAGGGTTACGTCGCGGGCGTATGGACTCCGGGCATCAAGAACGACTACTTGGCTGCTTTTACGGTCGTTCGCAACATGCTGGTGGGTCATGCTGCAGCCTATGAGGTGATAAAAGCTAAGTATCCGAACGCGCCTGTCAGCTTCACCAACCACTGGCGACCGTTTTCGCCGGAGAAGCCGCTGAGCCCTCTCGATCACATAGTTTGCATGGTGCGTGACAACGTCTTCAATCAGCTCTTTCCGCAGTGCATCCAGACCGGCGAGTATGCCCTACCGCCACCGTTGTCGATGTACAAAATCATGCGCACTCTGGAAGGTCCGATTCCGGGCTTAAAGGGCAGCATGGACTACCTTGGAATAAATTATTACACGCGAGAATTATCTAGATTTAAACCATCATGGCCCATCGATCCCTTCGGTGAAGCGTCTGATAAGCCGCAATTGAAGACAAACGCACTGGGCTGGGAAACATACCCGGAGGGGCTCTATCAGGTTCTTACTCATGACATTCGTCCATATCGCTACAACCTGGACGGCAGTCTGAGAGACGTTTTCATTACCGAAAACGGCTACGCGGAGAAGTTCGAGAGCCAGTTGGAGCAAGGTGATTGGTCGCTCGAAGATTTTGAGCGTGTCGATTATTTGACGCAGCATCTCAAGGTTATTCACGATGCCATCGAAGCCGGCGTGCCGGTCCGCGGATATTTGCACTGGTCGCTGCTGGACAATTTCGAGTGGGCGGAGGGATTACAACAGCGATTCGGATTGGTCAGGGTGACGTACCCGAATCAGAAGAGAGCACCACGAAAAAGCGCTTACGTGTATGCTGATATAGCTGCTTCGAACGCACTTAAAAGTGACTTACTGAAGCGCCCGACTTGAGATCCATTAACGATTTGAGGATAAACAAATCCATGATGATTCCGAATCGAAAAATTGGCGTGGTACTAAATGCGATGGCACTCGCGATTCTGTTGATCGTCTCGGCGTTCAGTGGCTTCGAGAGCGAAGAGCGCTCCGTCAGACCAGTTTGGTCGAGCGCACAGGCTGTTGGCGAGGTGCATGTCAAAACGACGATAGTTCCGGAAAGCAAAACGATCAAACCCGGCAAAGAATTTTTGGTCGGCGTTTTATTCGAGATCGAGCCGAAGTGGCACATCTATTATAAAGAAGCGGGTGAAGCCGGAATGCCCACTTCGATAGAGTGGAAATTGCCTCCAGGATTCACTCATGGTGAGTTGCTCTGGCAAACTCCGCACAAGTTTATAGACTCAGGAATAACCACATATGGCTACAAAGATAAAACCCTGATCGCCGTCAAGGTTACACCACCAGCAGATTTGCCGACAGGCAAGCCCGTAAAAATAGAAGCGGATATCAAATGGTTGTCCTGTAAAGAAATCTGCCTTCCAGGTAAGGGAACGGCAACGTTTGATCTGCCGGTTTCCGCGGATGAACCCGACAAAGCCAACGCCGCGGCATTCGCCGGAATCGGTTTCAACGCGCCGGTGACTACTCTTCCTGATGAGGCCGGTCACGCCGGAGGAACTGAAGTTACTCCTGTAGCTTCGACGTCGACTGGTGGCGGGCCTACGACAGGGACAAGCGAATCAACGACTGCGACAACAAACCCCCCGGCAGCTACGGACAACCCTGCAAGCACGAGCACCACGGGCAGTTCGGCTGCTCCCGGTGATACCGACAAAGTGCTTGACGAAATTTTTGGCAAAGAGGGCGAGTCAAAGCCTGCCGAGAGCGTATTTTACTATTTTGGTTTTGCCCTTCTGGGCGGATTGATTTTGAACGTCATGCCTTGCGTATTGCCCGTAATTGCAATAAAAGTCATGAGCTTTATCGAGCAAGCCGATGATGAACCAGCTCGCGTTAGATTACTGGGACTGACATTCTCCGCCGGCATCATCAGCTCGTTTCTCGCGCTTGCCCTGGTCGTTCTCGGCATCCGCGCCGCCGGTCAATCGGTGGGTTGGGGCTTTCAATTTCAATATCCTGGTTTCGTAATAATCATGAGCACGATTGTGCTGCTTCTTGCACTCAGCTTGTTCGGATTGTTTTACGTTTCCTTCTCTGCCGGTCAAGATGGTCTCGATAAGCTGGCTTCGAAAGAAGGTTTCGTCGGTACGTTTTTTAAGGGAGTACTGGCGACTACACTTTCTACTCCTTGTACCGCTCCATTTCTTGGCACCGCCCTTGGTTTCGCCTTTGCTCAGCCGGAGTGGGTCGTCCTTGGAATATTCTTCATGAGCGGCTTAGGAATGTCGCTTCCCTACTTGCTTTTCACCGCTTTCCCGAGCTTGATGAAGTTCTGCCCGAAGCCTGGCGTATGGATGGAAAAATTCAAAGAGTCGATGGGTTTCGTTCTTATGGCAACCGTGGTCTGGCTCCTGTTCGTTCTCGGGCAGCAAGTCGGACCTGAGGGGCAGATGTGGGCGACCTACTTCCTTCTCACTATCGCGCTGTCATCCTGGATCATCAGCCGCTACACCGACTTGACCAGTACGCAGGATAAGAAAATCAAAGTCTGGTCAGTTGCGGCAGTCATCTCTTTGGCCGGCGGATACTTTTTCATTCTCAATCAACCGTCCATCGCACTTTCGCTTGGTGGTGTCAAAGCTAAAACCGAGGTGGCGAGCACTGAAGCCGCGGACAGTACTGTTTGGAAACCGTTCACAATCAAGACTCTCCAGGAATCCGTCGCGCAAAACAAAACCATCTTTCTCGACTTCACTGCCGACTGGTGTTTGACGTGTAAATCAAACGAGAAGCTATTTCTCAACACGCCGGAAGTTAAGGAAAAGTTTCGCGAGTTGAAAGTTGACACGATCAAAGCGGATTGGACGACTCAAGATCCGGATATTACAAAAATTCTCAATCGTTTCGGCAGATCCGGTGTGCCACTATATGTGGTGATTCCTGCGGGGCGCCCAAAAGAGCGAATTGTTTTGCCTGAAGTAATTAATCAGGGACTGGTGTTGGAAACGTTGAGTAAAGCCGGTCCGAGCAAATAGGGACGTTTACGCATTACTCAAACGGTTGGTAGCGAGGATATGATGGTTCACTATTGCCGTGGTCTTGTGAATATTGTTTCTGGGTCTGGATGCCAGTTTAGCAAGTTGACCGGCTCGAGATAACTAACCGTATCAAAACAACTCCACGCGTCCTGTTTTGAAAGTTTTGACTTGGCATCTCTCTCTCAGTCGGGCGAGCCTCTGTTTGAAATCGTCCGAATTGTAATCGTTCGGAAGTGTGATGATTTTAAGTCTCGGAAATTTGGATAGTTCATTGAGCAGAGCTGCGTTGACGTTACAGTCAAGCTGGAGGTATCGAAGATTTGGAAAATCATGGAGTACTTTCAATGTATCAATCGCTTGCTTCGAGTTCTCCGGCAGCTCGATTTGTAACTCCACGATGTTTTCCAGTCTTTTCCGCTCTTTCAGACGCGATGCCAGTGCCTTCAAGGCAATCTCATTCAAACCCGCGTTGGTTGACATGAGTTTCGTAAGTGCCGGTAGTTCACCCAGCGTTCTTCCAAGAGTTGCTGAATCGTTCGAAGAAAATGATGCCTGAAGCTGAGTGAGATTTGTCATCCGTTCAAGTTCCGTCACCATCTCATTCGTCAGTTCTGGCTCATCAATAGTGAGTACTCGGATGTTGTTAACTTTGCTGAGTGCGCGAATCATCTTCAATCCGCCCTCCGGATCTTTGGGCAAAGACAATTGTATGATTTCGAAACTCGCCATGGTTGCTAGATGCCGGAGATCTTCAGGTCTGATATTTCGGCACTTGCGTATGTCGAGAGTACTGACCGACTTCATCTTCGATATTGTTTCCAATGCCTTCCCATCTATCAGTGTTTGTTTTAGTTCGAAGCTTTGGATCGGATAGGATTGCAGAGTTTTGAAGCATGGTCCTTTTATTTTCGCGCCTTGCATTCTCCAGTTTGTTGCCTTTGAGTACTGAGTCGCGACCTCGGAGACTTGATCGTCAGTAACAGCCGGATCAAGGACCTTCACACTGAGATCGTTGTACTGAAATTTTTGCTGAACGACGTGCTCATCCATTGGTGGATTGTCGACTGAGATCACTCTGACCTCTTTGGCAAAGACCGCTGGTGGCGCTGCGACACGCGTGCTGGCACCAATGTTCTTGTAAATGTATAGCGATCCGATCAGACCTGCTAACACAATCAGCACAATCACAAAAGTTTTTCTGTTGGAACCATTGGGTTTGTGGATCGAGAGAGGCTCGGCTTGGGTCTTATCACTACTTCGATCTTGTTTTAAGGCAGAATCTGTAGTGTTGATCGTCTCGTGAATGATCGACAATTCGTTTCCTAGTTCGTCAATTGATCGGTATCGTTTCGCAGGCTGCTTGGCGATGCATTTTTCAATCAAGAGTTCAAGATGGGAGTCGAAGCTCATTCCGGCGCTGTTAGATATTGTTGGTGGCGCATCATTGGCGTGCATCATGATGGTTTCGAATGCGGTATCACCATGAAATGGTGGCTTACCAGTCAAAGTTTCGAACATCAAGCATCCTAGAGAGTAAATGTCTGAGCGCAAGTCGCATTTCTTGCCGAGTCCCGCTTCCGGTGAGAGGTACAGCGGTGATCCAACGACCGTACCAGTGGTGGTTAGTTTCTGATCGGCGTTTGTAGAGATTTTAGCAATTCCAAAATCAACTATTTTTACGATCCATCCTGATTCGGTTTCGATCAACATTATGTTGGACGGTTTGATATCGCGATGTAAAACACCCTTCTTGTGCGCGTGTGCGAGACCGTCGCAAATTTGCAGAAAGATTGGGATTGCAACTTCCGGTGCAACCCGTTTTTTCTCGCGGATCAAGTCTGCCAATGTTATTCCGTCAAGGTAATCCATGACGAGAAACAAACGTCCATCGGTTTCTCCGAAATCCATTACTTGAAGTATGTTTTCATGTTGCAATTTTGCGGTCGCTCTTGCTTCCGTTTGAAATCGTTTCGCGGTATCCATATCAGCGCTGTCGCCCAGCACTTTCACGGCAACATCGCGTTGAAGAACGATGTCACGACAACGAAGCACTACGCCCATGCCGCCCTTTCCGAGCGTGTAGAGAACGGAGTAGCGATTGGCAATTAAATCGTTTTTCGACGGTTCGGCCATTCGTGCACATCGACGGATTTCATAGTCGATATACCCACTGTGGCGGCAAGCAAAAGGCGGAGCTTTTTGGCTCCGCCTTCTTAATGTATTCGATCGATTATCCGTGAATTGTCTTGTGGATAATGTCGAGCATGCCGTCGATTTTTGAGACGTCTGTCTCTTCGACAAACACCGCGAGAATTCCGACATCGACGTCCGTGAGCACTGTGGTTTTTTCCTGGTCACCGGATTTG
>JBGAHZ010000072.1:0-8916 GCA_044225915.1 Obscuribacteraceae bacterium (SeqCode)
CCGCCGTTGGGGGATTGCAGATGAAACTGCCGGTCGAATTATTGGAAGGAATGGGCGGAAAGCGCAGTGGCATTACCGTTATCTCGTTTATTGCGATGGCGATGGCCTGTGTCTGCGGAATTGTCTGGGGTCTTACACGAAGCACTGTAGATATTACTAAACCAGTTTTCTGCAAGTTCGCCGAACCCAAGCCTGAGTTGAAGGCCGACAACAAAACGGTTTCTCAGCCAAGAATTCCGCACGGTTGCGGCGCATGCGGTCGTGGGTAGATAGTCTAGAGGTCGAGGTTTTGGCAATAAAGTATCAAAGCCGATTCTATGAGGGCGAGAACATGAAGATACCAACGTCATTGCTCAAACAAGCCGACGGTAGCAAGAAAAACAACGGCATGGCTGTGCTTGCATTGCTGCTAATGGCAATCGCTTCTATAGGCGGAATGCTCTGGGGCTACACAATTTTCAATCCAGGGAAAAACCAGGTCACGTCGCTACAGGAAGGCATCTTGCGCTTCGGAAATGATCCCTGCCCAGGCTGCGGAACTGGCTAGAAGAAGAAGAAGAAGAAGAAGAAGAAGAAGGTCGCAAGCTAATGACGGAAATCCTTGCCGGGTTATCGATGATGCCCGAGGAAACATTCAGGGAATCGGTCTATCCACTTTTTGAAGAGGGTTGTGTCGACTGGCTCGAATGGAGCTTCGATATGGGATGGAGCGCCCAGGGCATTCCGAACTGGCTCGAAGGCTTGCTCTCATTTTATGGCGATGAGAAACGATTGAGTGGGCATGGCGTGCACTATTCGGCGCTGTCAGCGACCTGGACAGACTGGCACGATCGCTGGTTGACGAATTTAAAACAAGAGGTACAGTGCAGACAGTACGTGCATATATCGGAGCACTTTGGGTGTTCACGAGCTGCCGACTACATGCTCGCGGCACCACTACCGGTGCCACTCTGCAAACAGGCAATTGAAATCGGACGGGAGAATCTTGAACGCATTCATCGTGTAACGGGAGGACCGGTTGGTCTTGAGAATCTGGCGCTAGCATTTGGAACTCAAGACGTAGAATCGCAAGGGATTTTTATTGATACATTACTAGCACCACATAATGGATTTGTAGTTTTAGATTTGCACAACATTCATTGTCAGTCGATCAATTTCGGCATTCCAATACTTGAACTGATCAGATCGTATCCATTAGACCGCGTACTGGAAATCCACATATCAGGCGGTTCTTTCAGCAGCTCTAAGAGTGGCTATGCAGATAAACCTGTTCGTCGAGACACGCACGATGGTCCCGTTCCGAACGAGCTGTATCGAGTGTTACCAGAAGTTTTAAACCTCTGCAAGAATGTTAGAGTCGTCATTCTGGAACGGCTTGGAAAGACCATTCTCGATAAGAAAACAAAAAAAGAGTTCGCAAACGAATTCAGGCAACTAAAAAAAGTTCTGAAGGATTGGAACAAGCGGCGTGCCATTACTTGCGGTGCGGAGTCGAAGTTAAACGTAACGGGGGACTGGTTGCGAGAAATACCAGATGAGATTGGAGCCGCGGACGAACAACGTCTTGAAGAGCTACAATTCACGCTCTTCAACCTCCTTGAAGGAGACCGAGATGCTGCTTGGATTAAAGAACAACTATCGCAAGACAACCGATTTTCACATTTCTCCGAGTACATCAATTCAATCGAACCGCGGATGCTTGAAGTTAGTCAAGAACTAATTAAAAAGTGGGGCGTGAAAGCGACTACCTGAGAGGCATACGTCAACCTCTGACTGTTATGTGGACGTCGCATCGGTAGTTCGCTCGTTTCCTTAGGTTTGCTAAGGAAGGTCGTCGACCAGTCAGGTACTGAAGGTGGCTATAGAAGCGCTTCTAGCCCAAGATCGGGTTTCCCGTGGCACACGCGGCAGAACGTTCGGGACCGTGGACGATGTTCTGCAGGTAATAGCGCACCATCTCGTCAGGCAATCCATCTGCCACGACGGCACCTTTGTGCATAACTACAACGCGGTTACAAACATTTTTCACCATCTTCAAGTTATGCGAAACGAATAAAACAAGATTCGCACTATCGATCAATTCAACCATGCGCGCAATTGCCTTTTCTACGAAACGCTCATCACCAGTGGAAAAGACTTCGTCGATGAGCAGAATGTCCGGGCGTATCGCCGTCGCAATTGAAAACGCCAGGCGTGCCACCATTCCGGATGAATAGTATTTGACCGGCATGTCGATGAATTCTTCCAGTTCTGCAAATTCGATGATCTGCGCTTCCAATTTTTTTAGTGGTGGCACCGGTCGCCCTAGCATGACCCAATTGATCAGAATGTTCTCGCGCCCGGTAAGTTGTATATCAAAGCTTGTACCCAGCTCAATAAGCGGAGTTATAGATCCGACCACGTCGATGGAACCCTCGTGGGGCGGATAGATTCCACAAACCGTTTTTAATAACGTAGACTTGCCGGCTCCATTGAGACCAATCACGCCCACGACTTCACCGCCTTCAACTTTGAGAGTGACGTTCTTAACGGCATTGAAAGTAAGTTCGGTGTGATGGTTTCGTTTCGAACTCAACAGATGAAGAAACCACTCTTTCAGGCTCGCGGAGCTGTTTCCATACATGGAAAATTGCAGCGTAGTATCAGTAAGTTTGACGTGTGGCTTCATGGTTAAAGGCGATAGACGATATCGCGCTCCCTCCACAAGTAGACGAATAAGCCACAAGCAAGCGCCACCACTGATAGTGTTATTGCAGAGCACCACTCTAGCGCGGTCGGCAGACGACCATCAACAATCAAGGCACGTAATAAATTGAATTCCTGGAAAAACGGATTCAACTGATACCATTCGCGAAAGCGCTCGGGAACAGCGGAAATAGGATAGAGAATTGGTGTTAAATAGAAAATTCCTGACAGCGACACGCCCACAATGTGTGCAATGTCTCGGAAGTAGACCGTACTGACAGCCAAGAGCATTGTGACGCCGAAAGTGAACGCCACGATCGGCACAACCGCAAGTGGAATCAAAAATGCCGTCGCTTGAAACGGCAGTCCGAGCGCCGCTCCAAGAATAGCCAAAGCAACAAGACTTAAAACGAAATTGGTCGCCTCGGTTGCAACATGCACCATCGGGAATATCAACTTCGGGACAGGCAATTTCTTCAAATACGATTCCGCTTCGACAATCGATCCGCATCCTGACGTCATGGTGGCACTCATGAAAGACCAGGGCAAAAGGCCGCTGAAAACATACAATGCGAAATCGCCGGGATTTTTGTTGAAGAACACTGAAAAGACCACAGTCATGATAGTCATCATCAACAGTGGGTTTAGCAAGCTCCAGAAAAACCCGAGCAAAGAGCGTTGATAGCGTCGGCGCAAATTGTTGATTACAAACGTGGGCACACAATCTTTGTATCGCCACAACGAAATAAGCTCTCTCGAGGCGCGCACAGAAAGCGGATCTCGAAAGCCATGCGATAGATATACGTCAGTAATCCCGGACTGTGCCATGGAAACATTGTAGCCGTGATAATGTTTCCACGCCGATCAATGAGTGCAATTCAATCTTGCTTACTCGGGCTTTAAGAATTCGAACTCGAACTGCGACTCGGCAGGCTTCTCTTCTCGTTTCGGTCGGCGCTGGTCCATTATATACATCAGATAGCTAGCCAATGTCAGAACGCGAGCGACCGACTTGTAGTCCAATACCGCATTCGGTGACATGCCTTTATAGCGACCGAAGAATCCAGCAAGAAGGTCGGCGACCCCCTGATTTTCAGTGGCGCTATATTCGGCATCAAACAACGGACCAGGCTCCGTCACTGTCATCTGAGGCGGAACACCTTCCTCCAGCGCCTGACCAGGCACGGCGATAGGCGCGCCACCCGGATCGAAAGCTTTGCGAACCAATGCGACACCGGTATCCTGAAACCGTCCAGCGGTTGCAAGCTTGATTTCATCTTCGATTTCTTGCAAGGCCAAATTGATCGCCATACCAAATTGCGCACGTTCAAAAGGCTTCCATGCAGCGTGATAAATTTTGGGGTGAAACTGAGATGCAATGAAATCTCCGCAGGGTGGCTCCGGAATCACGGGAATGACTTTGTGCAATCCAAGTAACCGGTCGATGCGCCCGCGGACTATGTGCGGAAACTCATCGAGATCTCGCTGAAAATCATCCATTTTCAGACTCGGTTCGAAATAAACATTGGAATTAAAGTGAGCCGCGACGAGTTCGGAGGCAAACCATTCCTTCAGTAAATTACTGGTTTCCAATGTCCAATCCCAGTTTGCTTTCTTCAACTGCGCCATTATTTCTGGTGTCGTTGCCGGTGCACTGACCAGTTTTCCGCCTTTGTGAATCTGCGCTTCCAGACCTTGTTGCACTCGATCTCTCGGAATTGAGAGCGTTAGCCCGAGAGCAGGGATTGGGGGGAGCTGATTCATGATCCGTACCTCGAAAGTAAAGTCAGTGATTGAGGGATTCCAAATGCAACAGTCGGTCAGCGTCTACGCATATCAGCGAGTTTTTCTTTTCATCATGTCGTCTAGTTTGTCGAGTGCGTTAGCGAGAGAAACACGCTCGAAATAATTCAAGTCGCCGTCAGACATCGTGAAGGCTGCCTTGGCACGCTTGATTCGTTCCAATTGATCCTGCATATCTTTGGCTTCGACAGTGTTCAATTTACCGGATTTGATTGCAACACGAATCAATTGTTCGACATTCTGTTGGCGCTTCTCGATATCACCCCATGCGAAGCTTTGGCCCTTCATTCGCAGGTCTACTTCAGCGTTTAAACGATCGAGATCTTTCACCAGTGACTCAGTTTCTTCCAGATCGTATCCACCCTGTGAATGAGCGAATGCGACTTTTGCTTTTTGAATTCGGCCAAGTTCTGTCTTCATAACGACGACAGCATCGGGTGGAATTTTCTTGCTTGCCGCGCCCGCTTCAATTCTCTGAGAGGTCTTCTGAATTCCCTCGTCCAGACCAGTCCATTTGTATTTTCCACTCGACAAACTGGCATCGATACTGGCGTTCAACTTATCAAGTTCGCCCTTAAGCGTGACTGATTCAGCAAAGCTCAGTCCATCACCAGAATAACGGAAACTCAATTCTAGTCTCGATATGTCTTCGAGCCTGGCGGTAAACTGATCAACTTCGGTCAAATTGATTGTTCCATCAACTACAGCATTAGCCAGCTTCCTATCGATGTCTTCTTGCATCCGCGATATGTTCGGAAGCGAAACATGCGAATCGCTCATTGAGGATTCAATTCGTGCACCGAGAGTTTCCAACAAATATGACAGTGTCACGGATTCACCGCGGCTGACACCACCGTCGGCATTATAGTCGCGCTCAATCCCTTTGATTCGCGCCAATTCTTTTCGCAAATCGGCAGCTTCGGCGGTAGTCAACTTACCCGTGGTGACTCCGGTGGAGATGCGGACTTGAAGTTCGTTCATGCGACGTCCAAGGTCGGTTGTCGCGATTTCGGAATCCTGCAGTTCTCGCTTTATCGAAGTCTGCAGGTCACGCAACCACTGAAGAAAGGTCAATGCTTCTTGCGCATTCAAACGATCTCCTGATGGTTTGCTTTCCATCTCCTTTGCCGCAGCCAGAGACTTCTTCAGATAAGCCGTTTCCTCTTCAGTCAGCTTGCCGGACGCAGCGCCCTCATTTATTTGATCGCTGAGTTGAGTTTTCAGCTCTGTGGTATTGGTACCAGGGACGGTGTCCTTAATAGATCTCTCAACTTTGGCCATGAGCTGCTGCAGCTCGACGGCTATCAGCAGTCGGTCTCGGTCGCTGAGATTGGTCGTCGACGATTGCGAACTCTTCATCTTGCTGGAAATTGCGTTCAACTCATCAATATATTTTCGACCATCGCTAACGCTCAACTTCGCATTGAGCAAACCAGTCGCAATACGATCGTCAACGCTATTTCTAAGTGTCGACAATTGCGGAATTTCAACGGAGCGATCGTGCAGACTGACAGACAATTTTTGCCCGAGTTGTTCCAACGAAGCGGCAACGGCCAGTGTCGGCTCAAGTGGGTAGACGCCGTCTTCATCGGTCAAGTAGGTGTTCCACTTGCCGGCGATGCGCTTCCAGTCCTCGAGAAGAGCATTGGCTTCGGTCTCAGTCAAGCGCCCCTTGGACCGCGCCGCGGTAATCCGATTGTTAAGTGTCTCCAACTTTTCATTGATACCAGGCCAAGACTTTGTTGTATCTGCAAGGCGACGCTCCAAGCCAGCCGCGATCTTCTCCAGATTGAGTGCCAGCGATTTCTGTTCGGATGCACTGAGATTGCCATCCGATTTCGACCACTCTTTCTCGTCGATAGCGAGCTGAGCTAGCTGTTCTTTGACCTGGTAGGCTTCCGCCAGAGTCAATTTTCCTGCCACTACTCCGCGTGCAGCACGAGCTTCTACGCGCGCTTTTCTTTTTACGAAATCCGGAGAAGCGACTGTAGTCGTCGTGGAAAATTTGTCGATGGTTTGAGACAGCGTTTCCAAATCCAATGCTAATTCCAAGGTTTCAACGCTGGTCAGTGGTCGACCAAAGCGCTTGAGTTTAGCTTCCCGACTGGCGATTCTCTGAAACTCCTGCCTTAACTCGTCTGCTTCTTTGGCATCGATCTTTCCTGACGCGATGCCTTCACTGATTCGTTTGTCGAGATCGGCTTGCAGCTTATCGATGTTGGGCATTTGGTATTGACGATCGTGCATGGTTGATTCCATGCGGCTGCTCATCGTATCGAGTGCCAGCGCAAGATTCAGCGACTCGGTATCGTTGATGATACCATCTGAATTGTACGAATCTTTTCGCAGCTTTATTCTGTTCAGTTCGTAAGAAAACTCGGTAGCTTCTTGCTCCGTGAGTCGCTTGGACGCGCGCGCGTCGCTCAGTCGCGATTCAATTTCACTGATTCTCGAATCGAGATCGGCACCGGATACGGTGCGGTCTCTGAGTGACTGTTCCAACCGGCGGCTGAGAGTGTCGAGTTGAAAAACTAGTTTTAAACTTTCCCAGGTCGACAGATTGTCGGACGACGCACGGAAAGTTGCCTCGTTATCAGAAATTTTGTCCAGGTCATCCAGAAATGTTTGAGCTTCAGCGCGCGTTAACCGCCCCGCGCTGACAGCATCTTTTATCCTTCGCTCGAGCTGCGCTTCACGCTGATCGATATTGACAATGCCAGTCCCACTTGACGGCATAAACTTGGAGAGGTCCGCTGCAACAACAGGACTAATGGAAAGTGCAGAAACGGTGACCGAGAGAGCTAATAAGCTGACAATAGGTTTTACGCGTTCCATTTCTTCTCCTCAATTGACAACTAACATGCCTTGACCGATGCAGGTCGCTCCTTTGCATCCATCTCCGGCAAAGCATCTCATTTTACTGCACTCGCGCTACTTCGGTGCGATGCTTCGCTTCGCCATCGGCGCATAAGAGACTTTGTAAATTGCACCGCATTTGTCGTCCGAAACCAATATAGATCCATCAGGCATCATACACACGTCCACCGGGCGCCCCCAGGGTTCTTCGGTCTGAAGAAAACCGTCCATAAAAGTTTCGTATTTCGATGCTTTTCCGTTTTCCAATGTAACGTTCGAAATTCTGTAACCAATTTTTTTGTCGCGATTCCAAGATCCGTGCTCGGCGATGAAAATACTGCCTCGATATTTCTCAGGAAAAACACTACCGTTGTAAAACCGCATGCCGAGCGCGGCCACATGCGGTCCAAGCGGCATCGCCGGCGGTGAGAACTTTAAATTCTTCGGAGCCTTCACTCCAAATTCCGGGTCAGGAACATTCATTCCATAGCGGTAAGGGAAACCAAAATTCATTCCCTTTGTCGGTGCGTGATTGAGCTCATCGGGCGGAAGGTTGTCACCAAGGTAGTCTCGGCCGTTGTCGGTAAACCATAACTCTTTGGTTTGTGGATGCCAGTCAAAACCTACTGTGTTTCGAATTCCTTTGGCGAATATTTCAAGACCACTACCGTCAGGTTTCATTCTCAACATCGATGCAAACCGCTCGTCGTCAGGGCGAAGACAGACATTGCACGGAGCGCCTAAACCGAAGTAGAGCATGCCATCCGGACCAAATCTGATTGTTTTAAACCCATGCCAATCGACGTTCGGGAGCTTGTCGTTGACCACGGTGCTTTTAAATAACTTCTCGGCTTGTCCCTTAATCTGTGGCTGCAGAAGCTGCTTTTCAATGTTATCGTAGCGGCTGATTTTTTCGATTTCGCCGACGTACAACGCGCCATCGCGGACGGCAACACCGTTTGGCTTGTTTAGCTTGGACGATATGACCACGACTTCATCGACTCGACCATCGCGCTCCCTGTCTGGAAGCGCATAGACACTGGCGTGAGCGCTGCCGACAAACAGTGTGCCCGAATCGCTTAAAGCCATTTGCCTGGCGCCCGGAACCTTATCGCAATAGATACTCACCTGAAAACCAGGCGGCGGTCTCAATTTTTTAATCTGCGGTTCCGCTGAAGACTGCGGCGCGCAACTGGTTAGGAGCGCTAGAAAGGAAATCAGAAAAAAACCACGAAACGAACCTTGCAGATATCTCACCAACCAACTCCCGGACAGGGCGTATCGCGAGAAAGCATACCTTATATACTAATGAGATGTGAAAAGACGGCGCGGGACCCTCTCGACCGCCCCTCGACCACTTCCCAAGAGGGAGCCATGGCTCGCAAAACCTTAGCCGGCGGAGGCTGGCAAGCCATTCGCTATACGCTCAAGAAAGCCTGGCAGGTCGGGCCCTGGCGGCTTTGGAAACGCATGCGTTCGCGCAATGCGTGCAAAACATGCGCCTTGGGAATGGGCGGCATGCAGGGCGGAATGGTCAATGAGGCGGGACATTTTCCCGAAGTGTGCAAAAAG
>JBGAHZ010000072.1:8922-30941 GCA_044225915.1 Obscuribacteraceae bacterium (SeqCode)
ATTGCCGGCCGATTACTTCGATAAAAATTCGCTGGCCGATTTGAAAAAACTAACGCCCAAACAAGCTGAAGACGCAGGGCGAATTAGCTATCCCATTATTCTGGAACCCGGAGCTTCGAAGTTTCGAACGATCTCGTGGAACGACGCGCTTACGCTTATTGCCGACCGATTAAAAGAGACGCCCCCAGATCAAGCAGCATTCTACGCATCTGGTCGATCGTCCAATGAAGCTGCCTTTTTGTTGCACTCATTTGCTCGCGTATACGGCAGCAATCACACGATGAATTGTTCCTACTATTGCCATCAGGCGTCAGGCGTCGGCTTGAAGATGGCTCTCGGAACCGGCACCGCGACGGTATCGCTGGAGGATCTGTCGCACGCTGATTGCGTGTTTCTCATTGGTGCAAACCCTGCATCTAATCATCCGCGCTTGATGACTCAACTGGCAAATCTGCATGCGCGCGGTGGAGAAATTATCGTAGTCAATCCAATTCGAGAGTCGGGTTTAGAAACCTTTTTCGTTCCGTCGCAAGTCAAATCGATGTTGTTCGGTTCCAAGATTGCAACGCAATACGTGCAGCCAAAAGCCGGAGGTGATGTCGCTTTCCTTGTTGGCGTGCTTAAAGAGCTCGACGAGCAAGGTTTGGTAAAAACCGACTTCTTAGAAAAACATGCAGTCGGATACGAAGAAGTTTTGAAACACGTTCGCGAAGAAAGCTGGGAACGAATCACCGTGGATAGTGGCATTGACAGAGCCGCGATAAAAACAACGGCGCAAAAACTTGCGAGATCGAAAGCAGCAATTTTCGCCTGGGCAATGGGAATCACGCACCACCAATGGGGCGTGGAAAACGTCCTTGCGTTGTGCAATCTGGCTCTAGCCACCGGTCATATCGGACGAGAAGGAGCCGGTATGATGCCGATTCGAGGACACTCGAACGTACAAGGAATCGGATCCATCGGCTACGCTCCGCACCTTCAAGACGGCGTTCGCAAAGCACTGGAAAAAGCCTATGGTGGCGTGGCACTACCGACGACACCAGGTTACGATACCTATGGAATGATCGAAGCCGCCGAACAAGGGAAGCTGGAGTTCCTCTTCAATCTCGGCGGCAACTTGTGGGGCTCCAATCCAAACCTCGACTGGGCAACCCGCGCGATGCAAACCATCAAAACGACTGTTTATCTTTCTACCAAGCTAAATCCTGGTCATTTCCATGGTCATGGTAAAACCACATTGATTCTGCCAGTGCTCGCCCGCGACGAAGAGCCGCAATCGACATCCCAAGAGTCGATGTTTAACTTCGTTCGTTTGTCCGAAGGCGGTACACCCAATGTACAAGGAACACTCCGTGCGGAAAGCGATATCATCTGCGATATCGCACACAGAGTTTTGTCCTCGACGCCGGTTGATTGGAATCGATTGAAAAACCATAAGGAAGTACGCAAATTAATCAGCGAAATTATTCCCGGCTGGGAAATGCTTGGCACCATTGACGATACCGGTGGCGAATTCACGATACCAGGCCGCCTATACCATACGCCAAAGTTCAACACCGATACCGGCAAGGCAACGATGCACAGAACAGAGCTTCCGGAACTCGATCCGGATACTCTTATGCTGATCACCATCCGATCGGAAGGGCAATTCAACACCGTCGTGTACGAGGAGCATGACATCTACCGAGGCATTCCGCACCGATTCTGCATACTGATGTCCGACGCAGACATCGCGCGTTTGAATTTAAAAGATGGTCAACGCGTCACTGTCAGTGGTGAAGCAGGCAGTCTAGACAACATAGAAGTAGTCTCCGGAAACATACGAGAAGGCGTCGCCGCAATGTTTTATCCCGAGTCAAACGTGTTGATCAAAGGCAACATCGACCCACGCTCGAAAACTCCGGCTTTTAAAAGCGCACCGGTCTGGATTAAATCAGCGACTACACCGACCGCTCTATCTCAACCGATGCTGGGTGAGCAGCGCTGACCTTCTGGTCATCAAATGTTTTTTCAATCTTGGAAACTCTCAAGAAATGTCAGCGGTATACAATATGCAGACTGCATATACCGAGACGCCAAGGAGTTGTGATGAGTCAATTAATCGTGATTGGATACGACAATGAGTACCAGGCTGAAGAAGTTAGACTGAAACTTATCAAGCTGCAACAAGAATATTTGATCGATCTGGAAGACGCCGTTGTCGCGATTAAGAAGAAAGATGGCAAGGTCAAGCTCAATCAAGCGATCGATTTGACAGCTATCGGCATAGTCGAAGGTACATTCTGGGGCATGCTGATCGGGCTGATCTTCATGAGCCCACTTCTCGGTGCCACTATCGGCGGTGCATCAGGCGCCATTAGCGGAGCCTTGAGCGACATCGGAATAAACGATAACTTCATGAAAGAGATTGCCAGTCATTTGCAGCCTGGAACTTCAGCTTTGTTTGTTCTCGTCAGAAGCGCGACGCCAGATAAAGTCGCAGCAGAACTCAGTGGCAGCGGCGGTAAGGTTATTCAAACATCGCTCTCACATAGTGATGAAGAGAAACTCCAAGCGGTGCTGAGCGAAGCAAAGGCTTCTCCACAGTCTGTTTAAAACACGAAATCAAAAAGACGCGCCTTGAAACAAGTCGCGTCTCTTTTCGACCTCCATTTCAAATAGCGATACTGCCATGTCATCCGACTCGGAAAAACATCTGGCTGCCGAAGCCGCTCTTGCATACATCGAAGATGGGATGACCCTGGGTCTCGGCAGTGGTTCCACATCGTTTATCTTCGTGAAATTGTTGGGCGAACGCGTCAAGTCAGGTCTTCAAATCAAGGGTGTACCCACCAGCGAGGAAACAGGCGAACTGGCAAAACAGCTGGGAATTCCGCTTATAGCCCTCGAAGACGGAGTACATCCGGATGTAGATATCGACGGAGCCGATGAAGTTGACCCTCATCTGTCGCTCATCAAGGGTGGAGGCGGCAAGTTATTGCGCGAAAAAATCGTCGCCTTTGCTTCCAGAAAATTGATCATAATTGTCGATTCGAAAAAACTTGTGGAAAAACTTGGCGCGTTCAAATTACCGATCGAAGTGATACCCTTCTCGAAGGCAACAGTCGAGGATGCAATCCGAGACCTTGATGGAAAGCCGCTCTTGCGAAAGGACAAAGATGGCTCAACATATATAACCGATGAAAAAAACTGGATTATTGATTGCGATTTCGGCTTAATCGATGACCCGGCGAAACTGGCCACCCAACTATCGCTGATACCAGGAATCGTCGAACACGGCTTATTCGTAGACATGGCAAATCTAGTCTTAGTCGGTCAGCAAGACAATATTCGCAAGTTAGAGGCGGTTTAATCTGAACTTGCGTCCGCACGAGGCAGGCAGAAAACAGAGCTGGGAATCAGATTAGCTCACACGAAGAAATTCCAACAAGCGAGCGCAGAAACGGACGGACACTCATGGGATCGTGATGCGCTGTTGCAATTTCGCGATTATGTCAGAGAGCAAAACGTCAATCGCCGAACTTATTTACCAGAGTCGTTTTTCTTGATCTGCTTATCAATGTTGCGCATCTGTTTTTTCGATTTGCTCACTTCTTTTTTTGCTTCCGAATCCAATTTTTTCGAAGCCTTCTCGATATCTTGAATATGATTCTGCAGAAGCTGGGCAGCTCGGGCAATAGCCATATTGTCGAACTGCGGTCCCTGAGTCACGTCCTGCAGAGCCGAAATATCCTGTGGTAGTAAAGCCGCGGTATCAGTGATCGTCTTCAAATCTGCTTTTGCATCGTCACTCGCATCATCGGGAAGTAGCAACCCGGTCACTTCCGTTTGAGTCATCTTAGAGAGATCTGAAATCTGGGACATGAAGTAATCAAGAAATTTCTTTCGTGGTGGCAAGAAACCACCCACTCCCACCATTCCGCTTGGAGACGGCATCGCCGGAATGATGATTGGTCCGATGACATCAGGTTCGCCAACAACTACCATGTTTTGGCGTTGAACTTCTACAAAGATATCCCAGGCGGATCTCTTCAAGTGATGCAGCGTTTTAGACAAATCACGAATACTTGTCTCCAGCGCAACAGCCTCCCCTTGAACGTGGCCTTCGAGACTCTGCTGTTTTTCCAGCGCCGCATCTTGGGCTGGTGGCGCTGCGGTATCTGATGCAGAGGGCGCATCCGCATATGCCACACTCGCGAGCGAGAGACTCAAAAGGGCTGCCAGAGCAACTGGGTTGCGAATAGATCTCACGTCTTATCCTCCAAGGTACTGTTGATTTTAAAACTGATTGCCAGTTTTGTCATTTTCGCCGGATGTATTGTCAACTGGTTTATTTGATTCAACTTGATCAATCGAATCAAGCGATTTAGCCGATTCAGCTGATTCAGTTGATTCAGGATGATCAATCGAATCAACCAATTTAGCCGGTTCAGCTGTTTCAGTTGATTCAGTTGGTGATGCGGTGACAATTGCCTCAGCGGGGACAATTGCCCCTGCAGGTTCAACTTGTCTGACTGCCTCAGCAGCGTGCATTTCCTCTGCCCGTATTCGGACACCATCTTGTGTATTCGAATCATAACCTATTGGCTGGGCCGACAATGCCGCTTCAACAGGTTGAACGCCAGAAATTCTGTCAAAAATATCACGGTTGTATGGAAATGGAAGCTTTTCGGGAGGTGTGTTGTTGAGCAACGTTCTATAAACCGATGTCCACGTCAGCTGCTTAAAGACCTGAGCCGGAACGACACCGAAAACGAATAAGAATGCCGCAAGACCCTGAATTATTGCGATCAAAATCGCGAGCAACAACAGTTCCCACATGGCACCATCTGTGATAGCAGAGCTGGCTTTGAGCGCTTGAATCGGTCCGAGCTTATGCTCAACAATGAAATATGGATAGAACTGAAACATGATACCGAATATGATGCCCGGCACCACAAAGAAAAGCATTCCAAATCCCACGACCCACAGGTAAATCAGCGTAGCACCCACGTAGGCAAAATATTTCTTAGCCGGCTTCCAGAAGTCGTCAGAAGAAACTGGAAACCCTTCTATCATTCGAATTTGAATATAAATTAGCCCCATTGGAATCAGGCCCTTAAGCACGATTCCGAGCAAGATGAAAACAACACCGAAATATGCAAAATTCGAATTAAATCCAATCGCAAAGCCGGCCATATCGGGAAGAAACATTAACAGAAAAGCCAGCGATGCAAGTCGCAAGTATGTCCAGAAGTGCTCACCTAGCAGATGCCAGCCGGCGGACATGGCTTCATCAACGGTAAATTTCTCAGATGACATTTGGTGCAACTCGAAGACTGGAGATTCTCATTTGGTCAAGGTTCTTTGATCTTTGGCGCTGGAAGGCAATACTTCCATAATTTCTCCCCACAAGAAACCTTGCGCAAAATGTATTCCGAGTTCCTGCAGTATCGGCAGGTCTTCGCGTCGTTCAACGCCTTCTGCCACAACTTCCGCACCGAGCGACTTAGCGACGTTTGTCAGGCGCTTCAACAGTCGAACTTTATACTTGTCTTCCGAAATTCCGGTTACGTAAGTGCGATCTACTTTCACCACGTCCGGTTCCAAAAAGATCAATGTTTCAAGTGAATTTCTGCCAAAACCAATGTCATCAATTGCAACCAGCACACCAGCGGAACGCAGTTTTTGAACGTGCTCTCGCATGAACGTCGGATCACCTATGAACTGCTGTTCGCTAATCTCGACGCAATAAACGCGTCCCTTATCCTTGGGAAACGCGGCAATCAAAGTTTCAATCGGAGTATCTAATATCGTGGATGGAAACAGATTAACGTGCACCCGCATGTTGTCAGCGATTTCAGTAGACATTTCCACGGCGAGTTTTAGGCAGTTCATATCGACGTTGGTGAGAATATTGTTTTCGATACAGATTCTGAACAGATCGGCAGGATTTTGATATGCACCATCAGGACCACGAGTGAAGATTTCGAAGCCGGCAACCTGCTCCGTCGCGAGGTCGATGATTGGCTGATATACCGTTCTGAAGTTCTTAATATCCAGAAGCGTTTGAATAGTTTCCTCACTGTTTGTATTAACAGCAGCTTCTGCTCCGCCTTCTCTTGCCAGAGAAACTTTATTCTTACCGGTCTGTTTGCTGCGCCTTAATGCGCTGCGAGTCAGTGAAAGAATTTCTTGTATAGACGACATGCCGTGAGGAAGCATAGCGACACCGAGACTCACGGTGACCGGCTGGACATCCGGAAGGTTATGTAACGGATGATCTGAAATCGCTGTTCGCATGCGTTCTGCCACGCGCAGCCCGTAAGCGAGTTGCGTATCCGGCAAGATGACCAAGAATTCGTCATTACCGTCCACGCGTGCGACATGATCGGATGGACGAAGAGTTGCTAACACCCGACGCGCGACATCCTTGAGAATGACATCACCGGTAGCCATGCCGATTGATTCATTGATGGCTTTGAAGTTATCACAGTTGACTAACACAGCAATCATATGACCGCCGCTGCGCGTAATCTTGTTTTCCTCGACTGAGATAGCTCTCTCCAAACCGCGCAGATTGAGCACTTCGGTGAGCATGTCGGTGCGCGATAGTCGATCGAGTTGTTCCTTTGTGGTATTAAGTTCGGTGGTGAGCTTGTTAATTGTGCTGGCAGTTTCGGCGTCATTTTTGCCTGTGGTCGTTTTCAAAATGATGAAGCCAAAACAACCCAGGACGACGACTACGACCATGAGCGGATAGGGCCCAATCATGCGGTTGTACTCAGCGGCTTTGTCTTTTACTGCCGCAAGTTCATCCTCTTGCATTCGAGCAATTTGTTTGACTATTTCGCGAAGTTCTCTACTCTCGCCCCGCTTGAGGACAAGTTGATCGGCTTGAGCTTTGCCTTGCTTTTGCCTGACATCGGCGGTCATGCGCAGATCATCCATCAGCATGCCGACACGACCTGATAAGTTTCTGTCTTTTTCACCGAAAACAGAATCATTCTGCCGCATTGAATTGAGAATCTTCATATGGTGACCGACACTGGTGGCAGCTTCGTTAAACGACTCCAACCAGTGAGTCTCGCCAGTTAATAGATAAGAATGGTGACTGAATTCAGCGTCCCTGAGTGCTTCTTGAGTGAGCTGCAATTCCTCGAATATCGAAACGCGCTGTTCAAGCCAAGTTTCCAGACTTTTCCCAAGCGGAAAAATGGCAGGAACGCAGAAAGCAAACCATACCCAGACAATGGCTAACGCAGCCACGAATGCAAATACTGTTTTTAAATTGAAGCGACCCATGAGGTAACGCTATCCCGAATTGAGTTTGTGTCCGAGTGCCGGCGCCGAATGAAGTATCGGCCAATTACCTAGTATTAGGTACACTCTATTAGTACTAATCAAACCTATTAAGGCGGTTATAAGACACCGCCCGACGCTCAACGCAGGATTAATATAACCGTCACCAGTGCCGTGATTGCAAGAATTACAGCAACTCGGTAGAGTCCTGGATTCGATCGGTGAAACTGTCCGATCATCTCGACCAGTCGATGCGAATAGTGTTCGTAATGTTGGATGAGGGTTTCGAAATCGAGGCTCGCAGAACTTGAGGCATCATCGGGTTTTGGCAAAGGCTGTGCTTTGTCGGCCTGAATCTTGCGCAAATCCTGGTAACTTTGTCTGGCACGGCGTGCGCCAGGAATCACTGTTTCAGAAGAGGTTGTGTGCTGCTGAAGAGAGCCCGATATGGCTTGCTGACTACCGCTGCTAACGCCAATCATATGTCGACCAGACGAGACGATCGATGAGTCAGGATTTAAACCTTGCAAGTCTTTGACGGTATCGCGCGCTTTGACGGACCGAGTTTTTCTGGCTGCGCGCTGAGCAGAAGAATCCGACTCGGGTACATCGACGTATTCCCAGATAGTATTGAGATAATTGCGAGCTTCCTGCGCCGATTGAAAACGATCTCTCTGATCGCGCTCCAATAGCTTCGCAACGAACAGCTCGACAATTGTCGGGGTCTCGCTTGCCGGGTTGTAAGCGCGAGAACGCTTCGAATCTTGAAGGAAATCGCTGACTGGTGGAACCCGCCTGTTGAGTCGATTAACGAGTGTTTCCATTGGAGAGTCACCCATAAGTGGTGGCACTCCGGTGAGCAATTCGTACATAATGCAACCGACGGAGTACAGGTCACTGCGACTGTCGACCTTAAGACCAGTAGCCTGTTCCGGACTCATATATGCAGGGCTGCCCATCGCGGCACCGACAGCGGAGAGTGACACCTGGTCATCGCGATCAAGAAGTTTGGCCAATCCAAAATCGAGAAGTTTGATCAACCGCGGTTCGCCATCTTCTTCTAAAACCATAATGTTGCCTGGTTTCAAATCGCGGTGCAAAATATTTTTCTTTTGCGCATGAACGAGTGCAGCAAGGATCTGCTCGATGATATCGAGAGTATCTCGCAGAGACAAATGTTCTTTCTGCAAAATGTATTCTTGCAGAGTTTTACCGCGCAGATAATCCATCACCATATACGGTGCGGTGCCTTCGAACACACCAAAATCGTACACAGTAATCACGTTGATGTGATTGAGACTGCTCGCCGCTTTGGCTTCGCGTTGGAAACGCATAATCAAATTCGGATCGGCAGGGCTGTTGTGTAAAACCTTAATCGCCACTATCTTGTCGAGAATCAAATGGCGGGCTCGATAAATGATGCCCATGGCACCACTGCCGACGCAGTCGAGCAACTCATACTTGTCTGCGAAAACTTGCCCGATTCGCATCAGCAAATCAGTACCATCGTTAGGGCAGTTTCTTATGGCGCGAGGAACTTCGGTTCCACATTTCGGACATCGAATCGTCTCGACATCACTGGATTGGTTTGTCAGTCCAGAGTTGAACGGTTGCGCGCTAAACTCACCTGACCCGGAAAGACTCGAGGTACCATCGATCGACGGAAATCCCATGATTGCTCTTTTCTAGCGCCGCGTCTCGGGATTGAACTGGTGGCAGTCACGGCTAAGGACGACAGACACTAGTAGACAATACCATATATGATGCAAAAATCGAGGCCTATTATCGGACCAAGAAGAAAGCGCCGGCGAAGTATCATCGCCGGCGCTCCAATTGAGTTCCGAATAAGCTCTAGTAGATATAGAGCATCTCGCGGAATTTAGGCAAAGGCCAGATGGAGTCATCGAGCAGCGTTTCAAGCTCATCGGCCGCATCGCGGACTGCCTGCATAGCTGGTATCACTTCATCCTGGTAGAACTTGCACATCGTATATGTCTCGGCGTCTCCATGACCGTGGCCACTGCTGCCGGAATTCATTGGTTGCTCCAATCTTTCCAATGCCATCAGCAGTTCGCTGACCTTATCGGTCAAGTCGCGAAGCATGTTTTCCTGTTGTGTCAGATTGATACCACTCACGGCGCTCTTGGTTTGAACGATCGTGGCGGCTAATCTGTTTTGATACTCTAGCGCCGCCGGTAGTATCATCGTGCGAGCGATGGACTTGGTCAGCAACCATTCGATGTTTATTGTCTTGCAGAACTGAGCGACTCGAACGTTATATCGTCCGATCATCTCATCTTCGCTCAACACATTGTAGTCACGGAAGAGTGCCTTCACGTCGTCTTTGATGTATTCAGGAAGCGCTTCGACCGTGTTGTGGAAGTTAGGCAAACCGCGACGCGCGGCTTCTTCATGCCATTCTTGCGAGTAGTTGTCGCCATTGAAAAGAATGCGTTGATTCTCTTTCAACGTTTCGCGAACAACCTTTTCAGCAGCGGCACTGATGTCCATTCCACCTTTGGTCAGCTTCTCCAACTCGGTCGAAATGTAATCGAGCGATTCTGCCACCATGGTATTGAGGGCAGTGTTAGGGAAGGCGATGGATTGGCTGGAACCAACAGCACGGAACTCGAACTTGTTGCCGGTGAAAGCAAACGGCGAGGTTCTGTTACGGTCACTATCATCGCGAGGAAGGTCAGGCAGAGTCGATACGCCGAATTGGAGAACGACTTTACCATGCGCGCCTTTGATTTCCTTTTGACCGGCGATCAATGCGTTGACTACTTCGGTGAGTGTATCACCGAGGTAGATGCTCATGATTGCAGGAGGTGCTTCGTTGGCACCCAGGCGATGGTCGTTGCCGGCGTGAGCGATTGCTGCTCTCAACAGACCGGAGTATTTGTTGACTGCACGAACAACGGCTGTGAGAAGCACCAGGAATTGAGTGTTTTCCAGTGGAGTGGAACCTGGCTCGAGAAGGTTGTTTCCTTCATCATCTGCCATAGACCAGTTGTTGTGTTTGCCACTACCATTAACACCACTGAATGGTTTCTCGTGGAACAAGCAGCGCAGACCATGCTTTTGCGCGGTCTTTCTGAAGACTTCCATGAGCAGCAGATTGTGGTCAGTCGCAACGTTGCTTTGTTCGAAAACAGGAGCAACTTCAAACTGAGCAGGCGCAACTTCATTGTGGCGTGTTTTCACTGGAACGCCGAGCTTATAAAGTTCGGCCTCAGCATCCATCATGAATGCCAAAACGCGCTCTTTAATGGAACCCCAGTAGTGGTCTTCCATCTCTTGTCCGCGAGGCGGACGAGCGCCGAACAATGCGCGACCGCAGTTGATGATATCCGGACGTGCAAGGTAGAAGGCTTCGTCGATCAAGAAGTATTCTTGCTCTGGTCCTACAGTGCTGATAACGCGCTGTACCTGCCTGTTGCCGAGGATGTGCAGCAAACGAACAGCTTCTTTGTTGAGTGCTTCGAGGGAGCGCAAGAGCGGCGTCTTTTTGTCCAGTGCATGGCCGCTGTATGAGCAGAAAACTGTTGGAATACAAAGCGTTTTCCCGTTTGTGCTGTCCATCAAGAATGCTGGACTGGTCGGATCCCAACCGGTATAACCGCGGGCTTCGAAGGTCGATCTGATACCGCCCGAAGGGAAGCTGGATGCGTCAGGTTCGCCCTGGATAAGCAGTTTGCCGGAGAATTCCAGCAGCGCGGTTCCATCAGATGAGGCTGACGACAAGAACGAATCATGCTTCTCAGCGGTCTGTTCCGTCATCGGGTGGAACCAGTGAGTGAAGTGTGTGGCGCCACGGGCTAGCGCCCAGTCTTTCATAGCGTTGGCGACAATGTCGGCCATCGCCGGATCAAGTTGCTCACCGTGATCGAGGCAGCGAAGAACCGCTTTGTATACGTTTTTCGGCAACAACTTTTTCATTACCTGGCGGTTGAAAACATTGGAACCGAAAACTTCTGATACCGGAGTTACCGTGTAGTCCACAGAACTCTTTACAGGATCTCGAGATTGCACCGTCTGTAGTGCCTCCCGCCTTGCGGCACCATGCCCAAAAATCCGCCCTCTCATAGTAGTTATTCCGCCATGTGCATCTACTTTAACTGTCATAAATAGCCGTTTCCTCTCGCGTGTTATCGCCCTATCCGCGTACCTTCTATTCAATTGTTTTTCGTGTCCGCCTCTCAGCAGGACGTCGGTTAAATTTTAAAGTCTCTTGTTATCGCCCTATCCTCAAGGGTTTTGGTTGAATTGTTTGTTGGCTGCTTTCAGCAAAACGTTGGTTTAAATTCCAAGTGCTTTTAAAATCACTCTCTTCTTCCGCTGTCCATCGAACTCGGCGTAGAATATCTGTTCCCAAGGTCCAAGATCCAACTTACCTTCCGTCACTGGCACCATTACCTGGTGGTTGATGAGAATGCGCTTCAAATGGGCATCCCCATTATCTTCCCCTGTTTGGTGATGATGATAATGCGGATTATTTGGCGCGATTTTCTCGAGCCATTCATCAATATCCTTAATCAATCCGCTCTCGTAATCATTGATGTAGACCCCAGCAGTGATGTGCATGGCAGAAACAAGAATGAAACCTTCCTTGATACCACTCTCATTGAGAAACTCGCGAACATCCTCAGTAAGGCAGATGTACTCACGCCTTTTCTTTGTGTCGAACACCAAATACTTGGTATGCGATTTCATCAATTGCGCTGTGGTCACGCTAATCCCCCCAAAACATCTACGAATCCGCGAGCGGCACGACTCGTGGTCGTTTGCTCGATTCGTATATGCAATAACGCTACATCCGGCTACCAAGCCGGTTGCGGCTATTCTAATAGATTGGACTCGATGTTCCATTAACTGTCAACGAAAAGCGCTTGGCAGCGTTACACAGCTGTAATCAAGCAACCATAAGCGTTTGACAAACCTTGTCAACGAAAAGAAACCAATAACGCGCATCAAGTTTCTGTAAAGACATGGCTTTTCAACGTCTAACGACAGCCAATACTCAATCAGAGCAAAACCTGAAAAACAGCTATCTTTGATGTTTTAGTTAGCGTGATGAGCGATTTTGTGCTCTGAGGCATGCGTTTTCGCCGCGACCTTATGAGCAGCACTTGAGGCTTTTACAGCGGTCTTGTGCGCCGCTGGAGCGACTTTAGCAACCGCCGCTGAGTCCTTGCTACCGTCCACATCAGAAATGAAAACGCGCTTCGGAGGAGCCTCTGTATATGTCGAGTGATATCCATAAAGCAAGAACGCACACACCAAAACGATCGGAATTACAATCATCCAAGCCAGATTGGGATTCCGGTTATAACTGCCGCAGCTATGGTGGCAGTCATCATCAATGAAAAAGCTAGCAATCAGAAGGACCACAACGAGAATGGTATTCATATAAAGGGTTTGTGCTCTACTAAGAAGTAAGAAACCAGCAATGTTGATACATTAGCACCCTCTTGACAGCCACCCTTAAGCCTTAACCTATCGTTAATTAAGCACCTTTGGTCGTGGCTTCTTTGGGTAATCAATTATTCGGAAACACGCGCCCAAACCCAATATGTGGCAGTTAGTCTCTCAAATCACCGTGGATCGCCCTGCAGTCACACGAGCTGCTAATCGAACAGGCTGGTAGTTTCCAAACTTAAGCAGAACGTTAGTGCACTCCAGCAGTGCGAAGCCACTGCAGGGCAGACCAATCGATGCTTTGCCCCCTGATACTCGGCAAGGTGGGAATCTCTTTAATCTGCGACCACGGCTTGGTTATATCGAGTTTTGTGAGCGCCGCTCTCGCCGATTGATAATCGACAAACTTCGGCGCAGCCGGATTCCATGCCGATAGCTGCGGTTGCCACACCGATTCGAGCACGAATGCCGATTTTCTTTCTGTGTCCAAAACCAGTGCCTGCAGCTTGGGAGCAAACGTTTTCTCTGCTCCTGCCGCGAGCGCGGCGTTGAATTCCCGCCCCTGGCCTACGAAAAACGCAGTCTGTTTGCCTCTCGAAATGATGCCGAAGTCCTGTGTCGCTTTCAGATCGAATAGCCCAGGACGAGTGCCTATCGCGCTTTCCGGACCATGTGTGTGAAATAGAATACGACCTGGCTGATCTCTAAAACCAGGATCAAGCGAAGTCGGCTTGCCGTAGAGCGGCTTGCTGATGCGACCGCCGAGCAGATCAATCGAACGTCCAGTTTCTACGCCTTTCCACTGGTGCTTTGGAATCAATATCTCGCTGAGTTCAAGCGCATTAACCTTGCCTTCCTGCGTCAAAATGTTGGCTGGAAGTTCCATCTTTCCGGGACCATGAAACGCCCACTTCTCTGACACAAACTCTCTAGTTGCCGCTGTAGCTCTCGATATGGAACCGGGCGTATTGCGCTCGACGAAGCTGCCAACGGCCTTGAACGCCGGAGGCGTCCCGACCATCTTGGTTGCCAGCGCTCCACCGACGATCAGCCCCGGAGTGCCCTCGATCATCATCGCGCCTTCGCGTCCCAGACTCGTCGAAGCGCGCTCTACGAGCAGCTTTCGTTGGAAATCAGTATTGGCGTTGCTGGCTTCACCGAGAAAATCGAGCGTGCTGCCGGCATATCGAACACCCTGATAAGCAGCCACTCCTGCAACAACGTACGGTCCGACTTTTGGAAATTTGCTCAGCATCGCGGTTGTGCCAAAACCCAGAGCGGTCGAGGCAACTGCGACGGTAGCGACTTTCCCCGGATTCTGAGTGAAGTCGTTATGGAGTTCTTCAAGGAGTTTACTCGGAGTCCTCGCGAGCGTGTCACGCGTGGTGACGAGCACGTTTTCCGTGCTGTTGCTCTTCTCGATTCCGAATTCGTTTCCCACTGGATACGCTCTATGACTCTATGCCCGAGATCATATTTAAAACTAAGGCTTTAGTCATTGGGGAAAGTACGCAGACGCCAAAAGGCAAACAGGCGCAAGTTCTACAGCACATTTTCGAAGCACCGTAAACGCTGTCATTTTGATATTGGCGGCGATGAGTTAGTTTGCACACGACGAACTGTGTGAACCCGGAGTCGCAGACGATTTAGCGTATTGTCCCGTCCGTTATTAATGAGCGGGTTTAATCGGCGTAATTGGTCCGTCGGCGAGCTTGCTTTTGGCTTGCGAAGCGGCGGCTGGGGCCGGCGCATTCAGCGGCGGAGCCAGGCGAACCAGAGCGGCTTGCGCTAGTTTGTTACTTGGTTCCTTCTCTACGGCGGTCTTGTATGCAGCAACCGCATCACTGGTCATTTCGCGCTTCTCGAGAATCTGCCCCAAGTGATACCAAAGTTGACCATATTGCGGTGCGCGATTTAGAGCTGCACGAAACTCGGTTTCAGCAGTTTTTAAATCACCTTTCGACTCGGCCAACCAACCAAGATCGACATGGAGAGCCGGGGAATCAGGATCGGCTTTTACCGCCTTCGCCATCTCCGACACCGCCTCATTTGTCTTTCCTTTTTTGGAGAGCAAATATGCGAAGTCAGCATGAGCGAATGCATCATTGGGATCGATCGAGAAAGTCGATTGGTAGTACTGTTCAGCCATCTTGAAGTCGCCTTTGCTGGCATACGCAAATGCCAGAGAGCGATGCACAGCTGGGTCGTTAGGCAAGTACGTCCGCGACCACATCAGCTCCGAAATTGATTCATCCCAATTGCCCTTGGTGGCTAATTCTAGACCTTTTTTGTAATGCGCTTGCGATGCTTCAGTTCGCAGCGCAGCCTGCTGTTCCTGCGTTAACGCAATCGGTTCGCCGATCCCAAACACCATGCAAAACTCAGCGATAGCTCGCAAAATTTTTCCGCGAACTAGCGCGATAATGCAGTAGTCGCGATGGGCGATTCGAAGGTCCGGCATATACATGATAGCGGCACGCAGCTCTAGTTCTGCAAGCTCGTTGTCCCAATTTTTCATGTAGTATTTGGCCGCGTTGTAGTGTTGAACGGCTTCATGCTGTTGAAACAACGCCATCTGCTGTTTATTGTATGCCGCATACGGATCTTCCTCTTCGACGGCTTCAGCACTTGCATGACTCTTATCTAGTGGCGTAATCTGCTTTGCTGCGCTCGACTCGGCATCAGCATCGGAGTGAGCTGCACCATCGGCAGCATCGGATTCAGTGCCTTTTACGGCACCGGATGCGGCATCAGCTTTGGTACCAGGTGTCACTGAAGAGCCGGCACCAGCGGCGCCATCAGATTTGGTGTCACTATTTTTTTGCGGTTTCGCACCAATTGCGCTACCAGGTTTGGTGCCTAAACTGGATACGCCACCATTTACGACACCACGCTTACTGTCAGGTTTGGCACCACTGTCGCCCAAACGCTCCACTGTTCCATCTCGTTTTACTAGAATGACATCGCCCTGTATGTCTACACCACCAGGCGCTGCTGCGACCGAAGTAGCAACCGCAATTCCGCAGCTCAGTGCTAACGCAATGCTTACAGCTACGTTTCTCTTTATTCGATCCGTTGGTAACATACGAAAACCGCCTGGGCTGCTAACTCTTGTGCCAACACGAAGTCGTTGGCGAACTCTTCGGCCGATACAATTATGACACTCATTCTCCGTCTATATAAAGAACAAATTCACTGCCGAAAATCTAGTGTTTACCCCGGAGACGCAAGACACGCGTACACGGGACAAATTGGAGTTTTCGGAAGGATAATACTCTTAACGTCAGGCAGCTGATGCACAGGACCAAGCTTCGATAAAGTCAGCTCTCGCACTCGTTCGATCGCGCTGCCGTCCAAATCGTGCCTACCATCCTCGCTAAACTTCCCGGAAAATTTAGTGCGCCGCCAGTAGGCATCACCAGCGCAACCACCAGATTACTGGGAGGATAGCCTCAAATGACGGGAACGTATTCTCGATGTTCCCGGCCATTCGAAACGCAGAGCCAAGCCGCATATGACTCGAGTCCAGGTCAAAGATGAACGAGTAGATGGAAACGAACAGAAAGAACGAGCGGTGACAACTGGTAGCGAGAACTGAGCAGCGATAACGAATTTACACGGCGACGATGGACATGTCTCGCTTGTCGGCAAAGGCAGCCATTTCTTTCTCTTCGACCACGAGAGTCTCGTTTGCTGCAACCGCCAGGACACCGCCTGGTTTGGGTCCAATCATAGCTTCAAGTGTATTCAGCCCGACTGCCGGTGTATCGAAACGTGGGTCTTTATTGGTTTTCGGCACTTTGCAAACAACTACCGGTCCACGTGCCAGCGCAACGCCACGTCGAATAGCCTCATCAGTCCCTTCGATTGCCTCGATTGCAAGAATCATTCGATCCTTAACCACGATGGTCTGACCAATACCAATGCGGGCTGACTCACGAGCAATCTTAATGCCGAAATCAATGTCGGCGTATTCATCTGCTGTAGGCTGGCGTTTGGTGAGGACTCCGATGTCCGGGAAGATATGTTTCAAAAATTCCGATTGCGTCAAGACGCGCACGCCATTGCGTTCTGCAAGGTCTCCAACGGCAGCTTGGATGGTGTCATCAGAAAAATCCGACAGCTTGCTCAATTCACGAACGGCTGTCCAATCCAGCTTTACGATAGATCGAAGCAATTCCAGTTTCTGTAGTTTCCCGATGAACACACATTCTTTGATGCCTTCTCGCTTCAGAAGCTGCATCGTTTTGCCGAGTTGACCCGGATAAATCTCGATAACCTTGACGCAGTGGGGTGTCACCCGCGCATTTGCCTCTTCGCCGATCGCGAAGGCGACCACATCGTAGCCACGCTCTTTCGCGCTCTGCGCCAGGACTGCTGGCAGTTTACCGCCACCGGCTACCAGCCCCAGGAGCTTGCGTGTCTGTACAGCTTCGCGTTGGTCGTCGATCACAGAATTGGTCATCTCTCTCAGCTCAAAATGTTTCAGCCCAGAGTCTAGCATGACCTTGGCAGCCAAACCCATGCTCCTGCTTAACTGAAACCGATTATCAAGTAAAAATCTCGACCTGGTGAGGGTTGACAAGAAAAGATAAAAATACCGCGAAAACCCTGAACCTTTCCGGCTTTCCTTGACATCAATGATAAAATGACATTAAACTGAACTAAAGCTCGACTGATTAGCTAACTATTTGATTATCCATGGCGAACCAACTTAAAACTGCTTTTTCACATATTCCATCAACGTTTCGGCTGCTGGGAATCGCAGGTTTGATAGCATCAACGCTACCTCAAGCGGCGGATGCCCAGACGCTTAAACATTTTTATATGGCACGGCAACAAGTTCAGATCACTGACGATGCCCCACTGGTCAACGACCAGCGCACTTTCCAAACGCCCGGGCAGGCAGCCGCCGGTCAATCGAACATTCCAACGCGCCCTATGGGTCTGCCCAGAGCTGGTTTCCAGACGTATTTCACTCCATCCCAGCCGGGTTTCAACTCGAGTTTGCCACAAGTAGTCAACGGAGTGCCTCCTAAAGAACCGCCTCCCATGCCGGTAAAGCAAGGAAAGAAAGCGTCTGCCAACAAACTAAAAGCTTCAAACAAGACGGCTACTGCGGCGAAGCCAGCAGCGCCTCCTGTCACGGCCGCCAAAGCTTATTCTCCATACAAAGGATACACACCAGGCGTCAGCAACGGCTCCTCGGAGCAGCCAACAACGACAGCCTCCGGCGGCAACAACATGCAGTCAAAGACCCGCGTAAAAGGCGTCCTACACTGGGCCCGCGGACACTAATTCTGAACGTCTCGACGGTTTAATCGTGACAGCGTCTTTGCCGGCGCCAGTTCTTCTACGTGCATTGAAGGCGGCAGAGGTTGAAGAGCTGAGACCGTACGTTATCGAAGCAGTCCGAATCCCTCCGAGCAGTTCACGCAGAGCAGCTCACGCAGAGCAGTTCACTCCGATCAGTTCAAATCCCTCATCCACTTCGCTGTTTACTTCACTACTCTCTTCAAAAGTCCAAACGACTCTGTCGCGAGCTGCGTCGGAACGCCGTCCGGGCCTAGAGTAAACGTGACTTCTTCAGGAAGCGAAATGCGTCCAGGCGGCCAAGCCAGCGAAAAAGTATCGTACCCGACGTGAGTAATCGGTCCGGTCATCTTGTGAGGACCGGCTTCCCATCGCAAGTTCGAACCGTCAACTGATACTCTTATTTTTCCATACATCTCATTCTCGTACTCTCCTTCATATGCTTTCAACGGAAGAGTAGGTTTCGAAGTCGGCTTCACAGGCGGCGGTGCAGCGAACATCTTCTGAACAGCTTTATCGGTTTCAGCTATTTGCGCTTGAAGATCAGTGTCAGAAGGCGCCACCATTTTGTCCAAAACATACGCACGGACTGCCTCGGGCAGAACTGTCAGATTTTGATTTGCCAACACCGCAACACCGATTTTTTTGTCCGGCACTAGAACAACCGTCGAGCGCATTCCGGATCTGGCTCCGCCCTTCTCGAGCACGACATGTCCTTTGTAATGATAAATTCCCCAACCGAGTCCGTAGCTTAATCCACAGTTCTCGTCAATCGGCGCCATTTCAGCAAAACCTGGAGTATCAACCATCGCCGGAGTATGCATTTCCTTTATCGTTTCCTTCGACAAAATCTGACGTCCGTCGATGCTTCCGTCGTTGAGCTGCATCTGCACCCAGCGCGCCATATCATTGGCCGTTGAATTGAGACAACCAGCAGGTCCAAACGTGTCACTGCTATCCCACGGTACAACTTTCGAGCCACCACCGGGCAGCGGCCAATGCGCTTCAGCAACGTTTTCCCTGGAGTGATCAGCAGCGCTGACACCAGAATGTTTCATGCCGAGCGGCTCATATAGTTCCTTCTGAATCAAGTGCTCATAACTATCTCCACCCAGCCGAGCAGCCAACATTCCCGCCGTCACAAAACCAGGATTCGAATAATGCGCCTTCTCTCTAAAACTGCATGCAGGCTCCATATATCTGAATCTTCGCAAACTTTCTTCGCGCGTAAATCCCAACGCCTCAAGGTTATCACCGGTGAAAGCCGGCAGTCCTGTTCGATGTGCGAGCAAGTCCTTCGGCGTGGTCATGCGGGTGGCGTACTCGTCTTTCAGCACGAACTCCGGTAAATAATCGATCACTCGATCGTTCCAGCCAATCTTATGTCGATCGACCATTACGCCAACAAGAGCAGCCGTAAAGGCTTTGGAGTTTGAAGCGAGCATAAACAAAGTGTCGGCATCAACAGCTCCAGGCTTATCAACACTGCGGACGCCATAACCACGAGTGAAAACTTTGTCCCCTTCGACAACAGCAACGGACGCACCAGGCACGTTGTACTTCTTCATTGCATCTGCAACAAACGCATCGAAATCCTTAGGCAATTCTGCATTAGCCTGCGGTGCGAGCCCGATGAATAGAGCGATTGCTAAAGAACCGGCAAGCTGCCAGCATTTTTTGTTCAGCCTTGAAACCATGTTAGATGCCCCAAATTTCTGCCCACAAGAAACATGATTCTATGCTCTTATCAACCGTTGTGTATTAGAAACGCGTTTTTTCAGCACCGCAATTGATACCAAGATCAACTCGATGCACCCGCGCCGCAAATTCGGCTTCTCGTCGGGCGGCACGCTTCCAATCGGCACCTCCCCGCTATATTCGCTCCGTCATTCGATGGCGTAAGCAATGCACTCACTTTCACAATGACACTTGCGGATCGAACCTCACGATATCCTAATGCCGAATCTGCTCCGGTCCTACCCAGAACTGTTTATCGTCATCAGTGAGAGCCTCTACGCTACGTGTCCCCGGCACGACACCACCTTCCAATTGGACCAGGTATTTTCCATATCGAGCATTGATGATTTTCGCTTTTCTCCAGTCTCCAGTCCAGCTACATTCGACAGAGTCTCCTACCTTGTAGTCGTCAATTACATTATCCGGCGCTTTGTTTACCTGAATCATTTCCGGTGATTCGAAGTCACCTATCGGGGAAGTTCCAATCCAGCCGGTAGCCGAAGGCCAGGACAAGCCTCGCAGAATGCCAAACAGGGGCACCGCCAGCGCCACCACTACAATGGTGGCAAACATAAGAATTTCTTTGTTCGATTTTTTCCGTTCGATCTTGTCAAAATACGATTGAATCTCTGCATTTGCGGCAGCCAAGCTCGCACTTGTTGTTATGGAATTCGACCGCGGATTTTGTTCGCGCTCCGCCTGATCAAACAACACAAAAATTGTCCGGAACGTACCGCCTCGCTTACTGCGATTTCGTTGCAACATTCGAGCGATCATTTTATTGATCGAGTTACTGTTTGTCGGTGGTTCAATCGGAAATTCCTGATCCGGATCAGAGCCAACCATGCACTGCTGAAACTGCTTCTCAGTCAGTGGTGGTCGACCAGTTAGCATGAAATAAAATACCGCGCCGAGACTATAAATGTCAGCTCGCCAATCGGCAACAAGACCTTCGGCCTGCTCGGGGCTCATGTAGAGCGGCGTTCCGACGATAGTACCAGCCACTGTATTGGAGCCTATGTCACTAGCACGCGCCAATCCAAAATCAAGAATTACTAGTGGTAGGGACGGATCATCAGGCACAATAATATTTTCCGGTTTCAAATCGCGGTGAACAATATCGTGTTTATGCGCGTGATCCACAGCCTCCGCCAGTCCACGACCAACGGATACAAAACGCTCGACGCTCAGCGGTCCGTTGTCCGAAATGAAATCGTTGAGACTGCAGCCGCGAACGAATTCCATAACCAGATAAGGCTGCCCGCCATCCGCTCCGAAATCCAGAACCCGAACGATTCCCGGATGGTTGAGCGCGCTGGCAATCTTCGCTTCTCTTTGAAAATCAATGACCGTATTGTTGTGCGTGGATTGCAACATCTTTATGGCCACTCGTTTTCCGAGCAGCCGATCGCGCGCCATGTAAACCACGCCGTTTGCACCGCGCCCAATAATACTAAGCGGCTTGTAACGCTGCTTCGGAAATCCATCCGGAACGCTGGTCATCTCGACTTCTTCGACGACAATCGGCTCCGCTTCTGAACGCGTGGCTGATGCAGTTAGTTTTTCAAAATGAGCGTTGGCGTCACCAACCGCTCCTCCTCCGCCCACTAATCGAGCCTGATCGCATCGACAGCGATTTCCCGAAAAGATCCACTGCGTCAGGCTACCGCTGGCATGTCCGACAACCTTATTGCAGAGGTTGCAGATATTGTCGCTTTCACCATTCGTTCAAAAATCCGCATGTGCCGCTTGGAAACAATCACAGGTGTTAATCCACTGTGTAATCGTTCCGGCGAAAGACTTTCGCTGCTTTTTCCCGCATTTTGTACAGAGGCGAGCCATTCCAGACTTTTAACCCGTTTTGCTGAAAACAACCATCATTGGCACTTATGGGTTTTGTCTATTTACCCACCCGCCCTCGTTGACAACCACCCAAAAGCCAGCCCCCGGCACGAATCGCTAATGTGCAACGATCCCCGCCATTAACAGCTTGTTTCAAACTCGTTGCAGAAACCGAGCATCCCGAAAAGCTGTGGTAAGATTCTAATTGCGAGGACGAAAGTCCCACATATCTGCCCGTAGCCCAGTTGGATAGAGCGCATGGCTACGAACCATGAGGTCGTACGTTCGAGTCGTACCGGGCAGGTCCATTAAAAACCAGATTGACAGCTACTCTTGAAGGATGGCTGTCATTTTTGTTTTTGCCTTCGAAAAGTTTGCCGCTACTTTGCCGCTACCTTTGGACGAAGTTGGAAGATTGATCTGCGTAT
>JBGAHZ010000115.1:0-3693 GCA_044225915.1 Obscuribacteraceae bacterium (SeqCode)
TACGATAGAGAGTTCAACCAATACCCATGACTGGTCAAGCTGCTCAAGTTCAGTAAACATTTCCAGAGCTTTTTTGGTATCACCCAGATGGGCGTAGCAAACGGCGGCTCCGAGCAATGCTTTGAAATCGCTTTGATCGAGCTGCAAAGCATTCGCGTAACTGGCAAGCCCTTCCTTGAAATTTTCCAGAGCTCTGAAACTATTCCCCCGGTTGGTCCAAGCCATAGCGTCATTCGGATCGATCTCGAGCGCGATGTCGTATGACTGAATCGCGTCTTCGTGGTGCCCCAGATCATCGAGCAAACGTCCCCTATTGATCCAGGCGTCGCACATAGTCGGATCGATCTTCAGCGCCTTTTCGAATGCTTCAATCGCTTCTTCGAAACGATCGAGCTTCTGCAAAGCGTTGCCCATGTTATATAAAGGAAGTGGAGCGCGAGCGCCGGCATTTTGCGCAGATCTCGCGTAGCAATCGACGGCTTGCTTCAATTCGCCTTTGCCAGCCAGAATAGTGCCCTTACAAAACCACGCCTCAGCATTCTCAGGTTCGATCTCGATCACTTGATCGTAAAACTTTAGTGCCTTGTCCTCGTCGCCTTTGGACATTGCATCGTTAGCTTTTTCGATGATGCTCGCTGCAGTGGTCATGCAATCTCTCCTCGCACGAAACCGGATTCCGAATTTTCGAATTTTATTATAGCGTCAAGCACTGACTTGTTTAGCCTTCGCTGAATTTGATTTATTGTTCGATACCATACTCAGTATCACTCCCACGAGCACGACACTCATACCCGAGTATCCACTCATGGTCAACATGAATTCATGTTCGAGTGCGCAATCGGTGAGCAGCGCAATGACCGGATGCACAAAAGCCAGTGTCGATGCGAACATCAGCGAGGAATGCCGCAGCACGTAAAAGAATGCGGGAAAAGCAAGAGCACTTCCAGCGATGGCAAGGTAGACGAGAGCACAGGTCGGTGCTATCGGTGGCGGCCATTGCATAGCTGTAGCTTCGCACGGTGTGGCGAGCCAGAAAACTATGCTCATTGATGCAAAGAACATCACGGCGCTCTGCATCGGCTTTACGGTTGTGGCTTTCACCTTCATGACAAAATTGGTAAGCGCAAAGAAAAGTGCAGCACCGAGAATTGCACCCATTGCAACAAGATGTTCCGGAGACACGGACAGACGCTCACCAAATATGATACCAATACCTGCCAGCGCGAGACAGAAACCAATTATGGTACCAGCGGAAATTTTCTCTGTTCTCGTGAAGAAGGCAATCATCGCCATCATTATTGGCGACGTTGCAGTCAGCACTGATGCCAATCCACCCGAAATACTTTTCTCGCCCCAGTAGAGAAGCGCAATAGCTGCAGCGTTTAAAATCCCGGCGACAATCAACCAGCATGTTTCTTTTCTATTGACCAGTCCAAACGCCTTCGGGAAAAACGGAATCAGACCACCCAGCACAACTGCCGCCAACGTGTAGCGGATGGCAGCGCCGCCAAAGATCGGATACCCACCATCGCTGACGGACAGGCGGATTGCGTACCAGCCCGTCCCCCACACGATCGCGCACACGGCGTACATGGAGTAGATCATCCACATCGAAGCTTGAGTCCGTGGAGCTGGTGCCGAGGAAGATGTTGCAACACTTGTTTCGGTCGAGGCATCGTCTGTTAACGACTGACGGATTGAAACATGCGGATCGGGAATAGCTCGGGTTCGGATGCAGACGGAGCCGGTTTCTTCGGAAATTTCAGAATGAAGATCGGTGAGACTGGCCTCGATCGAGGTCGTTTCCATACGATGAAGAACTGCGGCAATTTCAGAGACATCCGGCGGTGAAGCCGTCCCCAACGCCTCTCCTTCAATTTTCGTCGTATGGCTACTCATAAACCACGACCCGCGCAAGCTGATCTGCCAAAGACGATATTCCCGCCCGGAATGCCCGCGCCACGGGTTGTCGGCACGATTTAATGTGAAACCGAGCGATTACGGCTTGGTACGGTTTTCTATGTTGCAACCGCTGTTGTTACGCAGCTTCAAAGACTGAAGATCCGCCTCTACTCTTTTTCGAAAACCAGGATCAGGAGTTTTTTGCTGATCGATCATCTCAAGCGTTTTTTCGAAATAGAATTCGGCAAGGTCAAAGTTTTTGTCACTTTCCGCATCCTGCGCCTTAGCGAAGAATTCCAGAGCGCGTTTGTCCATCAATGGATTCGTGTCAACCTTGCGGTGCCGATTTTTCTCAGAGCGAAGAACCCTGCCGTTCTCATCCTCTACGACAAGATGCACTTTCTTTCCGTTCGGTAGCGTGCGTTCTTTTGTAATGATGCGGACCTGCGTACTCAAATTCGTAGGACTCGTCTTGTCGATGTTGACAGGAACGTCGGGTTTTACGGGTTCTGGCTGATGTCGTATAGCAACTGCGCCGCCCGGGTAAGCGACGTGAGGCACCACTGTCGGTGCCAAGATTTTTTTACCATTTGTTTGAATTGGAGTGGTATCACCGGTTTGAACAGATTGCGCGATTGCAGATGGCAAGGAAACGAAAAACGCGACCAAGCCTACCGCGATCTTCGCAGCAAACTTGCACTGGTCGCGCAATTTTCGAAGAGCGCGCGGACAATTGTCTGTCATGATTGTCCCATCCGTTCGCCGATAAAACTTCATGCATTCGGTGGTTCCATTCGCGAGAAGAAACGCCTCGGCTTCAGTGCGAGTCATGTCGGAGATGTTGTACACATTTTTACTGCATCCGGTGCAACTGCGCTTGCTGTTGTCACCAATCATCGACTCCCACGGCACCGAACACGGCGCAGCCAGGTAAAGGTTGTCCAACACGCTTTTCTGTTTCGTCTTCATTATATTAATTCACGCCAAATCGCCTACACTTCCACATTAACGGACAAGGTCGAAAAATTACACCGGATTTTCCCGAGGAGGGCTAAGGTGAATCCATTATCTTGGAAAGGTCCCGATCGGGAGGCGAAATCAGTCCCAGCAGTTCGAACTTGCGACGCATAAAACTCAGGCGACTGCAACATGGGACTTTGATTGTGCAGTGACTGCGTGAATGCAGCAGGAAGCGATATGCAAAACGCGAACATTCCAAATACAACTTTCGCAGCCATCTTACAACGATCACGCACCACCCGCAGTGCACGCGGGCAATCGTCAGTCACGACTGTGCCATCAAACCGACGTCGAAATTTGACGCACTCGGCAGTTGAGTTGTCGCGAAGAAAGCGCTCAGCCTCAGTCTTCGTCATATCAGAAATATTATAGACAATCTTATTGCAACCGCTGCAGTTGCGCTATCGATCATTACCAACCATCGAGTCCCAAGAAATCGAACATGGAGATGAAACTGCTAAGTTGTCTATCAAATTTTTCGACTGTTTTTTCTTCATCGCTTAGACTCACACACAAAATAACAATGGGTTTGATTCCGCGTCTATTCATACTCCGATAGAACTTCATGTAGTCCGCCGTTCCATTCTCCAGAAGAAATTGCTCAGCCTCTCGCCGTACGTCTGAGACGTTGTAGACCGTTCGACTGCAACCAGCAATTAACGTGTACGATTGTCGCCCACTATCGACTGCCACGACATCGAACACGCTGATGCAGGTTGTCTAAAAATCTTTTGCTTTGGTTCATATCGCAGTTTCAGTTTGAGCAAAAAC
>JBGAHZ010000006.1:0-242734 GCA_044225915.1 Obscuribacteraceae bacterium (SeqCode)
GAAAAGTAGTAGAGCTGGGGAAATCATTGGGTGTAGAGACGCCGGTAAACCGAGTTCTTGTGGATGTTCTATCACCGTTTGTCAATGGCTCGCCATCCAATGGAAAGTAAAGTGAGATTGCGTTATGACTAATGCAGCAGCAAAGGCATCAGCAAAAGAAACAGAATATCCAACTTGGATTCTGAAACTGAGTTATCCTCCCAACCAACCGCAAAACCTTTCTGAGTGGATGGTAAAAGTGATGACGACCGGAACGCAAATGCCGGGTTTCGTCAATGCTGAAATTATTCCGCCTTCTGCGACGAACGCGCCTGAATGGACACTGCTTCAGCGTTTTCACACGATGGCGCAGATTGCCGAATGGCAAGGGTGCACGGCACTGCATAAACTACTGGAAGAGATTGTTCCTCAACTGGAACAAAATCTCCTGGTTATGACACAGTTTCAAATGGAGCATTACACAGCGACCACCAATGTCGCATCCGCGATCATCACTCACGTGAAACCAGGAAAGGAACAAGAGTATCGCAACTGGCTGTCTCAAATCCACACAGCACAAACCAACGCAATAGGCTATCGTGGCACATTTATCCAGCCGCCACCGCCGGGCTCGAAAGCACCGTGGATAACACTACTTCGTTTTGACTCTCCCGAGACACTCGATCAATGGTTCGAGTCGGATACGAGAAAACGATTGTTGTCCGAGGCACAACACTTGCTTCGTTACGACCTAATGTCTCTGACAAGCGCGTTTCCAGGCTGGTTTCCAACTGATCCATCGACCGGGAAGGGACCACCTCGTGTTAAAACTGCCATGCTGGTTCTCCTTGCGCTATTTCCTGTCATATCGCTTCAAAAGGTATTTATGCCAACAATTTTGTCGCAATATGGAGCAGGAATATCACTCTTTGTCCCTCTCACAATCAGCGTCTCTCTAATCAGTCTGGTGTTGATGCCGCTGCTGATTAAACTATTCAACTTCTGGCTCTTTCCAACGGGACATAATCCCAAACAGGATAATATTCGAGGCTACGCTGCTATCATCTGCCTTTACGCATCCATGATCGGAATCGCAACCATGCTTCTACCGAAGAAATAGGTTCATTTATCACAGGAGTTGTGAGAAGTGCCGCCCTCCCTGCCGAGTATCTACGTACCTATCATTGCCATAACAGCGGTATTTTTGCTGAGTTCAGCGGCATTGCTCATGCGCATTGTTCAAGGCCGTATAAAATATTGGGCACCGCATGTGGAGAAAGTTCAAGCCGGTGGCTATGTGCCACCAGCGCCTTATTTCTTGACGGCACTTTTGATGAGGTCTCTTTGCATAATCCTCGGATTTTTTGAAGTCGGTCCAATCAGAATAATAGGGCGAAGCCGGCTGCCAAAGAGCGGTCCGACGATCATCGCGCCGTTTCACGTAGACGCCGGAGATGGATCGATAATCTCCGCGCTATTGGGAATTCGCCCGATGTACTACCTAATTCGAACGACTGAAGTAATCGGATTCAGGGGTTGGATTGCAACACTGACCGGTGCAATCGCCGTGGATGAAGAGTCGCAAGAAGGGCGTTCCAAAGCGTTCAAAGCTGCTATTTCTGCGCTTGCCGGCGGCGGTCCGGACGTCACCATGATAATTTTTCCGCAGGGGCAACTAGTGCCGGACGAAGAGGTCCGGAGAAGTGACTTCAAATCCGGTACCATGGCAATTGCGAAGTTGGCCGCGAGAAAACGAAAAGAGCCAATCTGGATTGTACCGATTGGAATGCACTACAAAACCGATCCACGCGATGCGACCTTGTTTCAAAAAGCGGTTCAGGCACTCGGGTTTAAGAAATTCAGAAATTTATTCGGACACCAAAATTACGGAGCCTATGCGATCGTGGGCAAACCGTTCAAAGTCACTCCAAAAGCCGCCGATCTAGATGAGATAGCAAAAGGTTTGACACTCCAGGATGATGCCGATAAAGCTACGGACAGCTATGTTCAACGTTTGATGATTTTGCAGAAAGCCGCGAAGAAGCGTGCGGAGGCTCGCAGACGAGCGAAACACGAAAAGACCACGACATAAAATAGTTTATCTCTAATTCAGTATAGGGTATAACCAGCGAGTGCCACCAATTCACTTACACTGGATACCAATCATCGAGGCCCTGTTAATCGGGATCCTCGTTGGTGCTCAGCGTGAAGCTGTAAAACCGTCGGGTCACATCGGTGTAAGAGAGTTTGTCATTATCGCCATCGTCGGCTCGCTGTGCGGAATGATGGAGAACAACTGGCTGACGGTGTCGGCAGTGCTGGCGATGATCGTTTTTCTCACCGCCTTCAGATTTCGCAGTCCCAACCTGGAAGGCTCTGGCTTCACCACAGATCTGGCGATACTCGCCGTTTTCTGTCTCTCGTTTGCAGGTTCGTCCGATGACTTCGAGCATGGGCAGACCACGGCAATCGGATTAGCAATCATCCTGACACTGTTCCTTGAAGCAAAGGACAAGCTACAACGATTTTTCAGAGAAACGATCACTGCGGTCGAATTCAGCGACACGCTTCGATTCCTGGCATTGATTTTTATCATTTATCCGCTGCTCCCTCAGGGAGACATGGGACCATACAACGCCTTCAATTTCCAAAAAATTTGGATGTTCGTCATTCTGGTTTCATCAGTTTCATTCGTCGGATATTTTTTCGAAAAGTTTCTCGGTCAGTCGATCGGTATAAAACTAACAGCGATACTTGGTGGACTGGCATCGACTACAGCCACAACCCAAGCCTTTTCTCGCGATATGAAAGAGGAGCCGGAATCCGAGAATATCTTCTGGCAGGCGACGACTTTAGCTAATGCGGTGCAATTTCCGAGAATCCTGGCGTTCTTATCAGTAGTCAGTCCAAAACTCGCAGTGGTGGCAGTGGCACCACTTATGGCGGCAGGTGGGATCGGGATGTTGATCGCTGCACTTACAAAAATACCGAAAGAGACGGAAGCGAAGGCGAAGGACAAAACCGGAAATATCGATTTGGGTAACCCGTTTACCCTGGGACCTGCACTCAAGTTCGGTGCGGTACTGGCCATCATCATTTTTCTCACCAAAGCATCGACGGTTATTTTCGGAACACATAGCTTGATCTGGACAAGTTGCATCGGCGGAATGATGGACGTAGACGCCATCGCCGTTACAGTGGCGGACTTGTTTCACCTGGGACAAGTAGACAATCGTTTGGCAATTACTTCACTGCTTCTTGCTGCGTTGATGAACGCTATATTTAAAACTGGTATCGCATTTACTACCGGTTCAAAACGCTTTGGATTGAAGGTCGGCTTCACTTTCGCTGCGATGTTCGCAGCAGCATTCATCGTTTTACTTGTTCACTCGCCCGATTGACCATCATCACGAATATAGGCGTCCATAAAACCGGGCATCTTCACGTCCTCTTCCGGTCGGACAATCTTAATGCCTGGCTTTTTCTTTTGCAGCGATTTTGCGCCGTTAGCCGTTACGCCAGAACAATTCGTGAGCTCAATCTTTCTAAGTTTAGGAAGTACGGCTAGTCGCTCCATGGTTTTATCAGTAATAAGAGATTGTCGAAGCGTAATTTTTTCCAATTTGTTCAGCCCCACTATAGGCGCGATATCGTCATCTGTAAGCTTGATGGTGTTCATCTTAAGCTCCCTCAGCTGTTTCAAGCGCCAAATGAATCTGCCACCACGACCGGTGACATTAGTGTCACTGATAGCGAGGCTCGTGATGTTGGGCCATGTTTTCGTGATGAAATCTATACAACGATCGTCAACGTTGCGACAGCCATCCAGTGACAGATCTGTAATGTTGCAGGAGGCTAGCTGCCGAAGACCCGCTTCACCAATCGATGTAGACTCGCAGTAAAATCGCTGGAGTGTGTTAATTGCGGAAAGAAATTTCATTCCATCGTCGTCAATATTCGTTGACTCCACGCGGAGGCAGACCAGCGGAAGTTTGCTAAGTTGTTTTAGTCCCTCATTGTCAACTTTCGTGTGAGCAACTGACACCCGTATTAGACCTGTCATCAATGCTACGGATTTCATGCCACTGTCGGTCACATTGGTGCTCTCCATGTTCAGATCATCGAGCGGAACTTTGGTGAGAAACGACAAACCCCGATCAGAAAGCGCGGTGCCAGACAAATTTAGCTTATTAATACATCGCGACTCGCCAAGGTATCGTGCACATTCGTCATTGAACGCAGAATCAGAAAGCACAAGCGCTTTCAATTTCGTAAACTTGGCCAGCGATCGAAATGATTCCGGAGTGATTTTCTGTTGGTGCTCCATCTCCAGGTCGACTACCAGATCGTCGTTTCTCAGCAGTTTAGCGACCGCTTCGTCAGGCACATCGGGACTCGCGGTCCAGGAAGTCGCTCGTTTTTCATCTTGAGTAAAGAATGCACGCATGTCTGAAGTTTCAGTGAATCTATTATTTTCAATCACTGCTGAAGCTGGCAACTCAACAACTTTTTTAGCCTTTTGTTCCGGCTCAAGATTCACAAACACCACACCGGCAGTGGCAACCAAAATGAGAACAGAAACAGCCGCAATCAAACCATACATCTTTTTGTTCGAGTGAGTTGGCTTGATTTCCGGCGATGTCACTGATTTTTCAGGTGAATGCATGGCATGCACCAGGGCATGTTTCAATTCACCCATGGAGCAGAAACGATCGTCAGGAGAAACTGCAAGACAGCGCGCCACCACATCCTCTATGCTCGCCGGCACGTGGACTCGGTCATTTACTTGGTTGATTCTCGGTGCGACTTGAGTCAGCTTCGCCTGCATAAGCTCCATAGTCGACTTCCCTTGATGTGGGAGTCGCCCTGTAAGTAGGTGAAACAGAATGCAACCGGTTGAATAAATGTCCGATCGTGCATCGATTTCCTTCGAAGAAATCTGCTCTGGGCTCATGAATAGCGGAGTACCAAGAAGATTTCCTTGTGGCGTCACATTATGACCGGCGTCGGAACTTTGCTCGAGCTTCGCAATGCCGAAGTCAACAACCTTTACTCTTGCTTCGGAGAGATTCTCGCCATCCACAATAATATTGGCTGGTTTCAAATCACGATGAATCACTCCAAGTGAATGGGCATGCGACATGCCATCACAGACCTGGCTAATAATATGGACTGCGTGGTTTAAACTGAACGGACCTTTTTTGACCAGAGAAGACAGCGTTCGTCCATCAGCATACTCCATGACGAGATAGAGCTGGTCACCGCCGGTGCTACCAAAATTCATTATCGTTACGAGATTCGGATGTCTTAGCTTGCTTGCAGCCTGTGCTTCTCGTTGAAAGCGAACCGCGGCTTCCGGAGTCTGATTAGTCAGCAGCAGTTTAATCGCGACTGATTTAAGTAGAGAATTATCCGTGGCTTTGTAGACGCGACCCATCGCGCCAGATCCGAGAAAACGAAAATCCGAATATCGCTTCTTCAGCTCTTCAGGTATCTCTGCATCTAGAGACATAATGACTTCCACGGGTTACCAATATAATTTACCCAGATGCGCTCCAACCTTTCAACAGCGAAAGCTAGAGGTTTCTGCCGCAGCTGAAGCGGTAGGGCAAGAATCGAGGTTTAATCATCTGGTTAAACAGATGATATAAGATTCCGAGTGAAGAATGAATCAGCGTCGGTTCCAAGATGAAAAATACAGTCTTATATCTTAAAAATAGGCATGAAAAACCACTGCCGGATCCTTTTCAATCCGATGACGTCCGCTATTGCCCCGAGCTTGTGGAGCACTTTCTGACAGAGTACACGACTGAGGGTGACCTGGTGTTCGATCCTTTCATGGGATTCGGTACTACTTTGGTGGTCGCCGAACGAATGGGAAGAATCGGTTACGGCGTAGAGTTCGAGCAGCGACGCTGCGATTACGTACGCTCTCAGTTGAAACATCCTCAAAACGCGCTTGTCGGAGACTCATTGCGACTTTCGGAATTGGAAATTCCTGAATTCGACTTTTCAATTACTTCGCCGCCATACATGGGCAAGCACCACGAGGAAAATCCATTCACTGCATATAGCACCAAAGGCGGTGGCTATCAGCAATACTTGAAGGACATTCGATCAATCTATAAGCAGGTTGCTAACAAGCTAAAGCCATCTGGCCATGCGGTTATTGAAGTGTCGAATCTGAAACATCCTGACGCGGAGATGACGCCGCTAGCCTGGGATATCGCGACAGAAGTCTCGAGTGTTTTAAACTTTCTAGGCGAGATCGTGATCGTTTGGGAACCGACCTACGCGTATGGATACGATCATAGCTACGCGTTGGTGTTTTCGAAACCGGCTTGAATGGTATCGAACCCGCACACCTCTGCAGTCGTCAACGGACTCGTTTAATCGCAACCGACGGGAGTGCCGGTCCTACCGTACGCGGTGATGTGCGAGAGAAACTTGGCACCGAAGTTGCGAAGTTTTGCATCACCCACGCCAGGGACTTGTCGCATTGCGTCAAGACTTGAAGGTCGGCTTCTGGCGAACTCGCGAAGAGTAGCATCATGAAACACTATATACGGTGGCATGCCGATTTCATCAGCGATAGTCTTACGAAGATGGCGAAGTTCTTCAAAGAGTTCGCGGTCGACACCTTCCCATCCATCCTCTTCCTTGCCGCGAGCAGCAGCGACGCCCTTTCCGCCCTTCTTCGCTTTCATTGGTTGGAGCAATCGATAGCTCTTTTCGCCCCGAAGCACAATCATGGATTCTTTGTTTAAGCGAACAACGGGCATCGGTTTTCCGAACGAAGTTTCGATTTCGACCTGAGTGAGGGCACCATGACCGATCAACTGATACATCCAATCGCGAATATCAAAGGCGTCGTGATTTTTCAACAAACCAAAAGTACTAATCTGATCGTGTCCGCGCTCTTTGATTTTGGCGATTTTCTCTCCGCGCAAAACCGAGACCAGATAACCGATTCCGTAGGAACCTCTGACTCGAGCAACACAGGAAACAATCTTCTGAGCGATAATGTCAGCATCAGGAACTGAAATCGTTTCGCCTAAACAATGATCGCAAGCAGAACATTTCTCTTCGGCATATTCTTGTCCGAAATAATTTACGAGGGCGCGATGACGACAGACAGAACTTCGGCAGTATCGCCACATGTCATTTAAATGACCAAGCGAACTTTCAAGGTGACTGCTCTCGGATTGCGACTCGCGAGCGGCACGCTCCATCAGTCCTTTCCACGTGAAAAAATCCTGCCCGGATGAAAGCAAGACGCATTCGGCACCGAGTCCATCACGACCGGCACGGCCAGTCTCTTGTTGATAATGTTCAAGCGATTTAGGCATGCCTGTGTGCAGAACAAAACGAACGTTACTTCGGTCGATGCCCATACCGAAAGCGACAGTGGCGACAACGACATCGCATGATTCTTCGAGAAACGCATCTTGAGTTTTACTTCTCTCGGCCGCAGACAATCCGGCATGATACGGCATGGCTTTCACCCGCGCCTTGTTGAGCTGTCCGGCGAGCGTGTTGACGTCGTTTCGGCTGATGCAATATATAATGCCGCCTTCGCCTTTGTGCCTGGATAGAACCTCCAGCACCTGGGTGAGCTGATCACCTCTGCGGGGAACGACTCGATATGTCAAATTCGGTCTGTCGAAGTTTCCAATCAGAATCTTTGGATTGCGCAGGTCGAGCTGCTCGAGGATATCTTTGCGAACGCGCTCGGTCGCAGTGGCGGTATAAGCATGAAGCGACGCGCGAGGAAACATATCGCGCAGACGCTTAAGTTGGCGATATTCAGGGCGAAAGTCGTGTCCCCACTGGCTGATACAATGCGCTTCATCGATTGCGATCGCGTTTAAACCTATGTCCTGAAGCAGCATAATAAAATCGCTCTGCATCAAACGTTCCGGCGAAACGAATAACAAGCTCGTCCGGCCAGCCCGCAATTCCTTATCCGCGAATTGCCTTTCCTCCGGCGACAAGGAGCTGTCCAGGCGAACTGCGTTGATTCCCGAGCTGCGAAGACCGTCAACCTGATCTTTCATAAGCGATATCAAAGGTGATACCACGACGGTCACACCTTTTTGCACCACTGCCGGTGCCTGATAGCAGAGAGATTTACCGCCGCCTGTCGGAAGCACAACCAGAGAATCGCGCCCCTCGAGTACAGCCTCGATGGCCGGTTCTTGCAATTGACGCAAGCTGCGAATACCCCAGTGCTTTTCCAGCACTTCGGCAAGTTCTCTGCTGAGGTGAGTCGCTGACGATGTTTCTGCTAAATCCATGCTGTCAGCCTATCCGACAAGGTCACCTTTGTCGAGGGCACAAATGCATATACACAAGATGTATACGGTCAAAACGAACAAACAGGCAACCCCTCAAACCCAAGTGAAGGAATTGCTCATATTCACAAGCTTTCAACCCAGGATCGCAATGTATATACTCTATTCGAACTCTATATCGGTGGTCTGATTTGTCGGCTCACCGGGCGCAGGGGCCGCTTCGGTCGGGGTGCGCTTGATTACGGGTCGTCGGTGTTCTCTGACAGGAGCCTCAATCTCGCCGCTTTTAACGCTGCTCGGCTGCTCTTTCTTTGGCATACAAGTAGTAATGCACGCAAGGCTGGCAAAAAGCGCAATCACCAGAATCAGGAACAGGATGACGTTCAAATTCGAATTCGACATCCAGCCTGCCTGAGTACTTTTGTCGGTGACCATAAGCTCATTTGAAACAACTGTCGACGGCAATACTTCTGAAAAACTGTGCGGTCTCGAGTCCGATGGTATCTCGGAATCCGAAGTTGGAACAGTTGCAGCAACATTGGTTAGTTGATCGATTGGAACAGGTGTTGAAACAATAGCGGACGGTCGTTCGATTGGAACGGGTGGCGAAACGATTGCGGCGGCTCGTTCGATTGGAACAGGTGTTGAAACAACAGAGGACGCGTGATCGGTTGAACCAGGTTCCAATTCACTGCGCTGAAGTGCAACCCGCTGTTCTTTACTGACTAGCCTGTGACCATCGGTGTCGCTAAAGAGCTGCTCTGATTCCTTCCGCATGGACGCAGCGCTTTCCTGCGCAGTCAGCGATTGTCCTACACTGAGACCTGTTGCCTCGGTCTCTGGTGCGCTCAGTAAAGGGTCATTGACACGAGACGAGGTGATGGTTTCCGAAACAGCACTATCTGTCTGCCCGATCGCCATAGACTCACCCAGCTGACCCGCCCCTAGCATTCCGGCAAACCACGCAACCTGCTGGCTCTTGTCGGAGCGATCCTGAGTTTGAGGTTTCGTGTCGGCAGACTCATTTCTAGAGGCACCAATTTCGATACCAGCTCCATTTGTGCTCCGACCAGCTCGACTGGGATGATAGATCAGTTTTCCGGAATCCTCGCCACACGCATTCACTATCGCATCCTGCAATTCCTGTGCGGTTTGGAATCGGTCGAGAGGCGACTTCTCAAGGGCTTTGAAGATCAAACTTTCCAGTTCGATTGAAACATTGACTTCGGGGTTAGTCTGAAAAAATGGTGGCGGGCTAGCATGGATATGTCGTTGAATAAAATCAAAAACCGAATGAGCGTCGCTAAACGGACTTTTGCCAACGATCATTTCATACATCACAGCGCCTAAAGAATAGATGTCTGAACGCTCGTCTCCCGACTCACCCATGCACTGCTCGGGGCTCATGTACGGAGGGCTTCCCCATAGTTCGCCCGATTGCGTCAGGTTTCTATTATCAACGCTCAGTTTCGCTAAACCAAAATCGACGACTTTAACAAATTCGGTTTCGTCATCGATCAGCACTATGTTGCCGGGCTTGAGATCGCGATGAACTACTCCCTTCTTATGTGCATGATCGAGCGCACTGCAAATCTGCATGGCGATACTGGCGAAACGTCCAACGACAAGCGGTCCTTCCGATTTTATAAGAGCTTCGAGACTGCGACCACGGAGATAATCCATTACCACGTAAGGCTGATCGTCCGGTCCCACGATGCAATCATATACGGTGACAATGTTAGGGTGGTTGAGAGAACAAAGGCTGTTGATTTCTCGTTCAAAACGTTCTTTGTAAATCGGCTTGGCCTCCGTCTGTATGCGCAGAGTCTTTATGGCCACATGCCGATTAACTCTAAGCTGGCGAGCCTTGTATATTACGCTCATGCCGCCGCTGCCCAGCACTTCTTCAATAACGAATCTGCCATCTAATATGGTGCCAACTAAAGAGTCACGAACGCCAACGTGTGAGAAGGTTCCTTCTAACGCTCCTTTGTTCTCATCACCTGTTGACTCTCCGTTCATCACGTCTCGCTTTTAACAACTGGATTGTTGGAATGCTATTCGTTCAAATCAATTCTTGTTTTCGAACCTTTTCCTTGCTGACCATGTGGCCATCTTATTCCTTTTACCCGGCCCCCTCAAACACCTTAGGTATTCCTTAAGCAACAGTTGGGAAAGAGATGGGCATTGCTTCTGAAGCCGAAATCAATTTGTTATCGTGATGTTGGACAGTTTCGTTGAAATACCCGAGTCGCCTAAAAAGCCTATGCACTCTCATCTAAGACATTCACGGCGCGGTCCGTTTTCCTTCCACGCAATTCTTAACAACGAAAGAAAACGGCATCGCGGGCTGGACTTCACCATAACCACACTCAGCGGATTGACCACGGTTCTTATCGTCTTGGTCGCTTACTTATTATTGTGGGGGATGGTTTACAGGTTGCCACGCACACCTCCGGTTGTTGTCGACCTGCGTGATGATAAGACAACACAGCCACATTATGTTGCCTTCTGCGCAGCCCTCGCAGCAAATGAACATGGATTTCCAGGACATGCGTATGCGGTCTGGAGTGATTCTCTACCGATAGATTTGAACACGGCAGAATCACTGGGTTTTGGTCCTCTCTATCAGGTCGATCAGATTCCGTCCCTCTGGCAGCACGTTCCCGGCGCAGTGGTTACAGAAGCCTCTTCAGGAAACCGACGAAATTTAAACGCAATAATCGCAATCGTCGATGAGCAGACATTCGAGTTTTCCCGACTGAAAAGCCGAAACTGGAGGTCAGACAAATTCAAAGTTGGAACTAACGATTGTGTCGCGTATGTCGAATCAATCGCATCGGTAATCGGATTAAAAACTCCGGACACTCACTATAAATATCCACAGGACTTCGTAGAGCAATTGAAAAGCCTAAATCTGGGCGCTCATGATCCCAGGTTCCACCAGAGAGGACGCCTGTGCTCGAAACCACAATCAGAGTATCCCGTAGTATTTGCAACTTCCAACTAAAATTTGCGTGGGCTTTTTTTTCGGGATACGATTCAATCATACGAAATCAGGTAACTCAGTTTGAAACAGAAAATTACTATTGAACACTATTGGCGTGTATGTTTTTCCTTAGCGGCGTCAGCAGCTTGCCTGATCGCAACGCAACCATCTCATGCATACATGGAAGGATACACACCGCTTTCCGCATCGGATTTGAAGCGTAAAGTTAAACTCACGCCTGTCGATGACGCCGGACTTAAAGAAGGAAAGACACTAAAGATCGGACCAGCCGAAATGATGATGCCTGCAGAAGGCAACGATATCATCTTCAGCGGTCGAGACAAAAAGGGTAAGCCGTGGACCCTGACAAAGACTTACTATGGGCTCGGGACATCGTTTTTCACAAAAGATCTTGATTGCAATGGAACAACGGATATCATCCTTCTGCAAGCGACAGGAGGTTGTGGTATCGCACCGCCTGCGGTGCTGACTTTCATTTTGTTCGACAAAGATTTTCGTCCATTCCCGATGGAGATGTCGGGCTATGCTTCCGACTATGAAGACCGTGATAAGAAGAAAACGGTCGAGCACATCGATGATTTAATCACTCTTGGAGCGGATAATCGCGCAGTTTTAATCGGTACTCAACTGGATTCGGCGCAGCTGAAAAACAAGTACGGCAGCTTCTGGCGAATTCTGCTTTATCGCGCAAACAACGGCCGGTGGGAACGCATCACAAAGTACAAAAATATGAATGTCCCAATGATCGTTCGTTACACGTCTAAGCCGAATGCGAAAGTGATACCTAATCCAGTGGCGTCGTTGAAAACATTTGAGGATGGTGCGTTCGGCCGCGCGGAGGAAAAGCAGTCTCTTACGTCCAAGGTCAAGAACGTGGAGTTGGAGGAAAATCGGGTAAAGTCGTTGAAAATCGAACCAAACTTGAGTCTCGATCCGGAAGGCTCATCATTTTTCCACCCATTTATCATTAAGGACAGAGCCGACAAATACGAGATTATCGCGATGGGTTCGGACGCTGGCGAGTCGGTCATGAAAACTCTTGCGGGCAAGAAGGTGCGTTTTTCAAAACTGGGTGTGTCTCCGAAACCGCCGCTATTTTTATGGCTGCTCGAATAGTCCTCGATTGGTCGAAGTCAAGGAGTCTACACAAAAACGATCAAATCATGCCGCAGCCGACTTCTGCAGCGGACTTTTGCGGTACGATAAACACCTCGGAACTTGGAGGTGAACATGCAATTTCTCGTAGTCGGCTACGACGGTAAAGATGAGCAAGCTCTAGATCGCAGAATGGCAGCAAGAACTGCACACCTGGCATTGGGCGACAAGATGCGCGATGAAGGGACGATGCTCTATGGCGCGGCTATTTTGGACGATGCCGAAAAAATGATCGGATCTGTTTTGATCTGCGAATTCGAAAACCGAGCACAACTTGATAAATGGTTGCAGGAAGAACCGTATGTGGTCGGAAAAGTTTGGCAAGATATCGATGTTAAACAATGCCGAGTCGGGCCTAGTTTTGCAGGGCTTAAACCGCAAAAGGTTTAAGCGTGCGTTTCAAACATTCAAACAAAAACAACTTCTGAGTCGTTGAAGCCGGACTGAGAGAGCCTGTCCAGTTGCAAGCTCAGTCGAGATAACAGGAGCATTGAAGCAAATGAAGCGAAAAAATTTGTTCGGCATCGTTGGCGCGATCGTTTTACTCGCCGGTTCCTGTTCACTAAATACCGACTTGATGCCGGCGGCGGTGGCAACCGATTTTAAGAACGAAGTAATTTATCAAGTTTTCACCGATCGATTTTTCAATGGCGACACGACAAATGACGATCCGGAAATCAGTAAAGGACTATTCGATCCAAAGCGAGAAAACTGGGGAGTCTACTGGGGAGGCGATCTCGAAGGCATACGCCAGAAGCTCGACTACATTCAAGGCTTAGGCGCAACCGCGATCTGGTTTTCTCCTGCAATCGACTGCGTCGATAAAGTCATTCAGGACGGTAATGGAAAAGTTCAAGCGCCATATCACGGATATCACGGCCGAGATTTCAAACGCATAGACGAACACTTCGGAGATGCAAGCAAATCCTGGAAGGCGTTCGATGCACTCGTTCAAGATGCGCATAAGCGCGGCATCAAAGTAATGGTCGATCTGCCGCTGAATCACACCAGTGAGTATAATCACGGCGAGTTTGGAGCGTTCTGGGATGACGGTCAATTCAGAGGCGACACGGAAAACGACAGAAGCAAGTATTACAACCATCAACAATCGATCACTGACTACAACGACCGATATCAATTGCAATATGGCGTACTCGCTTATCTCGGCGACTTCAATCAAGAAAACGAATTCGTCGACCGATATCTGAAATCAGCAGCCGAGAAATTTCTCGAACACGGTGCTGACGCGACCAGGCTAGATGCCGCAAAGCACGCAAATTGGGGCTGGCAACAGACTGTAGCGAATTCGTTGTTTAATAAGAAACCTCACTTCGTCGTGGCCGAGTGGTGGCTTAATGATACGAAGGAACCACTGTATCGCGATGCGGTAAAGTTCACCAATAGTGGTGGCATCTCAATGTTCGACTTTGCATTTGCTAATGCAATAAGAAATGTTTTGGGTTCGAAAGAAGAAACCGACTTCAAATTAATAGACGATGTAATCGAAAAGGAATACAAGGATTTCACCGATGCCAACGGGCTAGTCACCTTTATCGACAATCACGATATGCCCCGGTTTCTCAGTCTCAACGACAATAAGGACAACCTGAACATAGCTCTCTCACTTTTGATGACTTCGCGTGGAACACCGAGCTTATACTATGGGACGGAACAATATCTGCACGATGACACCAAAGGTGGAGGCGACCCTTACACCCGCGCCTGGATGAGCAGTTTCGACCAGGAGGCCCCCTGCTACAGGCTAATCAAACAACTCACCGACCTGCGCAAAACAAATCCGGCATTCGCCTACGGTCGCCAGAAAGCATTGCATGTTTCGAAAAACTGTTATGTCTTCGAACGCCGATTCGGGGACAATATCGCCGTGGTTGCGATTAACAAAGACCCGGCAGCCTCCGTTTCTCTAGCGGAAGTAAAATTGCCGCTCCCAGCGGGCACATGCCCGGATAGTCTGGGTGGTGAGTTGAAAGGCGAAGCAATTGACATTGAGTTTGGTGGAACCAACACGTTCGAGTTGAAACCGTCCGCGGTGGCAGTATGGTGTGTCAAGTCTAAGAGCACCTCGCCATTGATTGGTTCAATATACCCGTATGTGATCAACGGCGGTGCGCCGGTTACGATTCGTGGAACTGGTTTTGGTACAGAGCGCGGAACACTTAAGATCGGCACGGAAACCGTGGATATTGATTCCTGGGCAGATGATGTGATTGTTTTCAAAGCGCCTCATCTTGCCCGAGGTTCCAACTCAATAACTGTTACCACTGCAGGTGGTGCGGTGTCGGAACCTCAAAAAATGAAGTTTGTCGAAGGAAAATTGATTCCGATTCGGATTGCCGTCTCAAATGCTCCGGTCAAATCAAATGATCAACAAGTATTCATTTCCGGTAACGTAGTCGGATTGGGAAGCGGTCAGAAGGAATGGATGGAAGCTGCTGGCCCGATGCTCTTTTCTGAGGATAAAAATCACATCCTGGTTGTCCCATTGCCAGCAGGTCAGAAAGTCGAATATAAAATGATGATTTTGGACAAAGATGGAAAAGTCGTAGCAGAAGAATCAAAACCTCACGCTTACAAAGTTCCAGAGTCTGGCGTATGGGTCAACGCCGTAAAATGGCAATAATCATAGAGCGCTGAAAAATCACTTGATTAGAACGTCAGTCGATAGCACCGGTCCCATAAGAAGGCGCGCATCAAAGCACTCCTAGCGCGAAACAGATAACCCCGCGTTTACTGATAGGTTCCGACTAATTGAATGAGTTAGTCTAAGTTACTTATCGCTCTTGCTGGATTTTGCGTCGTGCTTTTTTGCGTCACTGCTCTTGGCCGAGGTCTTCGATTTCTCGCCCTTCGACGACGGTTTACCAGTCTCCGTCTTTTTAGCCCCTTTGCCTTTCTTGTCGGCATCTGCATGCGCCGACTTTTTCGCTGCCGCTGTCTTCGCATCTTTCGACTTGGCAGCAGGCTTGGCTGCGTCAGCCTTTTCGGTGACCTTGGTAGTTGCGACCGGCGTGGTCGTCGGTGCCGGCACAGTTTTCTCTATCTTCGGTGCAGGTATGGACGGATCACCGATCAAGGCATGTCGGCTGTTGAAACCAACAGCGAATGCGCCTAGAAAAGCATCAGCGGCCGCGAAAATGGTGATGAAGAATAGCTTGGCTTTCATCGACTAGTCCTTAGAGGTGAAGCTGCGCTTCTCCGAAAAATCCTGCGTTTCGGTTGCGTCGCGCTTGCAGGACAGTAGAACAGCTGACTGTGGATAGTCTTCTCTAATAGAAGGACCAGTCACGAGTTGCACTGTGAGCGCAGCGTTTTTCTCACCCTTGTGTTTGTTGTAATCATCACCCAGATATTTGCATTCAAACTCTAGTGAGTTCTCACCCTTCTTGACGAATTTGGTGACGTCAATAGTTTTTCCTGATCCGAAAAAGTTATCTACCGTTTCGCCGTTTACTTTGACGGTGATCGAGTAGCCGTTGTAGTTGTCTACACCCGATGAGGTCAGCCAAAACTTCGACTGTTTTTTAGGAGACGAACTGGCCGCAGGCTTCGGAGGAGTCGTCGGCTTTGTCGCCGCGGCAGTCGGCGTTGGAGTTGTTTGAGCCGGTTTTGTCGATGTATCTGCAGGCTTATCCGAAGCACCTTTTGCTGAGTCGATCACTACAGTGTTAGGTTGTTGCGACTCGAACACTTGTGACAGTGGTACTGCCCCTGGTGTACCGGGGTAGACATACTGGATTGGAGCGAGGCGTTGATTGATGCCAATGTAGTAACCCGCCAGTCCAGCTCCGCCAATCAGCAGAACCAAAATAGTGAAGTCACCAAGCGCACCGAGAATATTCATGCGTTTCGGTTTGTCTGTCATACTCTTTGAATTGCGTCCTCTATTGCGTCCGAACTTTGATCGTACCCTTAGCGTACCGACTTTCAACAATATACACCGTCAACCGCGACCTCTGCTCGGACCCGATCAAAAGTCCGAAAACCCCAGCAGTACAAATGTTTCCCGTCATCAAGTCCGTTTTGGAAATTCTTACGAATTCATTGAGATTGATGATTTCAGGGTTTTCTCCAGTGTCTGCAAAAGGTTTGATGGGCACAATTGCACTATGCAAACTTACCAGACTGATCCGAATACGGCATTGAAAATGGGCGTCGTCTGTCCATGTATCCTGGTAGCGTTTCTGATGCTAGCTATCTTTTTTATGTTTCCGGAAAAACGACATCAAATTTTTCCATACCTAAAAGAATATAGAGTAAAAATCGACTTCAATGAATTACAGAGACTGAGGGAAGTCGAACGAGAGAAACGCGCTGAGGTAGCCAGCACAAACACTGGTAATTCTAGCGTTCCAGTTCCTGATAAAGGAGACGAGAAACCTGTAGGTAGTGCGAGCGACAACACCAGTGCAAGTCAAATTTCAGATGCGAATCCGTCACAGTCACAGGAACAGAATGAATTAGCGACCAATGAAAGTACGGAAGAAACGTCAGCGGATCCGGTAGTTCAACTCGCGTATCATTCGACCCCGCCTATCGAACCGCTCCTGACCCCGCCTCTCTTCTTTCCGAAGGAACTTCCTCCGCGCAAGGGCAAGCCGCTGAAGTTTGTGAAAGCCACTTTGAAGGGTGTGCCTTTTTACCAAGCCACCATTGATCTAAAAGATCCCGAGATGTTCATGTCGATCGAACTAGCGAATAAAGCGGACCAGGCCAACTGCGCTGAATTCTCTCATGGTGATGAAGCGTTTACCTCCTTCGTGAAAAGAAGCCATGGAGCGGTTGTTCAAAACGGAACGTTCTTCAGTAAAGACGATCAGAAACGCGTGATGGGTAACATGGTGTGTGGAGGCCGTTACACAAAGTACAGCCAGTGGGAAAACTATGGCACCACCCTCGGCATCAAGAAAAACAATGAGCCAGAAATGATCACCGCTCGAATCCAAGGTCAACCAGATTGGAGTCAACACTGGTTCTCAATCACATGCGGTCCGCGCCTGGTCACCGAAGGCGAGGTGATAATCAATGCTGAAGCTGAAGGTTTTACCGACTCACATGTACTCGGAATTGGTCCTCGCTGTGCCATCGGCTATCCCGCATCGAAAGACAAAATTTATTTGGTCACGTTTTTAATGGGTCTTTCGCTGAAGAAAGAAGCTGAGGTAATGAAAGCGATGGGCTGTTCCAACGCAATGAACCTGGACGGAGGCGCGTCTAAAGCTTTGGCTCACAACGACACTATTATAGTTCCTGCCAACCGTCCACTCACGAATGTGATTGTGGTTTACGATACTAAATTCCCGGCACCCAAATCTTTGATCACTTCCTGGAAAGACTTTCAAAAGCGTCCGGAACAGATCGCGGTCGGATACTGACCGTAAATAGGCGTGGTTAGGCAGTCCGAGGTGCTTCGCCAGCTAACGATCTCAGTTTCGATTGCAGAAACACCGACCGACATTTCCGGGAAAACCCTGGTGCAAATCTCGACTCCGCTCAATAGAATATTGACGCTGGGCACTTGCCCGGTTTTTCAAATAACTTACTAAACAGCTCTCTAAGGCAACAGCGCACGATGCTCTCCGGCATCGAGGTCTTCCCTGTTCGTCCAGATGTTCTTCTACTAAAAGAAGGGGTATTAACATGTCTATTAGTGATAGCCCAATTCCAAGCAACGGGAATGGCACCACCGACGGAGCCAATCCAGGCAACAATGGATCACAGCCTGTCCCTTCCGGTGGAACCAGCTACGATGCCGCTCTCCAACGAGAGATTGCCGGTCATTCCGTAGCCGGAGCACATCGGGCGGACGGCAGCTGCTGTAGTCAGACAACCAGTTATATTCACGTTTATCACCATGCTACTGATTGTTCCGCCCCTCAGCATGCACATGCTGCCGGCACCGAATGCAGTGCCAATCGAACAAAAGATGCCTCTCAAGCTACGGCGGACGAAAACGACAAAGGTAATCCAATCGCGCTCGTCAAGCAAATCTTCGAGAACATGCGTTTTGGTGGATTAAAACCGGACGAAAAGTCGGTACAAAAAAAATCAAAAACGACCAAACCGAAAGAAGACAGCGAACCGAATGGTCAAGAACACGAGGAGTCAAGCAATGAAGATGGAGAGCAATCAGAAAACGAGAAAGATCAGGAAGGTCTCGATTGGGAAGACGACCTGGTGCCGCCACCACCACCGGTGAAGCGGGTTTGGACCGGTATCGATGGCATCGCCGTTATGGCGTTCGGAGTGGCTACACCGCTACTTCTTGCAGCCATGTCCATGGCTTCTTGCCCGAAGCGAATAACTCTGGTCATGCTCAATCACCCAGTTGAAACAATAGTCGAATTACTGCTATTGGCAGCCATTCCACTCGCAAACTATCGTCTCTGGTCGTCACTTTGCAAAAACGATCTGCGGTTTTCAGTACTGCGCGGCTTGCTAGTTGGTGCCGCAATCGCAACATCAATGATTATCGCAGGGCTGTCATTTGCAGCCATTCCAGCAGGCTATCAGGAATTGCAGTCGGCTATCGGCACAGATTTCTCCACTGGATTTTTCTTCATCGGAATGCAAGCTCTAACAACCGCAGTTGTAGGAATTTACCTGGTGAATAGAACCAGGCTCCAGCGAGAATTCGTCAGCAGTCGCTCGCGAATAATAGCGTACACCGCGATCGGTTTAATCCTCGGAGTCGCAGCATTCGCTGGATGCGAGGCCCGATCATGGTATGTTCGAATGGCAGAACAACAAGCTTTATCGCCGGAAGAATCAGAACGAGTAAAAGGACTTGCACTCTTACGTTCGCTTGATACGGAGCGGGAATTGCGAATGGAGACTTCCGATGCGCGCGCAACCGGAATTTCTGGTTTGTTCATCCCGGTTAAACATAGCGAGATGGCCAATCTTTATTTCACCGTATGCGGAAAGCCGCTCGGTGACGAGAATAGTGCAGATTTCAGTTCTATGTCCGACGATTACTTGAGACGGCATGTCGTCGGCACACCGGTGAAGGGACTGGAATTGGCTCGTTCTGCCTTCAACGGAATGGTCAGTCCAAATGCGTTAACAACGACGATCAACTGGACCTATGTTTTCCGTAATAATACTGACTCTCCGCAAGAGGCACGCGCGGAGTTAGCTCTGCCACCAGGAGCGGTTATCAATGGTCTAACCGTTTATCGCAACGGTGATCCTCTGGACGCAGCATTTGCAGCCGCTGGTAAAGCGGAAGGTGACGCGCAAATCAACTGGGTCGATGTAGGACACGACAACCCAGCCATCATCACGGATCTTGGTCGAGGTCGCTATCTTTTTCACTGCTATCCGATTCCAAATGACGAGCAGCTTAAGGTCAACTTATCTATTGTAGTCCCGCTAAAACTGGAATCTTTGGAGTCAACCAGTTTGACGTTCCCCAGATTTATCGCAAGCAACTTTAGTCTTGAGGGAGAACACCTTCTCACCCTCGAATCAACCGATAAGCTGTCCAGCCGCCAGAAGAATATCATTGCATCTAAAGGACTACAAGGACGCGAAGTACTTAGCGGAAAATTGGAAAAATCTCAACTCGAACATACACCTCTAATTATCACAGCAAAACGACCACCGAATATGGTGCCAGTTGTAACAGTCGACAAAATCGCAACGGATATGGAACTGAAACGCTGGAAGGCAGAACAGGAGCGTAAGCGCCTCGAAGAAGAAGCAAAGAAAGCGGACAGCCAGCAGGTAGTCTTGATGATTGATGGCAGTCGTGCGGTTCAACAGCAAATCGAAGATGTCAGGTCGGTGCTAAACCGAGATAAACGCAGCAAGAAAGCAGCGAAAAAACTTCCACCCGGCCCTCGCTACGCGGTTCGCACGATCACCGAAGTGATAAGCAAAGCGCCGAAGCGATTGCTAGTAGTTTTGGACGGCTCTGATGCTTTGAAAGAACACATGCCTAAGCTGAAGGAAGCACTACAGAAAGTGCCGTCGAGCGTTCCGGTTTGGTTGCGAGTGGCATCACGCGAAACCAATGTTTTGAGTAAACCGACTCCACTTCAGGAAGCACTCCCGCAACTCGACAAAATTCAATTTGCCGGAGGACAGGATAACTTGAAAGCAGTGGTCAACGCTGCAGAAATTGCAGGTGAAACCGAGGGTGGTGCCGTCCTCTGGATTCACGGGCCACAACCAGGCTTGAACAAAGATATTTACATCATGTCTCCGTTCAGAGCCCATCCTTCGTTCTTTGAACTCGCTCTGGATACCGGTTGCACTGACACCCTGGAGTACTTCAAAAACCATGCTGAAGTCGGTCCGTTTTCTCCGATTCAAAGAACAGACAACTTGACAGAGGATCTCACGGACTTCTTCAGTAAGTGGCAAGCCGGACGTAGAGAATTTGTCGTGTCCTATTCGATGACGGACAAATCGATTCCCGGAGCTACGGTGCTTGAAGGTCGAGACAAAACCGAGTTGCTGTTGTTGAATGCAAGAAACACAGTCGACGGGTTTATTCGCAACAAGCAAGCCAGTAAAGCGGCACGCATAGCAGTCGCATACCAATTTGTGTCACCTGTGAGTTGCGTAGCTGTCATCGGGTCTGATGCTAATACCAATGCCAATCAGGAGACTACCGATACATCGAGCGGCGAGGCGACGGATGGTTCTGCGCCTGAACTTCAGGGTGCCACCAACGGTACCATCGGAGCGCAAGGCGGAGACGCGACATCAATCATGGGTGTCAACACCGCCGGAACTGTGCGAGTCAACAACCTGGCCAACCTCGAGGCATTGCTGAATATCATCTCCAACATGATTGAGTTAGCTGGAATGATGTTTGGATCAATAATCATCCTGCATGGACTGTTTATTCGCTCAACAGTGAACAACCTGCTGGGAATCAACGCTCGATTCACACAAGGCATGCGTGTGGCAATCGGAGCAGCAATCGTCTTTGCCGGAATGACGACACCTGGATTGGTTAACTGGTTTGTCGCCTCAGCAAGAGACGCCAATCTGTTCTCCTGATACCACCAATGGTGAATGTAATCGATTCGACAAACGAAGCGTTTACAATCATCTGAACGATTTAATGGGGCAGGGCTAACGACGGCCGGAGATTTCTCCAGCCGTCGTTGTCTCTTGGTGAGGTTGCTCAGCAATTCGCGATCCTCACCGTTTGATATAATGCAGATTCAATACGCACCGGGAATATCGGCGTGGGCTTAGATCAATTTTTCAAAATTAAAGAACGCGGTTCGTCTGTCAAGATTGAGTTGCTCGGCGGCTCAACAACGTTTCTAACTATGGCGTACATCATAGTTGTCAATCCGGCAATACTGTCATTCGCAGGTTTCCCGACCGGCCCGACAACAGTGGCGACGATAATCGCATCAGTCCTCGGCTGCCTTTTGATGGGTCTTTACGCCAATCGTCCGATTGCTGTCGCTCCTTACATGGGGGAAAACGCATTCATAGCTTTTGGTCTGGCGGCCATGGGAATTGGTTGGCAACAACGACTTGGTGCGGTATTTCTCAGCGGCGTCGCATTTCTCGGTCTGTCACTTTTTCGCCTTCGTCCCTGGCTGGCAAATTCCATCTCCTCCAGCCTGAAACACAGCTTTGCAGCGGGGATTGGTTTATTCCTAACATTCATCGGACTGTATCAGGTTGGTATCGTCACCAGTGCAGCCAGCGGAATGCCCGTGGAGGCATTGCAAGTACATGGAACGAACTTGCTGGGTGCACCACCTGTTCCACTAAAGATTGGAAACTGGCACGATCCGAAAGTTCTTCTGTCTCTCTTCGGATTCATCACCACCTGTGTCCTGTTGAATCGGAGAGTGCGAGGGGCAATCTTAATCGGTATCGCAGCGACGGCCGTCATCGGAATTGTGCTTGGATACGGCGAAGCGCCCAAGGGTGTTTTCGCTATGCCATTCACGGGAGACTACACGCTCGATCCAATCTTTCTAAAGCTCGACATCATGAGCGCACTACAGCTCAGCTTTCTACCGATCCTCGTCACCTTGTTCCTGATGAGCTTTCTTGACACTCTGGCCACGCTGATCGGAGTTGGAGCGGCGGGAAATATGCTGGATGAGAACGGAAACTTCGAGGACGTTGAAAAACCAATGATCGTTGATGCGCTTTGCTGCATATCCAGCAGTTTAATCGGCACTTCAACCAGCGGAGCATTCATCGAATCAGCAGCAGGCATCCGTGAAGGTGCGCGCACCGGGCTTGCCTCTGTGATTACAGCATTGCTGTTTTTCGCATCGTTATTTTTCCTGCCATTGATCACACCGTTTCAGAAATTGTCCTACGCATACGCACCAGCATTGATGGCAGTCGGTGTGTTAATGCTTGGTTCGCTTAAGAAGATCGACATGGAAGATTTAACCGAGACAGTTCCAGCAATCTCGACGATTGCGTTGATGATCTTCAGCTACAACACTGCCAACGGATTGACAGCCGGACTGGTTCTCTACGTAATAATGAAAGTTGCCTGCGGTAGATGGAAAGAACTCAATTCGGGTTCATATGTTCTCGCCGCGATGTGCATGGTTTACTTTCTATTCGGTCTTCCACACTAACTAAGTTCTTTCAAACGCGCGAAAAGCCTATCAGTAATTGGCGAAGATTTTTTGGATTCCGCATCGAGCTGAACAATAATTGATTCCGCCGTGCTGCAGCAAATGCCGTCTTTAAAGAGCGCCTGTCCTACAGTGAAAGATGACTTACCGATCTTCAGAATGCGGGTTCCAACTTCGACTACACCCGGAAAATTGATCTCAACAAGATAGTCGAGAGTTAGTTTCACAATCACAAAACTTTTTCCCTCGCCTGCCACCGATTCACCCTGCTCATCGAAGAGAAATGCGCAACGACCCGATTCGAAAAAAGTACAGTAGACGGCATTGTTTAAATGCCCCTGCCGATCTGTATCTCCGTACCGAATGTTGACTGGGGTCCAAAGTTTGTAAACGTCGTGGTTGCTATCCGCAACGGTTGGTTTCGATTCTGACATATGGTTTCCTTTATCGATTTAACTTTCGAATTTTTTCGATCTTCCAGTTGTTGAATTCATACGGACATAATCTCGCGCAATACCCCGGTTCCATATTTCACCTACTCCGAAGGTTTACCTGAAGAAACTTTCGGAGATGTCGACGCGATAACACCAGCCAGCACCGATGCCACCGCCAGCGCTATCAGAGCATCGTTGAATCCATGTGAGTATTGTTTCACAACACCGATTATGCTCGGTCCGACGAATCCACCTAGATTTCCTACGGAATTAATCACGGCGATTCCTGTCGCATGCGATGAGCGTTTCAACGAATTTGTGGTTAACGCCCAAAACGGACCGACCGACCCCCAAATTCCAAATGCTGCCAGACTTAAGCCTGCCAGTTTCAGCCAGGCGTGATCACCAAAACACGAGACACCCAAGCCGAGAAAAGTACACATTGTTGCGAGCACGATGTGGTATCGACGCTCTCCAGTCTTATCCGAATGTCCGGCGATAACCAACATGCCGAGAGCTTGAAAGAGTGCCGGGACAGCAGAAATTAGCGCAGTCGCAGTGTCATCGAGAGAGCCAAACGCCTTGATTATTTGTGGCAACCAGAGTTGAAAACCGTACATGCTGACCGTCAAAGTGAAGTAGAGCAAAGCGAAGCGCCACACATAAAAGTCTTTCAGCGTCTCGAAGAAGCCTGACGAGGCACCACCTTTGGTTTCAGCTTCGTTATCGTTGGAGCCTTTAATCGGATCGACCTTGTCCGAACTCTTCGGGACAGATACGTCAACTTCGACCATGCGCTCGACAGCAACAATCTCTTCCGCCGTCAACCATTTCGCGTTGCGCGGACGGTCCGGCAACCAAAATCGCACAACAATCCCAAGAAGAATGGCGGGCAAACCGGTGACGATAAACAACCACATCCAACCAGCCAGTCCACCAAATTTCAGACCGAGGGCGAATGCTGCTACGCCACTGCCAAGCAGCCCAGCAAGGGGAATTGCCGCCATGAAACGCGCGACCGCGGCACCATGATATTTCGGTGGAAACCAGTATGTGAGATACAAAATCATTCCAGGAAAAAATCCGGCCTCAGCAATCCCCAAAACGAATCGCAGAATGCAAAAGTCGATTTGATTTCTAACGAAGCACATGCCGATCGTGACGAAACCCCAGAGGATCATGATCGATGAAATCCAGCGTCGTGGACCGAATTTTTGAATCACGAGATTGCTTGGAATGCCGAAAAGGCAATAGCCGAAGAAGAAAATTCCTGCGCCAAGTCCAAACGCCTCGTCAGAGATATTCAAATCTCTGTTCATCTGTAATGCCGCAAACGAAATGTTTATACGATCCAGATATGACACTACATACAGTATCAGCATAAACGGAATCAAGTGCAGCGTGATTTTATTCACGAGTTGCTGTTCAGAATCCACTCTGTTTGGCTCAGTCAACGTTGCGGCCCGCCCGGGTCATGTAACTGAGTAATATTACCGTGGATTGGAATCAGAATGTGCGGGTTTACACAGTTTGAGGAACAAAAAGCTCACGCGCGGATTATAAGATCTTGATGGATACCGAAACACCCTCGATTGCTCGCTCAGATTATTTTATGGACCGTGACCGAACGTCACGAGTCGTTGCTTGACTTAAGCACTCACGGCTTTGCAAGTCCTCCAGCCCGTCGCGCCGCCACTGACGACACGTTTTAATCGGCCGTCTCATGAGGATATCGCAGGCTGTTCAAGCAAGAGAATCATGGCATGAACACTTTCGAACAGGCATTTTCAAGATCTCCACTCGATCGCCGTGAGCAGTCAATGCTCTGGGAGTCCGTACTGAAGGAAACCTGGGATCCACAGAAGCGCATCACGACAGATGCTACTGGAACATACAAATCAAAAGTCAACGAGAAAGGCGACGTCGTCTATTTGAAAGACGAGCGTGGCGAATGGGACAGCAAGGACGGCAAACTGTGGGTGCGCCGAGGTTCAGAAGGTACCGACAGTTTTACCGGTTCGGTCTCAGTTGATAAAACGGGCATCATAACATTCACCAATGGCGATACCGGAGTGACCACGCAAGTATTAAAAGACGGAAGCACAATCAAAAGCATGGTCACCGCTGATGGTGTCACATATTCGATCACAAAAGACAGTTCGGGTACACAAATTTCAAGCAAAATTGGCGACGAAGAATGGTTTAGCAAGAATGGAGTTTCCTGGACCGGACCGGACAATCAGATTTGGAACGGTCACATCGGTATCGATCGGTTCGGTCAGTACTCAGAGACACCACTCGGTGCCGAGAGTAAGATTCAAGCGCGCTCAAATGCGTTAGCTAAGATTGTTGAAAAACAAGAAACCATCGAAAAAGAATGGGGCGTAAAGATAACAAAGCCCGGTGAGCAAATTCGCAGGTACGAAAAGGACTTTACATGCCGTTCTCCCACGGAGGCAGAGCTGAAAACGTTGGAAGTGATTTTGCATCGTAATCAGCAAATGAATGTGAAAAACTTGTCTATTTCCTTTGTGCAAGCCGGGAAGCAAACCGATGGAAGCACACTTTGGGGCACGTACCGGAGAACTGACGACAAAGGTCAAATAATCATAATGCCGAAGCACACGGGACCGACCGGCTGGACCGCGTTGGAGGGCACTCTGGAACACGAATTGGTACATCACGAACAGTACGAGAATTGGGGAGCCACTGAATGGGGCGCGAACAGCGCACCGGCGTTTACCAAAGAATTGAATTCGAAATTGGGCTGGAGGTACGACACGAACCAGGCAAAATATTTCTTGTCAGATCGAGACGGCAAAGAGTGGGTCAGAGGCGACGGCGAATGGCTACCGATTGTTGATGGAAAACCAGACCCCAAGAGAGGGATTAACAGCAATGCCATGCAGCGAATTGCGATTTTGCGACCTGCCACCAACTACTTCAACAACCCGGGAGAAATGCACGCTGAGGGTATGTCGATGTTTCGAATGGAGCGGCAAATGTTGATGAACTCCAGTCCGCAGCTCTATGACATTTGCAAGTCCTGGGACCAGACGCTGATTGACGCACGTTATGGCAAAACAGAAGGCAAATCCAGGTACATCAGAAACGAACGTGGAATCCTGGTCGAAGGCTCGAAAGAAAACGCCGATGCAGTTTTGAAAGCCGAAGAGCAATGGCGCAAGGAGATGATTCCAAAACCATTGAAAATCGGAGACCGCTATTACGCAGGAGACAAGAATCCAGCCGACAGGCTGCTTGGTGACAGCAGGCACGCCCAATGCGAGCATTGCGTTCAGCAAAACCGACGCTTGCAGGAATACAAATGGTGACCAGGTTCACAATCATGGTTCGGTTTCGAAGCGCTTAGATCTTACCGGTGCAGGATTCGCGAGACACAAACGCAGTGACCGATAAGCCAGGCGCCCATAGACTGAGTATCAGGAGCCGGAAGCTACAAGAAAGCAAAGCAGCGGCTAACGCAGCATACCGACTGAAACCCCGCAAAAATCGCGCAGTTCATGCTTTAGCCTCGCTTGAAATTTAACCAAGTCGAATAATGTTGGTGAATTAGGCGCCCAGCCCGCGAACGTCCAGTGATGATGCCGATCCCCACGATATCCTGCAGATATACAGCAGCATATTATGATCAGAGATAGGGAAGAATATGCTGATCAGTGGGTAAGAGACTCTTATGGACCTGTCCGGGATTAAAGTCGAATGACGCTTGATAACGCAGCGGGGCGCATCCCCGAGGGCGAATCTGCTAACAGACAAGAGACGCACAAAGCGCCTCCGAATCGCGCGCATCTGGCCGCCCTGATGGCACTGGCAGAGGAATCCTCACCGCATTCCGAACTTGCCAGGTTTGAACTGAGCGATGGCTCAGAATATCTGCTCACGGTCACGTACTTGATCGACGGAGTGGAACCGACCTGGGTTTTGAGCACTGAGAACGAAGATCCGCCCACAGTTTTCTGGAGCGTGACCACCGAAAATCCGGAGCAGATTTATAATCTCGTGCAAAAACGCGCACGAAATCCATCCCAGAGACCGGCTCCACCGAAGCCTCTCAGTGATACCGACCCCGAAAACGATCCACGAGCCAACCGAAAGAGCGCGGGGGAAATCGGCAGTGCGAAGCAAACCGAACAACTGTTCCTTGGTCGATACGAAGTAATCGAAGAAATAGGCTGCGGTGGAATGAGCCGCGTGTATAAAGCCAAGGATTTGAAACAGCAGGACAGATTGGTCGCGGTCAAGTTATTGCATCCGCATCTTTTGTCCGAGAACAAAGTCAAAAAGAAGAAGCCGGAGAAGCGTTTTCAACAAGAATTCAAAGCGACGATGGCGCTCGCCCATCTCAACATCGTGGCGGTGTTCGACCATGGAGAAACGGCGGAAGGACTGCCTTTCATGGTCATGGAATTCATCGACGGTCCGAGCCTGGAGCAAATTTTTCGCGATCAAGGTCGGCTTAAACTAAGTCACTTCATGACTATTTTCTATCAGGTTTGCTCTGCATTGAGTCATGCGCATATTCGAGGTGTAATTCACCGCGATGTGAAACCGAGCAACATCATGCTGGTGAAAACCCCTCAGAATGTGGAGCTCGTAAAACTACTCGACTTCGGCATCGCAAAAATCGAACCACACGGCGAAGAAACTCCGCAAAAATTGACGCAGACCGGAGATGTTTTCGGCAGTCCGTATTACATGAGTCCGGAACAATGCAAAGGCATCCTGCTGGACGCACGCTCCGATATTTACTCGTTAGGATGTGTGATGTATCAAGCCGTGATCGGTAAGCGTCCATTCGAAGGAGACAACGCTTACAAGACGATTTACATGCACGTGAATGTGAAGCCACCATCGTTTGCGCAAATGCGACCCGACTCCAATATTCCGGCGGAGTTGGAAGCGATCATCATGAAGTGCCTCGAAAAAGAGCCCCATATGCGGTATCAAACCGTGCAGGCGCTCAGCCTCGACCTGCAAAGATTGGCTCGTGGAGACCGTGAAGAAGAGGATTACATAACCAAGCAAACGCGGTCAGGAACGTTCTACACAATTCAACCTGACACCGGTAAGGATCAGCCTGCTACTGCAAATTTTTTGTCGATTGTAAAACTTCTCAAGCAAGCCGGTCTGATCACTGATGCCGAGCTGCAGAAGGCTCTTGGACTGGATGAACGCGGACGTAGAGAACTCGGAAATTACTTGGTGGCAAGTGGTATCATCGACGGCAAGACTCTCCATTCCGCCGTGCAATTGCAGAACCTGATCGAGCATGACGAAATGAAAGTGGAGAAAGCGATCATCGCTCTGCATTACTGCCAGCGCAGTCGCATCAGCCTTGAAGAAGCGCTGGAAGAACTGGGATGGAAAACCCGACTTTAATCCAACCTTTATAGTTATCCACGATAAAAAGTTGGTTGAAGGGTAAATATTATTGAGACACTCGCACGAGTAAAACCCTACCTGGTTCGATCATATCAATGACTTTTCACGACGCGTTTCGCAATCAACGCAAGTATGAATCTGTCGACACTACATCGCCATCGAAACCGGATGTTTCTTTCTTGATGCAACGTGCGGCCCAAAATGCTCCGCATGAATTCAATATGAAGTGGCAGAAGTCTGAGATGGAACCTCGATTCGCCCTTTCAATCTGCTACACGGACGGCTCAGATGGTGAGCCCACCTGGAAGCTGACTGCGGACGCACAGAACGTGAGCACGGAGCTGTGGAGCAAGACAACCGAAAATCCGGACGAAATACATTTGCTCATTTTAAAGACTATGGCGGCACCACCGCCGGCACCAAAGAGGGAAACACCATCACATCCTTCTCCTCTTGGAGAGAGCCCGTCCAACGACGCCCAGGCGTATCGCAAGCTCGCTCACAACGAACAATTTGCAACACGTTATCGCATACTTCAGCAAATCGGCCATGGTGGCATGGGACGAATTTACCAGGCTGTTGATGTTCCCAATAACCGCCTGATCGCGTTAAAAGTCCTGCACCCGCATCTCGTAGAAGATGAGGATGCAGTCCAAAGATTTGAGCGTGAAGCGAAATCTTCTATAGGTCTGCGCCATCCGAATCTGGTAACAGTTTATGATTTCGGATTTTCTGATTACGGTCTGCCTTACATAGCGATGGAATATCTCGACGGCGAGATGCTGCAACAACTTCTCAAGATTGATGGACCGCTCGAAGTACGGCGTTTTCTAACTATCTTTTTGCAGATCTGTTCGGCTCTTCATCACGCGCACACCCACCGGGTGATTCACCGCGATGTGAAACCAAGCAACATAATGTTGATCAAGGTGGATGAAAATTCGAATCTTGCAAAACTAATAGACTTTGGAATTGCAAAGATAGTCGATGGAAAAACGGCACAGCGATTGACTCAAACAGGAGATGTTTTCGGCAGTCCGTTCTACATGAGTCCGGAACAATGCATGGGAGTAGAACTCGATGAGCGCTCCGACATATACTCCCTCGGCTGCGTCATGTACGAAGCGATAAGCGGCGTGCGACCGTTTGAAGGTGAGAACGCCATGATTACAATGCAGATGCAAGTATCTGGGCATCTTGAACCATTTGCCCACGTCTGTCCAGACCTGGCGGTGCCACCACAGATAGAGTCAATAATCTTTCGCGCTTTAGAGAAGAAACCTGAAGATCGTTTCCAATCGGCAAAGCAATTGGGAGCAGAATTGGAGCGGCTCTTGAGTGTCGATCAGATCAACCAGGATAACCAGTGGATTTCCAATCAAACACGGTCCGGGACGTTTTACGCACAGTTGCCGTCGAAGGGGTTGCAAGAACGGGCTGATTTAGCCAAGGTTATCGATCTGCTTAAGGAGTGCGATTTGATTACCGGAGTGGAGCACCGGTACGCGATGCAGCTCGTCAACTCAGGAGCAGAAGTGTCAAAATATTTAACCGGCAGCGCCCGTATTTCCGAACAAACGTTGCACTCAGCCGTTCAATGTCAAAAGATATTAGAGCGCGGCGAATGCAAACTCGAAATGGCCGTAATCGCACTTCATTATTGTCATCGAAACGGAATTATGCTTCGCGAAGCCTTCGACCAACTGGGCTGGCGCATCACACAATAACCGGACTACTGTTTACCAAATTACTAAATATCAGCAACCAGCGGGAACAGCTCGTCATCCACAGGATTGCTCTTGTCACCATCTGCGCCACCATTTGAAATGGAGACAGAGGAAAGAACCTGGTTGATTGAAAATGCCGCAGACGAATCAGCTTTCTCGATGACACGGGAGATGGCCAGCAGCTCATTGTGAAAGCGGTTTCGGCGCTCGCCGGTAGGATCTTCAAGCAAGCCCTCTGTAATCGAAATTGCTAGGCGTTTACAAAGATCCGCAGAAAGACGGCCGCGTCCATAATAGCCGATGATATCATGGCGAACATCCATTAGCAGCCGCTTGGGCTCAGAACCGTTGAGCACATTCACGAGATTGGTTACGGTGTTTTGCTCTTCTGCACCGTGGACATATTTTTGAAAATCTACGCCAGCACTCGTATAGAGCTGACTGATCCGATCCGTCGCCAACACTCTGATATGACGGCGTGCGAGCTTGGCGATGAGTTCCGCGGTATCATCGTACACGCCATCGGATTGAATGTGATGTTGAAGCACAATTGATGCGGCACGATATTTACCAATGGCATCCAGAGCAAAAACAATTTGCAACCTTCGACGCTGATCGCGAACACCTAAAATCGCCAGCGCCGCACGATACATCTTAGGCGCAGTCATGCTGGTCTTTTCGCCTTTCTCAGCCGTTTTCATCAGTTCGAGCGCCAGGTAGTCAGCCAGATCATCACGTTCATTCATCGTTATGCCGGCAAGTTGCGTGCCTATTTTAAACAAGTCTTTCTGCGTCAAAGTAGGATCAACTATTTGCCGCAAATACCTGCTTTTGTCTCTCGTGCGGCTGAAAATCAAGAAGATACACATCGAAATCTTCGTATGCCGCAGTTTATCCTTGCGATTGGTGATGTAAATCGCTTGCTTGAAAGAACGCTCGGCTCCGACATTATCTTGTAGAAGATACTGGCAAAATCCGCGCAGAAGAATCGCATCACACCGGAACTTATTGTCGTTACTAGCCAATATCCGACGCCCTAACTCCGCTATGGCACCGACATAGTCTTCACGATCGATCAAGAAGAATGTCTTGTGCATCTGTCGCCAGGAATCAATGCCACCATCCTCAGTGCCTGGTGGTATCGTATCTTTTTGCGAGACCTGATCCGGAGATCTGATTGCCAATTCGAAATTGCCATCCGAAATCGAGATTACAACATCTTCGTTTCCTTTGACGTTAAGTCGTTTTTCAATCCTCTTCCGTGAGTTTGGAGAGAGAATGTCGCGTAAACTCAAAACTGCATTTTCGAATCCGCGACCACATCCGCAGAAAATCGCATAGACATCTTCCACATATCGCTCTGAGCCGGAGATGCTGGCACTGCGAATAAGCTCTGCGACCTTGGCGGCAAACGATGGAGTCAGAGTGTTTTTCTCTTGCATGCCCTTGAGCTGATCGACGGCACAGCCGAAGGCGTAGCCATCGGCAATCGTGACGTAGGCGCGCTCTCTATCAATCAGAGCGGAAGACAGATAACGCAGTATCAGAATTTCTTGAACCTGAAGCACGTTACCGCCAGCCGCACCTTCATGCTTTTCAAAAACTTCGATTGCCTCTGCGAATTTTCCTTGCTCCACGAGATTGTGAGCGAAAGCAATCTCTCGGTTTGCAACCCAGCGTTCCGCCCTCTGCTTTGTCGATTCAATCAACGAAACATCTTCGCCAGCACACCACATAAGCAGATCTATAGTTTGTCTGATTTCGGCTTCAGTCACAGAGACAGCCGGGCGCGCCATTTGAACATCAGCGACTCTCGACATGAGTTCGCATATAGCAGTGCGATCGTAATTGTTTTGATTGATCATGACACTGACCATCAATCGAATCATGTCTTCCAATTTGCCGCTGTCCAACAACAGGTTCGCAGCTATGTCCAGATCACCCATCGCTAGCAGGCATTCCATGATCGAAGACCCGTAGCCGGAATCCGTAGTCGCTTTTTTAAACGCTCGGAATGCGGAAGCGTAAGCACTCTTCGCAACACGATCGCGACCGACCTGTTTCAAATCACGAGCCAACTCCAACATCAGTTCAGCAAATGCGAGTTTCTCAGCCAGTTCAGTCAATTCCAACTCTTGTATCGCTTTGTCAAAGAGCTCGATGCTCGGACAGTTCTTAACCAGCGCATCAAGGCATTTATAGCGGTTCTTGTGTGTTTCATCATCGAAGACCACAGTGCTCACAACAAGAGCGTGATTGATGTCATCAATGCGATGCATTTGCTCGGACAAAGTTTGCGAATGCCCCTTAGACCAATCGTATCCATCATGAATTACGGCGACGGCTTCCAAAACCTTGTTCAAGCCCAACAAGCAATCGGCAATCTTCAATTGCAACTTGCTGCCTTCGTTGCACATTCGCAACACTGTCAGTCCGGTGGTGTAGGCGAGTTGAGCCAACTCGTGCCTTTCTTGCAAGTCGAGATGGTGACCGATGTTACGCATGAGTTCTCCGAATTTCCACTCGGATTTCAGCGCTCCTCGCAGTTCACTACGCATCAACTGCGGAAGTATGTCGGCTTGCGTTTCAATATCGACAAACTCGAAGAACTGTTTAACCGAGTCTTCCACCTCCGACTCCAAAATTCTTGAGGTGCAATATCCAGCCGCTGCTCGCGCTACGATTAACCTGGCTCGCTCGGTCTCGCGTTCTTCCTTCACCCAGGGGCTCGCTTCCATGGCGGCCAAATAGGCGGATTGAGCGTTCGAAACTTCACCGGTCAAAAGATAGCTATGCCCGAGTTCCGTGAGCATCGCAGGCAGTGTCAGACTGGTGGAGAATGGGCCATCCTTCTCGCCCCTTACGGCAACCATCAACACTTCGCTGGAGTCAGCGACCTCTTTAATACTGCGAAATGCACGCTCACGTTGATCGAGTTCAAAATATGTAGCCGCCAATAGAAGAGTAGCTTGCAATTTGGCCTGACCCAACTCTTGATTGTATTTTGCTTTCTTTTGAGACTCACTGAAATAATGGGCTGCGGTACCGAGTTGTTGCTTCTGCACGTGACAGTAACCCAGATTGATCAAAATCTCGCAGAGAAGTTCGGCCGACTGCAAGCTCCGATCGTCTCGCGCGCGATTGTTATCGTCATCTCGCGGATTGAGAACTGATACTGCGTCCGTGTAAAGCCTGACAGCCTCGGCGATGTTGCCGGCATCGTACTCCTTGTTGGCCTCATCCACCACACCTCGAGCCCAGGAGAATGGTGCTACATGCGATACCACCTCTTTCCATATTTTTTTAGACAGGATAGCACCGGTTTCACGCGCTCGATCGATCGCCTTACGTGTTTTCTTTGAGGTTTCCGGTTTCTGATTTATTGTGGCGAGCCAGCGATCGTAGTCAACAAAGGACATTTCAAAGGCATCGCTGTTCGGAATCTTCTCCGGTTCCTCCCGATCATCGCCAAAAACTTTGCGTTCGGAATCGGAAATCGTTTCGATACTTTCAAGGTGAACGAGCTTTTCAACTTCGCGCGCATCTGAATGATAGTCAGGGATGCGACCAGGAGTTAACCTCATGACCTCACGGAAGAGCATCGCGGAGTCGCGCAGATCGCTCTGTTCGTGAGTCATGAGGGTCTTCAAAAGCTGCGAATCATCAGGATCTTTAAAATCTTTGTGCCGAAACAATAAACAATCATCGCCACCATTGAAATCACGCCAGATATCAGGGTCAACAACGAGAGCCTTGAGAGATAAATCAATAACCCAAGAAGCATAGTTGTCCAGCTCGGCAGTGAAATCTTGATTGCTGCGAAATGGATGTTGAAAGTTACGATGCCCAAGTTCATGACTGACCTTGCCGTTTAGCGCATGAACAAACATATCGTCGTAGTCAATCAGGCGAAGACCGTTGTCGGTAACGAGAATATTGCCATGTTGAAGGTCACCATGAGCGATACCAGATTTTTTCAGCCTCTCTGCCAGATCCCGAAATTGCTTGTGCAGATTCACAACCTTCGATCTTGTCTTTACATGGCGGTCCAGGTATTTGTCCAGACTGTCACCATCAATCCATTCCATCTTCAGAATTGGATACCAGTCGGACTTCACTTTGATGCCGCGCTCTATGTAATCGAAATCGGCGAAGAGATTGTTGGCGGCGCTGCCAACGACAGCATTTCTGATTGCGCTGTAACGCTCCTTCATGTCATCGCGATGTTCGAGAAAACATCTGACCGCCCACGACGTACCGGACAAATTCGAAAGGCGATAAACGCTGGCGAAGGCACCTGTCATCGGACGCGGCAGCCCCAGGTGATTCAGCTCGACCCGGCATCTCCTCAGCTCGAGATCCGAGAAGCAGATTTGAGGCTGTTGTACAGCTTCGTTATAATCTTGTGGGGTAGGCCACACTCGGGCTCGCTCCTGCTCCGACCGTCGTCACCAGATCTATATTCCATGATAATCAGTTCGATAAAAGTAAGCTTTACTATTTAGGCGGACGTTTCTGGTGGTATATGACCTTAAACCCTGACGAGTGCACCGTTTTGAAAAACACAATTTGCCGGAGTGCTGTTCGAATCGGCCCCCTTTTGAAAGGAAGGTCGGTAGCGAGAAGATGTGCGCTCATCGCAGTCTCGTTCTGCACACTGGCGATATCAAACCCAGGATGGGCCGGTCAAACCGGTGACGAGGACGTCTGCGGTCTCCGCCACAGCGACGGCTCCAACCGGCACAACCACGTCCTGATTGCCATGAGCGATGACGTGCGCAACATGTGCATGCAAGCTGAACAGCTGATTAACTCAAGGAAAACGAAAGAAGCCATCAACCTTCTGCATCAAGCACAAAGTATGGATCCTAGTTGTGGTGAGGTCCACGGATACCTCGGCATGGCTTATCAAAACAGCGGTAATCCGCAACAAGCCATTCCCGAGTACATGAAAGCTCTGGAGCTAAACCCGCAAATGACGTTTATCAACGTCAATTTGGGCACCTGCTTGATGAACATGAACCAGCTGGACAAGGCCGTACCCTACTTGCAGCATTACCTGGAGGCCAACCCTAACGCGCCGGACGCAGCTCAAGTCCGCGGCTACATTCAACAAGCCGGTTCACGAAAAGGTCAAACAAACCTGCGAGCGCTGGTAGAGCAGGGTCAGTCTCTGTTGAATTCGAAACGATTCCCTGAAGCCCAAGCCGCTTTCCAACAAGCTTTGAGCGTCGACCCGAACTTTGCTCCGGCACATTTCTATCTAGCATACACTCTTGCTCAATCCGGACAACCGCAACAAGCGATCTTCGAGTTTCAACAAACGATCAAAATCGATCCGACCATCAAGGAAGCAATACTGAACATCGGCTCCAACTACCAGAGTCTGGGCGACTGTCCAAACGCAATCGCGTGGTACCAACGCTATCTGAAGGAAAACCCAGGTTCGCCAAAAGCTGGTGATATCCAGCAACGCATTCAGGGACTGCAACAACAGATGCAGCAAGCCGGTGGGCAGAACTATCCACCCCAGCAAAACTTCGGACCCCAAGTTGGTTTCCAACAGCAAAATGCGTTTCAACCCCAGGGGGGACCGGATGATTATTTCGGAGCCGTCGCCTCCGGCGGCAAATTTTTTCGATGGACTCGCATGCCGATTCGAGTTTTCATAGCATCAGGAACAGGCGTTCCTGGTTATCAAAACTTGTACAATCAGGACTTGATGGATGCTTTTTCTCAGTGGGCTGTTGCGTCTCAGGGTCGCATTACATTCTCGTTATCCATGGATCCGTCACAATCCGACATTCAGTGCGACTGGACAGGCGACCCGAAAAGAGTAGTGGAACACGGTCGGCAGGTGGAAGGCGGCCTCACGAAGTTGAACGGACAACCGCTTGCCGGTGGTGCTGACGTCGGCATTACTTCCGCGAAGGTTACCATTCTCACCAATCGTAGTGGCACGCCTTTAACTGACGATGATATGAAAAAAGTTTGTCTTCACGAGGTCGGACATGCCCTCGGTATCAACGGACACTCAAACAACAATTCCGATGTAATGTTTTTCTCGGAATCGCCCACCATCAGGCCCAGTCTGACACCGCGTGACAAAGCCACTATCTGCCGTCTTTACGGAAATTAAGTCAGTGCACCAAGTATGGCCGTCACGGTAAAAAAAAATAGCAACGGATAGAACCAGCAGCCAAAACAGCGCCTGCATCGCCACGCTCTCAGCTAGTGCCACCCCACACCGCTAGCGGTATGGGCTAACAGAGGAAACACTGTATTTAACCAAAGCACGCGCCACTATATCTGGTGCACATCGTTTTGGGTCAAACTCAGCAAACGGAACGGCACTATTGTAGTCGAAGAATTTTGCGATATAGTAGATTTACAGGTCGTGGGAGCCGAGTAAGGGGTTACGCATTTTGAACCGCTCTGCCCTCCTGATCGGCGGGCTATTTTTAGTGATACATGCCCCCGTCTGCTATGCGAAAGTGAGCAGCGACGTATCGGCTATCAAACTCACGCAAACGCACTTCTACTGGGGTGATACAGAAACGATTGTTTCTAGATTCGGAGTGCGAATCAACAATAAGGGGCGGATGAAATATAGCCTGGTGGCATGCAGTCCAACCTGGAAAGTCACTGTTTTCCGTGATGACGACAAGACATGCAAAAGCCAAAGCCTTGCCCAGTTTGAGAGAACGGGTTTAGTCTCCGAGTTCGTGCTCAAGGCTCAAGGTAGAAGACTCGAAGAAGGTGCTAGTTTCAAAATTACCGACACCAAATTCGAAGAACATAAAACGAAGCATTATGTTGGTCCACGTTCCATCTTCGAATGCCTTCCGCACGCAGAACCAGCAGTTGAAGCCATTATCTACGCCACATATAAAATGCCGACCAACGGTGGCATTCCGATCCGATACATTAAGACGCTGCGAGGTCGTGATGCCATGAGCGGTATGGACCAAAGTGGAAATTTGCGAGTTTACTTAAAAACCAAAAGTATTGCCAACATAATGGTTCCAAAAACATACTTCGAGCCGCCCTTGGGCTACAGACAATGCAAGTCAATCCAGGAAGTCACTCTCAGCAAAGTCAGTCGCGATGCCTCTGGCGACTTTGATGAACTGTTCGAGATCAACAACCAGAACCGCAAAATAGAACACTAGATTTACAGAGTGCACATCTCGGCATTATCAAAACTGCGGTTATAGAAGCGCATGTAATCGACCTTATGCTCGAGAGCGTCGATTACTCCGTGGGCGAAGTTGACACCTTCGAATCGTTGAGCGTTTACCAATCCACCAGGACTGAAAACGTTTATCTCCATTAGTTTATTACCGACTATATCGAGACCGACGAGAAACATACCATCCTGCACCAACTTCGGTCTGACGATTTTGGCAAGCTCCAAAGCCTCGTCTGTGATGATTGCTTGCTCGACACTTCCTCCGGCGTGAACGTTGCTCCTGATGTCGCCTTCCGCTCCAATTCTTCGGAACGCTGCGTACTTGCCTTTGTATTTCATCGCATGACCGTTCATCATAAACAAGCGAACATCGCCTTTTGCGGCTTCAGGCAAATATTCCTGAGCAATGATGTAACCGTCTTTGCTAATCGCATCAACAATCTGATTCAAATTCGACATGTCTTCGGGCTTGACCAGGAAAACGCCCTTACCACCGGAACCTTGAAGTGGTTTTAAAACAATCCAATTTCCCATTTCGTTGGCAAACTGTTTTATCTTTTGTCGATTGCGGGTGATGACAGTTCGCGGTCGAACCGCCTCAGGAAAGGTCTGAAAATACATTTTGTTGCGGGCCTTCGACAATCCGTTCGGATCGTTTAGCACAATCACTCCTCGACGAGTGGCTTCTCTGCCGAAGTCTACTCCGACGGATTGTGCCCAATTGCGAGGACCGGTCTCATCGGCCGGATCACTTCGCAGCATCAGAACATCGAAATCATCAAGAACAATTTCTTCTACTCGAGCTTTCGAACTTTGAAGATCTGATAAATATGACGCCGAATTCTTGTAGTTGGATTTAGGCGCATGCCTTGCAATCGCCTTGATCTTATCGTCTCGATCGTAAATGAAGTCCTCAGCACTGATCACCCACGCCTCATGACCACGGTTAATCGCAGTGGTCGCGAAAAGATTCGTAGTGTAAGTCACCTTCTCGGTTTGAATGTCGTTTATGAAAAGTGCCAGGCGCATTTAACTCTCGCAGCGTAGGATTCCAGCGGTGCTAGTATTCTTCCCAAACTCTCGCCAAACCAACTGAATTGGAAGTCTATCGAGTAATAGAGTGACAATTCCAGGCGGATAAATTTAAATCGGAAGCTTTTTGACAGCTGTCGATTTTGTATGGACACTTGCGTCAGCGCGGATATGCGAATCAAGCCACGCGGACAGCATCCGCACTATATCGTCGGGAGTTTGTCCTTCCTCAAAAATCAAATGTTCGGCATCGCCGACAAGCACAAGATCTTTTTCGTGAGTGGCCAGAGCTCCATAGAGTGCGATTGTGCCTTCCGGTTTGACTAGATGATCTTTGAAGCCCTGGAAAATAATGACGGGCGTATTTTTTATAGCTTTCGCGAGTTTTTCCGTTTGATTCATAAATTCTTGAAATCGGAGCAACTCTTCGGCAGAGAGTTTCAATCGAGCATTCGGATCATTTAGCCAGACATCGCGAACAGCCTCATCCGAACTGGATTGTTCGATCACTTTCTTTCCGATCTCAATCGGTTTCTTTTTGTCTTCCAGCAATTTCAAGCCGACGAGTAAACCTGTAGATGCTGATTTATAGCGTTTTCCCGAAGGTACCGCGCTGACGAGCGCGCTGACGTTGTCCGGATATTTAGCAGCCAATTGTAAGGCTAGAGCACCACCCATAGACTCGCCGAGAACAGCGATCGGAAGCTTTGGATTATGCGATCGCAATATACTAAGTGCAGCAGCGAGATCCTCAAGTCCGGCGTTTAAATCAAGCTTATCGAGCCCCTTTTCCATTGCAAAAGATCCAAACCCGCGCACGTCCACGGCAATCACTCCGTAGCCATAGCCGTTAATCTTCTCCGCGAAGTCTTTAAAGCTCCTGGAGTGCAGACCCAAACCATGCAGACAAAAGATCAATCCTTTTTGCTCGACCTTAGGATCGATTGATGCGAACAGTGTGTCTTCAACAGAGCGCCGCGAAAGTCGCCAGTTTTCAAAATTGTTCGAACGCAGCTTGAACGACTGGTTCTTAGGATCGAAGTTCTCTGCTTTCAACAGTTCGTAACTTACACTCTCGATATCCGGCCGTTCTTTAGTACCCATTATCGAATCGAATATACGCTGGCGCATGGTGGCGAGTTTGGTATCATCGAGACCCTTTGATTCAGCCTCCAATTTGGCGAGAAGGCGGTCGGTGCTGTTCTTCTTGAAGATCCAGATTGCTTGCTCGAAGTGCGCCCTCGATGAGGTGCAGCCGTTCATCTTGTAAAAAACTTCTGCGACGCTGTTGAAAGAAAATCCAAGACGCGGATGAACCGGGCCGAACTGAGCCAAATCGATTCGCGCCACCTGTTCGTAAAGCGGGAGCGCCTGCTGGTAATCGCCTTGAACGTAATGACTGCCGGCCAGCCCTTCCAGTGCCGGAATGCTATCCGGATGCCAGCGACCAAATTTCTGTTTGTAAAAACCGATTGCCTCAGAATACTCGCGCAACGACTGTTTACTCTGACCCTGCATATAGTGGCACTCGCCCAAACCAGTCAGACAGTCAGCAATGTCGATAGTGGACGGTTCTTTGATTTTGTCCAGAAGTTTTTGCGCGTGTTCAAACCAGGGTTGAGCTTTGGCCGGATCTTTCATACCCAGTCGACAGAGTCCGAGATTAATGCTGAGTCGGGCATCCTTCGCCATCTGAGCGTTGTCAGTGCTGGACTCCAAATCATCCGGACTTTGAACAGTAGTCTTTCCATTTTTTAGTCTGGCAAAACTGGCACAATGCTTGTTTGCAAGTGCATAGTCGCCGCTGAAAAATGCAGCACTAGCCGCTTCTACTGCAGAGTTGCTTGCTTCACCGTGCACGGGTGCGCCATCAGCGGCGGTGCCTGACTGCGCGAAGGCCGTGGGATTGCTCGACATTAACGAGACGAACGACAAAGCAACTATCAGTTTAGTTTTAAACATACAATCCGAAATTTACCGTCAGAAAGTGAGCAAAGTTCAGCATAACAGGCAACGTTGTCAAAAGGTGCAAATGAGAAGCTTAGTGCCAAATTTGCTAAAATTCTTCGTGCACTTTGATAACCAATCGATATAGGTTTTAAACCATGCCAGGCAAGAAAGACGCCTCTAAGAAGAAGTCAAGCTCAGCATCATCTAAGAAGAAAGCGCCAGCCCAGAAGGCTCCGTCTTCAAAAAAATCAGATAAGAAGTCGCCGCCTGAGAAAAAAACGGCGAAGACGAAGCCGGCGTCCGCGGCCTCGGTGAAAGAGTTTAATGAGTCGTCACAAAACGCGCCTCAGCTCGATGCGGCGTTGCGCACGGAATTTCCCGAGCTGTTCAAAAAAATCGACAAGAAATACCACGAGTATCTGACTTCGGTTATCAATAATCCCTGGCGCCAATTTCAAAAATCGACAGTCGACGACTATCTCAAGTCTGTCGAAGACCATGGACTGCCACGTGCAGTAGCCAGCGCCATCGATGCTCGCGACTACACCCGCGGTAATTCGTGGGAGCAAGCGAACATGAACATCTTGAACAATCTCTTGCCGCGCGCCGGTATCCTCAATGAGCTGCTGAAAGAAGCAGCGGAAGGTGGATGCATGGAAGCGATCAAGTGGTATCCGGAAGCCAGCGGCAATCCCAAAGAAATCATCGAAGTCCTGACTCCGCTTTTGAAGAGTAAGGAGCCGAAGAATCGCTGGTGGGCTGCTGTCCATCTGAGCAGACATGTGGCGGACAATCCACTTTTGGTCGATGTTTTGGTCGAAGCAGTTCAAGCGGATTGGATCGCTTTCAAACTCGACAATTCATCTTCCGGAGTAAGTGGCAAAGGCGAAGCGGCAAAAGCACTTGGTCGGCTTGGCAAAAGTGCTTCGAAAGCAGCGCCAACGTTATTCAAACTGCTAGAAGAGCGCAATCTCGAGTCTGCTGATGCAGCTCACGTAGCCAGTGCATTGCTGCCAATTTCAGGTGATACCGACAAAATCATGTCGAAAGTCGCCGACATTGCCGAACGTGTTTTAACTGAGAAACGCGGATTGCTCATTCATGGCGGTGACCGTGAGTTGCTCACCACCGTTCGAAGTCTGGTCTCGAAATGGCAACAGAGCGACGCCAAGAAATCGAAAGAGATGACTGAGAAAGTCGATATGATCGAGAAAGAAATTAAATACCACATCAGCCTATAGCCACATGAACAAACGACGATTCGGCACACTCAATCAATCCATCCCCATAATCGGGCAAGGCACCTGGCAAATGCCGGAGTCCGGCAAAGCTCGCCAGGAAGCCATTGCCAGTATAAGAGCCGGCATCGAGTCCGGATTGACTCATATTGATACGGCTGAGTTGTACGGTCGAGCTGAAGAAGTGATTCAAGAAGCGATCGACGGTTTAAACCGAGAAAATCTGTTTATCGTGAGCAAAGTTCTGCCATCAAATGCCACCTATACCGGTACCATCGAAGCGCTGGAACGATCGTTGAAACGATTGAAACTGGACTATCTCGACTGCTACCTCCTGCATTGGCGCGGCAGTATTCCATTAAGTGACACTCTTGCGGCGATGGAGAAATTGCAAAAGGACGGAAAAATCAAATCGTTTGGTGTCAGCAATTTCAACGTGGACGATTTAGAAGAAGCAATCGAATGTTTAACCTTCGGAAAACTGGCGTGCAATCAAGTTTTATACAATCTGGAAAACAGAGGAATTGAACGTAACCTGATACCATTTTGCCAAAAACATGATATCGCTCTGGTCGGATATACTCCGTTCGGCACCGTTCCTGGTGCTAAATCGGAAGAGTACAAGAAGCTGGAAGCGATTGCAAAACCGCATGGTGCGACAGTGAGACAACTCATCCTGGCGTTCCTTACGAGGCTCGAAGGTACTTTCGCGATACCGAAAGCGTCCAAGTTGAAACACGTCGAGGAAAATGCCGGCGCTTTGAATTTGCAATTATCCAAGACCGATCTGGACGTGATTGACAACCTTTATCCCGCCCCGAAAAGAGATGTTCCACTGGGAATGATTTAAGCCAGAGGTCATGCTCGTGTCCGAAAAGATTCGCAGACTTTCTGCAATTATCAAACTGATCGCTAACAACCCAGGCGTTACGCTCACGGGGTTGAAAGCTCAGCTACCCGAGTTTGGAATAACAGTCACGGAAAGAACGCTGGCGAAAGACATTCTCACGTTGAAACACGAGTTTCATCTGCTGCCTGACAAAGACAGGCTCAGAAGCGGATATGTTCTTTCAGACATGTTCACGCTTTCGGATCGTGAGATCAGTCTCGTCCTCGACGCGCTCCACATGCTGAGCGGTAGAATGGAAGATCCGGACGCACAAGAAGTTCTAACCCGTCTAACGGAATTGAGCAATCAGCGAGGTGCCTCAAACGCTCAACGCATTCAAACTGTTCGTCAGCGCAACATCATGAAGAACAAAGATCGAGCAGAAACAAGCCGACTACTCAAGGAAGCGATCCGTACGAGTCAGGCGGTTCGTTTCGTCTACAACACTCCGCGCGTCGGCAAGGACGAGACATTCTCGGGTTTTCCTCTAATAATGGTCTTTCACGAACGAGGCTGGTACTGCATCACTCGAGACTTGAAAGAGAAGACATATTATCCTCGTCGGATCGATCGCATCAAGGAACTGAAAATCGTCAATAGTGTCAACGAAGACTTCCATGATGATTTCAAAGAAGCCAATTACCTCATGAACTGCGGCTGGGGTATGACGTTTCCTCGGAATATGAAACTGTTGGAAGAATGCGAGAAGCAACCGCCGATAGTGGCGCGCTTCGACAGAACCATGGCAAGTTATATTCTTGAAGCGGTGGAACGCCATCCCAAGGGAAAAGTAATTCCGGTCAAAGATGGCACCGGAGACGTAGATTTCAGCATCAAATTGCACGATCCGCGAGAGTTTATACATTGGATCCGCTCATTCGGTTCTCGAGCAAAAATTATCTCGCCACCATCCCTGGTGGAGCAGGAACGTGCAGAAATCAGAAGAATGTACGAAGCGTATCAAGCGGTGACCAAGTGAAGAAAAACAAGGTCACAATCGCAATTCTAATTCTGCTGACGCTTGCAATCGTCGCCGGAGGAGCGGTCTTCTGGTGGATTCACAGTCCATACTTTGCGATACAACAGATCGGCACCGCTCTTACAAAACGTGACGCCGAGAAGTTCTACAAATACTGCGATGCTAAAACGTTAGTCTCGACTTTGACGAACGAACTGTTTCTCCAGCCGGCAATGGCGACGCATGGTATGTCGCAGTTTCAAAATTATGTTGCCGCCGGCGCAATCGTCATGACTAAAGCAAAGATGGACAATGCACTTTTGACGAGCATCGATCGAGCAGTCTCGCCCATTCCCCATACATCGTTCTACCATGTCTTCCCGCGCCATTTGTTGGAACAGGGCAGCCTTTGCCCCAACGTTTATTCATTCAATCAAAATCAATTCATCTCCGGTGGATTGAGTGGTGAACAGGGTTTTAAAAGCGCAACGGACCCGGTGAAGCTGGTTCTACAAAAATCAGACCTCACTGAGTTCGCACGCAACCTTGGTCACGAGCTCAGACACGAGCAGGATGATTTGAAGCGCCTGGCCGCCCAACGCATGCAAGAATACGCAGCCAGCCACCAGGACAAACTGATCGGTCGATTGATTTCAGGACCAACAAATGGAAATTCGTTCAAAACATTAGTTGATGAATACGGCTTCCGGACTAGTAACATCAAAACGATGTACGTGCACACCGATGATGATCGCCAGATTGCCACAGTCGAATTTTTCTCCCCCAAGGTAAACGCCAACGTGCCATTGTCGTTTGAGCTGACACCCATCACCCCGGGCGAACTGTTTAGCGAGTACAAAGTGGTGAGAATCTGGAAGATCAAAGAGACAATGCAGAGGCTCGGCGAAGACACCGATACGCAGGTCCAGGAGCTGATCGTTTGCAGCTTGCAAGACATCGCGCCCAAGGCGGCACAAGACCGAACAGGCAATCTGCTCAAGCGATTAGGGCAGCATGAAAGCACAAAGAAGTTGCTGCAACAGCTCAAAGGCAAGTTCTAAGCTGTCGTTTAATGAAGATACCGACCTATAAATGCGTTTTACACTCTAGAATATAGGGGATAGATATATTACAAGTCCTCGAACCACGCTATTGCGCCAGAAAGCGATTGCCACAAACACGCATGCAGAAAACTCAATCCAACCTACAGACCCTCGAGACTTATCTCAAAAGTAAACCGCCGATCGAACTGAATGAAGCGGTTGAGATGTGTTTGCGAATTCTCAGTGTCCTGCAATATTGTCACGACCGCAACATGATGCACTCGCATCTGAGACCAGACCAAATCGTCATGTCTAATGGTCGCCCGGTTTTAATCGACTTCAGTTTTCCAATGCCCGAGAACGGTCATCACAACGGTAATGGTAATGGCAACGGAAACGGTAATGGCAATGGAAACGGACACAGTTCATTTCTAGAATTGCCGGAGTATCAAGTCAACATACGCGTAGCCGATCGCAATGACAAAGTAAGCGATGTTACAGCTGTCGCCGGACTCTTCTACTACACGCTCACGCGAGAAGCGCCTGGCATGCTGAAAGACAGAGATGGGCGGATGCCGCATCAACGCGTCGCGGTGCGCAGCAAACTTTCAGACATAGCTGAAGACCGGTTGTTCCTCGTCAATCAAATTTTCGATCGTGCTTTCCAATGGATGCACACGGAACGATATCAATCAGCACAAGAATTGATTACTGATTTGGAACGATTGAAGTCATTCAGCAAAGCAGATCTGACGATCTCCAGCCTAGATGAGCTTCTTAAAAACATGCGTTCAACCACGCAATCGCAAACTGTTACACCTCTGGAGATGCGTTTGCAAACAGCATTCAACGGATTGCAAATGGTATTCACCGAGTTGGCAACCGCGTTAGAACCAGATTTTCGCGAGATGGAAGCCGGCTACCGGAAAGAAGTTTTACGTCCGGTGTACACTGCTTTCGTGAAATTCAATTACAAGCTCGTTCCTGATGCCAGGCTAACCTTGCGATTCCGACTGGAGATAGTCGGCTCCGAAATTGTGGTATCAGTGCAGGTGGCAAGGGGTGAAACTGAAACTGTCGAAGAACTGTTTCGCACAGATCACCATTCGTTCTATGACAGTTCGCCACTGGAAAAAGTCGTTCGTAACTTCGTTGCAATAAATCTAGCGTCGCTGCTGCAAAAGGTCTGACCTCGCAGTCGATGACATCGGAAAGAAGACGGACAGTCGATGTTCACAAATCGGCACGTGAGTTCGACTAACTCCTCCGCGCGCTGGACGCCCGCTCCCGGGCGTCCGATCTGATCCTTGCCGACTCTATGCGTTGGCTACCAATTCGTGGCTTTCTTCATGCAAACTGTTGAGAACGTCGCGAATCTCTTTGACGTCTTCATGGTCTTCGCCGAATTCCTTGAGCAGAATTGCGGTTACGCGGCCAAGTGTGCGGTAGGCTTCGCTCGTTTTGTCGAGCGCTGCTTGAATCATGCCGAGATTGTACAAGTATGGAATCAGTTCGGAACTCATCGGATCTACTGTTTTTGATTTTAGATCGAGAGCTTTTTTGTACAGCCGCTCTGCCTTGAAGTACTTTCCGTTTTCTTCGAATTGTTCACCAAGGGACAGATAATCTGTTTCACGTGTCATTGTTACCTCCTACTCGACGGCAGTCGCAGCGTGATACCGCTGGTAGTGCTACCATCGAACTCATTGTAATAACTGTTTCTTCGGAAGTCCGCCTCGAGTGCTTTCAGGGCAATGAAAATACTTCTGGCGTGATTCGTCTAGCCTTCCTCGCTCTCTACCTTGCGCATCTGCGCCTCGGAAGCATTGGATCGGCTGGTTTGTGAACCATGTGTAACTTCTATGCCAACATCATAAGTCTCGTCTAACACTTAATGCAAGACGATCTAGTGAATGCATTCCACATACAAAAACAATATATCGATCCCGAAAACGCTGAGCCTATGCGGGCTGTGCGAACCTACGAGATATTGCAGTAAGTTAGATAAAATCTGAAAACAGTGATTTTCACGTAGGTTTCACATCCAATTCACTTTGATTTCACGTTCGATTCACTTTAGCTTCACGCTCGTTTCGTATATTGGAAACATCGACTTACCGCAGGATCGATATCGGACTGAAATATCAAACCGGCTGAGCCTAATGAAAAAACGGCTTATCAAGCGGAACAGAATAATCGCAGTGCACTATTTGCAGCCCAATTGGTCATACAAAACGCTCATCTAAATTAGAAAAAGGATGGGCTTGAAAACGAAAAGAGTAAGCAGATTCCTTATATAGGTGAGGGCAAAACGAACCCCGGTTCCAAAAAACCTCGTTTCCAGAACGCCAACGGAAATTTAGAGCAGAATTCGGATTTAAGCGGTCAGGTAATCCTGCCCTGCGGCAATCGCGGCGCAGTGACACCAAATACAGTACCACAATCAACGTGCTCGAAGTAGTCTCGAGACAAGCGCAGGAGTTAGATATGGCTTTGGTTGGAGCAAAAACCAAACAGCGCAAAACAAACGGAATGTCCGCCATCGAACTGGCGTGCGGTCTTGTCTTCCTCATCGTACTTTCGTTGATTGCAGTCGATATCACGATCCTCCTGCTCGGATACGATTTTAACGACCGGGCTTGCCGCGATGCCTGTCAGGCAGCCGCAAAACAATCATCCTCAGAGTCCGCACAGTCCGCGGCTTCAGCTACGTTGAAGGACCATAAAGCAGATGGCAACTATGTCACCGATCCGGTCTTGTTAATTGGAGCAGGCGAGTTTAACTATCAAAACTTCGGCGCCAGCAGCGGAAATCCAACGGTGACGGTGACTACCGAATGCAAAGTGACCACACCTGTTCCACTGACTCTATTAAGTAGTTTATTCAGCGAGAAGCTCGGATCTAAAGACGCTTCATGGACTTTCAGAAAAAGATATACACTGCCGATCGCCACTTATAATGCGCATGTCACTCAATCTGACTTCACGCAGAGTTCACATTGAGTTCACTCTTACTTCACGGTTGAGATCTAGAGTGAAAGAACGAGCAATTCATTGTTCAAAAGGTTTATTCATAGCAAGCAAACAACCCTGATACTCGTGTTTAAAGGAGAAAGACAACTATATTGACGGAGTAAGCGAGTCGTCGGCCACACCTGCTAACACCGTTGATTTACACGTCCAATTTTGCGAGCACGAGTCAAAAGGTAAAGAGCCGCCCGAAAGGTGGCTCTACCTTTTTGGGTTTATTTATCCAGCGATCTGATTTTTGCCAGATATCAGGGTCGTAAACCAGCAGCCCGGGCGGCTGCTGAGCAGCGACGCCGATATGTAAACCGCCGATATTTAATCAATTTGAAGTCGCGATCTAACCGACGGAGATTGGGTATCTATTATTTAGACCGACGACCAGTGACCATCAGAAACCGGAGGGTGCAAACTGTCCATGGATGACTCAAAGAAGAAGCAATCCGCACTTTTGCATGACGCGACCATCACGCCACGCGACAATCGCAAGGATCGCGGCAAAACATTGCGAGCTTCAATCACCCGAGACAGCCACGCCGGTTGGGTCGTTCCCTCCACGCGGCAACACCCGCTCGAACTTCTGGAGAAGTCGAACGAAGGTAGAATTGCCGAGTTGACGCCGATTCGTTGGGGTCGAATGATGGTCTCGCCTTTTACCTTTTTCCGGGGAGCGGCGGCATTGATGGCAGCCGATCTGGCACATACGCCTTCCACCAAAGTCCATGTCCAAGCATGCGGAGACTGTCACTTGCTCAACTTCGGCGCCTTCGCGACGCCGGAGCGCAATGTCGCGTTCGACATCAACGATTTTGACGAAACCCTTCCAGCTCCGTGGGAGTGGGATATCAAACGATTGACAGTCAGCTTCGTTCTGGCGATCAGAAGCAATGGTTTAAAACCAAAGTTTGAAGCACTTGCCGCTCGCAATGTCTGCAAAGCCTATCGAGAAAAAATGGCTGAGTATGCCCGGATGAGCATTCTCGACATCTGGTACGACCGGATCGACTGGCAACATGTAATCGCCTCCACCTCCAGTGCTGAAATTAAAGCTCGCAGAGAACAAGCACTGAGCAAAGCGCAAAAGAGAAACAGCGAATATTATTTCCCAAAGCTGGTCGAAAAACACCCAGGCCATGCCGACTACACGATCAAAGACAGCCCTCCCACGATTTATCACGTCGACGATAAAGCGGGCAGCAATTTCAAAGCCTCTGTTGAACAGGCGCTTGAGGGCTACAAAATGACGTTGCAGGAAGACAAGAAACGGCTGTTCAGTCGTTATCGCTTCGTCGACTGCGCCATCAAAGTTGTAGGTATCGGCAGTGTCGGCACAACCTGCGTGGTCCTGCTGATGCTGGCGCCGGATGACGAGCCTCTCTTTCTTCAAATGAAAGAAGCCCGGCTTTCAGTTTTAGAACCTTACGCCGGAGCAAGCACGTTTGCCAATCGTGGTCAGCGAGTCGTTGAAGGACAGCGCATCATCCAGTCGGCAAGCGACATATTTCTGGGTTGGACCGAATTCGGAGACAACGATAAACACTTCTATCTCAGACAGTTACGAGATACAAAAATCAAACTGGAACCAGAAACCTGGGACGGCAAGATGATGTCGGAGATGGCGCTTTTGATGGGTGCTGTCCTTGCACGCGCCCACGCCCGTTCTGGTGATTCTGCGGTAATTTCGGGCTACCTCGGTACCAATGCCGAATTTGACGATGCGGTTGCCGACTTCTCGCTGGCGTATGCAGACCAGGTGGAGCGCGATCACGGAATCCTGGTCGCGGCAGCTAAATCGGGACGAATCAAGGTCTTCGAGGAATAGCGATCGCACCACCAGCGATACCACTGACCGTGGGTTGAAAACACGTTGCCATTCTCGCTCAGACTGACGCATCAAATCGCAATCGTCGTGCTACTGCCTCTGCTGATCGAGCTGGGTCTGCTTTCCGCGTTGCTTTTAACGTTGAGCGAAATCGATCAGGATCGCAAGGTGGAAAGCACAACGATTCGGCAGCTCCAATCAATCAATCGCGTCCTAAACGGTGTGGCTCAATGCGGTAACTTTCTGATTTTTAAAGCACCGTCGCCGGACTCGCTTGTGTCCGTAGAAATTGTCTGGGAACGGATGAAGGATGATCTGAAAGACCTGAAGCGTTTCGTCGCAGACGAGAAGATCAAGTCGGTTCGCACTGACAATCTGATCGCGGCTGTTGATAAGCTTGTATCGGTTTCGGAAAGTTTTAGCGAAGAATTAGATTTCAACCAGGAATTGAGTAATGGCTCGAAAGACCTGACCAGCGCGCTCTCCCCGCTTTCGACGGATATCGCTAAAAGCGGAGAATTGGCGATCAAAGAGCAGCTACAACGTCGACAACGAATCGGTGCGCAAATGCATGCGCACGAAAAACGTCTCGAAGAGATTGTTCAAAAAGGCACGGTCGCAACAATCTCGGTTGCAGCCTTGTCTGCACTCCTTCTTTTTTTGCGCCTCTGGCAAGGCATGCGAATATTGATGACGAATACGACCAACATTGCGGTCGGAAAAAAATTATTGCCGGTCATGAAAGGCAGAGATGAGCTTTCTCGACTCGATGGTTTAATTCACTCGCTTTCAGACGATTTGAACAATATCAGGGAGAAAGAACGAGCGCTTCTCGATAACACGAGCGCGATTGTTTGTTCTTGCGAAGAAAACTTGCGCATAACCGAGGTGAATAGCGCTGTTGAAAAAATGTTAGGCTATGCTGAACCTGAAATTAATGGTGTCATACTGTCGTCGCTGGTCCTCGCTGACGACAGAGATAAAGCCGCAGAGAGTTTTGCCGCCTGCCTTGCGGCACCAGGCGCGGTGACATTCGAAATCAGGTTTAAACACAAGTACGAAGGCATAGTAATAACGGAAGTTACTGCCAACTGGTCGCACTCAAACCAAAAATACTTTTTGACCATTCAAGATGTTTCGGAGAGGAAAAAATTCGAGCGTCAGAAGGCAGAGGTGATGGAGCTGATCAGCAGCGATTTAAGAGCGCCGCTGGCATTGATTCTAGCCAATCTGGAAAAACTCTCGAGCGGAGCTCACGGGCAATTTTCAGAACGAGGACAGCGACTGGCGAAAAACTCCACACTGTCGGTTACCGCACTGATGTCACTGGTAAACGATCTGGTGGACATCGAACGTTTCGAATCAGACACTCTGACTCTCAGCTATTCATCGAACACGGCAGAAAGTCTCTTCTCCCGCTCGGTCGACATGGTAAAAGCTACAGCGGACAGGAAAAAACTCTCTATCAAGATAAATGCCAAACACGCCGCAGACGGCAGTGACATCAACGTCAATGCTGATGGTGAGAGGATTATTCGAGTAATCGTCAATCTGTTGGGTAACGCAATCAAGTTTTCACCGGAACAATCCGAAATCAATTTGATATGTACCGAAGACCGCACCGCTGGCGGTGCCGATATCAAATTTCTAATCAAGGATGAAGGACCCGGTATTCCGGAGGAAAAACTCGGCGTCGTCTTCGAGAAGTTTAAACAAGCAGGTTTAGGTACCAGCGAAGAAAAGGCAGGTAGCGGTTTAGGTCTAGCGATTTGTCGAGCCATCGTAGAGGCTCACGGCGGCACTATAGGCGTAGAAAGTATCGTGGATCAAGGCTCCACTTTTTGGTTTCGCATTCCTTCAGTTCGTGAGGAGAGCAAAACTTGAGCGCCGGATTGAAAACTAAGATCGCACTTGTCATTGCTATTCCTCTGGCAATCGAAGTCTACTTCCTCTTCAATCTGCTCGGATCGCTTGGCGAAATTAATAAAGAACGAGTTGCTGAAACAATGACGATGGAGACACTCGTTGCAGTGAATGTGCTGTTGAATGACACCGTCGCTTGCGGCAACGTCATGTTGTTTCGACCAAAGGATGATTCACTCTACGCGCACTATGAACCGTTGAAAAAACATCAGCGCGCTTTCAAACGTTTATTGCACAGAAAAGGCGCTGCGAATTCGACCAACGTAGCCGCATTTGTAGACGCAGTCGAGGGTCTAATCGGTGCGAGCGAACAATGCAACCTCAACAGCCCCAATGATGTGTTCAAGTTTGGTCTCCAGGATAAGATTCAAAAAGCCACCTGGCAGATCACGACGACCGGTGAGGAAGTAATCCAGGAGCTCTCCTTATTGCAGGAAAACCAAGCGAAGAAAAGCAGCCAGGCCGAAGCCGCTCTGCGAGAAACCGTTATCTCTGCCACGGTGGGCGCTGTAGTTCTTGCACTACTTGCGGTGGCATATGTCCTGAAAGAGTTTGGCACCGCATTTAATACCCTAATTCGTAATACAGAGCGTGTGGCTAGAAAAGAACCGCTCTTGCCGCCGTTGAAAGGCAAAGGAGAATTGGCTCGACTCGATAAGCTAATCCATAGCTTGTCGGAAGAGTTGGAGGAAGCACGCAAGCAGGAGAAGGAGCTGATTGAAAACGCCGCAGTTCTAATGTGCTCTATCGGACCAGATATGGTTATACGAGAAATTTCTCCGGCTATCGAAACACTGCTGCAATTTCGCCCCTATGAAATTCGCGGCGAATCACTCTTATCCTTCGTGGACCAGGATGAAAAACAACAGGTGGCAAGAACGTTCGAGAAGTGCAAGCAGAGCGGTGAGTCTAGCACCTTTGAATGCCGCCTGAAGACGAAGCGCCAAAAGTTTATCTTCAGTGAGTGGACAATCAATTGGAGCGATGTCGGTCAAAACTTTTTTGCTACCGTTCAGGATATAAGTATCAGAAAAGAGGCGGAGAAACTGAAAGCAGAAGTAGTAGCAATGGTCAGTCACGATTTACGATCGCCTCTATCTTCGCTTCTAGTCAGCTTCGACATGATGAATCAGGGCTTCGCAGGCGACTTCGATGATAAAGGAAAGGAACTTATTGGTCAGACGAGAAACTCAATAGTATCGTTGATGGCATTGATCAATGACCTGATCGACGCGGAGAAATTCGAATCCAACTCATACGTTCCTCATTTGGAAATTGTACGAATCAAGACCGTTTTGACAGATTTACTTGGCAAAGAAGACGAAGATGCAAAATGGAAAGAATTGAAAATCACACTTCATTCCGAAGACCTCGACGTTAGAGCGGACAGCGAAAAAATTACCGGTGTCATAAAAACATTTTTGAAAAATGCCGTGCGCAGATCACCGAAAGGCTCACCTTTAGTAGTTTCCTGCCGTCGAGTGGAAGCTCCGACTTTAACCAAAGGAATGATGGAAGTGCGTGTCGAGGACTATGGTGATCAAATCGATCAGGATGATCTTCAAAATGCTTTCGAGCGCTATTCTCCCACCTCCAGTGTTGGAGCCAGTTTGCGCCTTGTTCTCTGTCGCGCGATCATCGAAGCACATGATGGAGAAATCGGAATCGAAGCTACGGACGAGGGAACGACAGCCCTGTGGTTCAGAATTCCGCTACAATAGATAAGAAGACGACTATGCGTTTAATCTTACTATCATGCAAACGACTAGCGGGAGTCTCACAAAGTCAGTCATAGCAAGCATCGCCACCGCTGGAGCGGCGCTGATGATGTGCGTGCAAACCGAATCAGCTTTGGCAAAAACAAAAAAGCCAGCGTCTCAAAAGAAGAGCGAATCCATATCGGTGTGGCGTATAAGTTATTTCCCCGGGCAGGTTTCTGCGGCTTCTACTGTTTACCTTTCCAAAGATGCAATCAAAATTTCTACTGAAGGTTCCTACGAGATCATCGCAAGAGAACCGACTTGGAATGCCGTTGTCACCAACAAGAAGACCAAGCGGTCATGCGAGTTACCACCACAAAAGTGGAGGAAAGAAGGGTTCTTTTTAGATCCTCCGGATCCCAAGGAATATATGAATCCGAAGCAGGCAAACACAAGCGAGAAGATCAATTTTAGAGGTCTGCAATCCCGCAAGCGAATCTGGGTGACTATAGAATCTGACGCATTTTACAGGTATAGAGCGGATCCGCAAAAATGCCTGATCGAATTGATTTCGACTGAAGGTGCGATTCCATGCAGCTTGATGCAACGTGAAATTATCTCTTCCTGGTATGGAATTCCCAACCTGGAAGGTGTTCCCCTTTTCTGGGAAAACCGCATGAAGAACAGCACTTCGCTGCGTCTAAAAGTAGCCAACGTTGACCGAGTAAATGTTCCCTCGGAGATGTTTCTGCCGATGAAGGGAACTCAGCGAGAGCTCTCGATGATGCAACTGGTCGACAACAAGTATAAAACTGCGGTCACGGACTTCATGGAGTTCGACAACGAACAAGCCGAAAGAAAGACAAAGTCAAAAAAGCAGACCGATAAATAACGGATGCAAGCGTTTCGAAACTTGCAAAGAAGTGAAAAATAAGGGTTGGAATCCTTATTAGCTCGCATGTGGCCAATGTCCAGGGAGCAAAACGAAGATCGAGAACGCGCTCTTGCAGCGTCGGTAACGCCGGCGCCCCTAGCTGTGGCTGTCCCGGCGCATGACGATGCGACTTTGCCACTACTTCGGTTTGAGTCGACTATGCCAGGTCCGACTTTGCAAATCACCGGTTCTTGGGCTGGTCTAATCCCGAAAGAAATGTCCGAGAAGCCCAAGTATTGGACTTCAACAAATATTGCCGGCGGCAACGTGGGCGTAGCGGACAAAAATGATGTCTCGTTCGAAGCAGCGCAACAGCAGAGCGAAGATCCCTTGATCGGCGCCATTATCGAAGATGCCTACGAAATCCTGAGCATCCTGGGCAAAGGTGGCATGGCAGTAGTTTATCTGGCCAGACACCTCGCGACGGATCGCCTGGTCGCCATGAAGGCCATGAAAGTCAATTCGGCTGAAGACATCATGCGCTTCGGACGAGAAATTCGCAGCCATTCGCGCTTGCGACACAGAAACATTGTTCAGTACATGGAGTTTATCGCGACCAGCACGGGCGAATTTTTCCTTGTTATGGAGCGCATAAAAGGACTCAACCTGCTGGATATCATCAGATCGATCGGGCGAATTGACGGACCTGCAAACATCGCGACCATCATGCTGCAATCATGCGATGCGCTCGCATACGCACATGGGAATGGAGTAACCCATCGCGATTTGAAAACCAGCAATGTGGTTTTAGTCAAAGAAGGCGACAGCGATGAAATCATCGTCAAGATTTTGGACTTTGGAATTGCGCACGTCGAGGGTGAAGAGCGCATCACTTTCACAGGTCGCGCCATCGGTTCGCCCATGTATATGAGTCCGGAGCAATGCAGTTCGAAAACTCTCGGTCCGCGCTCTGACCTCTACTCACTTGGTATTGTCGCGTATGAGATGTTTACTGGAAAACCGCCTTACCATAAGGGTTCTGTGCGAGACATTATGTACTCGCATTGCACACCGGATATAGAACCACAACCAATGGCTACATTGGTGCCTCACATACCCGGAATCAGCATGCTCGATCAGATCGTGCTGAAAGCCTTGCAAACAGACCCTGCCAGACGTTGGGCATCAGCCACGGAGATGAAAGAAGCGTTCGAATTCTGGTATCAATCCGTCGAGAACGGAGACAATGCAACCAGCCTTCCAGAGCACATGATCGCAGAACGGACTGTAACCGCGCAGAGCGACAAAAAAGTAGAGATCTCGCACGCCGAGCGAGATCAAATCAGACATATCAAACGAACGTCGACAATGCAAAGCAGTTTCGGTCCTGGTAAGCCGATGGAAATCGATCAGGATCGACTTCAAAAGAGCGAAGAGGAAGGCAGCTTGAGAATGCATCAAGCGGCTTTGGAACGTGAACGGGCGGTGCTGATCCGATTGGCAATTTTGACAGCGCTTCTGTTCGTCAGCCTGGCAACCTACTTCACGCTTAATTATCAAACGATCTGGACAAGCATAACGTCAATCGGAAAGCCCGCGCCAAAACCACCGGAACCGCCACCACAGGTGGTGAAACCCAAGGTCGCGCCGCCAGCCGCCAAGGATGCTAACAAAAAGCAACCACGGCAGAGGAAACATCGACGATTGCGAGCTGCTAGATAACCATCGTACAACTGGCGAGAACCTGCTGCGCGCCGGCGGACTACTTGAGATAGGCTCCGCTGAATGCCATGTTGGTTGTGAATGCTCTGGAGTATGGAGCGGTGCGCAACTGACCACTGTTGGGATCGCGCAGCTGCATCGACGGAGTTTTTGTGCTGTAGTCGATTTCGACAGTCGGCTTGTTCAAGTTATTGAATTGAGTGGCTTTTAGCAGGCTGCCATCTCTTCCAGCCAAATAATCGGTGCGTCCCATATAGACGTCAGCCATGGTTTTATTCTCGACGCCAGGACGTCCTACGGCTGTACTGCTTGACTCGCGGAAGTAACTGATCGTGGTTGTGCGACCACCGGTGTCCTTGTCAGCTTCGCGATCGAAGATCCACTGTTGCAGATACTTTGGTTTTCCATTTCCACCAGTCTTCGAGTATTCGATCACGTTAATCGGAATGCCTTTGTCATCGCGAAGAACGGCATAAAAGTTACCTGGATGCCTTCGTCCGGTCGGATGCAGAATAATTCCGTGCTGATCGGGCTGGAACATCTCGCTGTCTCCCAGGAGTTCGATCGAAGCAACCTTCTCTTTGATGCCTTTATGTAATTCAGCGATCTTAATTCCGTCTGGAACCTTATTCTCTTCACTGCGGTCGGTAGCAGTCGCCAGATACATCTCGTACAGTGCCTTGCCCAGAGGTGATGGTTTCAGCAGCTTCTGCATGATCCATTTGTCTTGATCGATTGCTGGTCCCGGATATTTTGGTGGTGCACCATCCGGAGTGGTTTTAACCGCATCCGGTCCGGTTCCTTTTTGCTGGTCATAATCAACTTTTGGAAGCGGTTTGTATGGATTAGGCGGCGTCTTCGGCACGTCGATTACAATGGGTTTCGGCGGTAACTTCGAAGTGTCGGATGATGTCGGTGGCTTCGACTTGTCCACCACCGCTGGTGGCTTTGTCGTATCGACTACTGCCGGTGGTTTAGTGTCTGCAGGTGTTTTTACCGCATCTCGTTTCGGAACAATCACAGTGGTCGAGGGAGGCAGAGATTCCTTCGGAACGATTATCGACTTCGGAGTTTCGGCAGGTCGACTGAGCATTCGGTCACGTGAAAGACCAGGCAATCTCATTTCGCTCGAGGGCACGCCCGGGCGAGGGTAGAATGGTCTGACTTCACCACCTCCAACCGTAGGTGGCGCCGCTGTTGGTGCCTTACCATCAGATTTCGGCTCTGGCGCCTTCGGAGCGACTGATGGTGTCACATCTGGTGCCTTGGATTTAATCGCATCAGAGCTTTTAGAGGTCGTCGATTTTCCGTCTGCCGACAACTTAGGTTGCGGTATCAGGACATCCGGTCTTGTTGTCGAACCTTCGGGAATTGAGAAATAGTCGGAGAGTTTTGGTTGCGTGGAATTAGTAGTCAATCGACTGCTGGCTGGAAACGGCTTCGGAACATCAGGCGTCTTGCCTTTCGATTCTGAGGGTGCTCCTTTGGGATCCAGCGGTTTCGGTGAGGCCTCGGCCGGAGATTTTGCCTGCGGCAGAGACGGGTTAATCGGTCGATCGCTAAGTGAGGAAATAACATCAGCAAACGATCCAGCCGTCGGTCCCTTAGCAGTAGCTCCATCTGATTTGCCGCTTGGGGGTTTATCTAAAAAGAACGTCATTGTGAAACCTCTTAATTGGTTTTCAAACGCGCGCCTCGCGCAATGATCAGGAACGGGGGGAATTGCCTGCGTTTTTTTATCTTATGCAGCACGGTATCAGTTGAACAATCGTGATTTTCCCAGCTTTGAAAAGTGTGCGAGAATGCACAGTCCAAGCGCGTAAACACACAGCTAATATCAAAAGTTTCAACCAGAATCGCCACAGTTTTTTGTGAATCGCTAACTCTGACGGCGGTTGGCAACCCTAATATCGCGCCGATTTGAAACGCGGCTGGGTAGATCAGATGTAGGTATCTCACTAGATCAAACGCATCTGACGTACAGTTCAAAGTTGAACAAACGCGCACCCTGCCTTTGGCAACCATTCGGAAATCATCGCATGGCGCCTAATCCCAGCAAGCACGCAAAAATCTGTCGGTTGTTGGCGACCATTGCCATAGCAGCCCTGAGTGCATGGTGCCTGCATGATATGTTTTCCGAAACAAAAAACATCGTTGATGGAAAACGAGCGGAGATGCCACAAACATCCAAGGTTTCGCTGGCGAAACCGCAACGGAGTTTAACCACACTATTAAGCAAGCATTATGGGATCGCCGCGCGCGATCTCAAAATCACTGGTAGTTTTCTCGATGTCATAACAACCGAAGATATCGCAAGAAAAATAATTGATGATGCGTACGATTTTGATTTCTCACTTCGAGAACTGCATATAGAAAAGATAGTTTGTCGGGTGCGAGGTTCAAATCAGGTATTCACCTATGTGGTCACTCCGAATTTTGTCGGACTCGGTGTTACGCCTGACCTGGTGCTCTGCGAGATGTTGGAGAATCTTGGTGCAGCCCATCAAGACAACCAATGGTTTAAACTCCGTGAGCTGCTTTTAAATGAAGCCGAGAAGCACGTTAATCGTTATCTCAAAACCGATCCGACTAACCCCGTTCTACTTCTAAATCAAGGCATTCTTCGTGAGAAATCGGGAGACCACAATCCTTACAGAGAGTTGATTGTACTAAGCACGCGCGATACTCAGAGCGAAGTTGATCGGACGAAAGTCAATCGGATACGTCTTGCATCAGATTTGGTCCAAGCTATCAAATGCGACACCAGTTCGAGAACTGAGAAGCAGCTGGTTGAGTCAGTCCGCAACAGTATTCCCAAGGATTATTTTCAGTCTTATCTCATTTCGCGGATCGCAGCAAAGTTCGACGATAAGAAAGGGGAAATGGATGCCCGCGCAGAATTCGATGAAGAGCGGGAGCGCACATATCGGTTGTTTGCCACCATGATTTTTGCGTTGACCGCTTCCTCCACGATGTTTCTAATCACTTGCTTCGCTCGCCGAAAAATATGGGAATTACCGACGCCGGAGAATCTCTCTTACTGCCCTAACCCATACGGATTTAAGCCGATCGGAATCATCGCTATATCGAGCGCAGTCACATGCGTATTGATCGTTATACTTTGGATTCAGTGTCCGCCTCTTGTAATCAAAGGTGGCGTGCCGCTTGTCTCGGTCTTTTCTCCTGACAAAGTTGCATTGTTGGAACTCCTGCATCAACTAGCGACAACAGTTCCGTTCATAACTTTGACATTCCTTTTCGTTCACCGTGATTTGCCGTTTACCGAATTTGTTCGCTTGCGCTTGCGCTCAAACGGCTACACTCCCAAACAGCTATTTGCGCTTGGCATATCCGGCTTTAGTATCTGCTGGATGATCGCAAACATAAGCATGCTCCTCTCGATGTGGTTTCATTACCCGGGTGACACGGCTGTCACTGTAGGCACAGGGCTACTTGCAGGCTCTCATTCGTTCTTCGCGATTTTGTTTTTATTTACAGGTACAGCGATTTTTGCGCCGATCACTGAAGAAATTATTTTTCGGGGTATCTTAAATCCCGCACTGCGCCGCAGTCTTGATGCAAACACCGTGTTAGTGCTCGGCGCATTGATCTTTGCCGTTGCACATCTTGAATTTACGCCTTGGTGGTTTATTCACAAATTCTTTCTCGGGTACATGAACAGTTATCTTCTTGAAAAAACCGGCAGCATCGTCCCTGGTATCATCAACCATATGCTGATCAATGGATTTGTTGTATTGTTTTTGTGCGTGTGTGCGTAACCACAAAAATGTAGGGGCGTTTGGGATCAGTTACTATTATTGATTTTCAATTCAAGCGGGAGTTCAAACCAGAACCTGGAACCGGATCCGCGCTGCAGCTCCACACCAATTTCACCGCCATGCTGTTCCACAATTGCCTTTGCAATTGCCAGCCCCAGTCCGGTTCCGCCGCGGGCGCGGTCATCGCGGGAGGCGAGTTGTTGGAAGCGGCCGAACAGTTTATCGACTTCATCTTCAGGAATGCCGGGTCCTTGATCGGTTACCTCGAAGCGACAATTTTGATCCATCTCTCTCAGGGCGATCGTTACCACACCGTCGACGGGCGACCACTTCACGGCATTCGAGATCAAATTGGTCAGCACCTGCTGAAGCCTGTCTTCATCAGCAAGAACACGCCGAGTCTCCGGTAAGTCTCGTTCAATCTTGATGCCGGCCTCGTCGCTCAATGTTTGTATTCCATCGAGTGCCCGCTCCACAATCTCCCGAGGATCGAGCTTAGTCAGCTTCAAATCGAGCTTCCCAGCCTCCATTTTTCGAATATCGAGAATGTCGTTAATCAGCCGAATTAGTCTGTCAGTTTCCTTGCTGGCCACCTGTACAACAGGGCGAGCCTGCTCGACCAGCTCTCCCATGAATGAATTTTCCATGATACCAAGAGCGGTGCGTATCGCAGTAAGCGGGGTGCGCAGTTCATGCGACACAGTTGAATAGAAATCTTTCACCCGTTGTTCTGCGCGTTTGCGCTCTGTGATATCACGAACGATACCAGTTAAAATTTGCTGATTGCCCAGGTTTATAACACTCAGTGACACTTCCACGGGGACTTGATCGCCGTCCTTTTTGATACCGAAGAATTCCCGTCCGACACCGAAAATGCGGCGTTCCCCCGTCCTCAACGGACTCATGTTGCCATCTTCGCCTCCAGCCAGAAGACCCGGCAGTACGGTGTTGACGTCTTTGCCCAGCAGCTCGCCCGTTTCATATCCGAGCAATCGTTCCATGGCTCCGTTGAGTGACTCCAAAGTGCCGTCGGAATTGACGGTAATGATGCCATCAGGGGCAGTATCAACGATAGCGCGCATCCGAGCTTCGCGTTCTGACAGCAATTCTTCGGCGCGCACTCGTTCTGTGATGTCGCGCGCTTCCGCGATCAGGAAGCCGACTGAGCCGTCTTCCTCCTTTACAGGCTTTACGGAGAAGTCCACGGTGGACATACCGCCCGGTCCTTCTACTTCTGATTCAAATCGAATCATCTCACCTCTGGCAGCCTTCTCGATAGCAGATCTCAGCCGTTCTTGAACCTCTGTTGAGTAAGCCCACCAGGATGTGTCCCAGAAATATTTTTCCTTCACCGCGAGGAAATCGCCGCCGGCAAAATCAACCGCCGATTGGTTAGCCTCGAGCACTACACCCTCAGTGGACAACAATCCGCTGAACTGGAATGTTTGATTGAAAACAGCTCTGAATCTGCGTTCAGCATCGCGCAACGACAGCTCTGCAGCGCTCGTGTCCCGAACATATTTGTTGACGATCGCGATCACTACAACAAGAATGACAAGCGCGAGCAGCATCAACATCGTGATGCCTGCAACGGTTTGAACGCTGCCTCGGTCGAGGTCGCTTCCTCGAAGCTGAAAATCCATGTCGGCTCGATTACCGAGTTCATCAACCATCAGTTCAAGGTGCTTGGTCACGTCAGTTTCGCCGAGCGTCTGGCTGTGATTGGCAGCTGCTTCCAGACCCTGTTTTTTTCTAATTGAAATTACTTCTTCAGCACATTCTCTGCGAACGCGAATCAGCTCAGTGATTTCATCGGCCTTCATTCGGTGCTTACCGCGCAAACGCAGATCAAGCTCTCTCACCTTCTGGTCTACGTTGACTATATTCTCGTTGTATTCATCGAGAAACTTTTGTTTCCCCGTCCAAACGTAGGCGGTCTCTGCACCTTCTGCCTTCGCCAGGTAGAACTTGATCTGATCGAGCACCGTGACTATCGACAATCGTTGCCCGGAAATGCCGGTATCTTCCAGCCTTTTAAAGCATTGTTCCAAAGAAATTGTGGCAATGTGAACCAATAGCACCACGATGAAACAAATGGCGATCGTCGTGATTGTGGTCAGCGGCAAATTTTGGAAATAACGCTGCGACCGAATGAACCAATTTTTCATAGTGTTCTACTGATGGTCAACGATCCTGTAGCCTTGCCCGCGCTTGGTTCTAATAACTCCATCTTCCTCGTTATTGTCACCAATTTTTTTCCGCAAAGTCTTCATGTGCGTGCGAACAGTGTCAATCGATGCAGCAGAATCGCTGTCCCACACGCGGTCGAGAATAGCTTCTAGAGAGAAGCTCTGATTCGGGTAACGCATCAGAAGTTCGAGCAAGCTAAACTCTTTTGCCGTAAGCTCAATCTCCTGACCGGCACGACTGACGGTACCACTGGCGGTATCTAGTTCAATGTCGCGAACAGACAATGTTTTCCCTGCATAAGAAGTCGGTCTGCGAAGAAGCGCATTGACTCTGGCATCCAGTTCGGTTGGATGGAACGGTTTAACCAGGTAATCATCCGCTCCGGCATTAAGACCAGCAGCTTTATCTTCGACCGTGCCTTTGGCCGTGAGCATCAAAACGGGAATACGTCCACCCGAAGAACGGTACTGCTTGCAGACTTCCACACCGGCAATGTCAGGCAGCATCCAATCCAGAATGATGAGTTCGTATGAATTGTTGCATCGCAATTGAGAGATCGCATCAAGACCCTTCCTCGCGACGTCCACCAGGTGACGCAATTGCTCCAGCTGCATTTTCAGCAAAAATGCCAGGCTGTCGTCGTCTTCCACAAGCAAGATTTTTGCCATCTACAACCAATCCGTCCGTGTGAGGGGAATGAGGTGGTAGCTAACCGAACAGCTACCGTTTCACATCTATATATGCCTCAAATCGGCCGTCTCAATCGAAAAATGACGAGGTTATGCGAAAAACTGCGGCGTTCTCGGGTGAGCAGCCACTCTACTTGTGGGCGTGCTTAGGATTATAATCCTCGAAGAACTGCAACAGACCGGCTGGATCGTCGGTCACGATGCCGTCTACCTTCATATCCACGGCTTCGTTCCATTTCTTGTGACCATCCACAGTCCAGACGTTGACCGCCAATCCGGCTTTGTGAGCGCGCTCGACCGCATCGGCTCGCAACTCGGAAAAGCCTGCGTTCCATGCTTTTGCACCGATCTTGTCGGCATAGTCACCAACATCAGCAACGATTCCAGCGTCTAGAAATGCCACTTGGTACTGTGGCATTTTCTTGTGAACGCGTCTGATAAGTTCATGATCGAAAGAGCTAATCAGGATTTTGTCGGGGTATTTGTAGTCCTGCAAAACTTTCGCCAGGTCGTCCTCGATGCCCGGGTACTCGATTGGCGAGTTTTTGATTTCAATGTTGACAATCATTTTTCCGTTTGCCAGCTTCAAAACTTCGTCCAACACCGGCAGTTTTTCTGCGGCAAACTGCTCATCGAACCAGCGGCCGGCAGAGAGTTTCTTCAACTCATCGAGAGTTTTGTCTTTGACGAAACCCTTGCCATCGGTCGTCCGTTCAAGTGTTTCATCGTGTATCACAACCAATTCGCCGGACTTGCAGCGGTGTATATCAAGCTCCACCCCATCGGCATGCGCATCTAAACTCTTGGCAAATGCTGCGATCGTATTTTCAGGTGCCCACTTGCTCCCACCGCGGTGCGCGATCACCAGCGGGTGCTTTTTCAAACCGTCCGCTAGCGCTGGACAAACAGATGCCGACAGAATAATTGTCCCTAAAGCAAATGAAGCCAAAACCCGAAAACGCTTCGCCCGTTGCATCGCAGCACTCCTCTTTCAAAACAAAGTCCGCCTATTCTAAACGAAGTAGCCTGGATAATTCAGCGATTTTTGAAGATCATAAGAGGACAAAACGCGGAGTGCCTAATCTGCTGTCGAAACGAACAACCTTCAGCTTTTGGGGATTAGCAATTATCGCTATTGCAATCTCTGTTTTTGCATGGCATCAGTGGTCGGATGCGACGACTGACACCGCGAGTCGCAAACCGATAGGCGCATGGATCGAAAAGGATTTTAGGAGCGGCGAAACACCTGCTATCGTAATCTTCGGAGATTCGCAATTGGGCGGTTTGCGATCCGCTGATGCAAAAGTGGCGAATCGCAAACTTGATTTCGCCCTCGATCATCGCGGTTATGCAATCGAGAGTGAACTAAAAAAGGTTAACGGCACAACTGCGATCAGCAGACTGGACATATCGAATGCCCTGAGCCGCCTGGGTTTTGCCAACACTCTCGAGAGATCCTCTCATCCAACCGAGTACGACGAAAATGGATTGCATCGCTCGCCCAAAGTGTTCATAGCCAGCCAACCAGGCAGCATTGCATCAGATTATTATGCAATGTCGAAGTGTTTGATTACTGAGAAACGGAAGCCGTCAATCGCAATAGTCACAATCAATCCGCGATCGTTTCTAGACAATGGTTTAACCTGCCCCGGCGACTCTGACTACTTTCGCTATTTTGCCAGCCGCACCACTTTCGACGGCGAAATTTACAACGTTGCCTTTCCGCGATTGCATAACAAAATTCAGTTCGCGCTCAAGAACCTCTCCCCGCCCCCGACATACCGGATCGCGGTCGGTCAATTCGTCTTCCTGCCCGATGACAAGCAATCCTTTCAAACCGATCGTTTACTCTATCCCATAAATTTTTCCCTGAATGCAGACGAGTGCAGGCACCAAATATGGTTCCTCAACGAGACACTAAAACAATATCGTGCGCTAGGGATCAAAACTATTCTCGTATCACTGCCATTACTGTCGAAGACCGCATCGATAGCGAGTTTGAGTAAACTGCACGGTCAAATCAAACCTCAAATCTCTAAAGTCTGCGCGGATAACCATGCTGAATTCGTAGACCTTACGAACGACAACAGGTTTGTAGAAAGCGACTTTCTAGACCCCGTGCACCTCAGCCAGAGCGGTGGAGCAAAACTTGCCGGAGTTTTGACTGAACACATCACTAAATAACTGCTATTATTCTATGCAATCGAATTTGAACTTTGAACGGTGGAGATGCTATGTCAATTAAAAGCAATCTGGTAATCCTGCTCAGTTCGTTAATACTCAGCAGTCCTGCTTTTGCAAAGGACGTTAAAGAACCGCCCGCCCCCGGAAGCGAAGCAAGCGACACGGGAGCAAAACTGACTCTCGCCAAGGATCTTCTGGCTGATGGAATTAAACAATACAATGCAAAAGAGTACACCGTCGCTCTGAAAAGGCTTGATACAGTCATTGGAATGGAACAGAAAAATCTCGCAGCATTCTACTATCGGGGACTGACCAACAAGGGTCTCGGAAAAAACGATGCTGCGAAGAAGGACTTTAAGACCGCTACCACGCTAGATGCACCGACGGCTGAAGATCTCAAATTGCGTGGCAAGGCATTTCAAGAGTGCGGACAGAAAGCGAAAGCCGATGCCGACTTTGCAAAAGCGAAAACTCTGAAGATATAGATGTTTCGCTTTGAATCTCAGGACAGATCATTTCTGTAGTGCAGTATTTTAGAAACCCGGTCCTAACAGGAACACTATGAACACCATCGCTCATGCCATTATGCTGGTCATCGCATTCGTATCAATCGCTTTGCTCGGTCAGTACATCGTAAATCGTACGGTTAAGATAGACATTCTCGAAAAGCACCACAGCGCTGGCGAAGCCATGATGGGTGTAGTCGGAACTCTGTTTTCAGTTCTTCTCGGTTTCATGGTCGCCTCTGCAATGGGCAGATATCAGGATGCGCAAATGTATGCGCAGGTTGAAGCAAGCAATGTGGCTAGTGTTTTTCGTATTGCGCGAGGGTTATCCGATATAGATCGACCGCGAATTAGACAGCTTTGCAGAGATTATGTTAATGATGTAGTCGACACCGAATGGCCCAACATGGCACAAGGAGTGAAGATCAATCACGGTTGGGAAACCTATCAAAAATTATGGGAGAGCGTTGTCTCGGTAGTTCCGGAAAACGATCGACAAAGTAATCTCCAGCAAGGTCTAGTCGCATCGATGACGGCGCTAGGCGAACAGAGGCGCGCACGAATACTTTTGAGCGAGACGCAAACTCCGATTGCACTTTGGTTGGTCATCGCCAGTGGTGCCATGATCACTGTCGCGTTTACCTATATTTTTGCGTCGCAGTTTCCACGTGTCCAAGGATTTATGACGACTCTAGTAGCCGCTGCAATGGCGCTCAATATCTGGCTTTTATCGGCGTACAGCTATCCGTTTACCGGAGAGTTAGCGATTAAGCCATCGATGTTTCTACTCCTAAAGGAATCCATTTTAGTTGTCCCTGATACACGCGCGCGATATTTGCACGACGATAAGCCGACAACAGAAGAAAAAACGGCAGAGAAAAAGCCCGGTTAATCCGGCCTTCTATCTGGTCTCAGCTCGGTCGGTTTACATTCTCTAACATTCCTGCGGATCCTAGCCTGACCAGCAACAACAGTTTCTCGGCTGATGGCCGGCGCCAGTCGAACTTGCAAAAACATTCATCGCTCCGTCTCGCCGCTCCTAATTCCAAGGTGCGCGTGGTTGAGTTAGCCACGAAGAACAAACAGAAAACAAACAACTCGGCGTCCATAGAACGCTTCCCCGGACAAATCCCAGTACACCAACAAACATAATTCTTTCAGAATCACCAGTTAAAAGTAGTAGCAGCTAAACGCACTGGTCGCGCCTAGCACGCGCTCTGAATGCGACTCTTCTCGAGTTGCGCACGTTACTAATCGAACTTCAAAACTTAGTTGAACTTTCCCCCGCATAAAACGGAGTAATTACCACATGTCATTTTTCGAGACAAAGCGTACCTCTTCAACCCAGTTAGCCAACGCTTCAGCGATGGTTGCCGGCACGTTACTTCTATTGCCGGCGACGGGCTTTGCAGCACCGGGCAATCAGCAAGTTGGTCCGTTTAAACAGTTCAAACTCGATAACCCTGAAATGTCGCGCAGAGACTTCAAACGCGAATTTCGTCAGCAACGTGTACTAGACATGAATGCTAAGTTCAACGCAAAACAAAATGCAAACAACCCCGGTGTGAGAAATCACGAGTTTGGTTCGACGCTGCAGAACAACAAGCAAGACAACAGGATGATACGCCTGGCGAACCAATCATCGCAGTTAACTGACTCAGGTCGAATTCTGAAAGTAAATCATGGCGTCGATATTGATTTGAGTTCCACAGAGCAGAACATTACGCTTGGCGAAAAGCTATTCAAAAACACAGACTCAGTCACAATCGAGACCGGCGGAGTGCAAAAAACATTCACGGCGGGTTCCAAAGTTACCGCAGCCGAATACATTGCCTGTAAGCAAATGCTCGTGTTGGGCAAACAAACCGTCAACCTGGATGCCTCGGGACGCGCTGTGGGAGGGGAAGTAGACCTCTCTGCTCTGACGTCGCACGGAGACCGAATGAAGGTTGATGATCTCTTCATTCCAACGAATTTGACTGCTTTCGGTGACGTCAGCAGACACTCTACATTTCAAGTAACAGGCGATTTGACCAACGCCGGCTCCTTGTATGTCTATTCTTCCGGTAAAAACGGTAAAGGATTTTTCAAAGCCGATAACATTACAAATGAAGACGGAGCTTTGATAAGTTCCAACCTTTCTGATGCTACAGCAAACGCGCACGGAGGTTCTCAGTCTCCTGTAGATCTCGACTTCGTCGCAGACCATACGTTTACCAATCATGGATTGATTGAAAGTTCCGGTGAATTAAACATCACCGCCGGCGATGTCATCAATACCTCAATCAATGCCTCGAAGCCAATCATTAAAGCCGCAGGCAATCTGAATATTTCAGCACCGCATTTGGTGAACAACGGTTTACTTCAATCCACGAACGCCAGCGTTCAGATTGATGCTCCAGTCGGCTCAGAACTTGTTGTGCAGAATCAAGGGGGTGTAATCAGCGCCCTAAACGGTTCGATTGCCCTGCGCACACCGGGTTATAACGAAGCATTCAACACGACCTTGACCGGCGGAGACTTGCTCAGCAAAACATTCGACGTCAATGCTGGAAAAGGCACTGCTGACATCAAAGTAAATGAGTTGACCGGTCAGATCAATGAATCCGGACTAGCATCGCACGTCGAAGCTTCAACCGAAATTCTCAATCTCGGCAAGATCTGTTTAACCGGGGACCCTACATATAAAAACAACGCCGGAAGCATCATTTTGAACGGAGATATTACAGTAGGCGAAGCGCTCACTATAATTTCGTCTAAAGACATCTACAACACAACAGCGTTGACAATAACAGCAGGAACCGCCGGCAAAGGTTTTCCGATAACGCTTGTCGCAGGCGCTGAGATACTGTCGAATGGAACTGATACCAGCAATTTGCCTTCAGGCAACGGAGGAGTAGCCACTACTATTAGTGGCAAGTCGTCAGCAACCGGAGGCAACATCAATTTGTCCACTCTTGGCGGAGGTGCTGTCACAATCAATGCTCGTGGTACTGACGCCAAAGCAAACTCGAATGGCGCAGATATTACGATGGTCGCCTACGCAAACGCCGCCAATGAGAACGGACGCGTAACTCTTACCGGCTCATCAGTCAACTCCGGAGGACGGGGCACCGGAACCAACGGCAATGTCACGATCCTTGCCGGCGGTGCCGATAACTCGGCTTTAGGTCTGCGCGCAGTACAGACCGGTACGATCAATGCCACTGGCGGTACTGGTGGCGGTGGCAGTATAAAAATAGATTGTATTCGACCATATTCGGATAATGGCGATCCAATCTCATTCAATGCCAATGGGACATTGAACGGAACTACATTCTTCACCAGCGGTTCCGTTGTTCAAAACAACGCGGAACTTCTGGTCGACGGAAATCTCACTGCGAACATAAACATCTATTTGGCTTGCGGTGGTGGAGGTCAGGATAGCGTTCACCTGCTTAACGGCGTCACGGTAAAAACACTTTCTCCGAATGGCACAGTGCAATTACGTGCCCGATTTGCCGCAGATATAGACCAAGAAGCAGGCAGTTTGATTTCGACCACCAATCTCGACATGAATACCTTAGACGGCGACTTCGGAACCGCTCTGAAACCAGTGATTACAAATGCAAAATATATAAAAGTTGTCGGAGACACAGGCTCGTCCGACATCTTTATCAAAGTGATTGCTCCGGTAACCAGTATAGACGCGAAGCTGCACAACTTAAACTTGACCGCCACCGGAAATGTCATCAGCACACCCGGAAACGGCATAGATGTAAGCTCCGTAAACATTGTCTCTACCGGCGGAAGCATTGGATTGGGCAACAATGCGCCTCTAGAAGTCAATGCGTTTTCAGTTCAGTTTCAGGCGAAAGGTGATGTCTTCGCACACAACATTTATGCCGGGGTGACCAATTTGACCGGAGTGAACAAAGCCGGCGGAACCTATAGCGTATCTTCTAATGGAAAGTTGAGGGATGTGACAGGCTTCGTTCTGACCGCACCCAAAGTCGAGTTGAAAACTGCTACCACATTTTTCGCAGGTTTCGCACCAACCATTAACGCGCTGACAAGCCTCACACTGACATCAGCACAAGATATCACAAATACGGTTCTCAATACTTCCAATATAAAGACACCATTGATGGTGCTCAATTGCGACAACAATGTCGGCACTGGCCAGGCGGATCGTTTTCTTATCGGCGCGAACATTGGCGGAGTGAAAGTGTTTTCGAAGAATGCATACCTTCTGTCCGCGTCCACAAACAAAAAAGGATTCAACCTCGCCGGTGCACAAACAGATCAATTTGACCTGGTTTCCGTTGGTGGCATCAATGTTACTGGTGACGTGACATCAAGCATGGGCAACGACATAAAAATCTCGGCAGCCAAAGGTTTCATCAATGTAAAACCATCGGTGAAATTGACCTCGCATCGCAATCTAACACTTCAAGTTTTAGACACTACAGCGACCGCCAGCAAGTCCAAGATCACGATCGGAAAGAACGCGGAGATTCTGACTCTCGCGGCGATGGCTGGAGTTGGCGATATCAAGTTTTCGATCGGCGCGCCCAGTGCTCCTATCGTCGGAACCGCTCCAAGCAAAGGCCTTGCCTACGCTGAAAACGGTGGGACGGTGTACTTCGGCGCCGGAGGTATCACAGCCAAAGGAGCACTAAACACGATGTATGCAAAAGGAGCGGACATCATAGTCAACAATCCGTTTAAAGCAACAAATATCTCGTTCGGTGGCAACGTAAAAGTCATAGCCGACCCACCTGTAACGAACACTGACGTCGTCTGGATTGGACTAGGGAAGACGGAGTCGTCTGTTCCAACGCTCACACTATCCAGCAACTTCAACACTACTTCCATGGGCTTGACGGCCGATGCGGCTGTAGCTCATCCAATTAATACCAGCGTCTCATCCGCAAATTCAGACCTGACTCAAATGTTTTCAACAAGAACAGCACAACTGGATTCGCTTGCGCCATTGACGCTCAATGGACTCGGCAATCCCGTGGAAGAAGACGACTCTTTTGTCACTACCTATGGTGCAAGCGCAGGAGTTGTTATAAGTACACTTTGTGCAGCAAGTGAACTTGCCGGAGCGATCGACGCTCAAGATAATTTCGTACCGCTTCAGATAGCAAATGAATTGCGGCCAGGACACTCAGTCATCGTTGCCTCGCAAGACACAGAACTGACAAGTGCATTCGGCAAAGTGAAACTGAGAGAAGGTTCTCTCGTGCTGGTTTCGAAACAATCCACCGGACTCTCGATCTACAACCTGCACGACAATCGCAAAGATTCAGTAGCAGTAGAACTAAAGGGAGTGCAGTACTGTTTGGCACCAGGACAACATCTGACGATAGCAAATTCGAAAACCAGCGACTTCAGTTCTATCAACGCACTGGAGGCAATTGGACACCGCAGCCTCACTTCGAGAATTATCGATAACGGCATGTCGATATTCACATCGGAGTTCTCCGTTCCGAACGCGATTGACTCGGTCAGTTCTCTCAGGAACCTTACGGCGTCATCAAATCCTCAGCTCAAGAAAGTCAAAGATAGGATGATTAAAACAGCTGCAGTTCTTATGTATTTGAGCGGCTCGCAAGGTGAGTTTCAGCGCTATTCGCAACCGCAGGTAACCGCTTTGAATTTGAAATAACAATTCAGCGACCAGACTGAAGTTCCGTATCGCTTCATGGATACGGAACTTCTTCCGCTTATTTGAATAGCCGGGAGCTAGCTTTACCGCCCTACTTTAAGCTTCGCATCGCAGGTTCAAATTAGAAATTTTATTTCTCGATAAGGAACCAATAGAAACCATACGGTGCAAATGTCACCACATAAGGTGCCTCGCTAATCTCATGGAAGGCTTCCATACCGAACATTTCGATTGGAGTTTTGCCGGCCCATCTGGACAATTCCAATTCCGCAGACTGCGGTGAGTATGAGAGGTTTGCAACACAGAGAACCGTTTGGCTCTCATAGTGTCTGACGTATGCGAGGATCTTTCGATTCGCTGGTTCTATAAACTCGAGTGAGCCACGTCCGAATACTTTGTACTGTTTTCTCAAACGGATAACTCGTCTCATCCACCTCAAGAGCGAAGATTTATCCAAGAGCTGCTCTTCGACGTTGACGGCCTGGTAACCGCTCACCGGATCCATCAGTGGTGGCGAATACAGTTGAGCGAACTGCGCGCGCGAGAAGCCGCCATTGCGATCGGAACTCCATTGCATTGGAGTTCTCACACCGTTCCTATCGCCGAGATAGACGTTGTCACCCATGCCGATTTCATCGCCGTAGTAGATGATGGGCGTTCCGGGAAACGAAAATAGCAAGCTGTTTACAAGTTCGATTCGAGCACGACTATTTTCGAGCAGAGGCGCTAAACGCCGGCGGATACCGACGTTGCATCGCATGATTGGATTTTCGGCATAAGCCGAATACATGTAATCGCGCTCTTCGTCGGTCACCATCTCTAGTGTCAGTTCGTCGTGATTGCGCAAGAAAATCGCCCACTGACAATTTTCGGGAATAGCCGGCGTTTGACGCATGATTTCAACAATCGGCAGCCGTGTCTGTTGATGAACTGCCATGAAGATGCGCGGCATAAGTGGAAAGTGATAGGCCATGTGGCACTCGTCACCGTCGCCAAAATACTGAATAACATCTGCTGGCCACTGGTTAGCCTCTGCAAGAAACAAACGATTTTTATAACCCGCATCAAGTTCCGCACGAAACTTTTTCAAAATCACATGCGTCTCCGGGAGATTCTCGCAATTAGTTCCATCGCGTTCGATCAAATACGGAATCGCATCCAGCCGGAAGCCGTCAACCCCGATGTCCAGCCAGTATCGCATCACTTCTAATACTGCTTCGGTGACAGCCGGATTGTCGAAGTTCAAATCCGGTTGATGCGAAAAAAATCGATGCCAGTAATATTGTTTAGCAACGGAGTCGAATGTCCAATTGGATGCTTCCGTGTCGATAAAGATGATTCGGGCATCTTCGAACTTTTCCGCTGTATCGCTCCATACATAGAAATCGCGTTCCGGACTGCCGGCAGGCGCATGACGCGCGCGTTGAAACCAGGCATGCTGGTCTGAGGTATGGTTGATTACCAGTTCAGTGATAACACGGATCCCACGTCGATGAGCTTCTCGGATAAAATTCTTGGCGTCTTGCATGCTTCCGTAGAGCGGATTGATATTTACGTAGTCCGCAATGTCGTAACCATCATCACGCAGAGGTGATGGATAGAACGGCAGAATCCAGATGCAGGTAACACCGAGTTCTTCGATGTAATCAAGTTTTTCAATCAGACCGGCAAAGTCACCATAACCGTCGCCGTTGCTATCGTAAAACGTTTTTACGTGAAGCTGGTAGATAATTACGTCTTTATACCAGAGCGGATCATCTTGTAATTCTGCGGTCATGGGCGAACTCCTGCAATCTTTATCCTTTAACCACACCTACCGGACGAAGACGCGCGACCGGGCGAGCCAGTCCGGCGTCCTTCACGGCCTTTACGACTTCGTCAATCGGTTTATAAGCTTCGGGAACTTCCTCTGTCAGACCCTCTCGCGATGAGGCTTTAGCAATCACGCCGCGCTTCTTCAGATCTGCGATTACGTCTCTCGAGTCCCTTCCTTTTCGAGCCTGCGTTCTACTCATCAAGCGACCAGCGCCGTGACAGACACTTCCGAACGACTCCGTGAGTGCCCGGTCTTCTCCAACCAGCACATAGGAAGCGCGCCCCATGTCACCCGGGATGATCACTGGTTGACCTACATTTTGAAACTTGGCCGCCAGCTCAGGACGTCCGGCAGGAAAGGCTCGAGTTGCGCCTTTTCGATGAACGAGAATACGCTTCTCCACACCATCAACGAGGTGATTTTCAAACTTCGCCATGTTGTGCGCAACGTCGTAGACTTGAGAGAGTTTGACATCACTTCCGAAAAGATTTGCCACCACATCGCGAACCCACTGCATAATCGCTTGCCGATTGGCGAAGGCAAAATTAGCCGATGCCGCCATTGCTCCGAGATAATCCCGACCTTCTTTAGAATCGATAAAACAACAAGCCAACTCTCGATCGGGAACTTGAATGCCGCTCGCTTTCATGACTGGCTGCATGATTGAAACGAAGTCCGTGCAAACTTGGTGACCGAGTCCCCGAGATCCGCAATGAACCATGAAACAAATTTGGTTTTCAAACAAGCCGAATGCTTCTGCCGCCTCAGGATCGAATATCTGATCGACTACGTCGACTTCAAGAAAATGATTGCCTGAGCCCAGCGTGCCGAGTTGGCTGGCTCCACGTTTTTTCGCACGATCGCTAATTTTGTCCGGCATGGCATATGGCAGGCAGCCACCATCTTCGGTGCAATCCAGATCTTCGCTCGTGCCATATCCTTCTTTGACGGCCCACTTCCCGCCATCACTCAGCACCGCATCTAGTGCTTTATTATCCAGTCGTAGTCTGCCATCCTTCCCCGCGCCTGTGGGAACCGCCTTGAACAGCGCTGTTACAAGTTCGTCCATTCGCGGTTGAATATCTTTGAGGTTGAGCGGACTGGCCATCAGTCTAACGCCACAGTTGATATCGAAACCGACTCCGCCTGGTGATACCACACCCTCATCCGGATCCATGCCGGCGACTCCACCGATTGGAAAACCGTATCCTTGATGCATATCCGGCATGGCAAGCGCCTGCCCGAGGATTCCAGGCAATGTCGCAACATTTGCAGCTTGTTCCAATGACAAATCAGCGACCACATGTTTGATCAATTCGGGACTGCTGAAAATCATCGCGTCGACTCGCATTTCCTTTTTGTAGCCGCGCGGAATGCGATAGCGGTTCTTATCAACAACCTCTAGCACTTTGTCCCACTTTGTATTGGTTCGCAGCTTACTCATGTCACTCCTTCTTATAGCGCGTCAGATGTCGAGATAGACCTGTAGTTCACAGCGCTCCTTCTTGCAATCAACTTTCAGTTGATGAAGCGTAATCGCTTTTACGTAGGTTTTAACCTGGTGGAGGTCTTTTGAAAATTCTTGACCAGTCAGCCTAGCCTTTAGTTTCAAGCCTGAATCTATTGTCATGATATCGACGATTTCAAACTTCGAAAAAAGTGTGCCGTCGGCATCAAACAAAAACAAAATTTCTGACAACCAGTGGAAAAACAGCATGTCCTCTCCATCGGCATCAATCTCGACATCAACAGTCAACTGATGAGCGATGCTCTCCAGGTCCACGAGTATTGATGTCAGGGCAGTCGCCGCGGTTTCGAACAATTGCTCGCGTGTAGTCGCCCACGCGCGAAAGCCCATGTCCGCCGGATGGTCAAGCAGCTCAAAACCTCGAGGAGGAAGAACGGTCATTGTCGAAAGAGCCTCAACTAGCGCGTGTAACCTGTCGAGATCCGAGATCGGCTCGAGTTTTTCGTTCTAATTCGCCTCAAATTTTACCGCTCACATTTTATCCAATCCATGAGCCTGTGAGTGCTGACTTCATTACAGAGTGATACTTAAGGTGATAAACTGCCTAACGTCTACGCTCGATTTACTACACAGTGGACACGACAACACTTGGCAATCACCGATTTAAGTCAGCATTACTGATTCAATCGCTTGCCGAACAAGCGCTTGATGACCGCTGACACAATGTCAGTGTTTAGAGATTGCGACGCACGAAACCACGTTAGCGAGAGGAACCACAGTGACAGACGCGACAACTGTTAATACAGCGCCGCATGAAAGAACCTTCGCCGGCCACCCGATCGGGCTGGTCAATCTGTTTTTCACGGAGATGTGGGAGCGCCTCAGCTACTACGGGATGCGCGCCATTCTGATGCTATATATGGTGGCAGCCATTAAAGAAGGCGGGCTGGCCATGGATAACAAAGAAGCCGGCAACATCTTCGGTCTCTACACTATGGCCGTGTACATGGCAGCGATGCCGGGTGGTTTTATCGCCGACAGATTTCTGGGCGCGCGCAAGGCGGTGTTGCTTGGTGGCACCATCATCGCGCTCGGACACTTCACGATGGCGTTTCCGTCCCTCAACACTTTCTATGGTGGTCTGGCGCTAATCGTCGTTGGAACCGGGTTGTTAAAACCGAACATCACGTCGATGTTGGGCATGCTCTACAAGGAAGGCGATCCCAGAAGAGACGGAGGGTTCTCCATCTTCTATATGGGAGTTAACGTCGGTGCGGCTCTGGCGCCGCTAGTCTGCGGCTATTTGGCTCAGGGTGTGGAATTTAAAGCGTGGTTGAACTCAGCTGGTTTCGGCGCGCACACGAGCTGGCACTGGGCATTCGCTGCAGCTGGAGTAGGCATGGTAATCGGTCTCATTCACTACGTGATTCAATGGAAACAACTGGGTGATGCCGGACTTAAACCGAACAGACACGTGAAACACTCGGTAGATTTGACAGCACAAGGAAGTGGTGCGCTAACGCCTCAAGAATTGAAACGCATCGGTGCCATTGCGGTGTTGTTCGTGTTCAATATCCTGTTCTGGACGGTTTACGAACAAGGTGGAACCAGTCTCAATATTTTTGCGGACAAATGCACTGATACCACTATTGGTGGCTGGTACTGTCCGTCGAGTTGGTTGCAAACATTTCAAGCCGTATTCGTAATCACTTTTGCGCCGCTGTTTTCCATGCTCTGGCTGCGGTTAGGCGAGAAACAACCGGCAGCACCGGCCAAGTTTGCATTTGGACTATTGTTCCTTGGATTGGGAATATCGCTTATGGTTCCGGCTTCGATGCTTGCCGCACAAGGCAAGGTTAGTCCTCTCTGGTTGATAGCGGTATATCTGCTACAGGTGCTTGGCGAGCTGTGTTTGAGTCCCGTTGGTTTAAGTACGGTGACAAAGCTGGCTCCCGCCCGATTCCTCGGATTGACGATGGGCGCCTGGTACATCAGCAACTCCTGCGGAAATTTTCTGGCAGGACGTATTGGCGGTCTGTTTGACGAAAACAACCTTGCGGCCATGCCGACTCTGTTCGGTGCCATGGGTGTGGCAGGAGTAGTAGCGGCGGTGATTCTGGCGTGTCTGACACCAACGGTGAAAAAGCTGATGGGCGGTATCAGATAAGGTCGAGGAAACGCATTGAGCCACGATGTACACCTACTGCTAATTTTGATTCTGGTAGCGACGTCAGTCGCCATCGCGGTTAAGTGGATACGGTTGCCGTATTCAATCGCGCTTGTTCTTGTCGGGCTGGGCATCGGACAATTTCACTTGCTGCCGCCGGTGGAGATGACACCCGAATTGATACTGCTGGTGTTTCTTCCGTCATTGCTGTTCGAGGCATCCTGGAATCTGGATCTGCACGTTTTAAAGCGTTGCTGGAAGCCGGTAGCGCTGTTCGCTACCCTGGGCGTATTCCTGTCGACGATTGTTGTCGGCTACGTGATCCATGCACTGGCTGGTGTTGACCTGGCTATCGCACTGGTATTCGGTGCAATGATCAGCGCAACCGACCCGATTTCGGTTCTTGCACTTTTCAAGAAAATGGGAATCGAAAAAAGGCTGGTCACGATCCTTGAAGGCGAAAGTTTGTTGAACGACGCCACCGCGGTAGTTTTATTTCGAATCCTTCTGGCCTCTGCCATTACCGGCAGTGCCGTATCAAACGGTTTAGTGGTATCACAATTTTGTCTTGTCACTCTGGGTGGAGTAGTATCAGGGCTGGCTGTAGGATTTGCGGCATCTTGGCTGACCAGATTTTTCGACGATCATTTGTTGGAGATCACTCTCACGATAATCGCTGCATACGGTTCCTATGTAATAGCAGAACAGTTTCAAGTCTCTTCAGTCATGTCAGTTCTTGTTGCAGGCGTGGTCATGGGAAACTTCGGAAGCCGGAGCTTTATGTCGCCAACCACCCGGCTGGCAGTTGACTCGTTCTGGGAATTTGCAGCATTCATCGCGGAGTCACTGGTTTTTCTACTAATCGGGTTGCAGATCAAGTTTGAGTTGCTTCTCAAATATTCCACAAACATTGAAATCGCGATTCTGGCGATCCTGGCTGGTCGACTGGTTGTGATTTATGGATTGGCGCCATTGTGCTCCACTCGTCTCAACCCAATTCCGTCGAGCTGGAGACATCTACTTTTCTGGGGCGGGCTGCGCGGATCATTGTGCATGGCAATGGCATTGAGCTTGCCGATCAAATTTCCGAACAGAGAAGCATTAATCGTCACCACATTTGGAGTGGCGCTGTTCACAATCCTGGTGCTGGGTTGGTCGTTTGAACCAATCGTCAATTTCCTCAAGGTGAAAAAATCGACCACGCCAGCGAAAAAACGACGAGCCTTACGAGAGGAATTAAACGGTTTAGAAAACGACCTGAGAAAGCTGCTTTCTGCGGGGCTCTCTGAAGATGAGCTTGAGAAACAAAAGACTGTTTTGAAAACAAAAATTGCAGAAACAGAAAAATTGATCATGAAGCTTGAGGAAGATGAAACCAGTATCGATGATATCGAGCGGATTCAAATAGAGAAAGCGCTTGCACAGGCACAGCGAGATTGCTTGAACACACTAGCTCGACAAGACAAAGTCAGCAAAACAATCATTGAAGAGTTTCGTTTTCGCGTAAATCAAGAACTCGCATCTTTATCGATTGAGTCGACCATGGCAAATGAGATTCTGACGGCAAACGGTCCGGATGTGATGGAGACGGTGCCGGCGGATTCAGAGGGTTCTGTTACGGTAAGCAGCGATACCGAGAGTATTTCAGACTCTCGAGATCAAGACGAACCTGAAAAGAAATAACCGATCTTGCCTTGAGAGCAAAACCGGTATTTCTGGTGTTCGTTTATGTTTCAGGAAAAATCTGTTTGCTGTTGCTGCAGGATCGTTGACTCCGGTCAAGCCGTTTGCTGCATTTCCTTTTCAATCCTAGCCGGAAGCGTGACCGACGTAAATCCGCAGTTACGTATCCGCGAAAGTGCGTATAAAATTCGGGCAGCCGGACAGGCTCCTGCTGAGCGGCATGTCGTAGCTTTGCCCTGAATAAACGGTTGTTCGTTTAAGCAGGACCACCTGAATAAATGGTTATTCGCTTAAACAGGCACCGCCCTGAATAAGCGGTTATTCGTTTAAACAGGCACCGCCCTGAATAAATGGTTATTCGTTTAAACAGGCACCGCCCTGAATAAATGGTCATTCGTTTAAACAGGCACCGCCCTGAATAAATGGTCATTCGTTTAAACAGGCACCGCCCTGAATAAATGGTTATTCGTTTAACCAGGCATCAAAATTCCCTCGATTAAATTCAAAAAGAAATTGAACTTTCCCCACTCCAATTTCGTTTCCATATATAGAACCTTGCACAGAGGAGGGTCTGAAATGGACGCGGACCTGGAAAAACTAATTCAAACCGACGCAGGTTGTGCACAGCTACTGCACGAGCTGCGCTTCGAAGCAAATTCATTTGTCTGTTCTCATTGCGGGCACGACGAATGCTACAGAATTAAAACACGACGATTCCTATATGAATGTGCAAACCCAAAATGCAGAAAGCAAACATCCCTGACATCGGGCACTTACTTCCACTCAAAGAAGCTGCCAATAACAACCTGTTTTAGACTTATTGCCGACGTAATCAGCGGCCGCGAAATCTCCGCATCGGCCCACGCGAAAGAGCTGGAAGTTTCGTGTTCCACTATTTGGCGCTGGCGCCATGAGGTCCGAATCCTGTTAAACCGGACATCTCCAAGCGCTGACGCCATCAAAGTGGACAGGAGTTTATTAATCAAAGTGCTCTTTCGACGCAGCGTAGAATCACCGGCAATCAATGCTCCGGAATCGCAGCCGACGGCAATCGACGAAGGGCGATTCGAACCACGAAGCGCTCGAGAAGCACAATCAATCGCTGAGGCAAAAAGATTCGTATCGAGAAACTACAAGGGCGTCAGCGCAAAATACTCACAGCTTTATCTTGCTGAATTGCGATTCTATCAGAACGCACGAATATACCCGCAGAAGTCGTTGCTTAGCATGATTGTGCGAGCAGGACCAGTTTCAATCAAAGACATCAACGATTTTTCGTCGCCTGAGTTTGTAGATCTGCCAGTCTCTCGACTGGTATCATAAGTGGTGCCTTGCCTTAGCTCAAAACTCGCGAAGGAAGCATTCCCGACTTCAACATCGCGCAGCGAGCGGCGCCCAGAAGCGCGGTCTTGCTGTTCATGATGATTTTCACTGGCATGCGTTCCAAAATCGAGCGCATTCTTCCTTTGTTAAAGAAAGAATCGAGAAAACGCGACTCTTGCATTCGCGCACAGATCTTGGGCGCGATGCCGCCGCCGATGAAGACTCCACCGAACGCCATGAATTTCAATGCGGCGTTGCCTGCTTCTGCACCGTATATATCTATAAACATATCGAGCGCTTTCACACAGATGTCGGCCTTCTCCTCGATGGCAAACTTCGAAATAGCTGCGGCTGGATCGTCCACCGCGGCCAATCCGTCTGCAATCCACTCGGGTTCCGGATAGCGATTGGTGTCACGCAAAAATGAGTAGATCGCATAAAGCCCCATTCCGGACAAAACGCGCTCATAACTGACGTGGTGGTGATCCCTGCGCAGATATTTGAACAGCTCGATTTCCTCATCGCTGCGCGGTGCAAAATCGGTGTGTCCGCCTTCGCAAGCGAATGGAATGTAACCATCCCCATTCCAGAACAAACCAGCTTCACCGAGTCCTGTGCCCGCTGATACCACACATGCGTTGCCAAAAATTCCAGGCTCGCCTTCATGCAAAACGGTGAACTCATCCGGTCGCAGGTGGGTTATACCGTGAGCATTACCTTCCAGATCATTGATCAACCAGATCTTTTCAAAACCCAGCATCCGAGCGGCTTCGTCAGCATCAACCACCCATGGCAAATTAGTCGTTTTACAACGATTGTTGATCACAGGTCCGGCGATGCTGAAGCATGCATATTCTATTTTTACATCATGCTTATCGAGAAAGGTCTGGACCAGACTTTCCAAATCCGGAAATTCCTGACTCGAGAATTGCTCCTGCATCATCGGAGTGAATTTCTGATCCCTTGCATGGAAAACACCAAGATGAGTTTTGGTGCCACCAATATCACCAGCCAGAATCATAGACTTCTCCCTCTCCTAATAGATTTGAATGTGTCGAACGTCTTTTACGATAGCGATTCAGCGACGGCGCGCGTCAGCGCCTTGAGCGCTTCGCCGACGTTACCGGTGAGGTGTACACGCAACAGACGGCGCTCTCTTTCAGACAGCACCGTCAAATCGCCTTGAGCCTGAGCATCACATACGATACCAAAACTATATTTATGTCCTGGAACATCAACATCTTCCTGGTGATCGCTGGTTATCTGAAGAAACACGCCGGAGTTAGGTCCACCTTTGTATGCCTGACCTGTCGAGTGCAGGAATCGAGGACCGAATCCCAGACAAGTGGCAACCTTCCTGGAATCGCGAACCGCATGTCGAATGTTTTGCAGCATGCGCTCGTTTTCTTCGTTCATATGAAGATAGGCGAGCACGGCAAAATAATCACCTTCGCCAATGCGGTCGAGATGAGCTTTGAGAACAGCTCCCAATTTCTTCTCTGCCTTTTCGAGGTCCTCGAGATTGCGCGCATCGGTGAAAAACTTCAGCGAATTATCTTCGAAGAACGGCTTTTCTTCAGGCAAAACGCCAGTTTTTTCGTACGCTTCGGTGAGCGCCTTCGTGGCAATTTTGCTGGCTTCCACGTCCGGTTGATTGAATGGATTGATTCCAATGATGCTGCCGGCAACGGCTGTGGCAATTTCCCATCTGAAAAACTCTTCGCCTAGAGCCATCTTGTCATCGAGCGTTATCCGAATAACCGGATGATTGGCTTCCAGCGCGGTGAGAGCCTCTTCCTGCATCTTGTCGGCTTCGCCCTCAACACAGAGATACGCGAAGATTCTGTCTTTGCCGTAAGCTGAAGGAGAACCAAGCAACTCTCTATCGAGAGGAATAATCGATTTTCCTTCTTTGCCGGTCGACTCAGCGATCAGTTGTTCCAACCAGGCACCCACATCGGCGATGCTCGACGAGGTAAATATTGTCAGCTTGTCATAACCGTTAGTCGCGGCCACACCAAGAATAAGACCGAGCATCACACCGGGGTTGTCTTTGACTGAATCCGTCTTCTTACAGGCTTCAACCATATCCCCGGCTCTGCTGAGGAATTCTCGAACATCCAGACCCATCACCGCCGACGGTATCATTCCGAAATCGGATAATGCTGAATAGCGTCCACCGATTGCAGCTTTGCCGTAATAGATTTCGCGGAACCCTTCTTGTTTTGCAAACGCTTCCAGTTTCGATCCAGGATCCGTTACAGCAATGAAGTGGTATCCAACCTTGTCTTCGCCTACTTCCTCTTTGACCAAGCTGAGGAAGTATTCCATAAAGATATTCGGCTCGAGCGTAGATCCCGATTTACTGGAGACAATGAATAGCGTCTCTTTCAAATTAAGCGACTTCACTTTCGCTAAAATCTGTTCAGGATTGGTTGAATCGAGAATCGAAAGTTCAGGAAAATCCTTGCCACGAGCAAAAGTCATGCTCATCACTTCAGGACAGAGACTCGATCCGCCCATTCCAAGAACCACGGCTGTTTCAAATCCGCTTTCCTTTACTTCTGCGGCCAGATGATCGAACTTATCGGCTTGTTTGATTTGCTCATCAACGATATCGAGCCATTCCATCCACTTCGATTCGTCTTCGTTTGTCCACAGCGAAGCATCTTTCTTCCAAAGCTTCTCAGTCTTTCCGCCTTCATGCCACTCGACAGCAGCATCGTCAACTTTTTTGGAAAGATCGGCAGGAAGTTTAAAACTCATCGTGTCGATCTTCGCAGGCAGATGGGATTTACGCTCCTTATCGACGGCACCAAGCAGTTTTTTAAACGCGACAGCGAATGATTCCACACCTTCTTCAAGAAGCTTGTCCGTAACTTCCTTCAACGAAATTCCGTAACGATCCAACTGTTCCAAGACGTTCGTGGATTCGTCCATCCGCTTCTCAAGCGTTTCTTCAGGGATGCCGTGATCGCGGAAGGCTTCCAATGTTTGCAGTGGCAGTGTGTTGACTGTCTCATTACCAATCAATTCATCAACATACAAGCAATCTTTGTAAGCCGGATCCTTTGTACTGGTGCTGGCCCAGAGCAATCGCTGAGGGCGCGCGCCATGACTGGCAAGTTTTTTCCAGCGCTCCGAAGTATAAATCTCTCGGTAAACTTGATAGGCCATCTTCGCATTGGCTATTGCTGCTTTACCAAGCAGCGCCTGATATCTGGCTTTTTCCTTTTCATCCTCAGCGACTTTGATTTTGTCTTTGAGCAACGAATCAACTAGACCATCGATTCTGCTGACGAAGAAACTGGCGACCGACGCGATGCCGCCAAGCTCTTTACCACTTTTTTCCAGACACTCTTCCAGACCGGAGATATACGCTTCGGCTACAGCCTTGTATGCGTCAACCGCAAATAGCAGAGTGACATTTATGTTCAAACCTTCCGCAATCAAACGCTTGATCGCCGGAACGCCCTCGGGCGTTCCTGGGACCTTAACCATTAGATTCGGTCTGTTCACCGCCTTCCACAATCTGAGCGCCTCAGAGACGGTAGCCTCGGTGTCTGAAGCTAACAGCGGCGACACTTCCATGCTGACATAACCATCGCGACCGGCAGTTTCTTCAAAAACGCCTTTGAGAACGTCACAAGCTTCTTGAATATCTTGAATGGCGAGCCTTTCGTAAATGGCGTTGGCGTCGAGGCTGCGATCCTGGCTCAGTTCGAGAATCTGATCTTTATAGTCATCACTGCCGCCGATTGCCTTTTCAAAAATCGATGGATTGGAGGTGACGCCGCGCAGTCCGTCTTCGTCCACCAGTTTCCTTAAATCACCATTGCGAACATAACTTCGACGAATGAAATCGAGCCAGATGGACTGACCTTGCTTTGTCAGTTGTTTCAAACGGTTAGTCTCTTGCTTGGTGGTGGTCATGGAACATTCTCCGAATTTAAGTTGAAAACGCGGGCTCCGCTGCAAGTCGGGGCGAGCCGGACTCATAAGATTTCGCCCCACCTCCAGAACGTCAGAGCACTGACATTAAATCTGGCTGTGGACCTAATCGCTTACTGCTACAAAAGATATCAGATCTGCCCCGTAATCCGTACATATAGAGGCAGTTTGGACGACGAAAAATCGTTTCTGGAAACTGGCTTCGCTTGACTACCCTTTTGCTATTATCCTTCGTGAGTGCGTCAATAGAGGAAAAAAGCCGTGCGTATATTATTGGCTGAAGACGATCAAATGTTATCCAAAGGAATCCACCTGGCCCTGTCGCAGAATGGTTACTTGGTGGACCAGGTTAAAACGGGACCCGACGCTGACAACGCTCTGACGGTAACTCCGTACGATCTCGTCATTCTTGACCTGGGCCTGCCGGATCTTGACGGACTGGAAGTGTTGACTCGGCTGCGTCAACGGGGACAGCCCACGCCAGTTGTCATCCTGACAGCCCGCGACGGCGTCAAAGATCGGATCACTGGACTCGACCTGGGCGCTAACGACTACATGACCAAGCCGTTCCACCTGGACGAATTGGAAGCTCGAATTAGAGCCCTGCTCCGAAAAGGTAATTGGAGCAACCAGACAGAGATCAAATATAACGACTTTGTCTATGACGTTGTAGGCAGACGCCTTGCCGTTCATGGACAGCCAGTCGACTTATCCGCCAGAGAAGTAGCCGTATTGGAATTGCTTCTGCAGAAGGTCGGTAAAGTTGTTAACAAACAACAGATCACAGAGCATCTCTCAAACTGGGAGAGTTCCATCAGTTTCAATGCGATTGAAATTATTGTTCACCGCCTGAGGAAAAAACTGGAAGGTTCCGGTATTAACATCAGGACGATACGCGGGTTAGGATATATCTTAGAGCCTCCAGCAGCCCAACCACAACAATGAAACCGCAATGAAAAACTCAATTCGTCGGCAGATGCAAGTCTGGCTGATGATACCACTGCTGATACTACTGTTAGTATCAGCAGTGTGTTCGTACGTGCTGTCAATGTACCTGTCTCGAGAAGCTTATGACCAGGCATTGCTTAACTCCGCAGATTCTATCGCCAGCCGGTTGGTCGTCGACGATAACGGCAAGATTTCCGTTGAAAGATTGCCGCGAAGGGTAAAAGCACTTTTAACGCACGACAATAAAGACCAGTTCGTCTACGAAATTTATACTGAAGACGGCAAACTGATTTCGCAAGATCAGGGATTGTCCAAACCGCCGCGGCTGGTGGGCAAAGGCGAACCAGCGATTCTCAATTACGAGATCATCGGCAACGACGTCTACCGAGTCGCTGTCACACGCGGCAGCATTCCGGAATCGGAACTGGGACATGTTCTCATTCAAGCTGGTGAAACTCTAAACTCGCGCATCGAATATCGCCGAAAGTTGCTTCTTGGAATTGTGATACCACAGATGATACTGCTATCAATAGCTGTCGTCGCCATCTGGATCAGTATAGAAAAAGGAATTAAGCCTCTTAAAACAATTAGTGAGGTAGTCAGACACCGATCACCGACCGATCTTTCTCCTATCGAATCGGATGACGCACCTTATGAGGTCAAGTCATTTTTGAATGCATTAAATGGTCTGTTTTTGCGGGTTCACGAGGACATGGAAAAGCAGCACCGTTTTGCGGCCAACGCGGCGCATCAGTTGAGAACGCCACTTGCCGGTTTAAAAACTTACATCGAAATTATGGGCAAGAATTCGAAAGATCCTGAATTCACAAAGATGCTCGATCAGATGAATGATGGTTGCGATCGTTTGATCCGCACCGTTCAGCAGTTGTTGAGTCTGTCGCGAGCAGAACAAGGTGAAGTCTTGCGTACTTACGAAATGATTGATTTAAACGCAGTAGTGGAAGAAGCGCTCACTGACGTTGTTCCCGAATCACTAAAGCGCAATGTCGAATTAGATCTGGATACTCCGGAAGAACCGGTCAAGGTGCTCGGCAACGCAGTCAGCTTGAAGGAGCTGACTATGAACTTGCTGGAGAATGCAATCAAATACAACTCTGATGGTGGTCACGTCAGTGTCCGAGTAGCTAACGGCGACGGCGTGCAATTAGTCGTAGAAGATGATGGCTTAGGCATTCCTGAGAAAGAGCGCTCAAAAGTTTTCGAACGATTCTATCGAGTTTCCATGGCAAGTAATCTCGAGGTCAATGGAAGCGGATTGGGTCTGTCTATCGTCAGTGAAATCGCGCGCCTACATAACGCGACTGTCACTATCGATTCCGGAAAGAACGCAAAAGGCACAAAGTTCACAGTCACATTTCCAAAGGAACTGCCGCTCACGTCCGAACAAGCACCACAAAAGGTCGGAACGAAATCAGAGAGCTAGCAGCTTTTGCTTTTGCTCTTGCTCTTGCTCGTCGCTTTCAAACTCACGACTGCCAAATGGCAAGATCCAGAATTTCGGTTGTCTTACTTGTAATGGTGGCAACCTCAATTGCGATACAGTCCTGCCTATGCCTGACTTCTTCCAGGTGCTTCCATGCCACCAGAGGCAAGCTACTGGGGTTCATTTCATGATAACGAGCGAGCTTTTTGTACTGGTCGGACAACTGAGTTTCAAACTCGTTAAGCCACGAGAATAATAGTCGATCGGGAAAATCTCGCTTGGCTAACAAGCTTTCAATGGTCGCTGGAATAGCAACATCGTCAGCAGGTGTGTAGTTCATCACGGAAAACATTTCAGCGAGTCCCTCCATGTTCGTGGCGTGCAGACCAGCGAACCGGCTCAGAGAGTCGTTGACTTCGATGGCGTGGATATTCTTATTAATCTCCATAAGTGAAGTCGCAGCTAATAGTTCCATTCGGTAAATCTGGCCGAGTTTGGTAAGCAGTAGCGTATTCAATATCAAAATCCCTTTAACTGGTCTGGTACTAGACGGGGTTTCTGAGTTCATGCAAACGACCCCGCGAACGGATACTTAGCCAGCTCATAGCATGTGTTATAAAAAACAACGCTCATTCCGGGTGAGATTAAACCGCCTGGTTGCACGAAAAACTCCAAACTCACCAAACTTGCTTTGAGGAGTTAAACTTAAATTCGACCCCAACGAGGAATTTCTGTGACAAGACCGATTCAAGGATTAATGACCGCGGTGTTGACCGCACTAATCGTCGCACCGACCGCTTACGGCGCAGGTCCCGCGACAGGGGCAAATACACAAAAGACGGAGCAAGCGCTATTTGCGTCCGGGTGTTTCTGGAAAACTCAATATATTTTCAGCAAAGTTCCCGGAGTGACTAAGACGGTAGTGGGATACACCGGTGGCACCAAGGATGACCCGACATATAAGGAAGTGTGTTCCAGCGGTACGGGTCACGCTGAAACCGCGCTGGTCGAATACGATCCTAAAAAGACAAGTTACAACAAATTGCTGGAAGTTTTTTTCGCTAACCACGATCCAACCACGCTAAATCGCCAGGGACCGGATAGCGGAACACAGTATCGCTCAGCGATATTTTACAAATCGCCGGAACAGAAACTCGAAGCAACCAAGTATAAAGAAAAATTGGAAAGCGAGCACAAGTTTGCGAAACCAATAGTTACCGAGATCAAACCGGCAGGTAAGTTTTACCCTGCTGAAACTTATCATCAGGACTATTACGTTAAGCATGGAAAGTCCTGCTTCTAGCGAGCACCGAATATGGTGCTATGCTTTTGACTCGAACAAAGTATTTCCAACTTCCGGTTTGCGCAGTTTCCAAATCTCGCCATCCAATAAAAAGTGATGCAGATTCACAAACGAGTAAATGACTGCATAGACGAAACTCTGAGTCGCAACCTTGGAAGATGAGATGGCCCAGGGGATGAGATTGAACAAAATCAGTCCGACGATAATCAGAATTGCATAATAACGCCAGAAATAAGGAGATTTGAAAAACTGAAACGGATCGGGAATCTGTATTTTTCCAGATCTGTTCAACTCCTGAAAACGGAAATACGTTGTAATCATCAAGTATTGAACGCAGTGAAATACGGGAACGAACAGCACGAAAAGTTCGAGCCTGGTGCCCACCGTAAACCAGATTACCTGGCTTAAAACGAGAATATGTACGATAAGGGGAATTTTTCTATTGTCTTTTGCCAAAACAACACTGCCGATGATGTAGCAAAATACGCTGATTATGAAGACTGACAGCGCCAGAAGATAGGACCATTGTGGAAAGCCTAACATGTGGAGTGGAACATCGAGAAAGTACTGACGTTTAAACACCACTTCATCGCCTATCAGATAAACAAGCGCCGAAGTATAGATTGGCAAGCCCAGGCAAACCTTGAACAAGCGGTCGACTTTGATTCCGGCTTTATGCGTGAGAATCAAACCAATGCCATAATTCTGACCGGCGTAATGATACGAGACCGTCAGAAAATATGCTTTGCAAAACCACGGTGCCACCACGGTTGGTGCGACGAAACATCCTACCACCAGTAACAACAAGAGTAGAGGCGCCCAGATCGCAGCGCCGGCATATCGCTTGGTTTCGTTCCAGCTTCGATAAACTCGATAATAGGTGGCAGTGTAATGTGGCTGATTAATTACGTAGCTGAGCCAGACAAGCGCCTCTATGCCGAACTTACTGGCTGTTAGAAATGGCGAAATTGCGTCGATTGCCTCGAACACCAGAAAACAGATTAGAGGTACAACACCTAGAACAGCCAGGTCGAACAGCGGAGAAAAGATATTTCCTTTCGTCCGCTGTGAAAAACTTGTGCTTGCTCCGACCATAGTCTCAGCCGCTCAATCTCAACTACCTAATAGATTAGATACCCAGATCAGTATAGAGCACAATCGCCCTCACCCGCGCCCGTCTCCAGGTTAGTTTAGTCTCTTCATAACTCACCAGCGTCAAGCAGGCGTGATCTTTTTCAGAATGATAGTGAAACCAAGAGCGCGTAAAACAACCGGGGATAGAACATTTCAACTCGACTCAATCAGGCCGGAATTGGCAGTCGAACTTCGAACTCATCACTACCATTCACTTCTTTCACCGTGAGTGAACCTTTATGCGCCTCGATAATCGCGCGGCTCAATGCCAGACGCAGACCTGAAGAAGCGCTTGTCAGACCGGTTTCGATGAATGCGTAACCTTGAATACATGTCTCTTTCACGACTTGGGGAAGTTTCGACTGCACTCCCCCTACACGCAAAACTAATACTCCGTCAAATCGTTGCGCGCTTATGGATACCTCGCCAGTGCCAGGGTTAAACCGCATAACCGCTTCTATTAAACATTCAAGCGCGCGAACTAATCGATCGGAATCTACTCTCATTTCGGGGAGATCATTTGCAGCTGAGATCACAATGTTATTTTGAATTTTTGCCAACAAATCTGAAACGCTGAGGTCGGCAATTATAAGAGCATCTGCTGCGGCCTCCATTTTACCGAGTTCCAGAAAATCGTTGATCAACACGACAAGGTCATCCACAGTCTTTTCGGTAATGGCAAAAATACTATCGCTGCCGTGAGCGGATGCCATCATTCCCAACGTACCGTAGAGGGACATCAGGGGTGACCGCAAATCATGGCTGATCATCGAAACAAAATCGCGCTTGGCCAGCTCGAGTTCAACCCGCGCGGATATGTCACGGAAGCATGCCAGCAGCCGCTCTCCCTGTGGCGCGGTGTAAGCGTTCAGGCTGAGCTCTACAGGCAGCTGTTTTCCGTCGCGGCACCAGGCGTTTATTTGAATGGTTTCCTTTAGCGCAAGATCCATAACCTGTTTAATTTCTTCCGAACGTTGCGCAGGGCGGATTATCGACGGACTTTTGAGCAATATGTCCAGAGATTTTCCGAGAAGTTCGTTGACCTGATAGTGAAACATCGCAGTTGTCGGCGAATTGATTGACTCGACGATAAAGCTTTTGTCGCAACAAATTACAGAAATCGGCATGCTCTCGACAATCTTAGTGAAACGTTGTTCGCTGGACTGAATCAACCTGGTAATTCGCTTTCTTTCGGTGATATCGTGAGCTACACAAATCAGGTTGCCATCGTTGTTGGCAGTCGCCGTCCAGGATAGGTCCATCAACGATCCATCCTGGCACCGTATTTGGTTTTCAAAACTTGCACTTTCACCACTCGACTGAAGCGATCCCAGAGCAGCGTTCGTACCTTCGAGATATTCATTTGTAACTATGGAATTGAATTTAGAACCGATTAAGTCTCGCTCTTGAAACCCCCACATCGCGCTGCATACAGCCGGCACACTCACGAAAAATCCTTTCTTGTCCAGCAAACAAATAAAGTTGGCAGCATGCTCCAAAATCGTTTTTTCTTTGCTCTGAATCTCCTTCAAATGTTTTTCCATCTCTCTAAAGGTGGCATCCAACTCGGCGACTTCGTCGTCACCTTTTACCGGTTCCAGCAAGGGTTTCCCAAGTGCGATGTTGATGGTATTTTCTGCGACGACGTTTAGCCTATCGGTGATGCCACGGACGACAAACAAATAAAGAGCAATGGCAACTCCGGCGTTTACAAGAAATCCCAGCCCAACACTAAGATATAAAAGGTTGTCAGACAGGGCGGCCGCAGAGCTACTCGCGGTAGCCTCGATTTCCCTGTATTTAACGGACATTTCATCGACCTGACGAGAGATCGCCTCAGACAAATCAATCAGCTGAACACAATAGTGATGGTGCAACATCTTCTTTTGCGCTGTATCTTTGTCTCTATTAGTTACGATAACTTTCTGAATCAGCTCCAGCGCATCATTGACGAGATTGTCCAGCTCCTTGAGTCGCTCGAGATCATCAGGACGGTTTTTAAACAGCACTCTCAATTCGTCAAGATCGCGAGGCAGTCTCGAAAAAATTTCCTTGTACTCATCAAGCATGATTGTCTTATATCGTGTTTGATTCACGAGAGCCATCGCTGAGTATTGCTGAGTTGACGAAAACTTCGAGATCGCAGCAACCACACTTCGGGCATAGCGCTCCTCCGCCAATCGCCTCTCCGAATCGTCCAGTAGTAGCGAAAGCAACAAGAGGAAGCCGCTCTCAAGAGCAACAATTACGGTGAATAAAACGAGCACTTTACTCGTCAAATTTCGTTTTGTCGGTGCTCTGTTTTCTCTCATCCAACCATCACCGGAATTTTAAACCAGAAGCGACTGCCACCATTTTCTGCGCTGGTGACACCGATTGACCCGGCATGGGACTCGACGATAGCTTTGCAAATCGGCAGACCGAGACCGGTTCCCTTCGGCGCGTCGCTTTCGCTGGCTTGAACGTAAGGTCTGAAGATCGCCTCTTGCATTTCAACAGGAATTCCCTTGCCACTATCGGTGATGCTAATCTCTACGAAGCCGTCCAGCTTTTCCGCGGCAACGACTATCTCGGAGCCATGTGGCGAAAACTTAATCGCATTGGATAGGAGATTTACCGCCACCTGGATTAAACGATCACGGTCAGCCAAAATTACACAATCAAGCGAATGAACTCTGATTGTCAGTCCTTGCTTCGACGCGTAATCGGTCAAAGACTGCACTGACTGCTCGATCACATCGGCAATCTGCACAGGGAGCAACTCACCCACGAGCTGCCCGGGTGCAAGCGTTTCCACTGTCATCAGCTCATCAATCAGGCGCAACAAACGATCGGCGTTTGAAATTATTCTCTCTATTCGTGAAGCGGAAGAGCCCTGAGCACTTGCTCGTTCCCTTTCGATCATCAGACGAACATTTTCTAGTGGATGCCGCAGATTCTCACGCAGCAACACGACAAAGTCTCTCTTCATGTTCTCTAACCGAACCCGCGCAGTAATATCCTCTATGACAACAAGACGGTCTGCCTTACCTTCATCCTCTAAAGATGAGACTGAAACCTCCGCGGCGATTCTCTCGCCATCTCTTTTTTTCAAGGTGAGCCTTTGAACATCCAGACTTTCAGACACCGTTGAAAAATCGAGAGGTTTCAGAGCGGCACCGTCAGCAATACCAGCTAATGGTTCGAGAAAGCATTCGATTGAGCGTTCCAATATCTCAGAGTCAGAGCAATTAACCATATCCTCGATCTTGTGGTTTGCCGACTTCACGACCCCGTTCTCGTCAATCACAACCAGACCAACAGGTATGTTCGCCATAAGAGAGCGAACCTGCTCTTCTCTGGATCGCAAAAAAGCTTCCATGCTGTTCAACTCGCTAACATCACGAACAAAACAAAATACAGTCTTGTCTTCTGAAGACCAATAGCATGACCAGCTCGCTTCGATTTGCTTACCATCGATACGATCGATTCCGGTTTCGAAACTTATGAAACCGCTTTTGCTTTTTAAGCGCTCCAGGTTTTTCCACACCACCGCAACATCGCTTGCTGAAACGACCTGTTCAAAACTTCTTCCCACGATTTCGTCCCGTCGATATCCCCACTGTCTCTCACAGGCCTCGTTGACTTCCGAAAAAATACCGTCTTGATCGATTGTGCAAATCACGTCGTAGGCGCCTTTCACAAGCGCTTCTTCGTTTCGGCGCGCCTGTGCAAGAACATCGACCATAGTGGCAAAGGATTGCTCTAATCTGCTGATTTCGTCTCCTTTTCCAGGCGTGACAGCAAGTAACGCTTCGCCGTTCTGGTAACGCGTCATGTTCTCTGCCAGGATGCCTATACGACCTGATACGCGCTTGACGAAAAAATACGCTAACGCCAGTCCGGTCAGAAGATTGAGCACCGCCCCCAGTATCATGAGTCGTTTGAGGCTGGCAATCGAAGCCGCCACTTGTATTGGTGATGTCTCTTCTATTGACTTGAATCTGTTCAAAAACCTGGTGTATTTTCCGGATATGTTGTGCGCCATACTCAAGGCATTTTCAGCAAAGCCGTCTGGAACACTCCGATGGGGCTGCTGGAAAAAATCGGCGTCCCGGATATACTGCCTGGTTGTTTCCCGAACGATATGCTCTTGCTCATCAATCATCGAAACGGCGTCGGCATCATTGGCGGCGAGCTTTCTCAAATTATGAAATTCGTTTTCTAATTGGGTCCTGTATTTGTCGGCGTCATCATCGCTCCCGAGCATGTCTCGCAAGCGTTCGGGTCCGACCTTTTGCGCCAGCGCAATACCAAGCCGCTGCATGAGATTGGCGATTCTGCTGCTGCCGGACATCACTGAAACAACGTGCCGTTCTCGAGCCAGTTTCCCACGCGTGTCCTGAAGCAGAAAAGCAATCGCACCAACGAAAACTAGCTGGACGGCAAGCAGGAAGACAACGATAGTCAACCCTTGTTTTGCAATACTCACCTGCCCAGGCATTCGAATCTCCCCTGGAAACGATGTGCATCTTGGTTGGGTTGCTCTTTCAATTTATACCTATATGTGATCGTGGTGTGATCGAATTTAGGTAGTTCGGAACTACATGAACTAACAATTCCCAGAAGTACCCGGTCATCATCTCAAGAGCCTACAGCTGGTTCAGTCTGTGCTTTTCGAACGCGCATTCCCCCTTGGAACTGAAGCAACTCTCATCTCTCGGTGACGAAAGGTATGCCCCCGCCCGGTCAACAACTAGAAACAAGTCATAAAACATTCAGCCTTATTCGCTACACTGTGTCGATGGAGCATCGCTCCAGGCACCTTGCAATCATTGAACTAACACATGGCTACTTCGGAAAATCTGGAACCGCAACCTCTAGGGGCAATCACCGATTCAGTGTCGATGCAAAATCCTACAGGTTCAGACCTTTCAGAATCCAAATCATCAGGGTCCCCGTCAACAGACAAAAAGGACGACGCTCTGCTCAACTGGTGGATGGCTGCCGGCATAGTCGGTGCCGACATCGGGACATCCGTCTTCTACAGTACGGGCGTCATCATGCCGTATGTCGGATTTGCAGCGCCTCTGGTAATACTTTTCGTTTGTTTGATGATGTGGTTTTTCAAAAGCACATACGAAGAGGGTTGCGCAGTAAGCCCCTTCAACGGCGGTGCTTACATCATGGTGTTGCAGACAGTCGGACGACGGCTTGCCATGTTCGTCGGCGCCATGACTATTCTTTCCTATCTCGCTACCGCAGCCGTAAGCGCCTTATCCGGAGCGTACTACCTCGATTCTTTCGATAACATGATGGACTGGTCGACTGGCAATATCCTTGTCGTGTCTTTGATTCCGGTCGTGTTATTCGGTTTGGCAAACATAAAGGGCATCAAAGAGCCAGCCGTTATCGTATTCGGCGTGGCTTTCTGCCACTTCGTACTCTTGCTCTATCTCGATATCAACGGTCTAATCCTGGCGTTCGAGCGGCATGCCGACTTCTCGATCATCTTCAAGGGTCTCCCGACAATCAGTCCTGCTAACCTTCTTCACGGTTGCGCGGCGGCTTTCCTTGGTATCACAGGCTTTGAATCGGCAGCCCAGATTGTTGAACAATTAAAAACCCCAACCTGGCGCACACTAAAAAAGGTCTACCTGGCTATCGTATTACTGGTCGGCGTCACAGCACCGATTACATCACTTCTGGTTCTCGTCCTTCTTAATCAACAGCAGCTCGACCTCTACAAAGACAATTTGTTGTCCGGACTGGCTTATGTCGAGGGTGGGCAGTTTCTGCTTCAAGTTCTTGTATTCGACGCCTGCCTGACTCTATTTTGCGCCGTCAACACCGCCTATGTAGGCTGCATCGGATTGTGCACGACGATGGCAAAACAGGGAAACCTACCGGCTTTCATGCTCCGGCGCTGGGACAATAAAATGCCTTCCCTGCAGGGCTATCCCTACATCGTACTCTCGTTTATGGCTGTCACTGCATTCATGATCTTCGTCCTACCTGGAAAAGTCGAAGATCTCGGTCAGGTCTACGGCATGGCGTTCCTGGCGGTTATGGCGTCTTTCTGCATGGGCGTGATTATGCTCAGGTTCCGTATGCCTATTAAGGTGGCGAGATCGCCGTATAAGACCCGATTCTCGTTTAAAGTCAAAGATGTCGCGATTCCAATTCCGCCCGTCATCGGGCTTGCCGTCTTAATCGCGGCCGAACTTGTTTTGATATTTTCGGCGCACGACGCCCGCCCACTGGGCATTCAAATCCTTTTGGCCATCCTTTTGGTGATGTGCTTCTACCGCCTCGGGCTTCTGGAATCCCGACTGCGGCACCTTCCGGACTTGCGCCTCGGTCTGGGTAAGTTCACTAACATGAATGAATTACCTAATGATCTGCCGACTTACGTGCTTTGCACGGCCGGAGCGAAAGCTAGAAACCTTGCTCACTCACTGATCCGGCTTTTGGAACGCGAAGAACCCGGTCCTAAAGAAGTGATTCTCTATCACGCAGAAGAGGAGTCGGCGCGCCGCGGCATCATGTATGAGCTTCTGCAGAGGGTTGTTTCGCAGCAGATTGCGCCAAGTTTTCGCCATCACGACATGATTCTTACCGTCAAAATCTTGCCGGAAACGCTTGTGGACGGGCTTATCTATATGAAGCGCGCCCACCCCTTTATGAAAGTATTTATCGGAACCGGGACAGATCCAGAGCTAGCCGACAAGTACAGTCAGGAACTGGAAAACAATCTGGGTGTTCCTGTAATAAATATTGGGCATATCCTTATGGAACAGACTCCGAAGTTTGCGGCCCCCGAAGGGTAGGCTGTTTTGGAGTTCGAGGGTTGGTGTTTCGCTAAAGTAGAACTGTAGAAGAAAATGGAAGTACTGGAACGGACTATTGTTTTTCCCACCGATAATTCGCTCGGCGGGCTCTACCTTATTTATCAAGAAAGCGACCAGAGTAAATGGTGGGAGCGCCAGATCGGCGAAGCCTACGGCGAGGTCAGCGTGCCGTTTGCCGGGTATCTGCATCTACTTGTATCGCCGACTTGCGATCTGTCGAATTTTAGTGTTCTCAACCCAAGCGACCTCGCTTCGCTGGATTTCCGCCAACGCCTGGTAACAGACCTCGAGCTGTCTTTCGTACAGGGACTCAACGGACTGCGTTATCTGACTCTACCGAAAAGTCCTATTACGGACCGCGGTTTGATGTACCTGGTCAATCTGAAAAATTTGCACACCCTAGATCTGGGTGGCACGGCAATCACCGACACAGGTCTAGAGTATCTTCATCACATGCATGGGCTGCGCAATCTATACCTGGACGGCACCAATGTCACTGAACTTGGTATCAACGAATTGGTGCGCGCGCTGCCTCGCTGCCAAATCGTATCGCGCAAACTGCGGACCATTCGGTTTCCCGAAGATCGTTCCGTCGGTCATGTCTGGATTGCAGAAGCTGCAGATGATGGCGCACGAACCTGGCGGATGGTGGGCGAAGCGCAAGGAATGGTGCAGGTCTCGAGACGAGATTTTGTTCGATTGGAATTGAACGATGATAGTGCTTTTGAACGACTGTCGACGTTGAAGCCGGATGACATTCAATCGATCGACTACATTGGTCAGCAGATGTCAGACGCAGACTGGGCAGGACTCAGTCATTTGAGCGGACTGCGCGAATTGCGGCTCGGTGGGCTGGATTTGCCACAGTATTGTTTTAAGAGCCTCTATCGATTCCCGCATTTGAGAAATTTGCAGCTTACTGCGTGTGATATCGGCGATGGTGCGCTTGACGATCTTTCCGTACTGTTCACTTTGCGCGATGTGAGACTGTCCCATTGTCGAATCTCAGGTTTGAGTGGTGGATTGGGCAGCTTGAGCCGGATTTCCAGTTTAAGAACCCTATTGCTCGAAGGCAACGGCATCACGGATGATGCTCTCCTGGAATTTAACGCCGCCAGCAACTTGCAGGAACTCTACATCGTCTACGCTGACATCACCGATCGCGGATTGGCATGCCTGCGATATTTCCCCGATCTGACCAGCCTGGTCTTGCGAGTCGATGGCATCAGCGAAATCGGACTATCTCATCTGCGTCAACTTCAGCGATTGGAACGTCTCGTCGTGCGTGCCGAGGAAGTTGGCGACGATGCCATGATTTATATTTCAAAACTGTCCAATCTGCGTGATTTGACAATTCGCACACTGCTGATCCGCGGAGACAGCACAGCTCTATTCAGCGATTTGCAGCAGCTCGAGCGGCTAAATGTTGGCGCAGTGATGATGGAGCCCGATTCCGACATCGCCAATCACAAAGAGCGAATGAAGTTTATCGTCAAGGATTTGCCCTTTCTCAAAGAGCTATCAATACGTTATGAAGGCGAAGCAATTGAATTCGACAATTTGCCGTCACTGACGAAACTAGACATTTCAAACATCACTTGCAAAGACAGTGGAATTACCGGTCTCGAGAAACTTACAAATCTCGAGTCAATCAGTATCAAATGCAGCGAAGAACTGGGCGATGGAACATTGAAAGCCATGGCACCATTGCAGCGCTTGGTCGAAGTCGACGTTTCCATGAGTGGTGCCACAGATAGTGGCATGGCATATTTAAAAAATCTGCCCTACCTCAGCTTCCTGGGAATGGCTGGCGGCAAGCTGACCAATAAAGCACTAGCCCACATCAGTGGATTGAAGGAACTGCGCTACATCGATTTTCCACAAAGCCTCAAAGACGAAGATTTGCACCATCTTCAAGATCTGGTCAAGCTGCGCAACATGCGCCTCGGCAATGTCACTGATGAGGGCATGTCGTGGGTGGCTCGATTGAATGCTGTTCGATCTCTGGATTTTTCACGATCGCAAATCACGGATAAAACTCTCGCATTTTTGGCGAACTTCTCGAAGCTTAAAGAGTTGAATCTGAGCGGCACCAAAATTTCCGACATGGGATTGACCTACGTAGGCAAGCTCACCAAGCTCCAGATGATCGATCTTTCGGATACCGAAGTTTCGGATATCGGTCTTGCGTCGATAAGCAATTTGGTAAATTTGAAATCGATCGATCTCGAAAATTGCGTGCAGTTTCAAGACGCAGGTTTGGTATGCCTGCGATTGCTCACTTCACTGCGTTGGTTGAATTTGAACAACAGCCGAGTAGGTGATACAGGACTGGCACATATTCGAGGTCTGCGCACCATGCGCGCCTTGCGATTGGGCAGCACCCTTGTAACTGATGCAGGTGCACAACATCTCAGCGGACTGGTCGGTCTGGAAGTGTTGGATCTCTCTTGCACCGACATCACCAGCGACGGTATCAGAAACTTGTCTGACCTTTCTCAATTGCATGAACTCAATCTAGAAGGCACGCTCGTAGACGAGGCGTGTGTTTCGACTTTGCAGAAGCTAACCAGGCTTCGGCATTTGAACTTGAATGGAACAATGATTACTGCCGAGGCGCTGCCACTAATAGCGACACTACCGCTTTTGGAACATCTCAGTATGGTCGGCACCGGCGTTGACTATATGGACCTGGTGAAGCTGGCTGATATGCCTAATCTTGCAAGGATCGCAATTGCCGACTCCGGGTGCAGCGACGAAGATATGGTTGACGTTTTGAACGCACTTCCATATTGTGAAATTGACATGATCTCATTGGGACCGAAACCTGAGAAAGAAGTGGAACATCCAGTGCGCGTTGTGGAAGCTTTAATCGAGGTTTTCGATGGCGACTATGAGGAAGACATTCCCACCGAAGACGATGAATTCGCCCGTCTTGACTCGACTGGTTTGACTGAGCCGAATCAACCGGAGTAGTTGAACCAGCCCTGGATTTTTAAACCTGAACGGCGGCTGTTCAACGAATACAATTAGCCAGACTTACTTCCACTTGATTGTCGCGATAATTTCTTCAAATGAGGGATGATACTTATCGAAGTCTTCAAGCGTACGCGCTTGTAGATAAAATTCCTCGATCATCTTGCCTTCAGAACCAGCCTGGTAAAACATGCCCGTATATAATCGGCCGTTTTTGAATTTGCCTTCTACTTTCAAAACCATCTTGCCGCTGACTGATGAAACTCTCAACTCCTGAATGCTGAACACAGGTCCGTCGATGCTGTCGGGGTCATTTTTATTGGTTATCTGATTATCACCGGTCGTGGCGACTCCCATCACCGTCCGCAGTGCCAAAATTTCTTCTTCTGACAGACTATCCTTTTCGCCCTGCTTGAACAAAAATGAAATCACTTTTCGGGATGCTTCATCAAGAGGCACACCTCGATACGAAATAATTAGCTCCACCGATGGTGCCACGTTGGGTTGATAAATTCTCTCCCAACGCACGCCCATACCAGATCCGCCAGATCGCTCCTGCCAGTTTTCCGGCAACGTGAATTCGCGTATTGTCCCAACGTTTTCGATTTTCATTTGTGAATTGCCAGATGCTTCGAGTAGTTATGTCGCGCGCCAATCAGCATACATTCAGTATATCTGCTTTGCAACAAGCACTCTAATTATCACCTGTTCAAACCTAGGCTTCTCATTGAGGGGTGCAATTCAATTATCGAAAACCAGTGATATCAAGCTTTTAGAACCAACGGCTGTTCGTCTGGCCCTGTTTGATCGTAAGGGCTTGGAAGGTCTGAAAATGCCAGATACAAAATCGCAATCGCATCACAAATGTTGTCTTCTGCAATATGAACACGCGCCAATCGCGTCAACAATTTTGTCACATCAACCTTATTCTGATTGCCGATATTGAGCAACTCTGTGATCACTTCTCGTGCTTCCTCAGTGTCTCCGACAGCGAGGTAGTGATCGCTGAGTTTGTCAGCCAGGTAATTGGCTCGAGACAAAACCAATTCTGATGGTTTTTCATCGCTGGAACTTAATTTCAGTTGGATCTCTTCCAATTCCCGTTGGAAGCGCTGCGTGTCAAACACTTCATCTTTCGAGCCGTGCGATAAGAGCTGGTACCAAAATGACGAATCGCTTTTGTCTTTCAATCGCGACATTCCATCGTGTTTAAAACTGGCTTTCGAAGCGACTTCGATAGCCTCCGCACTCTCGGCTTTATTCAAAAGTTTAAGCATCCGTCCGAAATTTTTGACGAACTGTCTTTGCAGATATTTATCGAACGCTTTGGGAATGGTCAATTCGATCAACCGATCGCGAAAGCCTTTAATGGTCCTCAAATCGGTTTCTACCAACAACCACAACATTTCGCCCACTCGACGGGCAATATCACTCTCACACTCCAGATAGTAGGCAAGCGCTTCTTGAAGTACGCATTGCGCTTGTTCTTTGCGATCGTTTTGAAAATGATCCATTGCGACTGTCGCGAGCATTGAAACAAATTCTTCTGGTTCTTCGTACAGTTCGGAATTGAGACTAGCTTCGACCACGCGTTCAACAGGTCCCGCTGGAAGTTGTGGAACCGCTTTCTGCGAGTGCATCTTCGTGACTCGCTCATGCACGGATTTAATTTGCCTAACGACAATATCGTGTTCTGAAAATTCTTTACTCACTCCGTTCAAAATCAGCTCACAAAAGGCTTGCCCCTCAGCCAAACGACCGGTCGCGTTCCATAGCGTAATAAGCCGGGTCAACGGCAAGACCATGCTCATATCGTAGCCTAATAACTTCTCACGACGTGAAAAAATGATGCGCTGCAATTGCTCTGCTATTGGTAGAAACTGCGTATTACCCTGCACTTTTCCAGTTAGCGTATAGAGTCGCCTCAAGTCGTATTCTTGAATTTCAATAGATTCGTCTTCGAGAATTTCTGTCAGATCGAAGAGATATTGGTTGACCGAAACAAGATTTTGTTGACCGGAAAAATGTGCGATCCGAATCAATGCGCTGGCGGTTTCTTTAGAACGAAAACCGTACTGCCCTACAGCTTTTACCATCTCCTGGTGTAATAGCGCGAGGGTATTGAAAGTCCCCATCTCCAGATTTTGTTTCGACGAACTCTCGTCGGGCAGCTGTGATTCAAAACTATGTCGAAACTTCGGACTAACCGGGATACTGTCCAGCCATGCGGACTGGCTGTTAACTTCCACCATGTCATTAAAAATGCTGCCAGCGCCGGATTTAAACGTTGGAGGATCTGCAGTTGTTGGATCTTTAGCAACACCTGGATCGGAAAAAAATTCTTTCTGAGCGTCGGTCAAGTTGTCACTCAATATGTCGATGGGCGCCGTCGGCGGCGGGCCAGTCTCGGCAGCAAGAAATGAGAACGCGGCAAGCCAGTGCGGACCGCCATAAATGTCATGCAGCAGACGCATCATGCAGACGATGTCGGCACCTCGCAATTCACCGGCGCGAAAAAACAGGCGCAGCATCAACTGCAACACGACCGTCACATATTTACTTTCGAGTTCAAAATCCAGTTCGAGTAATCTATGTGTCAGGTCAGCAAGGCATTTAAACAGGCTGACTTTCTGCGGCTCGTTCAAGTTTCCTACGATGAAATTGATCGATTCCAATGTTCTGACTAACGTCGAAGCCCTGTTGTTTTGAGCACAGTCTAGTATTCGTGAAACATTCAATCCGGCGGCAACCGCCCACTGCTCTTGCTCGGTACTCCCGCGCGCACGCCGCCACAATCGGTGTGATTCCCAACCGATAGACTGGATGTATGCTCTTTCGAGTTCTGTTTCCGGAACGAAATCTTCGGTCATCACACAGCCGACAAGAACGATACACCTCTATCCTATCAAGAGTTGGGCAGCAGCGAAACGGTTTAAAGCTGCGATCATTTATTCGATTCGAGCGTGGTTTGTCAGTTGAGTTCGTAGAAGCGAAAAAGGGAAGGACATTTTGAAGAGGAGTGACTCTACCGGCGGTGCGTAGATCGACCCGCTTCAGCAACTCAAGGTTTAACGCAGCCAAAGCTGCGCGGTTATCAAGATCCGTTCATATTAGTAACAGTTGTTAAGCGCTTCGGATTGCTCGGTCGATCTTGCTTAGACTGTTTTACAATAATGGGGATAGGAGAAAGGTTTTTGGTTACAACCGATCTAGAAGAAACAGCGCCGAAGCGGAAGCTCTGCATAGCTTGCAAGCAAGAGTTTTCAGGAGATGAGATTACGTGCCCAAACGACGGCACGACTTTGACTCACCTGACCATGGAGGCATCTGTTGGCAGCACCATCGGCGATAAGTATGAAATCCTCGCCGTAATCGGCGGAGGAGCCATGGGTCTGGTCTACAAAGCCAGACACATGCTGATGAAACGGGTTGTAGCCGTCAAGATGCTCCACCCCAATATGCTTCCGGACGCCGGCACAGTCATGCGCTTCAAAAAAGAAGCGGAAGCTCTGAGCTGCCTTAACCACCCAAACATTCTCACAGTCTTCGATTTCGGGATTTCCACCCAGGGACAACCTTACCTGGTAACCGACTATCTTGAAGGACAAACACTTGGCGAGCTGCTCGAATCCAGTGAGCTTGTCCCCTGGCAAAGAACCGTCCGGATTTTCATGCAGGTTTGCTCAGCCCTGGCACATGCCCATAAAAACGGGGTTGTGCACCGTGACATCAAGCCAAGCAATATTATGTTGACCGAATTCGAGGATCAGCAAGACTACGTCAAAATTCTTGACTTCGGAATTGCGAAGGTTATTACAGAGGAAACCGAAAATTCTTCTCAGCTCACCCGCACAGGTGAAGTTTTTGGAAGCCCGCTTTATATGAGCCCGGAACAATGTCGAGGAAAAACACTCGACGCCAGATCAGACATGTACTCACTCGGTTGCGTCATGTTCAGAACACTCACTGGCCAACCGGCTTTCTTCGGTCAAGACTTGGTCGAATGCCTTTATAAACACGTCAACGAAGCGGCTCCTAGCTTGCGAGAAGTAGCTCCGGAGGCAGACATCCCAGAAGAACTCGAACTGATTGTTCTGAAATGTCTGCAGAAAAATCAAGACGATCGATATCAGAGTATGGTCGATCTTAAGGAAGCTCTTGCCAGCACAATCGGTGTATCCGCAATCACCAGTACATCGATTGAAGCAATACCGAAGCCCTCCGGTCAAACCATGGTCAACTCCGTAATTCAGGAAATGTCTTCGGGTGGATTACCGATGGCGCCAAACTTGAGTGCCACCGGCAGTAGTGCCTTGGAAAGTACTAACCCGGATCCAATAACACCACCCCCGGTGCTACAAGAACCGGGCGAGCCTAGAGAGCCGATCGCCGGCGCAACGCTGGATGACACTGTCAAGTCACAAAAGAGCGGGTTGCTGCAGGATAAGCGAGCATTGATCGCCGGAGCAGTTTTGCTGATTCTTGTTGTTGCCGTACCGCTGTTCTCCAGCATGTCCAATAACGGCAAGACTGATACTCCGTCTACCCCTGCAACTCCTACGCCAGGACTGGCGATTGTTAATCCAGTTACGTTCAACGACAAATTGGAAAAAGGAATCGATGAGTATGAACTCGGCGATTACGATGAGGCCCAGGACATAATTAGTGAGGCGCTTCGTCAGGGGCGATCTGAAAAGGCTTCGCCTGAGCAAATTGCCGAAGCGCTGCATTACATGGTTAACGCCTCCATCGGCGCCGGTGAACAGACCGAGGCTGAAGCGTTCGTGAGCCAACTAGAGCATGACGCCAAGATCAATCCTGCCGGTGGTGCGCCAACCAACAAGGTGCAAGCTGAGGCATATCTGGATCGTGCCGCTTTGTTGATGACGCACAACAACGACAAGGACGATGATAAGGCGAAAAAACTATTGATTTCCGCTTTGCAGTTTCTCACTACCCAAAAGGATGCTGGAAACGAACTCATGCGCGCGCAATCGCGCCTGGGATTGCTCGAACTCAGTGAGGGTAACCTTTCGGCTGCAGAAGATTGGATGAGAAAAGCGGTATCGTTAGCCGAGACAGATCCTAATGTTCGTCAACTCGATCTGGCATTGAGAATGGATCAACTAGGAGATGCGTATGTGCTCCTCGCCGGAAGCATGAAGGGCGGCAGCAAATATTACTCCGACGCGGAGAACATGTATTTCCGCGCGATGCAATTGCGCCTTACTAGCGTAAAAAGCAAAACTCACCCGGCCCTCGCGCAAAGCCACCAGCGCATTGGCATCATGTATTACTTGAGAGATGATTACGACAAAGCACTGACGGAGTTAGAAACGGCGCTCGAAATCCGAAAGGCGCAAAACAAACCTTTGCAGATTGCAGCGGTAGAGCGAAACATCGCTTATGTTTATCTAGCTCAAAAGAACTTCGCAAAAGCAGATGCGACATTCCATCAAGCAATCGCGACAGCAAAGAAATCGGATGTCGACACTTCGATGAAGATCAAAGAGTGGCAACGCGGCTACGATGGTCTGAAAGCACGGATTAAGCGACATCGCTAGAGTTTAGAACCACGCGCAGCTCACATCCGCGGCTGAGAAGCCGGCTTACGAAAACAGGGCACACTACGGGTGGTGTGCTTGTAGGCGGCCCTGAAGCAGACTATTTTTTGGCACCTGTTTTGTCTCTCCTATTCATTGGCTATTCAAATGGTTTGCCACCGGCAAGCGGGGTTTGTCTCAACTCATTTGCGTGCAAATTGCACAGTTCTCTCTTGATCATTTCTTGCTCCTTTGTTTTTACTTTCGGAATTCAAACAATTCTTTAAGTGCAGTGGGCAGATCACCCAATGCGGTTTCCAATCTTTCTCTTTCGTCTCGAATTTGGTCTCTGACCTCCTCGTTCTTTGGTTCGTCTTGGAGTCCTGTCCATTCTTCTGCGGACTCACGAGTGAGGATTCAATATTGTCGATCAGTTCAATCAGCTGTTTGCAAAATTGCCTTGTGATTCGTGGCATGCGATGCCCTCCGTTTCGGTTTACAAAATCCATCGTAAGTGCAGAATCGATCGACCTTTGCTGATCGAGTGTTTTTTCAACGCGATTTTGTTGCGCGTTTTTGAGTGAGGTCGAAAATCTGAGGTAGTGGTTTTCGCGGCGAGTAGATAACGAGTCGCAAACCTGGAGACCCAAGCGGTGCTGGATTTATTTCGATAACGATCGCATTTTGTCAGTTGGAAGCAGAATCTATAGAAAGGTATGCGGGAACTACGTAGGCATGGGCGTTTTGGTCACGTGACGGTAACGCCGCGGAAGGAAACTGATTTCATTCACTCACAAAGGATGGTCATATGGAAATTCCAAAATTCAACGAGTCCGCTGATACCGGTGCTTCTACCCAAGCTCCGAGTCTAGATTTCGCCTCAATAATGCTCAGTGAACTACCGTCCGGACCTAGAAATCCACAGATTCTCGAAGAAATCCGGAAAAAAGCAGGCAACGGAGATATCTCCATCAAACCATTACCTGTGAATCCGATTCCTACACAGCGCAAAGGTTAGTTTTGGCATGAGGGCTCTGAAGCCGCAAATGCTGCTGCAATAGGAATATTTCCATGTTTGGATATTGACTATAATTACGTCTGGACGTAAATTGACGTCCACTTGTGGCGTGGTCACGCGCACCACTTTTTAATTATCCCACGGCTGCATTGCCACTACAGGAGCCACTACAGCAGGGCAAGTTACCGGTTGTTCGGTAAGCATTTCGATACGCCCCGATTTTCTGTAAGTAGTAGTCACAAGAGCTGCTCGGCTTTGTCGTTGCTTCTCCTAAAAGCACATCACTTCGTCCAGAACCACACCAAAAGTGAAGCGCTACGAGGTTGGGTGCAGTCCGAAATGTTTCTGGGCGCGCGTAAGGGGTTAGCGCTTTTCCTGTGCATGAACCCTAGTGCTTAGCTTTATGCCGGGAGGAGGACTTTTCAAATCGATGAAGCCCCATTCTTGAGAAGACCCTTGAAGATATGGAAAGAAGTGAGTGTATCCAGTTTTTTCGTCGAGTACATGCGCAGTTGCATTGCATCTTTCACTGACCTTCCAAACAAGAGCGCCTTTGCCAGTAGAGGCAGAGAAAGGAAAATCTGCATCTGCAAATTCGTCTGGATGAAGTTCCGTTTTGCATCCACATGTCCATTCCTCAACAAGAAAAGGTGGCTTTTTTATGACTGCGTAGGTCGGCGCTGCCTTCGGTGAAAAAGTCAGCACATTGCCGTTGCAAATGAATGCCAAAACAGCAATAACAGTAGTAATCATAATCAGTAGATCGGTACGCATAGAAACACCTTACTTTTCGTCCAGAAAAAAATACATGGGGAAAAACCCCGGAATTGGCTTGCGTTCGTATTCGCGAGTGGGAAACGAGTCGCAATCGTTGAGACCCAGAGGGGCGACTCCGTGTTGCCGACACGAAGTAAGGACTTGGAGAAAGTATGGGTACGGTTACGAAGAAGCTCCTCTGCCGTATGAACCGGAGTCGAAACAAGGAAATCTTTGAGATCGATCCCACTATCAGCAAATAGATTTGTCCAACAGTAGGGCGGCTATGTGGGCTAACAATGGCTATTTATTTGCTGTATAGCTCGTAGGTTTTACCCGAGGATCAAAACTCGAGAACGTTACTTCGCCCTTTTTGTTTTGCGCAACTTGTCGATGCGCGCCAAATTGTCTACCGCTAGTTTGTAATGCGGATCGATTTCGAGCGCTTGTCTAAAATCTTTTTTGGCGTCGTCAGTTCGACCTAGTTCCATTAAAACGTAGCCGCGATCGTTGTAGTACTCTTTTCGTTTTGGATCTTCTCTAATCGCTTCGTTATAATCTTCAATCGCTTCTTCCTTGCGACCCATCTGATATCTAGCCAGTCCGCGGGAGAAGAACAGGTCGGCATCGGTGCCACAGGCTTTCATGGCAACTGTAATTGCGGCTTCGGCTTTGTCAGGCTGACCGATTGCCAGGAAAGTGGTGCACATTTGTCGATATGCTTTGTCGTAGTTCGGTTTCAATTTTACGACATTCTCAAAATCAGCAATCGCCTCATCATTTTTGCCAAGCGCGGCATAGCTGATTCCGCGCCCGTATAGCGCATCAACATCGCCTTCATGTGCGCTCAAAATCCTTTCGTATTCACGCGCGGCACCGGAGTAATCAGCGAGCAAATATTTGACCGCGGCCAGATCGATCAAAATCAATTCATTGCCTTTATCGATGTCTGAAGCAGCCTCTAAATCCTCGAGGGCGCGCTCGTAACGTTGCAACTTTGTGAGAACTCGACCGCGTCCATGCAAAGCCTTCGCATTGGATTTATTTGAATCATCCTGAAGCACTATGTCGAAATGTTCGAGCGCTCCGAGATAGTCCTTCTTTTGTTCGAGCGCAAACGCCTTTTTTAACTCATCTTTGATCGAAGAAGTCTTCTCTGCTGGTTTAGCTCGCTCTTCTTTCTGAGGTTCACCTTTCTCCGGTGCAATCGGCGCGACTTCCGGTTCCGATTTAACATCGGCAGGTTTCTTTACGACAATGGTGTCGTAAGTAATAATGACACTGGCGACACACAGGAGGACAACGGAACCGACCGTGATAAGCGCTTTCTTGAGCTGCTCATTCTTCGGAGGCTCTTCCGCAATTGCCTTCTTGTTGCCATCGTATGTGGTGCGCCGCTCATCAATTATTTCAGAACGTTGATTTGAAAGCGGCGTCGGAACGGACGGCAGTCGAAGGTTCGCCGACTCAGACACGGGCAACGAATCAGGCTCGGCAGAGACCTGTTCAATTATTTTTGAGGGAGGTTCCGTATGTGCAGGCACCGACGATTCACCAGTGACGGTGGCATCCTGCACTCGCACAGTTGGAGCATAATCCAGCGAATCAGGATCATACATTTCAAATGCGTCTGTACTTGCCTCTCCATTTTGAACCGCGGATTCCGAGGTCGGGTCATAATCGTTGGACTTGCCATGCTTTACCAGTTGAGCTTCTTCAACAATCCAGTAAAGCGAATCACGAATTGCTGTAACGCGTTGGCTTTTTTCGAGTTCGGATTCATGCTTGTCCGAAACATCCTGGGGACGGTTATCGAGCTGAGTGCCCGGTTCATTAACCGACCGAGGTTGTTCAACTGCCGATGGGGTGTGGGCAGCCGGATTGCTCTCAACTGGTGTTTGCATTCGCGGTCCGTTCGGTGCCTGCATCTGATTGAGATGCGACTGGTAGCGCTCTTGAGCGGGCGGTACATTTGCAGGAGTTTGAAATAAAGTGGGCTGCTCGATCACATCCTTGTGAAATCCAAATTCCTGCATCTCGACGTTAAAGGGTGGTTCGGCCTGAGGTTTCGGAGCCTCGAAGGTTCCCTGTGCAAAAGAACCTTGCGTCCACTTCTCTTGCTCATCGTCATGTTTGCTACGAACCGAGGAAAATTTCGGAATGAAGTCGGCATCTACGATTGGTTTATCAGCCGTCGAATGCTGAGAATTCTGCTCCCCGGAGGATTGTGCGGCGGCATCGCGTTTTGGCTCTGAGTCATCGCGAGAGGCGTCTTCTGAGTTGTTTGGGTTAGCAGAACTCATTAAAGAGTCTCGTACGGGAGAGGTCAGTAATATTCCAGCTTGAGACCAAAAAGCTTATACGTCAACTTTCCGTTTCAAGATGACCCCGAAAAGCGTCGCGGGATTCCAATTCGTGTTATATCAGCTAAAGGGCGGCAGCGTTGTCTGCAATTGAAGTTGAGACCTGCGACCGCCCAGCGGCAACTCTTTTCCACCGGAACAACATGTCCTGCGAAGTCAAAGAACTCTCTTGGAACGGTTTTCCAGCTCTGGCAATCGGAAATGCCCGAGTCAGGGCCGTTCTGGTGCCCACTCTGGGCGCTCGAATCGTCAGCCTCCTCCATCGGTCCGATGCTGGTCACGAACGTGAATGGCTCTGGTCTAATCCGTATATGGAGCCGCAATTGCCGGACTTTGGCGTGCCGTACTGGGGCGAGTACGACCTGGGCGGCTGGTCGGAGTGCTTTCCGTCGGTCGCTGCAACGCACTACCCGAGCGGTCCCTGGCAGGGCACCCAAGTTCCCGAGTATGGTGAACTCTGGTGTCAGCCCTGGAAAGCCAAAGTAATCGTCACAGAAAGCGAGGCCGAAGTCAGAACCGTCACTTATGGAGTGCGATTTCCCTACCGCTTCGAACGTATTATCCGCGTCCGCAATGATGATGCACAGATAAGCGTGTCTTACACCGCCAACAATTTGTCGATTTTCCCGTTTCCTTTTCTTTGGAGCGCCCAGCCGATTTTCGATGTTAAGCCGGGCATGAGCCTTTCGCTTCCTGTTCAAGAGATGACCGTTTATTACTCCGAGGAAAGTCGCTTTGGATTGCTTGGCAGCATGCAAATGTGGCCAACGCTGCAAGCCAACGACGATAGTTTTATTGACGTGAGCACCTTTCCAAACAAAGATGCGGCAATGGCTGTAAAACTCTACGCCAAGGCACCTCGATCATTGTCACTGCGCGACCCATCCACCAATACAGAGATGGTTATGGATCTGCCCAGCCCTGAAATTACACACCTGGCACTATGGCTCAACTTCGGCGGCTGGAGCGGATTGGACAATCCAAAGCGCGCAAAATATTACAATATAATCGTCGCGCCCTGCATTGGCGGCTTCGATAACTTGCAGCTTTCCGTCAACCATTTCAAAGAGTATGGTCAGATCCAACCTAAGAACTTGAAATCATGGAATTTAAATATTTCATTTCGATAAGGCGATATTGCTTAGATTATGAGCACAATCAAGCTGTGTAAACAAAACAGACAGCGCTTTTGCGAGAGTGCCGGGTCGGATACATAATGAAGTGGGGCCACCTTCGATTGGATAGTTCAAGAGTGAAAAAAAATATGAAAGGACGAAAGAACAGACCCGAATTCGGAAAAATGCATGCACCATCCCTGGTGCTAGGTGCGATTAGCGCCTGCATCATTGGAGGTGCTGTTTGGTATGGCGTCGCTTCCAACGGGAAGTTTCAACTCCCGCAACTCCCCCAGAAGAATTCGACTGAAACCAGCGTGACGACGACTACTACGACGACGCCAATCTCACCCACAAAGATAATGATGTTGGCAGAGAATACTATTTCGGACATCGCCAGCGATGCCAGCAAGAGTGTCGTCAACATCGACATCAAGAAGAACATAATCCGATCGCCGTACACAATTTTGATGCCGGGCTTCGGCATGAGTGAGCAACCATTCACCACAGAGGCAGAGCCTAAGTCGATGCAGATTGGCTCAGGGTCAGGCTTGATCATCAAGGCTGATGGTTATATCCTCACTAACAATCACGTCATTCAATCCGCCGATGACATCATGGTCACTCTATCCGACAAGCGAAAATACAAAGGCAAAGTTGTCGGTCGCGATGCCTTTACAGATCTTGCGCTGGTCAAGATCGACGTAAAAGAAGACCTGCCTGTCGCTACTCTGGGAACCAGCAAGAGCCTGCGCCCTGGTGATTGGGCAATTGCTATCGGCAGTCCGCTCGGACTGGATCACACAGTCACACTTGGTATCGTCAGCGCGCTTGGAAGATCACTAAGTGAGATAAGCAGTCTCAACAATGTCGAATTGATCCAAACTGATGCGGCGATCAACCCGGGCAATTCCGGCGGTCCGTTGCTCAATATTCATGGACAGGTAATCGGCATCAATACTGCCATTCGGCAGGACGGACAGAACATCGGATTTGCTATTCCCGTGGATGTTTTCAAAGGTGTTGCTGAGGACTTGATCAAGAACGGGAAAGTGGCCCGCGCTTACGTTGGTGTGTATATGCAACCACTCGATAAGAGAGTAGCGAAGTCTCTCGGTATTGATGAATCGATCAAAGGTGTTTTGGTCGCCGGTGTCGCCCCCGATAGTCCTGCCATGCAAGGAGGTTTGAAGCAAGGTGACATCATTCAAAAAGTCGACGGGGCTGGTGTAGACGCCAGCCAGATCGTTCAATCGATCGTGAGAAAACACAAACCAGGCGAAGAGGTCAGCTTCCTCGTGTTGCGCGAAGGCAAGCTCGTTCCTCTCGATATCAAAGTCGCAGACTATCCTCAGGATCTTCCGGAACACGAATAAAGACGGACTGATAGCTGTTTGAGTATGTCTTCAAATAGCGACCGCATATACACGAATTCGCGTACTCCTTGGTGGTGATTTACAGGTAACCGGCAACGGTTTAAACTGAGATTAGCTGGCCCTGTTTAACTTGCCAGTCTTGGAGACCATTCGCTTACCACTGTTATCGACTTAAGCCCCGTCTTCGCCCCTCCCCGGCGCCCCTAGATCCCTGTTTATTTAGTTCAATTTGAAATGCGCAAACTGGGCGTTCTCAGAAATATATTGGCGTTTTACAATGGATCAGCAATCTCTAGATCCGCAAAAGATCGAAAACTCAAAACTGGAAAATCCATTAAAGGCTGCGCCGTCTAAATTGCCGCGCGTCAACTCCGGCACATTCGCCGGTCGATACGAGATTGTCGATAAAATCGGTATCGGAGGAATGGCGGCAATTTACAAAGTTCGGGACTCGATCGTCGGTGAGGAACTCGCGATCAAAATCATCCGACCAGAGATCGCAGCGCATGATATCACGCATAAACGATTCCGCCAGGAGGCGCGCGCGGCCAGGGATTTGAACCATCCCAACATCGTGAGCGTGCGCAACTACGACGTTTCTGATGACGGCGTTCCATATCTGATTATGGACTACATCGATGGCGTCGATCTCGGCAAAGTTTTACGAAGCTCCGGAACTTTGAACTTATCGATTTTCTATCCAATTTTCATCCAAGTCAGCGGAGCCCTTGTTCATGCCCATTCTCGGGGCGTTATTCACCGTGATGTCAAACCTGGAAACATTTTGGTTACCACCACCGGTGATGGCGAGGTCTGGATCAAGCTCGTCGATTTCGGAATTGCAAAACTGTTGAATCCGGCAGACGAAAATGACCAGACACATGTCCTGACGAAACAAGGACAAACCGTAGGCAGCCCATCGTACATGAGTCCAGAACAAGTGCAGGGCAAGCCTGTCGACGCCAGATCCGACATCTACTCTTTGGGTTGCGTTATGTTCGAAGCGCTTTCCGGCAGATTGCCGTTTAAAGCCGATAGTGCCGTGCAACTAGCGATGCACCATGTCTACAGTCAACCGATCAGTTTAAGAAAGCTGGTAAGAACCTGCCCAGTCAATCTCGACCGCATCGTCGCGCACTGCTTAGCAAAACGGCCGGAAGATCGCTATCAAAACATGTTTGATCTGCGTTCCGATCTGCAACTTGTCTCGCAGGGAAAAGAGCCACATTTGCGAACCGGCAAAGCCGGTGACAAAGCCGATTCTCAAGAAGACTGGTTCGACCAGGTCGTGAAAAAAGATGGACACAAAGAATTCGTAAGTGTGTCCCAGGGTCAGTTGAATTACGATCGCAGACTGAACAATGTGCTTGAGCAAATCAACGAACTCGGCTACCCGGGCGATTCCATCCTCAAATTACAATCACGCAATCCAAGCTATACCGGTCTTCTTATCATTCGAGACGGAAGAAAAATAATTGGTGCCAGAATAGAGAGCGAGAAAACTCAAATTGGTTACAGTGCACTGAAGCGCTTGATCTCAATGGCCGATGGCGAATTTCAATACGTCACGATCAAGCGTGAGGACTTTGCTCTTCCGGATTGTTCGTTCGATCTCAATCTTCGCTACATACTCTCACTCTATCCTAACTTGCCAGAATCGCCATCAGAACTGGAAGACGAGAATGCAATCAAAGATTTGGTTTCTGCAGTTGAATCAAATACACGAACAGACTGGCAACAATTGACTCCCGTCGACGATCTCCTGAATTCACTGGATAACAAGAACACGAGCTGGCGACCAATGATGTCGGAAGCTGCCAAAGAAATGACACCATCCAGTAATCTTGTCAGTCGAGAAGAATTGCTGGCAGCACTGGCTGCCGAAGCAGCAAAGCATAACAAATCAACAGCTGAGCTGAGCGTGTTTCAACGGCTCAGCAGAAAGCTCTTCAGAAGCACTACCGGAATCGTCACGACCATTCTGTTTCTAACAGCGATGATGGCAATTGGATACGAGGCGGTAAAATCCGGAATTAAGCATGTTGGTCAGACCAAGGGTCACGTGCGTAAACGCCGCCCATCGCCGCGCAGCCGACGACACACATCGTTGAATGGAGCTCAATCATTCTATCGATCAGGATGCGATCGAATCCGAAAAGATGTGGGAACGTCATCAATGGACAACACTGTCGCGATCTCGATGGACAGCCGAATTTTCGTTACCGCAAGCGGCAAAATTTTCGAATTACCGGTTTAATTCACAAAACAAATTTCAATATTGTTGTCGCGATTGCTTTCCTATTGGGTAATAGAACTCTATGACCCCCGTGCACTTAATTTATAAGACAGGTAATTTTCAAACGCAATCGGCATTGCTCCGTTTCACGGCGTCTGCTTCTAAAACCAGAGCAGGTCTTGAACTATGCGCATCGACAGCCTCTTTCAAGGAGGGGCGGGCATGAGCAAGAACGTTTTACAAATCGATGCCGACAACTCTGTAGGTCAGCTACTTACGTCCATTCTCGGTCCCAAAGGTTACGAGATTGAGATGTGCAGCAGCGGCAAAACCGCTTTGGATAAGCTCAAAGAAAAGACCTTCGACATAGCGATTGTCGGAGACCAGCTCGAAGACCTTGACGGCATCGGCTTTTTGATACAACTTCGCAAAGCAAATTCCAAAATCAAGGTTGTTTTGGTGACAAAGGTATGGCCGGCAAGCGAACTCTACGAGAGACTAACCAAGGATTTGAAGGTTGATCTGGTCGCCATTCGACCGCTAAAAGCCAGCATCTTCGGTGCTCAAGTTGATTCGCTGCTCGAATCCGGTAAGGAGCCGCCAAAAGCGAAGATGTCGGCGGAAGACTTGCACTTCGAAGCGCTCCAGGCATTGAAGAGCAAATACATCATTGTCCTGCCTGAGCGTATCAAGAAACTGACTGAATCTTTCGATGCCGCCCGGGCAGAAAAAACCGATTCTCCGTACTTAACCGAAGCGATTCGACTGGCGCACAATTTGAAGGGAACATCCGGCTCATGCGGACTGATCGAACTCAGTGAGGCATCGGCCCATCTGGAATCGGCGCTGAAAGCGGTTTCGGCATCAGGTCTCTTTGATAACGAAACGTCATGGGACGAGGTCCATAACTTCCTGGATTATGTTGTGCAAGTCGCCAACGTGATCGCTTCGTCAAAAGATTCCGAAGCGGTCGAAGTCAGTTCAAAACTTCGCAGCGTTGCTCAGTCCGGACCACCGGCAAGAGAACCGGAAGTGGAGCTGCGTGGTGCAGCCGGCATCTACATCGACACCGGAAAGCCAGCGGTCTCGCCATTTCTAATTGACGATCCAGTCGGCAAGGCTTTCACCCAGACCCATGGAAAACCGAGCAATCCGGTATCGAATACGGTGCCTGATGACATTCTGATCGGCGACGGAGTCATGAACGAGAAGTTGCTCCCTCTCTCGGAAGACGCGACTTCAATCCGCGTCATGATTATGTCGCAAGAGGAAATTCCGCAGATGGAGAGGCAGGCAAATGGATTGCCTGTGCAAATCATTCCGTGTACGAATTCCGTCGACGCTGAAACAATCGCGCACAGGCTAGCACTGGATGCGGTGCTCATCGACATCGACAATGACACTCCGGCTACTGGCATTTCATTAGCGCGCAGTATCCGCGGATTGCCAGGCAACGAAAGTCTGCCAATTGCATTTGTATCGACATCCAGCAAACCGACAAACCCAATTGAAACAGCTCATGCCGGAGCTTCGCTTTTTCTCGAAAAACCGGTCAAGCAGCAGATGCTGTCCAATGCCGTCGACTACTTACTGAGCGTGAGAACCGGAGGTCGTCCGCGCATTCTAATCATCGACGACGATGAAGATTTCGCCCGTATGGTCGGCGCCATTCTGGGCAAGGAAGGAATGATCGTCAAGGCTCTTTGTGTTCCGGAAAATGTGGTCGAGCACATCACCAATTTCGCACCGGATGTAGTACTACTAGACGTAATGATGCCCGGCATCAGCGGATATCAGATTTGTCAGCAAATGAGAGAACAACCCCAATGGGCAGATCTGCCGGTGCTGTTCCTCACGGCGCAAACTGGGTTGAGCGCTCGCCTGGCCGCTTTTGAAGCCGGTGGAGACGATTATCTGCCCAAGCCGGTTGCTCCGGCGGAACTGCTCATGCGCGTTAAGGTCAGATTGGAACGGGCGCGAATGCTGAGAGAACGGGCAGACAAAGATGTTTTGACTGGTTTGATGATCCGCCGCGCGTTCATGGAACAGCTTCAGGCGTTGATGTCCGAGTCGAAAAACAACAACCTGAGGTTCAGCCTCTGCTTGTTGGACATCGACCACTTCAAGAAGGTCAACGATACCTATGGTCACCTCGCAGGCGACCGAGTACTAACAGACTTTGGCGCTCTAATCCGCAGAACTTTCCGAGTTGAGGATTTGCGTGGCAGATGGGGCGGAGAGGAATTCATCGTAGCTTTCCGGCACATCGAAAAAGCGACAGCACGAGGAGCGCTAGAGCGCTGCCTGGAGGAGATGAAGACCCATGTCTTCGAGGGCGACAACGGCGAGAAGTTCTCGGTTTCATTCTCAGCCGGTCTGGTTACCTTCCCGGAAGATGGCGATGTCGCGCAAAACCTGATCAAACTGGCAGACGAATGCCTATATGAAGCCAAGAGACGAGGAAGAAGTCAGGTAGTAGCCCATGATTCCGGCAAAAAGCCTGTAGAAAAATCTCCAGCCCCGGCAGAGTAACGGATTCAGAGATTTCGGTAAACTTGCTTCGCCAACTCCCGCGCGAGCCTTTCGGGAGTCTATAATGGAACTAGCCTCTCAGTTCTTCGTTCCCTCACCGGGATCGGCACAGGTCTTTGCGAGAGGTCGGCATGGCGGATACTCTGAATGGCAAAAATTCTACTGGTTGAAGACGACGAGAATCTCTCGGAGACGGTATCGGATTGGTTGACTTACCAGGAGCACGTGGTAGAGACGGCCCACACCGGTTTTGAAGCTGTGGAACAGCTCGAATGCTCGCAGTTCGATCTTATTATCCTGGACTGGAATCTTCCAGGCATCGAAGGTCCGGACATTTGCCGCAAATTTCGCGCAGGCGGTGGAGCGACACCGATAATTATGCTCACCGGCATGGACTCATCGACCGAAAAACGAGCATGCCTGGATGCCGGCGCCAATGATTATCTGAAGAAGCCATTCAAACTCAAAGATCTTTCCGTGAAACTGGAACAGTATCTCTCTCAATCTTAATCGGCCAATTCCCTTTTTTGTGGGCCGCATAAATCAACGCAAGCCCAAACACCGAGCCTACCGCGAAAAACGGCAGACTGGCTTCTGGTCCGAATAATCCTCCGGACAAAAATTGATTGCCGATCATTTTCGAGGTCAAAACTGTCGCACCAGGGTCGGTGCCTGACACGCTGACACCGAATACGGTGCCTTCCATGAAGTTCCAAGCCCAATGAATGCCAACGGGAAACCATAAGCTTCGTCGCAGCAGATATGCACCGGCAAGTGGCAACCCAGCTTCAAATGAAAGCAACGTGCAGGCGTAAATGATATAGCCGACCGGTGCACTTTCCGGCATATTGACCACGTGAGCGAATCCGAACAATAACGAAGAAAACAAAATGGCGACGATGGTGCCGAGAGATTTTTCCAGAGTTTTAAAAACGTAGCCACGGAATATCCACTCTTCGGTAAATCCGGCAACCAGATATAAAGCTAACCCAGGCAAAATATTGACTGGCCAATTGACCTTGCTGACGGCAAATCCACCGAACAAATACGTGATACCAAACATGATACCAAGCAGAATCATCCCAAAGGCAAAGCCGAGAAAAATCTCGACGGGGGCTTGGCGGTCCTTCAACTTTATTTCGTTCAGAAAATTTGGAAATTCTCTTTGCAGAAAAAGAAAAGCGATTCCGACACTAATCGCCGTGAGCGCAAGCTCGGAAACGCAAAGGGCGAAAGGACCTAGAGGTAGAAGCAGTTTGGGACCAATACGTCCGATAACTTCGCTGACCAGAAGCAATGCCGCCCAGAGAACTGACATATATCCAATCACGCGAATGACTGCCCAGATGGCTGGATTTCGAGCAATTGGCTGTGTTTCGCGGGCGTCCAAAGTTGACGTTAAGCCTTGACCGGGAGTTTTTGGGCAAAACATTTCAGTATGGGTCGCAATTTGCGCCCGTCCGGCAACGAAGCCGTTGCCATATCATAGCGGAACCCGGCAAGAGGAATCAGCGATCATCGTGAGTTACCTAGTTCATTTAATTTGTGATTACGGACCAGGCGACATGGCCTGGGCAGAGGTAGTCGGCTCATTCAGACAATGCATGCCTGAAACCACCCAAATGCATCTCACCTCGGTCAAGCCCTTCGATACAATCGCAACCGGCTTTATCCTCGCGCAATTGTCTTTATCCGAGGAAAACTTGAGACCAAAGAATTTGCTGGTTTTTGCCAATACGGCGCCGCGCAAAGACAACCTGAAAGCACGTCAAAACAACGAAGGCGAAGGCCTTTTATTTTTGACGTTGAAAAACGGCGTACAATGCGTGGTTGTAAATTCAGGTTTCTCACTGTCATTTGTCCGAGAATCGATTCAGGAATTGTGGAGCACCCATTGCGAGGATGCAGGCAGCCAATTCCGCTCGCGTGATTTCTTTCCTCCGATCTGCGGCAGAGTCGTTGCAGCGGATTACGAATTCTTGAATCACAAACTCGATCCACTGGAGACAATTCCAGAGCCGCCTGAATCAGTCATCGGTTACATAGATTCATTTGGAAACATCAAAACCACCATCCGACAGCAAAATCCTAAAATCGCGGAACTGCGACCTGGAGATCGGGTTAAGGTACGCATCGGAAGCTACATTAGAACTGCCACGGTCGCCACTGGCAGCTTCAATATCCTGGAAGGGGATTTGGCTTTCTCTCCTGGCAGTTCCGGACAGGACAACCGTTTCTGGGAGATTTTCCAACGTGGTGGTTCCGCCGCCGCCGAATTCGGCAACCCATCAACAGGAAGCTCCATTCACATCCAGCCGACCTGATCGCCTGTCGTAACCAAACTTTCGTTTTTATTTCCAGGGCTCCTCCTGATCCGGTCGGAGTTTACACCGTGCCGCCAAGAGGAATAATGACTCGGATTTATAGATTGAGACGGGTGATATTCCATGTTGGGTCAGCCACCAGATTTAGTACCAGATGATTTGACTGCCGATGAATATCTTGAACTGGGAATCTGGTATCAAGAATCGAAAAAATTTGCTCAAGCTAGAGAATCATTACAGCGAACCATACGAGAGGCGAGTGAGAGCAATGCCGCTCAACGCGCCCGAAGGTTGCTGGCGGAGAGCATTCCAACAAAAGAAAGCGATCCGGACGTCATCGAACGTTTCAACGATATCAACATGGTCGCACTGACGAGTCCTGGGCGTGCAAAAAAGCAATACGAGAGTTTAATTGAAGAACATCCCGATTTCGAATGGCCCTACAGAGCGATCGCCGAAGGGCTTTGCAGGCGGGTCGGCGATGTGGAACAAGCAAAGGCGCTCCTCGAAAAAGCGCTGACGATTAATCCGAATTATGTGGGCGCACTCGTGACAATGATAGAAACTCAACTTGCTGATATGCAATACGCGGAAGCTAGAAAATATTTGGACAGGTTGACAGAGATCGCAGCGGATAATCCCGACGCGAGAAACCTGCGCCGCACGCTCGAAATCTTGGTAGCAGCGGACAGATGACGCGATAATCGTTTCGTTTAACGCCCGGGAACATAATTTTTTTCGATGAGGAAATACAATGAGCTGGCAAGATTTGTTGAAACTTGGCAAAGAACAATACGAAGCCGGCAAATATTTGGATGCCCGGACCACGCTTTCAGACGCACTGGCAGAATCGAAGAAGGAATCTGCGACTGAAGTTGAATTAGCTGAAGTAAAACTTGAACTCGGAAAAGTATGTCGACTAATCACAGCCTACGACGAATGCCTCGAACTTTTGAACGACGCAGCGGCAGTATTTAAAAAGTCCGGACAAGAAGGCAAACGAGCGCTCGCTTTAAACTTTTTGGGACTGCTTTATCAATCGCTATATCAGCTCGACGACTCTCAAAAAGCACTCGACGAAGCACTGGAGATTGCAGAGCGAATCTACAAGAACAAGCACGAAGACCTCGGCGAGATTTTGAATAGTGTCGGCTTACTGCATTGGCGTCGAGGAGACGATAAGACTTCACTGGAATTTTATGAACGCGCACTTGAAATTTATCGAGAAACAATCGGTGAAGAAAACGATAGATTTGCAGAAACCTTCGATAACATGGGAGTAGCTTATCAACGCCTGGGTCAGCTTGAAAAGGCGGTTGAACATCATACACGTTCAATCGCGATCAGAGAAAAATGCGTTGGTCCCAAGCATCCGAATATCGGATACGGACTACTCAATCTTGCCTCAGTAAAATCCAGACTCGGTGACGAAAAAGATTACGAAGAGATGGCTAAGCGCGCGATCGCAGTCTTCGAAGAAGGCTTTGGTCCGGACAATCCCGATACCTCCATGGCGATCAATAACTTGGGGACTTACTATCTTGAAAAAATGCGTCTCGATGAGGCACTTGAGAAATACAACATCGTGCTTCAGCGTAGAGAAGCTGTATTCGGCTCGGACCACCCTAACCTGCGATTGACTTTTCACAACCTGGCAACCGTTCATCAACTCTTGGGTCACAAAGAAGAAGCGAAGGCGTTCAACTTAAAAGGTCAGGCTTTGTTGAAACGAACTGTGCAAGAAGAGAAAGGAAAAAATGTCGATACCATCATCACGCTTGCAGATTCTCTGCAGAGTAGCGGACAGACTGAAGAAGCCGAACAGTTATTGAAAGATGCCCTTGCTGCTTGTGAGGACGGACCGGATAAAAATGATTCGAAAGCCGCACGTATTCTAGAATTGCTTGGCGCAATGAACGTTACGAAGAGCCATGAAACAGCCAAAGAAATTTTCTTCAAGAAGCTCAAAATCGAAAAGAGAATATTTGGTAAAAAGCATCCCAATATCGCAAAAACACTACGTCATCTGGCCAATTGCTTTGCGATGCAGAGTGACAATACGACCGTATTAATTCTGCAAGCGCAGGCTCGCGCCATCGAGTTTCAAAACGGCATGGAAAACCCGGAAGAGCAAATGATGTCAGCGATATTTAGTCGACCACCAGCCGACGGTGAGGACGATGGAACAAATAAACGGATTCTGATTACTATGCTCCGAATTCAAGGAAAGGATGAAGAAGCGGATCGACTGGAAGATGAAAGTTTGGCGCTAAGAGCCGCGATCTTAGGAGCTGACAGTCTGGAGTACGCCGATGAACTCCGCACCTTGGCGATGAGCCATTTGAATACTGAAAAGTCGTTGGAGATGCTAGAGCGTGTTTTGGAAATACAGGAGGGGCATAGCGATACCGACGTCGACGATATGCTGTGGACACTTCAGACCATGATCTTATCGACTACCCGACTCAGGGATTATGACAAAACAGAAAAAGTGCTGCTCAAGTGTGTTGCGCTTGAAGAAGAACGGAACGGATCGGACTTTTGGGGACTCAAAGGGTTTCTGAGTCAATTGGAAACAAACGCAGAGAAGCAGAAAAATTCCGAAGCACAAGAGCGTTATAAAAAACGGATAGAAGCACTTAGAACCCCAACTGAAGAAGAGGAAGAGGCGCTTTCTCAGAAGCAGTCTGCACTTTTGCAAGCCAGGCTGCAAAAGGCAATGTCCGGATTGGGGTCGATGTTCGAAGGTCTCAGTAATGGTTTGCGTGACTTTAGCGGCGTGACAGAAGAATCAGCCGACGCGCCAGGTGACTAAGACTGCTCCGATGGCTGATAGTCCTGATCCGACATATTAAATGTCCATGCCACCGCTTCCTTGGCTGTCACTATATGTGGTGGCACTCTCAAGAAGTACTGTTTGGGACCCGAGCCGTCCGGCTCGGGAGTTGCATTTATTACTTTGACAATCACTATCGGCTCATCTGATTGCTGTTCCTTTTTGTATAAAGTTCCGTATTCATCGGAATCGATTATTTTTGCACCAGAGTCTTCTGTGTAGCGCTCCACGCCGTATCGCTGGATCATGATTCGTCGCAGCTCTACGTTTGTCTCCGCGGCAATTTGTTCTATCGTGATTGACTCTGGTTGTTCAAGCAACTTTGGTGAGACGGTAACACCATTCAATGAAAAAACTTTGTAGCCGTCTTTGAATGTAATGGCCGGCCCGTTGTCGTTGTGTAGAAAATTTCGCTGATTGAGCAAGAAAGTTTGCGGCGCTTCGCAAATCAGACAAAGATTTTTGTAGGGATCAAATTCGATAAACGATTTTTTGATACGCAAATAGTTTTTCAAAATATCCTGTGCGTTTTCGTCTAATCCATCGTCAAGAATTTCCAGAATAAACGAATAGCCCGGCAAAGTATCAGTGCTGGAAAATCTAGGATCGACAATGAGACTGTACTGATCATCCAACGCGTCTTTAAAAAGCAGCTCCGCCATGGGATTCTTTTGTTCGGAGCCAAACATACTGTTCAAAAATATTGACTCTTTTCGTTTTAGATACGTGTTGCAGACTGTATCGACAAGGTCTTTCGTTTCCGCACTTAATTGGGAAAAAAGCTGCTCTTGAAGATCTCCGGCAATCAAACTACCGATCGACCGGTTAAATTGAACTCTAACCATCTGGCGATTTTCGGCTCTGATGCCGGTGTACAATTCCGAACGGATCTGGAGTTTTGCTCGAATCCCTAACAAGTCCGGGATGGCTTTCTCGACTTTGCTTGTCGCGTCTCCTACAGCTACGGATATTTTTTGCTCAACATGCGTAAGACCCATTTGCTCCAGCAAAGAAGAGCTGCCCGTGTCGGATTGAGACATCGGAGCTCCTGATTTGACCAGCTCGAAATTCTTCCGGAGCATTTCTAGCGTTGCAGGAGACTGTTTAAGCTGGTCGTTTAAGCTCTTCCAGCATGCCAGCCACATAGGGTCAGTCAGTTCTTTGTCGAGCGCCTGCGAAAGTTTCTCAGAATCGTCAGCGATGAGTAAGAACATCATGGCTCTAATCACCACATATTGAAAAATACTATCGCACCAGATAAAGCCCGGGCGCTGCAGTTTTATTCGCTCATAAATCTCGCCAATCGAACTCTCGATTGCAATCCGATCGGCACCTTCGCTTCTGGCTGGATTAGCCCACTGCTGCCGATACTGATGCAAGGTTTCAATCTGTTCAGGAGATAGCGTTTCAATCATAGGTATTAAACACGTTGAGAAGTGAGCAACACTTGCTCTATACCCATCCGTAGCTCAACGTGAACGGCGACGTTGTGGTTTGAAACATGAGGCAAGCGGCGCTCATTCAGCAATTTTTTCGACGCAATCCGTCAGGGCTTGAACACAATCTTTTCGTCTTCAAACTTCTCGATCACGGCAAGCGATTCGATCGGAATGTCGGATCTACCTATAGCGTCTCTTCCGCCTTGAAAAGATTTTTCGATAACGGCACCGATTCCAACAAGCGTGGCACCGCTGCCTTCAACGATTTTTACGAGAGCGTTGATGGTTCTTGCCGAAGACAAAAAGTCATCGATGATTAGAACTCGATCGTCGGAATGCAAATATTCTTCAGAGACAATCAGCTCGACATTCCCACCCTTGGTTGGCGAAGGTGCAGACTGTCGATGACCCTCTCCAGCCATGGTCACGGGTTTATGCTTCCTCGCGAAAACAAGCGGTATCTGCATCACGACAGCCGCGGATAATGCCGGCGCGATGCCGCTTGTTTCGGCAGTAAGAATTCTGGTGGCATTAACGTTTGCGAATCGCGCGGCAAATTCTTCCCCAATTTGTTTCATCAACACTGGATCGATTTGATGATTCATGAAACCATCCACTTTCAAGATTCCCTTGCCGAGATGCTTTCCTTCCTTTTCAATTCGGTCCTTAAGTATCTTCATTCGAAGATTTCCTCCTGGCTTTGTAAACTGGCTATTTCCGTTTCGCTTTAGTTACCGGCTTGGTTTTCACCGGGGCTTTCTTTCTAGTGACCGCCGTAGCTTTCGTGGCGGCTCTCTTTTTTACTGTTTTGGAACCGGTTAATTGAGTGCTTGCGGTTCTGGATTTAACTGCCGTTTTCGATTTGGCCGCGACTTTCCGATTCGCCGCTTCGCTTCCAATGCTGCGGCCCTTCGGTTTCGAAGCCACCTGAGATGACTTTGTCTTTGGTCCGCGCAGCAAGAGCTGCTCCGGCAAAGGCAAGTTTGGTTTCTTCGAAAAATCCGGTAGTTTGACCGGTTTATCCTTAAGTTGCTGACGCACCAAATTTAGTGCCTTCTCCATTTGTGGATCTTTGCCGGAGTAATAGTCGTGCGGTGCAAATTCGACTTCAAAATCTGGCTCAGTACCATGGTTCTCAACGCCAAATCCGGCATCGACAAACCAGAAACTAAACTCCGGTTGCGTCGTAATCGTTCCATCTACCAGTTTGTGTCTTGGCCAAATTCCAATGACACCACCCCAGGTGCGCTTACCGACTAGAGGTCCGAGCTTGTAGAGTTTGAAACAATGACTGAAGATGTCTCCATCGGAACCTGCAAATTGGTTTGTAATTGCGACCATCGGGCCTTTGACAGACTCCGGCGGGTACGGTTGCGGCGGTCCCCAGCGGCTCACATCGTAACCCACCCTCTTGCGCAACAGTTTCTCCAGAAGCAGCGGAGAAACATGCCCACCACGGTTGTAGCGCACGTCGATGATCAATCCTTCGCGGTTCACTTCCGACAAATAACCACGATGAAATTCAGCAAAGCCCCATGGTCCCATATCGGGAATGTGGATGTATCCAATTTGCCCGCCTGTCTTCTCATGGACAATTCGGCGGTTAGACTCAACCCAGTCGCGATAGCGCAAATCGCGTTCACTTCTCAAAGTAGTGACTACGATCATTTTCTCTTTTTTGTCGGAGAGAATTTTCAGCCGAACTTCCTTGTTTGATTGATTGACGAGAAGCTCGTGAACAGAGGTTTGCTGGTCGACGGGAATGCCGTTAACGGCCAGAATAACATCGCCTTCTTTGATGTTTAAACCCGGTTGCGCAAGCGGCGAAGAGGCATCCGGCTTCCAACTGTCGCCTTTGAGAACGCGATCGATGCGATATCCCTTTTTAGCTTTGTCAAAAACGATATCGCATCCGAGAAAGCCGATGTGATAGTGGGGATTACGACGGTGGTCGCCGCCCATCTCGTAAGCATGCGATGTACCTAATTCACCTTGCATTTCCCAGATCAGATCGGAAACCTCAGACCGAGTTCGAATTCTAGGCAACAGTTTTTCATATCGATCGTGAACCAACTGCCAGTCAATGCCCGACATCTTTTCGTCCCAGAATTGCTCGCGCTGCAAGCGCCAGGATTCTTCATACATTTGTCGCCACTCGTCTTGCGGCGTTACTTGTACCTGCGCGCGGGACAGATCGAGAAATCCTGATTTGCGTCCGCTACCGGATGCAGCGGCCGGCTCTCTTCCTTCTCCGCCCAATTTCTCGAGCGCGTCGACGGCGCGAATTCTGCGATGAGATTTATAAAACAAGGTTTGATTATCAAACGCCATGGCGATCGTGCCCACTTCTCGCTGCAGCGTCGCAGATCGCGCTTCTTCAAAATCATAAACCATGAGCGAGCCGCCCGAATGATCGTCCGAGTACCAGGAAAAGTTAGGTTTTATCCCCTCCACCGGATGAACGGTAAACAACGCTCGATTTTCCGCTCCTACTATCTGACCGTAGCGCCCTTCGGCAACCGGAAAGCCCAGAACACGATCTTGGATGCCGTCAAAATCTATCCTGAGCGTTTGCACTGCAGATGGTGGCGCCGCAGGTGGTGCGTCAACTTTTGCTTTAGGACCTGCTTCTACTGATTTCAAAATTTCCTGGTAAGCTTTGTTGAGCGCGTCCTTATATGCCTTCTTTAGCGATTGGGCATTGGTGACGCCAGTACTACGGCCAATTTTGCCTCCGGCGTGACTGACTCGACTCGCACTGCTCGAACCATTCTTGCCATTTGAATTAGCTGCCTCTGCAACCGGCGCGGTCTTCTTCTTCTTGGTGACGATCGCTCGTGGCTCCAGCACAAATGGAGAAGGAATGTCTTTTCGAAGTGTCACCAAATATGGTTTCATCGCCTTGGGAAATCCATAGTCGAATCTGACCATATCGAACACTGGATAAAATTCTCGCGCACCCAGGAAGTACAAGTATTTTCCATCGGGATCAAATGCAGGCGATGTGTCATATCGCACTTCGTTGGTTATGTCGTGCGTCGACCCTTTTTCGAGATCGGCTATTCTGATGATGAACGACTGCGTATGCTTGGCGAAACTATATGCGATGTATCGACCATCAGGCGAAAAATCGAATTCAGCAATTCGCTCAGCCGGACTGCGGTCCACTACTTTGAGTTTCTTTTTGGCAACATCGAGAGTCAATAACTCATGGCGATGGTTCGAGATTCCGATTTTGTCGCCGGTCGGAGCAACTTTCAGATTAATAGCGCGACCAAAGTCAGTGGAGCTTATAAACTCAGGTGGTTTGCTCTGATCGGCATGATGCATCTCAATTCGCTCATAGCCGTCCTTATCATTGATAACGACGAATCGTTTTCCATCCGGCATCCATTCACACATGCGATACCGTACACTGCTACCCTCGCCATGCTGGATCGGTGGACCTTCCCAGTTCCCCATGGAAATGGGCTGACCGCGCGCGATTAGAGCGACGGAATGGCCATCGGGATGGGGAGAAAAATGATGGAGATATTCTCGACCATCCGCAAATTTTCGCTGCAGCTGGTGAGTTGAAGCTGGCACTTTGATATCGATACGCTGATCTTTACCCGTGCGTGGATCGAAAACATAAATGTCGGACCCTGCGGTGTAGACGATCCGAGCACCATCAGTAGAGGGGAATCGCACATAGTACTGCTTGTGGTGCGTATGTTGTTGCAAGTCTTTGCCGTCCGGGCGGCATGAGTAAATATTGCCCATGCCCTCGTGATCGGACAAGAAGTAAACACGAGAACCGATCAACATAGGCCAGACAGGGTTGCCTTTCAGCTTTATTAACGGTTGAAATTTACCTTTGCCTTTTGGATCTATCCAGAGTTCGCCTGCTGTACCGCCTCTGTAGCGCTTCCATCTGGCCGGGTCAGATGCGTTTCGACCAATGACGACCGTACCGTCAGAGCCTATCATGAAGGATTGAACCTGCCCCCAACGATTTTGCTTTGGTTCACCACCATCGACTGATATCGTATACGCATCGCACTCTCGAAAGAAGGCAGAGCGCGCATCAGAAGCGAAGTGTACATGCTTGCCGTCGTTCGACCAACCGGCGATGTTCAAAATATCGGAGCCCAGGTAGGTCAAGCGCGTCGGTGTGCCACCACTGGAAGGCATGACAAAAACTTCGGCGTGTCCTTCTTCACGAGCAACCAGCGCCACCATGCTGCCATCAGGCGAGAGCTTCGGCATGGAAAACTCAGTGCGTCCGGCTGACAGACGTTTTGCAGTACCACCGTTGACGCTGCCCTCCCACAAGTCATCCTCACAGATAAACATAATTTTGTCTTTGTGGATGGTTGCAAAACGGTAGTAGCCGAATTCGTGCCTGATGTTCTTCATTACTGCCTCATTGCCACTACATACGGTGATGTCACTGTCGCCAGGTTTTTATAACTAAGCCGGAATCTGACGCGTTTATTCTGAGATTGAAACTGATGCATGCCTTGATAGGTGCACGATCAAAAGCCGAGTATGATTAGAGGGACGGCTTTTACACCGTCCCTCTTTCCAAATTAGTTGGCGCAGGACGCGGGCGATTTTTTCATAAATTCAGCACCGCGTTTCTTAACCTCTTCAGGTGTCAGATCTTCAATGTGAGAACCCATGGCCCACTCGTGACCGAATGGATCTTTGAGCTTACCGTAACGATCGCCCCAGAACATATCGGCAAGTGGCATCGTCACTGTACAACCGGCATCAACAGCCTGTTTGAAAGCTTTGTCCACATCTTCGAAATACATGAATAGACTCATGGGTGAGCCACCAAGAGTTTCTGGTGACATGGCGCCCATCTCGGGAAACTCATCGCAGAGCATAACGAAGGAATCGCCGATTTTCATCTCAGCATGAATAATCTTATTTTCGTCAGTGCACATCTCATCGATTACCTTGGCATCAAATGCGGCGGTATAAAATTTGAGAGCCTTAGCACAATCCTTCACCACCATATGCGGTGTCACTGTGTGATAACCGTCGGGAATCCTCTTAACAGCCTTACTCATTCGTCATTACCTCAAAATCAGTAAACAACCATGTTTCCACGCGCCAGGCGTTCGAAGAAAGGCGGCAGCAAGAGCTTGACAATGCGTGTCAAAGCCTATCGTCTGCCGACAACCACCAGATCTTACCAACTCATGAGCCCGGAAAAATCCAGCCACGCACAATTAACCTCATCCGGTTTTATAACCTTCCGTAGAAACAACCTGCGAAGCCATTACCGACTTTTTCCAGGGAACATACCTTTGCTTCGCACGACAATTGTATTTATTGACTACTTGAGGTTTCACTCCCCGATACACTTGGTACACTACAACTGGGCGTGGAGTATGCACCACAGCTCACACGTACACCCGGAGAATCAAGGCGCACATGGCAGGCAAAGAAGCAGTTGACACGTTGGGGACCTTAATCGTAGGCACGGGCCTGGCGACACCTCAACAACTCGAAGAAGCAAAGAAAACTGGCAAGAGTTTAAACGTGTCAGTCGACAAAGCGTTAATCATGCTGAAAATGGTGAGCGATCAGTCGATGGGCCTGGTATACGATGCACAGCAGCTGGTTCAAAATGGCACGGTTTCCATAGACCTGGCAGTCAGAGCGCTGCGGTTGACCCGTCAACACAACATGGGTTTGCAAGACGCAATCGGTGTACTCGGTTCGGTACACAAAAAGACCGGCCGCGTAGCGACAATCACCACACCGCTTACTGATTTATTGCTTTCCTGCTCGATGGTATCAATGGAGCAAATCGGACGTGCGGTCCAGCAAGCCGAGGATACCGGGCTACAAACAGGACGGATTCTCGTTCTCAACAGAGATGTCTCCAGCTGGATGATGCAAGCGGCGCTCAACGCGCTGATCCTGGCACGTGACGGAAAAATTACTCAAGATCAAGCACGCGACGCATTGACCGCCGTCGGTCACCGTCGCATAAGCGTGGAACAAGCTCTGTTCGAACTGGGATTGTATGTAGAGAAAGCCGGTCAAACAGCCAAGATAGGCGAACTTATCGCCATGGCTGGTTTCGTCTCAGAGACAGATTTGCTCGAATGTCTGGAAGTCGAGCTGGTCAAGGAAAAGCAATTCGGACAAATTCTTCTTGAACAGGGTCTGGTCAATCACGATCTTCTGGAGACTGCAATCGTGCTTCAGGACATGGTCGCCAATGGTTCACTTAAGGCATATCAAGCCGCCGAAGCATTGCGACAAGTAAAAGACAAACAAGTATCCGTTTACCAGGCCGTGGCAGAACTCGATCCTCCGGCGCAGATGCCGCAGAAGACAATCAGTCCGCGTGAGCTTCTTGTCAGATCCGGTGTGGCAGAAGAATCGCAAGTGGCAGGATTGATCACGGATGCGGAATCGAGCGCCATCAAAGTCGGCAAGAAAGTGCTGTCGGCAGGAATCATCAGCGAAGCATTTTTATATCTGGCGCTTCGTACTTACTCGCTCTACAATCAGGGCTTCCTATCAGCCGATCAAGCAGTCAGAGCGCTGGCATTTTGCAAAGACAAGAATGTCAGTCTGGATGAAGCGTTGTCTAAGCTTGGAATGTTCGTGCCCGCTAGAATGCAATGGATATGGTCTTAGACTTGTACGTTTTAAAACGTGCACGCGTTCTCAGGCTTTCCATCAGCCTGTTAGCGTCATTTATCGCGACCGTCATCTTAAGCCGGGCAAGCATCGCGCAAGAGCCTGCAGAGCCAATTAAGCACCAGTTGAACGCTTCCAATGAACCTCGCGTCGGTCTGGTGCTGGGTGGCGGCGGGGCACGAGGAGCCGCGCACGTTGGCGTTCTCAAAATACTCGAACAAGAGGGCATTCGCATAGACTCCATCACCGGAGTAAATATCGGTGCGGTAGTCGGTGGACTTTACAGCGCGGGCGTCTCAATCTCGTATTTGGAAGAGATGTTTACCAAGAAGTCCCTGATGCGAGCATATTTGACCGTTCCGATTAACGTCCGAATGGTGGCGGTACCGCTTTTCGTCATACCCCGACTGATGGGAAAGCGAGGATACGACGGTCTATATAAAGGGAATAAGTTTCGCAATTATTTGAACCGTTATGTTCCGCAATCAGAGTCGGACATCGCAGATTCGAAAATTCCATTTGGTGCGGTGGCATTGAACTTATTGGACGGGAAGCTGACGACCCTGCGCTCCGGCAACCTGGGAACCGCATTACAAGCCAGTTCTGCGATTCCAATTCTGAGACGCCCTGTGAAAATAAACAACGGATTGTATGTGGATGGAGGCGTGCAGAATAATCTTCCAGTCACCGAAGCCAAAGCTATGGGGGCGGACATCGTTATTGCAGTTGATCTCGATGATCCGGTAAAACCGATCAAAGAGCGCGAACTAACAGGCATTGGTTCTGTGAGCCATCGTGTATTGATGTTGCATCTCGAACACGTTGACAAAGATCAGGCTCCGCTCGCCAATGTCTTGATCCGCCCTGAGGTGGAGGGCATCGGATTGATGTCAGAGTCATCAAAAGACGCGCAAACAGCAGAATTGGCTGGAGAGCGTGCCGCACTCGAAGCATTGCCGGCGATCAAAAAAGCGCTAAAAGAAGCGGGGATCGATGGACCACCTTGAGGCACCACCCGTGGTGCAGAACCGGTGACGACATTGAACGCGAAATCTGTGGTCAGTTTTAGACTGTGGCTGCGCTTTCTTTTGGTTTTGAAGTGAAGTACGAATTGAGTTCGGACTTCAAATAATCTTCAAGACCGCCTTCCATGAGGCTTCGCACGTCTGCCATAAACCGAGCGGCCGGGGCGCCGTCAATAATGCGATGGTCGAAATTAAGTGCCAAAGTCATCATCGGACGAATTTCGACTTTTCCATCTCGCACGACCGCACGCTCTTCTACGGCACCGACACCGAATGTCGAAGTGGTGACGTTAGGTGGAACCAGCATGCTGACTCCGAATTTCCCAAGAGTGCTCAGTCCGAAGGTCGCGTTCATATATTTCAGGCGAACAGCAGGATAGCGTTTGCCCAGGAAGAGAATGAAACGGCGGAAGAGCCATGGCATGTTGTTAAATCTGTTTTGAATGTCGAGGTGACCGACTTCGTTGAGGTCAGCTTCGGCGTACGCTCTGAGTTCGCGCGCGATTTCAGTGACCGGCTTGGTGTCTGCGTTATCGATGGCTCCGAAGAATACAGCCGGTTGAGAACCGATGTATCGCTCTACGGTGAATCCGGCGACGATATCGCGGAAGGTTACGAGTCGGCCCCATGGCAATCTGGTTGTTCTGCTCTCGGGATGCGAACGCTGAGCGATCGCGATAGCCTTAAGTAGAATCGCGGTGACGGTAGTTTTATATCCCTGCTCTTTAAGCTGTTGTCTCAAGTTTTCCGCCCAGGTCATGTCGACGTCACAAGTCACAAGGGTCGGTACTGTGCCCTTGTTGATGACATTGATCATGTCTAGAACATTCCAGCGCGGTCTCGGAATCTCGTTGGTGGTGAAGTTGAAAAGTCTCTTGAATTCCGACATGTTTACGCAACCCTCAAAATTTCGCCGGGAGATAAACCGGCGTGACCATATCTAATTAACTGACTGGTATCGTTACTATTATAGGCGGAGATACTGAAAACTGGAATCAGTACTTTTTTACATGCCCGAAATTCGTTGTTTGATACCGTGTACAAGCCATTTCCCGACTCTTAAATATTCGCAAGCATTCAGTCCGAAAAACCACCCGTTCTTCAAAAGAGCGTTTTTCAGAGGCGTTTGTTCCATTCCTTGAAGTTTTGTCTTCACTGGCGCTTACTCGGCGTTCTGCCGTAAGAAATAGATAGCACTGCTTTGACCATTTGTTGATGCGGCTTTGAGAGTTTTAAATAAAAAAAATTCTGAATCCGGCGTTAACCAGATTCAGAAATCAAAAAATGGGTGATGGGGGCACCCATCTTTTCAGTACTTTCCGGCTTCCGTAACCTGAGAAGTTTCGGCTTGGCCTGACCTCAACGAAAGGCCGCGCCTACACTTCTCGTTTAGTTACTGTCATCCACACGTCTGCTGGCTAGGCATCAGTGTTTCAGACGATGGATTGCCAGAAAGCCCCCTGCCGGCCCTGGACTTTCACCATGGCGTCTTCGCCTTCCACCATCGCATCGACCAATCCGTGATTGAATTGAGCGCGCGCTTGATAGAGCTTAGAAGCCGTCACGTCAGAAGCCTGAAGCGCAGCAACATACTCGATTGCCGAGGTCCGCAAAAATTTCTGGAGGCGCGGAACCTCGAAGCCGACTGGATGATCGGCAAGTGCCTCAATCAGCGCTTTGCGCGTGTTCTCGATTACATCTGCATCGGGAACGCTGCCTTTGCCGATTTCTGTCCAGGAAGCCATCCATGCTTCACGGAACTGTTTTAATGCATTCAATATTCTGGCTACAGGTGCGCCTTCCGGTGACTCCATCGGTTTAGCATTGGCAGCACCACCACTGAAGAGTTTCTTCATGGTAGACCAGGCCGTGGATGGGGGTGTCGAAGGTACAGGCATCGACGGTGGAGCCGGCTGAGGCAACGACGACGGCTTGGGAGATTTTTCGTCATTCACCTTATTGTTCGAAGCGCCTCGTGGTTGAATCGGCTCAGACCAAGCACCCCAAAGTGAACTTGATGAGGATTGATCTACTGAGTTCGTTGGTGGCAGCGAAGACCGACTATTTCTCCCACGCTTTGGTGAAGGTCCCAGAGAATGCCAGCCGCCTTCGGCATGTGGCGCGCTACCGGGTGCACTCGGTGCGGCTCCGTACTGTGTGAAGGAGCCGCTCTCCATCTGCGCCGCATCGATCGACCACTGAGCCGGCGAGGCTGGCTGAGGCGGCTGATTCCAACTGCCAGTTGTGCTCTGGTCGGCCGATTTCCGTGCCTTTAAGAATGAATCGCTGATGCCACCACCGCTGCTACCAAAGCCGGCCGGGGCGGAGTGTTGCCCGAAGACTTGCTGGATTTGCATCCCCCACTGATCAGGCATGTGTACCGGCTGCACAAGATGGCGAACCTCACCTGTTGTGTTGACGATTTCAGCTTGATCGACAGCTACAAACGCGGTGAATTTTGTGAGCACCGAAAACTTCAAGGAGAGATTGATGATTTGTTGTTTTGTAGAGTCTTGCCCGCTCGGATTGACCCTGTATTCATCTTCGAGCTCTTTAATAAATTCCCGAGCCCAGAGGCGAGAGATTGATTCAACGTCGACAAGCTGCGCGTTGATATCTTCGCAAAATTTTCTGCCATTATGAAGTTTGCCACGTACTCTAAACTTGGGAACAGCCCCGGCAGGTATTTTACAGTTGAGTCGGAACAGGCAATCGGAAGTTCTGCCGCTGAACAAATCTGGCAAACGCCCTGGAGCAAATGAATCGATCGTGACGCCACCAGTTAAACTTTCGATTTCAAGGTCGGTAACTAAAGGGGCACCAATTTCACGACCAACCTGGATCAGAGCATCTTCAAGTTGACTGCCTGGAGCCACGAACGTTGCAGTGCCTGCGCCCAGGTTAGCTAGTCTTGTGAGAAAAGGAACATTTATTCCAGTGTCAATTCCCACGGTAAAAATTCTGGTATCACAGGCGGTTTTCTGAACAAGACTGAAGAGCTGTGATTCATTGCCTATCTGACCGTCAGTCAGGATTACAATAATCGGCACCCGCCCTTTCTTTTTGCTGTTTTTGATCAAATCCAACGATTCAATCAATGCAGCTCCCAACTCCGTGCCACCACGTGCAGTGACACCTCTGAGATATTCAACACCCTTCTCGATCGATTCCAGGTTGCCTTCGAAGAACTTCCCAACTGAGACCAGATGCTGAGTAGGACTGTCCATAAACCACTCGCATTGAGTATCAAAAGCGTTAATAGCAAATCGATCTTTTGGACCCAGTGTCGACATCAAGATGGCACATGAGCGTGCCGCAGAAACCATTTTCAATCCGCTCATCGACCCGGAACGATCGAGTACGAATACGACATCGCGAGGAGCAGAAGCCATTCCGGCCTCGGCGGGAGGAACGAGTGACAGCATGGCATAGCCTTCCTGTTTCGTATCCTTCCCCGCCTTTCTATATAGCACCACTGACGATGTCATTTGTTCGCTGACTACTCGCCAGCGCAAAACAAAATCCCTGTTGAGTAATTCATTCGCTCTGGCAAGGGTGACTCGGATGATACCGTCATCGGTGCGAGTTTGTACTGCATGTTGAGAGCAAGCCAGGTCGGAGATGCGCAAGCTACGCCCGTCCCGGTGGGGCATTAGCTCGGGAGTCAGTTCGACATTGATCGTCAGTGACACATCAGGAATTAGACCTTCCGCCAACCTGGGCGGTGATATTCTGGATGCATCGGGAACTAGATCAGTATCTGACATTACTCCGTCTCCGACCTGTTCTCTCGATAGAGTTGCGCCGGGAACGTATCGTGGTGCGACTACCAGAGGCAGTCTCAGCTCAGTGGTTCCATCTTCGAAAAATTCCAGCTTTTCTGTGTAGGTCAACTCGACGGTAATTCTTTCTTGTGGTGGAATATTTCCAACCTGCATGGTGAATATATCGTCGCGTTCTTGCTCCAGGAGTGAGGCGCGCTTACCTTCGGAAAGCGCCTGATTATAGGCTTCCCGAGCAGCGCGCCTCTCCTGCATCTCTCCAATTACGGTGCGGTCCCCTACATGCATTTTGAAGCCGTTGACCGACGAGCATCCTGCAAGTGGAAAAACATATTCCGCTTCTAAATGTTCGTTGTAGGGATTTTTGAAAACTTGTTCGAGGGTTACTTCTACTACGCGACCGACTGCGCGTGCTGTTATCTCAACTGAATCGAGTGGAAGGATGATGTTTTTCGATCCCTGCCCAGCTCGCATAGCGCCTAGCTTTCGTTCGATCTCTCCTCTCATCTCTTCCAGGAATCTCAATGATTCATTCGTCGCTTCTCTCATCTACGGATCCTCCATCGGAACCTTCTTTTTTCAGTAAATCCAGCGCAGTCCTTATTCGATCAAAAATTTGAGACTCGTCCATTTCAGGCTGCCAATCTGCTTCAACGAACAGTTTCAAGCCTGGCTCTATGACTATCTCTCTCCATGTAGTTGCCTTGAGTGTTTCCTTCTTTTTAAACAGGTTTTGTTTGATCCGAATTGATTCGGCGACCTTTTCAATGACGTGGTCGAGCTCTTCGTCTGCGAGCCCATATAACATCGATTGAACTTCGGATAGTGGTAGAGCCACGCTCTGTAAGGCCTTAATAGCCAGCAGTTGCATGACATGCCTGTCCCCGTACTTAGCTTGACGACCTTCAATCTCAGGACGGTCGAGCAAACCCAACGTGGTGTAGTAGCGAATTGTTCGCTTATCGGGAGCCGCTGATACTCTCTGATCTTGCTGCACATCCATTAGTCCGCGTTCCTTGAGAAGGCGGGCAACTTCGTTGCTTAGCTCGATTAGTGAGAATGATTTGCGTTCCGCAACCATAACAGTATTATTACCCATCACTGTCATGCTGTCAAGATCAGAACGACGAAACTTGAAAATTCCCAAACCGCCCGTTTTAAAAGCCTTTAGGGACACGAACAGAAGATTTCACCGAAATTCTACGTGACAGTTTTACACTATTTTTCTAATTTTACAGTTACTGTCATAGTTCCGTTTGGCGATAAGCGTATGAGGAGTCGGAAAAACGAGGTTCCAATATTCCACTCCTGTCTACTGTCAGAAGATCACGTCGGACCTGGGAACGCACACGAAAAGTTTTTTGGTTAAAACGCACTGCCTTCTATAAAGATGTGGGCGTTCGGATAGAAAATGAGACTGTTTCGAGAGGGAACGCCATCGGACGTCACTGAGACAGGGAGCCCCTGGTACGTGGTTCCCCAATCAGGAATGATCACGCGAATGCCACCATTATCAGTGGCGCCAATAACTTGAGCGGGGAAGGGACCGACCGTCACAATATTCGCTTGCAGTGGTCGAGCGAAGCCTCTTCCATAGATCGTTAAAGTTTCGCCGGGCGGTCCACCGGCTGGATATAGACCGGTTAAAACAGGCATCGGGCGAACAGCCATGTTAATCGGATTACTGGCCACTCCGTTAACACTGACAGTAATTGCAGCAGTGCCGGAATCCACGGATTCGGGTGGTTTTACTGTCAAGGTAGTCCGAGTTGCTGATACTACGGTCGCTTTCTTTCCTCCGAAGGTTACAGCATTGTCACTCGCCACCGGGCTAAAGTTGCTTCCGTGCAACGTTATGGTTCTTCCTGACAGTGTTTCCGATGGATTGAGCTCCGAGAGAGTCGGACCAGCCTGCGCACTGATTACCCAGCTGAGTTGAGCGCCCTTCAAGCCCTCAGCCTCAATAAACAGTCCCGCCCCCTGACCCAATTCTCCTGTTACATCCTTCGTGACAGTGTTTCGGATTTGAAAGCTGTTACGGTCGGCAAGAATCATTCCTAAAGGTTCAGAATTTCCATAATTCTCCAAAAGCTGATTAGTAAGAATGACACGAGCAATCGAAAAACCGGCTTTTCCGCCACCGCCGTTGTAGATAGTTATGTAAGTTGGTCTGGTTCTGTCGGCGACTGTTGGCAGCGCGGCTTTGAATTTCTGAAGTCCCTTTCCGGAACTGATATATGGCCCGCCAGAAGCAAGTTCCACGGTTCCGTATGGCACATTTGCTCGAACAGAAGCTACAAGGGTACTGTTCAATACAAGACAGAGAACGACTGTTGATGCAGCTTTCAATACTGTCAGATTACACTTGAGTATTGAACGTCGAATAGACATATATAGGAACAATCCACGCAGGAAGTTATTCACGAGCGATAGCCTCAAGTGAACTACTCTTCGAGCTTATATCCGACGCCGTGTACGTTCCGAATTAAAGACTGCTCGCCCTTAGTATCGATTTTACTGCGCAGCTTTTTAACTGATGTGCGGATTGTCTCGGGAGATTTGTCGGAGTCGGCAGTCCATACCCGATCGAGAAGCGCCTCAGCGCTGAATACCTGACCTTTGTGTCGCATGAGAAACTCGAGCAAAGCGAACTCCATGCGCGGCAGGTGAATTTCTTCGCCGCCTTTGGTCACTCTGTGTGAAACTATATCGAGAGCCAAGTCGCCAGCTTCGAGGACCTCTCCGGACAGATTGGAAGGTCGTCTCAGGAGTGCTCTGATTCTTGCTGACAGTTCTTTCAAATGGAAAGGTTTAGTCAAATAATCGTCGGCACCGGCATCAAATCCCACTTCCTTGTCGGGAACAGTGCCGCGCCCAGTCAGTATCAAAATCGGTGATTGCCCGCCCTGCGCACGGTAGTGCTTGCAAACTTCGATCCCATCCATCTTGGGAATCGTCAAATCCAGGACGACCACATCGTATTTATAGGACTTCATCATGTCCAGTGCGTCGACGCCTGTCTCGACCCACTCAACCAAATAATGCTCGAACTCAAGCCACTCCTGGACAGTGCCTGCCAGGTTTCGATCGTCTTCAACGAGAAGAATCTTTGCCATTGAGAATCGAAGAGTCCGTGTTTTCCCTTGAATAATCTACTATAAATCCCAAAATCTTTGAAATATATAGAGATCTTAGTACCTAGATCATTTTCCCAATCTACGACATTCTGCCACATGCGCGAAACCTTTGTAGGTCTTTCCATCTCCCTTGTTAGCCAGTCAGTCCGACACAAACCGGGCACCTTTCTTTCTGCGACCTTACCTCTATAACGAATTCGGATCGGTTTATCAGGCGTTGAGACCAAAACCGTAACTGGTTGCCATTTTATAGATACCATCGCCCGTGGTGGCATAAGCCCTTGGCCGAGGGCTATTCGCGATTCAGGCGCGCCGATAGACACCGTCACACCAATAACTGTTTATTTATCTAGTGATATTGCGTCCTTTTTTTTTGAAATGTCAGCCCACTGTCACGTTCCACTGACGTTTCAGCGTTTAAATGTTACTCACGAGGGCGATTTAATCCCAACCCCAATTTTGGGTACCTAAAGTTCACAAATCTCTCGTAAAGTAAGCACATCTTGATTCTTGGCAACAACCCCTTACCAACGCCAATCAATCCCCCTCCCAGTTCGCCCGACCTGCCGTTCATCATTTGATCTCGAGGGAATGCAGAATGCAACTCAAGCTTCTATTTCAGACAGCATTTGCCACAATTTCAGCTCTAATTCTTACTAGTTCGGCTGCCCAAGCCCAACAACTTCCAGTTGCTCAACAAGCTCCTCAGCTTTCCGAAGAGCAACAGATGTACAACAACCTGCCTGCAGAAGTTAAAGCCAGCATGAGACCTGGTATTCGCTACACCATCGGCGCCAAAACCAATGCCGGTTGGGAAACCAGCCTGGTCAAAGGCAATAATGGACTCAAACACTTCTACTGGTCACCTGTCACAAGCATGGTGCAAGCCAGCCCTTCTCAAAGAACTAAGCCTCAAGCAATCGCGTCCGCCCCTTTAACTAATAAACCAGCGTTTCATTACGCTAAGCCAATCAAAGCAGCACTCCCACACAATCCGTGGCTCGATGTGCCGCTCCCCAAAAAAGCGATTGCTCATGCTCTGCCTCCGTCCAACAATTCCAGAGATGTCTCTGCGAAATTGTCCTACAAGAAGCCCCAATCATCTGAAGGTGTCAACGGTCAATTGATCTCGACCAACACCGCAGCCAAGCTCTACGCCGCCTATCCGACGGATAAAGCTACCGACAATGTTCACGGCAATTTGAGCAGCCAAGAACTCTACGGAAAGCTTCTGAGCAGCAAATAAACGACCAAGACTAGTTTTCATAGTGAGCAGCGAGTGGGTGCGGGATCGGTTAAACGGTCCCGTACACTTTTGTGGACATATTTCGGTTGCAGCAGCTCCGAAACGATGGAACCTAGCAGCTTGGCGCTTACAAGGCGACAACGACTGAACTGCTACAGCCACTTGGTTCCCGGACGTTTAAAGTCGAGGTTTAAACCAAGGTTCGCCGTTGACGCGCCCGGACTGTTAAATGCAACACGAAAATTTCTCAAGGCGAGAACACTGCACGAATGCAATCGTGCTAGAACTCGCTTGTAAAGTGGTTCGAGAGGGTTTATGCCCGCGCCGCAAAGGGCAAGTTGTAGACGGAACCTTAAACGGACTGGTTCCATAAACGAGGAGCGACTGACATGACTAGTCGTCCAATTACCTACCGCACGGTGTGGATCACGATCCTTCTGGGACTACTGATCGCCACGGCTCCAAACTGGCTGAACAATCATCCACAAGCCAATTATGATGCGCCCTGGGTCCACCCTTCTCTGACTAACCATTAAGCAAAAGACTATGAAACGCAAATCTGGTGCCGTTTACCTGGCCGCTCTCCTGGTAGGCGCGACTCAATGCGGATTGGCGTCCGCAGCGCCGCAACCAGCGAGTCACGCCAATCCGAAAAGTTCGCAAAAAGAAAAAACTCCAGCAAACTGGGACTCTGGTCTAAGCAATATGATGGACCAGTTGGAAACGCAGCTTGGTCCCAAGACGGGTGCCCCGCCGGGAGCTCCACCCGACGCTCCAGGCGGTCCTGATGGTTCTCCTCCGATGGGACCTGACACCACCGGTAGTAGCGTAGAAACCAAAACCACCAATCCATCCGATGGGACAAACTCATCGCCCACGACTGTTGCACCCGGTTCAACATCAACAGATGGTCCACCGGATTTTGACCCGGATGATAAACCGGGCGCGCCAGCTGCCGTGCCCATGCCACCGGATAATTATCAGGGACTAATGCCGTTCGGCACCAATAGTGGTGGCGTTAAGAAACCTGACACCGCCACTGAAAACACAAAAGGCGGCAATCCTCCGAGCGCGGATAACTACATAACAGAAATCGAGAAGAATGGATTGACACGCTGGGACAAGACTAGATTTCCAGTAAAAATATATATTGAACAGACTTCGTCGGCAAAGGGATTTCGTCCTGAGTTTGCATCGATTCTCACCCAAGCCTTTAAGGATTGGGGTAAGTCTATTTCATCGGTTCCGATGGAGTTTGTGACTAGTCCCACCTACGCTCAGATCAGTTGCGTTTGGACTGACAACAAAGCAGATTTGATGTCTAACCTGGAAGGCGGCAACACGATAGTCGTCCCGGACGATCTTGGCATAATGCATGTTGACATGAAAATTCTGACCGTTCCTCCAAAGGAATTTAATACTATCCCGAGCAACTTCATGCGCCGTGTTGCGCTGCACGAAGTCGGACACGCACTCGGACTTGCAGGTCATAGCCCTGAAGCGAGTGATATCATGTTTGGTACCATCTATCCGAAAGACGACGCCTGCAATTTAAGCGCGCGCGACGAGAAAACTCTGGTCGCTCTTTACACGATGGACATCGCAGCCGGTCAAAAACTCGATGCGTCAAAAACGGCAATCACTGGCGACATGAAAAATCCGAAGGTCAAAGCGATGGCATTGAACAACGAAGCCGCAATCGCACTTAAAGGAATGCGCATGGACGTCGCAGAAGCGAAATTAAAAGAAGCGTACAAACTCGATCCAACGAACAAAACTGTGAGCAGCAACCTGGGGGCGATCTATGCGAACCTCGGTACATTCGCCAGCATGGCACGCAACTTCCCGTTAGCATCTCAATACTATAAACAAGCCGTACCACTTCTCGAAACGAGCAACAACAAAACGGCTCTTATGCAGGTTCTATCAAACTATGCACAGATTCTTCAAGGCTCCAATAATGCAGTCGAGCTAAAGAACATCCAATCGAAGCTGCAAAGCCTGCGCTAAAAGTGAAGTGTTTTGCAGCTTTCGGACTTCTGGATTCCGTTAGGATTCGTTCGTCATAACACACATTTCGAATTCGTTGCTCTGTTAAACGTACGACTCGTTTAAACATGTGGCTTGTTCAAACGCGTCGGTTGTTTAAATGCGTTACTCGTTTAAAGGCGTCGCTCGTTTAAATGGCTCTTTTACTCACATCTGATTGAAAAGAAGACGCGCGTCATACAACGCGCGTCTCATTAGTTTGATAGCAAACCGAATTTTAGGATTCAGTTTCCGATTGAGTGTCTGAGCCAGAATCAGTTGCTGATTCCAATCCATTCGTCAACTCATCGTCTTCTTCATCCTCCTCATTCTGATCCTCTACGTGTGGCGCGTTAGCGCGACCGAGAGCAGAATTAAGACGGCTGGCTAGATCTTTTCCTTTCTTGCCGCGATCCAAGCCACCCTTTTGTGGTTTCAGATCTTCGGCAGTCTTGAACTCGGGCTTCAGGTTTTGTCCCTTATCACCCTTTTCACCTTTTTGTTTGGCCAGGTCCGTAGGCTTCGCCGGCGTTGCTGGCTTATTCAGGATCGTCTCTTTGTTGATGATCTGCTGTTGCGGCGGCAGTTGCGGTGCAGCGGCTCTCTCGACCACAGGATTTGGCGCCACTACAGGAACGAATCCTGTAATTGCTCCCGGCATTCGCTGTTGTCCATCAAGCGCATCCTTACGCTTCTGATCAAGGTCTGCTCGCATTTTCTCAGCATCTTCACGAGAACGGTCCTGCATGAAGGCCACACCTTCGGCACCAGTACCGGTACCACTAGTGTCTTGCTGACCAGCGCGCTGATTACCGGCAGAGCCATCATAGCCTGGAGGCGTCGGCGTGCTACCGGAATGCGACAGGCCACCGCTGCCCGGGTCAACATTTTGAGGCAACGAAGACGGTTGAGGAACTACGTCGCTACCTGAGTACGATTGACCTTGGCTGCTTTCTATTCCAGTCGACCGGTCGAACCTAGGCGAGGCCTCTGATCCGTATGGTTGGTCCGGAGTAGTCGAGGATCCCGGAGTAGAAGTAGTTGAGTTCTGAACATATTGCTGCGAGGCAGCTTCATATGATTGAGAACCACCACCACCAGTCGCTGAGTGTTGTGGACGAACATCAGGCGTTGATGAACCGGAATCCGACGAGTATCCGCCCGACGCAGGGGATGTGTAGCCAGACGAACTGGTACCTCCACCGCTCACGGTCGTCGAGTCTCCCTGCTGATACGAACCACTGCTGGTTACGCCACCGCTGCTGGCGACTCCACCGTTGGCGGTGTCACGAGCGACGGACGTGTCACGAGTGACGGAGCCGCCACCCTGACCGCTGCTGGTCGCCTCTGGCTGGGTATTTGTAGACCCGCCCGAAGTTGATCCACCGGAAGTTCCGTAGTTGTAAGAGCTGCCGTAGCTATAACCCGGAGCCGAAGGAGCGACGAATCCACCAGCACTATCGGATGATTGGCCACCACCGGTACTTTGTGAACCGCCACCATCATTGGTGCGTCCTGAGCCATCGAAAGCACTGACCGAGCCACTGCTTGTATCTCTGGCGACATAATCGGAGCCGCCAGTATGTGGTGCACTCTGTGGTGCTACGAATCCGGATCCACTCGACGTCGAACCACCAGAGGTGTCTCGAGCAACGTAAGTAGGATCTGAATAGCCTCCGCTAGATCCACTGGATGTGTCGGAACCAGCTCTGTGGGATCCGGTATGGCTCACGCCACCACTCGGTCCAACATCCTGCTGATTGCTTGCAACTTGATAGCCACCACTTACGGTGCCACCTCCAGCGTCTCGTGCGAATCCAGTCTCGCCTCCGCTAACCGGAGTGGATGCTGGCGTCGTGTATCCTCCGCTATGGCTGCTTCCGCTATAGCTGCCGCCACTGTGCGAACTGCCGCCAAAGCTTGTAGCCTGTGTGATGTCGTTGCTGGCGACCTCGTAGCGGCCGCCGGTATCACGGGCAAGACCAGTCGATCCTGTTCCGCCGCCACTGATGGTAGGCTCCGGCATTGATCCTGAGTTTCCACCACCGCTATGGACGCTTCCACTGTGACCACTGCCACCGTGAGAGCCTACAACCGGATTAGGAGCTATGTTGCTGGCGACTTCATAGGAGCCTCCGGTATCGCGGGCTAGTCCCGTCGATCCTGTTCCGCCACCGCTGATGGTAGGCTCCGGCATCGGTCCTGAATGTCCAGCACCGCTATGGCCGCTTCCACTATGACCACTGCCACTGTGAGAGCCTACAACCGGATTAGGAGCTATGTTGCTGGCGACTTCATAGGAGCCTCCGGTGTCGCGGGCTAGTCCCGTCGATCCTGTTCCGCCACCACTGATGGTGGGATCTGGCATGCTGCCTGAACCAGAGCCGGATTGACCGGAACCGGAATGACCCGAGCCAGAATGACCGCGAGTATGTCCGGCGGACGAAGCGACATCGTATGTGCCACCAGTTCCAGGTGTGATGGTGCCACCAGAAGGAGCACTATCACGAGCGACTACGGACTCGCCACCACGACCAGGGTTGTAACCGCCTGATGATGGGCCAGGTGCTGCTGGGGCGTGGAAACCACTGCCGCCACTATGCGAACCACCACCTTGTGCTACGTGAGTCGAGCCTCCGGACAAAGTATGTCCGGGTCCAGTGACTTGTGGTCCTGGCAGATCGCCTGCGACTTCGCCGGAAGTATTGCGCGCATGGCTACCACCAGTTGTTGGTGAGACCGGGTGACTGGTGCTCTTTCCTGGAGACGGAGGAGCACTCAGGCTTGCGACCTGCTCGCCGCCGGCATCTCTAGAGACGACGGGATGACTACCACCACCAGGGTTCGGATGACTACCACCTGAAGGAGCTGGATGGCTGCCGCCACCTCGGTGTCCTGGCAACGAGGCAATTTCAGTATGGCCCGGGCTGGAAACGTCTCGCTTATGTGTAGGCGATCCTGGTGTTCCAAGCGGAGCGGCCGGTGGAGTCAACGGTCCCTTGCCATGATTTGGCGGGATCGCGGCTACGTGTCCGTCTGGCGCGTCTCTATGTACGGCGCCACCACCACCATGAGGTGCTGGGCCTGGTCCAGAATGAGATCCTGGGCCGCCCTTATGAGGTATCGCTGCCACGTCTCCGGCATGCGGCGCGTCTCTATGGACGGCACCACCACCGGTGTGTGGAGGAACTTTTCCGCCTTTGTCAGTCGGTAATGCTGCGACATCTCCAATATGAGGAGCGTCTCTGTGGACGGCACCGCCGTGAGGAGGTACTGTCGCGCCCTTCGGTCCGCCGTGCGGTGGCAGTGCACCGACAGCTCCGGTGTCTGGAGCATCTCTATGTACGGCTCCACCGTGAGGTGCGCCCTTCGGTCCAGGTGAAGCAGGCAAGGCGCCTACAGCCCCTGTATCGGGTGCGTCTCTATGAACGGCACCACCCGGTTGGTGTACGGCAGGGGGTTGGTGACCCGTCGCAGGCGGTTTGTGGGCGCCAGGCGGATGCACTCCGGTCACTGGTCCGTCAGCAGCTAGCTTGCTGTGGGCTTGGGTTACAGGAGCAATAACTGGTGCGGGTGCGGATCCTCCACCACCTGGAGGTACTTCCGGCGCAGCAGATGATGCAATCACAACAGGTTGCCCGCCCGGTGGGTTCCCACCGGCGGTGACGGGTTCTCTTCCGGCGCCACCAATGTGGAGTTTCTGTCCGCCTTCAGCTGGCGGCGGCGTATGTTTAATTGAAGCGCCTTCGATCTTACCGAGTTGTTGTTTCTTGGCGCCGGTGATCAATGCCTGAGCATCAGCGGCTCCAGGATCACTTGCAGTAATAGGAAGAGGCTTACCGTCAGGGCCAAGAGCACCACCGAGAGGTTTACCATCTGGACCTAGCGGCTTGCCGTCAGGACCAGTCAGTGGTTTACCATCAGGTCCTACTGCGCCTGTCGCAGCCCCACCGAGCAATGCAGCTCCAGCACCGGCGATCTCGCCGACAGCAGCCACCGTATCGTTTTTAATAACACTAGACGTAGGCGGAGGTCCGCTTCCAATCACGGGTCCCGAAGGCTTAACTTCGCCACCAGGAGGATTTCCGCCCGCTACTATAGGTGTCTCCTCACCCGCATTTATTCCTCTGCCTGGATTTGCCGGGGCATTGGCTGGACTGTTAATTTTCCCAGCAGGAGCAGGAGCAGGAGCTGGAGCAGGAGCTGGAGCTGGAGCTGGACCGGTATCAGTAACTGGCTTAACCGGTTTCTGAGTATCACCACCAGGTCCCGTTTGCGGAGCACCCGGAGGCGTGGTGCCACCATTGTTGTTATTGTTGTTGCCGCCGCTGTTGTTGTCGCCGCCGCCGCCGCCACCGCCGCCGCCACCACCGCCGCCACCTTTGCCGGCTTTTTCGATGGCTTGCGACATCTTCTCACCAAGTTTCATGGCTTCTCCACCAGCAGCTCTTACAAGTCCGGCGAAGTCGAAGGCGAACTTAACGGTCAAGCAGGCAAGAGTGTTGAGAGCCAGCATAATGATCGTGCCGGTTTCATCCACGCCTCTAAAGCATGCAATAAGTAGAATGATCGTATTCCAGAACAAGGCCCAGAAGCATACTGTGACGACACCCTCAACCCAGTTGGGCAGAGCATCGCGGAGGTGCTTCATTGGCCAGACCCACAATCCTGCGACAACTGGTCCTACGCACCACAGGTAGTATAAGTATGCCAACTGGAACGCGCAGAGAATGCTCCACGCAGTACAAAGCGACGCATTAGAACTGTTGGCCATCAGCCTCGCCGCCATTACTGCTGCAGGCACGGCCTCATTGGCACGATCCGGTGGAACGATGTAAATTCCTGCGCATGGATCGTAGATTTTTACTGCAATCAGGTCGGCTTCAAGCTGAGCAAATGGGGTAGCGTTCCCCAACAAAATAATTCCCATCGACGAAACCGGAATGTCGATCGTATTTCTATTTTCTTCCGGAAGGCGCCATGGCATAGCTTTGATCTCATGGCATATCGCGTCCCTGTACATGTCAGATCCGAATAATCGCGTGTATTCATCAGCGATTGTGTGAGTAAGTGAATTAGCCAAGTCGATACCATAGTTGACGACGAGGTACGTTCCTGGAATGAGGAAGATTGCGACGATCGAACGGAGAATTCCGTCGAACGGATTGACTTGTCCTAGTACGGGGTTACCAGCGGCAATAATTGCTCTCACTTGAGACAGAACAGCGCCAGGAACCAAGAAGAGAATTCCCATCGGCACGAAGATATTGTCTCTAATTCTGTTCCATTTGTTGCCACTATCTACGGTGAAGTTCGAAATCGAAGTAGATGCGTATGAGATTGCAGTTTCTGCCATCTCGTGACCGATTTCACCGGCTACGTCGGCGGCGGCAGTGGCTGCACCAGCAGCTTGTGCTTGTCCTGCTTGTGCATTCTGCATCGGTCTGTTAGCCAGCGAAGCAGCCTGGGCAGCCGTATCAGCCAAGCTGACTGCGTTAGTCGCCGCAGTGTTCATCCCAATTGGTTTGTTGCCAAATTGTCTAAAAGCAGCATCCGCGGCTATATTGGCGACTTCATCAGGAACGTCTTCGTAGCCGGTCTGCGGTGATGACTGGGGAGGCGCAGCGGCTGCACCAGCACAACTGCCCATATTTCTGTCGGCATAAGTTCCTGATTTTTTGCCAGCTTTAGGATCCTGTTTACCACCAGGAGCGCACTCACCATTAACGCTGGAGTCGCATGGCTTCTTTGCTCCCGGAGGTCCTTCATTTGCAGAATAGTTACGAACAAGGTCGGCCATCCCGGACCGGTTGTTCACCTTCGCGTCTGAAGGCAGGCAGTTCACCAGGGCTAATGCCAATATGAGCATTAGCAAGCAATGAACTGAACCTCCAAATTTTCTCTTCTTTATATTCATCATTTGAGAGCTGACTCCGTGATTCAGCAAACGAGCATTGTTAGTCATTATTTCTGGGTTGCGTCGCCGACCGCTTTATCGGCCTTAGACATGATCTGGGAAACCATTTCTCCAGCTTTGAAATCAAACGGATTGAATGGAACATAAGTAAGGATGATCAAGAAGGACAGGAACATCAGCATCTCCCAAACGGTGTAGACATCGAGACCCGCTATCCATCCCAATCTTGTATCAATACAGAGCAGGACTACACACCACCAAAATCGCCAAAGCGCAAGGTTGATCATCGCATCGGTCCAGTTGGCAAAAACGCGCGCGAAGAGCGAGCCTGCACCGGTGGGCCAGGCGTACAGTGCGGCCGCGATGGGACCCATTAAGAACAGATAACAGGCCAGTGCGATCTGGAAAGCACAAAGAATGACGAGACCAAACGCAGCAGCATCGGCAGTTGAGTTAGTCAGCATCTGAAGCATGATCGTGGCTGGGCTCTGTGAAGCGACGCCGGATTCTTTTTCTGGTCCTTCCGTCAGTTTTCCGAGAACCTTGAATGCACTCGGCGGTTTAATCGTATTCTCGTAATTTTCAATTGGCGCTTTGAAAACTTGTTCGTCGCCCCACATATATATGTTCAAATAATTGATGTGCCTTTGCACTTCAAATTGAAGCGAGTTGCCCACATCAATGCTGTAACTGACGATCAGCTGTGTAGCCGGAATCAGAAAAATCGCGATGACGGACTTGAGAATCCCGGAGAAAGGATTGACGGCGTCCTCGTCGTTCGTGTTGTTCAGCACTCCTGACGAGATCATGCCCTTCATCTGAGTAAGAACAGCTCCAGGCAACAATAGCAAAACAGCCATCGGCAAGAAGACATTCTTATAAGCTTGTTGAACAAGGTAGACAGAATTTTCGTACGTCTTGATCGGTTGACTGGCACTGCACGCTGCTCCTGTAGCCTCGTTGGCCACATTCAGAAGTGGGGTCTTCGAGAGAATCAGCATCTGAAGCCACGTCGGGTTGAATGCATCCGACATAGCGTCGGCAGCGCCCTGAGCCGCGCCTGCAGCACCCGCTTTAGCATTCTGAGCTTGCGATTGCGGAGCCTTACCTAAATCAGCAGCAGCCTTCGCAGCCGCTGCCAATTGCATAGAGTTTTGGTCTGCACGAAGCTGGTGATTAGTACCCTTTGATGCGACTGGGATTAGACCGTCCTGAAGCATCGCGTAACCGAAAGGAGTAGGTGTCGAAGCTTCAGCGTTTAGAAGAGGAGCTGCCGCTTTTTTCGGATCGGGTGGAGGAGTCGGATAAACCCCGGATCGGGTTTCAGGAGTGCAATCATAATAAGGGTAACCAGTTTTGTCTGTGAACGGGTTGCCGTTGGGCATACCGCCAGAGCTCTGATATGGCGTTTTCGGAAGCTCACCGATACATTGAGTCTGGCTGGTACTCGTCTCTTGCTGTTCGCCAGTGAGACCACCAGTGGTGCCGCCCTCAGTTCCTCCTAGTGTAGGACCTGTAGATGGCTGTGGGTTCGGTTGGACTTTATCGAGCGCTTCTTTGAAGTGAGGATATTGTTGCCACTCACCGCTTCCATCACCTTGAGCTTTTCCGACGAAGATGTTTGTCATCTGACGAAGCGCACTCTTGTCGTTCATCAGTTTGGCGTCAGCCGGCGACGAGACCATGACCAACGACGAGATCAGGAGAATAAAGGCAGCGAAAACGTTCAGTGGTTTAATGCACATTTAAAAAGCCCTCAAGTCGAACGAATGTCCGACTTTCTCCGAGTGGAGCTGCAAATGATAGTAAAGAAGGGTCTCAGTCCGATGAAAGGGCGGGCTGGAGGGAGAGCAAAGACCCAGTCTGATGACACTCTCCTACTTATACGCCGAAATTGTGAACAAATGGTACCCACTTGAGATCTCGTTTTTAATATTCAACCCGCCTGGCGCAGAAGGTCACGCGGATTTTCACCCCATCAAGAATCATGTTCCCAGTTGGCGCGAGTTTGATGCGCTCAGGACCGAATTTCTGCAGTTTTTTTTTCGCATTAAAACAGCCGAACACGACAGACCAACCGGCGAATTCTTGGAAGCAAGAGTTTTCGGTTCTAGCGATCGCAGCTCAGCAAGCTCACATCGTAGATTAACGTGGCGTTCGGTGGGACTTTGTTTCCATGCCCTTCGGCACCGTATCCCAGGCTCGGCGGAATAATTATCCGGCGCCTTCCGCCAACCTTCATTCCCATAATTCCTTGCTCGAAGCCTTTGATAACCTTGCCACTGCCTACGATGAAAGTGAATGGCATGCCCCGATCTCGAGAGCTATCGAATTTGGTGCCGTCAGCCAAAGAGCCTGTGTAATGGACCATCACCATTCGATTCATGGAGGGGCTCATTCCGAATCCCGGCTCCATGTCCTGATATTCCAATCCGTCTTGTTCTTTGACGATTGGACCTGGTGGATCTTTCTTATGCCGCGGGTCGAGGAAAGACTTCGCATAGATGTCACCCTCGTCCATGTCTTTTTCCGAAAAAATTGTTCTGTTGATTGGACGACTCGCGGCAGCCTGAGGGTTCTGTCCCTGCCCATAGTCTGTGGTATCGCCCTCGGCGGCAGCGTCTTTGTTCTCACCATTAGAACAACCAGTCAACAACGAAGCGACCGTCATAACTGCCATGACCGAAAGGCTTAGTCGGTTTCTTTTCTTAAACGCGTTCGTCATATCTGCAGGCCTCATTTAATAACTAGATCATTCAAGAATTAGCATTTGTATCGAACGTGCTCGATGCATGCTTCGCTGCGCAACTTCTCTCAATAACAGTCTAGCAAAACACACACTCCGGCTCGCGTCAACATTAAAGTCGCAGCGGGCAGCGCTTAAGACGCGCATTGTGGGACAATACTGCAGTCCACAACCGCGGATGGTAAACATGAATACCGATGATTCAGCTGCTCAAAACGACTGGCTACATTCTCTGCAAAACGAAAGAATTACAGAACGCTTTAGCGAGATTCGAACATACGCCTACATGGTCTTCGATCAGCTAGACACCAATGGAAATGGATTTTTAGAACTCGAGGAAATCGCAGCAGCGATGAATTTGCCCCAAACCAGCACGCGCGAAAAATCATTTCTTGCATTCCTGCTCGACAATCACGATGCCATCGCCGAGTCGCATGAAGATGGCGCTACAAGCGGTATCTCGCGCGCTGACATCGAGTCTTATTTCAAGCTGATTTCAGAGTTGATGTAAAAATCAACGACCTAATGTTTTTTCTTCTTCGGCTCCGGCTCAGCCTTCAGCGCATACAAGTTGGAGTCCTGACCGACCACGTAGACGACGCCATTTTCGAAAACCGGATTTCCAGCAGCAGCATATTCAGGAAACTTGAATGTCCAGGAAAGTTCTCCAGTCGCCGCATCCAGGACGTTGAGAGTGTCGTTGCAATTTACGAAGATCAAACCATTGCCAAAAGCAATGCTCGATAACATGGGCTCGCATTTTGTTTTCCACAGAAGCTTTCCGGAAGACGCCTCCACTGCACAAAGGTCTCCGCTATTGAGCCCCACGTACACCACGCCATTTCCAACTACCGGCCCGGATTTCACATAATTGGACATTTTGGTTTTCCACAAGCTCGCCCCAGTCTCGAAATTAATAGCGCACAAAAACACCTCATCTGTCTCGGGCTTTTTCTTTTCGACCGACAACGGAGCGCTCGCACCGAAGAATGCGACACCATCAGCCAACGTCAAGTTGGACGTCATCCAGCCAGTTTTTATCGCTCTCAATTGTTCGGACGACAGATTGAACAGCGAAGAGTCCCCGTCACCACCTGCAACCAGGAGATTGTCGCCGGCCAACAAGAAAGTCCTGGGAACTCGAGGATCGATCTCTCCAAGCGGCACACGGTTTTTGATCTTGCCGATGGTGCCATCGATAAATCCAACACTCCTGTCTTCGAATTCGGCGTAGATCGTGTCACCCTGACAGGCAATGTTACTGACGACGGAAGGCAAAATCTCTTCTTCCTGCAGTGTCCAAACAATTGTGCCCTTCTCTTTGTCCACTGCCATAAGCAGTCGATTGGCAAGACAATAGATATACTTTCCAACACCGACAATTTTCACACCGTGGCTATCTACGATGCTCGGCAAATCCCAGATTCTCTCGCCGGTCTTGGTCGAATAACATCGCAAAAAATTCTTTGTCGTTCTCGACGGCTCTCTGCGAAACAAGCTCGTTCTGCCACTTCCGTAAATGTGCTCGCCATCTAGCGTGAATTCGGCAAGTTCATCGACGCTTGTCCATTTCTCCTTGCCGCTTTTCTGGTCGACAGCATGGAGATTGACCTGATTATTCCAGGGATATCCACTCAAGTAATAAATCGTTCCGTCCTTGATCACAGGTGTTTCAGCCATCCCAGCCGCAGACCAGACGGATCTTCTCATGGGCTTGTAGCTGTACAAAAGTCTTGAATTTTGGAAAGTACTACAAGCAGAACAGAATGCAGCGACGGAGAAAATCGCTATCAACATCGCGGACACAATGAAATTTCGATTGCGCAATGCGTCCCTCGCTTTATGAGAATGCACTAAGATTCAGTCATAGTACACGATAAAACTTTGATGAGCCACTCGAATTTTAGAAGTCGGGAGTGACAGCCAGCGACAAATGATTCTCTCCATCGGCTGCAGCGAAGCCCTTTTCTGACAAGGCACGCGTTTGTCCATCAGCCGAAACTTGAATTGATTCGTACAGTAACCTCGAAGCAAATCCGATGATCACAGTCAGCATTTCATCCAACATCTCATTTTCTTTAAAGGCGTTTGAAGAACTGCCGAGCAGTCGCTTGATCTCCAAAACACTCTCGGTTTTCTTTCTTGCTGCTGCCAATCCGACAATTTTGTTTTCATGTTCAGCGACAAGAATCAGACCTTCTTTGCCAAAATAATTTGCTTCGATATTGCGCAAGTCGGAATCTTTATTTTCGATATCCAAAGAAGATCCGGACTTCTCGTAGATTGACTCTACGAAAGTCCGGATCTCAGGTTCATCTTGTCTGTTGGCGATTCTGACCTGCACGATCGCTCCTGAAGTAATTACTGAATCAAGTAACCGATCAACAAGAGAGCGACGATGTTCAAAATCTTGATCATCGGGTTGATAGCAGGACCGGCAGTATCCTTGTAAGGATCGCCTACGGTATCGCCGGTGACGGCAGCTTTGTGAGCGTCCGAACCTTTGCCACCATGATGTCCGTCTTCGATGTATTTCTTCGCGTTGTCCCATGCTCCGCCACCGGAGGTCATCGAGATAGCAACGAAGATACCAGTGATGATACTGCCTACGAGAACTCCGCCGAGCATTTTTGCTGCTGCGAATTCACCAGGCAATGCCTTCGACAACCAGAAGTAACCGAGTCCAGCAATAACCACCGGCGTCAACACAGGGATCAAAGCAGGAACGACCATTTGTTTCAGAGCAGATGTCGTTACGATATCAACGCACTTGCCGTACTCTGGCTTTGTGGTGCCTTCCATAATTCCAGGAAGTTCTCTGAACTGGCGACGAACTTCTTCGACGACCAGACCGCCGGCTTTACCCACAGCTTCCATCGCCATTGCAGCGAACAAATAAGGGATCAAACCACCGAGGAACAATCCGGCAAGTACATAAGGACTGGAAAGATCGAAACTGATAGTTTGCGTGCCACCAGCTTTGGTGATTGCCAATTGCAACTCTTGTGTGTATGAGCTGAACAACACAATTGCAGCAAGTCCGGCAGAGCAGATTGCGTAACCTTTAGTCACGGCTTTAGTGGTATTACCTACGGCATCAAGAGGATCGGTAATTGCGCGGACTTCTTTAGGAAGTTCCGACATCTCCGCGATACCACCAGCGTTGTCGGTAATCGGACCGTAAGAGTCAATCGCTACGATGATACCAGCCATACTCAACATTGCCATCGCTGCCAGTGCCACGCCGAACACTCCGCAAAGACCGAAGGAAACAAGAATTCCGACGATGATCGTGATGACGGGCCAGGCGCAAGCTTCCATCGAAATTGCCAGACCGGCGATGATGTTTGTTGCGTGTCCAGTCTCTGATGCTTTGGCGATATGGCGAACCGGACGATAAGCAGTGGATGTGTAGTATTCAGTGATGAATACGATCAGACCTGTGACGGCAAGACCGACCAGGGATGCGACGTAGAACTTCCAGGTCGGAACATCAACGCCATTGATTTGCAGTCCGCTCATCATCATATCGGTTGCGAAATAGAAGCCGATTGCAGCCAGTACACCGGCAACGATCAAACCACGATAGAGCGCACCCATGATGTTTTTGCTGGCATCGAGTTTAACGAAAAATGCTCCGATTACGGAACTGACGATTGAAATCGCACCGAGGAAAAGAGGGAAAAGCAAGATTGTTGAACCAGCGCCTTGCTGTTCGATTTGCGTGTGAAAAACCTGGTGAGCAAGAAGCATGGTGGCGATGGCGGTGACTGCGTAGGTTTCAAAAAGGTCAGCAGCCATCCCGGCACAGTCGCCTACGTTGTCGCCGACGTTATCTGCGATAACTGCCGGGTTGCGCGGATCGTCTTCCGGAATTCCGGCTTCGACTTTACCCACGAGGTCAGCCCCGACGTCGGCAGCTTTGGTGTAGATACCGCCACCCAGTCGGGCGAACACAGAGATCAAACTGGCACCAAATCCGAGACCAACCAATGCGTTAACGTCTCTGGTCACCATATAAAAAAGAGTCACGCCAAGAAGACCGAGTCCAACTACGAGAAGTCCCGTGACGCTCCCGCCCTTGAATGCGACGTCGAGCGCTTTCTCGAGGCCCTGGCGTGCGGCTTCTGCAGTTCTTACATTAGCTCGGACTGAAACATACATGCCGATGAAACCAGCGGCGGCACTGAGCACTGCACCTGTAACGAAACCAGCAGCAGTAATAGGACCGAGTGCAACACCAATGACGACAGCAAGCACGGCTCCAACTATCGCGACAGTAGTGTACTGCCGATTCATGTACGCGCTTGCGCCTTCCTGAATCGCACCGGCGATCGCGATCATTCTTTCGTTGCCGGCAGGAAGCTTAAGAACGCCAAATCCGGCGTACGCTCCATAAGCGAGCGCAGCCACGCCGCCTCCTATACACGTCCCAAAAATTTGGCTCTGGTCCATTAGCATTAGTAAACTCCCTTAGTGAATAACCAGTTCGTAGCCAACTGGCCTCGAACTCTGACAGCAAACGTATTCAGATTTCTGTTACTTGCAAAGCGGCAAGCCGACAGACAAGTTCAATCTAACAGGATCTACTACAAGACATCTCAAAGCGTATTTAATATAGCCTCGCCTGTGGTGGCAAAATTCTGAGCTCAAAGTTTTCAAGTAGCGAGTAGGAAACATACGGAATCCCTCACCGTCAGTGTTAGGACTTGGCGCCACCAGAAAGTTAAGGTACATTCATGTGGCAATGTTTCCTGTTAAAAAAAATATCGTGCGGATTGCTCAACTCTCATTTTTAATTGCCTTAATAACTTTCAGCCCAGGCGCTGTTTCTGCGCAATCCAACATTGGGCAAAACACAATCGTCGAGATCAGAGAAGATCGCGCGAAAACTTCGGCAGCCCTTCTAACGTCGAGTAAGAAACAGCTCCCGCGTCCGATAATTCAATTTCTTCAAGGAGAAAACGGAAATACCGTATTGGTCGCTGATTTCAGCGATGTGGTATTCCCTTTTTCTACCCGTGTTATCAATGTCAACGCTACACCGATCGCCAGCCGTGCCACCATTGGCAGTGCAGAACGTTCTGGAATCAAACTTGTCCGCATCGGAAAGTTTCAAGAGAGCCCGCCTGTTTGCCGCGTCGCAATTGTGTCCAGCGATCCGGCGAAACTCCGCGCTGTCACTTTCGACTCTCGTCCAGGCAGTCTTTTGATCAAATGGCCGAAGGCATCCACCGTGGTCGCGGATGGGTACGGCATGCCACCACAGGCGCCATCATTCAACAAACGAGCCTCTGCGCCAGTGCGAAGAGGTACATATGAGACCACATACAACCCCCCTCCAGTGTTTCCTCCGACCGGAGAAATCGATCCGGCATTTGCTGAAATACCACAAGATTCTCAAAGTCGAATCGATCCGGAAATTGCCTCAGCCGGCTTGAGAGGCGCGTTGCCTGAGCCGTCGAACCCTCAGAATAACAGTCGCCAGTACATCAATCCGGCATATGTGAACCAGAGAAGCGCCGAACAGGGCTTGGCCGCCAATGCCCAGAGCCTGAAATCACAACCGCAAAAAGGAAATAATTCTGCGAGTTCCTCTTCGAAATGGGTTCCCACATGGCAGGGTGGCAGCACATCGCAAGAACCCAAGGTAGCAACAAAGTGGAGTTCAAAACCTTCAATTCAAACGAATGGATCGTCGACTGAGACGCAGCAAAACTCAATGCTGAGCGCCAAGCCTGGAAGTTCCAACGCAAAGCAACCCGCCGCAAATCCGAAACTTGCAAAAGAGGATGCCTCAGTCCCGAAAGTAGCACCGGACCGGTTTAAAACCTCCAGAGACAAAAAGATTGCTCAAGCGCCCTCAAATAAAGCGTTCGGTTTCAACAACAATGCTAACGATTCAACGACACAGCAACCAGAACCGGCACAGGAAGAGCGTCCAGACGCTGTTTCAAATCTCTTCTCCAAGGTAAAGGAGAAGGCAAAACGACTGCTGGCGCCGGAAAATCCGGATCAGCAAACCGAAGAAATCCAGGTATTGAAGAGCGATTCGAAGAAGTCACTCGATGTAGCCAGCCATAACGATCAGCCGAAAGCAGTTGGCAAAAATGATTCCACTGACAAACCAGATGATTCGAAGAGCGGCACCGATAGTCAGCCTTCAGGTGATAGCGAAACACCGCCTCAAGTGTTCTTGACTCAAAGTAACTCTGGAAGCGGTTATTCGTTCAAAATAGTCTCACCTGACAAACGCGATTTGAACTTCTCAAGTTTCCGCCTCCATAATCCAGAACGTTTTGTAATAGACCTGGAAGGATTGCGCAGCGTTCAAACAATCGAAGTGCCGCAGCCTGAGAACACTGAAATGCTCAAGGCTATTAGAGTGGGCGCACCCGATCCTTTGAAGAACACAGGTCGTCTGGTACTAGATCTTTCGGGCGAAGCGGTCAGCGTGATCCCCGGCGACGCTGCCAGTGTGAATGAGGTCTCATTTGTGATTGGCGAAGCCAGTAATCCTTTAGTAGGTTTATCCCCACCACCGGGAAGCGTGATCGTAATCGATGCCGGACACGGTGGCACGGACCCGGGCGCGCAGCGCGGCTACGTTAAAGAGAAGGATTTGACGCTTGCGATTGCGCAAAAGACCAGAGACAAGCTGGTGGAAAATGGAGTCAAAGTCGTGATGACTCGAGGCGATGATACGTTTATCCCACTGCCTGAGCGCGTCAGCATCACTAATAATCTAAAACCGGATTTGTTTCTCAGCGTTCACATCAATTCGCTGGAGAGCTCGAACGACATCCATGGCATTGAAACCTACTACCAGACCGACGTGAGCAAGCCGCTCGCGCAACAGGTCCATGATAGTTTGGTGACGGAATTGGCAGCGCCGAATCGCGCTATACGAAGGGCTAAGTTCTACGTCATAAACCGTGCAGAGGTACCAGCTGTTCTAGCCGAAGTCGGCTACATTTCTAATAAGGCTGAAAGAGACAAATTAGTCTCCGAGGATTATCAAGAAAAAATCGCAGGGGCACTGGCTAAAGGTGCTATCCTCTACGTCAAACAGCACTCTTCTGTAGCCTCAAAAATTAGTAGAACTTCAGAACAGTCCGGTGAGACCGATCCTCCGAAGCAAGCTGGAGGCACGATTCCACGAGCGTCCGCGCTTGTTCACAAGGGACTGGGAATCAAGAGCCACTAAGCCCAAGCGACAATTAACCAGATGTTAACCGCTTGAGAATCACTTTTAACAGGCGATCGGTCTAGTTGCTCTTAAGATGGTAGAGCAGCGCGTAATTTCGGCGCAAATGCAGTGATATTTTAGAGTCCCACTTATATAGTAAGGGAGCCCGACAGCTAGATGATTCAGTGCTCAGGACTAACCTGGAGAAATATACAGAGGATAGGTCTCTTTGACTCCGGAGTGGGTGGGCTTTCCGTACTCCGCAGCCTCGTATCGAGACTGGATCAGAGCGGTGAAAAAGAATTCGTTTATATAGGCGATACTTTGCGTTGTCCTTACGGCGACCGGCCGGTCAAACAGGTCAACAGTTACGTAAAACAACTTACCAGCTGGCTTTTACAACACAACATCGACGCCATCGTCATGGCTTGCAATACCAGTGCTGCTGCCGGAAAAGATGAACTGGTCGCATATTCTCCAGTGCCGGTTCTCGATCTGCTCGACCCAACAGCAGCATTTATCGCACAGCGCGGCATCAAAAAAGTTGGCGTGATTGCTACTGCGGGAACCGCTAAGAAGAAAGCATTTACCAGCACGATCAAATCCATCGATCCGACCATCGCGGTCACTGAAATTGGATGTCCGCTTCTGGTGCCGGTTGTCGAAGGGGGCTTGGCTGATTCGACTGAAGCACAAGACGCATTGCGACCTTATGTTCAAGAGTTGATGGAAAACGAAGTCGAAGCAATCGTCTATGGTTGCACCCACTATCCATTCTTAGATTCAGCACTCAAAGCGGTGTTGAATCAAACATCTTATCCGGCTCTCATTATCGATCCGGCAGATTGCCTGGCGACAGCAATTTCCGGCAAGTCCACATCGACTTTGCAGTGGCAAACTGATTCGTTTGCATCAACCAAATTTGCTACCACAGGCGATTCTGAAACATTTGCTCGAGTGGCCAGCCGTTGCTTGAAGCAAAACATTGGACCGGTCGCGGCCGTCTCCATGAGCGAACTGGCAGCGTCATTCGTTCTTCGCAAACTGCACGCGATGCCTACGCCGATTCAATTGGCATCAGAAGCCGTGTCATAGCGCCACTTAGTTTCCGTCGGACGTCAGAAACCGCAACCTATTAGATCGACCAACGTGCGCTTTCTGCGAAACGGATGTGCGATTGGATATATGAATTTGAACTTCAATGTAGTGCGTCTCATTATGTTGAGCCGCAACAATCTCTCGCAATCTGCAGCACCGGCGGTCTCCAAAATTTGCGCATATAGCGAGCGCATTCATAGTAAATATGCGCTCGATCGCAGAGACGAAAATTCGACTAAGGCAAGCTGGCGATCAAAGTTCTCATAGATCTGTATGATCGAGTCGAAACTAAAACGCGTTTCGACAGATATCAAAAAATGCAGTCGAGTGGAAAGCGAGTTTTAGTTACTGATTATCAGAGCGAGTTCATTTATCTCGCCGATTATCGGATCGTCAAACAAAAATTGCGAGCAAGAAAACGATGACGAATGCCACCGACCAACTCAGCATCAATCAACTCTCACCTTACGAAAACCTTGATGAAATGTACGTCGCCGCGCGAGCGTGCACCGCGTGCAATCTTTGTAAGACACGAAGCAGCGTCGTACTTTATCGTGGAAATCCACAAGCTAAATTAATGATCATAGGCGAGGGACCTGGTCAAAACGAGGATGAACAGGGCATTCCCTTCGTCGGACGTGCAGGAAAACTACTCGATAAAATTCTCGAATCAGCCGAAATCGATAAAGAAAAAGATGTCTACATCTGCAACATCGTGAAGTGTAGACCGCCGGGCAATCGTGTCCCCACTCCTCAAGAAGTGGCTCAGTGCAAAGGTTTCCTCGAGGCACAAATTCAATTCGTCGCGCCGAAACTAATTTTATTAGCCGGTTCTACCGCGATGCAAAATGTTCTGCAAAATAAAAACCCAATAAGCAAGGTACGCGGTAATTGGTTTGAATATAAGAATGGTGCTAGAGTAATGTGCATATTCCATCCATCTTATCTCCTCCGAAATGATTCTCGCGAAGTCGGCAGTCCCAAGTGGCTGATGTGGCAAGACATCAAAGAGGTGAAAAAAGAATTGGACGCTCTTAACGGGTCAACTACGTAAGCCCCACTCTTACGCGCGAACTGGTGAGCTAACAATGGCGACAAAAACAGATAACTTTTATTCGGATCTTCTCACAGCCGAACTGGCTGATGCCTTCACTAACGACTTTGGTCGTGCTGTTCTCCGATTGCCCAACCAGGGACGCGGCGAAGTACATGATGATGTTCTGGTCTATTTTTCGGCAGTGGCCATGGACCAGGTCAATACCATCGCAGTGAAGCACGGTATCACCGACCAGGAAACACTGCATGAGCTTTATCAGCTCATGCGTCACAATCTCGTGCAAGGTTTTCGCATCGGACAGAATATGAAGGGTGTATGGAGACCGAGCTAATTAAGGCGGTCACAACATGAGCAAATTTTGTCCGGCGTGCCATAGAAATGATGCGTTGAATCCGCACGCAATCACTCCGGAACGAACTGCCTGTCCTCGGGATTTTTTCCAGCTAGTCGATCGTGATGTGGCAGATCCAATCGAACAAATCTTTGGCGGACGTTTTAAAACCACCGAATGCATTCTGCCTGGCGATAAACACGCAATATTCAAAGTTACGGAATCCGCATCCGGCAAGAACTTTATAGTTTCTGTTTTAAAATCAAAGAGCGTCGACACCAAACGCATAATCAAGTTCGTCGATGCCTGGCAAGAAATCAAACATCCGAATTTACTTTCAATCACCGAATCCGGTGCCTCACCCGACAAGCGATTCGTCTTTGTAGTCTCTGAAGACCCTGGCGGACAGCCGCTAACCTCTGTGCTCGATGAACAGGGAACGCTGCCTGCAGAAACTGCAATCCAAATCTTCTTGCAGATTTGCGACGCCTTAGAACGCATAAATAAAGCAAATTTGGTGCACGGGAATCTAATGCTTGCGCACCTCTATCAAAAAACCGAGTCGAATCTCGCAAATCATGTAATGATCTCATGCGATATGGCTCTGGCCAGGTTTGTTGACCCGCCACCAGATACGGTGCCCACCCCTGAGGACAGTGAACTCAGTCCACTCTATCTCGGTCTTGAGTTTCTCAAAACCGGAGAAATGGCTGATGCCGCGACTGATGTCTACAGCCTTGGCACGATTATGTATGGAATTTTGACCGGACTGCCACCATTTTCCGGAAAGACTTTCGAAGCTATCAAACAAAGTCACAGAGAAGAACAACCCCTTTCGCTGCGCGGCGCTGCTCCTGATATCGAGATTCCAGGACTATTCGACAAAATCGTTCTTCGCACTTTGAAGAAAGAGAAGCAAGAACGGTATCCAAACGCTGAAGCAGTAAAAAGCGATTTGATTACTGCCGCCGACAAGTCGAGAATCTATTTGCCGACCTACGTGAACGCCTCCTATGTCGCGCAGCCCTATACAGGCGACACTGGCGCTTTTCAGACGCAGCCGCCGAAGCCCGCAGACTTCATTCAGGGAAATCCCAATCGTCCGCAGGCGCCCGCAGATGCCGGCAACACCGGTCCCAAAGATTACGGACCGGAAGTAGAAGATCTACCGCCCGAATCCAGGCAGGAACTGGAAGACAAAGTAAAAGATTTGCGATCGCACGTTTTACTCGTCACAGTGATTGCCGTATTCGTGATCGTCGGTCTGGGCGCAATCATGATGTATGAAGGACCGCCAGAGGATCACGCGCCGGCATGGAAGAAATTGTCGTGGACGATGGCAATGTCCGGGGGCGATGGAGCTTTAAGCAGCAAAGGATTTGAACAGGCAAAATCGCAATTCGAACATGCCTTGCAAATTGCTGAAGAAATTCAAGACGGCGGCGATCGCAAAGCAAAAACGTTGAGGAAACTACGCATCGTGCACGAAGAATTGCACGACAAAAAAGGCGCAGAGTCATATCGCGAGCAAGTGATCAAGATCGTCAAACAACGACTGCAGCAGGACGAAGCACCGGTAAAGTAGACACTTTCGCGCGACGCCGTTTGTCAGCTTGGCAGCAGTTGACGCGCGAACCAGTAGTGAAAGTACGGATTGTTCTCAGGTCTCGCGCACCATATTTGATACCATTACTTGCTTAAGGTCTTCATCATTTTTTGAATGTTTTTTGTGAAGTTTTTATCGGTGTAGGCTTTGTAGCCACCATATCCGACGGCACAAATCAGAATTAGAGTAACGAACTTTTGAAACGCAGAAGCGCCAGGGTTGCTGCTTCGCATCTTCGCACGGTTGCTAAATCCTTTCGGTTCTTCCTGCCGCATGTTTTTATTCGAAATCGCAAATCGGCCATTTTGCATACGCAGCTTCGAAAATTCTTGGACCGAAGGTAATTGTCGCTGACAATTAACGCAGAAACGCAAACGTGCTTTTACAGGAGCCGAACAAAACGGACAATTACTGTATCCGAGCTGCGGATCGACTTCGTCTTCGTCCTCTTCATCGACTTGTTCGCGTTTGAAGACGGACATTATTTTCGCAAGCCAACCTTGGTTCTCTTCTTCCATGTTTGTGTAATCTTCGTTGGGGTATGCCGAATTAGCTCGCTGTGATGCATCTTGATTTCTGTGCACAGCAGTTTCTGTTTTCATTTCATTGATAACTTCTTGAACAGCCGATGGTCCAGGCATCGACGCAAAATCAAGTGCCGGATGTTCTCCAGTTTCCAGTGCCTGAGCTTCGCTTTCCAGATCCTGGAAAGTCACATCTTCGAGCCTGTAGCGATAGGAACGCACCTTGGGCCAATCGCGCCGAAGCGCATCGCGCAATTCTTTGGAAAACTCAGCGCATGTCTGGTAGCGGTTTTCCGGCTCTTTATGCAATGCTTTTTTGAGAACGTAAGTGGTCTCATTGCAGCCCTTCAATTCTGACGCGACTTCGCAAAATGGAATCGGTTGAGCGTACAAATGACAGTCCATCATCTCAATCGCAGATTTTGCTTTATACGGAAGTTTTGCGGAGAGCACTTCGTACACGACAATTCCCATCGAGTAAATGTCACTGCGAGGATCGATCGCCGACGTCGCGTAGCATTGCTCTGGGCTCATGTATGGCGGGCTTCCGCATACGTCTCCGGCCTTGGTGATGATATGAGATTCTTCCTGATTTTCATCTCGAAGTTTGGACAAACCGAAGTCAACGATTTTTACCCAATCATTTTCATCACCATGTTTACTCAAGATGATGTTTTCCGGTTTCAAATCACGATGCACAACCTTCTGTTCGTGAGCCGCTTCCAGTGCTTGAAAAACTTGAGTGAAGATTTTGGATGCACGATCGAAAGGAAACGGACCAACTCGCTGCAACTCGTCTTTTAGACTTCGCCCCTGCAAAAAGTCCATGACCAGAAATGGCTGAGCTTTGTGCATGCCAAAATCAAACAACGTGACGATATGGTGATGCTTTAAATCGGCTACTGTTCTAGCTTCGCGACGAAATCGCTTCAGTGCTTCAGGATCGGCCACCTTGTGAGCGTGCAACATTTTGATCGCAACGATGCGATCGGTTTGCTCGTCATAAGCTTTGTAGACGACTCCCATCCCGCCTCGGCCAAGCACGGCTTTGACGTCATAACGCAGATTATTTCCGAGCTTCGTGCCGACCAGCGCATCACGTTCTGACTTCAGAGTGGATTTGTCTTTATCGCACTCCGTAACGTCGTCATCATATTCAGCGCTGCACTGCGGACAAACTTTCACCTGATAGCCTCGATAGATTTGAACGGATCAAAACAGAAGGTACTTCTACTTTACTTTTATATGTCGATCTATCCATACCCCCCCTCACTGACCGTTAAACGACCGAGCGATCGCCCAGAAACATGATTACTGGCGCTTCTGGCCCAACCTACCGGTCTGGACCTGTTCGCTTAATCGCGTATACTCGTCCCGTTGGGAGCTGTCGCCCACGTCAAAATTGTTTACATGAATTCAGCAAGAACTAAGTTGCTGATAAGTACGCCGCTATCTGTTATCCGCAGATGTTGGCCGTCAAACTCGACAAAACCGCCTGATTTCAGTTTTTCGATTTGCTTGTCGAAAAGTCTGGCAAGATTGACCCCGTAAGCTTTTTCGAATTCCTCAATATTAATACCCCGGCGCATTCGAAGGCCGAGCATCAACGCCTCTTTGACTTCAGTGGCGGAATCGATAAATTCATTCATTTCATCAGCCATGCAATCACGCATATACTTTTTGAGACTTTTAAAATTGGAGCTGCGATGGCCATCGACGTATCTGTGCGCTCCGACACCGAATGCAAGATATGGCTGATTCTGCCAGTAGACGAGGTTATGGCGGCACAAATAATCGGCAAGAGCGAAATTGGAAACTTCGTAATGAATGAAACCTGCATCAGTCAAGGTTTTCACAAGGAGTTCAAAAAGCAAAGCAACAGAATCGTCCACAGGATACGCATCTGATGAACGGGGAAAACGTGACAATAAGGGCGAATTTTGCGCCAGTTCCAAACAGTAGGATGAAACATGCTTGATCGAAGGATATTGACGTGTGAGCGCAATAAGCTCATTGAGTGTGTTTCCCCAGGACTCGATGGTTTGGGTCGGCAGTGCATACATAAAATCAACATTGATGTTCGAGAAATAAGAGTCTGCAATTTCAAGCCCAGCAAGGGCTTGAGCACGAGTATGATCTCGCCCGATCGCCTTTAGCTCGTCGTCCTGCAATGATTCAATACCAATGGAAATCCTGTTGATACCCATTTCTCGCCATGATTCTGCTTTCTCTACCGTGATTGCGTGAGGTGTAGTTTCCATCGAAAACTCAATGGAATCATCGATAGACACCACGTTGGCGAGCGTTTCATAAATTCGTTTCAAATTTTTCGGCGCTGCCAAACCGGGCGTGCCACCGCCGAAAAACACCGTGGACAACTTGATTGGCGAGTGTATTCGTTTAACTCGCTCCTCTATTTCACGGCAAATGATATCGGTGTATTCATCTTCCAGATGCGAAAGACCAGCAACGGCGGCGAAATCGCAGAACTCACACTTATGACTGCAAAATGGAATGTGTATATATGCCGATGTAATAATCGATTGTCTAACGGCGATATCGGTCATGCGATTCTCAAAAGCGCTTCAGGAACTTATCTCGAGCTAGTGCAAGAATATCATGATGTCGTGCCCAGTTCGTCCATATCGGCTGTCAGGCGAGGTTTTACGTAATGCCTTCAAATCGGTTAACTAACAACTGCCTGGCGCTGGTCGTCCTTCTGTCAGCCACTGTCTGGATTTCCGCAGACGACGCTCGAGCCAACACGATAAGCAACATTGGTCATAAACCTGTCGCTGTGTCACTGATGTTTGGCAATGGGCGAAAACTGTCAAAGCAAAAGCAACAAACCGAAGTACCCACCGAGGAAGATTTGCACTCTTCGGCAGAGGAGGCGGAATCGAAGTCCAGCCAACAGAATGCTCCGACATCGAAGGACCAGTCACAAAATGAGGAATCGACTCCATCAAAGTTGAACGCATCCGCAGCGGAAGAATCGGATCAACCTAGCAAAACTCAAGAACCATCAGGTTCCGAAGAAACAGCAAAGAAGCCTCAAGCGCCGAAACGATCGGCAAAACAGCCTACAGATGCCGACGACTCGCAGGAAGAACCAACGACGAGCGAATCCAAACGTTCAGAAACCAATTTGACAGAGTCGAAAACGGCAGCCAGCAAAGTAAATAGCAAGCCAACATCACAAGTATCGCGTCCGAAAAAAGCGAACCGCGAAATCATGCTCGTTGATTTGTTTCGCACAGGTTTAACCAACACCGATTTGCGCACAGTTGGGGATCTGCTGATTAAGCTGCGTCGCGAAGTTACCGACAATCCACAAGACGCATCCATTCGCATTCGCCTCGGCAGTCATCTCTACCTGGCGGGAGATTATGAAGGCGCTGCCACTGAGATGAAACGTGCGATTGCGCTCAATCCCGATGACGTAATCGGACACACACTGCTTGCCAAGCTACTTGATGATGCCGGCGATCAGTCCGCCGCGCAGCTCGAATTTCAACGCGCGATTGCACTTGATCCGCGCTTTCCGGACGCGCGAGTTTTCTTCGCTGAAAGTTTGCTGAAACATGGTGGCATCTCTGAAGCGATTGACGAGTTTCGCCGAGCCAACGAAGCGAAGCCAACAACGGACGGTCTCGCGGGTCTCTCCGAAGCCCTTGTAATCGTTCAAGATAAGGAAGGGGCAGTTACTGCTGCACGTCAGGCCGTCTCGGTGATGCCTAACTCGGCGAAGGCTCATGTCGCTCTCACCCGCGCGCTTTTGGCAACCAAAGAAAATCAAAGTGCGTTGAGAACCGCTCGACAGGCAACTCTGTTGGATCCGACATCAGCCGACAGTCACATCGCGATGGGACGCGCGCTCTACGCCAACGGCGGTCTTCCCGGCGCCGTTCAAGAATTTCAACAAGCGGTCAGCCTCGATCCACTCAATGCGCAGGCCCGCAATGACCTCGGCTTCGCGCTCTACGGGATGGGCGACGTCGCATCCGCGGTCACGCAGTTACAGCTGGCTTTGAGACTTAATCCTCACCTGAGTGAAGCGCGTAACAATCTGGAGATTGCTATTTTCGGTTTGTCCGGAACCGGTAAGAAGCACTGAGCCAGCTCGCTAAGAAATTACTTTAAAACTGTTAGAGTTCCGACATCGCCAGCCAGACGGAGTTAAGCCCGCGGAACGGAACTGCTTTAAGCGTTCTAAGCGGTCAGGTTAGAACTTAGATGTGCCAACAAAATGGTGCGCAAGGCACCAAATTAAAGCGCTCTCGCATATACACCACATATAACACCACGCCATTTTGGTGGCACATCTAAGAATGAATTGCAAATCGCCGGTATCGCGCTACAATTAATACCAGTCAAATCCCAGGTATCATCGATGCTTCGCCTGAGTTCAAGATCTCGAGCGAAAAAACAGAAAAATGTATTGGCACCATTAACGGTGTCAGTTTTCGCATCGTCAATCAATGATAGATCGATCGACGTTGTGAGAGCGGCTTCGCTGATCGCATTCAGTTCCCTGACTGCCACCATTCTCGGTTTCAACTCAGTCACTGCGGCGCAAGCACAGTCTGCCGACGGGAAGCAAGTAGCGCAGTCGGCGCCGAAATCGACAAAAGTCGGCAAGTCATTGCCTTCCGTTACTGGTACAGTTCAAATCAAAAAACCGTTCAAGCTATTCGCCCAAGCGGGGATTATTCATCATCTGAGCTTCCGCGATACGCCGGTTCGCGAAGTAATTTCGGAAATTGCCAGACGAGGCAATCTCAACATCATCATCGATAAATCAGTAAATGGAAAAATCACTGGCGAGCTCACAGACCTGACGCTTAATGAAGCAATGGACAATGTCCTTGCCGCTGCCGGTCTGGAAAGTCGGCCCCTGGATAACAGCACGGTTATCGTCGGTACGCTGCAAGCGATGGTTCAACTCGGATTGAATCGTCCTGTAGCCAGAGCTTTTAAACTGAGCTACGCGCATCCCTTCGACGTCGCTCAGATTCTAACCGCGTCAATCTTCAATCGCGGTTTCGTTCCTGACTTTAAAGAGAGAACTAGAAACACTTCGAAGAACGAGAACAAAGATAATGAAGGACGCGCCAGCGAAAGAAGAAGCACCAATGACGATGGCAGTCCTTTTGATGAGAAGCGAACCGGCTCGGACGATGACGATCGATTAGTCGAATCCGAATCGGAATCTCAAGTCACCCGAGATCAGCAGCCCAAGACCATGAGAGGCTCATCTCGCGAACAGGTGCAAGAAGGCGTAGGCTTCAACAACGCCTCTGTCGATCCGGGTACACAACAAGTTCGACAGATGCAGGAAATATCCGCTGACTACATCGTACAACCCAATGATGGTGGCACCATCATTATTCCTGATGCGAAAGGTCGCCAGGTCATCGTTGTAGGGACAGAACAAGACGTTCTCGTCGCCGAAGAAGCGATTCACATGATCGATAGACGACCTAAACAAGTCCACATTCAAGCGTCGCTAGTGGAACTAACCAACCAGGGTGTGCGATTGCTGGGTAATACCTTCAACATCCAGGGCCAGGGCGTATCGGCATCGATCATGGGCAACTCGAGTGCTCCACTGTTGTCTTACCTTCCTGGTTTGGGAAGCCCTGCTAACGCTATTCCTAACCCCAACATTCCATCAATTCCATTCACAGGTACGAGCACCACTACAGCAAGTCCTGCAACCGCATTTACAGGCTTAGTAGGATCTTTGTTGCCGACAGTATTCCCCAGCATCGCGGGCGTACAGCCAGTTCCAAGCTCAGCTAGCGGCTTCGATTTCCTGACACTTGGTGGCAGCGGCGGTGGCGCGGCAAACATTGCCACCATACCGACAGCAGTTAATTTGAACCTGCAACTTCTGCTGCAAACCAACAAAGCAAAGGTGATAGCTAACCCGAGTTTGGTAGTCGTAGATAACACTGAAGCATTGATCACGATTGCTAATGAAGTAGTTCACAAAGTCACATCAACAGTCAGTCTTGGTGTCGTCACCACCAACGTAGAACTTGCAAAAGCGGGAATCTTTTTGAACGTCCTGCCGAAGGTTACCGAAGACGGATTCGTCAGAGTTCGCATCCGTCCGCAAGTTTCCACGCCACTCGGCGCGCCTCAAACGTTCGGAGCCGGCGCTAACCAAACCACTGTTACGCTGTTGAACGTACGCGACATCATCACACAAGAAATCCGAATCAAAGACGGACAGACCATCACCATTGGTGGTTTGTTTACGGAACAAGAGGCAGCCATCCTGTCCAAAGTTCCATACTTTGCAGAAATGCCGGTTCTCGGTGCATTTTTCAGAACAACCTTCAAAGGCAGAAATAGAACTGAGCTTATGCTTCTCATCACGCCGAAAGTCGTTGAAGAAGAGCCACCACAACTTTCAGAGGGCGGCTCGCCAACTCTGTAGTTCCACGTTAGCGATGGTTCCCGCGTTTCGATTTTTTCGCAGGCTTGGCTGGTTTCACAGGCACCGTATTCGACGCCACCTTCGGTCGAGTGTCGATACGATGAAACGCCGGTCCAATGACTGCATCGAACTTGTTCTCGACTTTCTTCCAGTCCTTCTCGCCCACGTAAGCGCGCAAACCAAATATAGTCGGCACTACGACCAGCACGGCAAGAAACAATGTGAGGAACACATTTCGAGTGAATATCTGCCAGCCGAAATTGCCTCTAGACTTCTTAAACTCGCGTGTTTTGCCGTTATCGAAAAAGACTTCCGCCATTTTTCGATAACTGTCAGAAGCAGTAGGCAGATTCTGCCAAGTCTGTCTTGGATTTTCCGTCGGAATCAAGTGGTTGCAGCCGGCGCACACAACGTTTTTCTTGCGGGGCTGAACATGTCCACAACGCGGACAGGCCAGATTCGGAGCCTCGCGTTCCGTATGATGAATGTCATACGCGAACTCAATCTGGACATCGTTTTTGTCGAAAATGGGTTTCATGACTTTATCCCGCCCACCCCGCCGAGTTGCCAGTTGGATCTACCAAGAGAGCTATACCTGGATAGCGGGGCTAAATAACATTAGTAAGAGAACAGTTAACCAAAGGTGGATAAACTATATGCCGAGCCGTGGCGCTTGTCAAGAACCGCAAGGTTTCAACCTGGTCTTGCACGGCCGATAACAATACAAGGTCGTTCTTCAGACGGATGCCTCCATAATAGCGACAGTGCTATCGTGTACAGAAGTTTGTACCGCAGAAACCGTTCAAAGCGCTTACCACAATGCTGAAGCTCAGTAAGAAAAGTCGGAAATTCCTGGAAGGCAATTTGAATTTGCCCGACACAATCACGGCTCTGATCGTGAACGGCGAAGACGCTGTGTTCGAGGATCTTTTGCTTGCACTCGTGGCAGAGCGTTATTGTGAAAAGCATCAGATAACCATCAGCGACCGAGAAATAGACGAGGCCGTCGTTCAAATTCGAAAAGATCAACGTCTTACAACCTCTGAGGAAACCAAAATTTGGCTCAGTTCAACTGGAATCAGTGACGAAGATCTGAGAAACTGGGCGACTAAAGCAGCTATCGTCGATCGTTTTAAAAGCGTTGTAGCTGGTCCCGATGAGATCGAGCGCTTCTTTGCCTTCAATAGACTGAAGTTCGATGAGGCCGAACTCTACAAGATCGTAGCTAGATCATCTGCCACAGCACGAGAGCTCAAAGCCCAGATCTTGGAGGGTGAAAGTTTTTTTGAACTCGCGCACAAATACAGTATCGATCAATCGAGTAGAGCGAAATGCGGCTACATCGGCAGAGTTCGACGCGACAAATTGGCAGCAGAAGTTCAGTCGAATGTTTTTACTCAAGAGCCCGCACTTATCATAGGACCGTTCAAAATTGGATCTCATTATCACTTGTATCGAGTGGAAGGAGTCTATAGAGCAGAACTCAGCAACGCCGTGCGAGACGAAATTGCCGAGCAACTGCTGTCCAATTGGCTTTTGAGTTCTCTTGAAGATTGGATTGAAACAGGCATCTTAGGCGTTAAGCAGTAATGGAAACAACGGGAAATTATGGTGGACGGCGCGGATAACGTGAACAACGGTAATCGAAGCGACCTTTATGGCGACATAATCGAAAGCGGTGAGCCACTCAACTTGGGGCTTGGTGACATCGTCTACGAAGAGGGCATGGAACTCCAGCACGCCTACTTGCTCCTCAAAGGAAAGATTCGACTATTCCATTTGCACGGCGAAGAGGAACGAACTGTTCGCGTCATTGACGAAGTCCACGATTGGATTGGACTGGATGCTATTTGCCTTGATGGCAAAACGCTCACGTCCGCTCGTTCTTCAACTGATTCAGAGTTATTGAAAATTTCCAAATCTGCTTTGTTTGATCTTTACTCGAATCATCCTCAACTCGAGGGCGAACTCAGGTCAAAGGCGATGGAGATTGAGAAAAATTCTCAATCCTCCGCGGTCCAATCAATTTCTCTGTCAACTGAAATCATAGATCAGAAAACCCAGACGCCAGACAATAGCCCCAACACGGGCAAGTCAGAGACAGAAACCGAAGAGTCGAATCACGGCTCATTAAAAAATCTAGTTCGAAAAAAATTCAAACTATACCCGTTCATTCTGCAACAGTCGGCGATGGACTGCGGAATTGCGTGCCTTGCGATGGTGATGCAATTCTACGGAGCGGCTGTGAGCATGCGACGCTTAAGAGAATTAGTAGGGGTATCCTCTCAAGGAACCGATCTTACTTCAATGTCCGAGGCTGCCGAGAAACTCGGCTTCATGACTCGTGGACTGAGAGCGAGCTACGAAGGTCTGCTGAGAGCTAAATTGCCATTGATCTGTCATTGGGACAATAACCATTTCGTAGTGCTTTACGAGATAAATAAAACATCTGCCTTGATTGGAGATCCGGCTAACGATCTGACGACGGTGAGCAGAGAAGACTTCTCCAGCCACTTCAGCATGTATGCACTGGAGCTGATTCCTTCGCCTTCTCTGGCGAAGCCGGAAAACGAATCGTTTCCAATGCTGCGATACGCAAAGCTGTTAACCGCCTATAGAAAAAACCTTTTTGACATAGTCGCGGCATCACTGGCGGTGCAACTGCTCACTCTATCAGTTCCGCTATTTACTCAACTTGTAGTGGATCGCGTGCTGGTTCACAAAAGCATCTCAATGCTCAACATGCTGCTGGCTGCAGTGCTCATCCTGATTCTCTTTCAAACGCTTATCTCATCGATTCGCAGTTACTTGATCGCATTTACAGCCGTCAAATTAGATCAATCACTATTCACTCGTTTTTTCAAACATCTTCTCAGCTTACCACTGTCATTTTTTGAAGAACACACCACCGGCGATATCATATCGAGACTACAAGAAAATCGAAAGATTCAAAACTTCATTTCAGGATCGGCGCTGACAACTGCTGTGGATCTCGCAATGGCAGTGGTTTACCTGATACTTGTATTTGCCTACAACTGGATGTTTGGACTGTACGTCATATTTTACGTGGCTTTGTTCTCAGTAATTCTAATCGTTGTCACCCCATGGCTGCGAACTCTCATGCTCAAAGTTTTTCAAAAACAAGTGGCGAGCACAGCGTTGACAATCGAAGCCGTCCGCGGAATCGAACGCATAAAATCCGCATCAGCCGAGAATCGAATGCGTTGGGCGTGGGAGGAGCTGTTTATCGATGCACTCAACACTCGGTATAGAGGCACGCTTGTCTCTCGCTTCACACATGTGGCAGCAGAATTCGTCAATCTCACAGGCGGAATCCTCTTGTTGTGGTTCGGCGCTCAACTAGTGGTTCAGGACAAAATTTCAATCGGGCAATTGATGGCGCTGACAATGATCATTTCTCGAATTACGCAGCCGGTCTTATACCTCGTCGACATTTGGGATGAGATCCAGGACTTAGGAGTGTCGTTTGATCGGATCAGTGAAGTGCTGGATACCGAGCAGGAGGAGACGGACGCTGAAGGAAAATTGAGCATCACTCTGGAAGGCAATGTCGAATTTTCCAACGTCACATTTCGCTATCCCAGCAATAAGAATTTGAATGCCCTCCAGAATTTAAACTTCTCGGTGAAAGCCGGCGAGACGATTGGAATTGTTGGGCGAAGCGGATGCGGAAAAACAACGCTACTCAAGCTCTTACAGGGTTTGTATCCGCCTTCGGAAGGACGCATTCTTATAGACGGGCACGATATCAAACATCTGTCTCTTAGAGACTTTCGCCGCCAGCTCGGAGTGGTTTCCCAGCAAGATTATTTGTTCCGAGGCACCATTTTCGATACCATTGCGTTCTACAATCCTCAGGCATCCAACCAAGAAGTGATTGCCGCCGCGAAACTGGCCGGCATCCACGAATTCATCAACAGCTTGCCGAAATCCTACCAATACGAAGTTTCCGAGGGCGGAATTAATCTGTCCGGAGGCCAGCGTCAGAGATTGTGCATAGCTCGAGCCTTGCTGCACAATCCGCGTGTACTTCTGTTCGACGAAGCCAGCAGTTTTCTCGATTATGATTCAGAAAGAGCACTTCAAGAGAGCTTGCAGAAACTTAGACATAATCGAACTCTATTCATCGTTGCTCACAGGTTGTCGACTGTGAAAGACGCTGATCGAATCCTGGTGATCGATCAAGGAGAAGTCGTTGAAAGCGGAACTCACGCGGAGCTCATCACTCGCAAGCAGCTCTATTTTCAGTTATGGTCACAGGCTAACGTGGTTTAAACAATCAAAAGAAGCGCACTGAATCCGTTCTCAATTACAGTTACTGCCAACGGGTTTCTTTTAGCTTCGTGAATGGCTCGAACAGTATGTTGAGCACCGGACGTTTACGAGTGACGATCTCGCAGGATGCCGTCATACCACTCACCAGCGGACGTTTCGTACCGCGTACGGAGATGTATTGGTTTGCGGGCTCGATCTTCGCAACGAACACGGGATTATTACTCGATTCCGCCGTTGCTTCGACGTGACTAACTCTTCCATTGAGAACGCCAAAATCTTCAAAAGGATATGCCGACAATTTAATTTTCACGTCTTGTCCCGGCTCGACAAAACCCGCATCTTTGTTGGCGACAGCAGCCTCGAAACTGAGAGGAGCCCCTTCAGGTATGACTGTCATCAAGCGATCTCCGCGTTTGACAACATGCCCCTTGCCTCGTAACTTGATACCAGTTACGGTACCGGAAACGGGTGACTCGATCTTGGTGGCATCATAATCGCGACCAGCAATTCTTAAATGCGCATCGGCTTCGCGAAGCATTTGCTGCTTCTCTTCGATATTCAATGAAACACGCTCAAGCAGCGCCTTTGCTTTGGAGTTGGCCGATTTGTAGTCAGCCCGAGCGAGCGACTGCTTCCTTGCTAATTCTCGTTTGAGAACTCCAACTTTTCCCATCTCGAAATCCAGATTTTTGATCTCAGCTGCTTTTTCGAGTGTTGATGCCCGATCGCTTGAAATGAGTTCTTTCAACTGCGCTTCGGCGATTTGAACCGATTTGGTGAGCTCCTGGATCGCGGTGTTCTGCTGAGTCACTTCTCTGCGTGTTCGCTCCACTTCCTTGAGCATGTTTAGGTAGTCAATCCTGGATACGGCGCCCGCCTGAAAGACTTGGCGAAACGATTCTTCCTGTTGTACAGTCGCATTCAAAATTACCTGAATCTGAGATAACTCTTGTTTTGCTGATTCAAGCGATTTCTTAAATTGCTCGATTTCGCTTTTCTTCTGAGCAATTTTGGACTTTCTTTCCGCCGAACGTTCTTGTGATGCATTCAATCGCAATAGCTTCTGCTCTGTCAGACTGGTTGACTGCACTCCGATCGCGGACTTATCCGACTCGACTCCCGAGAGAATCTGATTGTCGAGTTCTGCTTCGCGAAGATGCACATACGCTCGGTTCAACTCAGCGATGGCGGCAGCGCTACCATCGATATCGACACCATCGACAGGTGACAATCCCGGATTCGCCAATGCGCTCTCGAGATTCAATTTGGCCTTCGTCAGCCCGCCCATCTGCTGACGGACCATCGCCACCGCCGCATCGCGTTTCTCGACCTCAGCTCGGCTCCGAGAAGGTTCAAGAATAGCCAGAACGTCACCGGCGGCAACTTTCTGACCCTCTTTCACGGTTATGGTCTCGATAACGCCATCAATGTCCGGTTGGACAACCTTCACATCGCCCGACGGGATCACGCGGGCTGGAGCGACGGCTACGACCTCGACATTCGCGATAGCGGCCCAGACCACAGCACATAAGAGCAGAGCGATCAGCCCATATAGCGCGTAACTCAGTAGTTCCGGCAACAGTTCAGTCCGTTCCAATTCGCCGTAGCGTCTGGAAATTCGTGACATTGGTTGATCTTTCGACGGCACCGGCGAAAGGTGAATGATTTTGTTATCGATGCCAGACCCGGAACGTTTTGGTTTCTGCATGCTATTTCTCGGGAAAAGGCACTGGCTATGGTCTACTCATCGCCAGTGCCTGATTGTCTATTTCGGCAACACTTCGGCCGAGCCGTTTATGTGTGATTAGGACCGTCATCGGCTCCGCCGCGACCTTTTCCACCCTTTTTCCGACCGCCGCCACGTACGTGACCAGCTGGATCGTCAGCGCCGTGTCGACCGCCGACCACTGTTTCCATTTCCTCGGCTTCTACGGTCTCGAGGATGGGAAGATCTGGATATTGATTGGACATTAAAGCCTCCAAATTTGTTTACGTGCAGCGTACATGGTTGCTGCATCTAATTGACATCGTACAAATCCAGTGTCAACTTAACGTCAACTTCGCCAATCTTTCTACATCGTTTTAACATTCAATCGAATAGCCAACGCCGCGAGTAGATGAAATCAAGGGCTCTTCCTCGGAATCACCTAATTTTTTCCGCAGCGACATCACGTGCATTCTTACAGTTTCGCTTGAAGACTTCGAACTGGAGTCCCAAATCCGTTGGTGTATCGCATCAGCTGAGAAATTTTGCCCGGGATGTCGCGCCAAAAGCTCAAGCAGGGCAAACTCTTTGGGCCGCAAAATAATTTCCTTGCCACCCTTAAAGACTTTGTGATTGTTGCTATGGACTTCTAAATCCTTCACTCTGATGACCTTGTCAGACCAAGAGTCCGGTCGCCTTAAGAGCGCTCGCACTCTGGCTTGAAACTCGATTTGATCGAAAGGTTTCACTAAATAATCATCAGCACCGGCATCCAAACCTGCAGCCTTATCGAATCTGTCAGATTTTGATGTGAGCATGAGAATTGCGGTCCTTCCGCCTCGGTCCCTGAATGTGCGACATACTTCCAGCCCCGAAATATCGGGCAGCATCCAATCAAGGACAATCAGGTCAAACTTGCTGATTGCCAGAAGCGCAAGTGCATCCTTACCGTTCGCCGCAACCTCGATCAAGTGATTGTCGGAGCCGGACAAATATGCGCTTACCAGTTCGGTAATTATTCGGTCGTCATCTACTACTAGAATCTTGGCCAAAATAAGCTCCCCACACCCACACCACAAGTATATTCAATCTTTAAATCTATAAGATCCTCCTTACGGCGGATTGTGATCCCGTGCAAGGACGTATTGTGTTCTTCTGGACCATATAGCGCAGCGACCGACCAGATAGAGAATTAGTCGTCAGCCTTTCGATTGAGAACTAGCTTTTATCTCTCACCAAGTTAACGAGCTCGGATGCTTCAAAACGTTTTAGCGACGGAAAGCAGTGTACGTAGTCAGGTATCTGCAAATCACCATATGCGATACCAAGCTCTTCCGGTTGCAACAAAATAATTGACGCCCTGTTCCAACGCTCGTCTTCGTGAAGTCTCCGGCAAATATCCTGCACGGCAAGAAATCGCCACTCGCCTGATAATGCAACTAAGTCGGGCTCGATCGAGCACATAGCCTCTAGAAGTTTGATCGGATCGTCCAGATAAACCAGCTCGCTAAGACAATCGCCAAACGCCTGTTCGAGCAACAGTAAGTTGCGATCACTTTCTCCGACCAGCAAAATCGTAACATTGTTACCTCTATCAGGATGATCGATCAATCGCGACGCGGCCGGTTCTACGAGACTCATCGCATTTTTTCCGATAGTGAGCTGTCGAAAGATTTCCGCCTTTAATAAACTGCGACCATTTGCTGAGAGCGGCGAAAAAAGACGCAAGTATTTTTCAATTTTTCCGGCACAAACACTAACCCGATTTAGAGCGAGCGATCCAGAGCTGCCCTTTAGCTTATGCGCTTCTCTGATAAGAGTTTGGAGTTGGTCAGTTTCGTTTTCATCAAAAACTCGAAAAACAAGTCGGCTTAAATCGGACCACTCCTTTTCCACCTCCAGCCTTAGCCGCTTCTGCGTTTCGAGAATTGATTTCTGAACAATCAATTTTTTATTTTCCGCTTCAACATCGCCGTCCTTCTCTACGGACGCAGCACTACCAGCGGTATCATGAATCGTTTCCACTGTGACGGCAGCGTTATCTGAAATATCGAAGCGCTTCAGCTGTTCAAGCCTCATCCGCAGAAGCTCAGGATTGATTGGAGTAAACACCACCATCGAAACATTGAGTATGTCCCGCAGCCAGCAGAAAGTTGCCACCGCGCACCACTCACTCGAGAGAAAAACAATTTTTGTGCTCTTTTCCGCTTCTTGGAGTCGCAAGATGAGCTCCAAACCTGGCTCATCCAAGATTTGATCGTCGACAAACACCAGCTCGAAATCATCGTTACCAACGGTGTATTGCTCAATGGAATTGCAGCAATGAACGTGGATGTTCAATGAGCTCAGCACAGACAGCAATTGATCTTGTGTCACACTATCTTTTACTATGCTCAGCGCTCGCGACATATCTACGCCTGCTCGATACCGGAATGAGATTCGGAAAGAGGCAGCTCAAACCAAAACTCAGTGCCCCCTGCTGGTCTGTTCTCAAAACCAATCTTGCCATGATGCTGCTCGATCAGTGCTTTCGAGATCGCTAATCCAAGACCTGACCCGCCTTTATTTCTTCTATCTGACTGATCGATTTGTTGAAACTTACCGAACAACTTGTGTTGCTGTTCCGGCGCAATTCCTGGTCCTTCGTCGTACACTGAAAACCTGACGAAGTCACCTTTCCGTTTAACGTCAATGGACACGGACTGCCCGCGCGCGGAGAATTTGACAGCGTTTGATACCAGATTGGTCAAGACCTGAAGAATCCTATCTTGATCGCAATTGAGAACTGATACGTCGCAACTATCAATTGCGATTAGATTGATACCAGATTCAGTGGCTATTCCGGCCAGGTTTTTGACCGTTCTGTCGACCAGATCGATTGCCTGAATCGAAGTTATTCTCAACTCCAGCATTCCTGCTTCGATCTTTCTTAGATCAAGAATGTCGTTGATAAGTCGGATCAAACGATCTGATTCCTCACAGGCGATGTTAATCAACATCTGCGTCTTCTCTGTGATTGGTCCCGCCAAGCCGCCACCAATTAGTCCTAGGGAACCTCTAATGGACGTGAGCGGGGTTCTCAATTCGTGCGATACAGTGGAATAAAATTCGCTGACTCGAACTTCGGCCTGCTTTTTCTCCGTGATATCGCGACCTTCGGGAATCAGCAGAATTACTTTGTCTGATTGATCAAAAACCGGCTTCAACGAAAAATCCACTTCCAGCACATTGCCGGTTTTCGACTTGTGCGAAGTTTCAAACCTGACGAAATGTCCTTGAGAAGCGTCAACTATAGCCTGCTGCAATCGCGCTTGATCCGCTGGAGAACTTGTCCACCAGGGCGTCTGCCAAAACGGTAGACCGATGACTTCATCGCGAGTAACTCCAATGAAATCTAGTGCCGTGCGATTCGCTTCAAGCAGAATTCCATCAGGACTAGTTAAGCCGATAAATTGAAAACTGTGATCGAATATCGCCTGGAATTTTCTTTCACTCTCTACGATCTTTCCTTGAGCCTCTTGCAAGTCCACAAGGGCTTCTTGCAATTCCATCGTTTTGACACTTAGACCCTCGTTAGCCTTTTGAAGCTGCAACAAATTATATTCGCGTTCCGAATCGGTGCGCGTCATCTGCCTGGCCAACTTATTTCCGTACGCGGTCACGCCTAATATCATGAAAACAACGGCGCCGGCTATCAAACGTTCCAAAAACCGCAGCAACTCCAGTTCTTTAGACTGGCTCTCGAAAAGGTTTTTCTGAATGTCCGAGATATGAAGGTTCATGGTTCTAAAAGCTGAGTTCGTGCAGTAAAATCTCCTGTCCATATGAGACATCTGCCGAACAGCCTCCTCTTCCTTCTTTTGTTCGAACAGATCGACTGTCTTTATAGCTTCCTGAGAAAGCTCTCCCAGCCGGCGTTCCAACCGAAGCATATCCAGAGGCAATTGCGGATACTTTGTTTTATCAAGTAAGCCAGCCAAACGAAATTCTTCCTTCACTTCATTCAACTTACTTTGAAGTTCCTTCAAAGATTTGTTCAAGAGCTGTTTTTCCAGCACCACATTTTGATTGGCGAAAACATCATTGCCCGGAGCATTCACGTCTGACGTTATCCGGCTCAGCTCAGACAGGTCCTTAAGACGCTTGCTCCACTGGCGGTTTACATCAATCGACGAATTGTATTTCTGGGTAATAAATTGTGTGAGCAAAAGGCTGAACATAATCGTTGCCAATCCGAAGACCGCAAGTATGTAGTAGATGTGATACCACCGGAAGTACCGTGTTTTCTTTATTGCAGTCACATCACTTTCCTGCTTGGCTGAAATGTGTCCAGGAAAAACTCAATTCGATGCGGCGCTAGAACAAGGGGTTGTCGATGCGCTTTGTAAGCGCCCAAGTTGCTAGTGCCGTGAGTTTCGTTATCGAAACTATATAGGCGCTTACTAAAGGGCCATACAGTCTGATTGTACTGGTCGCAGTTCATGTTAGCTCGAGGATTGCTTTGATTTGGTCAACCAGCGTCATCGGGTCGAATGGTTTAACTATCACCCCTGCCGCACCAAGTGATTTTAACTTGTAAACTTCATGAGATTGAACCTTCGCAGTCAAGAAGATCACGGGAATCTCTGACTGGAATCGTTTTTTAATCTCTTCGCAGACCATTGTTCCGTCAATGCCGGGCATCATTATGTCCAGCAAAACAAGGTCTGGTCGCGCTTTGTCCATACTCAACAATGCGGCTTCGCCTGATTCGACTGAAATAACCTGCCAATCAGTTAGACCGGAAATCGCCATTTCGATGATAAGACGAATCTTCGCGTCGTCATCGACGACGAGAACAGTTTCGATCTTCTGATTATTCAACGTTACTCGACGGTGACGGACTTAGCCAGGTTACGAGGCTGATCGACATCCTTGCCGAGGAAATCGGCAATGTAGTATGACATCAACTGTAGTGGCACGACCGTAACAATCGGGCTGAGCACTTCATCGACCGGCGGAATTCGGAAGATGTAGTCGAACGTCTTCGGCGCTACATCATCGCCATCAACAGCGACGGCCACCATGCGAGCGTTACGCGCGCGCGATTCTTGAGCGTTCGAAAGAGTCTTTTCGTAAACGCGTCCAGGAACGAGAATTGCGATAACTGGAACGGCTGAATCGAGAACGGCAATTGGTCCGTGTTTCAACTCACCGGCAGCATATCCGGAAGCGTGAATGTAGCTCAACTCTTTCAACTTCAACGCACCTTCAAGGGCAGTTGGATAGTTGAAGCCACGGCCGATGAAGACTACGTCTTGAGCATCGGCGAGTTTCAAACTCTCTGCACGATAATCTTCTTTGCGGCTGAGCATCAATTCAATAAGACCCGGAATCTGATTCAAACCTTTCTTCAATTCTCTGGCACGCTCTTTGCTGATCGAGCCACGAGTCTCAGCCAGGAAGATGCCTAGCAAGTAGAAGCAAACGAGCTGGGCGGCATAGGTTTTAGTAGCAGCTACGGAAACTTCGATACCGCATTCGGTGACAATCAAGTTTTTAACGAGAGTGGCAAGATGCGAATCCGGACGGTTCGTTATTCCGAGTGTGAACGATCCGTTGCCGATGGCATCTTTGATGGCAGCGAGCGTATCGGCGGTTTCACCGGATTGGCTGACTGCGATCGTCAAAGTTTTGTTATTACCGAGGAGTTTTCTTCCTCTTACTTCGGATGCGATATCAACTTCAACCGGAATTCCACAAAGTTCTTCAATCACATACTTACCGACCATACCGGCATGGTAGGCGGTTCCACAAGCTACGATTTGAACGCGATCGATGGAGCGAATTTCTTCCTCGGTCATCGTGACACCGTACAAACCTGTCAACTCAGGAGAGAAATCCTCGACGTTGAAGTTGACTGGTTTATCAGGGCTGACCAGATATTTGCTCAAGGTTTGTCTGAGCACGAGCGGCTGTTCGTGAATCTCTTTCATCAAGAAATGCTTGTAGCCTTCCTTGTCGATTTTGTAGGCCGATGCTTCGACAGCGATTGGCTCACGATGGTCTTCAACGCCGTCGAACGAAAAGAGTCTGACTGAATCGGCTTTGATTTCTGCGACTTCGGATTGAGCCATTCGCAGGATTTTGTTGGTGTATTGTCTGACAGCAGCTGAGTCCGAAGCGAGGAAGCTTTCGTTCTCACCGACTCCAACAGTCAATGAATAGTGGTGGTTGACCGCATAAATTCGATCCGGATGCGTTTGGCTGACGATGCCGAGAGCGTAAGCGCCTGCCATTTGCGACACCGTTCTCAAAATCGCTTTGAGGATATCGTTGTCCTTTTCGATTTCGTGCGAGAGCAAATGCACGATTACTTCAGTATCAGTGTCGGAGAGGAACTTGTAGCCCTTCTCAATCAAATCTGTCTTCAGTTCCGCATAGTTCTCAATGATCCCATTGTGCACCACTGCTAGTGTGCCGTTGTGATTCACATGCGGGTGAGCATTCACATCCGTCGGACTGCCGTGTGTCGCCCAGCGAGTGTGACCGATGCCGACTGTGGCACTAGGTCGCTCTTGCTGTAAAAGCGTTTCCAGATTATTGAGCTTACCGACAGCCTTCAGGATATTGAGCCGACCGCCTTCTATGACGGCTAGACCGGCAGAATCGTAACCCCGATACTCAAGCACCCGCAGCTTCGAAAGCAGAACAGGAGCGGCTTTGTTAGCGCCAAGGTAACCAACGATTCCACACATAGAAGAATAACCTCCCGGTTTAGATCTCCATTATCTCCGCATCTTTATCTTTTATAGCTTTATCTACTTCGCTGATGTACTTGTCTGTCATCTTTTGAAGTCCTTCCGCTTTACGTTTCAATTCGTCTTCGGAAATGCCCTTATCCTTGAATTTCTTTAGCTCTTGGTCGACATCGCGTCGTACATTTCGCACGGCAACTTTGGCTTCCTCACCAACTTTTTTCACTTGCTTAGTCAAATCTTTACGCCGTTCTTCCGTAAGTGCCGGAATTGAGATACGGATCACTGAGCCATCGCTATTGGCTGTCAGACCCAGATCCGACTTATGAATGGCTTGTTCGATCGATTTGAGAGCAGTCTTGTCGTATGGTTGAATCAACAAACCACGACCATCAGGAGTCGAGATGTTCGCGAGACTCTTAAGAGGAGTAGGTGTACCGTAATAGTCAACTTCTACGCGATCGAGAATCGACGCACTCGCGCGTCCGGTTCTAATCGACTGAAAATCTGTTTTCAGGGACGCGATCGATTTTTTCATTTTGTCCTCACCATTGGCGAGAACTTGATCGATAGTGGTTTCTTCAGTGCTGCTCATTACCGTCCTCCAAGACGCGAACCGACCAGGGTTCCTATTTTGCCTCCACAAACAATCTGTTCGATGCTGCCCGGCTGATTAAAATCAAACACGATGATTGGAATGCTGTTCTGCTTACAAAGATCGACAGCAGATGCATCCATCACTCTTAGATCCTGCCTGATTAAATCATCAAATCCGATTCTGCCGATCTTCTTGGCTTCCGGATTCTTCTTCGGGTCGTCGCTATAAACGCCATCCACGCCGTTTTTAGCCATCAAGATAACATCTGCTTTAATTTCAGCGGCACGGAGTGCGGCAGCTGTATCGGTTGTGACATGCGGATTTCCAGTTCCGCCCCCGAATATAACTACTCGATCCTTATTCAGATGTTTAATAGCCTTCAATCGTATAAACGGCTCAGCTACAGCCGGCATAGCAATTGCGGTTTGTACTCTGGTATCGACGCCTTTGGAGTTTAAAACCTCACCCATGATCAAACAATTCATGATGGTGGCAAGCATACCGACATAATCGGCAGCGGCTTTATCCATACCTTGAGAGGCGCCTTGTATACCGCGGAATATATTACCGCCACCAATTACGATAGCGATTTGTACACCAAGCTTATGCGCTTTGACCACTTCATCGGCGATTTCGTTGATTACGCGCAAATCAATGCCGAAACCCTTCTCGCCTTGTAGGGCTTCGCCGCTTAGTTTTAAAAGAACACGTTTGTATTGAGTTTCTGTTTCTTGCATTTAAAATGACCCTGGAGTGCGATTCTCCAGCATTTCGTGTGAGCTAGAGAGATCATAGCGTCTCTTTCCAACCTCTTCCAGACAGACAATCTAATAAGACTGATCCGATTGCTTGGAGCCCAAGCTCGCTTCACTTACGGCTTCATACTGTGGAAGATTTACTAACAGAAAACCGGGCACCATGGCGCCCGGTTTCTTAAGATCTAAGATCCGAACAATTATTCTTCGTCCGATTTTTCTTCTTCGCCTGCACCCAGGATGAAGATGGCAAATTGGGAAGGAACGAGGTCGGTGCTGAGCTCTTTGCCTTTGGCTTTGAGCACGGCATCAACGGTTTGACCAGGATCTTTGACGAACGGCTGGAGAACCAGGCAACGCTCGGCAAGGTTTTTCTCGACGCGACCGCTTACGATCTTGTCGCGAATTTCTTCCTTCTTACCAGCAAGGTCAGCCTTGCCGGATTCGATGCGGGTTTCGTTTTCAATGATCTCCGCAGGAATTTGTTCTTTGGTGAGATATTCAGGTTTGGCAGAAACAATGTGCATCGCGAGTTCGCGGGCAAAAGCCTGACCATCGCCTTTGACTTCGGAGCTGGCAGAAAGTTCGACCAGCGCACCCATCTTGCCGCCCAGAGTGTGGACGTAGAGACCGATGATGCCGTTGCCTTTGAGTTCGAAGCATTTGACCCGCTTGATCACGATGTTCTCGCCGGTTTTGGCGATCGCTTCAGTGATCTGCTCTTGAATCGTCTTGCCATCAACTTTGACGTTGAGCAATGCTTCAGGATCAGCTGGCGTATGCGCGATTGCAGCGTCTGCCACTTTGTTGGCGAACGCTACAAACTCTTCGTTGCGAGCAACGAAATCGGTTTCACAATTCAATTCGACCAGGCAGGCCTTCTTGCCGTCATCAGAGATGCGTCCAAGAACGATGCCTTCCGAAGTGGCTCGTGAAGCCTTTTTTCCTGCAGTGGCAGCGCCTTTTTGACGCAACCATTCGAAGGCTTTTTCGAAGTCACCGGCTGTTTCGACGAGGGCTTTTTTGCAGTCCATCATCGCCGCACCAGATTTTTCGCGCAGTTCCTTCACCATCGAAGCAGTAATGTTCTCTGCCATTTTAACCATATCTCCCTCAATCTTTGTGTGTGCCGAAATCGGCTTCTTAACTTACTCTTTGTCTTCTCCGGCAGCGTCTTCGCCACCATTGGCGGCATCAACTTCCGAATCGGAATCGTCGGCAGACGGAGCTGATGCTAATTCCTCTTCAGGAATCGGAGTAGCAAGAGCGTGCCGAGTGCGATGTGATTCTTGAACTTCTTCGTGCGACTCGCCTTGTCCTCTGGCTTGTTGTCCTTCGATGATCGAATCAGCAATGCGGCTGGTGATCAAACGAATCGAACGAATGGAGTCATCGTTTCCTGGAATCACGTAAGAGATTCCTTCAGGATCGCAGTTGGTGTCGACGATCGCAACAGTGGAGATGCCACTCTTGACGGCTTCGGCGACTGCAATCAGTTCTCTCTTTTGATCGATGATGAACAGAACGTCAGGACGTCCTCTCATTGTCTTGATACCACCGAGAGTTTTCTCGAGTTTATAAAGTTCGCGATTGAGAACAGCTTGTTCTTTCTTACCGCGTCTGAAGAAATCGCCGGATTCACGCATTTCTTCCAACTCTTTCAATCTGTTGACGCGAAGTCTGATTGTTTCGAAGTTGGTGAGCATTCCACCAAGCCAACGACGGTTGACGTAGTGTGAATTGCAGCGACGGGCTTCTTCTTCGACGATGTCGGTAGCTTGTTTTTTAGTGCCGACGAAAACGATATTCTTCCGCTGTTGTGCAGCTTGACGAATAAAATCGCAGGCTCTGTCGAGCGCTTTACTGGTCTGTTCCAGATCAATAATGTAAATGCCGTTGCGCTCTCCGTAGATGTATTTACGCATCTTCGGATTCCATCGTCTGGTTTGGTGACCGAAGTGAACGCCGGCTTCCAAAAGTTGTCTCATGGATGCTACTGGCAAGGCTCGGTTTTTCTCCTCTTTAACTTGAATCATATGAAGGTCGACCTTAGTCCAATCTAGTGTGTGTGTGTCGTGGTGTAGTGACGTGAGGGATGACGGGAATCGGGAATGAATTCTCGTTCAAGAAAGCAGCGCTTCTATCGGAGCGCGACTCGCAGGAGCGACAAACCCAATCCGAAGGATTATATCCGCAAGGACCTATTAAGCACATACCTAACAGATACAAGTTACCGCCTAAAACGAGTCGGCAAGCTATTCTGCGGACGGGACGAACCCGATCCGACCTCGAGGACAATCCGAACATTCTACCACAAGCCGCGCAGGAGCACTATTTCTGGACGCGAAAGCAATCCGACGTTATAATAAATCTACGTGAATCCTCACTAATCAGTGTCTCAAGGTGCATACTTGTCGAAGGTTCTGGTACTTAACGCCTCATACGAACCGCTTAACATATGTACATGGCGGCGCGCGGTAGTGCTCCTTTTGAAGGGCAAGGCCGAACAAGTCGAGCATAACGGCCGACTGATTTATGCAGACACGCCGCTGCCAATCGTCATCAGGCTGCGGCATTACGTCAAAATTCCCTACAAAGAAATCAGCTTATCAAGGCGCAATATCCTGCACCGAGATAATTACACTTGTCAGTATTGCGGTGTACGCAGACCGGACCTGACAATCGACCACATCATTCCGCGGTCGAGAGGCGGAATCGATTCCTGGGACAACGTCGCAGCCGCTTGCTTGAAGTGCAACGTCAAGAAGGGCGACCGCACACCGAAAGAAGCCGGGATGATTCTCAGAATCGTGCCGCGCAGACCCTTGTCTCATGTGCATTTCGAGATTTCCAAGCATACTGCTACCGGACAATCGACCTGGCAGAAGTATGTAATTGGCTAAAATAATTCAGCCGTGGCATATCTTAGCTACCGCATTTTCGTCATGAAACGAAATCGGCAGGCCAACGACGCGAATCAAATCGACTAGAAACGGACTCACAAATTGAATCGAATCAGCTTTCCTGCAATTCAAACAGCGGTTACGAAGATGGTTAGCCGCGCGGCGTTTTTGCCGGTCGTGATGCTGATTATGGTCCTGAGCGGTTGTGCAGAGGAATATCCAGCCGATGAATTTTTCATCCGTGGACATCTGAACATACCGACCAACGTCCCTATGACAGCCTTCTTCGCAACGCCGGAAAAAACCAGCAAAATATTCGGGCGCCCGGATGTGCTGATTAAGGCGACGTTTAAATTCAAAGACCAACAACAATTCGATGAATATTGGAAGCGCGCTCAAATCGCTCAAAAATGGAATCCTATGCCGATCGAGGACAAACTCTACATGCGAATGGAGCAGTTCGATCGCTTCCAAAAGGCTGATCTGAAAAGCTTCGATCGAATCAAAGAAGGCTATTGGCTGTGCGAAACCACTGCAGGCTATGGCTTCTTTATAGAGAAACCGATATTTCATCCTTGCCCTCCCAACGACGTGGACAAAGACTTTTTGTTAGCCGGCCTGGATAAGCAAGAGTTGGCATTGTATGTAGTTCTAAAACAAGACTATTAGATTAGATTTCCAGAACGGTTTCTGCAATGAAAGTGCTATTCGTATGCCTCGGCAATATCTGTCGCTCCCCGCTGGCCGAGGGGATTATGCGCAAGCTGTATATAGAACATGGACTGTCCGGTTTGATTGAATCAGCAGGAACGTCAGACTGGAACGTTGGCTCAAGAGCCGACTCGCGCGCGGTAAAAGTGGCGTCGGAAAATGGCATCGACATCGGAAGCCACAGGGCACGCCAGCTTAGAAAGGACGATTTTGAAAAATTCGATTTGATCATTGTTATGGATCGAGCGAATGAGAAAGCTGTTAAGGCCGTCGCACCGCAGGCGGTGCATCATAAAATTCGCCGTGCACTGGGCGAAGATGACGTTGTCGACCCTTATCACCACGATGAAGCAGCATTTAGAGATGTGTTCGAAAAACTGTGGCAAAGCCTCAATCAACTGGCTGGTGAATTGAGAGCCGGGCAAACTAAGTGAACGACAGGTAGTCAAGCGAGCCATCAACCGCAGACAAAGATTTCATTATTGAAATTTGAACTTTTTATGGCGGAGGAGCGTCGTTGATAGTAGAGGGTTCCGATTGCGCTGCCGCAATTGGGGCGGCTTGGCTGTGCCATATCGACGCTGAGAGGACAACCACATGAAGAGCACTCTATACTCTGATAGAAACACAAAGTACTACCGGTGGAACTGGAAGTTGCTGACGCCACTCTACGCTGAAATAGTGATCGACTTGCAGGCCCGCGATCTGCAAGATCGCTTGTTCACTTATCGCGTGCCGGAGTTTTTGCTTGATGAAGTCTTCGTTGGCGCGCAGGTGCTCGTTCCTTTTGGACATCAGGAGACTGTAGGCGGCTACGTGGTGGGCTTAAGGAATGACTGCCAGTCAGACTTCAAGCTCAAAGATATCGCAGAGGTGTTAGAACCCGATCCACTGTTCGACAAAGAGTATATAGATTTCCTTGGCTGGCTGGCATTCAGATCATGCGCTCGGCTGAGCGATGTCGTCCAAGCAGCGATACCAGCCAGCCTTGCTCCTCGGATAAAACGCGTAGTCAGGCTGAGCAAGCGTGTAGAGCAGGATGCTCTTGCGAAGATAAGGTATTCGCTGGTGGAAAAAGACCCATCGTCAGCCGCGATGATTAAAGTATTAAGCGAGGCCGGCAGTCGTGGGCTTTCAGTGATGACGCTGAAACAGCGTTTCGGCAAGACGGTCAAGAAGGGTCAGGGGCAATTCTTTCGAGCACTGACGTTTTTAAAACAGGAAGGAGTCATCGAAATCGTGGCGGAATCCACAGCGAAGACCTCCGCCAAGACGGTGACGACGATCATCAGAGGACCAAACGAGCCGAAGACCGCACGGCAAAAAGAAATTGCCGCATTGCTCGAACGGCACAATGGCACGATGAATCTGACCGAGTTGTTGAAAACGGCGGGCACCACATACAGTACCATCCATAGACTGGAATCGGATGGTGTCGTCCAGTTGATGGACACGGAAATTCTGAGAAACCCGATGGACAGCTATGCTTGCGAAGGTCGAATAAACCGTCCGCCCAAACCGCAACTTACGAAGGATCAAGAACATGTGGTCGCCGTTTTAATGATGGAACTACAAAAGAAGTTGGCGCGTTCGAGCCCGTCATCCTCATCAAAAACGCCGCCTGCCACGCAACAAGTTCAATCAAGCCCGGAGCGTTCCAACCTCGAAGATTTAGAAACACGATCGATCGCCGTTTTAAATCCGTCCGACGTTGAAGAAAACCATCCCTGGTTGGTCTTCGGCGTCACTGGCTCCGGGAAAACAGAAGTCTATCTCCGTTTGATCGAAGAGACGCTCAACCACAACCGCACAGCTCTTCTCCTGGTGCCTGAAATCAGCTTGACCCCGCAACTGGCATCACGACTGAAAGATCGGTTCGGCGACAGCGTTTCAATCTGGCATAGTGCAATCAGTCCCGGCGAACGTTACGACACCTGGCGGCGACTCCGCAGCGGCGACGTCAAAGTTCTTCTGGGCGCGAGATCGGCTATTTTAGCTAATGTACCGAACCTGGGCTTGATCATTCTTGATGAAGAGCATGACGGCAGTTATAAACAGAGCACCCCCAGCCCTCGATACAATGCCAAGGAAGTAGCTCTGGAAAAAGCGCGAAGACATGGAGCGCTAGTGGTTCTCGGCAGCGCCACACCGGACATCGGCACATACCACAATGCCAGAAAAAACGAGACGGTGTTGGAATTGCCAAATCGCGTACACAGCCAACCCATGCCCGAAGTCAAAGTGATCGATATGCGGCAGGAGCTGAGCCTCGGTAATCGATCCATTCTCTCAGGCGCTCTTAGTCACGCCATCGAAAAACGTCTCGATCAGGGCGAGCAGGTCATCCTTTTAATGAACAGGCGCGGTTACGCCAGCCATGTCTTCTGCCGAGCATGCGGATATGTTGCCGAATGCAAGAACTGCAGCGTTTCTCTGGTCTACCACAAGACGAGAATTACTCCGCCAAGCGTTCCGAAAGAGGCTTCGAATTCCGGAGACAAAGTCGCCTATTCACCGTTCACTAAATTTTCCGATACCTATAAGACAAATGCACCGCCCAAGCAGACTTCGCAGTCTGAGGGCTATCTGGCTTGCCACCATTGCGGATATGAACGGCATAACCTTGTCACCTGTCCGTCCTGTCAGAGCCCGTTCATCAAGGAGTATGGGCTGGGCACGCAGCAGGTGGAAGAAACCATTCACAGCAAGTTTCCGGAAGCCCGGACACTGAGACTGGACAGCGACATAACCAGAAAGAAAGGCGCTTATCGCGAGATCTTCGAAGACTTCGCAAACGGTGAGGCTGACGTCTTGATTGGAACGCAGATGGTGGCGAAAGGACTGGATATCGCCAATGTCACTCTAGTCGGAGTACTGGTTGCCGACGCGGCGTTGAACATGCCGGACTTCAGATCGACCGAACGTGGTTTTCAACTGCTCAGTCAGGTATCCGGACGAGCCGGTCGTGGATTAAAGCCGGGGCAGGTGATCTTACAAACTTATAATCCCGATTTGCAGGTGATCGCCTGGGCGAAGAAACATGACTACGTCAACTTCTTCGAGTCCGAATTGGCAGCCCGTGAGGCTTTCGACTATCCACCGTATAGCCGCATAATACGTCTTGTGTTACAGGGACCTGACCCAAGAGAGGTGGAAGTCTGCCTGGAAAGCCTGGCCGAAGAGATGAGTATGCTTCTCGAAGACAAGATCTCTGAGCAGTCAATGAAGATCTTAGGACCGGCTCCATGCATCATAGAACGGGTTAAAAACCGCTTTCGCTATCATTTGCTGCTGAAGGTAAAGGGCGATCACACCGTGATGGATCCTATTTTGCAATTCCTTCGTAATAAGAAAGTTCCTAAACAACTTTCGCTAGCTGTCGACGTAGATGCGCTCGACTTGCTATAGAATACGCTCGGCGGCAGCTGCTGCCGACAGGCTAATCAATCAACGTGATACCGGTCTATTATTTCCTTGTATGTTTCGTCTTGCTCGTGGCAGGCCCTTTTTTGCTGTTGATGAAGAAGGCTCGCGCCGGTCTTTCTCAAAAGTTCGGTTTCATTCCAAAAGAGATCGCCGCCAGTAAAGACAAATTGAAAGACGGCATCTGGATTCACTCGGTATCGGTCGGTGAATTCAGCGCAGTCAAACCGTTGATCGAAAAACTGCACAAACAACACCCGGACATTCCGTTGTTTGTATCAACAACAACACGGACCGGACAGACACTGGCAAAAGAGAGAGTCGGTCAATTCGCGACCGTTTTCTATTTTCCGTTTGACGTTCCATTCGCTACTCGTTCCTGGTTGCGAGCGTTGAATCCGGCAATGGTAGTGATTGCTGAAACAGAACTTTGGCCGGGCTTCCTGAGCGAATGTCGGAAGCTTGAAGTGAAAACAGTTTGTGTTAACGGTCGAATGTCTCCGAAGTCTTTTAAATCGTACGAGCGCTATAAATTCTTCTTCGGCAAAGCGTTGCGAAATTATTCAAGACTGGGCGTGCAGTCTCAAAACGAAGCAACGCGATACCGCGCAGTAGGCGGTTCTCAACTGCCAATCACAATCACAGGCAACATGAAACTGGACGGACTGGGCACCGAAGATGGTGCCGTCATCGAAGCGCTCCGCCAACAAGTCAAGGTCGCACCAGAGGACTTCGTGGTCGTGGCCGGCTCCACTCACGAAGGTGAAGAGAGCGCACTGATTGCTGCACACAAAGCGCTTCTCGATGTTTATAAACAGAGTCTGCAAACCGGCGTTGCTCATCCTCGACCAAAGTTGATAATCGCACCTCGCCATCCTGAACGTTTCCAAAGAGTGGTCGAGCTAATCACATCTTCGGGATTCAAACCACGTCGATTCAGCATGCAGGAGTCGTTTCAAAATGGTGACGACGAGGAGATTTACGTACTCGACGGTCTCGGTCAGCTAACCAAATATTATTCGCTTGCCACCATTGCATTTGTGGGTGGCACGATCAAACCTGTGGGTGGTCACAACTTGCTCGAACCTTATGCCTATTCCGTCCCGACTTGCTGCGGTCCTCATGTTCACAAAACCCGCGACATCGCCAATGCGTTGAAAGAACTGGACGCACTGATCATGGTCAAAGACCCTGGTGATCTGGCAGACAGACTCAAGCAATTCTATTTGGATAGAGAACCGATCAAAGCACTCGGTCTGAAAGGCCGAGAATGGATCAGTCAAAATCAGGGTGCCGTCGACCGCACGCTGGCAATGTTGGTGGATGAACTCGGCACCGCCTGCAGTGCTAGCGCAGCTAAAACATTGGAGTCATCGAAACTTTCCACCGATGAAAATACTCATCAACGCACAGCGGCAAAACATGGCTGAAGACCTCTACTCAAAAATCATATCCAATAAGATTGCAAAAACGCTTTTGCTCCCGTCATCATACGTGTACGGCGGAATCGGTTTCATGCGCCTGAAAGCCTACGCGCAGGGAATGATGGAACGCGTCAAGACTGATGTTCCTGTAATCAGCATCGGCAACCTGTCCGTCGGCGGCACCGGAAAGACGCCAGTTACAATCGATCTCACAAGACGACTGATTGATGCGGGCCATCGTCCGGCGATATTGTCGCGCGGTTATAAGCGCAAATCCGCGGCACCGTATACGGTGGTAAGTGATGGAAAATCGATTCTTTCGACTTGCGCGGAAGCGGGCGACGAACCTTTCATGATCGCACAAGCCGTGCCTGAAGCCATAATGATTTCCGGGAAAGACAGAAGTTCGACATCCGCGATTGCCTGCAACGAATTCAATTGCGACGTCATCGTTCTCGATGATGGCTTCCAACATTTAAAACTGAGAAGAGACGCGGACGTGGTGCTGCTCGACTATTCAGAAACACTCGACGACGCACTCGTACCCGCCGGTCGCCTGCGAGAGCCTTTAAGCGCACTGGGCAGGGCAAGCCACATAGTGATAAGCAAAGTTCCACACTACCCAGACCCGGAAAGAATAAGAAGGTTCCAGAACCTGGCGGCAAAATATGCTCCCACCGCGCAACTCTCAATGTGCAGGTTTAAACCGGCATCTTTGCGTTCCGCCGCCGGCAACGTTCAACCGGAAATCGTTGGGAAGAAAGTGGTGGCATTTTGCGGAATCGCAAGACCAAATGCATTCGTCGATTCGATAAAACAGATCGGCGCAGAAGTGGTATCACTCAATGCCTATCCCGATCATCACTGGTTTTCTAACGCTGAACTCACTGAAACCGAACACGATATGGTAGTGATGAATGCCGATTATATCGTCACGACCGAAAAGGATATTGTGCGACTAGATGTTCCGGAACATCTGCGCAATCGAGTTCTCGCACTGGTGATGGAAATAGAGTGGCTGGGCGAGCCGCCTGCGTTCACTCTTCCCATCAAGAAGGATAACCGGACAAATGCTTGATGCCAAAAGAATTCTAGTAATACGATATCGCTTTCTGGGCGACACGATTCTCACGGTACCTTTCTTGCGAGCCTTGAGACAAGCACAACCCAACGCCAAAATCGACATGCTGGTCGGACCGGTGAGCGGACAGGTACTGTCAGGCTGCCCGTACGTCGATGAATTCATAGAGTTCGATACCACACGATTTCATAAATACGATAAAGGCAAAGGCGAGAAGAAGAGCTATTTCTCGTACCTTTTAGAACTCAGGAAGCGCAAGTATGACGCCATCTTTGTTTTAAAACGATCGCTTTCGTCAGCCTTCCTCGCCTTCGCTTGCGGTGCCAAAGTTCGCGCCGGCTATGCCACCGAAGGGCGTTCGCTCTTGCTCACACACCCTGTGCCCTGGAACACCGAAATTCACGAAGTCGAGTCGGTATTGAGCGTGCTAGAAGCTGTCGGTATCCCAACCGGCGACAAACTTCTGGAAGCCTGGATCAGTGATGAGGAAACCAATTCGGTACTCGGAAAAGTGAAAGATTTGCGTTCGTATAAAAACCGCGTCCTCATCCACGCAGCCGCAGCCCATCCGGATAAGACTTATCCGTTGCCGCTCTGGGCTGAAGTAATAAAAGGGCTCAACAGCGAATTTGGCATCACGCCGTTTTTCACCGGAGACCGTGCCGATAGGGGGACCTACGAGGAATTGGAGAGGCTGTCAGGTGTAAAAAGTGTTAATATGGCAGGAGAGCTTTCGGTAAGAGAAAGTATGGCTCTTTACAAAGAAATGGATCTTGCCGTTTGCGTCGATTCCGGACCTGCCCATCTTGCATGCGCAGTCGGAATCCCGACAGTTACCCTGTTCGGACCCACCGATCCGAACCGCTGGAGACCGCTCGGCCCATTGACGCAAGCCGTTTTTGACGAGACACTTGAGTGCAGACCCTGTCATTACAAGAAGACTTGCGACGACCGACGTCAGTGCCTTACAGAACTCGCACCAGAAAAAATTCTCTCAGCCTCAAGGCAGTTTTTGAAAAATCGACGTCCGGCAATTTCCTGAAGTGGAGTAATTAAGATGAAAGGCATTTCCGTTTCCCTGGTAGCAGTAGCGATGACAATGATCTGTTCGTCATTGCCACTGCCCTGCGGCGCGCAGCCTGCGCCGAAAGTCGCCGGACGGCAACCGATTCCGAAATGGTTTTACTACGATCAGGTCGGACTGCGAGAATGGCACAAGGGCAACAAGGACCGGGCTCTCAATTACTTCGACCAATCGTACAAATTGTGTAAGTCGGATTTGAGCGGCAGCAAGGCTCTCGACAACCGAACCAAAACCATGGTTATCGACGTTATCAATCACCAGCAATTCCACATGGGTGTCTGGCGAGCAACTCCGGAAAACACCGCAAAGATGACTGATACGCGATTACTTGCGATCAACAATGCTGCCGGTAAAGCGCTGGCAGATGATGAAAAACAGATGGCTTTCCTCGGCGAACTAGAAACGTTCGCCAAGCGCTGCCTCGGTCAGAATCACCTGATGGTGCAAGCGTTGGCCAGAAATAGGAATTTGAACATGTCCGATGCCCAAAAGAAATTGTATTTGGAAAAACTTTCACAAGGTAAACCAACGCTGGGCACGGTCATCGTTCCAAAATGGTACAAGCAGAACGATCGCGACTTCACCCCAGAGTTGTTTACTCACAGTGCCAGGAAAACCAGAGATAGAAACACTGAGGACAGGCTCAAGTACGACGTGACCAGGGTGCCTGACGTCAAACAAGAGAAGGGCATTTCATACGTCGCCGGTCAGCGCGTTGACTGGACCAAGAAAAATCCAGCCGGCGATCCAAAAAACTGGGGAAAAACTACCGTAGGTTCTGTCGACAACAACGATCCGAAAGTGCAAGCCAGTGGCTGGGGTAATGGCGGCCAGCGGACCGACCAATCTCTGGCTGAAGCAAACAAATGGGGAGTGACCGCCAGAGACGTTACTCCGATGCCCGGTACCAAACCGAAAGTTTGGGGTCAGGAAAAGTCTCCGGATCCGATCCAGAACAAACCATGGGGCAATGGTGGCACAGCAACGGCTGAAGACCTGGAAAACGCCAACCAAAATAACATCAACAACAGCACTCAAAACAACCAACGGTAGTAATACTACCTGCGGTGCTGAAAAACGGATTGCGATTCGATTAGAACCGGCAATCCTCTAATCACGCAAAAAACTGCTGCGAAATAAACGAAGAATAGAGCAATCGGTTCTACCGAGTATTGTTTGCCGAGTTCAGTATGAGCGGCGACGACCAGACAAAACGCCACCGCTTTCACGACCGCGTACGTGAAGCGACTGAAGTTCGACGCCACCAGAAATTTTCCCAGGCCGCTCTGCATCATCGTGTTCTTTCCGAAGGCAGTGTAACCCTGTTCGGAGGCATGCGATCTGATCGCATCGACAAATGTCCCTCTGACGAGAAAGAGAAGCGGCACGAATACCGGTATCCAACCCAGAGCAGCAAAGGCGATCCAATAAGCCATTTCGACTACACGGTCGCCGGCGATGTCTAGAATGCCACCGAGTTTGGTGCACTGGTCCAGTTTTCTCGCCAGATAACCATCGATGCCGTCAGCCCAGATTACGAAGATGGTTAGAAAAAACGCAATCCACTTCATCTGATCGGCAGGCTGCCAGAGAAACCAGAGCGTACCGAGCGCCAGAAAAACGCGTGCGACGGTGACGGTGTTAGGTACATTGATCGTTGAAGTACCAGCATCGTTTTTCGGTGCGTCAGTTTGTTTAATGGCGGTATCCGAATTTAAATTCGGCCCTTCGGTAGACATATTGCAGTCCGTTTAAACATCCAGATTTGCATAGTGTGCATGCTTCTCGATGAATTCGCGACGCGGTGCAACTGACTCACCCATCAAAAGATCGAAGATATGGTCGGCTTCGGAGGCGTCATCTACGGTGACCTTTTTGAGAGTGCGGGTCTCGGGATTCATTGTCGTATCCCAGAGTTGCTGCGGCATCATTTCGCCCAATCCCTTAAAGCGCTGGATAATAGCTTTGTCGCCCATTTCGGCAAGAATTGCTTCGAGTTTATGCTCGTTGAAGCAATACTCGGTGCGCTTGCCCTTTTCCACTTTAAACAACGGCGGCTGAGCGATGTAGACGTATCCTTTTTCTACCAACTGTCGTGCATAGCGGAAGAAGAAAGTCAGCAAGAGCGTGCGGATGTGACTGCCGTCGACATCGGCGTCGGTCATGATGATGACTTTGTGATAACGCAACTTGTCGAGGTCGAGATTTTCAGCGTTTGGTCTGAGAATTCCACCTTTTTTGCCGCCGCCCTCATCGTCTTCATCTTTGACTGAAAGTCCAAGAGCAGTGATCATCGCTTGAACTTCAGTGTTCTCGTAAATTCTCGATGGCTGCACTCTTTCAACGTTGAGAATCTTTCCTCTCAACGGCAAAATTGCCTGGAATGAACGATTGCGTCCTTGCTTGGCGCTACCGCCGGCGGAGTCACCTTCCACGAGATAAACTTCGCATTTCGTCGGATCGCGATCGCTGCAATCGGCTAGCTTACCGGGAAGCGAAGAACCTTCGAGGTTCGACACGCGACGTACGAGGTTTCTCGCCTTCAGCGCTTCTTCGCGACCTTTTTTAGCAAGTTTTGCCTTTTCAACGATGTCTTTTGCTTGTTTCGGATTGAGTTCGAGCCAGTCGTTAAGCGATTCCGTAACGATGGTTTGAACAACGCCTTGAACTTCGCGGTTGCCGAGCTTTTGTTTAGTCTGCCCTTCGAACTGTGGCTCCGGCACCTTGACGCTGATAATGGCCGTCAAACCTTCACGCACGTCCTCACCGGTAAAGTTGCCCTCAGTCTCTTTGACAAGGGTGTTTTTCTTGGCGTACTCATTAATAACCCGAGTCAACGCCATTTTGAATCCGTTGACGTGTGTACCGTGCTCAGGAGTGTTGATGTTGTTGACGAATGAATACAACGACTCGGCGTACATGTTGGTCCATTGCAGCGAACACTCGACGTTGATTCCGTCGCGCATCAGCTCCATGTAGATCGGTGGTTTGTGCAAAGATTCGCGGGTATCGTTGAGGTATTCGACATAGCTTGCAATACCACCTTCGTAGTGATACTCGACCTTTTTGGGATCTTCGCCTTCTTTGGTGCGATTGTCCGCAACCACCATTTTCAAACCTTTGTTCAAAAATGCCATCTGACGCAAGCGCTCATCTACGACATCCCAGTCGAAGTCGATGGCAATGCGATCACCCTCTTCACTGTAATCATGGAAGATGCTTGGATCAGGCCAGAACGTAACTTTCGTTCCTCTCAATTCTGTTGAACCGACGACATCCAGCCCACCATCTGCATTCCCGGTGTTGTAGGCTTGACGATAGATCTTTCCATCTTTGTAAACTTCGACAACCAATCGCGTGGATAGAGCGTTTACAACAGATGCTCCTACTCCGTGCAGACCGCCAGATACTTTGTATCCGCCCTCGCCGCCGAATTTTCCGCCAGCGTGCAGGATGGTAAACACTGTTTCGACACCGCTCTTGCCGCTCTTCGCGACGATGCCTACTGGAATTCCGCGTCCGTTATCTCTGACGGTGACGGAACTATCAGGGTTGATAGTCACTTCAATCGTGTTGCAAAAACCAGCGAGAGCTTCGTCAACGGAGTTGTCGACGATCTCCCAGATCAGGTGGTGCAGTCCTTTAGGTCCGGTAGTACCGATGTACATACCGGGACGCTTGCGCACCGCCTCGAGACCTTCGAGGACGTCGATACTCGATGCTGTGTAATCAGCACCATCACCACTATTTCCGGTTGGAGGATTTGAATTTGTCACGGCTTTTGATGTAATTCCTTGGTCACACTAAATGTCATCTAACGCATATGCAACACGAATCCCGAGAGGAGACATTTGGATGTCTTTCGGTATCGATTTGCATAACGCGACTGGCTTGAAATCACCGAAACGTCGGTTTTTCCATCCCTTTCGCGCCACTTAATTTTAGCATAAATGACGAGCGCAAGCCGCTTGATATGAGGATTTATGGTGATTTAAGGCTGATTACAGATGAGAGTTCTCTAGGCTTTAAAACAACAATTTCACTCACTCTTGTGCATTACTGACTGCCTGGCCCAGTCTGGTTTACAATACACAGATTGTTTCGCCGAGTTTTCGGTAGTTTACGGTTATATTAAGTGTAGTTTCACTCGTATAACAAACTGGCAAGACTTTCGTTTTCCATTTGCCAGTCTCGCTTTCAGCCAACGCCACTATTAAGGAATAGAATCCTTGGAAACCTACTTCGAAGCCAAACCCAACCAGGTGAAAGAGTCATCAATCGCCCTTGGATTTTTTGACGGCGTCCATCCCGGTCACCAGGTCGTCATTAGAAAGGCAAAAGAGGAGGCTCAGAGGCTCGGCGTGCCGTGCGGTGTGGTCACCTTTAAGGATCACCCACGGACACTGACGCGAGGGCAATCCCCGAATCTTCTTACAATCATCGAGCAACGGCTCAAGTTATTCGAAAGCCTGGGCGTCGATTTCGCACTGGTTCTGGCTTTCACTGAAGAACTTTGCAAGCTCAGCCCGATTGATTATGTGGAAACCGTGCTCGTCAACAGCCTCGGAGCTCGCTCGATTTCAGTCGGACCCAATCACCATTTCGGGCGTGACCGTGAAGGCGATGCCGACCTGTTGGCAGAACTCGGCAGAACGCACAAATTCGTCGTTCATGTCGCCGACATGGTCAACGTGGAAGGGCACGAAGTATCTAGCTCAGCAATCCGCGGGCTGATTATGAACAATGAATTGGAACAAGCAGCCCTTCTGCTCTCGCGTCCTTTCGCTCTGGCCGGCAACGTAGTCCACGGTGACAAGCGCGGTCGCACTCTCGGCTTTCCAACTGCCAACCTGGCGCTTTACGGATTTCAAGTAATTCCTCAGCGTGGCGTATATGCTGGTGTGGCAAGATTCGACAAGTCCAGCGTTCCTTGCGTGATAAACATCGGATTGCGTCCCACATTCAAACACTCGACAGATGGCGCCGATCCGACGCAGCCGGTTTTAGCATTGATCGTCGAAGCCCATCTTCTCGACTTCGATGGTGACCTGTATGACAAAAATATGGAAATCGATTTCTTATCTTTCATTCGCAGCGAACAAAAATTCAACGGTCCGGATGAATTGAAAACCCAGATCAATAAAGACATCATCGTGGCTCGACAATACTTCAAAGATCACGGGCTGGTCAAAAAGACCGACGCGGACAAACTCCACGCTTAGTTTCAACCGCGGCTGAATACTTACTTTTCACACGGAATTGATTGCACCTACATGCTTGTCAAAAAGCTGACGATTACAAACTTCCGTAATTACAGACAGGAATCAGTTGATTTTTGCCAGGATCGTAATGTGATCATTGGAGAAAATGCTCAGGGCAAAACCAACTTATTGGAAGCGATCGAGTACGCGTCGCGAGGTCGCTCATACCGCACCTCGACTGAATCGGAGCTGATTTTTCGTGGACAGGATTTCGCCACTGTTGAAGTCGATTTTATCGCGCGCGATTACGAACAAAAAATTCAAATTGTTTTGCGAAAAAAAACTGATGGTGGAACCACGGCATCAGGCGGTCAGAAGAGCGAGAAGCTGATCAAAGTCAACGGCGTTCCGAAAGGAAATACACGCGGGTTGAAAGGCCATCTCGTAACTGTCGGATTCAAATCTCAGGACATGAGCTTGATTCGCGGCGGTCCGGCAGATCGACGAGACTGGATCGATGATCTCGCATCGATACTTTCCTCCGGATATCGCACGATTTTATCTCGCTACGAGAAAGCAGTGACTCAACGAAATCGGCTGTTGAAGAACTTCTTCGAGCGAGGTCGATTGACCGGCGCGGATATCGACGAACTAAAAGTTTGGGATCAACAGCTTGCCACCATGGGTGCATCGATCATCAAACATCGCGTAAAATGCCTTGCTGAAGCACTTCCTATCGCGCAAAACTATCAAGAGAAAATATCCGGCGCAAGAGAAAAACTTACAGCGCATTATTATTTCCACGTCAGCAGCTCCGAAGATAGACGCTACGACGAAAGCGAAAGCAGCGAGCCAACGGAATCTCCGGTCTCGATGGAAAGCAGCGATTTGCTAGTAATGGAAGAACGCGAGATCGCACTTCGGTTGATGCAGCTATATAAACAGCGTCGCAGCGATGAGATCACCAGGCGGCAAACGCTTTCAGGACCACACCGCGACGATGTTCGTTTTTCCATCGACGAAAGTGATGCCACCTCATTTGGTAGCCAGGGACAACAGCGCAGTCTGGTTCTGGCCCTCAAACTGTCAGAACTGAAGCTGGTTTCGGAACACCTCGGAGAGCCACCCATACTGATACTCGACGACGTCATGGCCGAACTTGATTTGAGACGTCAGGGATTTCTCATGGAGTCAGTGCATCGAGACATGCAAACCCTTATAACGACGACTCACCTCGACGGCTTCGAGAGAGATTGGCTGACCGGAGCGACATTAATATCGGTCGTCAGCGGGCGCGTAGATAAAAGCGAGAGCTTGATGCCGATTTGAAATCTGGTTGAAGGCAACCTTCGAAACCCTTTGAATGATTGGCTTTTCGCCAGACAGCTAATCGAAAGTCATGCCGGAACGAAGAGTCACACGACTAGAGGCTGGAAGTTTTTAGATTATTACTGCGCCAACCGGGTACATTAATAATGCTTAATCAGCTATTCTGGTAGTAAGCAGTGACCTGAGACTTACTATCGAATTCGAACCAAGCCCTCGCTAGCCCTGTATTCAATACTCATTTCGCATCCTCACTCGCAATTATGCTTCATCCAGCCGAACATATTCACGAAGACCTTGACCGCAAGGTCTGTCTTGAATGCCACAGGCAATTCACCGGGATCGTCGCGGCCTGTCCGCACGATAACAGCATGCTGGTGCCTGTCGCACAAGATCCGCTGATCGGCACGAAGCTGGCCGGCAAATACGAAATTCTATCAATCCTTGGGACTGGCGGCATGGGCGTCGTCTACAAAGGGCGGCAAGATGTGATGGACAGAATAGTCGCCATCAAAATGCTGCAGTCGCACCACTTGAACGATTCCATGAGCGTAAAGCGCTTTCAACAAGAAGGTCGTGCCACATGTAAGCTCAATCACCCGCATATCATCACAGTTTACGACTTTGGAATTTCGCAGCAGTCCGGTCAACCATTCATCGTTATGGACTATCTGCAGGGTGTGCCACTCTCCGACATCATTAAGCAAGAAGGACAAGTAAGCGTCGAACGTGCAATCAAAATGTTCTCGCAGGCAGCCGATGCACTCGGTCACGCCCATAAACAAGGCATCATTCACCGAGATTTAAAGCCAAGCAACATCGTTTTGATCTCATACGATGGCGACAAAGATTTCGTCAAAGTCGTGGACTTCGGCGTTGCGCAAATCATGGAAGATTCGCAAGGGGGAAGCAGCGAACATCAGCGTTTAACGCAGATGGGCGAGGTATGCGGAAGCCCGGTCTACATGTCGCCTGAGCAGTGCCAGGGTCATAAACTCGATCAGCGCTCCGACATCTATTCCATGGGAATCGTCATGTACGAAACCCTGACAAACAGACTGCCTCTGCTTGGTCGGACAATGGTAGAGACGATGCGGAAACATATCGAAGATCCGCCGCCTCCGTTTTCCGAAGTGCGTCCGGACCTCTACATCCCTGAGCGGGTCGAGCAGGTCATTCTTAAAGCCCTGGCAAAAAATCCTGCCGATCGCCATCAAACAATGGATCAGCTGGTAGCCGATCTCGATATGGCTATTCCCAGACCTGGTCGCAGTCAGGTCCTTCGCACAGCGCCAGTAGAATCGGAAACCGAAACAAAGGTCGTCACCGCCGAAGCAGTCACCGCACTTTTGTTCAAACTGACATGGTTGCAATGGGCAATCGTGCTTGTAGTGACCGTCTCCTTAGGCGCACTCGTGATCGTCGGTATCAGTAGTGTACTGTCACCGACACCGCCGGCACAAACGGCAACAGTAGTACCGACACCTGCCACACCGACAACGAAGACTGACTCACCGAGCACTGCAGCGGCTACCACGCCGACCGCTCCGGACGCGACTCAAAAGGCACCGGATACGGTGACAACGTCAACCACGAAATCTACGGATGCGACAGCTACCGATAATAACAAGCCTACGCCTCCAAGCACTAAGACTGCAACTACGCCGGAAACGAAGCCGGCAGTAACCGAGTCGCTCACGCCGAAGAAAACAGCCAGCGCACCTCCGAAGCCTAAAAAGCCACGGAAGCCGGCACCGGCAATCGCCCGCGCAGCCGCACCGAAACCAGCAGCCAGTGCTGGTGGCAACGCCGACGTCTGGCGCCAACTAGTCAACAAACGAAATTACAAAACCGGATACTCGCTAGAACACTAGTCCGTGTAAAACTTGCGCTAACCGCTAAGCAGCGCGAACTCGTGGCGTTCCATTGTCCGACTTGCTGTCCCTACGACGTTCTATTTACTGTCATGCTCTATTAGTCTCATAGAGCGCGTGCCGGTCTCCGGCGTCTCGATGAGCCCTGCAGTCCTACACTTCCGTCGGAGTTGGTCGCCAGTAGATGCTGTTCTCTCGGTTCAAAAGACCAGCCCCAATCAACTCGCGACGAAGCGTAGCGAAATCGGGATGATGCCGACCGATGATCTCGTTGACTTCTTTTTCCTTATATCGAGTGCCTTCTTCGAATTTAAGACTGAGCCAACGCAAAATCACTTCTCTCTTTTTTCGGCTCGCCGGAATTTCCTTCAAGCGCTCACCATCGAAGAAATCCGTCAAAATTTTGCGCTCCCAACTATCGGTCGTAACGGTATCGGCAATGGTGACAATCGTATCCATCGCCAGGACTTGTTTCGACAAAGCTCTAAGCTCTTTAACGTTCAAACTGTAAAAATGAGTGGTCCCTTCCGAACGCATTGTCACAAGCCCCACCTCTTTGAGACGAGACAGGTGATGTGAAACGGTCGGTGCCCTCAGCTCAAGCAGATTCGCTAAGTCTTCGACACTGCGCTCGTTCGATGCGAGCACCCCGACAATTTTCAGCCGACTCTCGTCAGAAAGAACTTTGAAGAAACTGAGTACGTTGTTGAGTTGCATGGCGGACATGGTCTTATGCTCCGTTGATATAATTAGACCAACATCTATTTAGATGCTCATCTAATTAGATGTATATCAAATTTTAGAGATCAAAGCAAGTCTTACTTCGAATCTTTCTTGTCAAATGTCGAACGAATGCATTCGTCGAAATTCAGCAATTGGACTGGCAGATCGGTCGCCTCGAGCGACGCCCCTAGGTTTAGAGTTTCATGTTCTACGCAAACAGACTATTCAAAATGGAAGTTAGTCGCGCGCGACTGAAACTATCCGCTTGCAACGTTCCTTATCGAGCTCGTTCTGCCATTGACCGTGGACTTTCACGTCGGAACCGATAATCAATGCGTCAGAACAATCGGCATACTGTTTCAAATTATCGGCAGTGACACCAGAGCCTATCAATACCGGAATTTTGACTGAATGATGAACAGCTTGCACATCTTCGACTTCGGCCGCCGCGCCCGTGCTTATGCCCGTAACTATTACACCGTCGGCTTTGAAATACTCAGCATTTTTCGCTGTCTCTGCTATCGAGATATCGCTCGTTATGGCATGCGCTGAGTGCTTTTTCTTTATATCAGCGAAAATTTTGATGCCGTCTGCTTTGAGATTGAAACGTTGACGAATCAACTTACCGGCGCAGGCATCGTGAAAACCCTCGTCGCCAACGTGAGCGAACACAAAGCCCTCGACGCGGATAAACTCAAGCTGACAGGCGATTGCAACTGCCAACGCCTCTAGATTAGCACCCGCCAAAATTTGCACCCCCATCGGCATCTGCGACTCCGACTTAAGCGCCTGACAGATTACTGTCATCGCTGCCGTTGTCTCAGGGCCAATTTCCGATGCTTTGACATACGGCGTGTCATGAGTGTTCTCTACGATAAGCGCGTCGAAACCACATTCCTTATATAAGAGAGCCTCTGCGACGGAGCCCACTATAAGTTCGTTCAAATTGCCACCATATCCGGCGGCACCGGGCAGAGGAGGAAGGTGGATAACTCCGATTAGAGCACAATCTCGACCAAACATTTCAACAACTCCTTAATCGACCAATAAACGAACACTCGTTCAAATTCAATTGCAAAACGACCGTTTGGCTTCACTACTCATCGCACTAATCGCGAGCGAGCAAAACTGCTCGCACCGGTGAGGCTTCCAGCTCCGTAAATTTAAGTGGCAGCGCAATCAGAAAGTAATCGCCTTCCACCGCTTCAGTCAAATCCAAGTTTTCCAACCAAACTAATTTGCATTCATCAAGTTTATGATGCGCATCCAACGTTTTCGAATCAACATGGTCGACCGATGGAGTGTCCAAGCCCGTCAGTATAACGCCCTTGCGGTTAAGCGCGTCCACCAGTTCGACAGTCAAATAAGCATAGTCAGTTTCCCAAACTTGATACCGTATTTGATGCCTCGTTTTAAACAAAATTCTGGGCGGCAACTGATCGATTGAAGCAACTTTGTCAAGAAAATGCTTTGCGGAGATTCCTTCATGCAGAGGTGTCAGGTCAATGACGCGCACTGGACCCAGGTAGGATTCGAGAGGCAAATGACTGGCCATGCCATTTGAGAGATCGTCCATATCACCTTTAATATGAACAGGTGAATCGGCGTGCGTTCCGACATGCGGACTCATAGTCAAAGAAGTCAAGTTAACACAACCGCTCTGCTCAACCGTCAAAGTGACATTCCTCGAAAACGGGGTATCACCGGGAAAGCAGGCGCTCTCAGCGCTCACCGGCTGAGATATGTCAATAATTCTCGAGTAACCGGCAATCGATGTATTAGTAACCATTTTTCCACCACTGCTCTATCAAACTTGTTCCTACATTACAGGTCCAACTAAAAGTTTGAGCATATGAGACCGTTTCATAATAAACTTTGAACCTTGAGATACGATCCGGGTGTGACCGAACTTAGCGGTCTGCATCATGGAATGTCGACCGGGTGGTGAAATGAGCGATAAAACAATGAGTCCCAGCAAATCAAAACTTGGATACAACATCACCGGCAAGGCGCCAAAACCACTTGGCTCGTATTCACATGCAGTGAAGGCAGGCGGATTCTTATTCGTTGCCGGTCAAGGCGCACGCAATGCGGACACCGGTGAAGAGGCAGGCGTCACAGTCGACTCAAAGGGCACGGTAGTGTCCTATGACATCGAGGTGCAGACCGAGGCAGTGATTGAAAACCTCAAGGTCGTCCTGCATGAAGCCGGGCTGTCCATGGAAGACCTGGTCGATGTGACGGTGTTCCTTGCCGACATGAAGGACTTTGGAAAGTACAACAAGATCTATGAAAAGCACTTTTCTTTTCCCGATCCACCAGCCAGGACAACTGTAGAGGTATCAAGATTGCCTGGTAAAAACTTTATCGAGATGAAAGCGACAGCTGTTTATCCGAACGATTAGGGCGTACAAAGTAGTTTGATATTTCGCGAGGTGAGCACAGTGACCGCAACGACGTCGACAAAGACAGTTGAAATCGACAACTTCATCAACGGTGAATATGTAAAAGGCAAGTCCGGAAAAACATTCGACACTATTAATCCGGCGACAGGAAAAGTCCACGGCACCGTGGCGATGGGCACCAAAGATGATATCAACGACGCCGTAGCTGCCGCCACTGAGGCATTCGAAAAAGGTCCATGGGCGCGGATGTCGATGCAAGAGCGCGCAAAAGTCATACATCGCATTGGTGATTTGATTCTCGAAAGAAAAGAAGAATTAGCAAGAGCGGAAAGCATCGACGCTGGTAAGCCAATCTCTGAGAGCTTAAACGGTGACATTCCCCGAGCAGCGCTCAACTTCCATTTCTTCGCCGACTACGCCACCGCCCAAGTCGACGAATGTTTCATCTCCAATCCTTTAGAAACGCATGTGGCAATTCGTGAGCCACTGGGAGTTTGCGGTCTAATTACACCGTGGAACCTGCCACTATATTTGGCCACGTGGAAAATCGCACCGTGTCTGATGATGGGCAATTCGTGCATTTTGAAACCAGCGGAATGGACCCCTTACACTGCATTTTTGCTGGCCGACATCGCCATTCAGGCAGGATTGCCGAAAGGTGTGTTGAACATCGTAAACGGCTTTGGTCCGGACGCCGCCGGAGAAGCGCTCACCACCCACCCTGGCGTGCGATCAATCTCGTTTACCGGAGAGACTTCCACAGGCAGAGCAATCATGGCGAATGCTGCGGCTACGTTGAAAAAACTTTCTTTCGAACTTGGTGGCAAAGGCGCCAACATTATTTTCGATGATGCAAATTTGGACGAAGCAATCGACACCGCAGTTCGAGCAGGCTTCCGAAACCAGGGTCAGATCTGCCTCGCCGGCTCGCGCCTCTTCGTCCAGCAATCCGTCTACAAGAAAGTTCTCGATCGCCTGGTCGAAAAAGTTGCGAACATCAAAGTCGGAGATCCTTTGGATCCAAAAACCGAAATGGGCGCTTTGATCAGCAAAGAACATATGGAAAAAGTGCAACGCTATATCGAGCACGGCAAGACCGAAGGCAAACTATTAACTGGTGGAGAACGGCTTAGCAACCTGGGCGACGGATTTTTCCTTTCGCCCGCAGTGTTCGAAGGTTTGACCATGGACTCAAAATTACTCAAAGAGGAAATTTTTGGTCCAGTACTGCCCGTGGTGCCATTCGACAATGAAGACCAAGTCATAGAAATGGCAAACAGCACACCTTATGGTTTGTCAGCGTCAGTCTGGAGTGAAAGTATCAACCGCTGCAATCATGTTGCTAAAAGCCTCAGATCCGGCTTGGTGTGGGTAAATTGCTGGTTTGCCAGAGATTTGAGAACACCGTTTGGCGGACAAAAAGCATCAGGTATAGGTCGCGAAGGCGGAAGATATAGCCTGGAGTTTTTCTCCGAGGCCAAGACGATTTCTTATAAGTATTCGAGATAAAGGGCGTGTTAATCGCGCCACTTCATTCTCAAGAACGCCGCTTTTGCCGACAAAAATGTCTTACGAAAATCAATGTCCGCACCTTCGAAGTGCAGCGACTCAAGATGCTTCCAACTGCTGTCCGTTGCGTAGAAAATACCGTAAGCCTTTCGGTCGATATCCCACCATTTCACTTCTAAAACTAGAACCGTTTTCTCATTAAAAGACTCAGTGCGCAATCCGATCAGATCGAAGGCTCCGTTATAACCGAACACCTCCTGCGGTATCACTTCCTCAAGAAGTTCGATCTCATCGTCGGGTAGCACATGCGGTTCCAAACTTAGTATGAGATTGAAACTCGCAGCGACCACGTCGCTAAACTCGGACGCCGGACTACTCCACAACCAATGACCAATCTTCATTCCTTCGTAGTTAGGAATTTGATACTCGTAAACCGAATAGAATTCGGTATCACTCTGACTCGCTAACACAAATTTATTTGGCAACATGAGAGAGGCAATGCGCCCCTGATTGGTTATGAAAGTTCGCCCGTCGAATTGCGAGAGCGGCTTGGATTCAAACTTTTTACGCTGCAGATCCGTAGCAGCCGGGTTTGACGATCTGCTTGAATCGTTAACGTTGGATGCGTCGCCCCCGAGAGAACCGTCTACCGACGGAGCTAGTGATGAGGGAGAAATGGAATCAACTTCGGGTGGTGGTGGCGGCGGTGGTGGCGGAGGCGGAGGCGGTGGGGGAGGAGGAGGTGGTGGTGGTGGCGTAGCTGGAGTGTCATCCTCGCCAGCGGCACTGGCGTCAGCCCTGGCATCATACGTTTCATCGTAGATTATCGGAATACCTCCGACCATGGTCGGCACCGCGCTCGATGCGGATTCAATAGTCTGCGCGTCGCTAAACTCCTCTCCGTAATCCAGTGAATCGATTGCAAGCGTCTGACCCGCAGTGGATACATCAGGTGTTATCTCGCTCAGAGTCTCTAACGGCTCAGGTTCTCTCAACGTTTCGAACTGTTGTAGTTCTTTTGAAATGGTTTCAACATATTCGCTTAGAGGTGTTGTGATTGGACTACCGCTTGGTGGCACAGGCTCAGCCGCTGCAACGTCGGGAGTTTTCAAAAATGGATCGGCGGATGCGTCGTAGGAAGTAGTTCCTCTGACTGTGCCAGGAGGTAAATCACCGTCATCGAAGTCCGGTGGAGGAGATGGCTGAGGATCACTGGCAGTCATTTAGTTCCTATTCTTATCGATCTGCAAGGTCAGCAACTACATTCACTACTCTTCACGCACCGCTCTCGGTTAATAGATTTTGGGGTGCTCATATGTAATATATCAAGACGACTGAAGGGAGATGTCAGGATGGATTTAGGAATCAAGGGGAAGAAGGCGCTGGTCTGCGGAGCTTCAAAGGGCATCGGCAGGGCTATCGCGTTGGAATTGGCCCGCGAAGGCGTCGACCCAATTCTATGTGCCAGACAGAATGACCTTTTGGAAGAAACGTCCGCTTTTATCAAAAAAGAAACTGGTGTGAACGTTCACCATATCTCCTGCGATCTGAGCAGCGTCGAAGAGCGCAACAATCTCATCAAGTTCGTAGAAGACCAGAATGGCATCGAGATTATGGTTCTAAATTCTGGTGGTCCCAAACCTTCAAGTGCACTGAGTACCACACTTGACGAGTGGGAGAAGGGATTCAATCAGTTGTTTCAAATGATCGTTCATTTAAACTCGGCATTCATCCCCAAAATGAAAGAAAAGAAATGGGGTCGAATCGTCTGTGTCACATCACTTAGCGTCATGGAGCCAATCGCCAATCTGGCGGTTTCGAATTCGATTAGATCCGGAGTCACCGCGATGCTCAAGACTTTATCGGACGAATTAGCCCAATTCAACATTACGGTCAATTGCCTCGCTCCGGGCGCGATTGCCACAGAAAGATTGGAAGAGCTCATGGAAGCTCGAATTCAAAAAACCGGTCAGAGCAAGGACGAGTATATGAAACAATACTTGAGCGCAATCCCGATGGGGCGCATGGGCGACGCCGAAGAATTCGCCGCTGTGGCAGCCTTTCTTTGCTCGCAAAGAGCTTCCTATATAACTGGATCGACAATTTCCATTGACGGAGGCAAGCGAAGATCCACATATTGACATCGGCGATGGTGCTATCATTTTGCAAGTTTCTGAACGACAGGGCGACGGTTATATTGGGGGTCTAACGTGAAATTTCTGGTTCTTGGTGCTGGTCGCGTTGGCTATGCTGTTGCACATGATTTGATTCGCAGCCCGCGAGTTGAAAAAGTTATCGTCGCCGATCGCGACATCAAGCGAGTCGAGGTCGTCACGGAGCGTTTCACCGACGAGAAGATCGTGCCAATCGAACTCGATGTGGACAACGAAGAGTATGTCGCTGAACTCATGGACAGTGCTGACGTCACGATCAGTTGCGTCCCCGGAAAACACAATTACGACCTTTCCAAAATCGCGCTGCAAGCCAAGTCCCACTTCTGCGACCTGGGAGGCGACGAAGAGATAGTCAAAAAACAATTTTTGCTGGACGAAGTAGCAAAGGATCAAGGCATTACCATCATCCCAAACCTGGGCTTGGCTCCTGGGATGGCTGCAATACTCGCACATTGCGCAGCGGATTCTTTCGATGAAGTCTACGAGATTCGTATCCGCGTCGGCGGTCTGCCGATCGAGCCGGATGGCTTGTTTATGAACTACTCGCAAGTGTTCTCACTAGACGGTTTGCTCAACGAATACGGTGGAGACTGTGCCATCATCCGTGATGGCAAACCCTACAGCGTACCGGCATTGACTGATTTGGAAACGATTGAGTTTCCAAAGCCGATTGGTCGCCTTGAAGCTTTCAACACTTCAGGCGGAGTGGGCACGCTGACCGAAACCTACAAAGAGAAAGTCCAGCATCTCGATTTCAAAACACTGCGTTACCCCGGTCACTGCGAGCAAGTGAAGGTTCTCAGAGATCTCGGATTGATGAGTGCTTCACCGCTAAAACTGCCTTCCGGAGCCGAATTCATTCCGCGGGAAATGTTGCTGCAGCAGCTCGGTGAGAAACTGGTCTCCGATCAACCGGATATTGTGCTTCTAAGAGTCACCGTCACTGGTGTCAAAGATCGAAAACCAATTCAACATGTTTGGGACTGCATCGACTATGGTGATGAGGCCAACGGTCTAAGCGCTATGTCGAAGATGACCGCTTTCCCCGCGTCGATCATCGCTCAAATGATCGCCCGTCAGGATATAACCGAGCAAGGCGTTCTTCGACAGGAACTGGCGGTGCCGATTAAGCTGTTCCTAGCTGAGCTGGCGAGCCGAGGCATCTCGTTGACTATGGTCGAACGCAGCCCGGAATAGGTTGAAAACGTCGAAGGCGGATTCTCTGCCACGCATTACAGGCGAAAGAATAGGTCAGCTTTGCGGACCGAACGGCAGAGTAGTCTGAAATCTATTCGACCATGACGAACGATTTGAATTTCAGGCTAAAACGGCACTGGATGGTCTTCCTCCCCGAGAGGACTGGGAGATCTCACCAAATCTGCACCTCTAATCCGTCCCGAGATCCCATAATATATGCGATAGGATTTACTGATATCTGAAAGATTTCATTGAGCGTCATCGAGGGCAGCAGCCGGTCTTCAGAAAATGTAGAACAAAGAATTTAGGTAGAATCAAGAGTATTCCAGGAACAAACGAGTAAGAATGGATGACTTAGAGCCAATCACCTTTGATAAGGTATCCAATTCTATGCCACTCTCGGACTTAAACTCTGCCGCCCAATCGGCTCAGGCCGATGAAATCGTCACCGTATCGATACTCGAAGGAGCGTCATTGTCAAACCAGGGAGTCACCAGCAATCCTCAGGATGCTGAAAAAACCCAGGGGCCCGGTCCAGCAGGCAAGGGTGAAATCTTGGCGTGGGCGTCCTACGACATCGCCAATGCCACCTATGGAACGGTCGTGGCAACGGCGATTTACAACGCCTATTTCGTGTCCACAATTTGCAAGAATCCGCTGAATATCGGCTCGTGGGAAATTTCAGGAACAGTCCTTCTCACAATTGTGATTTGCTTGTCAGCACTGACAATCGTCGTGACCGCGCCAGTAGTAGGCACGATTGCCGACGCGACGGCCTCGAAGAAAAAACTCCTTTTACTCTCAACAGCATTTTGTATACTCTGCACGGCATCACTCGGATTCATCGAGCCGGGCCAAGCCTGGTATGCCATGATTGCCCTCTACCTCGCAAACACATTTTTCGGCACGGGCGAGGATCTGGTAGCATCGTTTTTACCAGAGCTTGCCACCAAAGAGCAGATGGGGCGGATTTCCGCACTGGGGTGGGCGGCAGGATATGTCGGTAGTCTGATTGCACTTGGTCTATCGTTTGCATTTATCGAGTGGTCGAAAACCACTGGTGCTGTGGCTACTGTATACGTCCCGCAAACAATGCTGATTTGCGCCACGATGTTTTCACTGTTCTCCATTCCGACTTTCGTCTGGCTTAAGGAAAGAGCGAAACCTGATTTGTCGGCCAGGGGTAACGTCGTGACCGTCGGGTTTGCACGCTTGAAGCACACGATAAGCCATGCGAAACATTACAGAGATTTGTTCAATTTCTTGTTGACGATGTTTGTCTACAGTTGTGGAACAACGACACTCATTCACCTCGCGTCGGTTTACGCTCAAAAGGTGCTCAACTTCACCACGCAGGAATCGATCATCATGATCTTGGCGGTTTCGGTGATCGCTGCTATCGGTGCCGGAGTTTTCGGAGTGGTCCAAGACAAAATCGGTTCGATTAAAACACTTTTGGTGACACTGGTAATCTGGACGATCGCCACAATAATTGCATTCGCAGCGCAAGAAAAAGCTCATCTTTGGGTATCATCCGTGTTCATCGGTCTGGCAATGGGAGCCACAGGGTCAGCTAGCAGAGCCATGGTCGGCCAGTTTTCTCCGGCAGGTCGCTCGGGCGAGTTTCTCGGACTCTGGGGAGTAGCTCATAAGCTAGCCACCGCTACTGGTGCGTTCACCTTTGGTGCTGTCGTGATGTTGAGCGGTGATAACTACCGCCTAGCCGTTCTTTTCTGTGCGGTTTTCTTCATCGTCGGAGCAGTGCTTCTACTGCGCGTTGATGAACAACGCGGACGCCTGGCGGCAACACTGGACGCGGATGTTCCAGTTTAAAAGCCGTAGAACGACGTGGACTCACGCCTCCAGACCTACAGCCTGTGCAGAACACAGCCACGAGGCCGGCGACGCGAAGTTCGACTTCGCACCTGGATAAAACGAGAGCGACGCATCCGCGCCGCCCCGCTCCAAAGTCGTTTTGATTGTTCCTACTTCTTGATCTCGGACAGCAACTTGAAGTAGTGAACGAAAAGCTTGATGCCAGAGGAAGCCTGCCCCCAGTCAAAGTTTTCGTTGATCGCGTGATAGCCATGTTCCGGCAGAGAGAGTCCCAGGAACATGATCGGCACGCCCAATACTTCTTGCATGCTAACTACAGCACCAATACTTCCACCTTCACGTACGAAGGCCACATCCTTGTCGAACGCGAGTTGGAATGCCTTTCTTGCAGCGTCGCAAAAAACGCCTTCGCGTGAACCAAGATATGGTTTCAACGAACCTTTCACTTCTACTTTAGCGTCGGGGCATTTTTCCTTGACAAATTTTTCAAAAAGTTCGGCTATCTTCAAAGGCTCTTGGTTTGGCACCAGGCGCATACTGATCTTCGCTTCTGCTTTATGAGGGATGATCGTCTTCACGCCCGGACCACTGTAACCACCAGTGATACCGTGGACTTCAAATGTCGGTTGCGTCCATACACGTGCTACTGCATCTCTAACATCGTCAGTCCGCATGGCGTGCATGTCACGCTTATCAGCGAAGTCTTTGAGATCGAATCCGGATTTGATGAAATCGTCGAGTTCTTCTTTGGATGCCTCAGGTACATTGTCGTAGAAACCAGGAATTTTTACTTTGCCGGTTTTCACATCGACGCACTCTGCAATCAGCCCAGCCAGCTCAGTGATTGGGTTTCTCGCCAATCCACCAACTTCACCGGAGTGCAAATCCTTGCCAGCCGTTTCCAGAGTGACCGAGAATGCTTGCATTCCTCGCAAGCCATATGAAATCGCGGGCAGGTCTTTGGAGATCCAGATGGTATCTGAAACCACAACGGAATCTGCAGCGACTTTGTCTTTGTTTTTTTCAAGAAAGTCATGAAAATTCGGACTGCCGATTTCTTCTTCGGTTTCCCACAAGAATCTTATGTTGATTGGAAATTTATTGTCGAAAGCGTACTTGGCTGCGTAGAGCACTGACAAAGCCGGTCCCTTATCATCAGTAGTGCCACGTCCGAGATATCTATCGCCTTCGATCTTCATGTGAAATGGATGCGATTTCCACTCGATATGATCGGCGGGTTGAACATCGATGTGGTTGTAGACAGTAACTGTTGGATGCTTAGGATCCGATTTAAACTCCCCGATTACACAGGGCTTGCCTTTGGTCGGAACAACTTCAGCGGTTGCGCCCATGCTTTTGAGCAGTTCCACCGACTTCTCAGCCATCAGTGTGATGTCCGTCTCGTGAGCAGGGTCCATGCTCACACTTGGCACATCAACAAATTCTTGCAGCTTCGCCTCGTAAGATTGTCTCGACGACTTGATGTAGTCGGTAAGGCGGTCTGTTTGAATTTCTACTGTCATCTTATGAACCTCGCTTCCTGAGAGAGACACATGGTCTTAGATCGAGAGTCATATTTCAAGAGTTGACAACACTACGGTGTTTTTAATCAGACGAGAGCAGTGATTCGGCGTCTGAAACCGTCAGCGATTTCCACGAACCGGTGATCATCTGCGAATTTTTTCCCATCTTCTGTTGCTGATGGGTAGCCGATAGTACATGCCCATAGCTGCGCATCAATCGCAAAGTGTCCGGATGATCTTCTCCGAACGCTTTGGTTTTGATCACTAGAGCGCGCTTATACAGTGGCTCTGCATCCTCGTACTTGCGCTGCACGTGATAAAGCGTCGCGAGATTATGTAGTGCGCAACCGACTTCGATCGATTCTACATCGCCCATTTTTTCATAGTATTCCAAACATTTTTTTGCATACGGTTCGGCATGTTCATAATCACTGACCAGATAATGCATTCGCGCTAACGCATCGGCAGACTTGGCCACGAGCGGGTTTTGCGCCCCCAAAACTTTAACCTTCAAATCGTACGCTCTGACGCTGAAGTCGATCGCCTCTGCATAATTCTGACGGGAATGTGCAAGCTGAGCAAGAGAATCAAGGGTGTAAGTCAGCTCAACACTTTTGTCTGTCGCCGCCTCGATTGTCTTGAGAGCAATCGTCCAAAGCTTGTGACAGGTTTCCACATCACCCCGAGCTTGAGCTTGTTCAGCGGATTGCTTGGTTGCTTCCCAAAGCAACATCGCTTCCTCTCTAGTCAAAGTGAGTGACTTCTCCTCTGAGAGATCAGGTTGATCTTCAATTCGAGGATTGCTCGGAGCAGGCTCGAAAGATTTGCTGTCGTCGACGAGAACTCTGAGATTCAACGAAACGGTGCTGGTTTGCCAGTCTCGAACGGTTACGACGCGAGTACTGTTGCTGATTTTTTGAGCTTCATCCGCGCGACCGCGCACATGCAACAAGTCAGCGTAATTACTTCTAATTCGCAATACATCAGGATGCGATACCCCAAGCGATGCTTCCTTTCCTTTCAAAGCCCGTTTGTAGTACTTTTCTGCTTCGTCGAAATTCTTGCCGGCGTGCTTAAGAATCGCTAGATTGTTGAAGAACGAGGCTATATTCACAGGGTCGGCTTGCAAGACGCTTTCATGAATACGGATCAACTGCTTGCAGTAATTTTCGGCATCGTCTAATTGTCCGCGATACCAGAGACACTCCGCTAGTTTGTCGAGTGTGTAAACAAATCGAATATCCGATTCGCCGAAATCATATGCCAACTCCATTGCCGCAAAGAGGGTCTTTTCTGCGATATCAAACTTCTCGTCGCTCAGTGCTCGCTCCGCAGCTAAAATCAGTTCCTCCCACGAATCGTTCGTTTCTTTCGCTGTGGGATCGACAGAATCAGAGCTGACCATATTTTCGAATCTCCTGCACAGGGCTATATGCCACCCTGTAGAGGAGGCAACCGGGCTTAGAAGGGGACTCCAAATTGATTATACTCGTTGGAGATTTTTTCCAATCAGATTGTTAAACGGCCTGCGTGAAGAATTTCAGAGGAAAATCCATCAGTGCGGTGCAGGTAGGAACTGATTGAGGTGTGCAAAAAACAGCGAATAAAAAATGAAGCCGACAATGCCAGAACACGGAATAGTTAAACACCAGGCTCGCACCATCTCCTTCGCGATTACCCAATGTACGCCTTTCTTGCGCTCTGCAGTGCCGACGCCAATGACCGTAGAGGCAATCACTTGCGAAGCGGCCAACGGTCCACCGGTCAGTGAAGCGACGAGAACAATCACTCCGGACGAAGCTTCAGCGACGAGCCCATGTAATGGTCGCATTCGATAAATTCCACCAACTCGGCGAACGATGCGCGGCACTAGTGATACCACCCCTAGTGCCAAGGCCAGCCCGGTTATCACTCTTACCCAGAGCGGTACTTCCGTGCGATTGCCGAGCCCGGCCGAGTACAAGGAAAGCACGATCAGCCCCATAGTCTTCTGACTATCATTGGCGCCGTGCCCGAAGGCAAGAAGCGGAACGGCTATCCATTGCAGTTGCTTCAACTGCATGTTCAATTCATTCGAAGCCCGTCGCAAAATTAGAACTGACAGAATCAGTACGACATAACCGACGGCAAAACCACAGAGAGGGGAGATGAATAGACTGATTATGATGCGGCTCAATCCGGTCGCATTTACCAACCATCCCACATCACCGAATAGTATGTATTGAAAACCGCCACTGCCGGCGAGCACAGCACCTAGCACACCGCCCACAAGAGCGTGCGTCGAACTGGAAGGGACACCCAGGACGCGCGTAATGAAATTCCAAAATATGGCTGCCGTAAGCGCACTGGCCAACACCGGCAGAAGGCTTGGTTCCGCTGGCCAGGAGGAGACCTTAGAGATGGAGCCAGCCACCGCAGATCCACCGAAGAGCGCCCCCAACAATTCAAACGTCGAGACTAATGCGATCGCCTGGTTCCTGGTCAGCGCTCTCGAGGCGATTGCACTGGCAGCAACGGAACTCCCGTCCTGAAAGCCATTGGTGTATGTGAATATCAATCCGAGCGCCACTACCAGCGCCACCATCCATTCGACTGACACCAGTTAGCCCTCCTGGTGCCTAACGCATTTTTACAATGACGTGCGACAATTTCTCTCCGACGACATCAAGCCGCTGCCCTGCGCTTGTCATCGTTCGATAAACTTCAGCTGTCTTCATTATGGTTTTAACATCATCTGTTTGAAACAGATCTTGCATCGCTTTTCTGTATGCTTTCTCCAGACGATTGTCCGCTTTGCGAGCCAGACTAGCCTGGTTGGCCGCCTCGCTCAAATCGGATGCCAGATGGCTAAACGAGATCGATAGACAGCGCGCGCCCTCAACAAGAATGTTGGCCATTTTGGCAAGCGCAGTCCCTTCCGGTCGCACTTCCAGCGCTTCCATTTCGCGCACGGTTCGCTTCGCACAATTGATTACTTCATCGAGTCGATGAGAGAGATCGTAGATATCTTCGCGATCAATCGGTGTAATCAAAGAATCTACCAGCATTTTTTCGAGTCGCAATTTATGTTTATCTGCCTTATGTTCAAGATCGCGGACGGTCTGACATCGTTCAGTGGCACCGGCGATAATCCAGGTCTCCAGCGCTTCCATACCCTCAAGCGTAATTTTTGCTTGCTCCGTCAACATGCTGTAAAAATCATTTTCAGGTCCGCCGAAAATTCGGGAAAACCATTTTGGATTATCTTTCGGTGTACTATCCGGCACGTTTTTTACTCACTACACTTTGAGAGAACGAGACGATGAGCGCAATTCTTCCTTCAGCAGACTGACGAATTCATTCGGACTTAGTCGACTATCTGAGTTGTCACGCATGGTCAGGCGACCGATGATATCGTTTACGCCACTAAAACTCCAATGAGTTCCACCTCGTTCCAAGGCATTCAGCCGCGCGGTCATTTCAGTGAGGTCGACTCTAGGCGCCAAATTCCGGGAGACATAATCAACCCAGGTTTCATATCGGTAGTAGAAAGAATAATGCCGATTATGCATGACGAGAACTCGATGACAGTCGATCGCGTTATGAATAGCCATCGGATGACACATGGAACTAATCCAACTGCGAGCTTGAGCCGGCGGACGCCCCTGCCCATGAATACCGCCGTTTGGGATAATGACGACAGCGAGGTCATTGTCCTTATCCTCTGTAATTTCGATTATGCCTCTTTCTATACAGCTTTCCGAAAGGTCTAAAAACTGATCCTCTTCCGCCCAAAACGTTTCAAAATAGCCTATTTTGGTAACAATAGCCGGCAACCGCTCCAGAAGTTCTTCGAACAAAACTGCGGCAAGCTCATCATGGGTGCCACTAAATATAGTTCTACTCAAAGGAGAGCGATCCGGGTCTGTCCACGCCGAAATCACCCATGAAACTCGCGCGGCATCACGGTCCAGAAATTTACTGAAATCCCCTGCCCGAGCCACATCTATAAGCAGATCTCGATTTTCGCAGGCATCCTCTGGATTGAGAATAGAGTAGAGCGATATCAAACCATCTTCATCGAAGTGATTATTGCTTACCGCTTCCACCCCCGATGGAATTTCACCTCGATCGATAAAATTAAAAACGATCTCGGCAGAGAGGTCCGCTTTAAACTGGCTTGGCGTGTCGTTCCCAGGCCAATGTGACAGAGTCAGCTTAGTGTTTTCATTTCCACTGCCATCAACAATGACGTTAGGTCTATCACCCAACAAGTGAAATGGAACATAAGAGAGCGCAGTGGAAGATTGGCTATCCATCTTAGTTTATGTTAAACGTTTTGTTTAACCAATCCTTGAATCTCCAGGCGATATCCTCGTTGCGATTATGCAAGCGATCTTGAAGTCGCATAAAAGCTACTGTGAATTCGGAATCCCACGGACGCTGATTATATGCGGTTTGGTAGTTCTTCATCGCAGATTCGTAATCGCGCAAATAGAGTTCTTGGTCGAGCGCCAGACGATAATAAGCTTTGGCGTTGTTGGGCTCCATCGCAATCGAGCGTTGGTATTGCTGAATCGCGGCAGCCGGCATATCGAGCCCGTCGAACGCTTTGCCCATGAAATAGCAGAACTCGGGTCTGATGTACTGCTTCAAAGCCAGCTCGATATCGATTTTTCCAACTTCGTCGACAACCTGGTTTCGTGGAATTTTGATCAAAATTCGCATCAAGTTTCCCAAGTTGCCGAGGTGATCGGCATCCTTGGCCACCATGCCGGCAGACAGATACATTGCCGGTCGAAGAGCCTTTTTGTAATCACCGAGCCAGTAATAACACTGCGACAATGCTTCGCTGGCTGGCGGCAACATCGGTTGACGCCCGAATACATACTCCAGATCCGCAGCTGCTTCGCGGTATTGTCCGAGGGCTTTGTAAGACATCCCGCGGACATAACGTGAGCGCAAGTTACTGGGCTGGCTTTTCAAATCATGGCTGGCAAGCCCGATAGCGCGCCTTGGATTGTGGTCCATAATCGATTGACCTAGCGCCGTCGGGAGACCATACAGATTCGGATTGATGGCGTAAGCTTTCTCGAACATCGCGCGACCATCATCAAAGTTTCGCTGCTCATAAAGAAAGTCACCAACCATCAGCAGAATCTCTGCGTTGTTGGGAAACTTCTTGAGCCCCTCGTTGAGGATGCCGATAGCAGCAGGAACTCGCTTGGCGCTGATCTCCTGCTTCACGAGCCGAACTAGTGCATCGGCATTGTCTAAACCATACTTGACCGAAAGTTCAAACTGCTCGGCAGCTAACTCGTTCAACCCAAGATTGTCGAGGACGAGTCCAAGTTCCAAGTGGGCTTCAGAGTTTGTCGGCTCGGCTTGCACGAGCGCCTGAAGCTGGTTGAGAGTATCTTCCGAGACTTTAGTCTGCAGCTCTTTTCTTGTCCGCGCGAAGAGCTGCTTCTGGTCAATGGCTTCAGCATCAGCGATGCTTGCAAAAACCAGACCGACTGAAAGAGCTAATGCAAACAATGGAGTTCGTGCGTTTTTTATCTTCATTGATAATCCCAGATTCGGTGCCCTATTCTATTTAACAGAGATTTCTACTAAGTCCAAGAGTACTATAGCTGAGAAAGAAAGATTAGACAGTTTTTATATTAATCCCCTTGGCATATGTATGTAAAGCATGGCGCCACTGGGCACATCAGAAGTGGCGGTATGGTGACGCGCGTTAGTATTTTAGTTGGACTTCTTCGAACTATATTTTTAATTAGATGCGCGACTTGTGAGAAAGAAACTGGGGGAGTTTCACATCCATGATTCGATTGCGAAGAAACAAAAAAGGCAACCAGCTTGCTGAGTTCGGACCAGCTGTCATTCTCCTGGTCCTGGCGATCGTGGTGCCCATGGTAGTCATGCTCTACATCGGGATGGGGTTTGCTTGTGGTTGGTATCTGAACTTCATGTCAGTACGTGCCGCAGCATCCGTTCCGAAAGCCAATCTTCAAGCCGCTCTCGATGCACAACAAGCAGCCTGGACCGCGACAGGATTTCCGGCGTTTGCGTGCGCTACGGTGATTCAGAACAGCGGTCCCGATGGCACGGTCAACAGCATCCGCTACAACGTAGACACAGACCTCGACCTCGCCCTCGTCGATCCAAACAATCCAGCCTCCGGTCCGAGACAGCCTGTAGAACTCGATGACTTCGTCCGCGTCGTTACGATAGTCGAGATCACTCCGATTGTTCAACTTCCATTCTTGAGCCTCAGTCCATGGCGATTCACGTACAGTCAGGAACGCCCGATCGAAGAGGCTGATATAGAATCATAGAAGCACGGTCGACAAATATTGCTTTCAAATTGACGAGGAAACGGCGCATGTATATGACGAGAACAAAGCGAAAAACCACTGGCGGTGCGTTGATCGAAACGATCGTCGGATTATTCGTGCTTATTCCTGTTGTCCTATTCATGATAGACATCACGGCGCTGGTCCTTGCACAGATGGCTCACGACGGTCTTGCCAAGGACTGCGCTCGGGCGGCAGCAGAAGTGCGTGCTCGGCGCCCCCTGGGCAGCATGGCTGATGAAGTCGTTCAAGCGTCAGACGTTCAAGCGGCTATCGATGGTGTAATCGCGCGATTCAACAATCCTGTTCTTGTCGTGAACAGCAACAGCTGGTCTAACCCTGGCGGAGACTTAGGATTGGTTAGAGTTCAAACTACCTCTACATTCACCTTCCCAGTGCCTATCCCTTTTGCCGGCAACTCATCACAGGTTTTTGTAGCAGAAGCGATTGAACCAACTGTTGGACTCTCTGAGCGAATCAAGTACGGACCATAGCTGATTAGAGCCAAAGTCATTACACCAAGATCAGGGCATACCTAGATTTGAAAGATGCCGCGATTTTGTCACATCTAGATGCGCCCTTTTCAATCAGTTTGACGATCCCATCAAGTGTGACAGATCGCACAACAGTCGCTCTGTGCGCGTATTCTTACGCTCGTGTTTCGCCTGTGAATGAACGCGCCTGGTTTATTGACGCAATCAATGGCCCGGAGTAGTCGTGGTTGTGGAAGTGCTGCCACCGGCAGTGCCACCACTCTTCTCGAGAGCGCTATCTCTCGGGACCAAAATGAATGGCGGCTCCGCAATCTTGGTGTCGACCGGATTAACAAACTCGATCTTAATTGTTTCGTCTTTAAGCCCGGTTTTTAGAATCTCATCCATTGAAACCTTGCTGGCATCGTAGATCACAGCAACTCCATAGGGAGGCTTGATCGCAACTGCTACTTCCGCAACACCGTTCAATTTACCAATTCGTTTGCGAATACGTCCAAGACATGCAGCGCATCCGCTTCCCGTCACTCGCCAATCAATTCGATGCAGTTTGGTTTTATCCAATTTCTTATAACGTTCTTCTTTGGACGTTGTCCGCAATGCCAACACTTCGTCTAAGCCCTGCGGCTTGGTGGTCGTCGTGGTCGTGGTAGTTGTCGTTGTAGCGGTTCCTGCCGTCTCTTGAGCTGCAATAGCATCGGAAAAACTGCCGACTAGTAAACAAAGCGTTGCCGAGGCTGCAATCGACCGCAAAACGGGATCTAGTTTCATAGTGCGCATCAATCGGTTCTCCCTGAAGGACTTATCTAAGGACTTATCCATTCCCACGATAGAAATTTACCCTGATTTGTCGACGATATTATTACATGCTAGTTCCAACTTCATATAAAAGGATAAGCGGTGAGCTGGGTTTAGAGCATGTCGGTATCTTTGCGTGTTTACGCACGAGAACTTACGCGAACGAACATGTTTAATCAGTGCCACCAAACTTATTATGTATGCATAGGGTGCCGACACAGGGGAGCGGCAAGAGAAAGGAAATTAGCAACCCCGGACCAAACCAGAATTCACTAGCGTAGATTCAAAGTTCAAATCATTCCTTTCATGCCGCTCCCTCGAGGTCAATCTAAATCCAGTAGCCAAGGGCTGCAAAACGGATAAAGCTCGGTCCCTAACAGATCCCCGGCCCACAGCACAACTGGTTTAGACCAGTTGTGTTGTCCATTTCGGAGACTTTTCTGAACGGTATTTTTTCAGACATCCAGTCTAAACCGAACGATCAATCCAATGTTGTATAGTAACTTTGTCGCGATATATCCAGTGTCCACGGTGTTCTAAATGTACAAAGTATTGATCGTAGACGACCTGCCCGCTTTGCGAAAACACGCGGGAGATTTACTGCGCCAGCTCGATCCGGATGTTCAAATCACGGAAGCCGCAAACGGGAAAGAAGCGCTCCAGGTGTGGCAGCAGCTCGGCGTCGACATGATAATCATGGACATCGTCATGCCGGATGTAAATGGTATCAAAGCAGCAAAAGAAATTTGGGCAGCAGCCTCGGACACAAAGATTCTGTTCTGGTCGCAATTTCACAGAGAGTCCTTTGTTAGAGAACTCGGCAAGATCGTTCCGGATGAAGCGATTCATGGATACGCGCTGAAGAGCGAGAGCGATGACAAACTGAAGTATGCGTTGGAATCTCTTTTGATTCACGACAATCCATACATCGATCCGATTGTTCGTGGAGTACAGAAACATATTGAGCGCACCTGGGGTGATATCACTGACAGTGAGTATTTCATTCTGCTAGACCTGGCTCTTGGACTAACGGACAGAGCAATCGCCACACGTCATCACATCAGTGTTCGCGGTGCCCAAAACAGAATTTACTCGTTGTCAGTGAAACTTGTGAAGGGTGTCGACGCGCATTTGAAGGAAACGGCAGGGCTGGAAGTTTACAACACGCGTGTGCGAATTGTTCTTGAGGCGTTCCGTCTTGGTATCATCGCGCCTGAAGATATTCAGGAACTTGATTCGTCGCTTGATGGCTGGCTTGAGAAACAGTTCAACTTCAAAAAAAATTCTGTGCCGGCTTAGGTTTAAGCTTCGGCGCCGACGACTCGGCGGAGGACATTGTCGACTGCCTCGCGATCGATTTGTCGTTCGACGACGATTGTGATCAGATTTTCTGCATTCCAGGTTTTCTTGCGGGCTTGGTTGAACTTTTGAATGTCTTGATAGACAGGCAGTTCGATTTCTTGCCTGCTGTGTAGTTCGACTATGCGCTTGTTGTCGATGTATGTTTCACGAAGCAAGTTGCGATTAAGGTCGGCTATTAGCCAGCCGACATCTGCGCTGCCGAACAGTTTTTCAGCAATGCCGTCCAGTGTTTGACCGGCTTCGATTACCCATTTCGGACGACGCAATACCTGCGAAAGGGCACCATTTTTGGTGTCATCCTCATCCACTTCACCGACGACTTCTTCATCTTCGGCTGACGCTTCTTCAAACAGTGCCTCGGTTCCAAAGCGAATCGCACGATTAACAATAACCGACTCATCGTCTTCGTCTTCTTCTCGTTTGAATCCATCCAATCTGGCGAGGAAATCTTGATAGTCATCCAACGCCGCTTTCGAAACGTCATCAGCGTCATCATCCTTGCGGGTATCACCGGATGAATTGCCTGCAGCGGCGTCAAGATTGAATCGACCGAATTGAGTGATCAGAGAATTTGCCTGCATCGGTTTGATGCGATCGGCAGGACCGGACATATTGGAGCCTAGCTTATCGCCGGCTTGGATATCAGTTGGCATCATAGAACCGCGAGTCATGCCGGATGCGGCCATGACGAATGCCAATCCCATTCCACCGGTGTAACTGGTTGATTTGAACTGACCGTAATAGTTCATCGGTCCAGTTTTGCCAAGAGAGTTCAGATACGTGAGCCTACCCAGTAGTCCGAGGTTGAGTCCACGTGCGGTGTCGGTTGGTTGTGACTTAGATGAAATCTCGGCTGAGCGCATTGTGCGAGTTGAGAGCTTGGCGGCTGCGTCTCCTTTTGCCGAAACCATGATGCGGAAGGAACCATCGCCCTTGCCAAACGATCTTTGTACCTGGAAAGGATTTTGTCTGCCATCAACATAGATGAGCGCCTTACCTTCTTGACGAGTGATAGACCATGTACGACCTTCCAGTCTAGCTCCGGAACTTCGTGCATCACCGCGAAGTTTTGCGATACCTGCAATTGACAGAATAAGAGCCAGTTCGAGACCGGTGATATAGCGATTCGTCTCACCACGTGGAGCTCTTATGTCGCCCTGGACAGCTGCGGCTCTTCCATCGCCTACCTGTCCGAAACCGCGCATGCCTGGGATTCTGGCAATGTCTCCGACTGTTCTGACATCACCGGTTCCCATAGGCGATTGACCAACCTCACGTCCTCCCGGTTGGAAATCAGCGACACGGACGCTGCCCGAAAGAGGGATCCGACCCACTCCAGCGGCGGCACCGGATGTGGTGACATCAACTTTGCCGGTTAATTCCTTGCCGGACTGATCGACTCTTACGTTTGTATTCTTCCCTTGCGGTTCAAACGATGTTAATGGCTGTTCTTTGCCGGAAAGAATGGTAGGACCATCGGCGACGATTCTTCTGCCAGCTTCTATATTTCCAAGACCGGTATTGCGGACGGTGCCAAGTAGACCGTCGGCGGCAACGTGTCTCGTATCACCTATATCGGCACGTACTGTGCTGGTCTTTCCACCATCAAGAATTTTCGCACCCGATTCGTTACCGAAGTCGCGGGAGATCAGACCACTAAGTTTGGTTTCAAACGGATTGCGTGATTCAAACGGATTTTTACCTGCAGAGTCACCAGCGCGGTTTTCAGCGAGCTGTCGAATACGTTGAGACGACTGCTCGAACGCGCTTACAGGATCAAGTGCGGAAGCCAGTTTAATAGGCGTCGTGGTTGTAGGAATTTTTCCTGCTGCCGCATCGGAAATTCGGTTGCCCGCGTCTTGGACAGTGCGACCCAGCGTGCCATCTTTTCCTGGAGCGCTCGGTTTAGTTGTGAGCTCACCGCCGACCTCAGTACCTCTTGTCTTGCCGACCGCATCACCGGTGGTGGCATTTGGAACAGGACCACGTTGCACTTCAGCAGGTTTTGCACCAGGCGCCATCGCGCCAGGTGCCACGGTTTCCGGTTTTGCGACTGTGGCTGCGGGCTTGACGTCACCAACGGATGGTGAGCCCGGTTTCACATCAGCAGGTCCTGGTTTTACCGTCTCGGTGGATCCAGGTTTCGAAACATCCGCTGGCGCCGTTGATCTCAAGCCGTCGGCGGCCGGTGGCCGAATATCCGACGAAGTCGCTGGAGTTTTCACCGGATTATCAACTAGCGCAGGAGTGGCTCTGTCCGCGGGACGAGCAACGCCGTCCGTACCAGGCGTGGAGGCACGGTTCACACCGTCGGAAGGAGCTGGTTGTTTGCCATCCGGGGTGACAGTCGTGTTGGTATTGCGTCCGAGCGATTCTATCGGTTTCGAGACACCATCGCCTTTGAGGCTTCCTGGCTCACCAATTTTTGATGGTTCGCCATTCTTAATCAGCGCGCTTCTAATATCCTGAGGCAGCGAAGGTTGAGTCTTCATGCCGCCTTCTATGCTCGACAATTTGTCGGCAAGAGACCCGCCACCAGGCATGGACTTATCAAATATTTTTTGTTGCCCCTGATCGAGAAAGCCTTCCTGCCCGAGCTTACCGGAGGGAGGCGCATAGTTCTTCAAGTCTTTTATGTTGTTGGATTCAAAACCGCTTTGAATTCGATCACCAATCATCGGTTTCAGGTCAGTTCTGTTTAAATCACCCATCAGTTTAGAACTGATGCGGTCGTCCATTGGTCCGTTAGCTCCGACTTTGTTTATCAAGGCACCACGTTCGGCGGCATTGACGTCAGAACCACCACTCTGAATCATATTGATTTGCTTGAGAGCGCCCATTTCAGCTGGTTTTCCATTGATCGCTTGCTCGACGAATTTAGCGTTTCCTATCGTCGACCCACCCGACTCTATGTGTTGTTTGTAGTCGAATTTCGAATTGATGCTTTCCACAGGAAACGGCTTGGGGTCCGCCGGATACTGCTTTATCTCAGGAGCAAATTTTCCGATACCACCGGTGAACTCTTGTCCGCGAATTCCCTCAGAAGCGGCACCACCTTTCAGTGCTTCGAGCTTAGAAAAGCCCGGATCTTTAAATGTCGGCGGCGTGGCGTCGATTTGCTTTTGATAAGCAAGATTAGGTTTATTGAACGCTTCCTGGCTTTGATGGTCGAGCTGCTTCAGATTAGAGTCAAACGACATCGATTTCGATTGACCGACGCGCTCGCCGAGCTCTTGCTGCTGAAGAGACGCATACTTAGCTGCTTTTATTGCAGCCGGGTCATTTTCGGCGGACGCCTTCAATAAGGTCTTTCCATAGGAGTAGTCGACAGAACCGGCCGTAAAGTTCTCGGGTCTGCCGTAGCCGCCATCGTTTTTCAGAATGTTAGGTTCTGGTTTAAAACCTTTCGAGATGCTCGTGTTGCCATCGGTGATTGGCTCGACTTTATATTTTGAGCCATCGAACGAAGGGCTCATCGTCGATTTCGATTTTTCTTCAATTACCGATTTCAGAACGCCTTCGCTGCCCACATATTCGGAACCAGGCTTGTACGCCTTACCCGGCTCGGCATGTTTGATATCCTGCGCCTGATGGCTGATTTGATCGGCGATGGTACCGAAAGTCGGTTTGCCGCTCCCATCATTTTTGATGATGGGCGAATCGAGCTTTCCTGGTACCGGTCTTATGTCGAACTTTTCTGACACAGCGTTAGGTTGTGGGTTGAATGATTTGTCTGCCTTCAAACCGTTTTCAGGGATCGCATTCGCCGGCTCGAAGGTTTTGATTTTTTCGCTGCCGCTTGGAACTGGATTGATTGTCTTTTCAAATGGTCTCGAATTGATTTCAGACTGAACTTTGTTGCTGCCGATAGATCCGACCGATTCAATCGATTTTTTATCGACGATATTTTCAGCCGCGGCAATTTTCTTGTCAGCTTTGTCCAAAACAGGCGCTGGCTGCAGCAATTTGTTGATAATCGCTTCTTGATCTTGAAGAGTGCTCGCGGAATTTCGGAGAAGCGCTTTCTCAATAACGGGAGCTTTCGGCTCCGAAACATTTTTGCCTTCGCCCACAGTTTGGGAAATGGACGATTGGATGGCGGCGATCTCTTCGTCCTTCTTTTTACTTGGCTTGCTGTCTAGCTCTTCACTGAAACGCAAAGCCGCGTGGTGCTGCTGCTCACTCAGGGTCGAGCTGAAAGTGTCGGGAGCTGTGTCTCCGGAAGTTTTGGTTTTGTCAGCAGTCGAAGGAGCTGGGTTTAGGGCGTCAGTGGAAGTGCCAGGGGATTTGGGTGCCGGAGAGATCGAGTCAACAGTGAGAGATGCAGGCTCGTCCGGAGCCTGATTCTTGTGTTTACGATCGCTTTCAAACTGCGCCATTTAAAAGACACATCCCGTAAGTCGAAGCAATTTGTAATTGTGGGCTAGGAAGGGGTTTTAAGACTCTTGACAATCCAGATGATAGGTTAATCGGACAAGATTATAAAGGAGATTTAATGTGGGCGGTCGGGTCCCTTCCATTGGCTTCACTAGGTTTATATACCGTGTGTAGGCAATTTGGACACGTAGGGGAAGAACTTTCATAGTCGGGTTCTGTAAAACCTCGGCGCCGCCCCATACCGGCATCCTTGCATGATAGTTTCGGCGGCAGACAATAAACATGTTGATTCGCGCGAGTTCTTTTGCGTAAACACGCACAAATCGAAGTAGAGAAATTTTGACGACCGCGAGAAATTTGAAGGACCTGCAAGTCGGACCGAGCATACCGAAGAATGCTCGCGCGCTTTTTATCGCGGCGATTGTGTCGGTAGTTGCGATGGGTTTGGCACAGCAATTGACGCTTGTTGAGACTGAGTTGGTTAACCAGATCACGCCTGCGCTGGCGGACTACGGCTTCAAATCGCTGCTGGTGAAGAGCGGCGTGGTCTCGACTGTAATCGAGTTTATTGTCCTTCTAATCACGGCGGCAGTCGCGGCTCAGTTTGGCCTGCGCTTAAAGAAATCACCGAATCTGATACCGCCAACGGTGATCATATTTTTGGGCTCGTGCTTTTTGCAAATTGCCCTATTCGCTACGACCGGCACTATGCCTTTGTTTGCCTCTACTCTAATCGAGACGATTGTGGCTAGCGCTGCTGGACGTTTTTGGGAAGAAAATATTCAACGGCAGAAAGCAATTGAAAGTCAGCATTATGAACTGCTTATGCGTTCGAAAGAACTGTCTGATGCCAGACTTGCTCTGGTAAGACAGAACGAAGTGGAGAGGCGCATTTTAGCAGCAGATCTTCACGATCAAGTTTTAAACGATCTCAAGAAAATCCTGGAAACATTCTCCGAGTTCGAAAAGGATCCGTCGAATCGAACGGCCAGCAGCTCCATCAGAGCCGGCTTTCAAAAGACGATGAACGACATTCGCGAAATCATGGATGATCTCTGTCCGATCATGCTTCAGAATTTTGGCATGCGCGCGGCAGTAGAAGACTGCCTTGATAAGGGCAGAGAGCGCTCGGGATATGAAACGAAGTTCGAGTGTAATATCGATGATGACCATCTCGAAAAAATTTCGGAAGTCGATCAAGCCCTACTTTTTCGCTTAGTGCAAGAATCCCTGACCAACATTTCAAAACACGCAAACGCAGCAAACGTCAGCATTTTAATCGAACAGAACAAAGGAAATCTGAACATCTCGATCGAAGACGACGGAAAAGGAATGGACTACAAAAACACATCTCATCAATCACGCGGATTGAGATACATGAAACTGCGCGCGGATTTAATAGGAGCGGTAGTCGAATGGAGACCCGGTCGTGAGGGGAAAGGAACCAAAGTCGTAATCATCTATCCGCTACCGGTTTAATCGTAACTATCCGCTACCGGTTTAATCGTAAAGTAATTGTAGGGGCGGCTCGCGAGCCGCCCGATGCTGCAATTTTCCGACCGCCGCAAGTTCGTAGAACCCCACCCTCGCTGGTGTTTCATTGTAGGGGCGGCTCTCGAGCCGCCCCTACAGTGGCGCCAGCGAAGGTGGGGTTTTACTTCAGGGCGCCTTTTAGGGCTTCGCTGATTGATTGGGTGTAGTCCGGACGCAGGATACCGGCTTCTGTGATGATCGCGGCAATCAGCTTGGCGGGCGTCACGTCGAAGGCGGGGTTGTAGGCGCGGGCACCATCAACGGTGCTAAGCGGAGCGGCGATGTAGAATGGAATGTTGTGATAGTGGGCAAGAACCGCCAGATTGTAAGTTCCAATCTTATTGGCCGTATCTCCATTTACAGCGATTCTGTCGGCTCCGGTGATAACCAAATCAACCTTTCCGCTCGCCATTAAGTGTCCGGCCATGTTGTCGCAGACCAGCGTCGCCGGAATTTGATCTTCTCTCAACTCCCACATCGTCAGCTTCGCACCTTGATGTCGAGGTCTTGTTTCATCGACAAAAACTTCGGGTTTCAGCCCTTTGATATGAGCGGAGCGAATCACGCCCAATGCAGTTCCCCAGCCGCATGTGGCCAGCGACCCGGCATTGCAGTGCGTGAGAACGCGAGCGTCGTTTTTAAATAACTCCGCACCAAAATCGCTCAAGGTCTTGTTCACAGTGATGTGATGATCCATTACTTTCTGAGCTTCAATTTTTAAATATTCCGCCACCTCGGCAGTCGACATATCGCCTTTCAAACTCTGAGTAGCTCTATCAAGAATAAGATCTATAGCCCACTTCAGATTAACCGCGGTCGGTCTTGTCGCGTTTAACTGATGGCCTTTTTCAGTGAGTACTTGCAAGAAATTTTGTTTGTCGGAAATCTGCGCCGCGATCAACGCCGCTTCCCAGGCTAAGGAAAACGCTGCTGCTACGCCGATGGATGGAGCGCCTCGCACAACCAGGTCTTTAATCGCGACCAACATATCATCGAATGCGGTGGCATCGAAATATTCGACGGTCTCCGGCAATTTAGTCTGGTCGATAAGAAGGATTCGACCATCTGCGCCGATCGATACAGGCATCGTACCGAGCCCGATTTCTGAAATTGCCGAATTTGATGTCATCATCATGTCCTTAAAGTGAAACCGTGTCACCTGAAAGTGAAAACAAAAGAGACGGCTAACTATTAGTATGCCGTCTCTTTCAATTTTATTCGATCACTGATCTACTTTTTTTCAGTAGGAGTTCTTGCTCTCAAGAATTCCGGGATGTCCAGAATGTCGGAAGCAATCTTTTTCATTTCTTCGTTAGCTTGTTGCGGTCTGGCTGGTTCCGCATATGCGGCTTGGGGCTGAACCTGTTGAACCGGATGTTGATAGACACCGGAATTGGTCGGTGAAACTTCACGTGCTCTAGGCTGCATCTGCGGAACGCCGTTGGCTCCGTTGATCGCCATGTCGAAGCCGGTTGCGATTACCGTGATTAAGACTTCGCCGTGGAGGCGATCGTCGAGTACGGCACCGAAGATGATGTTGGCGTCTTCGGAAACTGACTGATAGACAACATTGGCAGCTTCTTGAACTTCGTGCAGTGTGAGGTCCGGTCCACCAGTGACGGTGAAGATGACACCGGAAGCACCAGTGATGGTGGTCTCGAGCAGTGGGCTGTTGATTGCGCTTCTGGCCGCTTCAACTGCTCTGCCTTCGCCGGATGCACGTCCCACGCCCATGAGCGCGGAGCCGGCTGTTTGCATAACAGCCTTCACATCGGCAAAGTCGACGTTGATCAAACCAGGAACGGTGATGATGTCGGATATACCTTGTACACCTTGCATCAATACTTTGTCGGCTTCGACGAAAGCTTCCTGCATGGAGGCTCTGTGGTCGACGATTTCGATCAGGCGCTGGTTAGGGATCACGATCAAGGTGTCAACCTTGCTGCGAATCTCATTAATTCCAGCTTCGGCTTGGTTGGCGCGTCTACGACCTTCGAAGAAGAATGGTCTGGAGACGACACCGACGGTGAGGGCACCGAGTTCTTTGGCTACTTCGGCGACGATAGGAGCGGCACCAGTTCCGGTACCACCACCCATACCGGCGGCGATGAAGACCATGTCGGAGCCTTGAATCGCGGCTGCGATTTCTTCACGGCTTTCTTCGGCAGCCTTGGTGCCGACTTGAGGGTTTCCACCAGCTCCGAGTCCACGGGTGAGTTTGGCGCCGATTTGCAATCTGTTTTTAGCAGCTGCCAATTCCAGTGCTTGGGCATCTGTATTACAGGCCCAAAACTCGACACCATTCAATCCGGTCGCGATCATTCGATTGACCGCATTAGAACCGGCTCCGCCAACTCCGACGACTTTGATTTTCGCCTTGAGTTCAAATTCTCTAACTTTAATATCCGCTTGCTCAGGCACGGTATGTAACCTCTTAGATCGGTCGCAATTTTTTTATGGGGACATGACTGACGTCGCCTCGGCTGTTGCGCTCGGGCTCTCGTGTATATGTCCTGATTTGAAAATGGTATGACCTTATACTTCTATTTGCAAGTTGGAACGCTGGTTATATAGTTAACCTTTGCGAAATCATACCGTGCATCGAAACGGTTGCCAGTAGGTCCGGGACGCGTTCTCGGGCTACCCCAAAATAGCCCGGATCGCAGGCCTGGTTTGTAAATTAAAACCTTATTTGCTTTTTGAAGCGGTCTTGCTTGCAGCCGCTTTTACTTTTTCAAGCGTCATTTGATACGACTTGTTGTCAGGCTTGATGTCTACTGCCTTTTGAGCAAATGCGATAGCAGCTTTGAATTCACCGTCGGCCGCTTTTATACCTGCTAGATATCTGAAAGCATCAGCATTCTTGGGGTCTACCCTTACACATTTTTCAAGTAAGGGAATCGCTTCGGCCCGGTTGTTGAGGTTTACATAAGCCGTACCCAGGTAATAGAGCGTGTCTCCATCATCTGGTTTGATCGCCAGCGCTTTTTTCTCTTCTTCGATCTGCGCCTTGATGTCACCCTTCAAACCCAGGGCAGCGCCCAGTTCTCGGTGCGCTTCGCAATGATTGTTATCGATTTTTAGAGCTTGACGATATTCAGCGATAGCTTTGTCCATATTTTTCTGGCGAACGTAAAGATTGCCAATCTTGTAATGAATCTCAGCATTATTAGGACTGCAGAGCGATGCATCCTGCAAAGCCTGCAAGGCGCCTGCGTCGTCACCCTTTCTCACCAGGGCGCGGGAAACTCCGATATAAGCATCGGAACTGTCGGGCGTCAGCTTGATCACTTCCTTGAAAGATTTGATCGCATTATCGAAATCACCGGACATATGGTAGGCATTGGCTAGCGCCATATGGTTTTTTGGGTTCTTCGGATTCATTCCGATAGCGGCTTTATATCGAACGATGGTGTTTTGAATATCCTCTTTGTCCTGTGCAGTGATATCACTAGCGATGGCGCCGGATGAAACGCTAAACAGGCCAAGCGCTACCGCCAGAGCTAGAGGAAGAGACTTGGAGCTGTTCTTCACTAATTTGCTTCCCATATCAAATGCGTTGCGCCGAATCATTTTTATGTACCTCATCATTATGTTGTTGCGAATTTTAGCAAGTATATGCCTACGATATCGATTAGAAATCTCACTGAGACGCGTGCAATTGTTGGGATGCAGCCACGGCTCTAGACGTTTGTAATAGTTTCACGAGCGCTGCTCTCGATGCGCTGTCGCGAGGATTGATTTGGATTGCGCGTTTGTAAGCGTCTACAGCGCGCCCTTTGTCTTCCAATTTTTCGTAAACATCACCAAGCGACAAAAACGCATAGTGATTTTCCGGAGCAATTTCAACCGCTTTGAGGCAGAACTTCAGAGCTTCCTGATTATTGCCACCGAGCATACTTGCGTTCGCCAATCCTAAATACGACATCACTTGTTTTGGATCAATCGCAATCACACGCTCGAAATATTTCTTTGCAGCGGCGCCGTCACCCTTTCTCAGATAGGCAGCGCCAAGATTATAGAGCACGACGGTGTCATACGAATTCGTTTTCAGAATCAACTTAAGCTGATCGATTGCCGCATCAACAAACCCGAGATGCTCGAGACAAATGGCATAGTTACCGCGCGCCGATGAGTCGTTGGGTGAAAGGTCGACAATCTGCTTGAGTTGCCCACCGGCTTCGTCGTAATTGCCTTGCTTCATGAGAATTGACGCAATCTCCGCTCGCGCGCTTAGATTGGATTCCGGGTGATCGGCATTGAGAATCAGTGATTGAAAGAGTTCCTTCAACGCCTCCGTGTTGGAACCAAGACGCGCCAGAGCCCTGCCGTATTTAAGATGCGCCTCGGAACTAGCAGGTTCTGCCACGACCGCCTGTTGATAGAAATTGACGGATCCGTGATAGGCACCGGTGCTATAGAGTTGATCTCCTTTAGCCACCATTCTTTTGCATTCGCGTTCTGAAGCTTTTGGTATGACCGAAGCAAGTCCGGGCAAAGGAAGCACGAGCAGACAGGCATATAGAACGGCAACTCGGCAAGAGGTGGACTGAAAGGCTTTGACTACACTTACTAGATCAGTTCGGTTCACTCGGTCCCCTCGTTCACTCCGCTTACTGATTCGTTCACGCCTACATTATAGGAAAGACGCCGGGCTTGCGCCGTGCTAGATGAGTGCCAAGTAATCAGACTCCATAAAAAGATTGTAGGGGCTTCCTGGAGGTGCCCGGAATCCAGTTCAAAACGCTACTGTCACGCAGCGGCACAGGCGCCTACAAGGCGTCTATGCGAAACGACCTGAAGGTGTGCTCAGTCTTGAAAACGCACCTGAATGATAGAGACGATTGTCGCGACAGTTATCGATTGAACTAAACGGACAACAATGGTTTAAACTTAGCTCAGAAAGGCGGCATCTGTATCGTATGGAAATTTTCGGCATCGGGTTCGACTACTCGTTTCTTTTTGATCCTTTCGCCAATCCTCAGGCGTTTTTGGTAAAGGCTATTTTCCCGCCAGTGTTTTATGCATTTCACGGCTATGCCGCAACTTGGCTAGCAGTGCGCATGCTGTTTCGTCCGTACCAGCCTCACTTCATTCCTTTTACTCAGATTCAGCTCCCGTTGACGCCTGGTATCTTTCCAAAACGTCAATCGAAACTGGCACAAGCAGTAGCAACCACGATCACCGATACGCTTCTGACGCCAGAAGACATCAAAATGCGAGCCGAAGAGCTTGTTACTGAAGAGAACATTTTCAAATCAGTAGACCTGTTTGTCGACAATGTTTTTCTCAAAGAATTCCGTGATACCACTAAGTTGCACCGTCTTGCCAACGACATTGCAACGCTTAGCCCGACTATATTGCGGCAGTTCGTCGACTCAACGATCACTTCGCTCGAACAAGGCACGGATACGAAGATCGCCTCAATCACCGAAAAGATTTTCGATCAAGTTTTGATGACGACGCGAATCAACATCGATCAAGCAAACGAAATCGCCGCGCGCATCATGGAGAATTTTCTTACCCCTGAAAAAATTCGCAACGGTCTGATTACTCTTCTGAGCCCGCAGAATATCAACGCTCTCGAAGAATCGATCAATGTTCATGCCAGCGGTCCGTATCGGATTCTGGCACGAATAATCGGTGTAAAAAGAGTTTGCACTGAGTGGCGCTCTTTCTTAGAAAAAGAACCTAACGAAGCGCACAAACTGATAGGAGATCTGACAAAACGATTCGGTATCAAACATCAGATCGCCATTCAAATAGCCAATTTCGACCTGCGTTCGATGCCTCTGGACAACATCGCGAATTTGAAAAAGAACGTCGTCAAATTTGTCGAAGCATTTTTAGTCGAACACAGAGCAGACATCCTCGACGCTTGCCGCAAGCTTGAGGATGAGGCAATGGCAACCGTCCGCAATGCCGTGCTCCGATTCAATCCGGAAACAATTCCTGAAGAATGGCTCGGCAATGTCAAAAGAAATATTTCCAGTTTTGCATATTCGTATTTGAAACGAGAACTGGGCACCATGGTCGAACATGCCATTCCATCGCTTGGAGTGCATGCGTTGATTGCAAAGAAAATCGATCTGTTTGCTCCGGAAAAACTCGAGATGCTTGTTTATAGAATCTGCCAAAACGAATTGCATGCGCTCGAGATGTTCGGCATGGTTATCGGTGCCGCGATGGGAACCATACAAATCTTGCTCAACGGCTTCACGTACACGACGCACTGAAACACGGCACCATTCCAGATTGATCCCCGTTAGGAAGGGGAACAAGTTGAATGTGTCTATTATCTATCTTGTCAAGCGAATCGGTTTGGCAACGGGGATCTGCCGCGAAAGCGCAAATGCTGACGAAAGACACTCTACGAAAAATCTCACTGGGGTTCATTCGATCCCTGTCACCGAAGCTCGCTCGCAATCCGGAAACAGGCGAGCTAATTACTTATCAGATACTCATCCCTCAAGACAAACTAGATCTTCTCGTCGGCATCACACTGGAAGACCGCTATTACGTTCTCTCGCTGCTGGGCAAAGGCGGAATGAGCCTGGTCTATAAAGCGAAGGATCTCAAATCCGGAGAGATTGTTGCGGTCAAATGTTTACGCACACAAGTCCTGGGCGACGAGATGGTGGTCAAACGATTCAAGCGAGAGGCTGATGTTCTCAACCGTCTCAACCATCCTCGCATCGTCACTTTCTACGGCTACGGTACAAACAAGCGTGGACAGCCGTACTTCGTCATGGACTATCTGGTCGGCACCAGCCTCGGCGAAATTTTGCGCACGCAAGGACGATTGGAACTCGGTCGCTTTCAGGACATTTTCGTACAAGTCGCGGCAGCCATCGGACACGCACACAAACACGACGCAGTACACCGCGATATAAAACCAGGCAACATCATGCTGGTAGAACGAGGCGGCACCAATGACTATGTAAAAATCGTGGACTTCGGAATTGCGAAGGTGACTGAAGGAACACAAAAGCTGACGCGCCTTGGAGAAGTCTGGGGCAGCCCGATCTACATGAGCCCCGAGCAATGCATGGGTAGCACCACTATTGATGCCAGAACCGACATCTATTCACTTGGCGTTGTTATGTACGAGGCACTGACAGGTGAAGTGCCATTTCTTGGAAGAAACTACGCAGACACAATGATGAAGCAGATCTCCGAGCCACCGCCGACTTTTAAACAAGCCAATCCGAATATTGAAATACCAACGGAACTCGAACAAATCGTCTTCCGCGCAATGCAGAAGAAGCCGGAAGATCGCTATCAAACAATGATGGAAGTGAAGCGCGACCTCGAAAAGGCGCTCAACAACAGCGTGGACGTTTTGCCGAAACAACAGTCGAATATTCTGAGCGCGTCCGGCAAACATCCAATCACGGACGTGGTACCAGACTATGAGTTGGATGCCAGACGGGTTACGTCCGATCAACTTGGCCGACCGAAAAAAGAAAAAGCTACTTCGGAGATGCAGCAGCGAGTCACATCGGAAGATATTCCACGCTTCGGCTCTCAAGATCGATTGAATAAAACCACCACTAAATCTGAGTTTGCCGGCGAAGACCGCTGGGCGAAGCCGACAAAGACAGCGGAAACTGCAAAGACTCCGCCTCGCGTAGTGACACCAGAGCCGGTGCCGGATATGGATTTTGCCCCTCCCGAAGACCAGCGCTTGAAGTTTGAACTCACCGGTCCGCAGGTAATTGCGGCCAGCACTGACAGCGCTGTAAAACAGCCACCGGGTCCACGCTCTAGCGGTCAAAACATGCCGAAGAGCAGGATGAGAACCGGCGAAGTCACCAACGACAAACAACGGATCACAAGCGAGGGGAAGAAGAATCCAGCTACACCGCCACGCACTCCGAGAAAGACGACAAGCCGCAATCGCCTCCCTGCCAGCCTGGTGGAAAAACCAGAACGAGACACCACGCGCAGTGGCAAGTTCAAACCACCGTCGAACTCACAGCCAGGCGTCTTAAAACAACTACTAATCGCGTTCGTGCTGCTGATCGCAGTAATCTTCTGCTACGCCAACCACGATTACTTCGATGCAATGTTCAAAGAGCTTTTCGCATTCCCCGGAGACCAACAACCCGGACCGCGTGACACCACCGATAACACCACGAAAAACAACACAGACGAAAGCTCCGGACCAACCAAAAACACCTCTGAAACAGAACCTGCAACAGGCTCTACCGACGACCAGGACTTGTAAGACGAGGAAACTAGGTTCTTCCCGCTCCCGCGAACAACGCTCTCCCGCTCCCGCGAACAAAGTTCTCCCATTCCCGCGCGCAACGTTCTCCCGACTCCGGCGCGCAACGTTTAACGGATGCGTTAATTAAGGATCCTGGGAGCGCAGGCTTCCAGCCTGCATCTCTACTGCTCGTTCTCCAACTCCAGCAACAACGTTTTACGAATGCGTTATTTAAGGATCCTGGGAGCGCAGGCTTCCAGCCTGCATCTCTACTGCTCGTTCTCCGACATAAGTTGTAGTATCGCCTGCGACTCGCTCTTAAAGCTGGTCAGGCGCTCGGAGAGTTTAATTATCGCTTCAGCCCGGCGGAAGTCGCGTTGACGAAAAGCCTCTGTCCCCTGCTGCGCCAGTAATTCAATCTGGCTATCAATAGTGTCGAGAACTACACTGATGGCATCGACCAAGTCATTCTCAGACGAGAAAACAAAACCGGCCTTGTTAGCGGCTTCGAATTTTTGCAACGCATCATTCGACATCACAGGCAGCTCATTGAATGACTCTTGCGGAAAAGCCGAGTTTGAAAACGCAGAATTCGCGGGTTCTTCCCACGTCGCTTCCTCAACTTCGAGTTCAACCTCGACTTCCTCGATTTCTACTTCCTCGGATTGCTCGTCTTCTGGCTGCCACCCCTCTTCCTCAGCCTGCTCTTCCGCTGGATATTCTTCGGGATATTGTTCTGCTTGCTCGTCCACATCTGATTCAGACAGCAAATAGCTTTCGCTGTCTTCAGTGGACGGCGGACTGTCGGGTACAGGAGTCGTGGCGTAGCCACCCTGCGCGTATTGAAGTTGCAATTGCTGATGCGCGTCTGTGTTGTATTGAGCCGGAGATTGCTGCGCCCCGACATTGTACGGCGGCGGCAAAGCGGGCTGTCCACCGGTGTTGAACTGAGGCGGAACTGCTGACTGCGCGCCGGTATTGTACTGCTGAGGAGGTATCGCCTGCTGGCGTCCGGTGTCGTACTGCGGCGGCAACGCCTGCTGCCCGCCGGTCGTGTATTGTGCTTGAAGTGCTGCGGCACGCTGCTGCTCCGCGTATCGAGCCGCGACGGATCCAGGAGCGGGTTGATGCGGATCACCGGGATAACCAGGCACCATTTGCGGTGGCACAATCGGAGCGACTGGACTCATTCCCTGAGGAGGGGTCATTTGAATCATACCGGGCGGCGGAGCGATCAGTCCTTGCGGTGGCACGGCTTTCTGAAATTGCTCCGGCAATCTCGGCTGTTGATGAACGCCGGATTGACCGAGCGTTGGATTGATCATTCCGGGCATGCTGGGCAGACCCGGATGATTTGCCATTCCAGGCTGCATCATCTGTGGTTGCTGAGGCATTCCCATTGGTTGGTTATAACCGGGGGGCATCATTTGTGGTGGCAACTGCGGTTGTTGCGCTGAGTAGACACCACTTTGTTGTGTCGAAAAAGCACCAGACTGATTGATTGCCGGCTGGTTCTGATAAGCGGGCGGTGCGCTCTGAGTGGAATGGACGCCGGATTGATTGATGCCTTGTTGGTTTGGATACGGCTGAGTCGAACTGACACCGGACTGACTGCTGACAGACGGTTTCGGAGGCGCAGCTTGCTGCGCCGAATTGACGCCGGATTGACTCAAGCCAGGATAATTTGGATAGCCGCCGCTTTGATCGATTTGCGGAAGCGGAGAGTGATCGGCCGGCTTCAACAACTCCGGAGGATCTGCACTATTGCCGTAGCTCGGATAAGGCACACCCTGCATTACCTGGCTGTTGGACATCTGAGCGCCTTGCATCACCTGACTGCTGCTCATCGGTGCTTGAGACCCGCGCAGCTCCGTGCGCGCCAGTTTTTCAGTGCCAGGCAAGGAATTCCAGTTATCATCATCGGCAGGAGCAGCCTTCGCCTGTTGCTTAACTTGCTTCTTAGTTGCTTCCATATATTTCTGCCAGTCAGATCGAACTGCCTGATCCGACGCAACAGATTTCCACTGCCCGTCATCGTCGGAGTCGCCATCGTTTTCTTCAACGGCTTGAACCTGCTGGAGATCCTGCGGTTGCACCGAAGCGCGCATCACCCCGCTTTGACTCATACCACCTGGAGCGCGAGTGCTGGTACCGAATGGAGGGGCCTGCATCGACTCACGAAATCTGTCAGTTTCATTTTGAGCAGCTTGAGCGACCTGATTGCTTATGTTATCGATGAAACGGTCGGCGCTACTGCTCCCGCTCCCGCTTACGGACGAAATACTGGGTGATGAAATCCTGGGAGAGACCACTTTGTTGCGCGCGGAACTCTGCCCTAAAAGGTCGTGTTTATCCACACTTTGATAGCCGAGCGGTTCTTCTGATGGTGCGGTAGCTTCGGGAACGATACCGATGTCTTCCAATCGAAATGTTTCACCGGGTAGTGCTTCTTCGCTGGCAAATCGAATCAACCCATCGAGTAATGCTCGGTATACGCTGGGCAAGATATCAGGCTCAAGCGGTTTTTTAGCTACCAGCCAGTCAACCGACAAGCCGTCGCATTCAGCCACTAAGGAAAGATAAGTGGGATAGTTCGATGGGGTCGTGCTAAAACCCAAAAGTTTTTCGCTCGGCAATATATAGGTGTCGACAGCCGTGGCTGTCCCACGCACGGCGAGAGTCCAGTACCGAGTCGAGATTCGACCGACGAAAACATCATAGGTAACTTTCGTCGAGTCGTGCCAATTAGATACCTCTTCCTGGACGAAATGCGGACGAATCCAAGACAACTCCAGGTTTGTGCCGCCAGTGACTTGATTGAACTCGTAGGCGGTGTTTTGAAAGTTATCGAACATGCGGTCGACTACTTTGATCATCGCTTCTTTGATCAGCTCAGCCTTCTGCCGCTCACCAGCCTCGAAAGCCGCCTTGCCTGTAGGAATTCGAGCCAGCAGATTATGAGAATTCTTGGGATTTTGTTTGTAGTTATTCAGGACCTTTGACTTCCAAACACCAGAAATCAGTTCATCCTGCTGATTGCGAGGTGCTTGTGGCGGTTCCGCCTGAGGCTCCGCCTCAGGGACATCATCGAAGTCTTGAAATTCCTGCTGTTGCCCCTGCTGTTCATTGGGCGCCTGCATAGCCTTAAGCTTTAGCTTTGTCGCGCGCGCTTTGCTCTTCTTGCGTTTCGGCCACATGTGAGACGCCTTGTCCTTTTGTATATTAATAAACAGACTAAAGAGGATGTACCCTCACAGATATGGCATAAAACAGTAGTTTTTTGTTCTAAATTCTTGACTTCAACGAGCCTTTGGCGGAAAAAGGCGATACTATTTATTTTGTTGCATTCCCGACTGGTTCGAAGAAGGGGAGCGACGGATACCCATTTGGAGCGAATCTATGCCTGGCGCTCGCAATGGCTCCGGAGAATTCGTGGAGGCTGATGTCATCACGGTTCGTGGAGCCCGACAACACAATTTAAAAAATATAAGTCTCAAAATTCCGAGAAACAAGCTGGTTGTAATTACCGGTGTCAGCGGCTCGGGGAAATCATCACTGGCCTTCGACACGATTTTTGCCGAAGGACAAAGGCGGTATGTCGAGTCACTTTCCGCATATGCACGACAATTCTTGGGTCAGTTAGACAAACCGGATGTCGATGCAATTGAAGGATTAAGTCCGGCAATCTCAATCGATCAAAAGGCCACCAGTCACAACCCGCGCTCGACAGTGGGCACCGTGACGGAAATTTACGACTACATGCGCCTGCTTTACGCTCGCGTCGGCATTCCACACTGTCCCAATTGCAACAGACTGATCAATCCACAAACCATCGATCAGATCGTCGACCAGGTGCTGAGCTTGCCTGAAGGCACAAAACTCCAGGTGCTGGCACCGCTGGTATCCGGTCGTAAGGGTGAGTACTCCGCCCTGTTTGCCGATCTGCGGAAAGAAGGTTTTGCGCGGGTGCGCATCGATTCGACGGTTTATCATCTCGATGACGACATCGAACTCGATAGAAACAAAAAACACGACATCGAACTGGTTGTCGATCGCCTTGTAATTAAATCGGGCATTCAATCTCGGCTTGCCGACAGCATTTCCGTGGGATTAAAATGGGGTAAATCGAACGTTCTCGTCGACGTACTGTCGGGTGGTGACACCGCTGACAGTGGCAATGGGAAACGAGATAAATCGGCTGAAAAAGAACCGCTTTTGTTTTCAGAAAATTTCGCCTGCGCAAATTGCAACATCAGTTTTGCCGAAATTTCGCCGCGCGTTTTCTCGTTCAACAGTCCTTACGGAGCATGCCCCGATTGCGACGGTTTAGGTTGCACATTCGAGGTTGATCCGGCGCTTGTCGTGCCAGATCCAGACAAGTCTCTCAGTGAGGGCGCGATCTACCCCTGGGCCAAAACAGGCAATTCATATTACGAACAAATTCTCAGCTCCGTAGCGAAACACTATAAATTCGACATGAACGTTCCTTTTAAAGAACTGTCGAAGAAAAATCAGGGATATGTTCTTTTCGGATCCGGAGAAGACAAAATAAAACTCGGCCACGATTCATTCGACGGCACCGAATTTTGGACATACAAAAAAGCGTTCGAAGGCGTAATTTCCAACCTGACAAGACGGCATGGGGAGACGAATTCAGACAAAGTTCGCGCAGACATCGAGGCTTACATGACCCAGATGCCTTGCGCAAAATGCAACGGCTCTAGATTGAAACAAGAAAGTCTTGCTGTCACAGTTGGAAAACTTTCCATTGCCGAAGTCTGCAGATTGTCGATCGTTAAGACATCCGCATTTTTTGAAGGACTGCCCGATCAACTCAGCGAACGACATAAGAAGATCGCCCATCAGGTCTTGATTGAGATACGTTCGCGCCTCAAGTTTCTCATCGATGTCGGTCTCGGTTATTTGACACTAGAGCGGCAAGCAGGCACCTTATCTGGTGGCGAAGCTCAACGAATCAGATTAGCAACACAAATAGGATCAGGATTGTCCGGCGTACTTTATGTACTGGACGAACCATCGATCGGTTTGCACCAGCGAGACAACAATCGATTGATTGGAACGCTGCAGAGGCTGAGAGAGCTTGGCAATACGCTATTGGTGGTTGAACACGACGAGGATACGATTCGCGCCGCAGACTGGATCATTGATATCGGCCCTGGTGCCGGGGTCCATGGTGGCGAAGTGGTGGCAGAAGGCAAGCTCGCCACGATTGAAGCATCAAAACGATCGTCGACGGGAGCTTACATCTCCGGAAGAAAACAAATACCGGTGCCCGCGAAACGGCGCTCCGGCAACGGTAAATCGCTAAAAATTACCGGCGCCAATTTAAACAATTTGAAAAATCTCAACCTGGAGATACCTTTAAATAAGTTTGTTGCGGTCACCGGTGTTAGTGGCTCAGGAAAATCCACTCTGGTAAACGATCTGCTTTACCAGTATTTGCGCCATCACCTCTACGGTACCGTCGCAATGCCAAAAGGCATGAAGAAGGTCGAGGGCGCTGACTTCTTGGACAAGGTGATCGACATCGATCAATCACCTATCGGCAGAACTCCCAGATCCAACCCTGCAACTTACACAGGATTGTTTGATGCTGTTCGCGAGATCTTCTCGATGACAACAGAAGCAAAAGCCAGAGGTTATTTGCCGGGACGATTCTCATTCAACGTCAAGGGTGGACGCTGCGAAGCCTGCCACGGAGAGGGCATGAACGAGATCGAGATGAACTTCCTGCCATCGGTTTTCGTCACTTGTGAAGTCTGCAAAGGGGCGCGTTATAACCGCGAGACACTGGAAGTTAAGTTCAAAGGAAAATCGATTTCTGACATCCTCGAGATGACAGTTGAAGAAGGAGTCAGTTTCTTCGCGAGCATTCCAAAGGCGCACGCCAAGCTGGAAACATTGATGGAAGTCGGACTCGACTACGTGAAACTCGGTCAACCGGCAACCACACTTTCCGGCGGTGAAGCTCAACGCGTCAAACTGGCCGAGCAATTATCAAAGCGCTCGACGGGCAAAACGATCTACATCCTAGACGAGCCAACCACCGGGCTTTCATTCGCGGACGTGGACAAACTTTTGCACGTTTTAAACCGACTGGTAGACAGCGGCAATTCGGTTTTAATCATCGAACACAACCTTGATGTAATCAAGCAAGCTGATTGGGTGATCGATCTTGGACCGGATGGCGGAGAAGACGGCGGAACGATCGTGGCTTGCGGAACCCCGGAAACCCTGGCAAAAACCAAAGAATCGTTTACCGGACAATTCTTGAAAGGCTCACTGCGCCAGCTCTCTGCCAAGTAGTTTTCGCGCCGGCACACACCGCTGCTCAGGTACGATAAGCAAAGATCAGGTATCATCGGGGTGTTGCAAGGTTCCAAACCTCAGCTCGGAGCCATAAAGTTCAGGGGAAAACGCGTGATAAATCCCAACAGCGAAAAAATTGACCAGTTAAACGCAGACGATCTGTCAGATCCTGTATTCGACAGCTTGCGAAAACGCGGTCACCGTGTCACGGCGCAACGAGAATTGATTTTGCAGATCTTCAGAAATCTGCCGCACGGTCAGCACCTTTCTGCAGAAGAACTACATGGCAAACTCGTCGAGCGAGGTTCCAGCGTCAGTTTAGCCACAGCCTACAGGACACTAAAATTGCTGACCTCAATGGGTTTGTTGCGCGAGCTGGATTTTGCCGAGGGGCATAAACACTACGAACTGAAGCAAGACGACTTACCGCACCAGCACATCATTTGCACGAGTTGCAACTCGACGCTTGAATTCGAGGACCACTTTTTAGAAGAGGCCGGACAAAAAATCGGAGCTCGATACAATTTCGACGTTGTCGACGCCCAATTTAAAATCTTCGGAATCTGCCCGCAGTGCCGAAAAACACGCTAATTATGTTTACCCGAACTGAAATTAGTGACTGCACCGGTCAAATCTTCAAGTTCAATTCCTGACAAATCAAAGAGAAATCAAAAATATGACAGAGTCTAAGGAATTGACGTTAGCAGAAGCGAAAGACGGCGATTGGCTCATCGTCACGGGTACACGTGATGAAGAAGTGAAGTTTCAAACGCTGCGATTTGGCATTGGAGAGGGTTCATTAATTCAGGTTCAAAAGAATATTTCTAAGGGACCTGTAATTATCAGCAAGAAGCATGTTGAAATAGCTATAGGTAGAGAACTAGCGCTCAGTGTTACAGTAAAACCATCGGCGCCGAAAGAATCTTAAAGGGCTGAGGATGACGCTGCCACAAATGGACAAGAAGACCGGTCCGACGTGCACAAACTGTGCAATGCCGCTGGCTATTCCATCGTCATCGTCACTATCCATGCGCTGTCCACGATGCAACACATGGCAAGATTTAGATCCGACATGTGCTGGAAGCTGCTTGAGCTGTCATAAAACTGCACAAGCGGTTCCGTCGCCATGCACCTCTGAAAAATCGACTTCTGAGCATCCTATAAGTAATTATTGTGATGAGAGTAATAATTCTTGCGGAAATGTGGCACATACTAAGCGAGGGGCTAATCTCGGTCCACTTCGACTGCTCAAGCAAGCCTGGAACGTTCTGACCAACAGGCTTTTCCTGTAAGATAGGCTATGGGGCTACTCTTATCGGAAGTTCTAACCACTCGCTAGGCATTGGATGACGATCTGAAATTCAGTTCCCAACCCCAAACCCAAATTTCGAATCCTCGTTAGTTAGGGATTAATGGCAAGCAGACTCAATCCCTGGAAAATTCAAGGCTACAAGCCCGGTCAAAACGTTATCGCCAAGATAGCGAAACCTGAGCCGGGCGGATATTCCGTCATCATCGTCAAGGACAATCTGCCGGGATATCTGCCATCTAACGCTCGGCACAATGTCGGAGACGACGTGCTGGCGACCTTCGTTTGTATCGATAAAAATCGCATGCTTTTGTCGGAGCGCTTTACGCACGGCAAAGGCGATTTGGTCAAGAAAAACTATGGTGGCGTCAATTGGGAAGACCAACTGGATAACGAATCCAATTACACCACAGCGGCTCAGCAGGCGGTGCCGGACCAGTCGGATCAGTACACCACCGCTCAGCAGTACGGGCAGCAGGAACAATACACGGACCAGCAGCAGTACTCGAATCAAGATCAATATGCTACGGGACCAAACCCTTATGCACCGCAGCCACAGCCAGCACCGACAGATTGGGCCGCGCCGCCTAATCATCAAGCGGCACACCCCGATCAATATTCCAGTGGTGGAAATCAAGCACAGCAGTATCCTCAGCAGCAAGACCAGTACTCCAGTGGTGGTAACCCGGCGCAGCAGTACGCCACAGGACCGCTACCGAGTCAGCAGTACCAAGCTCCATCCAACCAGTACATGACTGGACCACTGCCGGCACAGCAGCCGCAGATGCCTCCAAACATGCCGCAAGAATTCGCGGCGCCATCAGGGGCACCACCACAGCATCAGCATGACCCTAATTCTCAATACCTGACCGGCGCTCAGCCTGCGCAGCGCTACGCGGACGGAGTACCTACCAGACGCTTCCAGCTCCGACGGGCTATCGACTTAATCATGCCGCCGATCGAAGCAGACTCGCTTCGCACTATGAGAATTGGTGACTACGACGTTGAGTGGCTTATAACTCAACTGGAAGGCGGTATGCAAACAGGATGCGTTAAAGCCGCCTGTGAGAGCCGTCTTTCGCGAGCAGCGATGCTGCTTTACCGAGGCAGAGCTGTGGGCTGCATTTACGGATGCAAAAAAGATCCGACAACAAAA
>JBGAHZ010000007.1:0-240178 GCA_044225915.1 Obscuribacteraceae bacterium (SeqCode)
CCGCCAAGCAGCTCCACTAATTCATATTTTTCGTCCAGGATTATTCCCAGAAAGGGATCCAGGGCGTCATCTTCAACCCGCTGCGCACCGCTGGCGGTGCCGAGTTGTTCCTTGTCGCCAAACAAATCAGGGAAGTTTTCATCCTTCAATTCGTTAGTGTCAGGACCAAGTTTTTTTCGCAGTCGCTTCAATGTGGTTCTAATCGTGTCGTTGCTTGCGTCTGAGCCGTTTCTCCAAATCTCGTCGAGCAACGTTTTTGCGGAATGGGGCGGTTTTGTCTTCAATAAGTATGCTAATAGTTCGAATTCTTTTGGTGTTAATGCAACCGGTCGGCCATTTTTGGTGGCGCGAAGTTTTGCTGTATCCAGCGTGATACTGTTTTTGGTAGCGGTGGCCGGCGCTGACCGTGAACGACGAAGAAGTGCTTTAACTCGCAGACCCAACTCTTTCATGTCGAATGGCTTGGTGAGATAATCGTCAGCGCCTTCGTCAAAACCGGCTTCTTTGTCACCGATTTGGTTTTTCCCAGTAAGCATTAAAACTGGTGTCAATGTTCCGGCGGCTCGCACAGTTTTTAGAATATCAATCCCGCTGACTTCAGGAAGATCCCAGTCGAGAATGATCAGATCGAACGAGCCAGTTTGAATCTTCTCAGCCGCTCCGCGCCCGGTATGGAGCGCCTCCACTTGATGGTCTTCAAACTCGAGAAAGGACCGCACCAGATTGGCGAGATCGATTCTGTCTTCGATTATCAAGATGTTCGACATGTGTCAGTTTCAGCGGGTGTGCTCGGACAATTATACAGTGGTCAGGGCGTAGAGCTTTGCCCGGCCGCCCAGTTTAACAACTGGTATTGACCTCGGTATCGTTCAACTGATAGCGAGTTGAACGCAGTGTTAAACGACTATTCAATCCACTGTTTGATCTGTTCAAACGCTGGTCGCCCCTGGGCTCGCAGGCTCTGTTGGGGATCATATATCCGGAAAAAAGGCAACGACTGAATTTCCTCACTCACAATAATTGGAGATTGCCAATCGATACTTGTTACTTCCGGGCGATTGATATTGACCGTTCTCAAGGCGATGTCGTTTCTGGTCTGTGCTAATTGGATCAGCTTCGGCTCGATTTCCACGCTTGTTGCATCGTGTGGGCTGAAGTAGGCGACGATGGTGTATTTGTTGGGCACCAGGTAATTCGCAACCTGGACTGGCGTACCGGGGCTGTCGGGGTTTAGCGGTAGAAAATTAGTTGCTTGCTGCTGTTCGACTGACATTTTGTCTACAGCGAGGCTTGACCCTTCGTCCTTAGCGCACGCGCTCAACACGCAAAGCACTGACACGCAAACTGCGCTTCGAAGCAGATTATGGAGTGTGCGCCTTCTTTGAACTTGCATGATGGGCTGATTGTACTGCGATCGTTTCGAGTTGTCCACGAAACGCAACAGGACCTGTTCTTTTGTAAATGCGGATCTTGATGACTAAAAATCTATGGCTAGAGTTCATCCGCAGCCTTGTGCAATGCCGTCCAGGCTTTTTCTTCGCTGCCTTCCGCCTCCAGCCCATGGTTTAAAGCTAGTTCAACTAGTTCTTCTTTGGTTATTTTTTCGGTGCCGGAAAGTTGAGGAACCAGTTGCTCGCGGTATTCGCTTGGTACTCTGGAGATTGCGACTGAAACCAATGGAGAGATGTTCGGATTTTGAGCGATAATTTGTGCTGCTTTAAAAGCATCAGAATCGCTGACGGTCACGTTAACGGCTCGCAACCGACTGTGAAGTTTACCAACCTCCACGGCATCTGCCAAAGTGGCGCCATCACTGGTGATACCAGGCAATATCTGAGTCCACGCTTGTGCCGCCTCTTGCAGGCTGATCTTCGGATTTCTGCAAAGGACCACTATGTCTTTCATCACGGCAGGATCGCTAACACCAAGCTGGCGCAGATTCGGAGCAACTCTTGCGATTTCCAGCGCCACAGGCAATTTCTCTCTTAATTCCGCGACACTCACTTCTTTCGAACCAAGCTCCGCATCAAGCGCGTCGACGATGTCGCGTTTGATCTGATTTCTCGCATTATCTGGAACATCAACGTCCGATCGCTTCATATGATATTCTGCAGCGACGCCATACATCGAAGCTCTCATCGGATCAGTGCTGTGTAGTCGAGGGTGCGCATTGTTCTTAATGTAGGTGACTGGTGCCATCGCGTATTGGGCTAAATGGGACCAGTTATCTTGCCCTTTAGACAGACCAGTTGCACCTTTGCTGATTGCTACTAAATCGCGAAGACTCGCTGGAGTAGGACCTGTCCAATGTTCAATCGAGGGGAATGGTATTCCCGCTTTCTCGAAATCACTTAGAGAGAAAGTCATTCCTTCTCTTTTCATTGCGTCGATGAAATTGTGAATCTGCTCCGGATTGTTTGCGAAGATGACGGCTTTATCCTGCGGAAGTTGATAGAACCACTTCACTTCGTCTGTTGTTGCGATCCCTTTAGCCTTATTCGCGGCAATCTTCTTTTCAGAACCTTTATCGCGCTCGGTGAAGTCAATTGGAACCATCTCGCCAGTTTTTAAGTCCATGAAGAACCCATCAATTTTCGAGCTATCCGCGGTGGAGTTTTTTCCAGTCGGAATAAAGGTCCAATCTCCCAGATCTCCGCGTTGAGCTGCTCTCATAGTTGCTGTGCTACACAAGTCTTCCACATCATCGCCGACGTGTACTCTGGGATCTGTTTTGAGTGATTTCAGATCAAGGGTTGAATTTTTTGCGTGCTGTGTAAGCAGATTGAGATAGCTCGCTGTTGCGGATTTTGATGCCTCAGATGTATCCATCGCGGAGACTTGTCTGAAGCCAATTGGAATATCCGGGTGACGATCGGCGAAATCAGCGAATTCCAGAAGTCTTTCGAATCGACCATCTGTTTCACTAGCCGACTCGCTTAGTGCCCTGGTAAGCTGAAGTCTCGCTTCGGCGGACTCTCTAGGTATTTGAAGCTGCTCGCCAGAGATGTTTCGGTATTCCTTCGTATACTTCAGGAGTGTCTTATTCAGTTGCTCCAGCACGATCTGCCCGCGTGTATCGTCCAAACCATGTGGGTTTTCCAATAGCTCCAAGCGGAGTTGTGCTAATCGCACGGCATCGATGACTTCTGGATTCTTTAAATCGCGTTGACATACAGTTTTAACAACTTCCCGCGACAAGGTATCATCCGTGGTGCCCAACCTGATCAGAAGGTTTGCTGTTTCATTCAAACTTGCGAGATCTGCGCTCGATCGTTTTGTCTCACCGGTTTGAGAATCTCTTTCGAATATCTTGTTGGTCTCCTGATCTAACTTAGCAGCCAAAACGCTTCGTGTTTCAGTATCTAATTGGGCGGTACCAAGTTGTACTTTGTTTAGCTCGACAATTTGTTTGTTGAGCGTTTGGTCCGCCCGGCTATGAGAGCTGTTGAGCGCGTCAAGCTGCTTCTTCAGATCGTTGCGCATTGACCGTTCGTCTTCCGAAATTCTGCCGCCGTCCTCCAGGCGGTCGAGGTACTTAATTCCTCGCTCTGCAAACTGTTGAGCTTGCAGCATTTGGAGGCTGTCCTTTGCATTCAGGACGGAGGTCGCGCTCTTGGTTGTGAAAGTTTCCAGTAGAATGAGAGTGTCATCGAGGGCTGAAAGCTGCTTCGCTCGTACCTTTTCGATGACTGCCGAAGTGTGCAAAGAACTGGCTTCTCCGAAAACGATGCGTTCGTTGTTGTCATAAATCTGTTTTACGCCCTTCATCTCCACCGCGCCAAGCGGCCCCTGTGAGATTTGTTCCAGCAGTGCAGTGCCTTCTTTTGATTCGGTCAGCTTCAATAAGAACTGTTCGGCCGTGGCGCGATTGAAATTGCCGCTATCCAGCCCGAGTTTTGCAAGAGTGGCGTTTTCAGCCGTTGTTAATGGACTGTTTTCTAGCCCCTTAACCAGGGCATCAGTCAGATTTATTACACCGCGATGTCTCATCGTCGGCTCGCCATTACGTGACTCGTCGGACATAACCAGTCCGTCTTCAAAAACGGTATCGTGGTTGTCGCCGTTGCGAAGTCGGGTGTGAAGTCCGCCTAATACATCTCCGGTCACTTTAGGTGCGTCGGACTCGCTCCAGCGTTTTCCGTGATTTTCCTGTAGGTATCTCGCAACCAACTCGCCAACAGCCGATGATTCCTTTTCGTGCGCCCAATCTTGATACCGTATCTGGTGTTGCGCAATCAGCTCGTTCTGATTGATCAATCGCCCTTCTAGTTGCACCTTCCAGAGATTTCTGGTGTTTTCTGCGGCTATCGCCCATTGTTCTTTGTTGTTTCTATATTTGTCGATAAACCCATGCATGTGATTGGTATCGAAATGCGGAAATAGAAGTTTCAAAACAGGGTTGTCTTTTATATTCGAAGGATCAACCGGATACTGCAAAATACGCTCCATAATTGCGTCTACACCAGCTGCAGTCTCAAGTTGTTGCAGCGCAGAGCTGATGATATTTTTCTCGTTGCGAAGTCGATCGCCGTCTCTAATCTCCGCGAATGATTTAATGAGAATTTCGGCCCTTTGATTGTCGCCTTCCGAAATTTTTCTGTTTCCCTTAAGAGCACTTAAGAGATATTCGGTTTCCAGTGGCTGCCCGACTCGGTCCTTGTAGACGTTCTGGAGCTTGATTATCTGTTCATCTGTTGGATGTGAATCGATTTTGAGATCGTTTGCGAGCTTTCTGACAATCAACGCATTCTGCGCATTGTGTGAAAACTCGTGACCAATATCTTTTATTAGTTGATCGAGTGGTACCATGCCGCGCAAAGCTTCATCCGTGATGAATAGCCTGTTTGTGCCAAGCTTGTGGGCGGCGCTCGCGGAGCCGAGGTGGGTTGCGAATACTTCCATCGGTGGCTCACCGGTACCCGCTGCTATTTCGGCAAGAGCCTGGTTGATGCGTTCAGCGTTGGCGCGTCTGACGAAGTTGACCTCGTCGCGGCAAGCGAGCCTGTAGTCAGTGTATGAGTTAACTGCGTTGTCGTACATCTCGAGTAAATCGGGGTGTTCTTTCAACGCCTGTCGAATGTTTTTCCGATCGAGAAAATTGCGTTCAGAAATATCTTCCGGAAGCAAATCCGGCAGCTCTGATTTAATTGCTACATGCGCATCTTCCAGTGCTTCTTGCCAATTTCGTTTCGCAACTTGTAAACGTATATTGGTCTCCGGATCAACTATGTGCATTTGATCCATTGCAAGATTTAGAGCTTCCGTTATGTGTTCAATATTTTTTTCGTTGGCCCATTTTCCACCCGCGAGAAGTCGCAGGTCTTCAGTGCTGACGTTAGCCAATCTGCTGTCCGATGAAAGTTTTCTGCTGTGCACCAAACCGCTTTGGTCTGATTCGGGTCCATGGTCTTTCTCACTTCTTATCGCTGCGATTTTTTCCGCAGCGCACTCTTCCATCGATTTAGTTACGTAGTGAGCCTCTTGCTCCTCACCCTTTCGCATGTAGGTGCTGTAGTGAACGCGCGATTTGTGATTCACGGCGTCCTCACCAACCAGGCGGATGTGATCGCTTAGTGTGTAATTCCAGGGGCTCGATGTTTCATAAATCTCTTTCCAGTCCCGTTGTTCCATTCCGTGGATGAGTCCTTTCAATTCCCAGCGAGTGAGCATCTTGAGAGTTCTGGGACCATCTTGAACGTCTGGTTTCTCTGCTTCTATTTGTTGAAGGCGGGTCTTGTAATCCGGCGATGAAGGATCGAGAGCTTTGATTTGAGCATCGCATTCAGCTCTTTTCGTTTTGAGACCTTCGACGTGCGTTTCGTAGGCCTTTAGCCACTTTCCGCGTTCTCCCTTGATGACCAAATCTGCGAATGTTGAATCGGTCTTAAGTAGATCGGTAAATGTTTTGTCGCGATTATCGAACTCCGTCGCGAGTGGATCGTACCCGTAAATTTTCACTCGTTCATTACTGTTGCCGGCAAGTTTTTGTAGATGCTTTGCTTCATCCGGTCTGAACGGACGCGAGAAGCTATCGCTGACCATGCTGCCCAGATATTTTATGCGCGCATCGACTTGAGATTCTGTCTCTCTTGCGACTCTTCGTTCACCTTTAGCTTCGCCTGAAAAGTACGACTTACGCAACCAATCGGCACGTTGATAGTCGACGTCTCTGGATCTCAATTCATCCAGCTTTACGTGTTCTCTATTGTTGACCCATGTTTTGGAATGATTGTCTGAAACAACTTTGTTGATCCAGCTTTCAACGGCTGCTTTCTCTTGCGATGTTGAGTCTGCGGCATCGCGAATCATGTTGTAGTGTCCGCTCACCATCAAGTAATGCTTACGCGTTTCGACCGGATCTATGGGGTTGCTGTCGTGCTGCGTATCTGAGTTTTGCACTCGAGCGCGAACGGTGTCGAGCGCCGAAGCTCTTATCATCGCGACATCTTGCTCGGCATGCAGTACCTCATGATACAGAGCGGCAATGAAAGCCGGGTTTGCCGCGTTAAGGAGATCCGCACTTCTCACCCAAATTGCGCCGGTGCTATCGACATATCCTGCTTTTGCGTTCAACTTGTTTAGCTTCGCGTCAATCTCCGGTCCTGTTTTTAACTCGATTGGCGGTAAATTTTTGCTCTCCATAAATGCGTTGATTGCATCTTGTGCGACGCTAGTGCGCATGCGGAGTGTTTCGGGGACGTCCGGGTCAGCGTCAGGATTTACTCGATCCCATTTGAGCATAGGTGTGAGTTTGTCAGCGAATTCTCTTCTCGTCGCTGCGGTGAAGAATGTATGTTCGCTGATGACTTTAAATTTTCCGTCCTTGTCGCGAATCGGCTTTCCATCCTCGCCGCGTTCTACTTGCCGCACGTGCATTTTATTTATCAGGTATGGTTCTGCAACGATAGTTTGATTGCGATTGAAATTTGCGTAAGTCCAGTCCCCAACTCTGACGTCTGGAGAGTTTCCTTTGCGTCTGTTGAGATGATCGGTTCGTTCAGCCAGTGAAATATTGGCTACTTTTGCATCCTGCGGTTTTTCTTGATTGGTTTTATCGCTGGCGCGGCGTTGTAGTGTGCCCTGGTTCTCTTCAACTCGTCGAGTATGGCGACCTTCCTCAATGTGTTTATGTTGAACCTTCTCTGTTTCGTTGTCTGCTTTGTTGAGCAAAGTTTCTATGTCCATTCCGCGCTTCCACTGCACTTGTCCAGCGCTCAATCCGACAGCGATTTCACCGGCAGATATATCAGTGTGTTTGCCGATCTTTTTCGGATCCGGATCTTCTTTCGAGACTTTCAAGAAATACTCGTCGCACTTTTTCATTATTTCGTCGACCCGTGAAGGGTCTTTGACGATAAGAAACGGTGATGTGCCGCCCAGCGAGCCAACGAAGTCTGCATCGAGTGTGCGCAGGAAATTTCCTACTTCACGAAGCACTCGATTACCTTTTGCGTGCGATTGCATTCGGTCATTGACTTGTTTGAAATTATCCACAGATAGGCGGATGATTGTGAACGGTTTTGAGCTGTCACCATCTTTAGTGGCGGACTCAATATACTTCTCGAGAATTTTCTTGCTCTGTGGTTTGTCCAGAATTTGAGTATGACGGTGCCTGTGCAACAGGTCAAAATAGAGTTTGCTTCGCTCTGCCAGGTTATCCTTGCTATGAGACATCAGCTGCTCACGGGTCATTCCATGGGCGACGAAATCACCTTTGTGTCTATCAACGAGTCTGTTGAATTGCGTGAGCTGCTCGCTGTCCTTCTGACCTTTAACCTCGACGACATCTTTGACGAATGGATGAGAAACAGCACTGCCAGTCTCTTGCAGTTGCGCCTTCACAACCGGTTTTTTCTTAAACATCACTTTGTCCGCTGTCTGAAGTACATCTTCAGCGGACATTCCAGGCTTCCATCGAACTGCTCCTAAGGTAGCCGAAATTACAGGAGACGCTTCTTCAGAGATCTTTCGCTTGCCAGTCTCTGAATCGACCTCAACCTTATAAGAGGTATGCTCGAATTTTTCGTTCTTGCCGAGTGTGACGAACTCACAGGTTTCTTGCGACAAAGGATTGTCGGAGACTGGTTTGCAACCGATTCGTATCCTCATGATTTCGTTGAGTATTTTGAGGTGGTCCTTGCGATCCACTAAGAGTATGCCGAATTCATCGCCACCAAAGTGACCGAGCGCTTCGCTCGGATCGATACCGTACTTCATCAAAACTTTCGACGCTTCTTTTCCAAACTCTTCGAGCGCCTTATCGCCCATTTTCATCGAGTGAAAAACATTCACGTTTTTGAAGTTATTCAAGTCGATAAATGCGGTAACCACGCCGCCCTTTTGACCGGAGCCATCAGGTCGATTTTCTGCTGCGGTGATTGCCTGCGCGAGTTTGTATTCAAAACCGAACTCGCTGAGCGTACCCTTAACTTTTGCGTCTCGCAGGCAGGACGACTGACGTTCGTTCAAGACGAACTCGATCTCATTGAGACGTTTGCGAAGCTGTTCTGCGTCAGCCTCAGCTTTTTTCATGGCTGGCGACTCTACATCAGACGATTTGTTATGTCTTGACGCTGTCGGAAGTTGATCAGCACCATGATGCGCGCGAGCAAGTCTTTCATTAATATCTTTTTGCGCGGACTCGAGAAGACCCTTTGCCTTGTCGAGCATCGCCATGTCTTCTTTCGTGGGATGATCGAGTCCTCGTGGTCTTTCTGCGATCTGCTTCAACTTAAGACTGGTTAGTTTGTCGATTTCTTCAATCAGTTTTTCTGTAGACACACAGTCTTTCTGGCGATCGATTGCGGCGAGTTGTTCGGCCTTCTTGCCTTTTGGTTCTGCTGTGACAGCGTCGCTGAGCGCTTCGCGACGTTTTTCAAACTCGTGTTTGTATCTCAACAAGTCTAGTTGTTTATCCAGATTGCCAGGATGACTTTGGATCTCATTTTCGAGAGTTCTCAAATTACCAGCATTCATCGGATCCGTGGTGGCACGGAATACTTCAGAAAGGGGAATCTTCTTGTAAATATGATTGGATGATTTGCCCCATTGATTGGTGACGGAAACATAGACATCATCGAGGTTTACCGTGAGCTTGCCGGTTACGGGATCGAATAGATTGGCTGGATTGATTTGAATCATTTTGTGATTCGGATCGGCTCGATCCATCACTTCTACCTTCACTACATTGACCATGTGCTCGCCGCCTTCGGCTGCGGAGTGGTGAGCTCCTGAATCAGTGTAGAACGGTTCATGGAATGTGTTGAGTTGAATACTCAGTGGCAGACGATGTCTGGCTTGATTGCTGAAAAGAGCGTGAGCAAATTGTTCCGGAGTATCGAATGCGTATTCCGGTCTAACGTGCCTGGCATCGTCATATCGTCTGTTCAGTAAAACAAAGTCTTCGTGCCTGCCCGTCAGTTTTTCGAAGGCCCAGGTGATGTCTGAGGCACTCATCCGCGGTCCTGTTTTTTCACTTAGAACGCGTGGCGGATGCGTGCTCAAGTCAACGATGTGGTCGTTCAAATAACCGATATTTCCCTTACCGACGTACTCGCCGTCGAATCGATCGTGGTCCGCGTAGTGCGCTTGGACCAGCAGTGTTTGAAACATCTGACTGGCAAAAAGCCGCCGACCGTCTTCACGGTCGCCCATGCCCTGATAGTGAGACAGCGCATCAGCGTCGGGGTGAAGTATGTTGATACCATCTGCGGTGAAGGGTCTCAGTACTGTTCCATCCGGACAACGATACTCACCCGTCAGGGCAAGTTCTTTCATAATCTTCATGGTCTCTGCCGGATGCTCCGCATACGAGCGGGATTCCGCTGATGCGAGAAGACATGTCGGATGCCAGCCCTGGCTGACCTGTGGTGGATGTGCGGCCATCCAGAGAGTTTCTTCGACAACTTGCTGCAGTCGATGCTGCGCTTCAGGATCCAAATTGAGTCGAGCAATTTCTTTGAGCATCTCGGAAGTGTGCGCGAATGTTCGGGCTAGCTCCCTGCGATCCTTTCCGGTGGTGATAATCCTTTCGCTCAGGATATCCATGTCTGCTCGCAAGTGATTGTTTAAACCGGAATGCTCCACTTGCTTGTCGATCAGCGTTTCTAGCTTCTTGCGTTGCACGTCTTCGTTGAGATTGCCAAACTTGGAAGTTTTGTCACGTTCGACGTACTCGACAGAGCCGTCCAGATGTTTAATTTGCTTGGTACCAAATTCAGTATCAAAAACTATTCGGCCATCGCCAGTGACCGACACTCGTTCTCCGGTTGTATAACTCCCATGTGCCGAATCCACGGTCCATTGACCATCCGCTTCCCGCGTCCAACGTTGGCTGCCGGACGGCGAGGACACGTCCATTTTGTTAACGGCACCGTTTTCATCATAAGAAATGTGAGTTTCATTGCCTTGAGCGTCGCGGACGGCAAACACCTTCCCGTCTCGATTGAGAACCTGCCCACCGGAGTGGTCGATAAACTGGACGACGCCATCCGGCATTGCGTGGATGGTGCCTTCCGGTACCTCGAGCGCATGTGCGGTGGCGTCGGTCCTGTAAGGCTCCGCTTGGCGCAGTTGATGTTCTGCGATGAGCTTCGGCGCGTGATGTCCGAGCATTGCGAATGGATGCGTCTGCATGGCGCCGATGATACTGCTCGTGATGCCGCCGGTTATATGCTCACGCATCGCCGTCATGTTTTCTTCAAACGATTTGGTTCTGTCCCATTGAAGCAGCCCCTGCATGACACCGCTCGCGGTGCCGCCCATACCGCTGCCCACTACCGACGTCCCCATACCTCTCAGAGTTCGCGTCACGAGGTGAGTTTGGTCGCCAGAGAATTCGACCAATCCTTTGATAAGTTTTTTGCACTGTTGCTTGCCGGCTTCGTCCAGGGAGTTGGCTAATACTTGTTCGCAGCTGCCGCCGACAACTTCTGCCAGCTGTTGACTCATCGCTTTCTCGATTTTCTGTTCGACCAGTTTGGCTGGTGTCAATTTCGAAAGGCTGTTTCTGACTTGTTCTTCGACGTTCTCTCGCATCTCTCGTAATGCTTGTGGTCCGATTTTTTCTTCCGCCAGTTTTACTAATTGATTTTGAACACGCTTTTCCAGTTCACGGCTCGAGATTTTTCCGGCGCTCTGTTTCATTTCCTTTTCGAGCGTTTCGCGCAATGCCTTGCCGGTTGCGGTTCTCAACGCACCTGGTGCCAGTTCTGTACCTCCCATCAACATCGCTTCGCGGATGGAACTTGCTACTTCGCGTTTCAACGCGTTCTGGAAAACCTTTTGTCCTTGCTCTGTTGAAATCGCTTTGGTTAGACCAAATGCCTCGTCTTTCAAAATTGAAGCGCATGCCGTCTTTGTGGTCATCTCCGCTGTGCCTTCTCCAAGACGCATAAGTCGACCAGCTTGAGCGGGACCCGCGAGATCGAATATTTTTCCTTGGGCAAAACCAGTCGCAAGGTCTAGCGGAATGTTTGATGCGTCGTAGTCGTTACCCAGCATCGACATTTGCATTCCGACGTTGATCAGTGAATCGCCGCAGCTGGATTGAGCGAAGTTGATACCGCTCCTCAGGTAATTAAGACAACGGGCACCGGTAGTCATTGTTTTTGCTGTTTGTACGACTTCCAGTCCAGCGGCCGCAGTCTCTAAACCTGCGACCGTCCCTTCAGCGACTGCCAGACCTCCGCCTGTCGCTACCGTGCCGAGAACGGTCAATGCGACCGTTACCACGGTGCCAGTGTACTCAGCAGCAGCCGATTTCGATTCTTGAAAGTTGCTTAAGTCTTTGTTGAAAAATCCTTCGACAGCGCCGTTGACATTGTTGATCAGACGCCGTTCTTGCTCCGGTGAAATCGGCTTTCCGGATCGGTGCGCGTCTGTCAATATGTTGGTGATCTGATTGATACTGTTGTCCAGCTGATGACCTGTCCCGCTTCGTCCGATCGAATCGGCGAATGAGCTGCCGAATCCGGCTCGAGTGTCGAGGTACTGATCGAGCACGTGTCTGTAAAGATCTTCTGAACTAGTAGGTTTGTAGAGCAGATTGAGCGCTTCTTTGCTTTCTGTTTTGTTTAACTTCGAAATCAGGTCGGCGCGCAGATCTCGGTGATATGTCTTGGCATAGTCAGCACAAAGCTGATCCATTTTTTCAGGCGGAGTGTTATGCAACAGCTCCACAATCTTCGATGAATAGCCAACGTCGAGAATATATGAACGTAGTTTGTCATGGGTTTCGAGCTTGCCGGAGTTCAAAACTTTTTCGACCACTTGTTGCTGACCGCGGTCGCGTTCTGACATTCCAAGGTAGCCGCGCTGCCAGTCGTTTAGTGAGTTATCGACCTTCTTGCGCAGGTCCGAGGATTTGTCTCGAAGTTGGGAAATTTCTTCCCGCGAGGCGCCGGCCAGGTCGTTGAGTATGCCCTGGCGATCGGTCCAGACCCAGCCTGTGTGCATATCTATTTTCTGCGTGAGCGAAAGTCTACCTTCTCGATTGTCGACTAACGCATCGCCGTAACTGCTGTTACTTCCCAATGCGGCATCGGATAGTTCTTTAAACTGCGCGGCAAGCTTGCGGTCTTCTTCAGTTTTTGGAACCCGAATACGATGCAAAAGAGCCGGATCGTCCTTGAATGCCTGTTCCATGTCTTTTATCGTTTCGCGTGGATCGACGATGTATTGCGAATGTTTCGCCGCGAGTTTGACAAAAATATCCTGCATCTCCGGTGGTCGACCGTTTTGTAACTGGGTCAGCATGCGCTGCGCCGCATGCTTTGATTCATTCTCCGGCATCTTGTCGATGTTTTCTTTTAATCCCTTAAGAGCAGCTTCATTGTTTGCAAACGCATTTCGCTCTTGCTCGGGCATATTGCTGAGCGTTCTAAACTGGGCGAGTACGCCGGTCTTATCAGTACGATACATATTGAGCATACGTTCTGCTTGTTCATACGCATGACTTTTTCCTGTGAATTGCGTGAAGTGTTGCAACTCTGCGTCGACTTTATTTTGATAGTTGATGTCAGTGCGATACCGTTTTTGTTCTTCCGGAGTCATGTTGGCAATGGCATTAAGAGCGGCGCTCCGATCGTTTGTGAACACTCCTCGCTGACTGGCGAGAACGTCCAACACATCTTTTTGTCCGCTCAACTTACTTTCGGAAAAGGTATCCGCGCCCATTTTTTTATCGTACAGTGTGAGAATTTTTGTTATCTCCGCTTCCTGAATTCGATAACCCTGCATGTTGCGCAGCGTCTGTTCCAGCTGTTGGCGGTACTCAGCATGACCAGGACCGTTGGTGCCTTTCACGTAATCGTGTAATTTTTGCCAATCGCCTTCTGTCATGTTGGCGATCTTATCTAACTGTTCTTGAGCTCCTGAGTGATAAACATATCCCGCACCTTTCGATACTTCTGAAATTAAACCGCCATTTTTCATCGCGATATTGTCTTCAAGACCGAGAAGCTCCGCTTGTCCTGTTCCAAGGCTTGTGCTGACTGCGGCAGTAAGTTCACTATGAATTGCGCGATAAACCTGAACGGACTTCTCTTGCTCGGGCGTTAGATTGCCTTTTGTATCGAGTGCCTTTCCTTCCATGTATTGACGACGCTGTTCGTCGGTCATCTTTGTAAGCGCGTTTCGAACACCCTCGCGATTAGTCCAGGCACCACTGTTATCGCGAATTTCTTGAGCGATCGAATTGACACCGCCTTGTGCAGCTGCTTGAACCTGTTGCAGCTGTCTACCGGAAAACGCGTCAGTCAGCTTGGCCTGGCGCGCATCATTATTATTGTAGAGCGCACGTGTTTTATCATCGAATCTACCGACTACTTCTTTGAACATGTCGACATTTTTATTTTCCACTGCAATGTCTGCCATCTTCAACTTATCGCGTTCACTCAAGCGGTCGACTCCGCGCATGTAGAATGGCAGCGCGTCTTTGATTTCTTGAGGAATATTTTTATTGAAACGCAAAGCCACATCCATCGCGTCTTCGCCAGGATAGAGCTTCTTGTATGCTTCGCGTGCGGCGTCCATTTGGGCGCTATCTTTGTGTCCCAAATAAAGTCGCAAGTCGGTATCGATTTGCCAGCTAGTTCGTCCGGTGTATTCGGAATGTTCAGTTAACGCTCTGTGCACCCGCAGTGCGGTTATCTTAGCTTCGTCCTTGGTTAGCAACGCCTGCAATAAATCTGCACCAGAGCCTTGAAAATATTTGCACTGCGACATCTGTTGTTCGAGCGTTTCTCCATTGCTCGCGATGCGATACTGTCGTTTAAACTCGTCGATCTCTTCTTGAGTGCGCAAACTTTCAAGAATCTGCTCCATAGCGCGGCCGTCAGCTTTGGGGATTGTGCTGGTAAATCCGGCGTGATAACGGAGTTCTTCCGCTTTGGCTCGGAGAGCACGCTTATCCTCCTCGGTTAATTCAACTGGTTTTGCCTGTTCCGTACCAGCGAGTTTTCCATTCGCGTCCTTTGGATAGTACTGATCACCGACGCCCTTGAGGTATTGTTCGATCTGTGATTTTTGTCCAGGGTCTATATCTTTGAGCGCTTTGCCGTCTCTATGAATGCTAGTAACGGCGCCATCCTTGAGTTTATACTCGACGAGTGAATCTCCACCGCGTGGTGACTTCTCCCGCATCTCCATGCGGGTGGCGTGACCTGACTTTGGATCAAACGCGATATGTTGGTCGGCATTACGGGCGGTGGCATGTTTAACATCGCTAAACTGATACTGATCGGTTATCTTGCCGTCCCTATTGGTCGTTCGTGCCGTTACCGTCTTTGATGGATCGATCTTGTTAGGATCGTCTGTGGGACGTTGATCGGTGCCGAGATAGGAATATGTAGTTCTGGCTGACAAATTGTCGGCAGCGGCAAATCTTTCCTCCCAGACTTTAAAACCTGTGGCATTTAATTGAGTGACACGAATGACCCCGTTTGCTTGATTCAATTGAACTTGTCTGAACGCGTCGGAGTGATACTCGCCACCATCGGGAGTGCCTGGTGGATGAATGGAGACATGCGATGGTTGTAGCGATGCGCCGTCATATGTGACAGTTGTGCTGATGTTGTCTTTGGTCTGTTCGATGATCCGTCCCTGGTCATCGCAGTTGTAATGCACACCGTTAATATCTGTGAAACTTTTGGTGCCTGCCTTTGCCCGGTCTTGAGCTGCTTTCCTGTTTGCCTCTTCTGTTCCAATCTCGTCTGCCTGCGAGATTTTTACTTGAGCTCTAACGTCGTAGCGTTCCCGAGCATCGGACATGAAAGTTGTCGCATCGCTACTTAATGCTTTGAGTTCCGCCTGAACTTTCTTCTTTTCCGCAGCGTTCAACCCTTCCGTAGAAAGCGGCTTTCCATCCATGATGATGTCCGGCTTGCCGTTGGTTGTCGCAACTTTGCCATCCGGTCCGAATTTCACTGTGCTGGTATGTCCGCCCTCTTCCGTTTTTAGTGAAACCGCTTTTCCCTGTCCGTCAAATTGCGCCTCGCGGTGTTGAACGATTTTGTCTTTTCTAATTGCGGTGGTGACTACTTTGGTATCGCCATTGGTTTCACCTACCTCCTTCCTTGAGAAATCTTTGGCGACAATTTTGCCATCGGCATAAGCGAATTGTTCTGATGACGAATTTCCGGTCGCCTTATCTATAGTCTCCTGGCTGTGATAGGTTTTTTGTGGCTTACCGTTTACATACTCGAAGTTGTCTGTCGTTTGGGTAGCGACACTACCTTTAGTGACAATTGAGACATCACTTTCGGAAACTTTAGTCTTATTCTGATTCTTGTCAAAAGTGAATGTCTCCGATTTCTGGTGCGACTTATCGCTCTCGACCGTCGTGGTAGTGTCCGTTTCGGAAACACGGACCTTGCCTTTCGTCATGTCATAGGTCGTCGTTTTCTGAGTTGTCGCCCCGGACTTTTCCGTGCGCGGAGGTTCGATGTCGACTAATGTTTTAGGTTTCCATTCTTTGGTATCATGGACGCTGTCGAATGCAAACTGGCGTCTGGCGGCTCCGTTAGCGTCGTTCTGTGTAACGACGCACTTAGTTTTCGCATCGATTTTTTCCGGTGGTACCGGTCTGTTTTCCTCATCAGTGTACTTGTACTCGAGCGTTGCGATCTTCTTGAGCTCATGGGCAGTGGGCACTGACATTTCTTTTGACAGTCTGTGTCCCTTTTGCGAGATGATTTTCGTGTGCGAACCATCATCGCTATGCAAATCTTCGACGTCTTGTGTTTTTCCGTCCTTCGTAACTTGTTTCGAATCGACTCTTGCATCGCCTGTGCTCTGGTCAATGAAAATGCGATGGTTTACATCAGCATGGTATTGCAACTGCGGCTTGCGATCGCCGGCTTGAGAGATTTCCAATTTCGCAGGCTCTTTCGAACCCGGCTTGTATTCTATGTGTTTTTTCTGACCGCTCAGAGTTTCAGAGTCGGTCAGAAGTCCCTTTTCGTTGTAATGGTTTAGTACGTGTGTTTTCGGATCTTCGGATTTAGTAAGTTTGAACTTAGCGCGCTCTTCTGGCTTCATCCTCGCGATACGCTCTTCGCGTTTCATTTCCTCGGGCGACATCTGGCGAGGTTTACGCTGTTCGGGCGGGCGCTTCGGAAGCAGATCGGCTATGTGTTCTGCTTGGCGTTGTAGTTCGTTTTTTAAACCTTTAAAGCTGTCCTCGACTGGTTTGAATGCTTTTCTGGCAGTGTGAATCGCTTTGCCGGCGTCCTTTTTAAACTCGTCAACCAGGTCTTGCGCGGCTTTCTTTGTGGATTTTAGATCGTCCTTCGCATCGCTTTTACCGTCGGTTTTTCCTTCCAGATAGTTGACTACGTCTTTGAAATTGATGCCTTTGGATTTCGGTGCTTCTTTAGGGGCTTTGCCTTTTGCCTCCGGCGCTTCATTCGATTTTCTTCGTGCCTCAGGTTTATTGCCGGAGTCATTGGTTTTGCTTCTGTTCGATTTTGAATCAGAGGTTGTAGTCTGCTCGTGTTTGGTCGCAGGGGTAGTCTTATCCGTTCTGTGCGGTCTATTTTGAGCCTCAGGTGCGCTGGCTTTCGAGCGCGGATTTTGTTTGCTGTCGGATGAGTGACCCTGACTTTTTTGCCGTGGAGCATCGCCGGTGTGCGCTGGTTTTGCCGCGCGCTGCCTTTCTGCGGGTTGGTTGTGGTTGCCTTCGGCTCGGGCTGAAGTCTTTCCGGCGGCGGGCTTGTGGTCGGATGGCGGGTGCTTTGCCGTGGGCGTTTTATGCTCTGCAGGCTTTGCCGCCGGCGCTTTGTGTTCGACCGGATGTTTTGCCGCAGGCGCCTTTCCGTAGATCGCGTCCGACAGTACATGTTTTGCTTTTTCAATAAAGCCTTCGGAAGCCGGTTTGTCTGACCCTTTCTTTCCCATGAAGCAAAAACTCCGTGTTTGTACTCTGCGGTTAAACTAAATCGCTGCTGGTGCTTTTATGACTTGCTTTCCTGACCGTTGTTTTGGTTCGGGTGCCGGAAGCTTCCGGCAAAAGTGGTAAGGGGTGTCACAGCTATGACGCTACGCAAGAATTGGATCAATTTCGGGGCATAAAGGTTAAACCGTCCACTCTATGTTCCCCCGTGGCGCCGACAAGTAAACGCCAGCAGGGCATGAGGAGAGCCTGTTTGACCAGTCAAATCGATGAAGAAGACGCAAATACCGAGAGCGGTATGTCGGAGCACTTGCAGCGTTATCGCAAATATATCGACAGTCTGAAGGAAGGGCGGTCGAGCGGAATCAGCTCTGTATTTGGGCGGGCGTCTGATTTGCTGCCTCCAGATGTTTTGGAGATTAAACCGCCTAGTGCTGTGGCTGAGAGTTTTCCGGCAAATCTTGTTTCCGATACCGCGGAAAATGGTTTGGAGGACGATGGGCCGTACGAAACGAACTACGCCGAGCCCTACCATGCGGACTCAGACCTGGAAAACGAGAATCAGGGGGCGGTAGACCATCCAATTTCGTCAGATGTTTTGGAGTCGGAGAACGTCGGAGAAGACGAGCAGGATTTTGATGAAGTCGGTGACGAAGATGAGCCGGCTGAATCCGACGATACTGATCTTGAAGAAGATGATGATCTGGACGAAGACGATGACGATTTAGAGGAACAAGATGAAGACGAGACGGAGCAACTGACAGTCAAGTCTGCTCAGGGCGCCGTGCTCTGGACGATTTATTTTAATCGCGTGGAACCGCTATCTATCACAATGGCGGATGGCAGTTCCATCAAGAATGCTGAGGGGCGTGATGATACTGTCCTGGCTTTGAAGACGAATGCCAGTGAGTTCAAATTCTTTATCCTCAGCGGCCTGGTGATCGATCCAGTGACCGGAAATATTTACGTGGAAGCGAACGACGGTGCATTTACTGCTGCCTTTATGAACAACGGCTGGCAAATTCAACAGTATAGAAATCATGAGGGTGAAGAAACATACTACGCGACCGAGCCTTTCAAACCTGGTCGAGACAGGCTAACCATGCAGATTACGAATGTTTCGCTCGACCCTGTGCATGGTGAAGTTTCATACGACTCGCTGGATGGCTCGGCGAGCATGACTTTGAAAAGCAGAAAGTTATTACGAACGGCCGAATCATAAGTGGTACCATCTGCGATATGACAATGATATTAATCGTCGACGATGATAAGGGTTTGGTCAACCTGGTTTTCCAGTCTTTAATCTTTGAGCAGTATCGTTGCGAAATCGCTTACGATGGGGCTGAGGCTCGGAAAAAGCTGAGCGATCCAGTGTTTGGTTTGATCATTCTCGACTGGCAACTTCCCGATGCTACAGGTCCGGAGTTGCTTCAAGAATATCGACAAAATGGTGGCAAGGCGCCGGTTCTCATGCTGACTGGGAAAAACTCAGTCGAAGATAAAGAAATGGGTTTGGACAGTGGTGCCGATGATTATTTGACGAAACCGTTCAGCGTCAAAGAGCTTACTGCGCGAATTCGCGCGCTTCTCAGACGGCCGCAGGAAGTTAATAACAATGAACTTCGCGTCGGAGATATCATGCTCGATAGCAAGTCGAGAAAAGTCAATTTGAGTGGTCAACCGGTGATCTTGTTGCCCAAAGAATTTCAATTGCTGGAATTTATGATGCGTCATCCTAACCAGGTGTTCAGCACAGAGGAAATTCTAAATCGTGTTTGGTCTTCAGAGTCGGAATCAACTCTGGAAGCGGCTAAGAGCACGATGAAGCGCCTGCGCAAAAAGCTGGACCCAGAAGGAATCTATATCCGCACGAAACACGGTGTGGGGTTTATTTTTCACTCGGAGAATAAAACTTGACCTCTGCAGGAAGAGTCAGGAACGCAACTTCGTTAAACCTTACTCAGCAGAGCGCGATACTGCTAGTGGTGCTATTGCTCATCAAGCTGTCGTTTGTAGGGATGTTGTTCGGTCTGGTTCACGATGCAGAAAAAGAAGCTCGCAGATTGGCGAATGCAAAACAAGTAGATGCCAAAGCCAGTCGCTTGCTGCTTTTGGTCTACGATACCGGTGACGCTGTCGGTAAGTTTACAACCACACACGGTCTTGATGCGACGCAAAGATATCATTCGTCGAAGGACGAAATTCCCGGCATCATGAAGTGGCTCAACAAGAACTTAAAAAATCGTCCGGCTGAGATGAAACTGCTGAAGCGAATTCAGCTGAATATGAACATCTGTCTTCCGGTTATCGTCAAAATTCACAAGGATTCGGAAAATCTTCCGCAAGCTGAAGCGATGCAGGTCTGGAGAACCGGTCGGGCAGGAATTGTTCAAACTGTCGACGTTTTGATCGCAGATTTGACAAAGTTGATCGCGCTAGTCGAAAAGATTGAAAGTGCGGCGCCGGATTTGGAGCGAGAGCAACGTGATAAACAGCGGCAGTTGCTCTACGTGGACTTGGCCGCAGTCGCCGCTATTTGTATTTTAATCGGAGCCTTCTTTATTGCCAGAGTCACTCGACCCGTCCAAGTGGTTGTTGATAATACAACTCGACTTAAAAAAGGATTGCCGCTCAACGAGCCTCTCAGGGGTGAAATCCCCGAGATCGCAGATGTGGATTCAGTGTTTCACGAGGCGGCACTCAAGGTTCGCGAGGAAGAAGATTTGCTCAAAGATAGCGAGCAAAGACTGCGAATGATTATTGAACGTGTGCCGGTTGGATTGATAGTTTTAAATCAAGTTGGAACGATTGAATTGTTCAACGGCGCGATTGAAAAGTCCTTCGGTTATGAACCTCATGAACTGCTTGGAAAAAATCTTTCCAAGTTGCTTGGGTCTGCCAAATCGCAGGGTTCCACGCGCCTGATGGCTAATCTGGCGGAGCGCGCCATGGGTCATATCGTGGAACTAAATGCGGTGCATAAGTCGGGTGAAGAATTTCCAATTGATTTTTCTCTTGCCGAGGTAGACTTCGGCCGGCACTCCAGACGCGTTGCAATAATTTTGGATGCGACGGAACGTATTGAGGTTAGAAATCTGCGGCAATCGTTTGTCACTATGGTGAGCACTGAGCTGGGCAATCCACTCGCCAATGTCGAACAGTTTCTCACACGACTGGGTAGTGGCGAATACGGTGAGACTTCTGAAAAGATTCACAAAGAATCAGTCCGCGCAAAGGACAACATTCAGCGGCTTATTCTGCTGTTGAATGATTTGTTCGATCTTGAAAAACTGGAAGCGGGAAGGATCGATATCGAGGCGCGTTGGTGTCCGCTGCAACCTGTGATCGAAAAGTCAGTGAGCGCGGTTACCGTGTTTGCTCAGCAACATAAGGTCGAACTCGAGGTGGACGCGGTCGATCTACCATTTTTTGCTGATTCGAACAGAATCGTTCAAGTCTTGATCAATTTCCTTTCCAACGCGATTAAATACTCACCTGCGGATAGCCGCGTGACGATTGCCGTTGCATCGCCGCAGCCGAATGTTTTGGAGTTCAAAGTAATCGATCGCGGTCGTGGTATTCCGCCATCGCATATCAATGCTGTATTTGAGCGCTTTCAACAAGTGGAGGCTAACGACGCGAAAAAGAAAGGAGGTACAGGGCTGGGCCTGGCGATTTGCAAAGCAATTATTGAAGAGCACGGTGGCACCATCGGCGTAGACAGTGAGGAAGGTAAAGGAAGTACCTTCTGGTTTAAGCTTCCCATTCCGAAGTAGGAGCAGATCATTAGTATGTTTGCCTCGCTAAAGCTAGGGCAGAAAGGGATTCTTCTCATGTCACTGGTCCTCATATTGGAGGGCTTGTATTTTGGCGTCAATTTTTACCTTCTCGATCAAGCCGAACACGAATCGAAGCGACAAGAGGTGACTAAGGAAATTCAGAATAAGACCAGCAAGCTGATTTTGCTGATGTATACCGCTGGAGATAAGGTCGGTAAGTACGCGCTGAACAAGGATGAGGTCACAGGTCCACGCTTTCTAAAAGAATATATCGCGGCACGCAATGGTGTCACAGAAACCATGGAGTGGTTGAAGACTGCAGTGAAAGCCAACCAACCGCAGCAGTATGCTCTGCTTGAAAAAATTGAAGGCAACGTCAAAATCGGACTCGGTATTGTAGAGAGCATGCGTGAAGCAGCAGATACTGAATCGCGATTAGAAGCGGTGCGATTCGGTTTGAAACAGCGTGTCACAATGCAACCATGTATTGAAGAGTTGGTTCACGACCAGATGAATTTTATGAATCAGGAGAAGGAAATTGAACTTAAGGCTCCTGAAATACAAGCCGCGAAATTGCATCAACAACAGTTGCTACTTCTCGGAGGTGCTGGTGTAGACTGCGTGATGATTCTTGTTTTGCTAGCGTTCTGTCGTGGAATTGCAAAACGATTGGCAATCGTTTCCGACAATTCGGAAAGATTGAAAAACGGAGAGCCACTACATGCGCCACTGTCGGGCGGTGACCAGATTGACATGCTCGACAATTCGTTTCACACAATGGTGGCATCTTTGCGTGGAGAAGAGGCACTCTTGCGATCGAGCGAAAATTCGGTGCTATCGCTAATTTCACAGATGCCCGCCGGTCTTTTGATTATCGATCGTTTTGGTGGCATCGAATTTGCTAATCCGAAATTTGCCGGAGCACTCGGTTACGATCAGGACGAGTTAGCTGCGCTCGGGCTGGCAGATGTCTTCAGCTCACGCACGAAGATTGATACTGATCTGTTCACTTGGCTTAAAGAAAGATCTGAAGGTCACGTTGTGGAGGTGTCAGCCAAGCGTAAAAATGGTGATACGATTCCTGTTGAATTTTCGATCACTGATGTTTCATACGACGATGATCAGCACTACATCGCAATGGCGTTGGATGTTTCTGAGCGGCACGAAATGGAAAAGCTGCGTCAAGCGTTCGTTGCGATGGTTAGCCATGAATTACGAACGCCGCTTGCATCTGTTTCGATGTTTTTGGAATTACTCGAAATGGGTGTGTTCGGAGATTCCAATTCTAGTATTTCAAAAGACCTCCATTTCGCAAGTCGGCAGACAGAAGAAGTAATCATGCTCATCAATGATTTGCTCGATCTGGAAAAACTGGAAGCGAATAAGTTGGAGCTGGTTAAATCCAACTGCGAGATCGAAGATTTGATCGACAGTGCGGTTGAGACCATGGCTAATGCCGTCGAATCCGCCGACGTTTTACTTCATTTTGAAGGGTCCGAAGTTTCCGCTCTGGTCGACCCTGAGCGGATCACGCAGGCTCTGACTAAGATGTTGTCTTCGGTGATTCGTCTAACGCCTCCAAATGACACCATCAAGATTGATGCGATTGCGACAGAAGAAAATGCCGTCGAAATCTTTTTCAACGTTGCGACCCTGAGCATTCCGGAAGAACAAGTTGAGTTCATTTTCGAGCGGTTTCAACAAATCTCTCTTCCTACCTTGCGTGATGGTGCGGGCTTGGGCTTGGGACTTGCGCTCAGTCGCGCAATAATCCAGCAACATGGTGGCAGTGTAGGAGTAATCTCAAAAGATCGAGGCGGCACCACATTCTGGATTCACATTCCAAGGTAGAATTTAATCCGTTGACCTTTGGCCATTCGAGAGATTCAAACTGGTCGAGTGGATTGAAGTGGTCGGTAAGTTCCAGCCTCGTGGCATGGCGCGAGCAGGTTCAGCTCAACGTGAATAACAAATGAGTTGATACAGGTAAAAACTGGGTAGATCCTTAATCAGGTTGGGTTTTCAGATAATCAATTATGTCCGCTGATCACTATTCCGATTTGTTTTCGGCCTTCGCAAAGGACGGCTCTGTGTCCAGGGCGGAGCTTTTGCGGCTGTTTGAGGACTGCGGAATTCTTGACGACGATCCGCGTGCGAAGCGCTTATTATCTGCCATAACCCGGTCGAGTGACAGAATTTCCAAAGATGAATTTCTGGCGATAATGGAAAACTCGCCAACCTTGTTTGAATCTGTCCTCGAAGGTAGTTTGGTGATACCGCAATTTCGTCAGTTTTGTGATGAGATCGCCAAAATATTTGACGACGTAACTGAGAAACGAACCGGTACGCTGCCCACTTATATTCCGCAGTTGGAACGGGTAGACCCTGATAAGTTTGCCGTTTCCGTATGTACTATTGATGGACAGCGGTTCTCGCTGGGCGATAGTGATGACTATTTCTGTGTCCAATCGTGTTCTAAACCGATGACATATTGCATTGCGCTCGAAGAAGTCGGTGAAGCGACACTGCATCAATTCGTTGGTCGTGAACCCAGTGGCAAGACATTCAATGAACTTACTTTGAATTCGTGGGGGTTGCCTCACAATCCAATGATCAATGCCGGTGCCATCATGTCTGGTGCATTGATAAAACGAAAGAGTCCTTCCGATCGATTCGATTTTGTGATGGAGAAGTGGAAGGAAGCGGCAGGTGGAGCGAAGATTGGTTTCAACAATGCAGTTTATCTTTCGGAGCGTCAGACTGCCGATCGAAATTTCGCATTGGGCTATTTCATGCGCGAGAAAAAGGCTTTTCCGCCGGAAGTAGAACTTCTTGACGTATTGGAATTCTATTTCCAATGTTGTTCGATCGATACTACTACGAAGGCGATGGCGACAATTGCTGCGACTCTCGCGAACGGAGGAACATGCCCGCTGACGGGTGTTCAAGTGTTCCGTCCTGACCATGTAAAACATTGTCTGTCACTAATGCTCTCATGCGGTATGTACGATTTTTCCGGCGAGTTTGCATTTAGTGTCGGCATTCCGGCTAAGAGTGGAGTCTCCGGAGCGATACTGCTGGTGGTGCCGAATGTTTGCGGAATCGCGATCTGGTCGCCACGACTGGATGAGCTAGGCAATAGCGTTCGCGGCGTTGAGTTTGGAAAACGACTGGTAAACAAATTCAAGTTTCATACGTTCGACAGTATGGTTGGATTGCGCGATGGACGAATCGATCCGCGACGCGATTTGTATGAATCACGTTTGAGCGGTGCGTACGCATTCTGTTGGGCTGCCGCTCAAGGCGACGTTGCTGAAATGCGCAGACTGGTGGCGCGAGGCGTCAATCCGTCTGTTGCGGACTACGACGGACGAACAGCATTGCATCTAGCTGCGAGCGAAGAACAGTTGGAAGCGCTGAGATATCTTTTGCAACTCGGAATTGATGTGAACCCGGTTGATCGTTGGAAAAATACTCCGCTGGACGAAGCGATTCGCGGCGAGCATTCATCAGTCGTTTCGATACTCAAAGAATACGGTGCGAAAACGCAGCAGGAATGCGCTACATTGGAAACCAAAGAAGTTCACGGTGAAATTCGAGAGGGTTAAACTTTCGGATATGGATCATTTCCAAATTTTGCTGCGAACCACGTCAAAAAGGTCAAATGTTTGCCTTCGTGATAGATTGGAATTACAGCGGCGGATGAAATAGTGACTGAACCAGTCGACAAGCAAACTACCAGACTCGTGGTAACTGATTCCGTGTGCGAATCCGTGGTGGCGACTGATGTCGAAACGCCGTCGGTCGATTTGAGCGATTCGATTGACGAACATTCAGACGTGTTTTCTGATAATGCCGCACGTTCCGAGCCAAAGCCGAGCAACTCATCAGAACCTGAAGTTAGTGTAGCCACCTCGATACCAGTGTTTGCTAGAGTCGGCGGTGTCGATTTCTCGAATCGCGAGCACGCTCAGGCTGTAATTAAAGATTTGCCGATGGATGAGTTTCTCCGACTCGTTGAAGGTGCGTCTCCGGAGGAGCTGCAGCTCATGCTTTCTGCTGCAGGCACGCCTGACTTCGGAAGAGCGCCTTCACCAAATCCATTTGGGAGATTGTTTGCTCCACTCGCGCACAAACCGCAGGAAACTCTGAACATCATTGGCTGGTGGGAATCGCGCCGATTGTTTTACAACGTCGTTGTTGGTCTGACCGGTTTGGTTTCGCTGGTGTTTTTGCGGTTTCTCTGCATGAATCACATCTTTAACGCATCAGCTCTTGGCGGCGTTTTGATTATGTTGTGGGGCGCCTTCTGCGTTGCGATCATGGCAAATGTTTGCTACACCGCCGGTTGCATATGCGATTCGTTTGCTCGGCATTTTTGGAAAGAGAAAGCGGAGTCGTTTGGTCCAATTTTGTTTTCACTTGGTCTGATTTTTTCTCTGTTAGTCGTAGCATTACCAATCTTCGGAAGCATTGTTTTATTTCTGTAGGCGACTGGGGTTTGGTTGAAGTCAAGAGCGTAGTATATAAGTAGTACGGCAGATTCTTGTTGAGAGTAACTATGGAACAATCACCGCAAGAGCGATTGGCAGCTCGAATTCGCAACTTCATACATAGCAAACCACAGCCGGCTCCCGTCAATCCGTCCGAGTTGACACTCACTCGAGGTGAACTCGGAAAAACATTGCATAGTCTGAAGAAGCATCAGGAAATCTTGCAAACCGCCGTGGCCAATGCAAGAGAACGGTCGGAAACAGCCAAGTTTCGCTTCACCAAATTGCGTTCGTTTGGACGTGGCTCGCTTGCTTATTCTTCGTTGCAGGAAGGTCTGCAGTACTTCATGCATGAGCTTGGATATGTTGCGTACAGGCAGCTTAAGGACGGTAAAAATTCAGTAGTTGTACTTGCTGATCCGATCTGCGCTCCTGAAAATCGTCGCGAGTTTCTTGAAGCATTTTTGAAATTCAAAAGCGATCCTGTTTTTCTGCACGTCACTCATGACACCGGCGAAATACTCAACGACCTTGGGTTTCGAGTGAATGAACTCGGTGTTGAGACCATCATTGATATACAAGATTTCGATCTGGTGGGAAATAAAAAACAGCAACTACGCCAGGCGCGAAACAATGCAAGAAAGGATGGATTGGAAGTTGTAGAACTTGATTCGGTAGACAATTCGACTCTGAGAGCGTTCAAAAAAATCAGTGATGATTGGCTCAAAGGAAAAGTTGCATCCGACAGCGAGATGCGATTTATCGTTAGACCGGTAGTCTACGTGGATGAGCTTGATGTGCGGAAGTTCGTCGCCAAGTTGGATGGCGAAATTGTTGGATACGTGATTTTTGATCCAATGTACGAGAATGGTGAATCGATTGGATACATCGCTAATCACCTGCGCACGAATTTGCGCCGCTCTTATTCCGTAGTTGATTTCATCATTTTGGAAGCATTGGAAAAGTTCAAAGCCGAAGGCAAACTCGAACTGTCTCTCGGTCTATCACCGCTCGCGAAGGTTGATGACCAGGGCGAATTCACGCACAGCAAATTGCTTGCCGCTCACTTCAAATACGCTTTTGAGAAAGCCAATTACCTGTACAACTTTAAAAACCTGGCCCAGCACAAATTGAAGTATCGTCCTGGCATGAAGGGCGCGCGCGAGGAAAAAGTATACTGCGCTATGAAGACTCGGCTTTTTCTAATTAGATTGAACTCCGTGTATACAGTTCTTGGTTTGAAGCCATTGTCGGTCGCCGTCGCAACGCACGTGGGCGGCAAGGTCAAAGACTGGATTAAAACTGGAGTAAAACGCTGTCTTGACCCAGGATATTGCACGGTGCACAATCATCAAACCGAGGGTGGTGTAACAATCGTTCCACTGTATGGCGCTAAAAACGTTGAAGATCAAATTGACGGAAAAGCGAACGGCTCTGGTTCGGATACAAAACATGCTAAGGCGGAGAAGCCTCATAAACACAATCAGCACAAAGCATCAGACAAAAAAACGGAAAATAGTTAGCAATCGACGAAGGTAAGTGTCACCGTCAGTGGTGGCTAAAAGTGAAGGGTCTGGGGATTGGCTACGCATTCTGACGTGAGAGACGGATTGGGAGTAAAGCTCTCCGACGGACGGACGTTGGGATTTGCAGAGTATGGAGATCCGCGTGGAAAGCCGCTGCTCTATTTCCACGGTGGTATAAGTTGCCGCCTCGACATCGCGTTTGCCGCTTCCCGTTGTGCCGAGCGAGGAATTAGAATCATTGCGCCAGACCGACCCGGAACTGGTCTCTCCGATCGACTCCCAAATCGCAATTTGTTGGATTGGGCTGACGATGTCGAAGAGTTTCTCGATCAATTGGAACTCGATAAGGTCGCATTGTTTGGTTGGTCATTGGGCTCAGCATATGTATTTCCATGTGCGCACAAAATGCCGGATCGGTTTTCCAACATTGCCACCGTCGGTAGTTGCGCTATGTTCGACTCGCCGACTTATATCGAGGAAATGGGACTCTATATCGACAGGTTTCTTATACAGTGCCCACCTTCATTCCGCTGGATGTTGCGCACATTTTTAGTGCTACTCGGGAAAGCACCCGCTCACATGTTGAAGAACGAGGCCGAGAAAGAGGTTGCGAAATCTCCTTCCGATCTGGCAGTGATCCGAGCGATGTCGTATTCGGAGCTGACCAGTCTGTTGTACGGAAGCCTCTATCAGGGCGGCGATGGCATCATCGATGATTATTGGGCTGTGCGAGAGTCGTGGGGATTCTCGCCGAGCGAAATCGGAATCGACATGACGCTGTTCCACGGAGATGAAGATACGATCGCTCCTCTTTCCGGTGCAACTCGAATGTCAGAGCTGATACCCGGAGCGCGTCTCGTAAATGTTCCAGACGCCGGACATTTTCTTCAGCATCGGAAATTAGACTTGGTGCTCGACGCCCTGTACAAATAGCAGGGGCCAATATCGCTCAATAATCGTAGGGGCGCATTGCATGCGCCCTGCTGCTACTCCGCCACTACTCCGCCACTACGCCACTACCGACGCTACGCGTCTTTGAACGCGTTATGTAACTGACCACAAGCTGCTTCGATGTCGGTGCCGCGCTCCAAACGGATGGTCACCGTTTTCCCTGAGCCTTCGGCGAGTTGTTTAAATCTCATTTGTGCGTCGCGGCTTGGTCTGTCGTACAGAGCGGTGCCGTCGTCATTGTATGTTGGGTTGTATGGAATGAGGTTGATGTTGCAGTGCAAATTTCGAACCAAATGAGCGAGTTCTTTTGCCTGTTCCGGTCGGTCCGTAACGTCCTTCAGCAGCACGTATTCGATGGTGACGCGTCTACCAGTGGTCTCGACATAATCTCTAAGTGCTTTCATCAAGTCGGGAATCGAATATTTTTTCGTGATTGGAACTACTTCCTCACGGGTCTCAGTATCAGGTGCATGAAGTGACAGGGCAAGCGTGACTGCGAGATTTTCTTCCTGCAATCGCTCGATACCAGGGATGATACCGGAGGTTGAAACGGTGATATGACGCGCACCAATTCCGACCGAATTAGTCATGGTGAAAATCGAATCAATCACGTTTTCAGTGTTGAGCAAAGGCTCACCCTGTCCCATGTATACGAGATTGGAAACGCGGCTGCCTGATTCTCGCTGAATTGATAAAACTTGGTCGACAATTTCTTGAGCGCTCAAATTGCGCATGAATCCGAGATAACCGGTCGCGCAAAAAGTGCAGCCCACGGCGCAGCCTACCTGGCTCGAAACGCATGCAGACAATGTGTCGCGATCTTGAAAACACATCAAAACGGATTCGACTAATTTGCCATCCGGAAGGCGAAACAGATATTTTCGTGTCCCATCTTTGCTGACCTTGAGTGTGGCAATTTCGAGCGCTGATACGCACGCCACTTCATTCAGCTTCTTCCGAAGGTCTGCCGATAGGTTGGTCATCTCGTCGATCGATCCGACCCACTTGGCGTAAATCCAGCTGTGAATCTGATCCGCCCTGAAGGCAGGCTCGCCGAGGCTTTTAACAAACGTTTTCAACTGCGGTAGCGAGAGACCGGACAGAGCAATACGCCCGTTTTTGTCACGGACGGGTTCTTTCAATCCGCTTTCGTACTCGTTATTTTTGCTAGCCATGTCTGCCTGTCTGGTGAAATCCAGTGAAGATGGTCGTTTTCATTTCTGTGCGACCGGATGATCGAGGTTTAAACCCTGATTATTGCTGTTTCATGATAGCAGCCAAGCGGCAGTTATCAATCGTCGACTGTTGCGTAACTTTACCGACCGAAGCGAGGACTGTGTCTGGGAAAAGCATCGCTAGCCGGTATTTGTGCCAATTAGACATATATCTAAGTGCTAAAATTGGAAGCCTTTTTCTGAATGTTTTTAGTGCCAAAGCCGCGAGTCGGATTAATGCGCGCTAAGATACGCTTTTGTTAGGGATACGCTTGCTTTTCGGGAAACACCTTCGGGAGAACGATCGAGATGGATTGGGATGAACGTGGACGACAATGGCTCCGTGGGCTCTTCGGAGACACCAACGAGCGGCGACTGAAAATGTTGCAGCCCATTGTCGAACGGGCCAACATGCTTGAACCGGAGCTGGAAGAGCTGAGCGATGAAGACCTCGTGCGGAGAACAGCCGATTTTCGCACCCGGATTGACAACTCCCTGAGAGATGTCCCGGACATCAAATTGATCCCTGATGATGCGCCCAAGATGCCTGGACATCTGCGCACCCAGAAGGACAAAGTCCTAGGCGAAGTTCTCGAAAGCATTATGCCGGATGCGTTTGCCACGGTGAGAGAAGCCAGCCGACGCATTTTGAACATGCGTCATTTCGATGTGCAGTTGCTCGGTGGAGCCGCTTTGCACTTTAATAAAATCTCGGAGATGCGAACAGGGGAAGGAAAAACGCTGGTAGCAACCCTGCCGGTCTACCTCAATGCCTTGTCGGGTCGAGGTGTTCATGTCGTCACCGTCAACGACTATCTGGCTCGCCGCGACTCGGAATGGATGGGTATCCTCTATCGCTTTCTTAATTTGACCACTGGTCTGGTTTATTCCCATCAACCTGATTGGGAAAAGCAACAGGCGTATGCCACTGATATCACATACGGTACCAACCACGAATTCGGTTTCGACTACCTCCGCGACAACATGAGAACCAGTCTCGAAGACATGGTTCAACGTCCATACTATTTCGCGATTGTCGACGAAGTCGATAACATTCTGATTGACGAAGCAAGAACACCGCTTATTATCTCGGGCGCGCCTGCCGAATCGTACACCGAAGTCTACAAGCGGATGGCTCAGCTGGCACCGCTTTTGGAAAGAGGTCGCGATAAGGATGACGAAGATTGCGACTACTACGTAGATGAAAAAGCGAAGAACGTTTTGGTTTCCGAACGTGGCGTAATCAACGCGGAGAAGCTGCTGGGCGTCAACGACCTCTGGGACATGCACTTCAACTTCCACCATTATCTGGTTCAAGCATTAAAGGCAAAAGAACTGTTCATGCTCGACAAAGAGTATGTCGTGCACCAAAACGAAGAAGGTCAGATGGAAGTCGTCATCGTCGACGAGTTCACCGGTCGGATGATGACTGGCAGACGGTGGAGCGATGGTCTGCACCAGGCTGTCGAGGCCAAAGAAGGCGTTGAAATTCAAGAAGAAACGATGACTTATGCATCGATCACTTATCAGAATTTATTCCGTCTCTATCCGAAGCTGGCAGGCATGACCGGCACAGCAATGACTGAGGCTGCCGAATTCAACAAGATCTACAACCTCGACGTCGTAGCGATTCCAACCAATAAGAATTCAATTCGAACCGACTACTCCGACATCATTTATAAAACGGAACGTCAGAAGTACTTCTCGGTTGTTGAAGAAATCGTCGAGATGCACGAGCAGGGACGTCCGGTTCTGGTCGGTACTGTGAGTATTGAGAAATCAGAACTGATTGCAGACTTGCTCAGTAAACCTCATAAGATGAGTGAGTATCTGGTCGGTAAAATCACTAAGGCTGCTGATTACGTCAAAGCCCGCAATCTGACAGGCGATTCGATTACCGCTCTGTTCAAGATCTTCGAGCGACCAGGGCAAGTTGATCCTGAAAAGCTGGAGCCTGTGATCAAACAGATCGAAGCGGCGTTTCCTAAGAAGCACGAAGAGCTTATTGAGCGGCTCTACTCGATCCATTTGACCTCGCAAGTCGTAGCTGCAATTCGCAAGGGCGTGCCTCACCATGTGCTCAACGCTAAGCACCATGAAAAGGAAGCCATGATTGTCGCTCAGGCTGGTCGAAAAGGCGCTGTGACGGTGGCTACCAACATGGCGGGACGCGGCACGGACATCTTGCTCGGCGGTAACGCTGAGTATCTCGCAAGAGAAGCCCTCAATAAGGAAAAGCTCGAGCCCGGTTCTGAAGAATACCTGGCACGTTTGAAGGAACTCTCCAAGAAATTCAAAGATCAGACCGACAAAGAGCACGACGAAGTTGTGGCGATGGGCGGTTTGCATATCCTCGGTACAGAACGACACGAGTCGCGACGGATCGACAACCAGCTCAGAGGACGGGCCGGTCGTCAGGGAGACCCGGGTTCAGCGCGCTTCTTCCTCTCATTGGAAGATCAATTGATGCGTATCTTCGGCGGTGAGAAAATTGCCAGCTTGATGGATTTTATCGGTGCTGACGAAGAGATGCCTATCGAACACAAGATGGTGACTCGTTCTATCGAAAACGCGCAGAAGAAAGTAGAAGCGCACCACTTCGATATGAGAAAACACGTTCTTCAATACGACGATGTTCTCAACACTCAACGCGAAGTTATCTATCGCGAACGCCGACGTATTCTCGAGCATGCTGACCTCCGCGAAAATATCTTGGACATGATTCATGAGCATCTCGACCTCGTGCTTGCGGTTCACATCGATCACGAAACACCGCCGGAAGTTTGGGAAGAGCAAGGCATGCCAGAGCTTCTCATCGCGTTGGAAGCTGATATTCCGATGATGGGTTCTCTGACGATTAACGAGCTGGCCGGTTTGGCTTATGAAGATCTTCGTAAGAAGCTTCTCGCTGCGGTAACCCATGCGTACGAAGTGCGTGAGCAAGAACTCGGCACAGAAACGATGAGAGAATTGGAACGTCAAGTTCTACTTCGCACCATCGATACGAAGTGGGTAGACTATCTCCATAACATTGATATCCTCCGAGAAGGTGTAGGACTGCGTGGTTATGGACAGAGAGATCCACTGCAAGAGTACAAACGCGAAGCGTTCGATATGTTCAACATGCTGCTTCGCAACATTCAACAAGAAGCTATCCAGCTTGTGTTCCGCGCTCAACCGGTCCATCAAAACCAGCAACAGCACGGAATGGATCAAGAACTGCCGCCAGAGTTGGTCAAGTGGCTGGAAGAGAATCACATCGATCTCACCGACATCACATCCATCGATCCGGATGATTTGTCACCCGCGTTGAAGGAAGCGATGCTCGCTGCCCAACAAGACGGTAGCCCGTTTATCTTCGAAGAAGTCGGCGAAGCTGAAGACTCCGATGACGAGGCTGCTGTTCAGGCAGCAATCGAAGGTAAGGATGCAACGCCGGCCGCCGGAAAAACTGCTTTCGAAAAGCTCGATGTTGATGCAACCACACCAGCAAAATCGGCTGAAGAAAAAGCAACCGACGGCTCTTCATCCTATGCTCTAGACGCCCATGGCGAGCTTGATGAGAACCATTTGGCTGTTCGCGGACTGGATGAGTCCAACACCGCCAATGGTGACACGCCGACTCCTGCTGACGATAAAACCGCTTTCGAAAAGTTAGACGTGGACGCAACCACTCCTAAGAAATCGACTGAGGAAAAGGCTACGGACGGCTCGTCTTCGTATGCACTCGATGCGATCGGTGAAGTCGATGCAGCGATGCAGGAAGCTCGTGGCGAAGAGGGTGATACCGCAAGTGGTAGCGTCTCCGACAAAGAGACGGAAAAACCATCGGTAGCGAAATAGCCGGATTCCGAAGGTAGCCAACGCTCGTGAAAAGTCTGTCTTTCGATACCAGCGGCCCGGTCGTAACCGTCGCTCTGATGGAGGACGGCAAAATCGTTGCCACCAGATCGGTACCTCCTAACGAGACCGGGCGGCAAGAAGCCGTCAGTCAGCTGATGCCGACCATCGATGCTTTGACCTCTGAAAACAAATGGTCGAGAAAAAGCATCGATCTAATAGTGGTCGGCGTTGGTCCCGGAAGTTTTACCGGTATGCGCACGAGTGTCGTCACCGCTCGCACGCTGGCGCAGAGTCTGAAGGTCGCTCTGATCGGAATTGATTCGCTGCGGTGCTATGCGGCTGGTCTGCCGCTTCCGGCTACTGTAGTGCTTTCCGGTGGACGCGGTCATTATTTTGTCGCTTCGTATTCGTCGAGCATCACAGGCAAGAACAAGTGGGAGCCTGGAGATGCTCCGATGAACTGCGTTTTGGAGCCCTGTTGTTTGACGCGCGATGATTTTGTTTCTGCTCTGAACAAGGCTGAAAATTGTTTTGCTGAGGACAAGATTCTTGATGAAGTGCGGTCGCTGAAAGAGACGTGCCAGCCGATCCCCGCAGGACTGAATATAGCGGAGATTCAAGCCCTTCTTGCGGACAGTCAGATCGATCCTAATAACAAAAATCGTGAAGGTTTGGCAACGACATATACGTTCAATACGGTCAACCCGTTATACTTGCGTGGAGCCTCAATTACCGTGAAGCCATCCGATGCAAAAGACCCTACCGCAAGTAGAAATTAAAGCGCTTCAGCTCAGCGATCTCGACGGCATTATGTCGATTGAGCCGGCGGTTTATGGCGCGCATCATTGGTCGCGTCAGTCTTTTATTAACGAACTCACCAATCCGGCCGGCTGTTACTTCGGTGCCGTAAATCCTGATACGCAGGAGATTGTGGGTTATTCCGGTTTCTGGCTTATCCAGGACGAAGCTCATATCACTACCTTGGCGGTGCATCCCGAACAGCGCAGGCAGAAGATCGGCGAGCGATTGCTGATCAACAATATTATTGAAGCGCGCAAGCTCGGCGCCAATTGGATGACTCTCGAAGTGCGGGTCTCCAACGAAGCGGCTCAAGAGCTCTACTACAAATACGCTTTTCGGCGACTGGGCATTCGCCCGCGATACTATCAAGACAACAGTGAAGACGCTCTTATCTTGTGGACCGATCGATTGACCGAGCAGAAGTTTATCGATGTACTGATTCCACACCTTCAAGAATTCGATATACCGGTGAATGGTATGCGCGAGTTGTTTCTCGGAGGCTCCGCCTGGCGAGCTGAAGAAAGTATTATGGCTGACAGGGCCACGGCTTAAGCCAATTCTTGGTTTCTATGAACTGAATTCTAGTCGACAATATCGCCTGATTACAGGAAAATTAAACCTTAGCTGTTTTTGGCTAAAACGAGGATTTTTAGCTTGCATCTGGTAGCCGACAACAAACGAATTCCCGGCGTGAGAAGAAAGTCTTTCCTCGGGCAGTTTGTGCTGGTGCTTCTGGGCACGCAGATTGCCTTCTTCGGCTCATTCACCTGCTTCGAGGTGCCGACAGGAACCGGAAGCAACATGGTCAATTACGCGCATCGCGAAGTTCGCAATCTGGTGTTGATGGCACCACAAGAAGCGCAGGAAAAAATTCGTCAATATGTCCCGACGATATTTCAACAACCGCAGTCTATACGGCATTCGACATATGTGCCGCTAGCCCCAGCGGCGGTGGCAATCGGCTACATCCTCGGTCCGCGACTGGCGCTCTGGTCGGTTGGTCTCTTTCTCATTCTCGGTTTCTTTGGACCGCTTGTTGGAGTATATCCACTAGCTTCCGGAGGCGGTTTAAACTATTACCTGGAGCCTGGCTTCGGTTACCTTCTCGGTATGCTCGCCGCCGCGACGATGTGCGGATGGATTACCAATCAGCGCCGCACGTCACTGACACAGATAGTCGGTATATCGGCAGGACTTTTGTCACTCCACCTGATTGGCGTGGTCTATCTGATTGGCACATACCTTTATTTCTACGTCCTGGAAGGTTCGAAATCATTTCTTGAATGGCAGCCGTGGATTTTCCAGTATGCGAGAAACCTTAGCTGGTACGCACTTCCTTATGATTTCATTCTTGCATTCGTGCTTGTTGGATTAGCCTTCCCATTGAGATGGCTGGTAAATACGCTCGTTTCATCGGATGCACCGCCGCCCAGAAAGAAAGTAAGATACGATCGAAAGGCTCTGGCCGAGTTAGTCGAGAAATAAATGCGAAAGTCAAAATCAGTTCGTGCTCTCCCATCCAAGACGCCATCAAAGTCTGGCTACCTGTGGGCGCTTGGTTTTCTAGCCGGCTGCATTGGAGTAGGAGCCGGGGTGTATGCATATGCGCGTAGCGAGACGCGACAGTATCGTCGCGAATTTCTTCGTGTCGAGCCACGCGAGCCGCAAAAGGAATCATCGAAGGAAACAGAATCGCCCAAAAGGCTGCGCATTCTCCACATCTCTGATTTACATTTGACCTCGAATGATTCGAAACAGAAACTCGATTTCCTGGCTGATGTCACTGATGATGACTATGATTTTGTCTTTCTGACCGGCGACATTTTCCAGCATGACGATTCAATCAAGCATGCGGCGAAGCTTCTGTCGCGCCGTCCAAGAATAGGTGCATATGCCGTTCTCGGTAATCACGACTACTACAAGTATTCGATGTTCAACAAAATCGTCGGCAGAATTTTTCCGGCACTGCGACATCCCGATAATCAAAACCGAGACGTAGAACCATTGGTTGCCGCTCTGGAGAACGTTGGCTACACGGTCTTGCGCAACGAAGCAAACTATCTCGAAAAAAGCGGAATTTGCATCGTTGGAGTCGATTGGCCTGGAATTAAAAAGAATAAGTTGCTGGAATTAGTTTCGAGATCTCCAGGAGACTGGCTGGTGCTGGCGCTGTTCCACTTGCCCCGAGATTTGGCTGCATACAATGACGCCGGCGTTCACTATGCATTTGGCGGACACACTCACGGCGGTCAAATTCGCGTGCCTGGTGTTGGTGCCATAATTACTGATTCGGAACTGGAACGCCACGAAGCCTCTGGTATCACATATAGAGGCAGAACAACCATCCATGTCTCACGCGGTTTGGGCGCTGACCCGCGCACAAACTATCGTTTGTTTTGCCCACCGCAAGCCAGTGTTATCGAGATACCGGTACCGGCAAATTGTTCGCTGGCCAGTAATTTGGTTTCGGTCACAAGCGTTAAAGAGTTCGTTTAAACAACCTCGAAATCGTTTGCTCCGAGCTCGGCTTGTCTGAACGTACGAACAGCAGTTTATTGCGAGTTGAAGTACTTGTTGTATAACTGCCACGGCAAGTGTGATTCGATCTGGCGATAGACCGAGTTTATACCGCTGCGTTCGAGCTTGGCTTTATATCGGCGTTTTCCTTCCGTGAATTCACCGATCATTTCGCCATCCTTGACTATTCCGACGAATGAAACCTGGCGCAACGGCTCACCTTGCAGTTGTAATTTTTGCGGTGTTTGAAACGTCAAATCAATCGTGTCATCCTTCGGCGGGTCTGTGGTGATCAGTTGCAGCACCGCACCCGGACCGAATGTTAGCTCGCCCCAGAGATTCGTCGGTTGGCGTATCAATGAAAGCTTTACCATGGAACCTTGACCGCGCATGTAGTACTCGCCGGAGATATCGGAGAACAGCCACATGCATGCAAGAATTCCGCCTATCAGGATCGTCAAAAACATCACCATGTTGCCAATCAAAGCTCCGCCCTTTCGCTGGGCATCGAAGTCTTTGTCGGAAAATGTTTCGCTGCTTTGATACGACATAGATGACTATGGTATTAAATCTGGTGTGCTCTTATAGAGGTATCTGATGGTGGCAATGTCCGAAGCTGACAAAGTTCCATTGCCATAATACATGCTCATCAGGTCAGCGGCGTTTTTGCTGTGACCATCAATGCCAAGTGCGTGACCGAATTCGTGACCGGACGCCGCCCGCATCTTCAAAAGGGGCATGGGTTCTCCGTTTTTCTCGGCGCAACGAAGCAAGATGACGACCGGTTTAAAATTTGCATGTTTGCCTGCCAGGATTTCTTTATAGGCGAAACAATTTTTTGAAGTGTATCCGCGGATGTCGTTGGCAAACAGTCCTAAGCCGAGCTGATTTACGAAGTGGTTGACGAAGAAAACGTGAATGTCGGCTTCCATTGGATCGTCCGTGAACTCGAAGGATAGCAGCCCTTCTTTCTCAAAACGTTTCCAGAAATTGATGCCTTCGATTGCGGCTGCCCGATGTTGAGGGAGAAACCCTTGCGCCGTCGGAAGACTGTTGAATTGTTCGGGATTTTGGAGAACACCGGCAACGAATCCAGGCCACTGATCGACGTGATCTGTATTGGTGTACGGCGCTCCTAATGCCGGATCGAGAATGCTGTCGATTGCAAGACCATTTGAAACGTAGACCTTGAGCGGCATTTGGTCCGGTATCCAGCGAATAACTCCGTGAGGATTTCGAAATTCCGGATACACTCCGCCTGAGGATTGAGGCTGCGCCGCAGTCCTACGGACCCCGCCCGTTGTCGCGCGGGGTGCTTGTCGGTTGGGCTGCGCGTAAACCTGCTGAGAGCGCGGTTGCTGCTGTCCAGCACTGCCGAAGCCCGTGACCGAGGGTAAGTTGCTATAGCGGGTTTTAAACTGCGCCTGGCTCGGTGTTGCCATGATTAATGGCGCACATGCTAAAGCAGAAAGTACAAATGAAAAAGCGCACCACGCTGGTCGGAAAGAACCCGGATGAGAGTTTCTTTTTCTGAACACGTCGTTGTTCTCGCCTTCTAAATGTTACGAACCTGTTACTAGATAATACATCCATACGCCAAAAGTTGCTCTAGAAATCTGGCTTTCAATAGGACTTTCGCATTTGTCTTTCGGAAACAAAAATGTGAGCGCGGCGTCACTAGTTAACAGTGTGTAGCAATGATGTGATGTCCGAAAATGCCCATGGAGCAAAGACTTTCGAGATTTTTCTCAACTGAACTGTAAAGCAATTTGATTTACGCGAAAATGAACGAAACCTTAAAAGTCTTCACCAACCAGTGTTTTATGCGCTACAAATACTGAACACAACGCAGTCACTCAAGTGAGAGGAATCAGGGATGAAGCCTGTTGGGGCAGTACCAACTCTGCGGACAATTAACTGAAGATGGACGAATTTAAAGGACCCTGGCAAAGAAGCCAGGGTTTTTTGCATTAAGAGTCACTCCCGCATTTATTGCCGTTTCGCTGTATTGCGGTTTTCGCTGTATTGCGGTTTTCGCTGTATTGCGGTTTTCGCTGTATTGCGGTTTCGCTGCATTGCGGTTTCGCATTATTGCGGTTTTCGCTGTATTGCGGTTTTCGCTGTATTGCGGTTTTCGCTGCATTGCGGTTTTGCTGTATTGCTGCTTCGCTGCATTGCGGTTTTCGCTGTATTGCGGTTTTCGCTGTATTCCGGTTTCGCTGTATCGCCGCTTCGCTTTATCGCCGCTACGCTTTATCGCCGCTTTGCTTCACGGCTGCTGTAATCGTAGGGGCGCTTTGTAAGCGCCCGGGCTGCTAATTCCGCGCGTTTCTAACCGGTGCGAATGCCCGCTGTCTCGACAAGGTCATCAACGTTTCGCTTGTCCTGACGCGATAACAACGCTCCGTGTGATTAACCCTGAGGTTAAACTGACCTCGACTTAACTTGCTGTGTGGCAAGAAGAAGCATGATAAATTGATGCGATGATGTTCTGCGTGGCATGTCAGTGTGTCCGTGTGAATAGTCTCTGGCGTCGATTGTGAGATTTACTATGACTGAAAAGCAAAGACCATTACGAGCCGTAATCTTGGCCGCCGGCCAGGGAAAACGGATGAAGTCCAGCAAGCCAAAAGTGCTGCACGATGTTCTTGGACGGACAATTCTTTCGCGGGTGATTGATGCTGTCAGCGCGCTTGGTACTGAGCACCTCCACATAGTTGTCGGGCACGAAGCTGAACAAATCAAAGAGTTCATTGCAAAGCACCACTCGAATTTAAACATCTCGACTCATTTGCAGTCACCTCAGCTCGGCACTGGCCATGCGCTTATGCAAGTGGCGCCGGAATTGAAAAACTTCAAGGGCGATTTGATCGTTACCGTCGGCGATGCACCACTTCTCACTGGAGAAACTTTGCAGCCGCTATTAGAGACGCATAGAAACGACGATGCAGTTGTCACGATCTTGAGCACAATCGTTCCTGACTCGAAAAACTATGGGCGTGTACTTCGTGATTCCAAAAACAACGTCACCGGTATCGTCGAGGACAAAGACGCTAACGATGAGCAGCGCAAGGTCAAAGAGATCAACTCTGCTATCTACTGTTTCAAGTGGCCGGATATTGAACCCGGTCTAGCTGGATTGAAAAATGAGAACAAACAAGGCGAATACTATTTACCGGATCTCGCGGAATGGGCTGTCAGCAAGGGGTTAAAACTTTCAGCTTCGGTTGCTGAAGACCACCGAGAGGTGGCAGGAATTAATTCCAGATTGGAACTGGCTGAAGCGATTCGTCACCTTCGCGATTTGACCATCGAGAAACTGGCGCTGGAAAGTGGTGTCACAGTGGTCGATCCGCAGTCTACATGGATTGCGCCCGAGGCGTCGATTGGTCAGGAGACCGTGGTTCTTCCGGGCACGCACATCATGGGCAACGTCAAGATTGGCTCCAACTGCACGATTGGACCTAACGCCGTGATACGTGGCGAAGTTGAACTCGGTGCGAATTCATCAGTGGTATTTTCCGTGGTGATTGATTCTAAACTCGGCGAAGGATGCAAGGTAGGACCGTTCAGCCACATCAGAGAAGGAAACACCGTGGGCAGCGAAGTCCGCGTCGGCAATTTCGTGGAATTGAAGAAGTGCACCATCGGTAACAACACAAATGTTTCACACCTGAGTTACGTGGGTGACACCACCCTCGGTAGCAAGGCTAACATTGGTGCCGGTACCATCACTGCTAACTACGATCACCTCAAAAAGCTGAAGCATAAAACAGTAATCGGAGATGGTGCATCAACCGGAAGTAATTCAGTTCTAGTCGCTCCTGTCACCGTTGGTGAGCGTGCAGTTATTGCCGCTGGAAGCGTCGTGACCAAGGACGTTCCTTCCAGCGCACTTGCCGTCAGTCGTGCGCGGCAGACGAATATAGAAGGTTGGAGCGACCGTTAACTGTTGGTACTCTATTCGCGATTGACCGTAGCGCGGTTCGAGGCGCGCTAGTTCAAATTGTTTTGAAATCGAACAGTCATCGGCGGCGACAAGGAGTCGTAAGCCTTATGAATAGTGGGTTTCGGCGGTTCCCATAGTTTGTCGTTTACGAACCCATGTTGGATCTACTGGTAAAAACCCTGATGTTTAATCAGTGTGTGTTTGCTAGGTAATTCGTGCAGGGCTGATTAGTATGGTGGTGAGCTGATTACTAACCGCCGGGTGAACTCTATGCGCCTTAATAGATTCGCGTGCCTACTCCTTTTCGCAACAGTGCTAGCGAACTTTTTTGTCTCTGTTCCTCAGTGCGGAGCACAGTCAGAAGATAGATCCGAAGCTGTGGTGAAACGGCACGTTAGGATAGTCAGTAAGAAACCTTACCGACCATATACGGGGATTCAGAAACCCAGCACTATTGAACCAGATGCGGGAGTTTCTTCCGATTCGTTCTATGAAAGTGAGACTCATACCGCATCGCCCATGATCCCGGCTCCAATCCTTCAAGGCGCGACAGGCGGAACCATTGGTCCGCCGTCTTCACCAGTGGCACTTCCGGGTGTTTGCATCGAACCGACCCCAATTGCAACGAAGAGATCTGAGTCGCCAGTCATCCCAACGCTATTGTTTGCTTCTCTTGCTCTCAGTTTGATTTTCGTCGGTGTTCGTTCTCTAGTGTTCAAAAAACGGGCACCACTTTTTGTGCTTGGTCTGATCGCCGCTGGTGCTCTGATGTTGGTCGGCTTCATGCTGTCGTTTTACGAACCTGTGACGCTTGCTTCCGCACCACCGGTGCAACCAGTCGCCATCTCTCAACCGGAGTCGATGGAGTTATCATCGGAGGCCATGAAGCAGATCAACATAGTCAAACCGGAGTATGGAACCGCTGCGGCTGCAATCGCAATTCCTGACTAATCACAGTTCTTACGTTGCAGGAGGCGCCCTAATGGGCTGCGCTTTACAAGCGTCCGTTTGACCCGGTATACCATTAAATCGGTAGGTTCATCATGACAGCATCAATCGCCACTTCCAATTTTCAAAACATTCAACAGCCTGTTACAACGGTCGACGATACCTCTGCGTTGAATCGCCCTTACCCGTGGATACTACATCCGGTGCTCGACATTGTCTTCGGATGTGGTGGCTTGGTTTGGTTATTGTTTGCAATTCACAGTGTCATGATCGCTCAGGGCTCGGTGATCCCGCAGGCACTGGTCTCGCTCTCCGCGATTGGTGTTTTGGTTTTTAGTGAGACCCATACGGCATCAACATTTCTTGTGGTGTATCGAAACGCAGATGTGAGAAGCAAGTTTTCTTTATATACGAGATGGCTTGCGCTAGCTTTACTTGCTCTTGCGGTCTTGGGTATCACCGTTCCGGGTGTGACACCAATACTGGTGAAAATCTATTTGCTAATGGTTCCGCACCATTTCATCGCGCAAACATTCGGTATCGCGATGCTTTACTGCATGAAGCGCGGATACAAAGTCGGTCACTGGGAGCGGCAAGTGCTCATGTTTTTCCTTCGCAGTGTCACCTGGTTCGCAGTGCTCAGGCAATTGACTTATAAGGAATGGAGCGGCAGTAATTTTCTGATGGTGCCGATTCCTTTCTGGGGACCGCTTCCTGAGTGGATTTGCGCGGCTGCGGAATATTCGATGATTTGTTCAGCCGTTCTCCTCTCAGTCATGGTTCTCTGGCGCACACTGCGAACTGGAGAGATGCTTCCTGTTCCCGCGCAGCTAACCATTCTCACCGGTGTAAGCGCATTCGTTCTTGGTCCGATTGCGACGGGATTTTTCTGGTTGTATGTTTCTGCATACTTCCATGGCGCTCAGTACTTGATGGTTGTAACTGCACAACGAATTAAGGAGCATGGTCTTCCGGAAGGAATGCCAACGAGTAAAATTGCGGGCCAACTTTTTAGAGGACCAGCCGTTCGTTTCCTCGGACTAACCGCGGCGTTGTCTTTTGGGATTTATAGCTTCATGCCGCAGACACTGCGCTTTTTCGGAATTGAGTTTATGACCTCGGCTGCGGTAATTTTCACGACAGTCAATTTTTTCCATATCATCACAGATGGTGCCATCTGGAAATTGCGGGATTCGAAAACCAGAGAGCAGCTCGTCGCCTAGTGGGAATAGAACGGTAGAACCTTTATCAGAGGCGGCTTTCGAGCCGGCACGCGTTTGCATCTGATTACGCCGGCGGTCCCGATTGACGAGCTGCGCGTCGAGTTTGAGAACTCGTTGGTCGTTTCCGCTGGCGATTTCGCACCACAGTGAAATGGCTTGTGCCGGAAAACATCAATGTGTAAGATGTCACCAGTGTTCGGCGCGACTGGAGTTTAAACAAATAGCTTCGAAAAAAACGACTGGCTTTTTCACCTACATCGTCAGATGTGCGGATAACTCGTTGTACACGGGATGGACTGTCGACCTTGGCGAAAGAATCAGCGCTCACAACCAGGGGCGCGGCGCTAAGTACACTCGTGGTCGCGGACCGGTTGAACTGATGGCGAGTTGGCAGCTATCGTCTAAAGGCGAAGCAATGAAACTTGAAAGAGCGCTGAAACAGCTCAGTCGAAAAGAAAAGCAGACCCTGATAGATGACCTAGCGGTCCATCTCGGGCATGGTGTCTGCGTTAGAGTCTAAGCGTGACAGATAGTCAAGACGGCGGCGTTCTGCTTCTGCGAAGGACGACGATTCGATAGTTATAAACTTGACCAGATTTAGCGGAACCAGATGTTTCGAATGCTCGTTGTAATAAGGCTTGTCTGATTCGCCGTAGGACTCGATTTCGACATAGTCGTGACCGATTCGCAGAACTCTGCCGGTTAGCGTCGTCCCGTCAGAAAAGTGCAATCTCGCCCACGCGCGAGTATCGCAAAGTTTTTCAAGTCTAAGTTTCATATTCATGGACATAGGCTCGGCGGGTCTCCTAACTTATAGCTAATAGTAACACTGATGGTGCAATTGTGGGAGTGTAAACGATTGCAGGGCGGCAAATCTTGTCGACTTTTTGACAGCCGCGCAGGGACCGAGGCGCTCTACTGGTTTGTGAAAATCACAACCAAACTTGCGTGTGATCAGGGGTGTTTGAGTTTTAACTCCACACTCCGATATGGTTGTTCTGTCTCGACGATGCATCGTTGTCCGACTTTCTGTTTGAACAGCGCCATGCCGACCAGAGTGTACCCTTTCGTGCCTGACATTTTTAGATCTTCAAGAGTTGGTATTTCAGCCAGTTTCAACAAGGCCTTGTCTGAAATTGTCGAGTTTGTGAGAGATAAGTATCTTAAGAACTCCAATTCTGCGATTGCTGCGGCGTCCTTTTCGTCGAGCGTGCAGTAGTCCATGCTCAGATAGACCAGGCGTCGAAACTTCTTCAGCACAAGCAGGTCGTTGCCTCTAACGCCCGTGCCTCCCAATCCGAGGTGGTATAGCCTCGGCAACACAGTTAATTTCTCTACTCCTCGAGCCGTGAAGTTTTTGTTATTGCCGATTAAAAGTTGAACGAGTTGCGGGCATTCGGCCAGTGTTTCTAAACCTCGGTCTGTAAAGCCTTTCGAGCCTCTCAGTCCCAGTGTCTCCAACTTCCTCATTTGTCTGAAAGGTAGTAAGGCTTTGTCAGTAAGTTTCGGACAGTATTCGAGATTTACTACATAGAGATTTTTGCAATCCTCCATTAACTTAGTACATGCGTCCGTCACTCGAGCATCGGATATGGCGATGCGCTCCAGTTTTGGGTTGCCTGCCAGGATGTTCTCAATTGTTCGATCGACTATTGCCTCCCCGTTCAGTTGCATCGAGGGGGATAGTTCGATGTTGCCGGTGCTGGTATCGCCCGCGACACTGGCTGCCATATTGAAATCTAAGGTGATATCTTCGCTGGCGGAAGATGAGTCGGTTTTTGCCGCGTCAGTAGCGATTCTCTGAGTCTCTTTCGGATCGGAAGATTGCACCATAAGTGGTGCTGAAAAATAGAGGGCGGTCGCTGCGAGAATTGCCATCGTGAAAATAACCGCGACCGGAAGAAGTTTCAATCGTTTGTTTTGCGTTTTCGCCTCTCTCTCCAGCGCTCCCTGATCGAAAGGACCTTCCGGCGAACTCAATTCCGTTCGACAAGCCTCGAGTGCGGAGCTTACCTCAGCCATGTTTTGGAATCGATCGGACGGATTTTTGGCCAGCATTTTTTCGATCGTGTTGGTCAGTAGCCGTGAAATTTTTTTCTCGGGAACGAATTCTTGCAATTTTGGAATATCGGCGTTTTTGTGAAGTTCAATCGTCTCAATGGTGGATTCGCCGAGAAACGGCGGTCTACCTGCGATCAGATTGAACAGAATGCACCCTAGTGAATAGATATCCGTTCGCTCGTCCACGCCTGTGCGGACGGCTTGCTCGGGACTCATGAAGTTGGGCGTGCCGGCCAGCCCGAGAGAACCCGGATTCATCGTGCTTGCCATGCCATCTTCTTCAAGAATTGCTGCCAGACCAAAATCAAGGACTATAACTTGCTCTTTCGGCCCGGCATTGACGATCATGATATTGCTCGGTTTTAAATCGCGATGAACGACTTTGTGCGCGTGCGCATGTTGCATCGCTTCTGCCGCCAAAGATGCAATTCGCAAAGCTCGATCTGTTTCCAACCTTTCGTTTGTTGTTATAAGCGTTTCGAGCGAAATTCCCTCAACTAATGCCATCACCAGATATGGTGTGCCATCATCGGCAATACCGAAGTCATACACTTCGATCAGTCCTGGATGCTTTAGTTTGCTCGATACTTTTGCTTCTCGTTGGAAGCGGAGAATTTTGCGTTCTTCGTTTTTAAATCGCAGTAGCTTGATGGCGGCTTTGCGTTTCAGCACTGTGTCTTTGACTTTAAAGACATCGCCGGTGGCACCATCGCCCAATTTTTCCAGAACCTGAAATCGCCCGGCGAACAAGTCGGAGCGCGCAGCATTTTCGTCGCTTTCATGGGCATTCATTTGCTCATATTAACACCGTCTCAACAGTGGCGTCGGATAATACTTTGTCAAAACTCGCTTTCGCAGTCCTGGAAAGGCTTTGCAAACTCGATATTCGTCTTTTATCCGATCACTATGTAATCTCACCATCTCTTAAACTTAAGGGAGTCCGAAATCTGGAACTGCTTTAGAACAGGAGACAAGCGTCTGATTTTGCATGGTAGTCAAGACTTGTTTGTTTGCCACCATTGATTAAACTGGTTTGTGGGTTGAGCGTGCTGAACGCAGACGCAGAGCCGATTTATATATATGTGCTAGTACATAAATATGCCGCTTGCAGATCAGAACCCTTCGTCGTATCACAGTAACCAATACTAGAAAATGAGGCCCGAATGCAGGACGATACATTGCCCGTCGCTTTGCAAAAGAGAATTGAGGAACTGAAAAACCTGGAATCCTCTTACTGGGAAGATGAGCTCTATTCACATGATGCTCTCACCAACCCTACGTACAGAGATGAGCTGGAGCGCTGCTTCAAGCTGGATCCACTAGGTCCATTGCCTCCTCGGCTATAAGATTGATCCCTTTGAGGGTCAGATCCGAATCAAAATAATTGACACTACCGGTGAGGGCATCGGAAAAGAAGTGGGATAAGCCTCCAGTCGCGACGACTACAACGGAGCCCCCGATCTTACGCTTGCTCTCTGCGATCCAGTGCTCCACCATGGCGATATGCCCGAGAACCGTTCCATTCAGGATCGCCTCTTCGGTATTGGTGGCAAGTGGGTTGATGTTGTCGCGTCGAAACCCGTTTCTGACGTCCAACAATGGCAGTTGGTCGGTGTTTGAATAGATCGCCTTCATTGTCGAATTTAAACCGAGGGTGATCATCCCTCCTAACAACTTTCCTGCCTTGCTCACACCAGTGAGGGTCGTGGCCGTGCCGAAATCGATTACGATGCCTGCATCGGCCGCGTCTTTCACATAGAGCTTGAGCACTGCCAATGTGTTGGCGAGTCGATCGTGACCGAGCGTCGGATAGAGATTCGAAATGGACTTTTGAGTTTCTAAACCAATTGCAATTGTGGGCACACCTTCGCTCTTCAGTTTATTGACGAGAAGCTCTCTTGCAGACGCAACGACGGAACTCGCCGCGACGATGCTCGCGTTCTCATCACGTTGTTTCTCTGAAAGCGATTTAGCCGCTTCTGCGATTGCGTTGGTTTCGTGATACCACTTTGATACCAATTGGTCATTTTCAAACAGTCCGCAAGCAATCGTCGAGTTGCCGATATCTACTGCGATTCTTTTGACCATAATTGATTTACCTGCGACGAACGACCGGAACTTATTTTCCAGAAGCGAAATATCGTTTTAACCCTGAGGACAAAGCTTGTGCGATCCGGTCGTGAACATCCGGTTTGATCAACTGAGCGTACTCATCAGGGTTAATCATGAATCCGATTTCGCAAAGAACTGAAAGTTGATTGGAGGGGCGTGTCAGTGCCAGGTTTTGGTATCGGGCGCCAATGTCAGGCCAACCGAGTTCGTGAACCAGCGCATCCTTGAGAACGCGTGCCAGTTCCGTCGACTGGGGGTGATACCAGTATGTTGAGGAGCCATGTTCTTTCCATGGATCTCGTCCGTCTGGCAGGGCGTTATTGTGAACGGATAGAAGAAGATCGGCATTGTTGTTGCGAGCAATATTGCAACGGTCATAGAGGTCGAGATCGACATCTGTCGTGCGAGTCATAATTACGCGCGCACCCTCGGCTTCGAGGAGCTTGCGTAGTTTTAAACTGATTGCCAAATTGATCTGTGCCTCTGTCGCTCCGGAGCAGCCTGTCGAGCCAGGCGCAGGACTGCCGTGTCCAGGGTCAACGCAAATTGTCAGTCCTGCCAGCGGGCGCTCGGCTGTCGGTTTGACCGGCGCTGGATTTTTTACGTGAATCACCAGTTTGTTGTCCTGATAGGTTCCAGCAAATCCCCACTGACGATTACCACGCACCTTCACCGTTAATTCGTAGACATCGTCGGACACCTGACGCCAGGTGACGCCGTCGACCATTCCAGGCTCGCTGGCATTGCGGCTTAGCGCTCCAGCTGTGGGACCGTCTTCACCCTCTTCGAATGCTTTATTGTATTGCTGTGAGGCGTAGTCGGTATCGGATGTGGCGCCATAGATTTTCACCACTAGTTTGTTTGGATTCAAACTTTGTTCGATGTGAAAAGGTAGTCTTTGACTGAGAGGCACCACGACAGCGTCGCCGTAGGTGCTTCTGGAAATGTTGACTGTGCTGACGAAACCTTTTGCCGGTGCGCCCGATGCGTTTGTCGAACCCCGTTCTCTAACGACATCCTCTGATTTGACATAGACATGTTGACCGGGTCCGTACAAGACTCTCAGGTTGTCGCCCTGCCACCCATCGACCATCAGTCGCACACCTTGTGGCAGGGGCGTTAATCTCGCCTTATCCGGACTAACACGAATGATGGTATCGTCGTGCGCAGTTTGCACAATATGTGGTTGCGTGAGGACTGTCACCGCTCCTGGTGCTACTCCGCTCACAGCACTTCCATCTTTCTTTAAAGTGAATTTGATTTTTGATGAACTGAACCGATCTGTAGGCTGAATTTTGTAGAAACCTACGTATAGGTCGTCAGCATCTGCCGGCAGTGATTGGAATACTTTTCCATATGCAATTGCCAGTCCATCGTTGACGTTAGATGCCACCGTCTTTGCCGGGGTGTCGGTTTTCGCCGTTGCCGTTTTGCTGGCGTTGGAACCTTTGGCCGCTGCTGTTTTCTTGCTCACAGTTTTCTTCTGTCGGCTTTGTCTGACTTCCGGAGCGGGGCTTAGTGTAATTGAACGGTCATCGATTTTGACCGTCATAGTACCGCCAGGAGTGGCGCGCGCTTTCAATATGATCAGATCACCTACCGATACGGCGCTGTCCGACTTCGGCTCTATAGTTTCGTTTAAAATTTCGACCCCGGAAGTCTCTTTGGGCGCTACTATTTCCGGACGCACCACATGCAGTGTACGGTCGGGAAATGATTTATCGCTAGCTGAAATCGTAAAAGTATTTACGCCCCGCTTAAGGGGAGCAACGTGCGCAAAAAATCCCTGAGCATTTTTCCGAACAGCAGAACCGTTAATAGTAAGTCCTTTATTGGGATCGGAGGCACCGACGAAAAACGTCGATGACGCTGTGATCTTGGCTCCCTCTTTAGGATGTGCAATGTAGAGCGTATTCTTGTCCGGCGACTCGATTATTTGAGCGTGGGCGCAGGTCTGCAGGAAGAGCAAACTGAACGCCGCAATACCAGCGATGAATCTCATTCCTTCTCCTTGCTGGAGGAAAGCGCAGTATCGTTGAGTGTCGGATCAATTTTTCCAAAGTAGGTTTTCTTGAGCATCAAATCGGTCATGTCCGGTAGCCTGTTCGTATTCATTTGCAATAGTGCGTACTTGTGCGGCTCCATATTCGCTCTTCGTATAAATTGCTCGTACCGCTTAAACAGTGGCGATAGCAAGAACTGCATTGACTCTTCGTCGTAGTAAACATTTCGATCGTTGTTGACGAACTGGTACGTGGCTACTTTCGCATCTGCTTCCATTGTCTCCGGAGTAATCGCGTGATCTGTCAGAGGTGGGTATCCAAGCGAGCCTTTGCAGATTAAGAAGGCGATATTCGGCGCTATTCTGCTGTCTTTGCATTCGCTGGTGGCACGATTCATTGCAGTGGAGACGGACGCCGGTTCGCCACCGATGATAAACGAATTTTGGCTCCAGTACGGTGTCAGCTGATCTGTACTGGTCACTGGATAATGATCGGCTATAACCTTGAGAGCTAACAAATTTCCGGCGTTGATCCAAAAACAAGTGCGCTCTTTTGCACTTGAAAGTTTATCCGGCGATACATGTTCCAGCTCGCTGACAGCCTTTCCAAGGTCCGGATCCTTCTTTAGGGAGGCGTAATCGACCAGTCCATCTCTCACATACTTTCGCAGGACGGCATCGTACGTGGTAAATCGATAATTCGCAGGGTGCTCAACTTTTAAAGTCATGGATCTGAAAGAATCAGGCACGTGGCGCATGGCATATGCGAACACAAGCAGGCAGCCGATCGCGGCGGCGATCACCGGAAATAGCTTTACTCTTGTGCCGACTTTGGGAAGCATGGAATTAACGGACTAATATCCTGAGGAGTATTTGAGTCTAATTGTATATCGTCAGTGTGGCAACTTCCTGATGGCGCTGCCTCAAACACGACGCGAATCACATTTGTTCGCAAATAATTTATCGCCGCGAAGACTGCAGCGGTGGGTGATTGGCGAGCGTTGGTCGCCAGGCTTTCATGGAGAGCCGCCATGGGAGCCAATACTTATGCTAATAATGTGAAACAACCGAATGACTGATTCAGTCAAGACGCGCTTGCAGACAATATTGAGCGAGCGATTAATATGATTAGTTTTGACTCTTGGAGTGGAACTATCGAAGGAGATTTTATGAGATTCATGAAGACATTAATGGTCGCGACCCTGCTGTTTAGCAGCGCGACACCGGCATTGGCCGACTACGACTGGGATGATTACCGACATGACGTCCGCGAGCACAACAGGCACGTCAGACGAGCAATCGAAAGAGATAATCGTCACTATTATCGTAATGGCTACAATGTAGTCGTCTCTCCGGGCTACTACAGCACATTTGGCGACCCATATTATGGTGATCACTACTATCGCTACAGGCACAGCGGTACCGTCCACGGAATCCTAAACTCAATCTTCAGATAAGTGTTGCTTCCGACCTGAGAGCGAGCCCCGGAGCGGGGCTCGCGCTTATCACTATTTTTTTGAGTAAATAATGGCTCTGTAGCGCACCGCTCGTGGTGCTGAGCGTTACTACATAGGGCTTCGGGAAATATTAAAAGTTGTAGGTGAATTAGAACTTCGAGTTCGCCAACCAGAGCAGCTGACCAACGTGTACAGCTGAATGTGAGGAGCATACGCGCTTGTGAGAGCGCGTTTTGCTTTTGCACTGCCAATGGTGCGTTTTATTCCTAGTATATAAGGATCAGCAGAGCCTCTTTACGAATTAGTTATTGGACGAAAAGCCGGCGGGTATGAGGTTCTCCGTCAACGCAGTTGGTTGGCTTTCATAGGATCCGCCATGGGTGCGGTTCGATGTGCTACTAAAAAGGAACAACCTCACAGACTGTTATTCAGTCGCTCACGTAGAAAGGCTCTACAGCCAGACTGCGACTAGTTTAATAAGATTCTTGGAACTCAGCGTGAAACTGATCGTCGAGTAGATAAGAATCGAAGGAGATCCAAATTATGAAGCTTATGTCAACATTTCTCGCCGTCTCTATGCTGCTCTGCGCGACAGCTCCAGCGATGGCTCGTAATCACTATTACGTCAGATCGAATGCCTATAACAATTCGGCAAGATTCCGAAATCCTGCAGCCGCGAACTTTAACCAGCAACGGGCTCAGAACTACGTCTACCAACAGCAAGCTGCCGCGAACGCAGAATTGCAGAGACAACAGATGCAGCAGATGAATAGTTGGAACAACGTGTACGGTAACCCCTACATGAATCCTTATAACAACGGCTATTATTATGGAAATCGCAGATCCATTCTGAACTCGATTTTTAGATAATGTATCGATTGCGGGGCGCATTTTGAGCGCCCCTCCATCTGCCTGACAATATCTGGCTTGGAGCCCAACCAGCCTTAAGAGACCCAGAGGTGTGAAAACACATTTGGGTCTCTTTTTAGTACCTTTCACTGGAAAATTAATGCCCACAATGATACTGCATGTGGTGCAGTATTGATTTCATGTCGTGGAAACTGTCTAACGGCTATTCAAGAAAAAAGGCTCTCGGCAAAATCCGAAAGCCCTTAATTAAAATGGTGGAGCGTAAGGGAGTCGAACCCTTGACCTCTTCAATGCCATTGAAGCGCGCTACCAACTGCGCTAACGCCCCGTGTGTTGTCTTTTATACCAGGAAAGTCGCCAGGGGGCAAACGCTCAGACTCGAAATATTACCGGTGTTACGGCAACGCGAGTTCAGCTCCTTACGTATTAGCTCCAGTATTGGCTGAATCTCTCGTAATTGACACTGGAATGCCTGGAATGTCCGAGATCCCAGTCAGCTCATCGTTTGGCACCCTTTCCAATTCCACCGAGGGAGGATATTCCTGAGCCAAACCAGGTGTTGCGTCAATCGAATTCGTACTGTCGGTCGCTTTTGCCGCTATAAGCGTGGCGGATTGATTACCGCCCTGACCGTTTGAAGAAACATTAGCGCCTGGTTTGACCGGTTGGTTGAGTGGATTGTTTGAAATTGCAGACAGAATAGCATCCCGGTCGCCAGCGAGTTTTCTAGTCAATTTCATTCCGTTCTTAATTTCGAGATATTGTTTAGCTTTCTCTTTGCCCCATCGGGCTTTGCTTTTCAGGTTCAAAAAGAAATATTTGTCCGGAGGCCAGAGGAATGACGTTTCAAAATAACACCATATTGTGCAACCCTGGCAGAAATCCCAGGCGCCTTCCTTCTTTCTGCGCTCTTGTACGTGCATCGAATGCCACATCTCATCGAGATTCGACCGACCATTCTCGTGTTTGATCTTAAGCCGCTCGTCGTGCATGTGATAACAAGGCAAGAGCAAATGATCGTCCGGCGAAATAACAATTGTCGACGAGATGGCGCGGCAACGCGGCGCCTTTATTTGATTTCCACCATCCAGGAAAAATTGTGTGAATGCCCAGTTAACGGCAACGTTATCGAACTTCGACAGCCTATGCAGTTCTGCGACGCCTTCTTCACCTAAGGTGTCCTGACCAAAATAGTCGAACACCGGGCCGAGCAGCACCACGACTCCGAGTTCTTGCGCCAGTCCGATCACATTTTCCATGTGCCAGATAGATTCAGGAGTGGCTGTCGCGATGATCGATGGTTGTTCTCCAAGCGACTTTGCGATTTTGATGCTCTCGATCACACGCGCGAAGCCGTTGATGCCGCGTTCTTTCTTATAGGATTCAGGATCGATTGTCGACAGTGAGAATTTTAAATCGTCGATCAAGCCGGCAAGTTCTTTTGCTTTCCCGGGGTAAAGCGTGCCGGTGTTCGCGACGCTTGTGTAAAAGCCCATCTCCTTGGCAGCCCGAAGAACTTCCGGCAGTTTTTTATAGATCAACGGCTCTCCGCCGGTGAAGTCTACGACTTTGACGCCAAGCCGTTTTAACGCTGCCAGGTTTTCAATAATTACATCTGCCGATGTTTCCTTGATCGGAATATTTTCCGGTTTTACTGGAATGTCGCAGTATGTGCAGCGCGAGTTGCACTTGTATGTCAAATAGTAATTAGCGAGTAGTGGTGGCACTTTTAATCCTCGAGCTCACTTTGAGAATGTGCTCATCTGGGGAACGTAACAATCGCTTCGCTAAACAAAATATACTAGCGCGTTGAAGGCTCATATAGCCGACGGTCTCGCAAGCGTTGTCGTGCGCGCGGTTGTCAGATGGAGTTTCTAGAATGATTCCCAAAAGAAATCCACGGATTCTGGACCGCAATAACGCGGTCCTGCTCATCATAGACGTGCAAGAGAGTTTTCGCAAAGTTCTTCCCGAATTCAGTGAACTAACCAAGAACATTTCGATTCTTATTGAAGCGATGAAAATTCTCGATGTTCCAATTGTAATCACCGAGCAATATCCAAGAGGTCTTGGACACACAGTTCCGGAACTGTCTGATGTTCTTGGCAAGCATGAACTATTTGAAAAAAATTGTTTCAGCGCAGCAGGAATTCCGGAGTTGCGAAAGTGGTTGAAGGACAGCAGAAAGACTCAGATCATCCTCGCCGGGATCGAAACACACGTTTGTGTAAATCAAACGGCACTCGATTTGCTCTGGAATAACTATAGTGTTCATTTAGTCACAGATGCAGTCTCCAGCCGCGTTTTAGCGAACAAGTTACTAGGTATCGAAAAGATAGTAAGTGGAACTTGTTAAATAAACAATCCGCGTGTGTGAAGCTGAGATTTTTTTCTAAGGCAAAACTGGTTGAACTTGGCGTAAGGTTGACTGAGCGTGCGAAAATCACGCGAGGTAACCCAGGAAATGCAGATGATTTTGAAAAGGAATAGACGCATTGTGTCACGGTCAGTGGCATTGGCTTTAGGGGTTGCGGCAGTTGCTGCAAGTTCTACCTCCGCCGCTGAAACAGATGTCACTATTCGTTCGCAAGATCCGGTTTCGCCACTAAATAGTCGTGTAGCGGATTTGAACAATCCACTAGCGAAAGCAAATAATCGTTTAGCTCAGACATCACAACGATTGAATACAAGCCGGAGAATTGCGCAAACGTCTCCAGGCAGCACAAGCCCTGGCAATGGTGATCTTCCACTAAGATCGAATCCGACTAACGATCCGATTTCACAGCCGGGAGTGCCGACGGCTCCACTGAATACGAGTTCGCCCAGTTCAAATCCGACCAATCCTACAGCTCCGATTGATTTGAATTCGACAGATGCAGGTCGAATGGACTTGCCTCCGGATCTGACTGGACCGATCGAGCAGCCTGCATCGGACTCGACAGGCGTGCCCAGAGAACTCGGGGTCGCCCAAGAAGAGGCGCTCAACAGCGCTCAGCGCCGCCGCGATTTTGAATTGATCGATACGCAGGCCAATGAATTCAGACAAAGATTTCTGCAAGCGGAAGCGATAGAAATTCGTTTGCCGATGCCAGATCAAATGATTCCATTGGGCGGGAAGCTGCCTCCTATAAGGCTGGAAGCGAGATACACCAGACCGATTTCGTTGGCTGATTGCGTTGATTATTGTCTCGATCACAACCTTGATATTCGCATCCAGAGCACTGAGGTCGATTCTCGAAAGTGGCTGTACTATGGGTCGCTTGGTCGTTACTTACCGGATATATTCACCAACTATCGCCAGGAATATTTGAAAGGCGGAAGATTGGTCGGCGGTATCATCCCTGTGACGTTCAACACGCCCAACGTGACTACTGCTGCAGGTTTTAATTTCTATGGCTTCCGTGGTGGTGCCATTACATTTGGTGCCCTGGCTGCGTTGCACACATACAAGGCGCAAAAGCAACAGTACTTCGGTGCAATCAACGATGCACTTCTGGAAACGACTCGTACTTATTACGGTATGGTGAGAAACGAAGCGCTGCTCGAGATTCAAACTAGAGCAGTAGACGTGTCTCAAGCGCAGGTCAATCTCAACCAGCAGCTGGAAAGCGCCGGCACTGGTACAAGGTTTCAAGTGCTGCAATCGGAGACGCAGCTCGCACGCGATCAACAAAACTTGCTGACGCAGCAAGTAAGTCTGAGACGTTCGGCGATCGATCTCGGAACGATTTTAAACCTCGACACTGATGTTAACTTGTTGTCGGTTGAGAGCCAGGTGAAGAAGGTTCGATTGATTGATGCCAATGTCGACATCAATCGGTTAATCACTTTGGCCGTGGAGAATCGACCGGAACTAAAGCAATTCGAACATCTGCGAATTGCAGCCAAGCGTAATGTTCAAGTTGCAGCCGCGCCACTCTACCCACAGTTGAACTTCTTCGGTAATATCACCGGCAGTGGCGCGACGCTGGGCAGAAGTATCGTTTATTCTCAACCGAGCTTTAACACCGTACCACTTGCCGGACAACCGTTAAGCACTCCGATTATCAGAACGGGCAACAGCACTGGCTTCACCGTGGACAACTCCAGTCTGGGCTTCGGGCAAACCCCAGGGTCATCGCTGGTGCTTCCAACCGGATCGGAATTTGTTCCGCCGGCACCAGTTAATCGCCAGGTCCGCTCTTCATACAACCTCGGCTTCCAGGTGGACTGGAACTTCGAGGCGATGGGAACGCGCTCACTCGCCAACATTCAATCGAACCGCGCGCTCGCCCGCGGCGCTCAATTGCGCTCGAACCAGGAGTTGATGCGGGTTCTTCAAGAGGTTCGTGCCTCATATCTAACCAGTCAAACTGCAGAACGTCAGATTGAAGTTGCCACCAAAGCAGTAATTTCAGGCGCCGAAGAATTGCGCTTATCGCGTGTTCGATTAGCCAACGGAGTCGGCACCAACATTGACGTAATCAACGCACAGAGAGACTTTACGACTGCTCTCGTGAACAAAGCTGACGCCATCGTCGCATTCAACATTGCACAAGTTCAGCTGTTGCGCGACATCGGTCTCATCGGACGACAAACCCTGACCACCGGCAGACAAGTCCGCTAGTTGATGAAGTAAAGCTTGTTCGGGAGTTTTTCGCAGTCGACGGCGTAGCCGCCAACGAGGTCAGATACCTGGTCTCCGATGTTTACGATCACCTTGAATCCCATCGCTTCGATTTCTTTTCGATAGGCGGTTTTTATTTCGATTGCCGATCTTTTATCGTTCTGCGGTCTCAAATATAAGCCATCATAGGCGATACCATTTCGTACCAGGTTCCTGATGGTTGCACTGCGCAATTCCTCGGGGCGACCGGTAACGAAGAAGATTGCAAACCCTTTCTTTCTCGCCCAATCCAGCAGTTCTGCCGTCGGTTTCAACGAAGGTGCTTTCGCTTCGCTGACCCATTGAACGAATCGGTCCCAATCAAATGTTTTGACATTGCTGAAGTGTTCGCGATTGTCGAGGACGGTTTCATCAATGTCGGAGACGATGCACATGTCCGACGCGGTCGGATTGTCTTTTAGATATTTCTCGCAAGCCTTACGTCCGTCATCGACGGCTTCGGAGAACAATTTCTTGTATTCTTCCGTTTTGGCGTATTCAAGCCCCTGGACACTGCCCGTGCCGCTCGGCTCTTCAGTGAGAGGCTTATCAAATTGACTGGATGGCAGCGCAAATGCTGCATTGATCGGTAACAAGAGGGCCACGAGGCCCATGGCCGCAAGCCGAATTTGTTTTTTCATGCACCCCTTCTTGAGACTCCCTTGCCTTTACTGTAGGAATTGGCACCGTAACAGGTTCGCAGTGTCGAAGCCAAAGGTTTGACCTCCACCTCGCCTACGGATTTCGTCGGGTCGGACTCTTCATAACAGCCCCAGTAGGAACTGCCGACCGTCTTTTTCTTCTTGCTGGGTGCATCGGGCAAAAGGCGTTCTGGCATTGCCACAGCAAGCAACAGAACTGATGAAATGATCACCACAACTATCAGAAAAACTATATCCATAAGTGCTCCATATTATAGTCTTCCGGGTCCGTAAAGGTTTGGGCTCAAGAGATTTTGAGCATGTCAAGCGAATTTTATGACCTTTGGCAGCAGCCGTCTATGGGAATTGCACGAAACGGAATAGATTCGTTTTGTCACCAAAAGCAGTCGATCGAATGTTGTTTTTCGAAATTCGAAAAAGTCGTGCGACTGATAGATCGAACTGAGGTCAATTTTGTAAGTGACAGATAGATCGTACTGAAGCCATAGTTGCGTGCGACTGATAGATCGCGTCCCATGCTTAGCACCATTGCAGGTGGCGTTGAACCAATCAATCCAGCAGTGTGCTGAAACCGCACAAAGCAAAAGAAGCGCCGGAGCGCTTCTTTCAGGAGGATTTCGATAAGCGAAAAAACCTTGTCGAGCTTCAGCTTTTGAATACTCGCGCCAGATCCTCGTACATTCCTGCTACCTGCGTAGTAATTTGTGCTGTATGCGGATTCTCTTCGGAGTAACGATTGAACTCAGCTGCCTTGTTGTTGAACAGCTCAGTGAGTCGTCTCTGAAGTGCGTCAATATGCTCGTTAGTCATGGAACCGTCTTTTCTAGGATATGTGCGTGAAGATGTGCAGGTTGCCGCCTGCGTTATTGAAATTCGTAATCGAGAAGCTGAATTAATTCTGTCTCAAAAGGATGTCAAGCTCAATAGGCAAAATGGCATTTCTAATGCTTTTCCGCAGATTTAAGGTTGGCGTAGAAGATTGGCGAAATATATTAGGCACCATTTCGCATTGGTTCCGTATATGGTGCCAGAATGTGAACCGCATATGATGCCTCAAAGGTGCCACCTGTGGTGGCTTGATCTGTGACCTGAGAGCGCGGCGGAAGGCAGTACACTCAGAAAGGTTCCAATTAATAGTTCGCATAGAACCCGGTTGAAGAGTTAGAAGAACGCGGCTACGCCCAGTTTCAAGCCCATTTGCCGTTTCGCCCAAACAAAAAAGAGGTCTTCGCTGGGAAGACCTCTTTCTATTACTTTGCCAACGCGCAGGAATTCTTGATTCTCAACGCGCCTAACGCCGCTTACTTGCGCTTTTTAGCTGCTTTTTTCTTGGTGCTTTTGTTAGCGCCAGGAGCTTGCCATGTCTTGGTTTTTGCTTTGCCATTGACGACATCTTTCAGCTCTTGTCCAGCTCTGAAAGCAGGCACTTTGCTCGCAGGAATTTTGAGCGGTTGAAGGGTCCGTGGGTTACGGCCGGTTCTGGCTTGGCGCTTGCGTTGTTCGAAAGTTCCAAAGCCTACGAGGGTTACCTTTTCTCCCTTTTGGATCGCACCAGTTACGGTGTGGAGAAATGCGCTAAGTGTAGTACTTACTTGAGTCTTAGGTTGACCTGTAAGTTCGGCGATTTCGCTGATCAATTCAGCACGGTTCATACTGTTTCCTCCAATATAAAAGCCACAGAGTGGGTTTCCGAGGTCGAATGCTATCACCACGCAGAGCGTTATACAACCCTGTTTATGCGCTTTTCCTGAAATTTTAGAAAATCAGATATACGGAAAGCCCTGATCGTATAGGGGTTTCGGTACATATCTGGTTGTCATTATGCGCGCGGAGGTCAATCGACGCGCTAAACTAGAGAGAACGGAATAAATATGGAACGACTATCCTGTACACATCAACCCACTTTCCGCCAGCTCCTTGCAACCGAGGCGATGGCGGAAGCGCAGCTCGTCTGGGGTGACGACTTTCTGGATAACCCCGTCGTGCAAGTGGTTATGCAGATCGAGCCACCACCATCTGCGGGCAGTCTGATCGTTTTAACCAAAGAAAATTTTCTTGCGTTGAAAAATCCTCCGGACCTTGATGGTTTGGCGGGAATTACATTGATCACTCAAGTTGAATCGGATCAACCAAAAACATCTCCTGGTACCGATAGCGGTGCCTTGCGTCCTGACAGCGGGCAGACCAAAGTGATAGCGAAGGCGGCCCCGTCTCGTGCTTCCGACCCGACGATAGAGGCTCTCTTAGCTAGTTGCCGGGAGAATGAAGTTCCTCTAGTCGTCATGTCTTCGTTTGGTGACCCAACGCAAATCGTTGAAGATATTCGTCTGGCGTTTATCAAAGAGACGAAAACTGCCAGTGCCCGATTGCAATCAATCCTTTTAAGTGTCGTGTTGGCTGAAGGTCTTGATGGTCTGATCGACCAACTACACACCTGGCTCAACCGTCCGGTAGCAATCGAAACGGCTGATTTTAAGCTCCTTTCGGCTCATGGCATGGGCGTCACGCCGGTCAGGCAACAAAAGCAATTGACCGCCGACACACTTGAGACGCTCAACTATTTAAAGAGCGGTGGGGACAGTCGCGGAATTTTCGATTCATTTCTATATCCGATAAAAATGGGGCGGCGCCTTTCTCTTCCGCTGCTCTACGGTGGCAATACGATTGCAGGATATATATCCGTAACCACTAAACCTGGAGATATCGATGAGTCGATGATTTGGTATCTGCAGCCCGCGGCGATGGCTGCGCTCGTGGATATCATCCATCAATTGAAAGGCGACTTCGGACTTTCCGTGGTGCAGAAAAATTTGCTCAAGGAATTGGTTTCCGGACGCAGGCTTCCTGCAACCGATATGGAAAAAATCGAGACGCACTTCGGCTTCGACCTCAGTGACGGATTTTTTGTTTTCGCCGTTCAAGTCATTTTAGAAGGTGACGACGAATCGCTCGAGCCGCGCTTTCCGGAAGAACCGTTTATAAGTGTCGAGATTGAAGGAACTCGCATTTATATATTTAAGTTCAACGAAAGTGACGAAACTACATGGCAAGAAGAAGCCGCGACGCTCGTCGACAAAATCAAAGAGATCAACGGACCCTGCGTGGTTCAACTCGGTGCCGGTCGGCAGGTCAGTACGTTGATGGAGCTGAGAGAAGCATACAGAGAAGCTCGTCAGTCTTTGATCGTCGGTTCGATGATGCATGGCGACGACGGTGAATTCCGAATCGGTTACGGTGAGCTTGGATTGAAGCGGTTGCTTTATCTTGTGATCGATCACCCTGAGGCTGAACGTTTTTACAAAGAAACGCTGGCACCTCTCGAGGCTTATGACGAAGAATGGGAAAGCGATCTTGTTGATACTCTCAAGGTGTATTTAAACGAAGGTGCTAATTTAAACTCGGCTGCTCGTGCGCTTTTCATTCACCGGCATACTTTGCGTTATCGATTAGAACAGATTGCCGACACGTTAAAAGTCGATATCGATTCGCAGGAAGTTCTACTTAACCTTCGAATCGCTTTTCTGATTCGAGAGATGAAGGGTCAAGACGAAAAGTGATACCGTGCCAGGTGCGCGGTATATCCAATTGATGACATCGTATCTGGTGCCATCAGCTGTTCCATTTAGTCAATTCTGCTTAAGTGAATGCGACGACGAAACGAGTTCCGCTTTCCAAATCTTTGAGCGTTTCGATTTTCCAGCCGGTCAAGATTTTCTTGAGTTCATCATCGGAATAGTAGCGAAGCAACATTCCCTTGCGAGCTTTATCTGTATAGACATGGGTGTGGTCGGCCAATTCATAGTATTCGCCGGGTCCGCCTCCGACTTTGTCGAAGCAGCCGATAAATGTGCCGCCCGGGACCAAAATTCGTTTTAGTTTTTGCAACGTGACTTCAGCCACTTCATAAGGGAAATGTTCGAATATCGAATTTGCGACTACGGCGTCGAAAGTGCCGTCTGGGTAAGGCAATTCGGCAATGTCGCCGACATCGAAATGAATGTCAAGGTCTTCCTTCTCAGCCCAACCTCTCGCCAATTTGATGGCGTGTAGCGAGATATCGAGGCCCGTGACATGAAATCCTTGTTTTGCTAAGAAGACAGACAACCAGCCCGTGCCGCATCCGAGGTCCAGAACGGAACGAACGCTGCGCTTGGTCAGGGTTTCCGGAATGGTGTTGAGATATTCCAGGTCTGGAAGCTTGGTATATGGCTCCTTCACCATATTCCAGGCCCGCTCCCAGAATTCAAGATTGTCTCGATAGACATCGGACGACAGAAGGTTTTCCAGTCGTTCTCTGGTCTCCGGATTCATCAAGTCCTCAAATGTCATGGTCTCGAACCGTCGCTTGGTGGGGTTTTCAGTCGGTCTATTGGTGCGAAACGTCCCATGTTATCACGACATGATTTCTATCGCAGCCGGTACCGGTCCGTCTGTTCTGAGGTGGCAGCATCGAGGCGATTCTTTGAACTCTCTGAAACCGGCTCTTGGTGCGGCTTTTGTGCGAATTTAGCGAAAGCCGCAAGTCAAGCTGCTCTTGGCAGCCGGTAACACATTGTATACATCAGGTTAGATCTGTTAGACCAGTGGTATTTAATCCTCAAGACGGAAAATCTCTCTTTCTTTCAGGGGACCAGGTTTAGGCTAATGGCGGAGCCGAGCCGGATACAACTGCAGATGATGCTCGTGCAACAGGCTGGTCCTGGTGCACTGCCTCTAAGTATTCTCCCGCCCCAGAGCTTTCTGCCGTTTTTGCGGCAAGTTGAGCAACTGGCGGTTGAAGAGCGTCTCAGACCCGTTCTCGTCTATTGGTCGAGACAGAGTGCCGCGCGCCTATTGCCGGCCGGTTCGCGCTTTCGCGAGTTGATGAGAGATGCCTATTGTGTTTCGATTTTCTCGGAAGACAGGCTGGATCCACCGGATGAGTGGTGTTTTCTGCTGGAAAGTCACGGACTTTGTCTCGTTGTTTATGGTCAACAGGCGCTTGAATCGCCGGATGGCGAGAAATATCAGTGTACGGGATCGATGGAACCTGCCCTGGTAAAGCAAGCTTTTGACCGGCTTTTGCCCAAATGGCAGCAGCTCGATTTGTCTGAGAGTAACCGCCTGGAAGATGCCCGCGCCAACCTGGGACCTTCCGGAAGTGCGCCTCCATATATGCAGCGCATGCGCTCCGCCTGGCCGATTGTCAAAGCGCCTATTCAACAGGGTCTCATTCTAGATCCGTTGCATGGTGTGGGTGGTCCGGACACTTTCGTTCCAGCGCCTTCGCCGTTGGATACTGCTTTCCAGAAGATTCAACCGATCGCATTTGACGGTGCGGGCGGAAACGGCGGTGGTCTTGGATCATCTGCTCCCGGAAGCAGTGCAATCATTTTGCCGATGTCTGCCACCGGACCTGCTGCAGTGATTGGTCCGTCTACTGTTTTTGAAGGTGCAGTTCCTCAGTTGGAGTTGCCGGAAATCTCCGATGCGGTCATCGCACCGCCAGCGGTGCCGCCCGTCACGCACATCGATATCGACGATGAACTTTCTCTTGAAGCCCATAAGATTGTTATCGATGACTCCGAAGAACCATCACCGCTCATGCCTCCTGCGGCTCAGTCGATCATCTCCGAAATTATCGGACGACTGAGACACCAGAGCGACCTCAGTTCAATTCTGCAATTCGCAATCGAAATGTTGGCTTTAAACACCAACGCCGATCGTGGATTGATCTGGAGAATTGAAGGCGACCATTTAAAGGTAACCAACGAGTTTGCTCTAAGCGGTCATAACTGTTTCCTTCAAAACCAACTTACGTCGCACGAATCCATGGCTGTGGTATTCGAATTCCTCTCGCGATTCCCGGATGAAACCGGGGTCGGTGTAATCAGTATTCCGAACACCGCCCGTGATACCAACCTCCACAAAGTTTCTCCGACGCTCTCTTCATTGATAGAACTTGGTGGCGTGCAAGCTCGGCTCATGGCGCAGCTGCGTTCGCGCGGAACATTCTTCGGATTTCTGGAATTGCAACAGTGCACCGGACCGCGTGAGTGGAATCCGATTGATGCCGTTGTCTTGCAAAAAGTTGCAGAAGTGTTAGCCGTTGTAGTTCAACAAACCGCCGACCAATCGAAGATCGAGATGGACGCGCAGGAAATGAAACTGATCAACGAGATCGCCAGTCTTTTCCGCGAGTCTCGCGGTATGAGTACAAAAGATTCACTCGTGAAATCAGTTATGTTGGTAGCCCGTCACATGGGCTTCATCCATTCAGAAATCTATCTGTTCAATAAAGAGGAGAGCGTTCTCGAACCTCAGACCAGGCACTCGGAAACTGAAGCCGTCGACGTGAGCGACAAGTCGAATCCATTCGTTGAAGTGTTCAATTCCGGTCGCGGAAAAATGATCAACATCGAATTCTCGCGCAAACCGGATCCGTTTTTCAAACACGACATGGCACTCGTTCTGCCGCTGACTTCCGAAGGTTCGCGATTGGGCGTAATTGGATTATGGCACCGCTCACAAGATAGACCGGATTTCCGTCCGCAGGATAGAGAACTCGGTTTGACTATTGCCGGTCACCTTTCCAACGTTATCCGCGCCGACCAGGCTATTCTGCAAATCAGATCCGATCAGGCCAGAGCTGCTCTGATCAATAGGGTGTCTAGCGAAATCAGAAACGCGTTGAAACGCGCTGACCAGATTATGGAAACATTGGTTGAGGCGTTGCACGAGTTCTTCGATTTGAAATTGTGCGTTGCCTCTCTCTACGACAGTAATGCCGAGATGTTCCGCGGCTCGAAAGTGGCTGGTGAAGACAATCTTAGTGGTGGCGATAGTAATAGCAAACTTTCACCTCTAGAAAACAAAGATGATAAACCGAAAAATCTTGGTGAACATTTATTCAGCATCTGCAAAGATCGATTGAAAGATGGCGAAACGATTTTCCTCACTAAAGACGAAATCGAAGATCGGCTTGATGACGTTGTCGCCAATGAATTGAACGGGAATTCCGTAACTATGGTGCCTTTGTTCTACGCCGGTAATTTTAAAGCGGCACTGTGCATGGTATCAAAAGAGCAGCAGCAAATTAGGCAGCTTCCAGAGAAAGACATGCATATGGTTCTCGACCTGGCAGACAGAGTTGCTGTTGTGATCTCGCACGCAGAGCTGTTCGCCAAAGTTGAACTGGAATCGATTACGGATCCGATGACCGGTTTGTACAACCGTCGACATTTCGAAGGACAGCTCAGCAAGGAAATCGATCGTTATCAACGTTTCGGCCACCCATTCTCCTTTATCATTATCGACCTTGATTATCTCAAGCGCATCAATGACACTCTGGGTCACGATTATGGTGATGATGCGATCAAACATATTGGTAATGTTCTTAAAAAGAGCATTCGTGACGTTGATACCGTTGCTCGATTCGGCGGTGAAGAATTCGTCGTGCTCTTACCGGAAACCGATCTGAAATGGGCTCGAATGGTGGCAGAGCGGATTTGTACGTCCATACGAGAGAAGCCTGTAGAGGGCGTCGGTACTGTCACCGCATCTCTTGGGGTTGCTGTTTTCCCTCGTGATGCCGACGATAAAGAAAGGTTGTTCGAACTGGCTGACAAAGCTCTGTTTCTCGCCAAGCACCGAGGCAGAGATCAGGTCTGCACCGTAGCTGATGACTTGATGCAGAGCGGCAATGAAGTCGAATTCTCTGACGACATGAAAGAGAAGGTGGACAAAGATCGTTACGTGCCACTCGCTGGTGCCACCACTCCGGCTCCGGCTGTGCCGGCACCAGTCAGCATGAAACTCGACGCCATTCCGGCATTCGATCTTGAGATGGTGGCGGACAAAGGTATCCTTGGAATTCTCGCTCAGATAATCAAGACGCTCGAAGAGAAGGACGCATATGGACCGGAGCGTTCGCCGAGAGTCTACGGATATGCCAGCAAAATGGCGACATCATTACACTTGTCGAAAGAACACGCTGAGGTGGTTTCACTTGCTGCGGTTCTTAGTAACCTGGGTAAGATTTCCATTCCGGAAGACATATTGAAAAAACCTGGACCGCTAAGTGAAGAAGAGCTTACCGTCATTCACCAGACGCCGAGCGTTGGTGCAAAATTACTAGAGCCAGCCAAGCTTTTATATAGGGTTTCCCAGATAATTGAAGCCTGTCATGAACATTGGGATGGGCAGGGCTATCCCAACGGATTGCGCGGACACGATATTCCTGTCGAAGCGCAAATTGTTTCGCTCGTTGATTGCTATGTGGCCATGACGAGTGACAGACCATACAGAGAGGCGCTTTCGCACGAAGAGTCAGTACGACAGATCCAATCCGACTCAGGAAAACGCTGGGACGCGCGTCTTGTCAAGATATTTTTGTCGATCCTGCAGAAAGAACAGAAGCAAACCTAGGCAAGCGATCGCGGCTGCCCTGGCTGATTTGCTTACATCCTTTTTATATATCAAATTTGCCTCTTGGCAGCTTTCGCTACGCGGACTATAATAAATTCAAGATCGTCCGAAATCGATAGCTCATCACAAAAAGCGGGCCTACCAAAATTGGTCCCGACAAAATATTACTTTGTCAGAGCTGATGACGGCGCCGATCCATTGCGCACGTAATGGTCAATCTGCAAGCCTCCTTGAGCCCGGTGGGTGAACCGGCAAGGAGGCTTGATTCCTTTTTGATGATATCGTATATGGTGCCTGGTGTACGATCGCGTCTAAAACAAAATTACGGTGGTTTTCCACGTCTCGTGTTCTATTGACTCTGGAATGGGTCATCCGAAATCGGGGGCTGGCCGGCATCGTAACGCGGCGCATGTCCGTATTCGGCTTCGTATGAATAACCGTGTTTTGCGATCTCAGGTACCGCATGGGCCGCTTTGATCAGCTGCATTGGTTTTTCTCTCATGTTGTCGCTGATGTAGGCCTCTATCAGGCGTGGAAGAAGCGAATGGTCTTTGGCTATTTTCGAGTCAACAATTATTCTCTTCTCTAGTTCTGCACGTGCTTCGTTTCTATGCCATGTTTTGGCGAGTAGATTGACATACTGCAATACGTCACTATCATTTTGTTCTTCCACGGGAATCAGCTTGAATGCCCGCTTGTATGCGTCCATCGCCTTTTGTGATTCGCCGGTGATTCGATAGCAACTGGCCAGGTTTAACAGCGTCGTTCCAATCTCCTTTTCGTTTTTGCCATAATTTTCTTCTTGCAATTTTAAATACTGTTCTAAAGGCTCAATCGCTTCTTTGCGGTAGGTCAGAATAGAGTGTTCGTTTTTCGCACGCGAATAACTGGAGATTGCATTGTGGAAATCGCCGGTGAGATGGTACGCCTTTCCGAAGTGGTATTGCGCTGCTTCCAAATCGTTTTCCGCAAGCGCCTTACAGCCCAGGTTGACGTGCGTTGCTTCGGCATTGGGATCTAGACCTTGCTTAAGCATGAGCGGGCGGACCAGACTCGGATAGTCTCGTCCAGATTTTTCGAAATAGTATTCCGCGCGTTCGTAATAACGAAGTGCCTTTCCGAATGGCAATTTTTCGCCCAGCATTTTATTGGCTTCGCCAGCATAGTATGCGATTTCATTGTCGGAATATTCGTCGTAGTATTTGCTCGCAACCGAAGCACATTTTGCATATTGTTTTGCATCGAAGAGCTTCTTCACTTCCGTCTGCGCAGCGATGGATGTTTTCACGGGCTCATCAATTTTTTCTTTGAGCATCCACAGCGTACTTACGTTGTGTAGCAGCGACAAGCAGTACGATCGGAAGTTCGGACCATGGCGATAGTACTCATATGCAGCCTGGTAGTGCTGGCGAGCTTCGTCGGCCAGAGCGTTTCGAATCTCCGGTGTTTCCGCGTCATCGAACTTTCTTCTGAGCGCATCAGCCAACTCCCAATGAATGTCGGCTTGTAAACCCGGCGGCTTCTTCGATTCCTGTGCCTGGCGCAGTGCGACTTTCCAATCAGTTATTGCCAACGTCGGGTTTAAGGTGGAAAACAGTTGCGCCTGGTCGATACTCTTTTGAAGTTGTAATTCTCCAAAATATTTGAGTGATACCATTCCCAGTATCAAGTAAGCGCATAGTCCTATGGTAATTTTTCGGTCGAAAAACTCCAAAAATCTGAACAGCAATAATTTTTCCGCTTTGTGCGGTAATTTTCTCGTGTTGCCATTGCAGATGCAGTCGCTCACCAGACGAAGGGCGTCAGTGAGTTCACGAACGTTGCGAAAACGTTTCGACGGTTTTTTCTGAAGACATTTTATGATGATGCAATCCAATAGTTTGAGTGCATTATGCTCGGGAGATTCTTTGCTGTACTGGTTGGCTAGTTCGTGCAGATAGTTTGTAGATGCTTGACTCAAACGGTCGTTGATCATGGGTGGACTTCCCACCAGCGATTCGTACATGATGCAGCCGAGTGAGTAAATGTCAGATCGCTCGTCACACTTGTTGCGATCAAGGCATTGTTCGGGGCTAAGATAAAACGCGTTTTGCACTGGGTCAACCGGCGTTCCGAAATCGATCAGCTTGACCATTTCCTGATTCGCGTCGTCATCGTTATGAACGAGAATTATTTTGTTAGGTGACAGATTCCCATGTACAAGAAGATGCGAATGAGCCTCGGTGAGGGCGTCGCACGCTTGGTTGAATATGTTTAGAAACCTGGATATATCAAGTCGTTTGGAAACCAAAAATGTCTCTGCCAGTGTGTCGCCTTCCACCCAATCAGTCACTATATATGGTGCGCCATCCGGCCCGACGCCGTCCTCATATACGGTTACGTGATTTATATGAGTTAGATCCGCGGCTTTGCCAGCGGCTTTGTGAATGTTGCGAACCTGCGTGCTGTCAGTGAGTCGAGCATTGAAGATGCGTAATGCAACCGGTCTATCGAATCCATCGCGTGTGGCTGCCCATGTTGTACTCAGCGCGTCCTTGCGAATTTCGAAGCACAAATCATAGGATGCGAAGTGCTTCGTTGCTCGGTCCGGAAGCACTGTAGTGGAGATTGGTGGTGTGTTTGCGTCATTACTGCTAGAAGCGCAGTCCGGTGGATATTCAGACGAGTCGCCAGTTTCTGTTTGCACTTTGGACATGCATTTTGTTTCTTCTAGGCGGGTTTCCAGCTTACTGGTTTCAACCGTCCGACTCTCGTCAACATCCGCTTTGTCTTCATTCGGAACGATTTTCGCGGTGCTTGAAACGCTGGCTTCGAGCTGAGTTTCATCAATGTTATTTCCACCAAGATCAATATTTCCTTCTTCGAATTTCAAGCTAATCTGCGGGGCTATCTCAGAATCTGATTCTTCAGATGAACAATTCGATTCAGGTTCAACATCTGTCGTAACCCGGTCGGAAGGATTATCTCTGGTGGCAACCAAATGGACGCGCTTGCCTACCTTGGACTGAGCCCAATTCTTTTTTTGCATAGGTTTTCTCTGGCACTACTAAAATGCGTACTGAAGCGACGAGTAACAAGTATAGGCACGGTGTTGCCAAGAAGTCGCCAGGGTTTACCCTAACAAAATTTATGGCATGCGTTAGGCCTGCAGGCGCACACGCATACGATGAAATACTGCGATGGCGCGGGTAGTATCACTCGGTGTAGTGGTGAGTCGTGGCTATAGTTAACTAGTAATGTCCGGGCGATTCGAGCACCAGACGATTGGATTTTTTTTGCGTTCGTTTTCAACGGATGAATCGGGGCTGGTGAAGGTTATTAAACCAATCCTTCCAGCCTTATCGCGCCCCACTGTGATTTCCGGGAGTGCCGATGCGGCGCTCCAACGGCCGTTGTCTTGCTCTAATTGCTTTGCCACTTTTTCGAGTAGTTCCGGCTTCTGGGAGTCAAGCTGCCACAGTGTTTCAAGGAAAGCGGTCAAGCTTTCCTTGCCGTCTAAAACGTCAAATGCCCTTCGGCGAAGTTTCAGAGCAAGTTGTTCTACATCGTCAGCCATAGATCCTCAAGCCATAAAGCTAATGAACCGAACTTTGTGATTCTACTTCTATCGAGAAAGAGATAGCAATGTTTGCAAATCAGCGTTAATTGACAAATAAATGAGGTGAAACTTCCAATCTAGTACTATTGGTAATAGGTCCGCTCCCGGTTAACTTCAATGGCGCTTGATCCATCCGACCAGAAAGAAAAAATATTTTTGCATGTGACGGAAGAAGCTTCCGAAACGGCCGAATTGGTAGAAAAGTGTGAGGCGGAAACGGCAAGCGCCTCGACGGCTCTCGACTCGGTAGCCTCGTCGAGTTCTGAATCGCGAAGCTCATCCAGCGAGGGCGCTCCGCAAGTCTCCATTGCGATGGACGCGCAGCCGGATTTCGCGGGGCGTTTCGAAACGCTCGAGTTGATTGGCGAAGGCGGCATGGGAGTTGTCTATAAGGTTAGAGATCCGGCGCTGGACAAATGTTTCGCCGTCAAAATTTTGCGTTCTCACCTTGCAAAAGACAGGCAAGCGCTGAAGCGTTTTCAACGAGAAGCCGATGCGCTTATTAAGCTCAATCACCCTGGTCTGGTAGCGGTTTACGAGCAAGGGGTACTGGGTGACGGCACGCCTTACATCGTGATGGATTTCGTCGAGGGTGAAAATCTTGCTGATGTTTTACGCGCTAACGGACGCATGGATGTGCAGCGTGCGGTAAAAGTGTTCGATCAGGTACTGGAAGCAATTGAGCACGTTCATCACTCGAGTCTGGTTCATCGCGATGTGAAACCAAGAAACATAATCTTGAGTAAATCCGAAGATGGTGAAGACCAAATTAAACTCGTGGATTTTGGAATTGCGAAAGAGGCGGGCACGGACGATGGCACCGTAGCTGGTGTCACGCAAACCGGAGACTTCCTGGGCAGTCCGTTTTACATGAGTCCGGAACAATGCCAGGGGGCTGAGCCGGAACATCGCTCGGACATTTACTCTGCAGGCTGTGTGCTCTATGAAATGCTGACAGCGAAGACGCCATTTGCCAGTCCAAATCCTGTGAAGGTAGTCGTCGGTCACTTGAGTGAAAAACCGGTGGCTCCATCCACGATTGTTTCTGAAAAGAGCACGTTGATAAGCGAGCTCGATTTTATTGTTTTGAAATGTCTCGAGAAGAGTCCCGATAAGCGGTATCAGTCGGCAGCCAGTATTCGTGAGGATTTGGCTGCCTGCATGGATAACAGAAGCCCGCATAAAGATCGTCAAAACTCCAAACGGCAAACTGCTGGATTGTCGGCTTTAGCCGCGCTACTGATGATTTTTCTGATAACGCTGTCTTCGGTTTCCGGCGCTCCGTCGTCATTTTCGTGGTATGCGGCGGATCTCTTGACGCCATATGCTCCGCTCATCTTCAGTGGAGGTTTGGTCGTTTTTATTTCATTGAGTTTATGGATCGCAAAGGCTCGGCAGACTTCAAGTCCGCTGAGCAAGATTTTAATGGCACCATGGGTGATATCATACTTGGCGCTCTTCGGTTCGTACTTACTGCTTCCACACGTGTCGACCGAACCGCAGTTTCTATATCCGTACATAGCCGGACTAGGAGCGTCAGTGGTCGCTTCGGTGTTTTTCAGTCTGAAGTACGTGGCACTACCTAAACAAATTTTCCTTGCTCCAAAACTTGAAGTGCCGGGCCGAATCCTCACTCCACAGGAGAAGAATCAACTCGGGGTGTGGCGTTCGGCAATCCTCTCGATTTTTGCTGTTGGGGCGTTTGCGTTTAAAGCACCTGAATTTTTGGCTCTTACCCAAGCTGGTCCAATCATCGTGGCGTTACTACTAATGGCAATATCGCTTGGGTTCAGTTTTAAAATTCGAGGACGTTTGTCGCGAAGTGAACTCACCAAGCCGGGTGATCGATGGTTGATGTTTGCAGGAATTGCCGGGGCGATAGGCATGGTAGGTCATGCGTCGAGTTTTATCGTTAGCTACTTGGCCGAATCTTTCATAGTGACGTCAGGCGTCGCAAGCGCGCTCGGAATTCTTGCAGGCACGTTTACCCTGGCTCCGCTCCTCATCGCCATGGTCTTTCTATTCGTTTGGTGGACACGACGGCAGAGCATCACTCCGTTCGGGAAATCGGATGGATGGTGAAGATTGTAGATTGGTGTCGGATTTCAACAGTTGGCGACTAGGCCAGGCGAAGCTTGTGATTTCAGGTTCTGCAGGTCACATTGGTGTAAGCTGTCACTTCATTTCAACGCCTTCGTTAAGTCGTTCAGAGGGCGGATTTGTATTGGGGGTTCGCCGTGAAGAAATTCAAGAGAAGTGCATACTCAGTCGCAGCCGTTGCTGCACTCGCTTTGACCATGCAGGCACCTGCTGCAGCCGGAGGTCACGAGCGTGGCGTGGAGTTCGCCTTGCGGCAAGCTCTGAATTTACAAAATGGCGATCGTCGAAATCGAGATCGTTTATTTCTGCAAAATGGAGAATTGACGGGCTCGCGAAAGGAAAACCGAGTACTGCGAATGCAGAATCGGCTCGGAATTGATACGGCTGTATCCGTCAGCGGGATTCAAGCACAACGGTCGGCGGCGCACCTCATCCGAATCAACAATGTCGATTTGAATGGATTGCCGAGCGATCTCAATTTGCGATCCAAGCGTGACAACTACGTTTTGTCCAACTTGAGCGGCAGCGTCACAATCACCCGCGGTGGACAAGACGTTGTAGTTAACGGAAATACGAAGTTGACCGCTGCGGAAATCGCGGCTGTCTATCAGGTTCTTAATGATGGTGGGCAGAGCCTCGCGCTGGGCAGGAAGGGGGACGCCGAAGGCGGAAACTTGACGCTGGATGCCGCAGCGGTTAGCGGTCTCACTGGACTGAGCATTCCCAAAAATGTCACGATCACCGGTGACTTCACCTCGGCTTCGCAACTGGGAATTGGCGGCGATTTGCGAAACGCCGGCAACCTTGTAGTTCGCTCGAATGATCCTTCGATTGCCGCGGCGACGATCACCGCAGCCAATATTCGCAACACGAGAACTGGAAGCATTGGCACTGTTGATGCTGGAAGTAAACCCATAGATCTCAATTTGTTCGCCAGTGTGGATATCGTAAACCAGGGCCGCATCAGTGGTGGTGGCAATGTCAATCTGGCAGCCGGGGGCGCTATCTATAACGTGCGCGAGCCTGGCAGTAGTGCAACCGATCCCGCTCCTTCAATCGTTGCCGGAAGAAATCTGAGTCTGCAGAGCTCAATGATTGCTAATAATGGTTTGATCTCTGCCACCGCAGGTAATATCAATATCGCTGACCAACTGCAATCCGGAGTCGGCAACAATTTCATTGCCATCAACGCCCAGGGCGGAACTTTTAGCGCCACCAACGGCGACATAACGATCGGCAACAACAGTTTTGTCCAGACCGACAAAATAGTCATGTCCGGCGGAGATTATTTTTCGAAGACTCTGAATTTGAACGCGGGAGTAGGTTCCATCAATGGTACCATTGGCGATGTCACCGGGCTGGTCAAGACATCTGCCGGCGTCGCACATGTCGGAGTTTCAGCAGAGACGTTGAACCTCGGTCAGAGCGTGATTTCGGGTGACCCAACCTTCTTCAACGACGCAGGCGGTATCCGAATTTCCGGCAATCTCGATTATGCCGAATCTATCGCACTTTTAGCCTCCGGCACAATCGATGATGATAGTATTTTTCCTTTTCTGATCCGGGCGCAAGACGGCACCGGAGAGGGGCATAACATCACGATCATCGCAGGTGCGAAGCTGACGGCGGCTGGCGGTGCGCAGCCTACCAGCTTTGCGGAAATGGGGACAAATCGAGAAATTACGCAGGGTACAGTAAAAGTGTCCGGCGCATCAAAGTCGGGTGGTAATGTGAATCTCACTAAGACCACAATCACGTCGGCTGGGTCTGGTGCGGGAGGCGGGGGCGACGTCACCGTGGTGGCATATGCCAACAAAACGGGTGGCGGTGTTGTAAACATCAGCTCGATTCAAGCATCTGGTGCTGCTGGTAAGAACGGCAATGTATCAATATATGCCGGCGCCAATGTCGGTCAAGCGATAATCGCTCCTAGCATCACTACCGGCGACGGAGCCGGTGCTGCAGGAAATATTTTGCTGTCAAATTCTCAAGCCAAGGTCAAAATGACCTTTGACAAGACCGGAACGGGAGTCGGTTCAATCAGCGCCGGCAAAAAACTCGCACTTGGAGGAATTGATGCCCGATCCATTACCGCGCACGGCGGTAACATTGAGATAGACTCGGCTGCTGGTGTTGCGCTTGGATTTACGGGGACGACGATTTCTACTGACGGACTTGCAAAGTCTGATGCTGGTTCTATCACAGTCAGAGCCAGCGAGATAAACATGTTTGGCGTCGTGCAAGCAATCGGCGGCGATGGGACTAATGGACTTCCGAACGGTGGCTCCGGAACGAATGGTGGCGCCGGTGGTGACATTAGTTTGACGGCAACAAACGGGCGGATCAATTGGCTTGATGCCAACGCTTTTATAAGTTCTCAGGGCGGCAAAGGCGGGGATGGTGCTACGGCTACGGGTGCAGGTGTCGCGGGTGGATCTGGCGGTCACGGCGGGAAGTCTGGAAATATTTCATTGACTGCAACTTCGGATCTCAATGTAGGTGCCAACGGCATCCTCACGCGTGGTGGTGATGCTGGAGTAGCGCAGAGCGGCGCTGGCGGGGACATTACAGCAACCAGCGGTGGAGCTGGTGGTTCCGGCGGAAACGGCGGAGGCTCCGGGAACATTACTCTCGTGTCTAACTTCGGTTTGCTGAATATCGGCGGACTCGTCAGCACCGTAGGCGGTGCCGGTTCGGATGCCGCCGCTGGTGGAGCGGCGGACGTCGTCACTTCTGGAGCCAGCGGTGGAATTGGAGGCGCCGGTGGAATAGGCGGTAACTCCGGAAATATTGAAATTCGCAACACGAGCAATGACATTAACCTTAATGCAAATGTGCTCAGTACCTCCGGAGTGAGCGGCAGAGGCGGCGATGGTGGTGCAGGTTCCAGTGTCGGCGCCGCAGCCGGAGCCGGCGCGAATGGGTCGAACAGTGGCAACATAGCCATTGCAAATGGTACGGGGGGTATCATTTTCGGCAGTGGTATCGCTGTTGGAACAGCTGCCCGGTTCGGGGGTGCGGGCGGAACTGGCGGGCAGGGCAATAATGGCGGAAACGGCGCTGACGGTGGCTTGGGAGGCAAAGGAGGAGATGCTGGTCAAATAACCATCACCAACTCGACAAAATCCCTGGAAGAGATTAGCGGAGACGCAAGCAACCTGATTTACACCGTAGCTGGAGCAGGCGGCCGAGGTGGCAATGGCGGTGCCGGTGGTGGTCAAGGCAATGGCATCGGGGGCAATGGTGGCAACGGCGGCAATTCTTCAGGTAGCGGCAAAAACGGTTCGATCAGCATGAGTGGCGCTAAAATCAATTTCCTCGGATTGATGCAAGCGACCCATTTCAGCGGTAAGGCCAGTGGCGGTACAGGTGGTGCCGGCGGCGCGATGACCGGTGACGTCGGTGGCAATGGTGGCACGGGCGGTACTGGGGGCCCTGGTGTTGTCGGAGGTACCATCACTGTCACTGGTGGCACTGTGAACCTGGGTACTCTTGATGTCGCCGGCTCGCAGGGTGGTGGGGGCGGTTTTGGTGGAGCTCCGGGCACTGCTGGAGGCGCCACGGACGGAAATGCCGGCTCTGGAGGTACTGGAGGCATTGGCGGTCAGGGTGGGTTGATATCCGTTTCCGGAGTATCAATAGGCGCCGACTTGCTCTTTGCTTCAGGTGGCGCCGGAGGAAATGGAGGTATTGGTAATGATGCTGGAACCACCACAGCTTCGAGCCTGAATGGTAATGGTGGCGCCAGCGGTGCTCAGGGGGCTGGCGGGAAGGTGGTTCTCTTCACGAAGGGTAAAGGAACACCGGACATCACGGTAAATACGATAACAGCCAACGCCGGCAACACTAATTCATCCGGTTCCGGCGGCACCACTCTCAACAGAAACGGTGGAGCGGTCGGTGCTGTTGGGGCCTCCGCGATCGGAGGATCTGTGGACATACAAAGTGCACGTAACGTCAATTTGACCAACGTATCAGTCGTCGGTGGCAATGGCGGAATCGTCGGTATAGCTGGTCCGTCCGCTGCGGGTGGAGTCGGTGTGTCTGGTGGCACAGGCGGTACCATACTCGTCAAAACGAAAAAGGGAGACTTCACAAGCGTAAACGCAGGAACGATTAATTTCTCAGGTGGAATTGGCTCCAATGGTGGCTCTAGTGGAAGTGCTTTTACGGGTTCGGCCACCACCGGTTCTACCGGCGGCAATGCCGGAACCTTCACCATCTCAACGAAGGGAACCACTACTCTTGCTGGTGCCGTTCTCGGTGCAGGAGGTACTGGTGGAGTCGGCGGAGGAAATGCTGCACCTCAGGCAGGCGGTGTTGGTGGCGTAGGCGGTGTCGGAGGGAATCTCCTTCTGACCGCGACTGCTGCCAATCTCAGCAATGTTACGCTGAGCGGTGGCGTCGGCGGTACTGGCGCGGTCGGTGGATCGAACGTTGAGCAGACCGGCGGTGCCGGAGGTGAAGGTGGTCTCGGTGGTGTGGGTGGAAAGTTCAGTCTTGTAAAAATGAAAGGACCCATTTCACTAGTGACTTTAACTGCCAGCGGCGGCGCAGGTGGCGTCGGTGGAACCGGTGGTAGTGGCGGCAACTCGGTCCAAGCGGTCGGAAAAGCAGGTGGAGTTGGTGGTACAGGCGGCAAAGGAGGAGTTGGTGGGCAAATCCAGCTTCTTACAAGAGGCACCGTGACTACTGCTGGCGGTGTCATTGCACGAGGCGGCGACGGCGGTGACGGAGGTCTGGGAGGCGCTGCCGGATTTGGTTCTACTCTGCAGGGCGTTGGTGGCGCCGGTGGTGACGGAGGCTATGGCGGACAAGGTGGTTTAATCGCTGGCTCTAGTGTGGTGCCGGGCGCTGACGCGAATGGTGGTCTCGGTGGCTCTGGAGGTGTCGGGGGCGCCGGCAACCCTGGGGGATCCGGCGGCATTGGCGGTCAATCAGGACAAAATGGAACCATAACACCGTAGTTTGAAATTGACAGAATAACCCTATCGGTTTCACTCCTGATCTTGATCGGCGTTCACCGGCTCTGCAACCGGTCGGTATGCCGTGCAAATCACTGCGTTAGGTCGTTCTGCTTTTAAACAATCGGTGTCGTTATTAAATCGACAATCTTCGCACAGCACTTTGCCCTTGCCTTGCGATGCTGCTGCTGCATAGATTGAAAGAGTCGTGGCAATTGATACCGTCAGTACTAGAAAGGTAATTTGCCAGTCCGCTATCTGTTCCATAACTCTCCGATTTTGGTTGGCAAGTTATCGCCAACCGTTCCTTTAATCACAGATGCCAAGCAACCTGTCGGCAAGGTATGATGGCATTTAACGGAGCCGGAAGGCTATCCGTTTAATTCTCTCCAGGCGATCTAAAAGCGTGAGCATGATGCATTCTAACAGTGAAGCACTCGGGACCTCTTTCTTCAAGCGGCTTTTTGTAATTCAATTAATAGCAATGTCCGGTTTCCTTATTAGCAGCCCCGGAAACGCACAAGTCTCGAAGAACGCGTCAACGACTAAAACGACGACGACCACCAAGACGACTGTTTCGACTACCAGTGCCAGCACCAAGGAAGTAAAAAAGGAGCCGATGGCTCCACTTACCGGAAAGAAGATGGAAGTGTGGGAACTCAAACAGACCAGCAAAATGGTGGGACCAATCACTTGCATGATTGCACCTCAAGCGGTGCGCATTCGAGCTGAGAAGATGGGCATCACCTGGATGTTTAAAGCACCGAAGTGGGATGCGTATTTGTTTAACACGGAAACGAAAAACTTCTGCAGCTTCCCTTACGCGCAGTGGAAAGACCGCGTATTTTTCATGCCTGCCAGTGGAAAGACTGCTAAGGCTAAAGCGGAATTCGCGCAAATGAAAGTTGGAAAAACCGGAAAAACCGAGTCAATTGCCGGTGCAAAAGCTTACGAAGTCGGCATCACTAAGCCGGGAGGCATGAAATACGGTTCTCTCTGGATGGCATCAGATATAGTGGCACCGCCCCAGTTCTCCGAAGTAGTCGGAAGCATGATGATGGTGCCGATTAAAACTGGGGGCGCACCATTGAGAGCGCAGGTATTTCAGCCGAAACAAAGGGAAATTGTTCAGGTGTTCGATACGGTGAGTGCAAGTAAGAAATCAGTGGACACTGCTATGTTCGAACCGATGAAAGGTTTCAATAAAGTAAAGGATGAGATGGCTTTGCTGTTCGCCGAGAGTCCGGATGGTGGTGGTGGAATGTTTGATGCCGCGCCGAAAAATAGCGGCAATCTTGGGTTTTAGGTGCGGTTTCCCCTACAAAAAAATTATAGAGAGCCTCTACAAAGGACTCCTTAGATCTCTTATTGTGCGCTGCTTAGTTTTCCGAAGAGCTCCGGGGCGAATTCGCGCACGCATGGAACCGTGACTGCTGCAGCGAATTTTCGAATCTCCTCTTTGGTATCGTTGTCGCGGGCTCGTCGCGCCATCACGCCGATTACTTTCCCTTGAATATTTACGACCGGTCCGCCGCTGTTGCCGACTTGAACTGCTGCATCTACTTGCAGCGTTCGCGGAGTTACACGACTGATTCTTCCTGTGCTGAATGTCGGCGTGAAATAGTTGAACGAGTCTTGATCGATCTGATCCGATTCGAGCGGATATCCGATCACCTGTACTTCTTGACCCTCCGATGGAGTGCGGTCGTCGAGGTCGAGAGTGGATATATTGGTGCTTTTCACTGTCAGCAACGCCAGGTCAGGTTCATTCGGCGCGGAGTTGGACATACGATAAAGATGTCCCTTGAGAGGCGCCTGAGAGACCGGTCCCGGCGGATGGATGAAGTAGCTGATGTCGCTTAAAACTGTGACCAGTCCGAGATATTTTCTGAAGGTCGTGCGCGAGGGATCGACGCGTTCTGATATGTATGTTTCGTAGCAATCCCAGATGGCGTCTACTGTTTGATTGTAGATCGCTTTTTCGCCGGTGTTCATCTTCTTCGTCTGCGACCAGTTGACGATGGTTTGCAACTCGCGATAACGACCCTCTACGTCCCGGCTGTTAGCGGTTTGTTCTGCGAAAAGGCGCATGGCCGCAAAGAATCGTTCGCACTCTTTGATTGTCGGTTCTGCTTTATCCACCACGTGTCTGCTGGTCAAAAAATAGGTGACATCTGATTTTGAAGTGCGCACAGGAAATGCGGAACCGTAGCTCAGCACGCGCCAGCCCCTGAACTGGGGACTCGTGGTAAAGACCGGCAACTTATATTTCGGAGAAAGATCAGAAAGTTGAACAAACTGTCCGTCTTTCAGTTTCATAATTACACCGACGTTGACCTGGTAGACCTGCTGTTTTAGTGCTTTGTCAGCCTTCTCCCAGGAAAATGCTTCAGTGGATTTCGGCTTCGCAACCACCGCCGACCACGTTGCTCCGAAACAAACAAACGCGGTCACTGCCGCGAATAATTGTTTTCGAATTCTGGGAGGGACTGCCATTGCGCTCGTGAGCCTGGTCTGAATCTGAATCTGAAATCCTATTGTATTCCGTTTTCTTCGCTCGATCTGTTTCTTGCGCTTTATCGCTCTTCGAAACAAACCTCCAATTCAAAGGTGCGCTTCCACGGAAAACTTACTCGAAGATTGCCCGGCTCGAATCTCATGGATTGACCGATCTTGGACAAATAAGGTTTGATCAATTGGGCCAGTTGATCGATCGAAGCGTCAGAATTTAGTTGCGGACGAACCCTGGTTTGATAAGCCCAGTCATCAGCCAAACGCGTGAAGATACAGCGTTGAAAAGCCTTGTCTGTGTGTTCATTTCTTCGTTGAGTGCGGATTGCAAACAGTCTCGCCACACCCGTAGCAAGGGCAGAACCAATGGTATTACCGGTGGTGTTCCAGCCGGCGTAGCCGATCAGTTTCGCAATTAAATCAGGGCGCTGAATCAGCTCTTCCGTAAGTATTGGATCTGAGCCATTGGCATATGCGACGTCGCAAAGTATGCAAGGAGTCGTTGCTTTTTCGAGCAATGTTATCGTGTCTCTGACCTGCGCGCGCGTGTCTACTTGTCTGAGATCCGGCAGTCCGGGAAGCAGAATGTGGTCGCCCTGAACATCGGATCCGTGCATGATGACTGTAATGTCGATCGTGTTGGCGCTCTCATGACCAGCCGATTCGAATTCTGTAACGTATTCGATTCCAGCTGCTTCGACCTGCGACTTGAGGGTCTCGCCGATTGTTTGACCCTCGTAACGACTGGCGCACAGAGCGGCGTTCGGCGGACTGAAAATAGCTTTGGCTCTCATTTTCACGCCCATGGTGCTGAACTGATCGCTGAGCCACGACGCGAGGAGTGTGTCGAGAACCTCATCGGCACCAGGGTATGAGAATACCTTGTTACTGAGTCCGAGTTGCTGCGACTTCTGCAGTAATTTCTCGCGTTCGAGTACGTTTAAACCTTGATTGCCGGAATCGTCCACACTGATGATCAGCCGGTCTATAGTTTTATCGCGCACCAGATCAACAATCTCTTGATTGACCTGGAAATTTCGAAAGCGCAACTTCAAATAGTCATCTCTGATATCGAGAGGTATGCGTCTTTCGAAGGAATCAAGCACTCCTTGATTGACTTTTCCTTTTTGCATTCGGTACAAAACTTCCGACCATGCGAAAATTTCGCGACCGTATCTCGACCAATACGATTTCTCTTCTGTGTTGTCGTAATTGTCGGAGATCCGCATGACGCTGGTCTGCGCGAATATTTTCGGTTTATCCTTGGAATGCTGTCGCCATTTTTTTAGACTATTGAGTCGCTTGCTGATTGTTTTTGCGGGATCTTCACAGCGTCTGGAAGTGATCAATCCGCCATACAAGATGCTGTCCAAGCCGATGATTACGACATCAAGTTGATTGCGTTCGATGGTCGTATTAATCCAGCCGATTAACGAGTCAATCTGCGCGGCGTGGAAAAGCGAACCCATCAGCGATCGCGGCGGCGCCACAATTTCTATTCCTGCCGCTGCTGCGACCATCGATGGATAGACGTAAGTTACTGGTCTGTCATCGAGTGGTATCAAAAGTGCTTTCATCGATTAGATTCCGCTTTCAAAAGAGTTTCCGTTTACTTCGTTGCCGTTATCGTCGTTTCACTGGTATCGAGTTTCCTCATCAAGGCTGTCCAGAACTCAAACTTGATGTGCCCGTTTGTTGTCGCACCGTCATCGGCATGGCGCCGTCCGGAACGATGCGCACGCCTCGCTTCTTTTCCGTCAGCTGAGCCATCATGACGGCGTTTTGCGGAGCGCCGTTCGTGCCCGCTGTCACCGTTTGAGCCCATTCTACGTCGCTCAAGTCAGGCTTCGACCAGACAGCGGCCTCGAAAAACAGGTTCTGGCCGATAAGGTCGCCCTCAATTGGCGCTTCGACATAGATTTCAGCCACGCCGGATTCAGGCATCTTCGCGATAGCCACGACTTTTCGGTCCGGTCCAAGCCTGAGCTGATGCCCGCCAATCGGCTTGGCGCCGCTGTCTCGGTCAGCCATTGCGATTGCCACCCACATGCCGGGATTGGCTTTAACCGTGAATTTGCTCGTTTGCCCGATGATCATACGTTCGGGAAGGTAGATACGAGCCCCTGCAATTCGCCCTTTCAGGCTCATTTTTTGAATAACCGACGGCGCTGTAGCGACGTGGCGGGTTTGATCCCCACCCTTACCTGACGAAAGACTTATACTGCCCAATTCGTCAGGCTTGCTGGACGGGCTGTCCTCTTCGGCCGCATTGCTGGCGCTGAAGGGCGTTTTAAGCGTCCTGATCAGATTGGGCGGACCGTAGTCGCACTCCCCGTCAGTGGCGAGCGCCGGCTGCATGCTGAAAACCAGCGCCAGGGCCAAAGAGCCTTTGAGTAGAGCGCTGACGGTCGTTTTACTTGTCAATGTGTAGGCGTCGTTCTCCGACATACCTGCCTCAATGAGTTATTCTTGAGCCTTGAGTGTATGCTAAAAGGTAAGCTCAATACTACCATCAGCAATACATACTTTGAACTTGAAATCATCAGGCGAGAAATCGAATACATCGCCCGTACCGCCAGAGTGGCAGGGTGATTCCCTAATTTCGACCGAAAAAGTTTTGTTCTGGGTCAAAGAGCAATTACCGCTGGTGGATTGTTTTCTGGTCGCATTGAGCGTGCATGTGATTTTGTTGCCCGTGATGTGGATTGCCAATTGGGCGCTCCCCTGGCCAAAGCCTCCCGTTTTTACGACGATTGTGGAGTATGACTTGCGCAACTGGCCAAAAGTTGCCAAACCCAAGCATGTTATGACAATTATCGACCCCGATTTAAACCCATAGTCCGAAATCCGGTTCGTAAAAATTTTTCAGTGAGCTGCAAACCATCCAGTCTGGCGCAGGTTTTGCGTCGTCAACACGGAGGCCTGCGGCTCAACTAGTGCCGCTGGTGTCCTGCCTGCCGTGACTCTGCGTCATGCATTTAATAAATGTATGTGCAATGCGTATCGATAATTAGAGAAATTTGTGCGCCGAAATTGAACTTTGTCCCTTCGAATTTCGTTTACGTTAGTAGATGGCTATCTGGTATCACTCTGGTATCACTGCGAGTCGTTTTGTGTATCTAGTATATATGCGATAGTGCTAGTTGGCGTGCGGCTTTCGGGGATCCTACTTCTTGTATGCTAATTAGTGTGGGCTTGTTCCGCACTGCCATATTCTCTCGTCCTGTTCGCGATATACCAGCAATCGAACCTCTCGTTTCGAATGCCAGACTTTTTTCCGGAGGCACAACTGATGACGATGACATCAGCCAGCGAATCACTTTCATTGCCTACGCGCTCGACGCCGCAGAGCAAAATCTGGCTCTTTCCACCAGAGCCGGAAGTCTCGCAAGAGATTATTGATGTTGCGCTGGGCTCTCCTGTGATTGCCTCCCTGCTGGTGAAGCGTGGTGTGAAAGACGTTCAAGGTGCGAGGAATTTCCTGGACGAGTCCAGCTATATCCCGACACCTGCCTCAGAGCTTCCGGATGTCGACAAGGCTGTCGCCAGAATCATCAAGGCGATGGACGACAAACAACACATCACCGTATTCGGTGACTACGACGTGGATGGTGTCACAGGAACCTCGGTACTGCTGACGGTGCTTCGTGATTTGGGTGCCGATGTCGACTATTACATTCCCAATCGCGTTACCGAGGGTTACGGTCTCAATCTCAAAGCAATCAGCATTCTTGCCAGCAAGAAGAAAACCAAGTTGATTATCACTTGCGATTGCGGCGTGTCCAACTTCGCTGAAATCAATTTCGCTCGTTCGTTAGGCGTAGATACTCTCGTCCTCGACCACCATACGATGCCTGAAATTCTGCCGCCCGCAGTTGCCGTTGTGCATCCCAAGCTGCTCGACGCAGAGCATCCACTGTTCCATCTTCCTGGTGTCGGAGTCGCGTACAAGGTCTGCGAAGCTCTTCTGGAAGCCAAAGGGCAAAAAGAGAAAGCTGATGAACTGCTCGATTTCGTGACGATGGGAATGATTGCCGATTTGGTTCCACTAATTCGAGAGAATCGTTACCTGGTGAAGATTGGCTTGGATAAGCTTGTTGCGACGAAACGAGTTGGTCTGAAAGCGCTGCTTGCTCAAGTGAATGGACAAAACGATACCGACCTGGTCGGTTTTGGTTTAGCACCACGAATTAATGCTGCTGGTCGATTGTCTGATGCTAACAAAGCCGTTGAGTTGATGACTACCAACGACATCGCTGTCGCTGAAGAAATTGCTCAAGGTCTTCATCTGGAAAACATTCGCCGACAAGAGTTGTGCGAGAAAATTTTCCTCGAAGCCGATTTGCGAGTGCAAAAACAACTTCAAGGCGATGCCTGGCACAATCAGAAGTGCATAGCGATTTACGATCGTGAGTGGCATCATGGTGTCGTCGGAATTGTCGCTTCTCGTCTCGTCGAAAAATATCATCGCCCGGTTTTCATCGGTCAGCTTGATGCAGAAGAAGGCGTGGTGCGTGGATCGGCGCGTGGCGTCGAGCAAGTCGATCTCTACGAAGTTCTCAAAGCAAACGAACACCTTTTGAATCGCTGGGGCGGTCACAAAATGGCAGCCGGCTTCTCGGTGGATTATGGAAAAGCCGATGAGATGTGCCGCGGTTTGATTGATACCTGCAATCGAATGATGCAAGGTCAGGCGTTGGCCGGATTGGTCGAAGTCGATCTCGTTGTTTCACAAGACTCGGTAGATCTCGATTTGGCAAAGCTTCTGCGTGTGCTCGCGCCGTTCGGAATGTCCAATCGCAAGCCGCGTTTTTGCATGAAGGGTCTTACGACTAAGGAAGTGCGGACTCTAGGCAAGGACGGCAAACATAATAGATTGATGCTTGCAGGAGATAAGGGACAAATTTTCGAATGCGTCATGTGGAACAGCCAGGGGCGCGTGCCCAATGAAGGTCGTCCTGTTGATTTGGTTTTCACCGCCGACGTGAACACCTTTAACGGCAGAGAACGTTTGCAGTTGGTGGTCAACGACTGGCGCGACATGCACGTCGGAACAGAAGTCACTGACATTTCTCAAATTACTGAAGCATTGAGCGCGACACTGCCTGCCGCCAGTCTCACCGCAGATGGTGCCGTAGCAACCGCGAGTGTCGCCGCCGCTACTGGTATTGCCCCTGGTGGCGCGCCAGTCGTCAAGGCGAGCACCGACCCGTCGGGTGTGATGGAAAACATCGCTCGCGCGGTCGATGCGATCGCCCTGCCCACGCGGGAAGCGATTACATCCGTTAAATATGTTTGGAAGGATCTGCGCAGCAAGGATGATGCCGAAGGACTTTTGCATCGAGGAAAAGCCAAGTATGGTCGCGAGATGCTCGTGTTTGCGGAGACATGCCCGCAGCCCCAGCAACAAGCCGGAATGTTTGTCGATCGTGCCACGTTGACCCACGCACCTCATTTGATGATCTGGCAGTATCCGCCCACGGCGGAGGTTTTCCAAAACCTGCTGACGGTAACGTCCTGTGAAACTGTTTACCTTATTGGGGCGGGGACTGCAGACACGGATGAGCCTTCGCAATTTTTAAAACGACTGTATGGATTGGTTCGCTATGCGGTCAATCAAAAGGAAGGAAGAGTCGAATCAGATAAACTCACTGCTCTAATGGGAGCAAATAAACTGGCTCTGGCTCTCGGTCTTTCAGTATTGAAAGAAGGTCATATGATCGACTGGATGACTGAGGACGGCGTCATACATCTCGACTATCACGGTCACACCGGCGCCGCATTTGATGAGTGTCCGGAGTACTTGCAACTGGCAAAATGTCTCGAAGAGATTAAGGCATTCCGGCGTTGGTGTTCAGTTACACCCGTCAAGGAGATACAATTGCACCTTATCCGCCACGGCGTGACCATGCCTCGTCTTGAAGACGACGATCTGCTCCTGGGTGGCGACGACAATGAATCCGGTGGCGAAATAGTAACTGGTTCCGAGGAAGGGGACGATTATGACAACACGGACGGACGGTTTAGAGAAAACGGAATTGGCTCTTCCTCTATCGAAGGAAAAAGCGGATTGGCTGACGAGTAAGATTCGCGACATCCCGGACTTTCCAAAGCCCGGTATTCTTTTCAAGGACATTACAACCTTGATGAGAGATGCAAAAGCGTTTCACTTCACATTGCATTCCATGGCCGAGCATGCTGCTACCTTGAAGCCAGACGTAATCGCTGGAATCGAAGCGCGTGGATTCATTCTAGGCCCCGCGATTGCGGATATCCTGGGAGTTGGCTTTGTGCCAATCCGAAAGCCGAACAAGCTTCCATATAAGGTAGAGCGCGTCACATACGATCTCGAATACGGCACCGACACTATTGAGATGCACATAGACGCTATCGCTAAAGGCGAGCGCGTGGTCTTAATTGACGACCTTCTCGCTACCGGTGGAACCGCCAATGGCGCATCGCAATTGATCAATAAGGTTGGCGGCAATCTCGTCGGAATCGGCTTCGTCGTCGAACTGGGATTCCTTAACGGTCGCGCCAAGATAGACAAAAACGCCGACATATTCGCGCTCCTCAACTTCAACGACTAGTGCGTCAATAACAGCCTTAGCAAAGGGCGACGCATGAGGGCGTCGCCCTTTCAAGTTTGTGGTTAATCTCAGGATTAGAAACTACTGTCGACAATCGGCCAATAAGTCGTTGTCTCAACCGGACCCATCCTGCATGACTCGAGCATCGGCTCGGGAGCGATGCTGTGCTTGTGGTGATGGTGATGCTCTTCCTTGTCGCAATCCTTGTCATTGCAAGCTTTGCTGTCATCTTCGCAATTGAGAGCGCACTTTGATTCCTTGCACCATGCGTGACTGTGTCCTAAGTGGGCAAGAGCGATGAACTGCCGTCCCTGAATAGAAGCCGGTGCTTCGCTCAACCCTTGATACTCTTGAAGCCATGGGTATTGTTCGTACATGGCGAAAGGATCGACTTTAGCCAGTTTCAGTTCACTCAACACGTGAGGCACTGAGATAACTTCGCTGTGGTTGCAAATTCTTTCCTCGCTGCAGCATTGCTCGTTAGCGGCTTGCTCGGCTTTGAGGAACATCTTTTCGGCTTTGTCGTGGCGACCCATCTTCTCATAGAGGCACGCCATAATCGTATAGCTGGACGGTAACTTCTTACTGTATATGCGGTTTTCCAAACCAGTCGCCGCTTTGTAGTATGACTCGGCTGCGCGCCAGTTCTTCGCCTGTTCATTCTTTTCGGCAGCGGCAATCAATCTTGGCTGAGTGCTCAAAACGAACATAATCATTCGGTCGCGGGAGAAAGACGCTTTCTCGAATTTAGCAATCGGAACAAAGTATTTGTTGAGGCAGCGGAACTCACCGGCATGCTCCATACATGCCGTGTAGATCCCGAAGTACAAGAGCGCCGGAATCGGCATCAACAGAGCCAATCGACGGAGGCACCTCTGCTTGTTAGCAGGGAAGACTTCGTGCGTCACTGCGAATCCATTGGGTTTCATCAGCGACACAACTGCAAGCAGACCATAGAACCCGCAAAGGAGCATGCTCATGATTGGCACTAGCCGCAGATGCGGATTATCCCGGAGCATCCAGGCAAACACCGCCCCAGCAATTACAAAATATGCCAGGTTGAAGAACTTTGACTTAACCATGAGGAAGTTGCTCCTTAAGAAAGGCTTTAGTCGATCATACCCTCATATAGGTTGAGGTTGTCAAGTTAATAGGCGTGCCCAGATTAAATGCTTCCGAGGCATGGCCCCGTGTGCGTTTTGCTGATCTGATAAATTTCTGGCAGCTTTCAAACCGAACTTGCCAAATTCTTTCCGCACTCCCCCTAATAATTTCAAAGTTCCGGTTACACCAAACAGCGGTTCTTCTCGCAGCCAGGTGTAGGAGGACCGCTCTTCTTTCGACAGTGGCTCAGCCCCGGTTAAAAGCCAATCGACGCAGTACTAGAAAGCATCCCTGATGAACGTTCCGGTCCCGAAGCAGACAAGTCCCAGACTTCTCGCTTCGGGGCCGTAACGTTTAAGTCGAAGGTGATTATTGATGGCGTTTTGTCGCATCCAACAGTTTGATGATGGTCCATCAGAGGCATGAATAAAGTATCCGCCCCATTTTTTGAAAAGTCCGACAAAGAGATAGACATGGAATCTGATGCTTCATCCTTCTATCCAGTGACCTTTTCGGTGTCTAAAACACCGACGATGCGACAGAGACTCCGAGACTCAACACCTGTTTTTGTTATGAGCTTGGCTGTTTTCTCAATCGCATTTCTGATTCCGATCGTCACAATGCTGCTCGGCACCCCACTCTCGTTTCTCGCGAGTGGCAACTCTTTCTTATTCTGTATTGCGATGTTCACGATCGGCTTTCTGTCGACAGCCACCGTGTGGCACTCGATGAGACTGTTTTCGAAAACAGTGTTGAATGGCAATCAGAAGAAGATCAAGGAACTGGAGGATCGCTTGAGAGCGGGCTCTCCGGAGGTGGTGGCTGACCTTGATGCTCTGATCAGTGAGCATTTGAAATCTGGTCGTCCGCAAATTGCTGAGTACTACAGCAAGCAACTTTTATCGCTCTGTGAAAACGCACACCATCAGGATGTCGTCATTCCTGATTTGATGATTTCCACGAAAGCATGGGTTTCGCGTCCTCAGTATCATAAATCGTTCAACTATTTTGCTGTGTGGATGTTCGAATCATCCGGGCTTTTGTGTTTGACCAAAGATCATCTGGAATACGAAAGCACGAGAATGAGTTTTCGTGTTGACCTCAAAGACATAGTCGACATCGGGGTCGAGCATCATCCACGCTGGTTGAAACCATATCCGCTTCGGTTTATCAAAATCACATTCAACGAACGCGACTTTAATACTGTGTCTACTTTCAACGTGACGCCATTTACGATGCACACTGATACCGTCTGGGATATCAACAAGGACGTCGCGGATTGGTATAACAAACTGACTATCGCGCTGCAGAAGGTTTAAACAACCAGGGCGAAGCGCGTGTGGTCGACGGGCTGGCTATCGCCAGACCTATAGGAACCCGCCGGATTTTTAACTGTAGGAACCATGGGCGGTGCGAACCGAAATTTCGCCACCTAACAATTCCTCTCGTCCGGAACTTGTTTGAACAATTAGCGCGCCAGTTTCGGTAATGTCCAACGCAATTCCGGTGATTTCGCGAGATGCCGTTGTACAGACGACTTCCTGACCCAGTGTTATCGAATACAGCCGCCACTCATCCAATACTTTTCCGATTTCGCCTTTGATCATCGAATCGTAAACCGCTTCGATCTGAAAGCAAAGTTCTGCCGCCAGCGCGGTGGTATCAACTTCGGTGCCGGTGGCGGCTTCGAGCCAGTAAAGTTTGTCCTTCAATTCATCGGGAATTGTCTGGGCATCAAACGTGGTATTGATGCCGATTCCGATAATCAGCGCCGGGCGATTTCTTTCTCCGGTTGGTATCTCGGCGAGTATGCCACCAAGTTTTTTTCCGTCGTAGATCAGATCGTTGACCCACTTCAATCCGATTCGCAAACCGGTGGTTGCGAAGATCGCTTTTGCCGCTGCCACTCCGATTCCCAGGGTAATAACCGGAAGTTCTCCCACGCTCTGTTCTGGTCTGAGCAATATGCTCATGTAGAGTCCGGAGTTGGGAGGTGATACCCATTGCCGCCCGAGTCGACCGCGACCGGCGGTTTGCTGACGGGCAAAGACAATGGTGCCCTCAGGTGCATTCTCCTTCGCTAACGCGGCGACTCGAGTATTTGTCGAATCGATAACGTCGTGCAGCTCTGTCGTGGATGGGCGACCGAGCACCTTTGTCGTAAGCTGTTTTTGATAGTCCGCGAAATTGAAAATGCTGATGTCCGTGTCCTCAAATCAATTGCAAATTCTAGTTCGCGCACGATGGAGATGCGCATCCAGGCTGCGTCTTTTAAACCGGAACATCTTTTAAACCGGAACGATTCGCCGCTGTTGAAACTAAGCGCGCTCTACTGCAGTGTCGATTTGCGTTGTGCCGGCAAGCAATTTGTGAATCGGGCATTTGTCAGCAATGCCTTTCAATGATTCGACTTGCTCGTCAGTGAGATCGCCGGAGAGCTTAACGTCGCGCACGATCTTGGTTTTGGTGCGTGAAGTATTTTCAGGGTCGGTAATTTTTTCTTCTTTGAGAATTACTTCGACGCCCGTGACTTTCCATTCTTTTCTTTGTGCATACATCTTCACTGTCATCGATGTGCAGGCGCCGAGTGCTGCGAGCATCAACTCATGAGGTGAAGGTCCAAGCTCTGATCCGCCTTCGGATGCTGGAACGTCAGCCAAAAATGAATGCGAGCCCGCTTTGATCTCTTGCTTGAATTCATTGTTGTTTTTTACGATTACTTCCGCCATTTCAGCCTCCTGGTCGTTGTTGAACGAATTCGATAGTTGTCTGCAAAGTGTCCGCTCATTGAAAAACGCGAACCACGTTCGCCGGCACCGCCAACAATGACGGCTCGAATCGAACTATATGAATGTAAATGGTAAACTCTTGACTGCATTCCCACAGTTAAGTTTAAGCAGCATGTTTACTCTCGAATCCGAACGAATAATCCTCAGAGACTGGAAACGCTCTGACTGGAAGGACGCGCACGCGTACGCCAGCGACCCGGAAGTTTCTAAATTTATGATCTGGGGTCCCAATACAGAGGGGGAAACTAAGGATTTCATCGATACCGCCCTGGAAGTCGCCAGCGCCCGACCGCGCCGTGGCTACGAATTGGCGATGGTTCTCAAGGAAACAAACAGCATCGTCGGCGGCTGCGGTTTGCAAGTTGTCGGTAAAGAAGGCGCCACTGCGATGATTGGATATGTTCTTCAGCGAAGCCTCTGGGGAAAAGGATTAATGAGTGAAGCCGCCTCACGCATCATGGAGTTTGGATTCTCTGAATTGAAGTTGCATCGAATCTACGCGACCTGCGATGTCGACAACATCGGTTCTGCACGCGTGATGGAGAAGTGCGGCATGCGACGCGAGGCGCACTTCGTGAAAGACATGTACATCAAGAAGAACTGGCGCGACACTTACCTCTATGCCATTCTCGAGAGCGAATGGCAGGCGCGCAAATAACGGCGATACCGAATATGGTGCCTGCCGGAATTAGAGCAAATCAGTCGCGACGGCGATTCCCGGATCGTACGGATCGAACGTATGCGGATTGAAGTTCGATGCGAGCGTATCATCGATCAGCGACGCTAGCGACACCTGAACCCATCTCGGTGATGGGCTGTCCATCCGCGGGGCTGTAGTGTTTTCCGGCATGTCGGTTTTCGCTATCATGCGTGGACTGATGATCTCGATGTCTGCCGAGATTCCGAATTCGTCCAGTACTACCGGATCCGAGTTCGCTCTTGTTTCAATATAAAGCATGGGAGCACCCGCCAATTTTGATCTCTGATCTGAATCGAAATCGATTACGGACTCGGAGGGTGCGTCGCACATTCCGCATGTACACGCCTGCGAGCCCCCGTCTTGCACGTCCGCACCGTCTATAATGAAGACGTCCTCGATGACTTTATTACTCTGCATGACGCGAGCATAGACATCGAGGCTTGATGTCTGGGCACCGGCGGGGGTGTTGATGCCGACTTGTGGGACGGATGTGGACATTGGTGAGAGTCGCCTTCTTTTGATATCGTTCAAATCTAAGGGTCATTTGTGAACATTTGGTTCCTATTTTTGGGTCTAGCGCCTGTAACCACGACGGTTTCGGCGATTCGAGCGAATGTAGATATTGAAACGATGGTAGTAAACTTTTGATATTGCGCCAGGCGGACTGGAAGGGAATCATGCAATCAAGTATCGACAGCGTCGCGAAACTACTTAGCAATGCCAAACGCGTAACCGTGTTGACCGGCGCGGGAGTCTCGAAAGAAAGCGGCATCCCCACGTTTCGTGATGCTCAAACCGGCTTCTGGGAAAACTACCGCCCAGAGGATCTGGCTACTCCCGAGGGCTTTCTAAACGATCCAAAACTGGTCTGGACATGGTACGACTATCGCCGAAAAATGTTGAATGATGTCTCGCCGAATCCGGGACATGATGCGATTGTTCAGCTCGAAAAGCTGATCGACAGAGTTACTGTGGTCACGCAAAACGTAGACGGCTTACATCAACGAGCAGGGTCGTCAGACGTGCTCGAATTACATGGAAGCATCAAACGGTTTCATTGTTTTGATAATCAACATGAGGCTCGCGACGTTCCCTTTGACCTGCAGGAGCCTCCTGAGTGTGCTGTTTGTGGCTCGATGGTTCGTCCTGCCGTTGTGTGGTTTGGCGAGGCTCTGCCGGCAGACCAACTGCGACGAGGGATAGCCGAATGCGAACAGAGCGAAGTGATACTCGTTGTGGGAACATCTTCGCTGGTTCAACCGGCGGCATCGCTGCCAATCTCCGGCTATCAGCGCGGGGCAAAAATCGTTGAGGTCAATCCGGACGCAACGCCAATGTCGCGAATGGCTGAGGTGGTTCTTCAAGGACCATCGGGGGAGGTGCTACCAAAAGTGGTGGCACGATTGATCGACATAAAATCTAGCGGCGTATAAACGATGTTGGAAAGATCATTTATAAGGTTGAGCTGACTGGTCCGTATATAAAGTGTCGATGCGGTTGGTGGTCGAATTTATACTTGCGTGCCATACGAAAGTATGGTAATCTTGTGGATGTGGTGGTGAACGGTGTGTAGAGAGATTAGGCTGTCGAAGATCCACTAGGATCTCGATTTGTATTCGTCGCATATCTGACAGATCTGCTATCGAGATCTGAATACCATTTCACGAAATCGACATTTGTTTTTGAATGATTTCGGAGCCCCAATAGTTCTGAATCTCGCGAAGCATATGATGCTTGTATATGCAGCAGATCGTCTATGCACCGGGACGCCGGAATGTTACGGTATCTGCAATTCAAATTTACAAAGGAGCGACAAACTCTACCTTAGCGCTTAGTAAAAAGCAGGGACTGCCTCTATATGTAGTGGCAATCTGGTGGGGGAAGTGTGGTGAGAATCCACCGCTGACCCGCAACTGTAACCAGGACAACCACTGGAAGTCAGGCTACCCACCTGAGCGTATAGGACGCAAACCTCTTCGAGGATTTAAGAGGAGCTCGTCTAATAACAAAGGCATCATTCCTTGTTGTTGACGTCCTCTTGGTCTCGACCAGGAGGATTTTTTGTTGCCTTCCATCATAAGATTCCGCCGGAGGATACATGACCCAAGTCACAGCCACAGATGCAACGTCGATCACAATTATTCAAGCTCCATTTGAACGTGGAGGAGCTGACGATCGTTTTCTTAAATACAAAGTATTGAGAAGAAACGGAAACGTTGCCGATTTCCAACCTAGCAAAGTCACTGTGGCGATGACCAAAGCATTCATCGCAGTCGAAGGGCAGGGCGGTGAAGAGAGCTCTAGAATCCGCGACCTGGTTCGCAAGTTGACGGAGCAAGTCGTCGACACTCTGCTGCAACGTCTGCCCGATGGTGGCGTATTCCACATCGAACACATTCAAGACCAAGTTGAAATTGCATTGATGCGCGCCGGCGAGCATGAAGTCGCCAGAAGCTACGTGCTCTATCGCAACGAGCGTGCTCAACAGCGCTCCAAGGATGCTGCAGACGCGCCTGCAGTTCCAGGAACGAGCGGTCTTACCGTTACTCTTGAAAATGGACGCACCAAGTCACTAAATAAAGAACACTTACTCGCCGTTGCAAAACAAGCAGCCGCCGGACTCGATGCTTGCGTCTCACCGGAGCGCATCGTCGAATCAGCAATCGAAGGTCTCTATGACGGCGTCAAAGAATCTGACGTTTGGAAATCCGTCGTATTCAGCGCCCGCGCATTGATCGAACAAGAACCGGATTACACTTTTGCGACAGCAAGATTGCTTCTGCACGATATCCGTCGCGAAGTTCTCGGCGAAGAAGTCGATCAAGTTGAGATGGTTACTCGATATCCTGAGTATTTCAAGACTTACATCAAGACAGGCGTCAAAGCAGGTTTGATCGATGAGAAATTGAGCGAGTTCGACCTAGACAAAATCGGTGCCGCTCTCAAGGGCGATCGCGATTTGAAATTCCAATACCTTGGATTGCAAACACTATACGATCGCTACTTGCTCCACATCGATGGTGCCAGATTCGAACTTCCGCAAGCCTTCTGGATGCGAGTAGCCATGGGTCTTGCCATTCAAGAAGTCGATCGCGAAGATCGTGCCATCGAATTCTACAATCTGTTGTCCTCGTTCGATTTCGTTTCCTCCACACCAACATTGTTCAACTCAGGAACCAGAAGACCACAATTGTCTTCCTGCTTCCTCACGACGGTCGGCGACGATCTGCATGAGATCTATGGTTCGATCCAGGAAAACGCACTGCTCTCCAAGTTCAGTGGTGGTCTCGGCAACGACTGGACCCCAGTACGTGCACTCGGCTCCCACATCAAAGGAACCAACGGCAAGTCACAGGGCGTCGTTCCATTCCTTAAGGTCGTTAACGACACAGCAATCGCTGTCAACCAGGGCGGCAAGCGCAAAGGCGCCGTATGCTGCTACCTGGAAACATGGCACATGGACATCGAAGAGTTTCTCGAACTCAGAAAAAATACTGGCGACGATCGCCGCCGTACGCACGACATGAACACAGCTAACTGGGTTCCGGACTTGTTCATGCATCGCGTCATGAAAGATCAACAATGGACTTTGTTCAGTCCTGATGAAACTCCGGACCTCCATGATCTCTACGGCGCTGAGTTCAAGAAAGCGTATGAGAAATACGAGCAAATGGCAGATGCCGGACAAATCAAACTGTTCAAGCGCATCTCGGCTGTTTCACTCTGGCGCAAAATGTTGACCATGTTGTTCGAAACCGGACATCCATGGATCACCTTCAAAGATTCTTGCAACCTGCGTAGCCCTCAACAACACGTTGGCGTTGTGCATAGTTCCAATCTCTGCACCGAGATCACTCTCAATACTTCATCCACCGAAACCGCCGTCTGCAACCTCGGTTCCGTCAACCTGGTTACACACTTCAAAGATGGCGAATTCGATCTCGAGAAACTCTCACGCACCTGCAAAACAGCAATGCGCATGTTGGACAACGTAGTCGACATCAACTACTACAGCAGTCCAAAAGCGAGAACCTCCAACCTTCGTCATCGTCCAGTAGGACTTGGTTTGATGGGCTTCCAGGATGTATTGCTCTCGCTCGGAATTCCATACGCTTCCAAAGAAGCCGTTCAGCTTGCCGACTACACTCAAGAAGCTGTCAGCTACTACGCCATTCTCGGAAGCACACAGCTCGCTGAAGAACGCGGCGCTTATGCGACTTTCAAAGGCTCGCTCTGGGATCGCGGCATTCTTCCAATCGACAGTCTCGACATTCTGATGAAGACCAGAATCGAAACTCTCGATGAGAAACATGAATTCGATCGTTCATCGCGTCTCAACTGGGAGCCGGTCCGCGACGCCATCAAAGCATTCGGAATGCGCAACAGCAACTGCCTTGCAATCGCACCGACTGCCACCATCGCTAATATCGCCGGTGTCAGCCCGTCAATCGAACCGACGTTCCAAAACTTGTACGTCAAGTCCAATCTCTCGGGCGAGTTCACCGTGTTGAACGCTTATCTGGTGACCGCTTTGAAAGAACGTGGACTCTGGGATGAAGTCATGATTCATGACCTCAAATACTTCGACGGCAGCGTCATGGCGATCGAGCGCGTTCCTCAAGAACTGAAAGCTGTCTACGCAACCGCGTTCGAAATCGACGCCCGTTGGTTGGTCGAATGTGGCGCCCGCAGACAGAAGTGGATCGATCAATCGCAAAGTTTGAACCTCTACATGGCTGAGCCAGGCGGTCGCAAAATTGACGAACTCTACAAAATGGCCTGGAAGAAAGGATTGAAGACTACCTATTACTTGCGTACGACCAGCGCTACCTACGCTGAGAAATCGACTGTCGATACTGGTGCCCTCAACGCAGTCTCCAACCAGGCTGCACCTAAGGCGACGGAATCAACAACGGCATCGAGTATTAAATCTAAGCCTCAATCAAATCCCGAAACAGAAAGGAAGTCTGCACCAACACAATCGAGTGATTTTGAACTACCTCTGACAGGACAAGTTTGCGATCCTAACGATACTGAGTGCGAAGCCTGTCAATAAGCCATTCGCGTGTAAATCACATTCCAATTTCAATCTGGAGACTATAAAAACAAATGCTGAGTTTTGACGATTACGCCAATGACAACGCCACCGAATCTAGTGCCAAAAAAGTAGAGAGTAAGCCCCAACCAATCAGTGTACCTGCAGCACCAGCACCGAAGGTCGCAGCCGTCGCCTCGCCAGAAGTGATGGACTTCACCCCGGTAACGCAGAACATCACGATTGCCCCAGCGCTACCTGCTGAAGGAGCAGGACCCGGTGTGACCGGGGTTGAGGAAATCTCTTTCAACAGTTCGCGCATTAGAGTCGACGACAAGCGAATCATCAATTGTCGCGCTGACTTGAACCAACTGGTTCCATTCAAATACGAATGGGCTTGGCAGAAGTACATGGATGCTTGCGCGAATCACTGGATGCCGCAAGAAATTTCAATGAGTCGCGACATCGCGCTCTGGAAAGATCCAAACGGTTTGAGCGATGACGAAAGAATGATCATCAAACGCAATTTGGGCTTTTTCTCAACTGCGGATTCATTGGTTGCAAACAATCTGGTTTTGGCTATCTATAAGCACATCACCAACCCGGAATGCAGACAGTATCTGCTTCGCCAGTCGTTCGAAGAAGCTGTCCACACTCACGCCTACCAGTACATCGTTGAAAGTCTCGGACTTGATGAAGGCGAGATCTTCAATATGTATCGCGAAGTTCCGAGCATTCATGCCAAAGATGCGTTTGAACTTCAGTTCACGCAAGAACTCAGCAACCCTGATTTCGCCACGGGAACCGAAGCTAGCGATCGCCGATTCCTTCGCAACTTGATCGGTTATTACATCATCATGGAAGGTTTGTTCTTCTATGTTGGCTTCGTGCAAATGCTCTCGTTCGGTCGTCAAAATAAGATGACTGGAGCGTCCGAGCAGTTCCAATACATTCTGCGCGATGAGTCGATGCACCTCAATTTTGGTGTCGACATGATCAACACAATCAAACTCGAGAATCCGCATCTGTGGACTCCTGAATTCGAGAAGGAAATCATCGCACTCGTGTTGGAAGGCGTAGCACTCGAACAAGCTTATGCTGAAGCGACCATGTCGCGCGGAGTTCTCGGACTCAACGTCGATATGTTCACCGAGTATCTGCGCTTCATCGCTAACCGTCGTTTGCGTCAAATTGGAATTCCTGAGCAATTCCCGGGTGCAAAAAATCCATTCCCATGGATGGCCGAGATGATCGATTTGAAGAAGGAGAAAAACTTCTTCGAAACCCGCGTAATCGACTACCAAACAGGCGGCGCGCTCGCCTGGGATTAGGCAGAAAGGTTACGCCACTAGCGGCGGTAGTCTCCATGGAATAAGATTGATCTATGCAGGTTACCGTCGCTAATTCGAAGGTTCGAGTGGTCGTGACGGACGTCGCGAAGAGACTGTCTGGGCAAATGTTTAAAGGGGCGATGCTGATAGGCGTCGCCTCATTTATTTTTTGCTGTTTTGTCTTATCACCTGTATGTTTCGAAGCCTCCGCCAAGGTCAGTCACCCGACCAAGAAAGTCAAAGTCTGGAAGTTTGTTCAACGGAGTACGCACGGACGTTCGATCCTCCTATTCAACGAATCTGCCATCAAATACATTTTTGTGGACCAGCATGTCGCATGGAACTCGGCCGCACCAACTTGGAATGTGTGCATCTTTAACTCCAGCGTCAACAGAGGGACAATGCGACCGCTCGCCTACTGCATCGCACGACAAGACAACAAGTTCGATTACGGCACGGCAACTGAGGTCTCAAGGACCAAGACATTTTTTCAAAATCGAACTGCTGTCAAAATTTTATACCGAGTAAACTCTGCTGATCCAATCAAAGAAAAAGTAGAGATGATGTACCAATCCGGCTCGCAGCGCGCCGATTCCTTCACGCATGTCGAACAAATTTACAGCGATTGGATAAAGATGTCACCTCAAGTACAGAACGTATTAAATGGACTAGCAAAGTCCGCGAAAGTAACCGGCGTGATGCTGGAGGAAACGCACGTTTATCCAAGTGGACGAAGGCATAAAGTTCTCTCAACCGAAAGCTGCATCCAATGCGAGGTCCCGACGTCCGAGTTTGCTTACCCAACCGGCTTTAAAAATTCCACCATCAAGGACATCATGCAAGAAAATGAGAAAGCCCGCGAGATGTCCGGCGTCTTCGAAGAGCTTCTCTTCGATCCTGCGCCAAGCAAAGGCAAAGGTCCAAACGGCAAGTGACGGTTACTTTGATGAACTCGTCGAAAGTGCTTTGCTGCTTTCGGACTTCGTGCTGCGGCCGGCACAGGCTATTGCTCCCGCGAGAGCTGCTTTCCAGCCTTCATAATCGTGTTTGCGATCTGCCTTTGGTTTGACTTGTGCGTCGCTTTTCCAGGACTTGCTTAGCGCAGGAAGATCTTTGATCAAACCGGCTTTCAATCCGGCAAGCGCGGCTACGCCCCATGCTGTTGATTCGACTTGTGACGCTCGCAGAACTGGAATCTCTAAAACATCGGCCTGGAATTGCAACATGAAGTTGTTGCGAGTGGCGCCGCCATCGACCCGGAGTTCTGAAACTTCGATGCCATGTTCTTTCATGTTTGTCGTGACGTCTGCCACAGAATACGCCATCGCTTCGAGAGCCGCACGAACGAGATGGGCGCGCTTGGTGCCGCGGGTAAGACCAGTGATCGTGCCGCGAACATCCGAATTCCACCACGGTGCTCCCAGTCCGACGAGCGCGGGGACAAAGTAGACTCCATCATTCGAATCAATTGATGTTGCGAGTTTTTCTGTCTCGTCGCTGGATTCGATAATTTCCAACCCGTCACGCAACCATTGCACTGCGGCTCCTGAAACGAAAATTGCGCCTTCGAAAGCATAGATGGGGTCTTGATCTTCGAGCTGCCACCCCACGGTAGTGAGTAGTCCATCCGTCAGTCTCATTTTGCTGCCAATGTTCGCTAGCAGAAAACTTCCTGTTCCGTAGGTGCATTTCATCATGCCTTGCTCAAAACAACATTGCCCAAACAGTGCTGCTTGTTGATCGCCTAGATTGGCTAGAATAGGGGCTTCAAAGCCTAAGATACTTTTGTCTGTCAATCCGAAGTTGGAATTCGAAGGCACCACCTGTGGCATCATCGATCTTGGAATGTTCAGCTTCTTCAAAAGCGAATCATCCCAATCCATGTCCTTGATGTTGTACACCATAGAACGGCTCGCATTGCTTGGTTCGGTGTAATGATTTCTTTCTTTAGTCAGCTTTCGAATGAGCCACGAATCAATGGTCCCAAATTGTAATTCGCCGGCTTCAGCCTTTTCTCGAGCTCCTTTTACGTTGTCGAGTATCCACTGAATCTTCAATCCTGAAAAATATGCATCTGGAAACAAGCCTGTTCTCTCGCGAAACGACGAATCGGATAGCAGCTTCTCAGCAGCTTCCTGCGTTCGTCGGCATTGCCAAACGATGGCGTTGTGAATTGGTTTATCATTCGACTTATCCCAAACAACTGTGGTTTCACGCTGGTTTGTTATTCCTGCCGCCGCGATCTCATCATTCTTGATTCCAGCTGACTTTACAGCCTCTTTAATGCAAGCGACCTGGTTTTCAAAAATCTCTTGCGCATCATGCTCTACCCAACCTGGCTTAGGGAAGTGCTGGGCGAATTCTTTTTGACCCATCCCCAACGTTTTTCCATCTTTGTCGAAGACAAACGAGCGGCAACTGGTCGTGCCCTGGTCGATACTGATGAGATATTTAGACATGAAAGCATCCTTCGCGAACTGCTTGGCTACGGTAGCGGATTCAGAGCACTAGATCATATCAATCGATTGCGTAAATTGATCGAGTAGAATCGGGCGTATGGTCATTCAGCTATCGCGCGAGCCTGGATTAGAGTTTTAACTCTCCGTGTTGCAGTGTGTCTTTCATGATTCCATCCAGAGACTCCGGATCAATACCGAACTCCGGATGATCGGGAAACGAATCCTTGATTTCTTTGATTTCTGTCTCTGTGATACCAGGGCTGGTGATTTCTAAAAACACGATTCGTCGATTGCCTTTCAATTTCTTCAACACGTCAGGCGCCATGGTTACTTCCTCAAAGCCCAGTTGAGGGACAGCAATCTTCATGATTTTGTCTATTTTGTCCGAGCCGATCTGTTCGTCAAGGAAGCTAATGATTTTTAGCTTGTTGGGCTTCATCAATCGCTGCCAGGCATCTTCCGTGAGCTCACCGGCACGTAGTTTCAGATATCGCAAATTCTTAATTGCAAACAGACGTTCCAAACCTTTAGAAGAGATCTTCATCTTTCCTATTTCCAATGCGGCTATCGTTTTTGAGTCAGATAGCGACGACAAGCATTCCTCAGTTAATTGCCGTTCGGAAAAATCATTCGAGAAAAACAGAGATGATAAATTCGATCCCGTTGCCAGCAAATGCAAACACTCAGGCGTCAGGGATACCTCTCTAAGACTCAGTGCTTGAAGCCCTGGGATTGCGCGTATCGCCTGCAGTCCTTCATAGGCGACTGGTGAGCCGTCGAGAAATAGTGCCTTTATGTGAGGAGCCTTCCAGTTTTTAAACCCAGTTCCCGTAACTTTGGTTCGCTTCAAAATTAGTTTGCTTATTTTCGAATACTGAGAAAGCTTCGGCAGATCTTGATCCGTCAGACTGCTTAAGCGGGACTGAACAATTAATGCTCCGTTTTCGGTCCCTGCCGTGAATGGCTGTATGAGCGAGTTTTCGTCGGTGTTTGGAACTTCAGGCGGACGATCGAAATCCAATTCCGGTCCCTTATATTTTTTCTTTTTAGTCGTTCGATTTGTCTCTGGCGTTTCGATTGACGAGTCATTCGAGCTGCCGATTTTGAACCAGATCAAACATCCCAAACTCACCACTATTAGACCGAGAAGCGTAGAAGCAATAGTAATGTTTCGTCTAGTCAAAACGCTTTGACCAGGCGAAAAACGAGGCGTTGAATCTGGCGCGGATTCGTCTTTGCTCCGTTGATGCTGGGCGATTGCCGCACCTACTGCGATTTCCAATTGCGCTAATTCAAGACCGAGCTTTTGAAAAGACTGATAGCGATCGTCTGGATTTTTTCGCAGACACTTTGCGACGATTTTTTCTGCTTCCTCGGGAAATGATCGATTAGCCGCTTCTCCCATGGATAAAGGCGCATGCGACCTATGTTGCAAGATTACTTCAATCGGAGTTTCAGCAACAAATGGTGGTTTTCCTGTAAGCGTTTTAAACATCAAGCATCCAAGTGAATAGATGTCTGAACGCTCGTCCGCATTGCCACCGCTCTGCTCCGGCGCCATGTACAGGGGCGATCCGAGCATGGCACCAGTTTCAGTTAATTGACCGTCACCTTCAGTTAGTCGTGCAATCCCAAAATCTACAATCTTCACTGCGGCTACTGAACTATCGCTAGATTCAGTGATTATGATGTTTTCCGGCTTCAGATCTCGGTGCGAAATTCCGTTGGCGTGCGAGTGAATCATACCGGCACAGATGCCCATGAAAATTGGAAGTGCCACACTGAGTTCCAGAGGGCCACTTTCCTTTAGCAAGACGCCCAGGTTTTTCCCGGTTAAATACTCCATGACCAGGTACGGAACGTTCTTGTCCGACACACCAAAGTCCAAAACAGAAACAATATTTTCGTGTTTTAGCTTACCGGATAATTTGCCTTCCCTCTGAAATCTGATCGACTGTTGTGGTGTGAGATTGGCGTCTAAAACTTTAATTGCGACCAGTTTGTCTAAAACATTGTCTTTGGCGAGATAAACGGTGCCCATACCACCCGAACCGAGCGGTCTTACGCTCGTATATCTGGCGCTTATTTCTTTTGAGTTCCAGAATTCTTCCGTCATGCAGGCCAGGTTCTCACAAATGGCAGTGGTTGGCAACATTGTTGGAAACGCTTGTGTGGAGGCGTCTCGCGCTTGTTCGAGAGTCTAGTCGGTCGATTAGTCGGTGGCATTAAAACCGAGAGTTCGGCTATTATGAATATAGTTCGTGGACCGATTAAACTCAGGGTGGTGATTAAAAATGTCCATAACATCTGATACCGTCATACCAGGCACCTGCTGTGTTTGTGGCAAACCAATCAATCCACTCGTCGGCGCTCTTCCACCTCTTCCCGGCGTGAACGTTGGTTCATGCTCTGGCTGCGGCAAACATGCCTGCCCGGAGCATATTAAGCAGCACAAAAAGACGTGCTCGAAAGTGAATACGTCAGGATCTGACTGGTGCGGAACCAAGGGAATTTTTCCCGGTTCCTAGTGATACCACATACGGTGTGCGATTAGCGAATTGTTCTCAGGCATTCGATTACCGCGGAGTTGACTGCGTTGTGAAGAAGCGCTAAATGCGCTGGGTCTCGCGGTTTCGTCGCTGGCTGTTTTTCGCTGCCGATATCGGTTCGCTTATCCATCCCAGCACCAGATTTGGCGTCGATTTGTTTTGATTTCGACTTCTTCTTTTTCTCGGCGACCGGTTTCTCCGACTCATGACCTTCTGGACTCATTGTTGCAGCAAACGTTTCCGGTAGGGGCACGTGAATAAAGATCGTTGCTAATACATTTTTGTGCTCGGCTTGGTGGCTTAATGCTCTGAAGTAGATTTCGTTGCAGACAAATGTACCGGCATTGTTTGAAACTTCGCATGGAATGCCGTTTTTCATGAGCGTTGAGACGACATCGCCCACTTTTATTTTGGTTGAACGCGACTCGCCTTCAGATAAGTAAATTTTCGATGCTACATGTTGGTGACCGTTGTTGTCCGGGATTCGATACTTCCGTAGGTTTACAGCCGTGCGTTCTAAATGAAGGTTTGTACCCCGTTCGTTAAGACCAAGAAGAATAACGATTAAGTCTTCATCGGGAAATTTTTTCAAAGCCTCTCGAAGGACTTTCCAAGATTCAGAACAGCAGGTAGGCAAGAGCAATTTTTCGGTAGCGACCGACCCAAGTTCGGGGGTGGTTATCAAGTCGGAAAACGCCAGCGCTATTTCGCCGCTCGGGTTGAAAGCAGCCGAGCCGAAAGGATCGAAACCCGCAATGATGCAGCGAATTGGACGTTTAGTCATAGGGGCGCAAAAAGGTTTCAAAAAAAACGTGTATCAACATGTTTCGACAGTATAGGACGAACATGTCTGGGTGTGTTGTAGAATTGAATTTGCCTCCAGGCCGAAGTGGCGAAACTGGCAGACGCAGTTGACTCAAAATCAACCGAGGCTTACCCCTCGTGTGGGTTCGATTCCCTCCTTCGGCATTACAATCAAATTGAACTTCATTGCTCCTGCTGTGCGTTATTTGGCGCGGCGGTGGTTGTCAAATGGGTACACAAACTCCACGATTCCTGATTACTATCAGGACCGTTCTAGCCTGACATTGTAAATTGGGGTTGCAGTGACATGGGCAATAATCAAGTTAGCGCGTCCGGCGCAGCGGGCACGTCGTCTGCTGGCGTGGAGCTTTCCGGCGCCGGCAGAGCAACAGATCATTCGTTTGGAAACTCAAGTACTGAGGGTATCAGTGCTGCGAGTTTTGGCGCCGGTACAAAAGCAGACGGAGTTAGTTCCGTTCAACTACTCCAGGGCGTTGATCGGGCCAGCAGCCGAGAGTCCGGTCTGGACCTGCCTTTCGTTGAGCTTCATGATCCATCGGCCTCGCCGAATAACAAAATTGAAATGAGTAATAGTGGTGGCACTAGTGGTGGCACGGAGAGTGGAGGTTCTCTTAAATCGAATTGTGAGAGCCGCGATCTACAAGGCACCACCCCTGATGCCCCATTGGTCGCGGAAAATTCAGCGTCGTCATCGTCTCCGTCGACGATTGATTCTTCAAATCCGGCGAAAACGGACCCTGCCGAATCTTACGTCGCATCATTCACACCGTATTCTGCTGAATCTCACATCTCATCAGTCAGTTCTTCGCCTCAGCCACTGGAAAAATCAGGTCATCGCGATAGCAGTCCGGAAGCGCCATGGGTAAACTCGGAGGGTCAAGCAAAACCAGAAAATCATCCTCGTGACAGTAGTCCGATTACAGCTCGCCGGATGGCTAGAGGTTTGCAGGGTTCGGATCGGTCGTGAGCTGGGGCGTTTGCTAAGCGAAATGATTGACCAGCACAACAGGTTTAACCAAGGAAACAAGGCGCCGAAATCGGCGCCTTGTTTATTATTTGCCACCAAACTAGGTATCAGCTAAATCGCTCAAACCTAAGCTGGTCTTGTTTTACCGGCATCGCCGATAGGGTTGTTCTTGCCTCTTAGAAGGCGAAATAATATATTTGCGACATTAAAGCTCACATAATGGGAATAAACTGGTATTAGTAGTATTGCGCTCTGTTCACTTACTAGATTATGTCTACCGAACAAATTCCTCGATTGAGGCAAATGCTCAAGTTGCAAGCTTACAAATTCGGCGCGTTCAGCGCCGAAGCGGCCAAAGCTTACTACGAGCTGGGTGAGGGGTATTCGCAAGCCGACGATTTCGATAATGCTGAGTCAAATCTGACGAAGGCATGCGAACTGTTCGAGAAGCTCGGAATGGCTGAGCAGTATGACGAAGCGAAGCAGCTGCTCGAAGACATCAAGTTTTATAGAACCGGTGACGTTGAGGAAGGAAACATTGAGCAGTTGACGCTCAGCCACTTCAACATTCCTGTGTACGTTCGAGACACCGTAGAGAACGACAAACCGACCTCGTACGTTGACGATGTGAAACGCTATTTCACCGAAGAGATCGACAAACCGAATCTCCAAGAAGGCGCGGCTGTCGGAACTCCAGCAGAGTCTTCGCAGCCGCCTGTTGTTGTCTCCGAAGAAGAGAAAAAGAAACAGCGAGAGATCAAAGCTCTTGATGATGCCATCGCGGCGGCTCGTTTGGAAGCCGCACAGCTTAAGCAAAAAGGCTCCCGCAATACCAGTCAACTAGCCGACCTGTTGGTTGAACTTGCTGCGCTTCATTCCAAAAAGAACGAGCACCAACTGATGGAAGCGGCTCTCGTAGAGGCTCTCGGAATTCGTGAAGTGGTTTATGGCAAAAACCATCTGAGTGTTTCAACAGATTTGAAAAACCTTGGGCGTGTTTATTTCGCTACAGACAATTTTGAAAAAGCGGAATCGTCCTGGAAAAGAGCACTCCAGATTCGGGAAGCTCAGCTCGGTCCGTTTCACCCGCAAGTGGCTGATGTTGCGGATCTCTACGCGAAGTTGTTGCGCAAACTAGCGCGCGATGACGAAGCCGATGAGCTTGAAAATCGTGTCGAAGAAAGTCGCGCTCGCCACACCTCGGATTGGGAGACGTATAGAAAAACCGCGTTGAAAGCGATGGAGATGGAAAACTATTTCTACGCGCAAGCGCTATGGCTAGCCGCTCTTGATGAGGCGAGTGATTTCGACGATGAAGATCCTCGCGTGCTCACCACACTGGAAAATCTCGCACACGTTTACTGGAAACGCAAAAAATACGATAAGTCAGAGCCACTATGCATGCGGATCTTCAAGATCTCTGAAAAGCTGCTCGGCAAAGAACACCTCGACGTCGCCCGCGCCGCAAACAACCTCGCTTTAGTATGCGAGCGCCAGGGCAAGTTCACCGAAGCTGCTGTGCTCTACCAGGAAGTCCTTCGCGTGATGGAAACTGCACTCGGCTCCGATCACGGCGACGTACTAGCCACGCGCGAATCGCTAGCCAACGCGAAAAAAGAATCGCACAAACAACTGGAACAAAAACTCCAAAAAACAAATTTCTAAAGCCGTTCTTGCCAAATTCAGAACGTCAATCCCAACGAGCCATCTGGACGCCAATCCCAAAGAGCCCTCTGGACGCCAATCCCAAAGAGCCCTCTTGGACACCAATCCCAAAGAGCCAACTTGGGCGCAGATCCCGAAGCGCCAATCCTGGACGCAGATCCCGAAGCGCCAATCCTGGACGCAGATCCCGAAGAGTCAATCCTGAAACCTGGGACCTGGAACCCGGGAGCGCAGGCTTCCAGCCTGCTCCGATGCCGCGACGATAACACTCCCCTTCTTGGTAACACTTCACCGAAGATGTCAATGATCGACGCACTTCCAGTGTCCTAGATGTCAGTCAGCATTAGCTTTTCCGACTTTACCTTCCCCCTCCCCCTTAATGAAGCAACCTTTGAACGCTGCGTTGTCGTATCATGTAGAGCGTCTCAGGAGCCCCTCAAGGTCGCAAAAATGGACGAACAATCTTGGTCCCAGCTAGAACTAGTAGCCGCCGGAACACACGAAGACATGGCCTCATGGGTACTCGTCCAGGGCGGCGCCATCGGTTGTGAAGTCGTACCGCAGAGCGACGAGAAAGTTCTTATCCGCGCATCCTTTGAGAAGTCTAAATTAGACAAAGATTCCCTTCAAAAGCTGATTGCGCTACTCGAAGAGTACGGTCTGAGCGACACTCTTCGATCGATGAAAGTTTCCGACATACCACGCGAAGATTGGCTTGCTAAGTGGAAAGAAGGCTTCGAGCCGTTTCGCGTAGGCACGCAATTTGTAGTCTGTCCAGTTTGGCGTCGAGATTCAATGAGTCCCGAATTGTACGAAGGTCGAAAGACAATCTTGATCGATCCTGGATTGGCTTTTGGAACGGGTTTGCATAACACAACCCAGTTCTGTCTGCGTGCACTGGAAGCATATCCGCCGAAAGGAATGATCCTTGATGTCGGTACCGGAACCGCGATTCTTGCAATTGCCTGCAAACTCCTAAACCCAGAAGCCACGGTTATCGGCGTTGATACAGATCCAGTCGCAATTGAAACTGCGCAGACTTGTCTCGAAATCAACAATCTCGCAAATCAAGTCGAGCTGCGGACCGGCTCAACTGAATGCGTGGCCGACATGCAATTCGACATGCTACTTTCCAATCTCACCTGCGAAGACATCATCGCGCTTCTCCCGGACTACGTAAAGCTTTTGAAGGGCGGCGGCAAGGTAATTTGTGCTGGAATTCTGCGCGAGAAATTGGAATTACTAAAAAGTGCAATCAGTCGCTACCCAATGAATATTGAGCGCGCAGAAACGCTCGGCAACTGGGTTGGCATTGTTCTGCAGCGCTAATTTCCGTTTAGAAAAAACTTGCTGCTATGCTAAATTTTCGAAGTTTGTGACCGATGACTTATTTAGGTCGCAGCGCAGCGTGAGTTCAAACAATTTGTCTTGCCTTAAGGTTTCAGTGGGAACTATAGCGCCTGGATGCATTCTGTATTACTATGGGAGTCGGAAGTGATTCCTTCGCACACTGACAATTAGGACTTTTCAGCAAATCCCATTACATGGGGGCGTTTAGATTCGACAGGGTTGTTGAGTCGTGAGCTGCAAGTCGAGAGCGCTGTTCTCTCGTAAATCAACGAGCAAAAACATAAATGCAAATGATAATGTCATTGCCGGAAATTTCGGCCGCGCTTCACGCGCCGCCGCCTAACTTAAGTTAGTGTTTCCACTCTCTAGAAGCTTGACTACCCGCTTCTTGTAGGGTCAACCACGGTGGTTGCTCTTGGGTGAAGTTAGTGGTTGCTATCCCAAGCTAAGACATAATCGCGATCCCGGTTGGCTGTTTGAGCCTTTCCCAGCGGACCAGCAATGGTAACTGGGTCAATTTCAAAACAAGCTTGTAGTATGCTGGCCTCTCGGCTGCTTTGGACGCGAGTGCGATTCTCGCCGCCTCCACCATTTTTATTTTGAATAGCTGAACTACCAAAGGGCGTATTTGCCCAAGCGCAAATTTTGTGCGAGCATGAACTTGCACGAAAGTGTTGTTTTCTGTCGGCAATTTTGGAATAGCCTAGATGAACTATTTGCAGCGCTATGAGGCTGGCGAGTACAGAGTGTGGGACGAGCTGGTCGAGTCCGCGTCTGAGATGTCGTCCAATCCAGAGCTGAAAGCGCAAACTGTCGCAGTTGCAGAAGCTTTGATGACGCGCGTTCGGACAAACGTGAACGCGCTCAGGCTAAGATGAATTCCGAACAGCGCGTTGACCTGATAGCGCGGCTTAAAACGCAATTTGATAAGGAGACGTTAGAAAACGCGCTTCAGGATTTTGAAGCCCACGGCTGTTCGTTCTATTTATCGGAGCTGAGCATTCTTCTTCAGGGACGAGGTGCGCAGCAGATCTGGCCGAAAATCGAACAACGGCTCGAACGTGATTTCTCGCTTTGCGCCAGTTCGAACTTGAACTACTTTCTAAATGCGACAGAGATTGTTGAGCTGGTTAATCGCTCTGGTATTACAGACGAGACTATAATCCAGGATGTAAAAGACGGCCGACGTCCTCGGATAGGTGTTTTGCCTAGAGAGCGACGAGAGCGGATATATAACGAGTTGATGGATATCGTAAAGTCAGCAGGAGATGGTGATTTTGCTCAGAACATTTTGCTGTTTCTTTTTGAGATTGAGCCGCAGAACTCAAACCGCGATACAGACAAGCAACTAGTTAACGTAGCAACTGAGTGGTGCCTTCGATTTTCCGATGAGGTGAAAGTGCGAAGTGTTCTCTCGAAGCTTTTATGGAGGCGTCCGAGCGACGCCATAGTCAGGATCGCTGGAGAACATTTTTTTAAGTCTGGAGGAACCGACGAAATTACTTTTCTTCTTGTTGGACTCTTGGAGGCCACTAGGAAGCGTTTCGATGAACGTTGGTTAGATTATTGGTTTGAGCAATCAAAAGACTGGAGCTATGTCGGATGGATAACCTCTGCGTGGATTCTAACAACTAACGCGAGCCGTGAAGCAGTCGATTTTGGGAAGTTTGTTGTTTCGTCCGGTTGTCCTGACCGTTTTCATGTCATTCGCATAATGGCGCATTATTTCCCTCGTCGTAAGTCATTTCATCGTTGGCTGAAACGATACGTCAAAAGCCACATTAAGACTGGGTCCGTCAAATCCGATTTGCGTCAAATCCTTGGCGATATCCCTACACCTGACTATCAATCGCTAGCGAAAGAGGCGCTGGATACTGAAAATATCGACGAGATGCACGATATTCTCCTCGAACTGCTGAAACAAACGGAGGACGACGATATTGTCGAGCTTGCCAAACGAGAGGTTTCGCGCTATCCCAATGCACCTGACTCATTTTTGCTGATGTGTGAAATAGCAAAATCGGATCCAGGCACAGCCGTCCCGTGGCTATTCGAGTGGATTGAAACTGCATTACCTGATCAGGTTTGTGATGGTCTGCTTGCGATTATTTCTGCCTCCCCCACTCTCGAAAATCTTCAGAAAGCGCGTGATTGGCTATCCATCTGCAATGAGTCCAGGTTCACTGTTCTGACTTGGAAACAGGCGAGGCTTTTGGAAAAGCTAGCTGTAATCGATCCATGCGAAGAAATCATTGACCTGGCATCGTCGTTCTTGCAACGCGCAGGCAAATCGCATTCCTCATTACGTCGGCTCGCAAAAAGATTGAAAATGCTAATCGGCTGAGCCCTTCTAGATGCAATATCGCATGTGGTGGCATTCTTCTGTGTGAGATGAGTCGCTTCCGAAGGAAGATAGTTTTCGACAACCTATAAGAGCTCTCATGAAATCACATGCCGCTGGTTTGTCGTGACATTTATTTAGGACGATTGAAACACTCCTTCCGAACGATGCTGAACATAATTAAACCGGCGATGATTGCCGTATGAATTTCATCGTTGAGAGGAAGAAATTGTGCTCGTACAAAGGCGCATCGAAGAACTTCAACTGAAGTGTGGACGGTTCCTTACCGCAGTGATTAGCGCTCACGATGAAGAAGTTGCCAACCGATCGACTCCGTGGTTCGAGAAAATGAATCTGCCGAATTTACGTTTCAGCGCGGGAAGTAATCATCCGATCGGACGATTTTTTTTAACAACGTGAAGAGTTTAGATCAAAAAAAAAGACAAATGATCACTCGTTGAAAAAAGGACTGAGTTGGCTGCGCAACGATGTTAAAGCATCAAAGAAATTGACAGGAGTTTGAAATGAAAAATTGCGAACGACAACGCCTTGATGCCGAGAAGCATTATCAAGTTCCTTGGAAAAAATGGGGACCGTATCTCAGCGAACGACAGTGGGGAACCGTGCGCGAAGACTACAGCCTGTCAGGCAATGCGTGGGAATCCTTTCCCCACGATCACGCGCGCTCCAGAGCGTATCGCTGGGGCGAGGATGGTCTTGCCGGTCTGTCCGATGACAAACAAAACTTGTGTTTTGCATTGGCACTATGGAACGGAAAAGATCCAATCATCAAAGAGCGCCTTTTCGGACTCACAAACGGCGAGGGAAATCACGGCGAGGATGTGAAGGAATACTATTTTTATCTCGACAGCACTCCTACGCATTCATACATGAAGTACCTCTACAAGTATCCGCAGCGCCCTTTTCCATATGAGACGCTTGTGGCGAGCAATCGTTTTCGAAACAGATCGGAATACGAATACGAATTACTCGACACTGGCGTCTTCAACGATGATCGGTATTTCGATGTCTTTGTCGAGTATGCAAAAGAAACACCAGAAGACATCTTGATCAAAATAACCGTCCACAATCGTGGAGATCAGGATGCACCGATACACATCCTTCCGACATTGTGGTTCCGCAACACTTGGGCATACAGCGATGGTTCTGCAAAGCCTATACTGAGAGCTCTGAGTGGAACGAAACAACTCACCGTTGTTCAAGCCGTACATCCGCACCTTGGCGAAAGATATTTATACGCTGATGGTGAGGTTCCTCTTTTGTTCACTGAAAACGAAACCAACGAGCTGCGAATTATTGGTAGACCAAACGCGTCGCAATATGTCAAAGACGGAATCAATAACTTCTTGGTTCAAAACCAGACCACTGCCGTTAATCCGGAAGGATTCGGCACGAAGGTTTCACCGCATTATGAGGTGACCATTCCGGCGCGAGGTAGTTACGAAGTTCGCCTGCGATTAACGGATCAGCAATCTGACAATTTCTCAATCGCAGGCCCATTCAGCGACTTTGACGAAGTATTCGGAAAAAGAATTTCAGAGGCCGATGAGTTTTACGCTGCGATAACACCACAAGCGGTATCAGAGGACGAAGCCCGAGTCATGAGACAGGCTTTGGCGGGTATGCTCTGGAGTAAGCAATACTACTATTTCGACGGCAACAGATGGTTGAAAGAGCATGGATACGATCCGATGCGCGGTGATGGTCGAGAGATCCGCAATCGCGAATGGTTCCACATGATTAACGACGACATAATTTCGATGCCTGATAAATGGGAGTACCCGTGGTATGCAGCATGGGATCTAGCTTTCCACACAATATCGCTAGCCATGGTGGACGCTGAATTTGCGAAACGGCAGCTTAGTCTGATGCTGGACACCGAGTATCAGCATCCCAATGGGCAAATTCCTGCTTACGAATGGAACTTCAGCGATGTAAACCCACCAGTTCATGCCTGGGCTGCACTGTTTCTCTACAACACGGAAAGACAACAGACTGGACAGGGTGACGTAACTTTCCTCAAGAAGGTTTTTGCGAAACTGACGACCAATTTCACCTGGTGGGTCAACCGCAAAGATCGTTTCGGTAAGAATATTTTTGAGGGCGGTTTTCTTGGTCTCGATAACATAAGCGTCTTCGATCGAAGCGCGCCAATGCCGGCTGGAGGACATCTGGAACAGGCCGATGGAACCGCTTGGATGGCGCTCTTTTGTCAGAACATGATGGAAATAGCTGCAGAGCTTGCCCGCCACGACAATCTCTATGAGGAGCAAGTGACGAAGTTCGGCGAACACTTCTTGTGGATTGCGGCTGCCGTCAACAGGCAGGACAAAATCGGGCTCTGGAACGAGGAAGATGGCTTCTATTACGATCTGCTGAGATTGCCTGATGGACAAGCTTTGCCGCTGAGGGTTCGCTCCCTTGTCGGTTTACTTCCACTGTGCGCAGCGACAGTGGTTGAGCCGGCTCAGCGCGAACATGTGCCAGTAGCTTTGAGTCAAATTTACGAACGACTGCGCCAGATGCCGGAAGTTTTAGCGACGATGCATAAAACTGGTCCCGGACATCTTGGAGTCGGCAATCGAGGCATGATCGCTTTAGTTAACGAAGAGAGATTGCGCCGAATACTGACGAAGGTGTTGGATGAAAATGAATTCTTGAGTGAATACGGCATCAGATCTCTTTCCCGATTTCATGATAGTCATCCGTTCATTGCAAATGTTCAAGGGCAGGAGCATCGAGTGAACTACTTGCCGGCAGAGTCGAACAGTGGATTGTTCGGAGGCAACTCAAATTGGCGTGGGCCGATTTGGTTTCCAATCAATACTTTGATCATTCGAGCGCTGTTGCAGTATTACCTCTATCACGGAGATAACTTCAAGATCGAGTGTCCTACAGGTTCGGGAAACATGATGAATCTGTTCGAAGTCAGTCGTGAATTGGCACGTCGTCTTTCAAGCATTTTTCTCCGTTCCAGTCAGGGGGCTCGTCCAGTGTATGGTGGAACCGAAAAATTTCAAAACGATCCGCACTGGCGTGATTACATTCTGTTTTACGAATACTTTCATGGCGACAATGGAGCCGGTCTTGGTGCCAGTCACCAGACTGGATGGACCGGAGTGGTTGCTCGCCTCATCCAGCTCTTCGCACAACTCGACTCGCGAGAAGTTTTGAAGACCGGAAAGGAAGAGGCACTTAAAATTCGAGAGCACGTCGAATCTCGATGATACTGTTGGATAAACTAAACACGCGCGTCTTCTTGAGCAACAAGAGCTTCTGTTTTAGAGCTTCTTCGACCAACCGAGTCAACTGTGAACTCATATTTTGAAGATGCGTGCACACAAATTGTTTCTCAATTTGTGCAGAGAAATTGAATGCCCGAAAAAGTTCCGGGTCATTGCGAACTTTGGCGCATTTAGCGCGATGAAGAGTGAGGAACCATTGCGTCATACACTCGAGAGGATCAAATTTCTGTTTGTTTGCACAAACGTCTTCGAGCTTCGAGTCTAAGTCTTGGAGCCATCGCTCGCTGACGGCATCAAACAACGCGGCTTTGTCAGAGAAATGACCATAGAGAGCTGCGTGTGTGACGCCGAGATCTTTGGCAATCTCACTCAGGCGAACCTTCTCGAAGCCATACTTCCGCATGCGAGCAACAGTGCACTCGATGGCGCGTTCTTTGATTTGCTCAGATGTTAGCCCGGTTTTCGGCATGATTTTTTCCTACTACCAGTTATAACTTACAAACCTTGATTTTTGTAAGATGCATGTGCTAACTTACAAATAACGTAAATTGTAAGTTGTAACTATCCATTTATTGAGGATTAGAAGCGTGACTAACAAACTCGGCGGAGATTACCGCTTTCCCGGAACTGATTTGACCGTTAAACGCATGGGCTATGGCGCCATGCAACTCTCCGGTCCGGAGATTTATGGTCCACCTGCGGACCTGGACGAGGCTAAGGCTGTTCTACGATTAGTCATTGAGAGCGGAGTTAATCATATAGATACAAGTGATTTCTATGGTCCGCACGTGACCAACGAGATTATTCAAAAGACACTACATCCTTATAAAAAAGATCTCGTCATCGTCAGCAAGGTCGGAGCCCGGCGTGGCTCGGACAAGTCATGGATTAAGGCGTTGGCGAAAGAGGAAATCATCTCCGCGGTGCATGACAATTTGCGCAACCTCAAGTTAGAAACGATCGATATCGTCAATTTGCGATTGGGTGGATTTATGGAACCCACAGACGAGCCATTTCTCGAGCAGCTTTCGGTATTGATCGAGTTGAAGAAGCAGGGTTCGATTCGCCACATTGGTTTGAGTACGGTAAGCGAGGCGCAAATCAATGAAGCCATGAAACACACTGATATCGTCTGCGTGCAAAATATGTATAACATCGCTAACCGTGCGGATGATCAACTGATTGACTCGCTAGCGAAGAGAAACATTGCTTACGTTCCGTACTTCCCTCTGGGTGGTTTTGTGCCACTACAGGTAGAGGCGCTCAATAAAATTGCCGCGAGCATTAAGGCCACGCCCATGCAAGTCGCTCTAGCTTGGCTCCTAAAGCGGTCGCCCAACATCCTGCTCATTCCTGGCACAAGCTCAAGAAAGCATCTGCAGGAAAATTTGGACGCCGCCAAGATCGATTTGTCAGATGAAACGTTTGCAGAACTTAGCGCCATAGGACTCACTAGTCCGAGTGTACTATCGCAAACTTCCTAATAATCGTAGGAGATTTTTAGTTCATGGATCTTGAGTGTCTACGAGTTGATAAAATCGGCTCACGAACCTCGTCTTCGGAGCCGACCTGATAGTGCTTCCACATTCTTGCCAGAGTGCCGTTGCGCTTTAGCAAGTTGTGGAAGGTTCCGGACTCAACCACCTTTCCTCCTTCGAGAACATAGATATGATCGAACAAATCCAACAAATGTAATTTGTGAATCGACGACACTAAACATTTGTCTTCGAATTTTTTCAAAACTTTTGTATAGATCAGCCTCTCATTGTATGTGTCAACGCTGCTGGTTGGCTCGTCGAGCAATACCAGCTGCGAATCGCGTGCGAAAAACAATCCTCGAGCAAGAGCCAAGCGTTGTTTCTCGCCACCACTCAAGTTGACGCCTTTCTCCGCAATATTGGTATCAACTCCTTGTGGGAGTCGCGCTACCACGTGAGCAAAGCGTGCCAGTTCAATGGCTTCCGGCATCGCAGTTTCGTGAGCCTCGAGTCCAAACGTGACGTTTCGCTCGATCGTGTCATTGAATAATTGCGGATCTTGTGGAAGCAACGTTGTCTCTGCCGCCATATGTTTGAGTCCATATGGCAATCGTTGACCATCACAGAAAACCTCTGCGTAATCAGGGTCTTGCAAGCCACGCAGTAATGAAAGCAAGGTGCTCTTACCGCTTCCGCTCTCTCCGACAAGGGCGATGCTTTGTCCTTTGCTCAACTCAATATTGATGTCAGACAAATGCATTTTTCCGTGTTCAGTATCTTCGTATGCGAAGTTCAAATCGGTGATGGATAATGTCTTCCAGCTGGAGGGTAGGGCAAATTGTTCATCATCCCGTGTGAGAAATGTCGCATCGCGTACGATCGAGTCCGCACTTCTTACGTTGGTAGCAAGCCGCACAGTGCGACCATACAAAAGCGAGAAATCCGAGAACGACTCACCGATTCTGCGCAGATATTCGAACAGCGCTAGGAAAGTGCCGCCCATCAAAAGCTCTCCTGCTGACAGTGTGGTCAGCGTGTAATAACCGAGCACCGTCACCGTCATTGTTGCGATCAAAATTGTTTTTATAAACCATTCGATTTCATTGATTGCAACACTCTTTTTAACGAGCCCAAGCTGTGAAATTATCCTTCGTGTCACTTCGCTGGTCGTGCGGTTTTCGAGTCTGAGCATTATTACGCTTTCGACGTTGGTCACGTAGTCATGAACCGCAGAAGCAACACTATTCTCGCAGCGGTTCAGAGTTTCATACATCTTTGTCAAAACATCACTGAACCAGATCGTGATCAGCAAAGCGATACCGGTGATGGTCAGCGCGGCCAAGCCAGCAGCCGGCAGAAAACAACACAGCACGACCTGCGCTCCGATCAATCGAAGAACCATATACGATACCTGAAATAAATCATCGAAATAAGCGCCGAGGGCGTTAGCCGCCCGATTGATTTTGTCGATGCTCTCACCCGAATGGTGCTGTCGGTGCCAAGCTAGTGGCAGTGAAGTCACCATTCGAAAGAGAGCAGTTCGATAATTCAGCTTTATTTGGAAGCTGACAAACATCTCCAGGTATCGCGCCGGTCCATGGAACACCCAAAAAGCAGTTTGCATCAAGAAGTAGATTGCAAGTGTATTGAGGATGTCGTGCGTCAGCTCCGATGGCGGTTTCGTGTTTAACTGAACGGTATTCAGCAACTGCCCAATCACATAAGGTTCTGCAAGTAGAGATGCTTGCGCGCATGCGTGCAAGATGTAGCACACAATGATAATCCATTGGCGCCGACCGGCATTTTGCCAGCCGCGAGATACCAGAAATCCAAACGGATTTCTTTCCATAAACGAGTTCATTGAGATCGTCTCCGTGAAGACAAGCTCTGCTACTCAGTGTCGACAAACAGTGAACGCAAGAAAATATTCACCTTGCATTGCAGTGCCGAACCGAACTCAGGCTTGCCGAGCTGTTAGTTACGAGCACAAACAGATGGAGAGCTGCGTTCGTGAAAGTTACTGCGTTTGCTTGTGCAAGAGAACGAGAACTACGACCAATTCAATCGAGTGCAAACGTGCATCTCGATGTACGAATTATGGCTTCAACGCCAGCTCTTAGTGAATTACATTCCAGATCATTAGTTGTCTCCTGCTTAAAATCGTTTCCGCTCGAATCGAGGGGCGTGATTAACGCGGTGGAATTGAACAGTATTACAGAGTCAGTTTGATGTCAAGCTTTCTCCGAATTGATGTTTCTCTAAATGAAGCTCTCTGCCGAAGAGTCTATCGTTTCCTTGTGCTCCTGCGACGCTCATTTTGTCGGACAGAAACTGATGCAGTTCTGAGAAATGGTTTCACATTCGTGCACTTCACCATCACCTAGCTTGATTAGAATCAGCCAGTGTTCGAACGCGGGTCGCGAGGCTTGTAGAACTACAAGAAGTCCCTCAGGTGTTTCCAAATACACTGCGTTGACGAATGCTACATTGAAGCGAAACATCCCATACTCCCAGGGTGTTCTAGGATACTTGCTCAAGTTTGGATCAAGAACCAGAATTTTTTCGAGTTCTTGTGGGCTCAGATCCCAGCCTAAATCCTTACGTTCGCTTATCGACTGGTCCTGATTCATGAGGTAGCTAACGGGATAACGAATCGTCCACATCATTTTTTTGTAACCCGGTGCGTACAAATTGATGAATGGTGGCAACTGCGATTTTTCGAGTCCTGTTTCCTTTGTTAGTTTTGCTCTCTCATTTTTCAACTCAAAATAGTTGATGAGTAGCCGTTTCTCATCCATCAAAATTCGTTTTTTCGAAACGGGGTTTTTAAGAACCTTATCTTTATTTGTGGTCTTCTTCCAATCATCGAGATGGTAGGGCGTTGAATCTTGAACAAGTTTCGGGCCGTCCTTATCGAGCACAAGTTTTCCTTCGCCCTGGCAAGCTGACCATTCAACAGGGATTTCATCGAGTTTAATTTTCAAAACAGGATACTGTTTGATTGAACTCGTACTTTTTTCAAGCACACCAAGACGCCATCTTTTCTCTTTGATTTCGAAAGCGAAGATAAAGTTTCTGCTTCCCCAGCTCTGCTTCTCGAAGTACGGCTCCTCGAGCGTGCAGACCAACATTCCATCATGTCTAACGGTGGAAAGAATTCTACGTTTTGCACCATTCGCGCCCGTTTGTTTTTCTTTCAACTTGATCGGCAAAGGATACGTTTCTATCGCACCGAACGCCTGATTCTTAATCTGAACACACGCTGCGCCGAACTCGTCTTCATCCGTACTCCAGCGTTCCTTATCGCACTCTTTCAAAACCTTTTTGTAGAGAAACCAAATTGAATTAGTCGATTGATCGACGAACAAGTCGGAGGTATTTTTGAACGGCAGATGAATAACACCTAGTCCGCTCTCAAAGCAACTGACAACGCTCATAGTTTTGACCTTTCGAATCCGACCTCTAGTTTATTGCGTGAAGATCCGCTCGCACAAGACCCGGTGGCAGAAATAATATTCGAGTAAATTTGCTAAGCTCTTTACTGCAACTGTCCTGTGCGTCACGAAGGCAATCTGGTTATGCCCGTACCTATTGAATTTCAACGAGATGGATTCACCGTTTTTAAAGCAGCGGTGCCGAATGAACAGATCGATCTCTTAGCGAGTGCCGTTGAGGACGCTCGGCATCATCAGACTACTCCTGGATTGAGAAATTTGCTATCGCGCTGTGAAGTAGTAAAAACATTTGCGACATCCGGGATTGCCTTGCAGATTGCAAAAGAAATCCTTGGCTGCACACCTGTCCCAGTAAGGTCGATTCTTTTTGATAAAACGCCCGCTACCAATTGGTATGTTACGTGGCATCAGGATGTGAGTATTCCAGTGAAAAGCAGGATTGAACTCCAAGGTTTTGGACCCTGGTCGGTGAAGGAAGATGTTCTCCATGTTCAGCCGCCAGCAGCGATTCTTGAGAAGATGGTTTCGTTACGAGTACACCTGGATGAGTGCTCGGAGGATAATGGTGCAATCAAATTCATTCCGGGATCGCATCTTGCAGGAGTGTTGGACGCACCGGATTTGGTGCGCTGGCGTGACAGCAACGAAATGATAATTTGTCCCGCGCACCGTGGAGACATCATCGCGATGCGTCCGTTGATTCTTCACAGTTCGTCTACATCGAAAGCACCAGAGCACAGGCGTGTGCTCCATATCGAATATGCCGGTGTGGAACTACCTGCCGAACTCGAATGGGCGGAGGCTTAGCGATGGGACTCGATGGTGTAGAGCTTATTTTTGCAATCGAAGAGGAGTTCGGCATAGAGATAGCTGAAGCTGAGGCCGAGAATGTGTTCACTGTTGGCGATCTCTTCGAGTTGGTAAAAACAAGAGTAACTCCGAGAGGCGATTCTGATGAGGAGATCTGGTCTCGTTTTGTTCGTGTTATGGTGCACCAATTGAATCTTCGCCCAGACAAAATCAAACCGGAAGCATCACTGGCCAAAGACCTTGGAATAGATTGAGAGTCAGCATGAAAGCCAGCGGAAAGCTTCGAGCGTGAGAAAATTCAAACACTGTCAATGGCTCGAAAGTGTTGTTAGAGATAGCCTACAAAGGATATGATCTGTCGGACTTAGATAGTCGGCTCCGGCTGGGGTCTCAGTGAAAGTCCGCAATCGCTTGCGGCACAATAACGTACGTTCTAAAATCATAAATTCTCGATTGACGAGCGATTTTGCTCCTGCTGCCTGGTAACAGCTGAGCCGAATTCATATGAATTGATTAGTGTTTCAGGAACCGCAGGGAGCAGTTAATGACTAAGAAAAACAAGGCGGTCAACGCCGCGTCGTTTGGCGTGAAGGTTCTTTCGTCCGCGCTTTTGATTCAGCAAGCATCAGCTTTGCCGGCATTTGCGAATCGAGGCGACGGCGGACAACGATTGCCGCACCAGGAACGTCGCGAGGCGATTGCTGCGTTGCGCCAAGCGCGCGCCGACAATGCGCTCTCTCATTTTGGTGTCGCGAGACTTGAACGCGCAGATCGTATAGAAGCGCGGCAGATCTCGCGCAGCGAGCAACAAAGTCTCAGACTCGAAAACCGGCTAAATCGCATCGAACTGCCGAGACTCAATCGACTGGCTCCTCTCGATATTAGCTACCTGAACGGAAATTTCGATCTCGATCTCTCCTCGACAATCGGCTCGATCGTAGTTCAAGACGGAATGCTTCGAGGAAATTCTCCGGTTGAAGTCACCGTTGGCGGTACTACAAAAACTATCCAGTCTGGTGACACAATTACCGCGGCTGAGTTTGTCGCGCTCACTCAGGCTCAAACGAGACATGGTCAAACGCTCACTATAGATCAATCAGGTAAAGCCGTTGGTGGAAGTTTCTCTCTAGAAACATTGACTTCAGACCTGGGCGTGAAGCTTGATGACGTTTTGATTCCACAGAACGTTCAATCAGTAGATACACTCTCGCGCAGATCTCAAGTCACCATCAGTGGTGATCTCGTCAATTATGGTGTAATCGATCAAACTATTCGCGGTAAATCCGTAGATGTAATTTTTTCCGCTCGCGATATAAACAATGAGGCAGGAGCTCTTATATCCGGCACGTCCAGGGGGCGAGGGTCTGTAAATCTCGCGTTCAATTCTACTGAGTTTCAAAATGATGGACAGATCATAACGTCAGGCTCAATCGACATCAATGCGACAGGTTCGTCCTTTAAAAACAGCGGAGAAATCTCTGCCGTGAAGAACGTCTCCATTGTGTCCAAGAACATTTGCAACAGCGGTCTGGTTCAGTCTCTGAACGGTGACATTACTGTTGATAGTCCGATGTTCGCGCAGCCGGTTAGCACGATAGGATTGCCTGTAACAAGAATCAGCGATGATGGTGTCTACACGACAATGACTGGCGGAAGCATCGTCAACAGCAGTCTGATTGATGTGTCCTCTGGTGGCACAGTCGTTAATGTTGGTGACAGCTCGTCACAACTTCAAGTAAACAACGAAGGTGGAACGTTTAAAGCTCTAAACGGGAATATCAATGTGCGCTCGTCCGGGTACAACGGAAAATCCGATGCTAGTGTCACCGGTGGTGACTTGCTCTCTGAGCAGGTCGTGCTCAATTCAGGTTTAGGCACGATCGATCTTAATGTGAATAAGTTGACCGGCGAAGTCGTCTCTCATGGAAACGCGGTGCACGTCCAGGCTGCAACCGAAAATCTGACGATTGGCTCTCAGTGCCTCACCGGAGATCCCACGTTCTTTAATTCGAGCGGCGATATTTCAATCACCGGAGACATCGTCGTTTCTGAAGCTCTGGCAATCGTAGCCAAAGGAAGCATTACGAGCACCGTCGGATGCACACAAATCACAGCGAGAAATGGCACTATCGGACAACCGATCACCATTATTGCAGGCGTCAATGTGACGGGCACCGGTTCCGATACCACGACTATGCCTCCGGGCAGTCCTGCGACGGGTTCCGTCTCCTATACCGGCGCGAGCACAACCGGTGGCAATATCGACTTTACTGCATCAACTAATCTCAAAATCAATTCGAATTCAACTAGCGGCACCAACGCTGGTGCAAACATCTTGCTGGCAGCCTACGCCGCTGGTGGTGCAAATGGGAAGGTTCTACTTTCGACTACCAGTAACATCGATGCTAGCGGCGCCACGACCGCCAGTCAAAATGGGGTGGTGCAAATCTTCGGCACTTACGATACCGCTGGCCAGACTGCGATTCAAGTCGGCTCGGTTACGCACAACAGCACAACGTTTGGTTCCGACTTCCTTCAGGTGTTCAATGCCACACCGACTATTCTGTTCGGAAACACAATCACGTTCGATAAATTTGGCAACTTCACCGCCGGCCTCGGGCTGTCCCCAGACCTGACTCAACTGAAAGCAGGCAATATCGTCTTTGGTGCTTCAGGCGTGAGTGCATCAGGAGCCGTCACGGTAGCAGGAGGTGGTGACATCACAGCGCCGGTAGTATTTTCGACGGCACCAGTTTTGATAGAGGCCGGAGGCAGTGTCAACTCATCAGTTGTTGTAGGAACTGCCGCCGGCCTCACCATCGTCGCTGGAAAGGACATTACAATCAATCAAGTCACGACTGCAACGAATGGGAGCTCTGCTGGCGACCTTACGATGGTTGCTGGCGCTCAGTTCACCGCGGGAGTCACTGGAGTTACCGTCACTGGTGCTTCAGCCACTGGTGGTTCCATCATAAGTAATTCATCTATCAACACTTTTAGCACCGTGACCCTCGGCGATGGTTTTGCCGGAAATTTGACACTTGTCGCGTTGGCAGGATCAACTGCTAATTCCGGCTCTGTGAAAGCCTTAGGACCTCAACAAAACTGGAGCACGACTGGTAGCGGATTTGGCACCAATGGTGACCTCACCGTTGTCGCTTCCCTGATTGACATTGATGCTGTCACCACTGGGAATGGCGTTTTAAATGGCGGTGATGTCGTCCTCTCCGCATCAGTAGCTCCAATCACCAGTGGAAATCCGCTGGTGATTGGAGCTGACGGTTCGATTAGTTCTGGCACCATTTCTGGTGGCACTCTGGTCAATTCGACACTCATTAACGGAAGTATTACAGCCAAAGGGCAAGGCGTTCTATTGGAAACAGCCGGTGATTTCAGCAGTTTTCCCATCGATGCCAGCGCACCAACTTTTACTGGAAACGGTGGATCTATCACAATCAGAACCACTTCCGCATCCGAATTGGATTTCGGCGCGAGTATTACAGTGAGCGGTGGCGTAGTTTCCGGCAATGCCGGAACAATCACATTGTCAAATCCGGTCGGCGGAATTTTCGCTCCCGCTCTTGACACGGCACTCACGGTGGTGGATGGAAATGGTGGCACGTTAATTTTAGATGCCGGCACCGCCAACCTGGATCTGTTCACGAACCTGAACGTTAACGGCGGCGGTCCGAACGGAAATGGTGGTTATTTGAAGATGACGTTTGGCTCACTGACAAAATTTAACCTCAATCCACTATTTTTTGCAGCAGACGGCTCCGGCACCGGTCATGGTGGCACCATAGAATTGATTGGTGGCGGAAGCGCCGACATAGTTCTCGATGGCACCAACTTCAATGCGCGAGCGAACAGCGGCGCGTCCGGAGGTAATGGTGGAACTATAATCCTCACAGCTCCTGGCACAGTGACGTTGAGAGACAATGCGGCTATCTCCGCACGTGCGTTAGGACCGACTGGCGATGGCGGCAAAATTCAGATTACTGCCGGTAATATAAGCGCTGCGACGTTTGACGATACTCCTATCACACTCGACGTGTCCGCTGCCGCGATAGGTAACGGTGGCTCGATCACCATGACGACTCAAACTGGACAGACGATAGGAACGGCGCCAGGTCAGTTCATTCTGCTTGCAAACGGCGGGACGACTTCTGGAAAAGGCGGAGCTATAACGGTTGACGCTGCGCAGAATATCATCGTTAACCCAGCTAATATCAGCGCCAATCCATTAGGAGATGGAGACGGTGGAACCTACGTATTTGACGGTTCAACTGTTATTATTCAAGGTTCTCTGAGCGCCAATGGCGCTGGCACCGGAAATGGTGGCACCATCCGAGTGATAACCAACTCCACAACGGATCTCATATACAATTCGAAGAAAGCCATAAATGGCGTGATCGGCACGCTCTCTGTTAACGGCGCGTTATTCGGTGACATCGAACTAACAAACACGAATGGCAACGTATACATTCCAGTAGCAATCACGAATGTCGGTGACTTGACACTTAAAGCCGGTGGCTCCACGGGTAATATCACCGCCACGAAAGGTTTAGGTGGCATTCAAACAACATCCGTCACCATCAACTCAATTGGCGGTGTCGGTAACATCGTCAGCAAAAAAGCAATAATCGGCGATTCACTGAACTTTGCCACCACTAACGGTACCATTGGCGGGAAGAAACCGATCAAAATCGTCGCAGATACGATTGATATGAGCGCCAAAGGCACGATCAATTTGAGCAACCAAAGTGATCTCATCACTGTAAATGACTTTTCGACAAACGCGGACTTTAAACTCGCAACAACGGGCAATGTCAATTTTGATGGAACTTCGAACGCTGTGAACGTGAGCGTAGTGACCAAAGCATCTGACAAGACATTCACGTTCCTGAGTGGTTCCAATATTTCGGCTAACGCTGTCACTCTAAATGCTGGAAAAGGCGCTTCTTCAATAATTGACAATGCGGCAGTCACTGCAATCTCTGCGAATACCGTCACGTTGATCGCCAAGGATGGGACTGTTGGTCTTAGTTTCAATCCATTCGACCTTCAAGCCACAGCTTTATCAATTCAGGCGGACGGCGGAATCGGCATAACAAACAATGGATCTGGACAAATTGCTTTAAACGACCTCACCACTTCAGGGGTACTGCGTATCAACTCGGCTGGAACCATGTTGGTAAACACATCAATGAAGAATGCCTCTGACATCACACTCTCAGGCGCAGGTACTCTAAATGATGTGAGTATAATCCTCAACTCCAGTATTGGCAGCTTTAAAGCAACCGGTCCTGTGATGCTCCGCGCCAACGGGCTGGGTTCAATAACGTCGAGCAGCTCCAAGTACAAAATTCAAGGAGCCGGCATTACGATCAGAACCGAGCAAGGTGGAATTGGGACTAGTAACAGTCCACTGAGTATCGACGGCAGATTCATTACTCTTCAAACCCAACCAGGTGCTGGCGACGTATTCGTTAACAGCTTGAGAAAGGTTGAGGTAGATCTCACCACGTCGATAAGCAGCAATCTGAAGTTTAATGCAGCTAGTTCGTTAGTCGTTAACACAACGACAGCCAAGTCGGTAGATATTTTCAATGCGGGCGGCACCTTATTTATCAATGGCAATATCAGCACTACTGATGGTGGCATCGTACTGAATAACGGTGGCAGTGGAAAGAACCCATTAATCACGTTCACTTCCGGAATTTCAGTCGCCAGCATGGCGACCGCTCCCGGAGGTGGAACGATCTCTGTTTTCATCGGAGATGCGCCTCCACCTCAGGTTGTCGGCACCACTCCTGGAAATGTCAACGTCACGGGCAACGGCATAGTGTTCTTCAATGAGGGCATCACGGCGAACGGTGCAACTAGTACGTTGGACACGAAAAACACTAATATCATATTCAGTGCTGGTGGATTTGGAGCTGGAGCGATCATACTTCAAGGCGGTAACTCAATCTCCGCTGACCCTCCGCTGCCGGCGCCCGCTGTGATGACTACGGCTTCCACTCGGCCTACTTCCAGACCACAGGGCGGCCTGGAATCCTCTGCGACGTCTGAATTGCTTTCCGTGCTATCTGACATGGAAACTACCAGCGCATTACCTTCGATAACGCGATCGGTGACCGAATCGCAATATGGTTTAAACACAGAACGATTGTCTATGCACACGGCGAATCTGTTCGGAAACGATAACTCGATCAACTTGAATACAACCGAGGCAGCTAGCGGTCACCAATCTGGTGGCAAACAAGCGTTCGTACATGGCATGTCGAACTTACTTCTAAGTATGATGAGTAGCGAGTCGTATAAGGAAGGATGGATCAGTGAAACTGAACTGGAAACTGGAGAAATTCCTGCGATAGTGCATTTCAATGAAACTATTTCTGCCAGCCAACAGCTTCAGTCGGGCTCTATGCTCGTTGCTCCAATGAAGGATGCCTCGGTGCAAACACCTCTGGGCGCGGTGCATGTCGCTGCCAATTCTCTTGTGCTCGTGATGGCGTTCAGCAATGGCGTCGCGGTCTTCAATTTCGATGATGCTAATCGTAACGCTGTAAGATTTGAAGCCGGTGGAAAGTCGCTTTCGGTCTCCCCTGGGCAGAGTGTCATTGTCACAACCAACAATAAGGCTGCGCTTTGCGATATCAATCCTGCACAATTGATCGCGCACCGTTCGGTATCCGAGCGGCAGATCGGAAGCGGCTTGAAAGCGATCCACTCAGAGTTCTCAGTGCCATCTGCGCTGGCAGCTGTTGTGCCAATCAAACAGCTGATGAATTCGAAGCATCCTCACGCAGTCCGCACATCGAAACACTTGCTGAAAACAAGTTCTGTTCTTATGCATCTGCAGACCGGCGGTTCCGCATTCACACAACACCGCAGACCTCAGCGAACCGCGATGTCGATGTAATAACCAGTTCGGCATTGTAGTTGCCAGTTTCTTCGATCACTCTTAAGTTAGGCTGTGAGATTTCATGGTCGTGCGAGTCTGTATCTGGTCAGGGTAAATCACCCCAGCGGTGCGGGCGAAGGTCTTGCTCAATTCGGATGACGGTGCCTTTATCTGGTCGCCCGAACCCGAACCTGGAAACTATTATCAGGACAAGGATGAACCTAATTCATCTATACGCGCTGGTGTCACATCTACAGCGATGAAACGGTGTAAACTAACTTGTATAGAGTGAGTTCGCTCGCGAGCGTATTACTATGTTTCAAGTTCGGCGATCAAAGTCTGGCAACCGAAGACCGTCGGGAAAACTCGATATCATCATTATCACGGTAATTGCGCTTCTGCTGATTGCAGGATTTGCGTACGTGATTTTTCAGATCGTCGGTCATTCCGAGGAACACGTAGACACGGTTCGGAAAACAAAAGTTATTTACAAAGAATCGCTTCGCTGGAGACCCGACAGCGATGTTTGCGAGTCCCGCATTACTCAAGATCTAATCAAGTATCCCGATAAGAAAAGCGGCATTTACAGTGATGTAAATCTCAACGAAAATAGCGTAAGGCTTATCGCAAAAATGTCGAAGCTCGAAAAACTCGATCTCGACAGAAGCAATCTGAAAGACGAATGGCTTAGCTACCTGACCAACTTACCGAGGCTGACCAGCCTGAGCGTAGAAGGTAATCCGATAACGGAGCAGGGCATACCACACATTCTAAGAATGAATAAGCTGGTTCGCCTGAGCATTGGTGATTCCGAGGTGGGCGACACAGGAATTGAATTGCTTTCGGCACATCCTAGCATCAGCAATCTGGCACTGAATCTTTGCAGAAGTGTCACCAATGACGGTGTCAAGCATCTGTGCAAAATGAGGCACCTGGATCACCTCGAACTGTCTAGTCCAGTGAGTCTAACTGGGAAGTGTTTGACGAATTTGAAGGGGGCAGATCATCTCGTATCACTGAACCTGGAGAGTATGTCTGTTGAACCTGAGGACCTGAAGGCGTTAGCGAGCGTTAAAGGTTTGAGTTCGTTGGATATGTCCAACTGCCGAGTCAAAGATCCAGGTGTAGTTGAGCTGTCAAAGATTGCCAACCTCAATATTTTGAACTTGACGGGTAACGATTTAACCGAGACTGGTTTGATGTCACTCACGAAACTGAAGAAACTGCGCGCGTTAAGACTCGTGGATTGTCCTCATGTGGATGATAAAGCACTGGCGAAGTTTAAAGCTGCTATGCCTCGTTGTGTAGTCAATTACTCCGTTACGAGCGATTTGTCGAAGAAAATGAATAGAAAAGACGTAAAGCAAAACGTCGAATTTTTGCAAGATGAAGTTCGACAAGAACTCGAGAAAACAACGACCGAGGGTAGCAGCACGTCCATCGATCATGGCGCGTGGTAGCAATTCTCGAATTTTCAATACCGATAAAAGGCCGTTTGTACAACTGAATTCGAATCGAAAACTGAGCCGCTTAACTAACGAGCGTGGAAAAACGTGAGCATCCGCGTGATTGCCGGGGATAGCGCAGATTCATGAGTGACACCTGGAAGTTCTTCAACAAGAATTGGTTCTGTTTTACACTCTTTTTCCATAGCCTTCGCTTGCTCCTGGAAAAGTTTGTGAGCCGAGTCTTTTTCTGAATAAAGCAAAAGCATTGGGCACTTCAGATCATTAACAAACCGCGCGGGAGACCGCATGAGCAGTTCTTGTTCACTCTTAGAGTCAAACGGAGCATTCTCATACGTACCAGATGCGACCATGTCGGGGCGACCGCCGAGACACGCTACTTTTTTCAGGTGTGGCGAAAGTTCTGCCGCCAACATTACGTTAGTGGCTCCCACTCCGTGACCTGCGGCAAAGATATTTTTCGGATCGACCTTCTTCCGTGTTGCCAGGTAATCGATGGCGTTGACCAGGTCATCGACTTCTCCGTAGCACATCTCGAAGTCGCCCGGATTGCCATTCTCTCCTCGAAACGATGGAATGAGCACCGCAAAACCATGATCGACAAATCTCACGGCACTGTCATAATCGCCCCTGGAAAGGGCAAATCCATCATGCACGAAAACGACCGCGGGAAACGGCGGATCTCTTTCCGGCAAGACCAGCCACGCCATCAGCTTGCGATTACCGGACTCGTACTCGACAACCTTGACCTGGTCGGGCGCTGTATTGTCATATTCTTGCGGAGCTTCGCTGCTCTTAGTCAGCTCCGTTTCAAATGACTTCCTGGATACCTCAAACGGAATCGCTTTCGGCGGTGGCTTGTTTTGACTCATTACGTAAAAGACACCGCCACCGATGCTGCCGACCAGGACTAAAGCGACGACTGCGATGATTGCTGCCTTGACCCACGGCGGAGCTGGTTGTTTCTGTTCGAGAACTACACCGGTTCGACCCATCCGACGCTGGGCTGCTTTCTTCGTTCGAGAGCCTGAATTCTCTTGCGCGGCTCCGTCCGAATCATCATCTGATGTTCTGCTACCCTGATTTGCAGCATCTTGATCCCAGCCATCGGCTGCGGCTGCGCGTCGAGGTGGTGGCTTGAGAAGATCGATATTAATCTGCCAGTCGCCGGCAGGTTCTCTAAGCAGGCTCAACTCTAGTCCATCAAAATCCGAATTATGATCGAACCACACACCGACCAGCTCTGCTGCTGAGTACTGGAGTTTTTCACTAGGAATTACTGAGCCTATATTAGGACCAAATTCCAGGGCGCACTCAAAGTCATTGCTTGCACCAGATATGGTGCAACGGGCAGCGTTAGCCGAAGGTGGTGCCGTTGCTATAACCTCGGCTGATAGTTTTCGCAACGCTTCGCCCCATCTGGGGTCGTTGCCTAATCCATCCGTTCTGACCACCGTGTTGCTCCTCACCAATCCGTCGGTCGCTGCCTGCTACTTCTAGTATGACACTGAAGTTCGAACTGTATGCAAATCGCCACTCGAGCCGAAGGCGGATGGTTGCATTCAGTTTAAGCTGTGTGGCGGGAAACCTATGGCGTGCAAGGTTTTTCGCGCCCCGAAAATACGCCGGATCGGAAAGTTCATCCTGTGTCCTTTAGGATACGAAAAGTTTTGCTTGGTTTATCCGACGTTTTAATGTCGTGCTTGTCGGATATATCTGCTGCCGCTTCAGATTCGAGACACCATGAGGTGGTCCAAGCCGAAAGGCACCAAGCGCGATACCAGACGTTCGGAACATCAATTGTGATCAAATTCAATCGGTAAATCCACAGAAATCCCGTTGTGAGCGTATTTGTACCATGCGGAAGGAACAAATTACTCACAATTGCTCAATAGGATGTGAGCTGCCCCTGCAGTAGTGCCTTATGCGAGAAACCAGTTCCGAGCAAACAGCGCAATCTCGCGAGAGTGCCAGTGTCACCTCGCCGATTTTGGTGCATGAACAGCGCCAGGAGAGCCTTGCTGAGCGTACTCAGCATCTCATTTCAATTAAGGAAACAGACACATCCGGAATTGACTCTACCGGCGATAAGCTCCTCCGAGAGGCTCAAGTCCTGACCTGGGGAGTGGGCGGAGCGTTCGGCGACGTCGTCACCGATCCGCTGTCCAAACTTCCAGAAGCCGCTACCGCCGGGGTTTTTGGTGTAGGCATAAGAACTCTGGAAAAAGCTGGAACCAAAGGAAAAGTATTGGCTGGAGTCGTCGGCGCCGGCATGTTCGCCAAAATGGGCTACGACGAATGGCGCGGACAGCGCTGGAGCGAGTTTGGCGGCGCCATGGAAGCAGCTTGGGAGTCAAAAGCGAACTTCTATGATTCAGTCGAAGCAACCAAACACAGTGTCGGATCGCTTGCAGTCGACATGACTGTCGGCGCTGTTGCTTTCAAAGCAGCAGGCGCATATGACCCGGTTTTTTCCAAGTCTAGTTTGATCTCTAAGGGGGAAACTAGCATGTCGTTTGAAAACCCTGGTCGTGCACTATCTCAGTACACTGAATTCTCCCGGATGGGCGAACGTACGTCGCGCGCTCTCGGTGAAGCGGCTCCACCTCTGCGGATGATTACTAGACCGCCGGCAATCCGCGAGTTTGCCGTTATGGGAGAGCGCTGTACAACCGCCCTAAGTGACGCGCCCAACAAGTTTCATGTATCAGGTTCACACTCCGTTGATGCAGTTCGCGCCAAGCCTCATGGTCCCGCCCCTCAAGATCTCGTGACCTCCGGAGAGCAGAAAGCAAAGATTTCTCCGGCGATTGAAAATGCTGTGCCACCACATAAGGTGACCTTGACTGAGGCACTTAAGAGTAAACTGCTGACCGATCATAAAATGGAAGAATTCGGCTATCTATCCGCAATTCGCGAAGTTGCCGCTGTAGAAACAGCCCCCGGTTTTGTTGCCAATCGAGCCTCCTACCAGGCGATTGCTGAGACAGTTGAGTCGATGTCTCGTATGGCTGACTCTGATTTTGCTCATCACTACCATGCTGTTGCAGAGCTAGTAAAGCAGCATGCCGAGAGTTTGAAAAACTGAGATTACACATCATTGCTTTCACTAGATCATCAAGTTTTATTCAATCAACTATCGGACCAGGGTGATCTACGGATGATGATGCGCGTGCGCTAATTGATCGCGCATCATTCATCGGTGTAGCCAGACGAGGCCGGTTCATCTGCGACCAGAGCGAATGTTGATTTCGAACTTTGAGAATTTCGTGATGGACGGTTTCGATTTCCAATGATATATTGAGTTAACGAGCTGCCAAACGGAGGGCTGGATCATGTTTTCCAATTTCGAGTACAGCCCTTGCTTTCAAGGCGCCTGAAAAGTATTTATCTCTGAATATCAATAATGTAGTGCATCGACCGAATCGAACATTGCGTGAAGAATCGCTCATGGTCGCAGCGATGCATGAGCGAATCGCGCTCTTGCATCCTCAATTCATGTGCTGGTAGCAGCGCATTTACGCCTGCTCGAAAATATTTCAATTCGGAGAATATCAAATGAAGAACGTCAAGAAATTGACGCGGCGCGAATTCGCGCGCGCGCTTAAGCTGGGACACGGTCGTGCATTACTACATGTTTTGCACCATGGAGATGGAGGAGTCGAGGATTTAATAGAGAAAGCGTTGATACACAACTATGTATACGACACGCAAATAGAAGGTTCCAGGCGCTGTTACTTGGAGGGATTGGTTCGAATTACTGGAAGCATAAAGGCATACGCCATGTGCGTCTTGAAAAGTTTTGACTATAAGCAAAAAAACTGGCTCGACTGTTCGCAGCAAATCTATATGTGTTCATTCTTTTTCGAGCAAGGTTTTTGCGAATTTAGACCAATGATGTTCAAAAAATTCGAAGAACTTGTTTCTTTCGAAAATCCATCGGTTGGTTGCGGTCGTGAACTTGTCAGCGTCGCAGGGCTGTCGGGACTTGAGTTTGTTGCGAACATTTTAGGGCGTGACGATACAGATGCCGATGACTATGATTGTGCAGATATTCTTGAGCACGCTGAGTGCATTCTCAATGGCAGCACGATTGCTGAGCGAATGAAGGAACTGTCTCTGACAAAACCTTCTGTGGGCGCTTTCATGGATGCGGCCAGGCGGTACACTGAATCGAAAAATTCTCGAACTCAAACACGTACGGAACAACCTGTACCGACGGCGGAAGAATTTTTAGAATCAGTTAGGGCTGCAAAACCAGGACGATTTTTCTTCAATAGCATTAGATTTGCGAGGAATGCCTCAGATGCTGATATTCGGAAGGTTTTTGATAGTCTTTTTACTGCTCGCAACCTCTATGAGCAGAAATCGCTTTTGAAGGTGTTCAATTATCGAACTCTTCCGAAGTTTGATTCGCGTATCATCGAGTTTTTAACCTCGGAAGATTTTTCGGTTCGCCATAGCGCAGCGGATGCGCTCGGATTACTTAAGCATTCCGCAGTTCGCCGACAGGCTATCGAGATGTTGACTGACAAAAATTCCGGACACATTTTACTTGGCATGCAGATGCTGAAAAAGAACTATCGACCTTCAGATCCGGAAATGCTTTTGTCCGCGTTGAAGAAGCTAAAAGGTTCATTCGATGTGCATTCGGCGGGTATGAACCTGCGCAATCTTGCGAAAGAAGAGGGCGGGAAAGAACTTGCACCTTGCTTCCTCTGGCTCTACGAACACGGACCCGACACCTTCTGCCGCGAAAGTTTTGTTGAGTTGCTAGTTGAATGGGAACAGTGTCCTGACGAGATTCTCTTTGAATCACAATGGGATGCAGGAGAAGAGTTGCAAATGTTGGCACGAAGTCATTTGAACCGCCGCGAGCAGCACGATTAGGTTTGTTTCTTTGTGCTTATGGAATAATGATTGAGTCCCTTCGGGGGCTCAACATTCACGTGTTCACTCATTAGTTGTCGGGAACCGAACGAAGTACGATGGCGAAAATTCTTTTAGTTGAAGACGACGAAATTCTCGCCGAGTCCTTGAAAATGCAATTGCAGAAGCGTGGCAATGAAGTCGAATGGGTGGTGGATGGTAAGGAAGGACTCGACCGATTGCGCATCTATCAATATGATGTTGCAATCTTGGATTGGCGTCTTCCAAGTTTGACCGGACCAGAAATAGTGAGAGAGTATCGCAACCGGGGCGGGCTTGCTCCTGTTTTGCTTCTGACTAGTTTCGATAAAACTAGTGAAAAAATTGAAGGCTTGGATTCGGGGGCGGATGATTATGTCACTAAACCATTCGATATCAACGAAGTTTGCGCCCGTATTCAAGCTCTTCTTCGGCGACCCGCGAATATTTTTCCGGCGAGTGTGAGAGTGGGAAATTTGGAAATCGACATCGCGCGCAAAGTGGTATCACGCGATGGTATACCGATTAAACTGTTGCCAAAAGAATTTGCGTTACTTGAGTTTCTCCTGCGTCGTGCAGATCAATTCTTCGACGTCAATGCACTGCTCGACCACGTTTGGGGCTCGGAGTCCGATGCTACGGACGCTGCTGTGTGGCAGGTAGTAAAACGACTTAGAAACAAACTAGATGATCCGAATGCCGAATCGATAATAGTTAATGTGAAAGGTTTGGGTTACAAGATCGATAGGAGTCGGATCGAAGGCGTCTAGCCGGTTTGCGATTGCAAGTTTTTGATTGTTGTCTCTCCAATCTGTACTGGGCGCCGTAGATGCAGGCTGGAAGCCTGTGCTCCCAGGATAGGAGCACGGCTGTAATTCTATACGTATTACTTGCAGTGAAAAAGTTTTTCAGCGGCGCAGGCGAGCGCCAATTTTGTGTCAGGTAAATATCAGGCAGCGACCACATACTGTTCTTGTTCGAACGGTTTGAGCGCTGCGGCAAACCAATTACTCTTTAACTCACTCAATATGTGCCCACGCGACTGGCCTGGGCAGGAGGTTACTAATGGTTGAATTTCACGCAAATGATAGTGTCTCGAATGCTGCGCAATTTAAGAGCATCGATCAAAGTCACAGTTTGAATTTCCTCTCAGCGATAGAGGACGGCATGAAAGGCGGCTTGAAGGGGCTTGGTGCTGACACCACTGGCGGTTTCAAAAACTCGGACCAATTCGATTCTTCAAAATTTTCAAACAGAGAAATTCAAATTGCTGAAGGTGCTAAGCATTTGCCAAAGATGGAAATCTCTGACATGAAGGGGTTCTTGAGCGGGACACTGCAAAGCGATAAAACAACAGTTCAAAAAGCAGCTAACTTGATCGATGAGACCAACACATTAGGAACTGACGATCAAAAGAAACAACTGACAAAGATGTTCGAAGATGAGTATAAAAAAGCTGCAGATGTTGCCAGGCAACTCGGCGGAGATGAAGAAGCCGCGGAGAAAGCCGGTGAAAAAGCCGTTCGCGGTCTAGTCGACCGGATCAATGAGGAACTCAAAAACCGCAATTCAGATTCGCGCGTCAGCCTCGCGCCTCCGCAAAGCGAGCTAGGGCGCATCAGATATCCAGGTCAACCTGAAGAGATCGGCAAAGTCGTTGTGACCAGGGATGGTGATCAGACTGACCACATCACACTTTACGAACCCGGATCTTCTCCTCATCGCAATGCGGTCTTTCAGTTTAAATCGAATCTGGACGGCGTAACTTTGGAAACGAAGAAGTAGTTTCACCGTACAGCGAGTAGGTCAATGGAGGCGATTCACGTCGCCTCCATTCGGCTATAGATTTCGCCGGTTTCATTGTGCTAGCTTATGGCATCGCGGTTTGTAAGGCATTTAGTTCTGTTCAGTCGAAAGCAATGCGCCTAACATCAAATAATCCAATGCATAATCTGAAGCTCGGGCATAAAACTGTCGTGCTTGTCATTCTGCCTTTGGTTTTGGTGATTGTAGTAATTTCCAAAATTCCAGTTTTGCAGCAAGAAGTGGACGCTGCGTATAAAGCTGATAGGGATTGCGGCGAAGCAACCGTTCTTCTCTATCAAATTTCGAAACTATCGATTGATGCGATTCGGGAAGTGATTTACTTCGAGACTAGCGGAAGGTCAGACAAATACAAGTTGCGCTTCGATAAAAAGTTAGAGCAAATCAAGATCAGAAAATCGAAACTGGCTAACCGTCAGGGTGTTAATACAAGAACGCTCGATGCATTTTTAGATCAACTATCGCTTGAACTGAATCATGTTAATGAATCGTCAGCCGAAGGTTACTTGGATGCCAACCGAGTCGCAGCAGTTATGCGCTTCTCGGGTCTCACCCGAAAGCTTACTTCGATCTCCGATAAGATGATTGCGGAACAGGAGAAGGTGGGAAGAATTGCGCACGAGCAATTCGAGAAAAAGAAGAACGAGCTTGATACTTATGTAAAACTGGGTGGACCGGCGAGTTTAGCATTCGCTGTCTTGATGGCTATTTTTTTCAATCTTGATATTTTGAAACAGGTTTCAATGCTAATGAGCAACGCCAGTCGCTTTGCTCGCGGCGAATCGCTGCTTCCTCAAATGCGAGGATCCAATGAACTGGCACAACTGGATGAGATGTTCCATTCGATGGCGAATTCAATCAACGCCTTGAACGAGCGGGAAAAATCTATTTTCAAAAATGCAAACGACCTGATTTTCGTAGTCGATGATAACTACAGATTGATTTTTGCGAACGATGCAAGTATTGCACTGCTTGGAAGGGAGCCTGCGGACTTGTTGCAGACGCCAGTCGCCGAATGGAACGTTGAAATTCGCGAACAACTCGAAATTGCTCGGAATCAGGAGAATCTCAGATTCGAAACTAAATTAAAAGGCGCAAAAGGTTTGTCGGCGGAAGTCGACGTTTCTGTGCATTGGTCAGCCTCCGATCGCAGCTTCTATTGCGTTGCACACGACATTGGTGCAAGGAAGGAACTGGAGCGCATGAAGCAGAGTTTCCTCGCTATGGTGACGCACGATTTGCGCAGTCCGATTGCCGCTAATCAAGTCGCGCTAGAGATGCTGCTGACCGAGAAGAATATGGCTACGTTAACGCCCGAAGGAGAGCGTCTGATTCGCAGAGTTCTTTCAAGCGATCACCGCTTGATGCGCATGATTAACGATCTTCTGGACATGGAGAAGTTGAATGCGGGCTTGCTGTCGCTAGACGTGGAGCTGGTTTCGTTCAACGATCTAGTTGAAGAGTCTATGGCTTCTGTTGAACCGTTAGTCGGTGCGAAAAACATTGAGATTCATAAGGATGACTCTGACAAATTGATTCTGTGCGATTCTTCAAGAATCGTTCAAGTCATAGTGAACATTATTTCCAATGCCATCAAAGTATCTAAGAATGGACAGTCGATAGAGATTGGGTTCTCGGAGGACGATAAAAACTCGATTATTTCGATTGAGGATCATGGTCCAGGAATTCCGGATGACTTCTTGCCGGTTCTGTTCGATCAATACACTCAGACCGGGGACAAGACCGTAGCGAAACAAGGAAGTGGTTTGGGTCTCGCGATCAGCAAAAAGCTAATCGATCTACATGAGGGGGACATTGTAGTTACTACGACCCTCGGAGAAGGTACTACCTTCGAGTTACACCTGCCGAAGAAACCGCAGAGGCCGGCATCTTAATTTCGCAGGAAAATGTCAGTTTGATATCAGGCACCATCCCTAAGCTATAGAGAACGAAAAACGTTTCTATCAGCGGGGACTTACTAATGCAAAATCAAACCACTCGACTTGATATAACACTCGGCGAAGGTTTAAACGAACGCCTTGAGTCATTGCAATCCAATTTCTTTACTACGGCTTACGATCCAGGTGCAATTCAATCAGAGCATAATGCTCGAATGAATAGAGCCTCAGCGAGCACGGAGTCAGCATTGCCACCACTAACATTGTTTGACGGCGACCAGATGGGAATATCGAACGGACCGTCCTGCAAGCCGGAAGATTGCGGCGGCCAACATGGCCCCAGACCCGACGTAAATCCGCTAAACCGCCCCCGGAATCCATTTGAACCCGGTTCGCCGATGTACTGGCAAGCCGAGCTAGCGACAGCCGCAGAACCTCAAGACAGAGTTCGAGCGGCTGCACATATAGGTGATGCAACTGGCTCGATGATGGTTGATGTCGACGAGAGTGTCAAAGTCAAGATAGATGTTGAGCCTGTTGATCCGAAAAATGATGACGGCAGATCTTATGTCACTATCTATGCCTATGATGAGAATGAGAAAAATTACTACGTCGCGTTCAGAGGCATTTACGACGAAAAGACTGATACCGTCTCGCATCAGGTCGACAAAGATGGCAACGAAGTTCCATACACAAGCGCCGAGTTTGAAGAAAACTACAAAGGAAAATATCCGCTATTCCCAGAAAAGTTGAACTAGATGGGTCTTCGATCGCTTTGAAGATTCGAACTACTAGTGCATGACCGAAGGGCGACGCAGGCGTCGCCCTAAGTCGTCGGGAAAGTGAAGTTCATGAGTCGACTCCGTGCGGTAAGCTGTGATGAACGGTCTATCGCGCACACGGCTACTTGGCTGATCTGAGGCGGTACCCGACTCTTGGTAGGTTTTCGATTATAGATTCCTCGCCTTCGCGATCGAGGGCTTTCCGAATCCGAGTGATAGCCATACGCACCGCCGGCGGTGAACAATCAGAATCGAGTTTCCAAACACGATCCATTAGTGCGTCGACATCGAATACTTCAGTTGGATGGCGCATGAAAAATTCGAGTAGTGCGAAGTCCCTCGGCTGTAGTCTGGTTGTAGTGCCGTCTTTGACGACACCAAAGTTGCTTGGGTCCAAGGTGACACCGTCAAATTCCACGATGTTGGATCGAATCTGAGGCGGTCGTCGAAGAAGGCTTCGTATGCGCGCGGCAAGCTCTCTCGAATTGAAAGGTTTCGTCAGATAGTCATCTGCGCCGGCATCTAGTCCTGTTGTTTTGTCGGAAATCTCGCTTTTGCCTGTCAGCATAATCACGGGCGTTAAGCCGCCCTGCTCTCTGAACTTTGCTAGGATTTCAACACCAGGCAGACCCGGTAAGTCCCAGTCAAGGATCGCTACGTCGTAGACAGTGGCCTTGAGCGCCTCCAATCCGTCGAGACCGTCATGAAACATGTCGACGGTATGGCGCTCGAGTTGGAGTTCCGCTTCGATTGTTGAAGCCAGATCTTTGTCATCTTCGACTAGTAGTAGTTTTGCCATCACTTTGTTTCCGGATACAACGTGTGTTCGATTTTCGGGTGTGTCTAGCGTCGCTTGGCTTGTCCCGCTCGACAACGTGGAGGAATCGCGACTGTAGTATTATAAACGCATTGAGGTGCAGCCCGGGCGCCTCGCGAGGCGCCCCTACAATTAAGCCTCGAAAGAGGGAATGCCGTAATCCCGTCCGAAAGAGGGAATGCCGTAACCACGCAAGGGGGATGCCGTAATCCCGTCGGCAAGAGGGGATGCCGTAACCACGAAGAGGGGATGTCGTAACCACGCAAGAGCGGATGGTAATCCTGCAAGAGGGGAATGTCGTGACCTCGATGCCGCTAACGTATGCTCGCAATAAAGGATGCCCAATGCTGAGCGGCGCAGCTGATGGACACTGGATATGACGCTTTCAAAAGTCCTGGCAATAATATTGGTACCCTTGCTCGTCCAAGTCGGACTCCTTGCATATCTGGTTGCTTTGCAGAAGGATGCAGAAGTTGAGTTGGAGAGTTCCAACCGGGCTCGTGGAATTTCGGACGCGATCAATAAAATTTCTAGTGACGGCGTTGATATCTATGCGTCGTTCGGTGGTGATCCGAATGCGTTAAAAAGCTTTTCGCCAAATGACCCAGTCTATCAAGAGTTTCGTGACAGACTGACAGAAGATTACGATAACTTGGAACGGCTTGCCAAAGGCAATCCAAAAGTTTTAGCACTTGCAAAAAAAGCCAGAGTTGATGCGACTAAAGTTCTAGCAGATCTGATTGCAATACGGGATTCAACCGAGCGTGCGGGCGACAGCGAGCGAGAGTTTCAAAAGAAGAAGTGGAGAAGCATTCGAGCCAGCCTTGCAGGTGTGATGCGAGAAGAACTCGCATACGCAGGCAAAGAAGAAAAAGCGCGATATCAGAAGAGTCCTGAAATTCAGGCGGCACTTCGTGCAAGAACCGAGTCTGTCCTGATAGCGATGGGAGTTTTCGATCTTCTGCTGATTGCCTGTGTTGGTTGGATCTTTAATAAATCAATCACTCAGCGGCTCCTGAAGATCAGCGACAACGCAATGCGACTGGCCAGCAATCAACCGCTCCATCCTCCGGAAGGAGGAATTGTCGAGATTGCCCAGCTTGATCGCCAGTTTCACCAGATGGCTCGCGAACTGCAAGTTGCTGCGAAAAAGGAAGCAGCGGTGCTAACTAACGCGCGCGATATGATCTGCGCGCTTGATGACAACGGTCGCATTGTTAGTGTAAACCCGGGCTCGATGAGGTTGCTCAACATCGCGCCTGAGGACCTTGTCGGCAGATATCTAGTCGACTTAGTCGTCAACGAAGACACTGCGAAAATGCTCGATTATTTATCGGCTTTGAAAACCGAAAAGGAAGAACTTCCTGATCTGGAAGTGGCAATGCGCACCGCGGGTGGTGTGACTATCCACAGTCTGTGGTCGGCGCACTGGTCTCCAGAAGAGCTTTCGTATTTCGTAGTTATTCACGACTTGAGTGAACGCCGTCGTGCAGAAGACTTGAGACGTGAGGTTATGGCTATGGTCACTCACGATTTGCGAACTCCCCTAATGACGATTGGAAATGTTCTCGACTTTTACTCCCGAGGACTTTATGGAACGTTTGACGAGAAAGGAACGCAGTTTCTCCAATCGGCGACACGCAGTGTGGGTCGGATGACTAGTCTGATTAACGACCTGCTCGATATCGAGAAAATCAACAGCGGAATGATGGAGTTGAATATTGATGCAATCCCGGTGGCTGATTGTTTCGATGTGCTGAAAGAAATGAGTGCGGTTTCGGTAGCGGAGAAGAAGCTCAGCCTGACGTTTGAAGACAATAATTGTGTTGTAATGGCTGATGAAGAACGGCTAGTCCGTGTCATTCAAAATTTGGTTTCGAATGCAATTAAATTCTGTCCGCCGGAATCTGCTATCTCGGTAACGGCGGCGGAGGTTAACCAGTTAGTCGAGATAGCAGTCGCGGACGAGGGACCGGGGATAGCACCAGATAAGGTGGCATCTGTTTTCGACAGGTACAGGCAGGTCGGAACTGATGCAAAAGAAGGTGCTGTTGGTTCGGGGCTTGGGTTGGCGATTTGCAAGTCAATTGTCGAATTGCATGGTGGGAAAATTTGGGTCGAGAGCGAACTTGGTAAAGGCTCAAAATTTACTTTCACACTTCCGAGTGCTCCTGTTAGCTAGACAAAACGATGTTTATACTTGTGACTACTACAGAACGGAGACGGGCTGTACAGTAACCTGTTCAGCCCGCATCCCACGCTGCATCCGGATAAAACTATTTTTCGACTGGTGTCGAGCGAGTCGTGCCTCGTGTGACTGATCCATCGCCGTTCACGGTCCATGGCTGGCGGAGAGTCTGTGCGCTTGCGAGCGTAACGTTTCCAAAATTCTCGCGGACACTGGTTGCTTGTGCGGATAGATCTCTGATTGAGTACGTTTCGTCGGAACGGTCGGTTTGCGCTGGATTGTCTCTACCTGCTGATTCCGCTGGTGGGTTGAAGTTTTGCTTCTCGCCGCCGTTCTTGATACCCTCTGCTTTGTGGTTATCTTTCAAACCACCATCAGCCGCCGGTTCAGGTTTGTCCTGGCTGTCAGTAAGTCCACCATCAGCGGCAGGATCAGGCTTGCCTACGCTGTCCTTGGGACCACCATCTGCGACAGGATTTTGTTTGCCAATCTTGTCTTTAGGACCACCATCAGCTGCAGGATTTGGTTTACCGAACTTATCTTTAGGACCACCATCAGCGGGTACTTCGGGCTTGACGATACCGTCCTCGATACCATAAGGTTTCTTGATACCACCATCAGCGGGTACGTTGGGCTTAACGATACCGTCCTCGATACCATAGGGTTTTTTGATACCACCATCAGCGGGAACGTCAGGTTTACTGCCGTCAAACTTGCCTCCCCCAACCACAGAATTTGGCACATACTTTTTCTCGAGTTCCTTGCCGTTCCATTTTTCTGCCTCAAGCTTTTTGTTGTATCGGATGTAATCTTCGTTTGAGCTCTTTGCCTCAGGCTTAGCGATTTTAGTATCAGATTTGTACGGATCGTTGAATTCAACGATACCGTTGTCGCTTGCGGCTGGTTTGTTTTTCGCGATGGTCTGATTGAAGGCCGCCCAGTCTTTGGTCGATACTAAGGGGTTGGAATCAGTTTCAGCCGGCTTTGTAGAAACTGTATTGTCGTTGTGTTTGTGAAATTCAACCATCGTCGTAACTCCTTTAGAAACTTTAGAAACAGCGGGTGGGATTCGCTCCCCGGCTCATGCAAATCACTTTACCGGCGAGTTGTAACTCAAGTGCAACTAACTCGTGCGGTAAAAATTTTGTTGCGCTGCGGGGCCATCCAGATAGAAAACATTAGGTAGAGGACTCTGCAGGGTCCATTTGCAGGGCGAGCTGTAGGAACCATTTGTGTGGCGAGCTGTAGGAACTTTTGTATGGCGAGCTGTTGGGGCGTTTTGTAAGTTCCCACACTAGCCGGGAGCGGCAGGGGCGCTTCCCACGCGCCCCCACAGCAGCCAGGACCGCCTCGCAGCACCGTCGCGCCTCACACACCAGCCAGGACCGCCTCGTAGGCAGCATTGCGCCTCACACACCAGGTAGTCACATAGACCGCATTAGGCGCGTAGTCGCTTAGTTCGTATCACGCGCATAGTCTGACTAAAAACGCGAAGCCGCAAACGGCGGCTATCTTTGAATGAGGATATCGTCCTTATGACGCTCGAGTCCGTCGTCGATTTCTTTTTCCAGCGTCTCCATGTCTATGAAAGGTGACAACTGGAGCCGCTCTTTGCCCATGCGTTTATTCTTCAACATATTGGTAATCTTGCTCATGTGGTCAATTACCTTGGGATATCCGGGCTCGAGCTGTATCTGGTAGTTTTTCGGTTCGTACCACAGGGAGTTTCTCATACACCGAAGATCGCGCTCCTCTTCTGATAATCCGCAGCTTGAAGAAGGGTCGAAAAAATCGCTTTGGATTCTATCTATAAAGCGCTGATCCGGGGGGAATTGATCGCGTAAACGCATGACTTCGTTCTTCGTGATCTGCGGACATCCATTCGCTTCGATAATTACCGGGTAATTGATTTTGGACAAGTTTTTAAGACTCTTGTCGGTTATTTTTGAATTGGAAACATTGATCAGAAGTGGCTGAAGCTTGAGGAGAGTGTCGAACGAGGCGTCTGTTACGTCGTTGTTTGCGAATGAAATGTAGCGAAGAGACGGAAACTTCAAAAGTTTTTCGATGTCGTTGGCACCAATAGCGGTACCACTAAGTTTTAGTCCTCTAAGATTTTTCATCTTTGAAAGATATTCTAATGACTTAGGAGTGACTTCTTGCAATTGCTCCAGGTCCAGCCCTCGAAGAGAGGGGATTTTGCTGAGTTCTTCCACGCCTTTGTCGGTGACGCTTGTTCCGCGAAGGGAGAGCACCTGCAGATTCCGAAACACCTGAATGTTTTGCGAGATAGTTTCATCGTCAATCTGCTTGTTGTCGTTCAATATCAAGCATCGCAATTTCGGCATCGAGTTTAAACTCAATCCATTGGCGGTTATACGAGTGTGTGAAACATCCAACGCGATCAATGGCAGCGCTGTGAGAAAGCTTAAATCGTCGTCGTTGATTTTCGGATCGTCGAGAATTAAATGATCAGTGTGTTTGAAATCGGCAAGTTCTTTAATTCCTTTTTTGTGTAAGTTTCCTGTGGCTAAAACCCAGTGTGGTCGATAGAGAAGGTAACCAGCGTATCGTTTAAATTTGAAATCCTGGGCGCGCTTCTGTTGTGGTGTTTTTTTCGGAGAGAGAACTCCAGATGTGTCTAGCACAACGAACACCGTAACCAACATAATTATTACGCCGATACCGGCAACCAAAGGTTTTTGCCAACTCGTAACTCGGCGAACTTTTACTGAGGGCGATGTGGGCTGCTGCGACTCGTCAGTGGGAATAAACTTAGTTTTCTTTACGGCGGAAAGCTCTTCTCTCAACTCACCAAAATCTGAGAATCGATCATCAGGATTTTTTTCTAGCGCTTTTTCAACAATAATTTCCAACTGATCCGGAAATTTTCCAGATCTTGGTTGATCGTTCAGAAGTGGTGCGGGATCTTCGATTTGCTTCTTGATTGTTTCCAACGACGTGGCACCATGCAACGGCGGATTCCCAACAAGCGTCATGTACATCAGGCAGCCCATCGAATAAATATCCGAACGAACATCGACGCCTTGCCCCTGCGCTTGTTCTGGGCTCATGTAAGCCGGACTGCCGAGTGGCTTACCTTTCCCTGTCATGCTCATATCTTCGGAAAGAAATTTCGCGACGCCAAAATCAACGATGGTCACATGCATCGATTCCGGGTCAACCATAATATTTGAGGGCTTCACATCCCGATGCAGCACGCCATGCGAATGCGCATGTTGCATGCCCATGCAGATCTGTTCGAAGATCGGCAGAGCAGAGTCGACGTCGAGCGGACCTTTGGATTTCACCATGTCCTCAAGCGTCTGCCCTTTCAAATACTCCATAATCAAATAGAACTCGCCTTTGTCGGTTTGACCGAAGTCGAGCACTCTTATAATGTTGCGATGATCGAGCTTGGCTGCGGTTTTCGCTTCTTGTTGAAAGCGCACAGCCATGTTTTGATTTAGCGATGGTAAAAGCAGCTTGACTGCTACATTCTTGCGGAGGACGCTGTCGTACGCACGGTAGACCGCGCCCATACCGCCACTGCCCAGCTTACTGTCCAGCTTATAGCGAGAGCTAAACGTTAGCTCTTCACCAGACATTTATCTGTTGGCGTTTTTTTCTTTCTTTTCGGCCTTGGCGGCTTTCTTTTCCTTGTCGGTTTTAGCCGGCTTTTTCTTAACTTCTTTCTTTTGGTTCTGTTCTTTTCCCATGACTGTCTCCTCGATCATCATTGCTTATATTGAAAGTATAAACCTAGATTTTTCGATTAGTCAAAAACTTACGTTTTGACGGGATATCGAGCGTTGACGGTTGGAAGCTTCTTATCCCTCCAATTTCGATGTCGAGCGCAAGACCGCCGCTGTAGAAATTTCGACGGGGCTGGAGGGCCAGGGGTTTGCCGTCGATTTTTCTAAACAAATCGGTGAGCGGATTACTGTTTTCAACGGGCTCCGAATTGTCTGGGTCAGTTAACGTCAGTTGGGTTCCCAAGCGGCCTTTGCTTAAATTCATAGCGGTGTGCTCATCGCCTCCGAATTCTCTGAGTTCGCACCAATTAAGTGGTTTGCCCGCCAAAGGTTGACCGCCGTGCTTGCCACCATTTTCGGTGCCAAGATTTTTGACATTATCTCTAAACAGAATTATTGGTGATAAACCACCTTGAATTCTTGTATCGACCATTGCAGACATTTGAGACTCCGACGTCACGCCGGCCAGAAATGGATCGCGGTCCAGAAGCCGTCTTGAGATGGTTCCGTCCTTAGCGAACTCATACGCGTAAATGTCTCTTGGTCCGACTTTGAACGGTTCATTTATTAGAGCAAGAACCGCTCCGAGCTTGGGCTGCAGGTGACCGTTTCTAAGCCAATAATACAAATGCTCGCCGAATTGTTGAGCGGTGCTGGTCTTTACTTCGCTCTCCGATTGAGTCATAGAAGCACCCTTGTCGACAGGGAAGTCACCACCGACGACATCATAGGTAACGACTTGCTGATCTGAGAAATTTCCCTCGTTGAGAAAATCTTTCCATGAAAGAAGACCGGGTACCGGTTGACCTGAAAACCGTAAGGTCATCAAACCTTTGGGCCCGAGATCGGGCATGGTGTAAGGCTGACAATAAGCGACGACCTGCATTTTCGTAGACGGGTCACTGCCTGCTGGAAGAAATGGTAGCCATGGATTTTTTCGCGAAATAACACATTCGATTTTCACGATTGTATTTATATGTTTGTCGTCGGCCGGTTGAAATTCGGAATTGCTCACCAGGCGGGATGAAGGACCTAACCCCGCGAAAGTAAACGATCGACCGAATGCCGGAACATCCATGAATGCTTTGTATTGACGAGTGGTTTTCTCTACATCTTTTGACTCTTTCACGCCACTTATCTCGTTGGGCTTCAACTGCGCAAACTGCTCAGGCTGCGGAATCGTGATGGTGGACATGCCACCATTTTTGAGCCAACCATTCGACAAAGTCATCGACTCCAGTCGCACGTTGTTGGGGAGTTGTTGATTGAGAAAATTTGTCGCGCTTTTGATCGGATCAACCTCGACGCCCTGAATGTCGATCGGTTTGGTTTCAATACTTCCATTGAGCGACTTCTTGATCAATGAGTTGAGATCCTCAGTTGTCTCCTTCAATGCTTTGTGGTCTACGTCCGCTAATCGTTGCATGGCAGAATTGCCGAGTTCATTGGCGACAATCGTGTTTTGTCTGATGGTTCCGACTAAAGTGTTGATGCCGATAACGGGTAGCGGCTCTCCATCTCGGGCACATGTCGCCCGACCGATTGGTGGGTAGTTGCTCAGCGAAACCCAGCCAAAATTTCGATCGTTGATTATCATTTTCGATAAATCATTTGCGGCAAGGAGACCGGCGGCGTCTACAACATTTTGGACACGGCTTCGATCGATTACATACACTCCGGTTTGAGTAAGCATCAGTACTATCGGAACAATGATGAAACAGAAGCAGGCTAGAATTATTAGCAGTATGTTGCCTGTCTCTCGACGAATTCGTTTTCTCATTACCATCCCCATCCGGTGTGTCTACCTTTAACTTTCTTGGACCCTTTGCCTGGTCTTGGCGTGGGGACTGGAGGCGGCGTTGGGCCGCCCGTCGCTGCTGGTGCCGGTGGTGGTGGCGGCGGAGGCGGTGGAGGCGGTGGAGGCGGAGGCGGTGGTGGTGGCGGCGGTGGTGGCGCCGCCGGTGCTGGATCTGTGCCACCACCGGATTCCAAATTCGCGATCAATGTTGTCATCTGCGGCTTGTCTTGCCCGTTTGCCGGTTCGCATGAGAACATGTAACCACCCCACCATGAGCCGGCAGACCAATAGGAATAACCGGCCCATGCGGTCGGATTTGCATGCATATATTGCAGCATAGCCGCCAATGATGCGTTGGCGCCTGGATCTTGCGTCACTCCGATTTCGGTAAGAAATGCGGTGCGATTGTTCGCCTTCAACCACGCAGTAAATCCGCTTAAGGTTGAGACGGCATCGGCAGGACTGAGATAGTCCGTGTGTGAGCCAGATCCATCGTAGTCCAAGTATTGATGCACGTCATAAGCAAAATTGTTTTGTGGATCCGTTATGTTGATCATTGCGGCGGCATTGAGATTCACGAAATCTTTCGGGTGCATCCAATATGTTGATGGAACCAGAATCAAGTTGGTGGCACCAGTGGCGCGAATCGCATTGATAGCGGCTTGCGATGAGGCGCACCATGTGGTCGCGGTCATCGAACTGCCAACCGGTTCATTCATCAAACCAAAAATTACCTTTGAATTGGATTTGTAGCGCGTCGCCAGCCGACTCCAGAGATCCGCTAAAACAGAGTTGTCCAGACCTCCTGGCACGCCGACTGTAGTGTTTTTGTACGCTCCATAATTGTGCACATCGACAATCACCGACATATTTTTCGCAGTGATCTTTGTCACTACAGAATCCAATCGTCCGGCATAGCCGCTGTCGAAAGAGCCATTAGCGTCAGGTTGCAAGCGCTCCCAGAGAATTGGTACGCGAATGCACTCCATGTTTTTCGAAGCGAAATAATCGATCTCCGAATCAGTTGGAAATACATAATCGATCAAAAATGTTCCGGGCACTTTGTGAGGGGTGAACTCTGCGCCGGCGATGTTGACGCCCTCGTATATCATCCCAGTCGGTCCCAAAGCTTTTGCTGCCTCTGCAAGACAGAATGTCGATAGTCCGACCACCGCAGTCACGGTCAGCATGAATCGTCTGCGAGCATCTTGCGACAATTCAACGATTGCAAACCGATTTTGTTTGAGCGCCATAAATGTAATCCTCCAGGAAAGCTAGTCTTCTGTTTTTCGCGCAGAACACTGAGTCATTGCGCAATGAGACAGATGAATCGACAAGCGATTCACTAGTTTCGACCTATGTTCCAGGAGCTACATTGATAACGCCCTCGAAAAGTGGTCCGGTAACGGTCCATCGGCAACAAATTATTTTGTGTATCAATACCGGTGTTTGTTCTTCTTCTTTACTCCTCCTTCGTAGTTATTGAGTGCGATACGAATGTTGTTGTGATTTGTTCGTGTTCCTCCAAACGCCCACAAATCTATTGTTCAACGCGAGTGCGTCAATGAGGCATCAAGATCTGGACGCGTATTGTTAGCTGTGTGTTAACCAGGCGCGTCCGGTCGCGTCCACGCGCTAATCCGCGAACTGAAAAAATTCAGTTTCAGTTCGCAAAAGCTAGATCTCAACCCATAGGTGGCAACCGCCCGGTCGTAAACGCATGGATTGCACCCTCGCCTACTGGCTCGCAACCCTTAGATCGCAAACCCACAGATCGCTAATATCGGTATAGATAAGGAACGGAACCGCGGACTCGACCGGCTCGAGGATAGGTTTTGATATCAGAACTCTAGAGCCGCAATGCCGCCTGCCATGGGAATATTCCCATGTTTTGATATTGACTATAATTGCGTCTGGACGTACATTGATGTCAATCACTCTGTATCCGTGTCCAGATAGGCAATTCGCAGGTCTGCTGGGCAACCCCGCTCGTTAATTTTAAAGAGGCCTTATGGTCGGTAGATTCGAACTTTCCCCAGTCCGAGATGGTTCTGACGTGGGCGTATCCCACTCGCTAAGCGCAGGTCTTTTTGACCGCGGCGCGATGGACACTTCGCCTAGTCTCACAATACCAGGCAATATTTATCCAGAGTCGACGATGGCGGCGCCATCGCCTACGGCATTCGCGAGTGCTGATTGGGGTGCAGTCAAACCTGTGCTCGATAAAGCCAGCGCTATCAATTATTCCTCTGCCTCAGAGAATCAGGCTGCTGGTGTGGAGCCAGATTTCATCCTCGGAACAGACGGGCAGATGAGAGCCAATCCGAAGAAAACGTCTCCTAATGCTGACGGCAGTATCAACATTCAAGTGGACGGCGGCGCCGACACACAAGACAAAATTCAAGCGCTGAAATCGGCGAATGAAAATCAGAAAGCTAGTATTCGCGAGATGATTCGCTATTTCCAAAAGAACAATCCAAACGCAAAAATTCCTGGCGAATGGTTGGATCAGTTGGAGAAACAACCAGACTTTCCGAGTCCATCTGCCAGACGTGATGCGCCTCCGCAGGTTAGTCCTCAGCCGCAACCGCAATCAGATTACAGTCCACCGTCTCGTAGCAGTGGTTATCGCAGCTCTCCGGGCGGCAGTCCAGGTGGGTTTAGTCCAGGCGGTGGTCAGCGAAGCGCTAGTCGTTCAAGCGACACTGGACCTTCTGAATCGCCGCATCGTCAGCCGATGTTTAGAACAAGTGGTCGCGCTGGTGATGTACCTCCGCCGATCGCAGGTGACTTGGCATTGAAGGGACCGCCTACAATCACACCAGACAAGATCGACCAAGTTTTGAAATCGTTTGATTCTCCAGCAGCCGGTCTGGGTCAACATATCTACGATGAAGGCGTGAAGCGCGGTATTAACCCTGCCGTCGCGTTGGCTTTCTTTGTTCAAGAATCCAGTGCAGGCACCAAGGGTGTCGCCACAGAAACAAATAGTTGGGGCAACATCAAGGGCGAAGGCCCGGCTGGCTCCTACAAAGGATTCAAGGCTTACGACAACTTCAAACAAGGCGTAGATGATTGGTATCGTTTGATCGACGACAAATATCTTGCTCCGAAATCAGAGGGCGGACGCGGCTACACTCACTTGTCGCAAGTTATCCACACGTATGCTCCAGGCAGCGACAACAACAACGAGCGCGCCTACGTAGCTAACGTGAAAGGTATGGTTCAAGGCTGGGATTCACAGACTTCGAAACCTGCTCAAGGATAGGATTTCTTCTAAATCGGTATTAGCAGCCTGGGCGCTTGCAAAGCGCCCCTACAATAAAGCGCCGTACAGTAAGCGCCCGTACGATGAAGCGCCGTTCACTCAAGCGCCGTTCACTCAAGCGCCGTACAGTAAGCGCCCGTACGGTGAAGCGCCGTACACTCAAGCGCCCGTATACTAAACCGCCCCCACACTGATGTGTGAATTTGCGGTCTTGATAGACAGAGGGAAGGTCTTATTTTTCGGTTTTCTCTTTTGCCTTTGCGGCAGCTTCGAGTCGTGCTCTGATGAAGGTGCCGACTGAGCGTCTGGAAGTATCACCGTCATTCAATTCGTACTTCGATGTTTTGCCGTTCAAGTTGAACACGTGAAGGTCGAGTTCGGTTTTGTGATCTTCCGGAGTCGTCTTGTACATCGCATTGATTGCGCGGAGTTCATCATATTTAGCGCCGTCCGGGATTTTCACTCCGCTGCGAGGAAGTTCGAGGAAGAGTGCCTGATCGGCAAACTGACTTGGAAGTCCTTTGGGCAGGTATGTCGGAGTGCATGACTGATCCGTGCAGATCACCGTCATGCTGTGGACGACGAGCGGAAGATTTTTTGCTTTTGCATCAGCAATAATCTTCAGTGCTTCATCCGCATCCTTGGCTTTGAACTCGTTGTTTGCATCAACTTTCTCGGCCTTTGCTGGAATGATTTCTTCGAGACCTGGTAGCAGGTCACGCACCTCTGCTGGTACCACCGACTTGTCTACTGTTGGTGGCGGCGTCTCAGTTTTTGGTTCTGGAACCGGAGGTACAGTCGGTTTCTTCACTTCAGGAACTGGAGGAACTGCCGGTTTGTCGAGTTCTGGAACGGCCGGCAATGGCGGAGCTTTCACTTCCGGAACCGGAGGCACTTCTGGTTTCTTCACTTCAGGAACAGGCGGAACTGCCGGTTTGTCGGTCTCTGGCGCTCCAGGAACTGGTGGCACATTCACTTCTGGAACAGGGACAGGCTTCACGTCTTGAGGAATCACCAGTTCTGCCGAAGGCTCAGGGAGAGCAAACGGATTTACTACTGGTGGCGCGGCTGGTTTCTTCACTTCCGAAACAGGTGGAACTTTGACTTCCGGAGCTGGCGTCGCATCAGGTTTCTTCACTTCAGGAACCGGCGGAACTTTGACTTCCGGAGCTGGCGTTCAGGAACCGGCGGAACTTTGACTTCCGGAGCTGGCGTCGCATCAGGTTTCTTCAATTCAGGAACCGGCGGAACTTTGACTTCCGGAGCTGGCGTCGCATCAGGTTTCTTCAATTCAGGAACCGGCGGAACTTTGACTTCCGGAGCTGGCGTCGCATCAGGTTTCTTCAATTCAGGAACCGGTGGAACTTTTACTTCCGGAGCTGGCGTGGCATCAGGTTTCTTCTCCTCAGCCTTTGGTGTCGGCGGGATCGGCGCTCCGTCGAGAAGGGCACGAACAGCGGCTTCGCTGTTGTTCTTGGAGAGGTCAACGCCACTCTCTTTCAAGAAGCTGACGATTTGATCTGCAGATGCTTTTGCATCAGCACTTTGCTTCGGTGCAAATCTTTGTCCTGGTTTCAGATTATTCGGTGCGAATGAACTGAGATGTGCTGCACTTGTGGTGCCCTTTGCCGCCATCGCGTCTTTCAAGGCGTAGAAGTGTGAAGTCTCCACCCCGGCTCTGAACATGCTCTCTGCTCTTGGTGCTGAAATCGAGACAGTGGAAGCTAATCCATTTTCCTGGAGATACTTGAGGGCGCTCGCCATCTTAGGATCGGCATTGTTATCGACATATGAAATCAGCGGAATATTTTTCTCTGTAGCCGCTTTGGTCGCGCCAAGGATGTTGCGTTCGTTGAAAGCAGATGGTTCGGCTTTGACACTATTGGTAGTACCAGGACGATTGACGCTGCTGTCACCTCGTACGCTCTTCTGACCTTCCGAAATCAGATTTCTGATCTCGTTGATGTTGGAACCATACGTGTCGGCAAGAGGTGTAGAGAGGTCGTTCGGATTGAATACTGCCACGTTAGGGAAGCCAGTTCCTCGCGGTACAACCGACTTCATCGCTTCTTGAGCCGACGAACCGACTTGGTTGAGTTTGTCCCAATCCAGTCGGAGAACGACGGCATCGGTTGTCGCCTTGGCTTCCATCTCTCTGCCAAATGTTTGCATGTTGGCTCGAGTAGTCGGGCAATTTCGGCATGACATCGAGCCGCGATAAACGATTAGAGGTAAGTTGTTATCCTTTGCATACTGAATTGCTTTGTCAGCTTCTTCTGACGTGAAATCAGATTTGTCGAGCTTGATTGGACCTTTCTTCTCAGGAGTTGGTGGTACCTCCTTCGTTGGTTCTACTTTTGGTGGCTCGACCTTAGTGTCTTGCGGAACTACTTTCGTATCCTGAGGAGGCTGAACTTTTCCATCGCTGGGTGGCACCACAGGCGGTACTACGTCGGGTTTGACAGGTCCGGGCTCAACATTACCTGGTGCAGGCGGCTTCACCGTGCCGGAGAAGACCTTCTCCGCGTCATTGGCTGCAACTGCTTTCAAGCTGCCTTTCGGATCTTCCGGTTTGAAATCGGTCGCATTGAAGCGACCGATGAATCCTGGTTTTTGATACAGATTATTGACGTCACCATTGGCACCGCAAAGGTTGGCTAGCTGCCAGTAATGAGTAGTTTCCAGTCCTGCGCGCATCATTTGATCGGCGTGCGCGAAATTGACATTGACGAACACAGCATCGCTTGCGCTTGCTTTCATCGCTGCTGCTTCTTTCTCTCCGACTTTCCCATCCGGCGTCGAGATGACGATGATAGGCTGATTTTTCGCAGCCGCGAGTTTCACAGCCTCACCGACATTGGTTTCATTGAAGACCGGATTTGGTTCGATTTTGTCAGATGGTTTTGGCACCACTTTGTCAGACGGCGACGGTGCAACATCCGTTCCAGGCACCGGCTCTACTGGCTTGGGTAGCTCTGGTTTGGGTAACTCTGGTCCGGGCTCGACCTTCTTGCCGTCCGGTTGGACAGTAGCGTCTTTAGGTTTTGGCTCGATTGGTTTTAGACCAGGAACGCTGTTCCAATCTTTAAAAGGATCGTATTGGTCAACGTCTAACTGGGGTGGAAGTTTTGAGTCAGGACCTTTGACTCCTGGTATTGGTCCATCCTTTCCAGGGGTGTTGAATGACGGGTTGAACGGATCCGTCAGTACGTCTGCGTCCGCTTTCGGCGCGCCGCCTGGAGTTTTGGGTTTGTCTTTGCCGATGATTTCGACGTCGTTGAATTCTGGACCAAAGGGCAGTGGTAAGGTTTTGTTCGAGTCGGTCGTCGTGCCTGGCGTGGTCGTAGAGTCTGGAATCGACTCACTGTACAACTTCGCCGAAAGAGGATCTTTGGCTAACTCTGCCAGGTCCAGTTTAGGTGTTGTGTTGTCTGCTGCCTTAAATGACATGCGCGCTCCTCGTCTGTCCCGAAATGCCGATGGAGTCAATGTACGGAGAATTTGTGTAGTTTTAGTATCCAGATTTGGCAATGCCGGAGGATCCTTGCGGTTTTCACCATGGTCTCAGGCAGAATTAATCCTGGGCGGTTAAGATATGCCAATTCCAAACCAAGGAGAGCCATTGTGACGGACAAACCGAAGGTACTTTGTTTTGCAGGGAGCTTGCGCCGCGACTCCCTGAATAAGAAACTCGCGAAGTTGGCAGCCAAGCTCGCCGAACAGGCTGGTGCCGAAGCTACCTTTATAGACCTGAAGGATTTCGATATGCCGATCTACGATGGCGATCATGAATCCGAGCAAGGTTTGCCGGAGAACGCGAAAAAATTGAAGAAGATCATGAAAGAGCACCAGGGCTTTATCATCACGAGCCCTGAGTACAATAGTTCGATTTCCGCGGCGTTGAAAAATGCCATAGATTGGACCTCTAGACCTGAGCCTGGCGAGAAGAGCCTTGAGTGTTATACCGGCAAGGTGGCCGGTCTCATGGCGGCGTCACCAGGTGCACTGGGTGGTATACGCGGTCTGGTCACTGTTCGCTCGATCCTGGGCAACATAGGTGTCATTTTGATACCAGATCAAATCGCCATCAGTCAGGCGGGTGACGCTTTCAATGATGACGGCACACTCAAAGATGCGAAGAAGCAAGAGACTGTCGCAAAGATTGCTGCCCGTGTCACTGAGGTGGCTGGAGCGCTGGCGAAGCCTGCCGTGGGAGCAAACGTCTAAGACGCGCCTTACGAGGACCGAACGTCACACGTGCTCTTATTTGGATTGCGAATGTGCTGCGTCCGGGAAGTTCAGCAAAACACCTTCTCTCGGCAGTTGCCGCGTATGCTTCCCTGGATGTGCAGGCTTGCCTATGTTTAAACTGCGGCCGTTCGAGAAATTATTGTCGATATCTTCCTCAGTGGTCTCGCCCGTGATATCGAACTCTTCGAACACATATGGCACACCGTTGGAGCCAAGAATGTCAGGCGTTTCGGTGATATGAAAGTGCAAATGCGGTCCATCCGAGTTGCCGGCGTTACCTAACAACGCAATCACGTCGCCTTTCTTCACCCGGTCGCCTTCCTTGACTTTGATGCTTCCCGGTTTCAAGTGTGCATAGAATCCATAAGCATTATCGTTGAGCTTTAGCGTGACGCTGTTGCCACCCGGATATTCGGAACTTCCGGATGGTACAAACGTAGGCTGATTGGGGAATTTGTCTACGACACCATATACGGTGCCGTCGGCTACGGCAATGACAGGTTTTCCATAACAGAAAAATGATTCGACTGCTTTTTTATCGCCTGCGAATATTCGATTTTTTTCGTCCAGTTGAACCCAGTCAATTGCGAATCGCTGAGCACATTTCATTTCATTAGCGATGGGAAACAAACTGCGTCTATGTCCGGATTTTCCGGCATATCCGCCTGACGCGAGCCACCGTTCTCCCAGCAGTGGTGGTCCGATGACTATCGGTAATTTTTTGTCGACGTTCAAAGTTTCTGTAGTAGTTTTGGTTGTATCTCCGGATTTCGAGCTGCTCTCATAACTGAGTCGATTGATTAACTTTTCCGGAACGGCGGCATCTTTATCGAGTACAACATTGACGAAGAGTAGTGCCACCGCTCCCGGTGCTAGGGTCGAATCTTTGGATTTTGCGGGCGACAGTAGCAAGTCAGATAATTGCTTCGAGTCCAGCGATAGGATCGGCTTGCCTTCCGCCTTCTCTGCGAAGACTTGAAATGATTTGAGCGGCACGCTAGCCGATTTATAGTTGGTCAGGATTACTTCGTAAACCAGGCTCGTGAGTCCATCACTGCCGTGGCAGGGGCGGGGCGAAATGGTCGCTCTCATCTCCACCGGTGTCCAATCCGGAGCGCTGGTTGCAGGGTTTGATGGAGGCGCGGTCTCTTCTGCTATCGCCGTTAATCCAATCGAAAACGTGCACGCGATCGCCACCGCAAGTGGTGCAATGATTCCATGTAATTTCAATTTCGGTTCTGCCTTTCTACTTTTAGATTCCAGCCAAGTCGCGCTCTTTTGCATATTTTGCAGCGTCGAAGCTGTCCGGAACTGAGGGCGCATCAGTTTTCTCTTCTTTGAATAACCAGGTGAATATAGCGAAAGCTATGGCTGCGCCTGTTAATTCGCAAATGATAAATGCAGGCACATCAGCGGCTCTGATACCGGTGATGGTGGTCGTAAATATGCGAGAAATTGAAACTGCCGGATTGGCGAAGCATGTTGATGACGTGAACAGAATTGCGCTCGCCACGTACGCACTTACCGACTGCGGAACAGCATCTGGTTTGGACCGTCCGCATCCGATTAACACTGCGACCAAACCGAATGTCGCGACCAGTTCGCCAGCCCACTGACCAATTCCAGTTCGTGCTTCGGTGGACATTGCAAATGCCGGCACTTCAAACATAATGTTGGCGGCCACCACACCGGCTATCGCTCCGAAAACTTGCATCGCAATGTAAGGCGCCACGTGACTCCAGCGCATTTGCCTTTGAACAGCAGTCATTAAAGTGACGATCGGATTGAAGTGTGCGGAGATAGAACCGATTGTGTTAATCAGTGCAAGTAAAACCAGTCCGGTCGCAATCGCCACTCCAAGCACAGTAACTGCGACATTGCCGGCGTCAAGTTTGTGCATCAACGCGCCAGAGCCGACTACCGTAGCCAAAAGAAATGCTGTGCCGAAAAATTCGCAGAACAGGTTTTTGCGCAAGTCCATACACACCTCATCGATGCCACCGCTTGAGAGGCTTGGCAATCACATGTAGACCGTTCATTCGTCGCAACGATTTGAACCTATAAATGTTAATCCGCACCGGTCATTAACGCGCATTTATAATCGAAATCTCATCTTAGGAATCATCCATTCAGCTCCGAGTACGTCGACTCTTTGACATCGATTATTCGTTATCGATTTCTTGTTCCAAACTCTATAAGTGTGGGTGATAGCCGGTTTGCACAATATTCTGCTAGTCTTATACAGTTCGTTCGATTCCCTGGACGAACTCACCTGACCGGCAGCTCTGCGAAATTACTTCGTTTGCTGCTCAGGCTTAGTCGGCATCATAAAGTGTGTTTCCTGCAATGAGAGAAAACTGGAACAGAGCAACTCAAACTCTTGAGTTCACGATCGATGAACTCACCAAAATGATTGCACCGATCCTGCCTGAGAGGAAGGTCGTTGCGAGTTTTTACACACAAGGCGGACTGGCAAATACAAATATTCGTTTGCAGCTATCGGGCACGCAAACTCCTCTAATTCTGCGCGTCTTCACTCGCGATCCGAGTCAGGCGGAAAAGGAGTGCCGCATCTATCAGCGATTGAATGGTGTGGTTCCAACTCCTACGATTTACTATTACTCGCCAACCAATCCGGTTTCCGGTCATCCATATTCGATACTCCAGCTGGTTGAGGGCGATCGATTGGAAACCCTGGTAGAGGGATTAGATCCAAGCTGGAGTGTTGAAGTCGGACGAAGTGTGGGTGCGAGTCTAGCCGGAATCCACAGCGTGACATTCGACCAAGAAGGATTTTTAGACGAACAGTTAAACGTCAAGACGCCGATTACAAGCGGAAGTGATGGTCTCGTCGATTTCACGACCGAGTGTCTGGAGCAAGATATTGTGGCACAACGGCTTGGTCCGGAGCTTCGCAAAAATCTTTCGCGGTTTGTTAAGCGAGAGTCTATGATCTTCCAGATTTGGAAAAGCCCGCCGTGCCTCGTCCATGCTGATTTTGGTGGCTCCAATATTCTGGTGAAAAAATTTCCGACGGACTGGCGAGTAACCGCTGTTCTCGATTGGGAGTTCGCTTTGAGCGCGAATCCATTCATGGATTTTGGAAACCTATTGCGTGACCCACTCGGCTCGGTCGAAGGATTTGAGCGCGCGGTGCAAGAAGGCTATAACGCCGCTGGTGGCATGTTGCCCGCCGATTGGCGCAAGATGAGCAAGCTTTCTGATTTAACTGCGTGGTTGGACTTTCTAACTCGCGAAAACGCAAATGATCGTCTCATTGCAGATGCAATTTCAGTGATTGAGAAGACGATGGCAGAGTGGCACCAGCCGCGGTGAAGTCGCTCCTCGATGAAGTGTTGAACTTGACCAGTACCTGACCGGCAGAATGGTTTTTCACGATCACGAAGATCGTGCCGACGCCACCTGCCCATTTGCCATCAGTTTCCAATAGTGAGGTTAAAACCTCGTGCTCTCGCTCACCGAACTTACCAATATTGATCGGTAGAACTCTCTGGTTGGACCGGAGTTGACAGATTGTGTTTGAATGACATTTCTTGGGAAGTGACCTCTTGTGAGGATGGTTTGAAATCAATTCTGTCGTAGGCACCGCTACTTTTGACGGGCGATTTCGGCAAGTCCTTCTCCATGGTTTTGATGCGACTCTTCCAGACTTGTGCTTGTTTTCGTTCCACGTCAGTGGCGGTGCGTAGCTGATTTTTCTGCTGTGTCGGTTGTTCTGGACCGGCGACATAAGAATTAGTTGAATCCTGTTTGCCGCGGTTTTTATTTCTCCTGGTGGCGTGATCCTCCTCCCTGCCCCAGGGGAAGAGACGCGAGAATACACCAGGCATGAGGACGGCCATCGCAATTAAGACAATAATGACGAACCCGATTCCGAGCACAGGCATAAGATCCTTGTATTTTATACCGGCGATCAACTCGTCAGAATGTCCGTCGTCCAGTGCACTCGTTAGCAGTTTTCCGAACAAATCAAATTTGTCGCTTGCCACTGCATTTGGTGTTCTGACTTTTTCGATGAGTTTGAGAACATTCAAGTTGTTACCTTGCTGTTCTTTAAAAAATTCAGAGTATTTAGTTGAAAGTTGGCTGTCGATGCCGGTTACGGACTTCATAATCGAGATAGCCTTGTCCAGGTCTTCCGAGGCGGCAGCCTGATCATTCTGTTTCAAATGAGCGATCGATCGTCCCATAAGCGCATGAGAGTAGCCCAACTGGCTGCGATCATTGGCATAATTATAGACAGCGATTGCGTCGTCGAATTTCATTTCGGCGGCATCGTATTTCTTTTCTGCAATTTTCACCAGACCGGCAGTGACAAGCGTGTCGGCAGCCAGGGGATGGTGAAACCCTAGCGAGTCATGTTTTAAACTCAAAGCTTCACTAGATGCATCGGACGCTTTCCTGAAGTTGCCGCGTGCCAGTTGCGCCATTGCCACCGAATCCAGTGCCTCGGCTCTGACTAATTTGTCGCCTTTGGCAAATTTCTCTGCCATTGATAGTGAGGTTTCGGCCTGGTTTTCAGCTTTCGGTAAGTCACCTTCGGCGATGCTCAGCAAAGCCAGTTGTCCGAAGATCTGCGCGTTTTCTTTGTGCTTCGCAAGATGTTGTGCGATTGATTGAGCGCGATTTAAATGCTCCTCTGCTGCGGAAAACTCGCCAGTGGCTGTTTCCAAAATGCCAAGATTGTAGAGGATGCGTATAAGCGCAATGTCCTTTTGATTAGCTTCTTCGGAAGACGAGAACTGTCTCAGGTCCAAAGCTTTTTTCAAATTCGTACGAGCCTTCGCGAAATCTCCAGCAAGTCGTTGCACCCGACCGATGTTGAAGTACGATTTACTCAATCGATCACTGCTCTCGCCGTGCACGGTTTTACGCAAATTGAAGGCATCCTGGTAGCGTTCGAGCGCATCAGTGTAGCGACCTTGTAGCTCGATTGCTTCGGCCAAGTTTTCGACTGATTTTATTCTTCGTGGATCATCCGATGCGAAAGTTTTCGCAAGAACATTTGCTTGATTGAATAACTTTTCTGCGTTGCGATAGTCGCCCGCAGAGGCTTTTGCTTCTGCGCTTTTTGTGAGACTCTCCCATGCGTCGGGAGCTTTGCTTGTTTCAATTTCAGTTTGGTTTGTTTTCGAATTGGCGGTCGGCACCTCTGCCTTCGCGGTCGTTTCGCCATATGCCGGCGATTGTGCGATTTGCAACGCAAGGCAACCGGTCACTGCCAGTAATACCAAATTTTTATCCTTAGACCAGGACATGCGATCCTCCATGCCACTTATCTCGAAGTGGCAATATCTCAATGTTGAACGATTAGACTCCCAGAGGGACTCGCCCTGGAGTTCATTCGTTATAGGTCTGTCTTATCGTGGCTCTGCTTATTTCGGACGTTTTTCGGGCGGACTGTGTGTTTCATTTCTGCATACCGAGAGTATAGGGCTACTCTTGACAAGGCTTGTCAATATTAATTGGAGCTTAACAATCCGCAAAGGGGGAAAATCCCTGGATTCTCTAGCCAGGTGGGTGATTTTTGCCCATCCCCTCACATAGCTTACTTTGTTCGTTAATGGGCAAGCAGCAACAGGAAATTCCGGGTATGTTGTCTAGACGATGATTTCCTCGATTAATAAACATCCGAAATCGCATGCGCAATCGACTATTGCCGGTTTCGACCAGTCTTTTGTTAGAAGTGCGTTTCGGTCTCGCATACTCAATGTTCGGACCTCGGAATCTGGTGGTGCGGTCTTCGATAAGACAGGAAGCTATCGTTATTTGCTCTGGCGAAACTTTAGCGAGAGTAGCCCAGGTGCTCGGTTCGCGACATCCCGAACTCACGCGAAAAGTGAATCCGAAACGCTTCTTCTGGTGATGCTCAATCCCAATAAGGCCGATGAGAATCACAACGATCCGACAATTCGCCGATGCATTGGTTTCGCGCGAAGCTGGGGTTTTAACCGCCTTGAGGTAGTAAATCTCTTTGCGATTTGTGCTGAAAAGCCGCGCATGCTCAGGGACTTTAAGAAGCCAATTGGTTTTCATAATGACGAGATCATTCTGGAGCGAGCAAGCCTCGCTTCGGCACTGGTTGTCGCCTGGGGGACTCACGGTGCGATACTAGGCCGCGATGCCGATGTTCTGTCCAAACTTGAATCGTTTGGGCCGCTCAAATGTTTTGGAATCACCAAGGATGGAATGCCGCGGCATCCTTTATATGTAAGAGGAGACATTGAGCCTTTGGTGTTCCGGGCGTAGAATTCAACGGTGCACGGTCAGTTTGGGTTTATCGGGTCCAGCGTTCAGGTAGTAGGTTCGCAAAACAGTTCGATTCGGAGATGACATGCGGGGACTATCGTATTTCTTTATGGTGATGGGCGCATGTTACCTGCTGCTTGTCGCGATGGAATACTACAAGGTTATCCAAAGCCAAAACTGGACGTTGGTCGAAGCCACTGTTGATAAGGCTATTAACGGTATTCCTCTGACTAAATATGAGCCGAATAAATTAAACGATTTCTGCGCGTTGATCAATTGGTCCTTCATCAAATACAGCTATTCGCTTGGTGCAAACCACTATGATGCAGAGCAAGAGCTCGGACCACATTTGAGTGGGTTCGACATAATGGTCACGCCTATCAAGGATCGTTATCGCCCGAAAAGCACCGTGGAGGTCCGCTACAATCCTCGCAATCCGAAGGAATCTGCCGTAGGGTTCGAAGTGTTTCGACCGGTGGAAACTTATGGTGGGACCGGACTCGTTTTTATCGTAATCGGTGTCCTGATGTACTACATGACCAAGCTACAAGAGGCTACGGTTGCGGCTGACCTCGAGCTGGATCAACCGCTCGAATATTTCGAGAAGAAACGCCGGCAAATGTAATTACGCCAACTATTTTTGTTGGGGAACTGCTGTTGGTGTCGAGCTTACTGCTGTTGGAGAGTGTCCTTGCTTCTCCAACATCGCTCCGACGAGTCCGACGAACAATGGATGCGCATCGTCGGGACGCGACTTCAATTCCGGGTGGAACTGGCAAGCAACGAAATAAGGATGATCCGTCAGTTCGATCATCTCGACAAGATGCCCATCAGGAGAGAGTCCTGAGAAGACCAAACCGTACTTCGCCAGTTCTTCGCGATGTGCGTTGTTGACTTCGTAGCGATGTCTGTGACGTTCGGAAATTTCTGTTTTGCCGTAGACTTTGCTGGCAATCGAACCTTCCTTGAGGTCGCATGGATATTTGCCAAGGCGCATTGTACCGCCTTTTAGAACGACGTTGTGCTGATCCGGCATAAGGTCGATCACCGGATATGGTGACTTCGGATTGAATTCGGTGGAGTGCGCACCTTCCATTTTTGCAACGTTTCTTGCGAACTCGATTACGGCAGTCTGCATGCCCAGGCACAATCCGAGGTATGGAATTTTCTTCTCGCGAGCATAAGTCGCGGCTTGAATTTTTCCTTCGATACCCCGGTCACCGAAGCCTCCGGGAACAAGTATGGCATCGACGTCGGATAGGTACTTCGCAGCGCCGTCCTTCTCGATGTCTTCTGATAAAACCCACTTGATGTTTACTTGCGCGCCTAATTTGACGCCGCCATGCTTCAAGGCTTCTACAACTGATATGTACGCATCTGAGAGCATGACGTACTTTCCAACAATCGCTACGTCGACTTGATAGCTCGGTTTTTGAACACGCTCAACCAGCTTTCTCCACTCTGTAAGATCCGGAGTGTCGTTTTTCAATGACAGGCGTTCTAAAACGCGGTGGGCAAGCCCTTCTTGTTCCATGATTAGTGGAACTTCGTACAAGTGTTTTACATCCTTACACTGAATTACAGCTTTGAGATCGACGTCGGTAAACAGTGAAAGTTTTTCTCTGATCGAAGAGTTAAGCGTTTCTTCGGTTCTGCAAACCAGTATATCTGGCTGGATACCGCGACTTCTCAGCATGTCGACACTGTGTTGAGTCGGTTTGGTTTTCAACTCATTTGTTGTTCTTAAACTTGGAATCATCGTGGCGTGGATGTAGCAGACATGATCTCTGCCGATATCCTTACGCATTTGACGAATGGCTTCGAGGAAGATCAAACTCTCGATGTCACCCACCGTGCCGCCTACTTCAACGATGACAATTTCCGCTTGCGTTGTGCTCGCCGCTTTGCGCAGGAAATTTTTGATCTCATTGGTGACGTGAGGAATCATTTGCACGGTGCCACCCAGGTAGTCGCCGCGTCGTTCTTTTTCTAAAACACTTTTGTAAATTGAACCAGCAGTGACGTTATTCATGCGGCTCAGATTCGCGCTGATGAAGCGCTCATAGTGACCGAGGTCAAGGTCGGTTTCCGCGCCATCTTCAGTAACGAATACTTCGCCGTGCTGATATGGGCTCATCGTTCCCGGGTCAACGTTCAAATATGGGTCCAATTTCACAATCGTGCAGGTGATGTTGCGGGCTCGCAAGAGCCGACCCAGGGACGCGGCAATAATGCCCTTTCCCAATGACGAAACCACGCCACCGGTTACAAATACATACCTGGTGTCCATACGACCTCCAATGAAATTGAACGAGATTCTCTTACAATATACGGCATAGAGCGGCTTTCAGCGCAGTTGTGGAGTGAATGCGAAGATCCATGATCGTGAGAAGAACCACATCTACACGCGGAGACGGAGGGACCAAAATCTTCTGTGATTCTCTCCCTCATCGTTTGTTTCTTCTGTTTCACTGTCCTAGTCCCCGATTCTGGGTACCCTGAAGAAGGCTTTTAACTCTTCCTTGCCGTCAGCTGCGCTTGAGCGGACAGTTTCGCTGTCCGGAGCGGTCGCTAACAGAGCGGCGTGCCCTGGAGGAGTCTCCACGACATCTTCTCTCAGTACATTTACAACCGGCAGGGCATGCGACATGGGCTCCACGCCGTCAGTATTGACTGCGTTGAGTTGCGCAAAATATTCGAGGATTCGACTGAGCTGGTCGGTGTAAAGGCGCTTTTCATCTTCTGTTAGCGCCAATCTGGCCAGCTTCGCGACATGCTCGACATCCTTTGAGGTAATCATCTCAAGTCCATGTTTAAGTTATGCCCGAGTGCTTTCTGCTATTCTGCCAGAATTAGGGTTCGGTGTGAATAAATGATCTTTGACATTGCCGTATTGTTAGTTTCGCTTGTCGTCATAGTAGCGGCCGCGGAGCTCTTTACAAATGGTATTGAATGGCTCGGCCAGAGGCTTGAGCTAAGTGAAGGGGTGGTCGGCAGCGTGCTGGCCGCTGTGGGCACGGCATTGCCCGAAACGCTCATCCCCATTGTCGCCGTCATCTGTTTTGGGCAGCGCGAGGGCGATGACGTCGGAATCGGCGCCATTACAGGGGCGCCGTTTATGCTCAGTACGCTTACGCTGGGACTGTGCGGGCTGGCTGGACTGAGCTTCATGAAAAGCGGCAAGCGCGCCAAAAACCTGGATTACAATGCTGAAGTGATGTCGCGGGATTTGAAATTTTTTATTCTCGCGTATTCTATTGGTCTCTTAACGGCCGCGCTGGCTAGTCATCAAATCGCCAAGTACATATTGGCAGGTCTTATCCTGTGCATTTACCCCGTATACCTGTATTTCACTTTCAAATCGTCCGGTGAAGTCGGTGAAGAACCTGAGGCACTCTACCTGGATCGAGTGTTGAAGAAAGGTTCAAACAAATTACGATTTATTCTTCCGCAAGTGTTGCTTGGACTGGCCGGTATCGTCGGCGGTGCATACTTCTTTGTCGACTACATTCAGGATATTGCCGAGAGCATCGGCTTCCCCGCGCTTGTTCTCTCGCTTGTCGTCTGTCCGATTGCCACGGAATTACCTGAGAAAGTAAACAGCGTATTGTGGATTCGCTCCGGTAAAGACACGTTGGCGATGGGTAACGTTACCGGCGCGATGGTCTTCCAGAGCTGCATCCCGGTTGCCTTCGGCGTCGCTTTTACCCCATGGAATCTGGATTCCGGCGTAGTGATGACCGGGCTAGTTGCAATTTCCTCGTCCTTGATATTGCTTCTTCTTATCAAATTGAAAAAACTGAACTTCAGTTTTCTGGCTTTCGGCTCACTGCTATACGCTTGCGCAGTCGGGTTCTTGATGTATTTGGACGGAAACAATGCCGCTCCTCATCATCCAGCGCCGGTAGAACAGTCGCAGACAAAATGATTCAATGCGTCTCGCGGTGCAAGGTTCATGACTGTCGTATTGACGTTGGAGCATGAGCGGAGTAATCCGGGCGCCTGCGTGGAATAGTACTTACGGATTGATAGAGGAACTGTTAAATGATCGTAGCCGCCTTCGAAGAGTGGTATCAAAATACCAACGGCGAATTAGTAAAAGAATTTCTCTTCGACGACCTTTGGGCACGAATTCATCCCAGAATTTCAAAGTGGGAAACGCGAGGCTACCAGGTCTGCGGGACCACCGAGGACGGCACAATGTGTGCGTTTCGTGACCACATGAATCGCGGCTTGCGGATTACTGAATTTATAGACGACACTTTCGAATCACTGCAATACATCGAAGATGTTGACTCTAGTGATTGGCTGGTGTTTGTCACAGAGCGTTCCAATCGCACCCTGGGATTCCTGAGAACCCAGGCGTGGACGAAGATCGGCATAAAGCGACTGGCACTGCGCGAATATTCGGATAACATTCCGGAGAAAGAACAAACGGTAGAGGAAATTCGACGCGAGATTGTTCTGACTCTAGCAGAAGAAGAGGGCGCAAGAATGGAAGCGCTGCAAGCCAGTACTATCGAAGAAATAGAAGAACGAACAAGCATTGCTCATATGCGCATTCAAATGGCAGTGTTCGGTCAGGACTAATTTGTATGGCAATAATTAGTTGATCGATTTGTCGTGAATTGACGGGATGGAGTCTTCTGAATTTCCGTCGTGTGCAGCTTTCATCTCTTCGATTATGTCGTCGGGATCTTTTGCTCTTGGTGGTTTAAACATAGTCGAGTCGACGTGAACTACCGGACCGTGCGAATCGGTCGGAGGATAAGCGAAGTCCAATACTAATTTCACAGCGGCCGCGACCGGAATGGCGATCAGCATTCCAAGCGCACCGGCAAGCACTTCTCCGCAGATAACCGCGAAAATAATTGCCAATGGATGCAGTTCGATAACGTGACCAACAAACTTTGGTATCACTACATAGTCTTCAAGCAATCTCGCAATCCAATAGCATAACGCGATCAGCCCGCCGACTTGCAAACCCTTCTGAGCGACGCCTACGATGACCGCCATCGAGATCGCCATCAATGGACCGACTACTGGGATAATTTCGAGCGTGCCGCTGAATATTGCGATGAGAAAAGCGTATTTGATCTGGAATGCGAAGTGCAGAATGCAGTACGCCACCGTCGACATCAGGATGATCAAGAACAGTTGCGTGCGAATGTACTTGGACACCATGACGTTCATCTGTCCGGACAGTTGAACAACCGCATCGCGCCGGTCTTCCGGGATGAATCTCAGCAAAAATCTGCCGACGCTTTCGCTGTCCATGATCAAATAAATCGAAGATACGATGCATACTAGAATATGCAAGAGGCTCTTAGAAAGCAGCTCTCCGAGGTGGACAATTTCCTCGGGTTTGCCAAGCCAACCTTCCATGCTGGTGACTATATCGGCTGATGTTGATTGAACATCAATGCCCCAATTGAAAGATCCGGATAGCTGTTCCAGCAGATTCGTCACTATCGAATGCCGATCTTCAAACAGCGTACCCGCCTGCTCGATGAGCAAGCCTCCGAAGAGTTTGCTCAAGACAATTACGGTGGCAAGAAAGCTGATATAGATTGTCGCGACTGCGATGTGTCGTGGGATCTTCATCTTGTCGCCCACGAAGCGAACAGTCGGAATTAAGAGATAGGCAATGATTCCACCGACGATGAACGGAGGAAATACCTCACGCACAAGGTAGAGGAACCAGAGAAGTCCAAAGATAGCCAGCCACTTGAGCATAGTTTATTTTACCCGCAGCAGATCCGGCCAAACACAAAATTGCAGTCCTGCCGCGAGCTTCGGCGTTCTGTCGGGAATTAACGACAAAATATCCGACAGCCCGCGGCAGAAATTATTAGACTATCGCGATGCGACAGGTTGTGCTGGTTTGAGTTGCGAGAAATCTTTCACGCCTGCGCGCACCAGTTTTTTCAAGTACCACGATGGTCTGAAACGTTCGCCCAGATCTTTGTGGTGCATCATGATTTCATCGAGGCACCAGCTCAAGCCTTTTTCTTTGGCGAGGCTCAAGATGCCGCCTTTCATGCCGCAACCGAATTGCATTCCGGTGTCGACATCTTCCGGCGTGACCACTTCTTCTTGAAGTGCATAAAGTGCTTCGTTGAACATTGGAAGGATGATGCGGAAGGCATCGACTTTCTTGCTCGATTGACGCAGCTTGCCGTCCTTGTTCACTTCTTTGATGATGGCTTCCAGCTTTGGATTTACTTTGAGTGGCTCGCCTTTCTTTGGAATGACGCCTTGCTCGTGGACGTAAAATCCGCTGCCGTTTTTCTGACCGAGGCAACCGGCTTCGACAAGTTTGTCAAGCAGGGGGGATGGTTCGAAACGCGGGCCGTACTCGCCGTAGAGGAAGCTGTTGACGTGTGCGCAGATGTCGATGCCGGTCATATCGAAGAGTGCAAATGGTCCCATCGGCATTCCATATGCCACCATCATGTCGTCGATCTCGTTAGGAGATGCGCCACCTTGCACCGCCCAGAGTGCTTCATTCATATAAGGGAAAAGCAATCTGTTGACAAGGAAGCCAGGGCATTCTTTGACGTGCACCGGAATCTTTTTCATGACGTTTTTGCAGAGGTCCATGGCGTGCCGAACTGTTTCAGCATCGGTTTTGACACCAGGAATTACTTCGACCAGTTTCATTGTTTGAGCAGGGTTGAAGAAGTGCATTCCCAGTACTTTTCCTGGACGTTCGGTCGCCGCTGCGATTTCAGAAATCGAGAGTGCCGATGTGTTGCTTGCCAGGATGGTGTGAGCTGGGCAAATTTGATCGAGAGTTTTGAAGATGTCGAGCTTGACATCGATTGTTTCCAACGCGGCTTCGATTACGATGTCAGGCTGATTGAGCTCATCGTAGCTCGTTGTGCCACGGACATTTGCAAAAAGTTTGTCGGCTTCTTCTTGCGTCATCACTTCTTTTTTGACACGCGAGTCATACATTCTTTTTATGTTTTTAAGACCGCGCTCCACAAATTCGTCTTTGACGTCCTTGAGGACGACTTCGATTCCGGCCTGGCTGAGAACTTGCGCAATGCCGCTTCCCATTGCCCCGGCGCCGATAACTGCAGCTCTTTCAAACTTCATTGTGAATTTCCTCTTGCACACGTGATCTAAATGTAAGCCGCGTCCGTTCGCTCGGTGGCTCGACTCACAACAATAATTTAGAGCGCCATGCTAGCATGTACAGGAGCCTTCGGGTTCTATATCAATGTTTGTTTTCCTTTTCACTTACTAGGCAGAAGCCAACGTGCAGGTGGGTTTGTAATGGCGCTTGTTTCGGAATTATTGAGGCGGGTTCCCAACGTCGCTGAAGGAATCGAGATGGATTCCCCGAAGCATCTGGGATGGTTGATGCTAACTGGTTTGGGCATCGGTGCCACCATCGGTGCTGGCATCTTCGCGATGCCCGGAATCATTGCCGGTAAAGCCGGACCAGCTGGTGTACTGTCATTCTTAATCACCGGACTGATCGTTCTGGTCGTGGCAATCTGCTACGAAAAATTCTCGCGTCATATGCCTCACGGTGTTTCTGCATACAGCTACGTTTACAACTCAATCGGAGAGCTGGTAGCGTGGGTGGTGGCATTCGGTTTGTTCATGGAGTACTCCTTCGGAGCCGCCGCGGTTGCAATTGCCTGGAGCGTCTATTTGCAAACGGCTGCTGGCTACACGTTGCCGACATTCCTGCAAGGCTCGTCCATAAAGATCAATCCGGCAATCGCCGAAGGACTACCGGGGCATTCGGAATTTACTTTCGGGATAAACGTGGTAGCGATAGCAGTTGTTGCCGTGATCACTTTGATTCTGATGTATGGCGGTGTTAGCAAATCCGCGAAGATAAACTTTGCTCTCGTCGTTCTAAAAATGGCCTTGCTTGCAATCTTCTTGTGCGCCGGTATTCCACACGTCAATCCTGCTAACTGGCAACCGTTTATGCCGAAAGGATTCGAAGGTGTGCTGGAAGGCGCGGCTGTAGCGGTTTTCCCATACGTCGGATTCGACGCGCTCTATACTTTTGCTCGTGAATCGAAGAGTCAAAAAGATACTACGATGGGAACGTTCCTCTGCGTAGGTATCGTTGCACTTCTCTATGTCGCCGTAATGGCTGTGGCGACTGGACTTGCCCCGTGCTTCTTCGATGGCGACCCATCAAAACCGAATCCACTGTTTGTCGGTTCCGAAGCTGCCGCACCACTGGCGAAACTACTGGGTGCCGTCGGCGAAAATTGGACTTCGAAACTTATCGCTTGCGGAGCCGTTCTCGGTATCTTCAACGTGCTCCTCGTATTGTGTATGGGTGGACCGAGAATCTTTCGCAACATGTCGGAAGACGGATTGCTCCCTCCAATCTTCAAGAAATCGCACCTGGGCAATCCCACTTTCGGGATTCTACTAAACGGAATTTTGGTTGCTATATTTGCAGGCTTCATGCCGTTCGGCGAGATCGCGGACATGATGGTTCTGGGTACTCTTATCGCATTCATATTTGTTTGCCTGGGCGCCTGGAGAAATAAACTGGTAAATCCAGTTCTTGCGCTGGTCGGCATGCTTGGTTGCGGAATCCTGGCTTCCAAACTTAATCCGCTAGTACTGACTACTTACGCGATCACTTGCCCGATCGGCTTGGTGATATACGCAGCTTACGGCTATAAGAACAGCCGCCTGCGTAAGGGCGCTGCCGCAACACCGACCCCATCTCAGGTTCCGTAATTTAGAACGACCTCGACAGCTAGTTTCGTGTGTCTGACCATAGCGTATCTATGGTTTAGAACTAGCAGCACGAGCTGGTCTCGCCACCGCTGCGTTTGCATATACAACTGTTTATTGCCTACTATTTAAACGTTCCAGCGAATTAGATTTACTTGTTTTCTGCTTCGGCGATTCGTTTATCAATCACCTTCATCGTGCGAGGGAAGCTCGCTTCAACGAGTGCGTTGGTCTCGTCTTTCTTCAACTTGAACTCGCCCTTGCCATACTTCGCTGCCATCAGTTCGGCGAAGCACTCGTGCTGACCACGAATGTCTTTCTGCATGTAGTAGTGCAGGCGATTTCGGGTTGCGTCATCGCTGATTGAGCCTTGGTCCAGACGGTAGGCATGCCTGTATTCTTCGGATTCGGAAATTTCGCCGAGATAATAGTCGACGGCATGACCTAATTCATGTCGTAGTGTGCCGATTGGATCGTCGCAGGCATCCCAGTCGAAACCGTTGCCGATAGTGTATTCGCACACGACGATTCCACCCGAGTAGAACATGCCGGGACAATCTTTGTAGGTATGTCCTTCCATGTATCCTGATGGTTGTTGATGTTCCAGTCCCGGCTCCTTATCGATCATCGTCGGCGTGAGCCAGATTCGGCAGCCTCTGTCATATATGGTCTGAAGCAAGTTGCCAGGGTACGCGCGCAAAGCGTCTTTTGTGCGATCTATCAAACTTGGAGAAACTGCAGGGCGACCTTTTAATGGCTTAACCGTTTTGACGATATCGTTGATAACAGATTCTGATGCACGACTGGGAACTGCTACTGATGCTGTTTTCGTTGCTGACGATTTTGAGTCACCCACCGATGCAAAACGAGGATCGTTTATATGCGTTGCGTAATTGGGATCCAATTTCTTCAAATATTCCTTGATCTCGTAACCTCTTTTATGGCTGGGAAATCTCCGAACCACATACCAATAGGCTTTGATAGCCTTGTCTGATTGTTTTTGCATGTACAAACTATTGGCGTAATAAATGAACGCTTCGATATTGTCCGGCTGACTTACCGCGATTTTGTAGAACGCATCAGTCGCTGCAGCGTAGTCTTTCTTGACTTTGTACAAGTCGAGCGCCGCTTTCATTGAGGCGTCCTGGCTGTGCGCAGGCGACGCGAATTGAAGAAGTGTTAGTGAAACCAGAAGAGCGGAAACGATTGCTTGATTGGCTCGACGATTTACAATCATCCTAAACCCTTCCATTCAATGGTGTGGAATTTATATGCCCGGTGAAGCTATTTTGCGTCGATCCAATTCTTGCCGACGCTAACATCAACTCGAAGTGGGGCAGAGAGCGGTTGATTCAATTCCATTGATTTTCTAACCAACTCTGATGTGGCTTCCAGTTCAGAATTCGGCACTTCCAAAACTAATTCGTCGTGAACCTGCAAAACCAGCTTTGCTTTACTGCCGCTTTCTTTCAGCATTCTGTCTAATTCAAGCATCGCCAGTTTCATCAAATCAGCAGCACTGCCTTGCAGTGGTGCATTACACGCGGCTCGCTCATCTGCGCGTCTGACGTTTGTGTTGCGATCTTGCAAATTAGCGAAGTAGCGTCGGCGTCCCCAGAGAGTGCTGACGTAATTGTTGATTCGCGCTTCTTCAATGGTCTTGGTCATGAAACCTTTGACCTTGGGATAGCGGCTGAAATATTTGTCGATGTAGGCTTGTGCTTCTTTTGTAGAAATTCCAAGATCTTGCGCGGTTGCAAATGGTCCTTGTTGATAGATCAACGCGAAGTTCAACGTCTTGCCGACGCCGCGCATGTTCTTATCCACTGATTCCAGCGGCACATCGAAGATCTCCATGGCAGTGCGCGCGTGAATGTCTTGATTCTTCTCAAACGCGTCGATCAGATTTTCATCGCCGGACATATGTGCCAGCATTCGCAATTCGATTTGCGAGTAGTCCGCTGAGATCAGGCTGGAATCAGGATCTTGCGTGACGAATGCCTGTCTGATCTTCCTTCCGAGTTCAGAACGAATCGGAATATTTTGCAGGTTTGGATTGCTGCTCGACAATCTTCCTGTGGCTGCAACTGTCTGGTTAAACTCGCCATGCAAGCGCGAATCATGAGGCAACACTTCCTTAGGCAATGCTTCCACGTAGGTTGATCGCAGCTTGGTCAGATGTCGGTATTCTAAAATCTTCGGAATGATCACGTGTTCGTCTTTGAGCGATTCCAGTACGCTGGCGTCAGTTGAATAGCCTGCTCCTGTCTTTGTTTTCGCTTTGGTTTTTAAACCTAATTCGTCGAACAAAACCTTTTGCAGTTGTTGTGTAGAACTGATGTTGAATGTGTGTCCGGAGATTTCGAAAATCTCTTTTTCCAATCTAGTCAACTCAATCAGCATCTCCTCAGAGAGCTTCTTGAGGTACTCTCGATCGAGGGCGACGCCGTTTTGCTCCATTCGAGCGAGCACTCCCGATAGTGGCAAGTCCATCTGATAAAGAAGGTACTTTTGTTCTTCGTCGAATGTAGCAGCGTAGTATCTGGCCAATTCTAAGGAAATGCGCGAATTGTCGGCTGAGTACGGCGCGACTTTGTCTACAGGGGCAAGAGCCGTTTCGATTTGTTTTTTACCGGTGCCAATCAGGTCTATGATATTACCGGCGTTGTAACCAAGTAGTCTATCTGCTTGATCGCGCAGGGTATGCTTATCATCGGGGTCTCGAATGTAGCTCGCCAGCATTGGATCGCTGACCATCGGCGCTATGGTCACACCTACGCGCGAGAGAACGTTCATCAATGACTTAGCATCTTGCGCTACTTTGCCGATTTTTTTGTCTTCGAGAATCGGTTTCAAACCATTTAGCACCACATCCGGTTCCAATTGCTGCACACCGATATAGCGATGTCGAACCGGAACATAGGCTGTTTGCAAATCGGTGATCAGCTCGTTAGCATCAGCGAAGAGCGAACCATCTTCTTCCAGTTTGATTCCCTTACCCCAAGCGAACGACCAGCCGATGATGTCACTATTGAGAGTGTTAGAACCATCGGTTTCCAAACTCATTGCAAATACGCTCTGGTTTGAGAGTGCTGCGACAAGCTGGTTTAAGCCGGCTTCGTCGACGACGATTGTCGGTGTTGGCGGACCGGAGAACTTCGGGAGTGCGATTACGGGTTTCGAAATTTCTGGTGGCGAACTGCGCAGTTGCGTGGTCGGTTCACTACCTTCTTCAGACGGATTCGGTGAGAACTCCGGCATGTCAGCGCCGGTCGCATCCTTGTAAGAAATCGGGGCGACTTCGATGGCATTGATGATGTTTTTGAGTTTTTTCTCCAGCTCTTTTACATCCTCGCCCTTTTCGGAGAATGACTTGGCGAGGCAGATAGGCAGCCGGTTTATCAGTGAGCGAAACTGTAAACTCTTGAAGAATTTTCCAGCCTCTTCGATATCGGGCATGGCGAGTTTGCATTTTTCGTAAGAAAAATCGATCGGAACATCGAGCACAATTCTTGCCAGACGCTGGCTTTTGAAGGCTGATTCGCGGCCTTCGATCAACTTAGCTTTAACTGCTTTTGCAGTCAGGTTATCTATATTCTCGTAAATCGCTTCCAGCGTTTTATATTCGGTCAGCAATTTCACTGCCGTCACCGGACCGATTCCTTTGACGCCTGGAATGTTGTCGGAATTGTCTCCGCACAGGGCTTTGTAGTCGATGATCTGTTCCGGCCACACGCCCATTTTGGCAAATACTTCAGCTTTTTTGTAACTGCCCAGTCCGTTTTTTCCAGGCATGAGCACTTCGATCAGTTCGTGTTCATCTCCAACCAATTGAAACGCGTCTTTGTCACCCGTGAGAATCAAGACGCGGCGCCCTTCTCTGGCAGCTTTGATTGCTACTGTTCCGATTACGTCATCAGCTTCGTATCCAGCCAATTCCAAAATCGGAATCTGCAATGCTTCGACGCCGCGTTTAATCAGCGGCCATTGCGCAGCCAGATCGTCCGGCATGTCCTGGCGATTTGCTTTGTAGTCGGCAAACTCTTCTTTGCGAAAAGTCGGAGCTGCGACGTCAAAACAAATCGCCAGCATGTGTGGTGCCTGACGATCGATCATATCGAAGAGCGACATGAAGAAACCCATCACTGCCCATGTCGGGATGCCGGTTTTAGTGCGCATCCCGGTGGTCAGCAATGCGAAGAAAGAACGATAGGCTAGCGAACTTCCGTCGACCAGAACCAGCGTTTCCTTTTCGTCCGATTCGGAACGAGCGGTAGCGGCATTGCCGTTTTCTAAGACCATTGTTTCTTTCTTGTCCATGTCAGGCTCTCGCTAGATGTTTAGAATCTGCGCTTCTTTTTGTTTGCAGCGTCGTCTTCCACAACCGGCTGAGCAACCGGCTTTGGAGTTGACTGAATGGATGTCTGAGACAATGCATCAGCCAATGGAGTCCCTTCAGAGTTAGATGGTGACTCAATTCCAAGGATAGCGCAAATTGTTGCTGCTATGTCGGAAGGGGCTACATTTTGCCCATACTTGCCTGGTTTGATTCCGGCGCCGTAAAGCAGAAGTGGAACTTGGGTGTCATAAGCGAATGGCGAACCATATCCGGTGCCGGTAGATTCACCTGTGAATACGAAACCAGGTTTTGGATTGACGAATACTTCGCCACTGCGACCGAAGTAATAGCTTCTGCGTACAAGGTCGGAGAGTGGGCTGTTGGGCGGCTGGTTGGTGTACAACTGCCATGCCGTGAAGACTTCGCCGATACCTGGAACCGAGTGCGCTATGCGACCGACGAGCGATTCTACGTCAGGTTGACGCAGCTTCTGTTTGTCGATGGCATCGAGGTTCAAATAGAGGTTTGGCGGGTCGAAGGCTTCGATCCAGTCTTCGTGTCCGACTTGCGTATCGAGTTTTGCATCCAGGAAACTCGAAAATACTTTGGGATCGATACGTCCGGAATCAAGTCCACGCTCTTTGGAAAACTCTGGTATTGCAGGACTTCCGTGGCTTGCCGTGAAAATGATCGTTGCTCGGCCGTGTCCAACTTTATCGTTGATGTATTGGAACAGTGTGGCGAGACCCTGGTCCATCCGCAGCACCAGATCTTGGGTTTCCTGGCTGTACGGACCGTAGTATTGAGTCAGTTTCTCACCAGCGTTCATACCGATGATCAAGAGATCCGTGTCAGGGTGTTGACCGAGAAACTCCTTATCTACAGCCTCTTTCGCGAAATCCAAAACCAGTTGATTGGCAAATGGAGTCATCGCAAACGGTTCATAATAATCTTGTCCGGCTGACTGGGAGCCTGCTTGCACGACGTGAGGAAATACCTTGCCGTCTCCGGCGAGCATTCTCTCGTACGGATAATCATCCTTTGTCGAGGCTGCATATTGGTTTTCCGGCAACAGTCGTTGCCATGGTTTACCGAGAGACTTTTCAGGATAACGTTGGTCGTTGAACGCTTTGACCCAGCCTGTCAGTGTCGAACCGAACTTCGATGAGCTAACCATGCTTCCGGTTTTGTTATCCAACCAGAATGCATTATTGGCAAGACGCCCTGCCAGAAGCAATGATGATGATTGGTCGACGCCAACTGCAAACACTTTGCTGCGTCCATTCGTAGCCAACTTCATTTGATCGCCGACTGTTGTGCCGGCCATGCCTTTGCTGCTGCCCGCCACACCGTTGCCGCCGACCATAGTGGCGGAATCGTCTAATGTGGCTGAGGTAGAACCTTTTTTGTTGCGGCTATACCAGGTGTTGCCAACCACGCCAGTCGCCCACGGATACGCTCCGGTGGATATTACTGATGCTCCTACTGCCGCTTGAGTGGTCGCGGATTTGTAGTTACAGCTCGGGTAGTGAGCACCTTGATCCATTAGTAGGCGAAGACCGCCTGCCTGAAATTTGTCTCTGTACCGAGCCAAAAAATTGTATGGAAATTGATCTGCTACTACCAGCACAACCAGAGCAGGCTTGCCTGTATCTGTCGATTGCGCCTGGCTAGGCATTGGCGGACAAATAATCGAAATAATAAAGACAAAGATCATGATTAATCTTGGCAATGATCTTGTCGGAGTAGTAAAAGTGGCGCGCGCGGATGCTGTCAAGACGTCCCTCCTGGGTTGGACCGAGGCTCACTCAAGGTTTTGCGAAAAGTTGCGCAACGCTTGAGAGCTTGTATTTTACTCGGTTTGACGTAAACTTTTTGCGGCTTGACAGGCCTATTTCGCTTCAAATTACTTTGTGAAAGCGTGCATTTAAGGTGGTGTCTTGATATCTTTGTGGGGTCTCGCGGCTATATCTGTGTCGTTTAGTTAAATGACATTCGGCACCATGTCCATGAAATAGCTGCATTAGTGGAGAAGGAACGTCATGAGTGAAAGTACCACTTTGATCAAAAAAGCTGTTTTAACCAGCGTTGGAGCCACTTCGAATCTAGAACGTATTAAATCTGCCATCGATGATGCAATGAAAGATCTTGTCAAGATCGGTCAAGACCTCGTTGACGAGCTGGAAGAACAAGGCAAACTCAAAACCGAGAATGCTCAATCTTTCCTGCGCGGACTGCAAGATGAAGCATCCAAGCGCTCTGGTCAGATCGAAAAGAAAGTATCCGAAAAGGTACAAGATAAAGTTAGAAATTTCGGAATTGTTAGCAGAGAAGAGTATGAAGAGCTTCTCGAGCGCATCGAAGTTCTCGAACAAGCAAATGGTATTCAACATGCTCCAACTGCTGAAGTTGAAGGTGAAGAAACCAAAAAGCGCTCTAAATCGAAGAAATCGAAAAAAGAAGAAACCGGCGAAGAACACGCTGAGTAATTCCTTCTATTTCAAAAATTGGAACCGGCTGCACGCAAACCGCGCAGCCGGTTTTTTTATGACGGCGCACATCATTCCCTCGCGGCGCGCTACATCAATTCGATAGGAATCGGCGGAATTTGTGGCGTCATCAGCCGTTTGTTCGGATCGGTAATATATGCTCCGGCAGGAATTCCCTCAATCTTCGGGAGCGGGCGCCGCAATTGGAATTCGACCGCCAGCCCGCAATTTGATTGAAGCGGCGGCACAAAACGTTTTTCCCAACTGGTTGTGAGTGCACCGGTTAGGACTTTGCCGGGCGCGATGTTTTCATGAAGAACCAGATCGCGCATAACCACAGACCAGACCACATCCTTTTTGATACCGGTACTGGTGGCGGACTTGGCGTAATAGAATGCTTGATCCTCAGCCACGGGCGTTCCTGCAAATGGATAGGTCGTGGAGCTATGGAGCACTGCTCCGTTATCTGAGTTCAACTCTCTCGAATCGATCAGCACCGTAAGTGGTGGCATGTCATCGGTAACCTCGACCTCTGATAAAACAGAGTTAGCCGTTTTCTGGTCGATGGTAAATTGCGCTCCGGCCTTTATCATCTCGTCTGCAGGAACCAGCACGGGCAAGTGCTTTTGAAACCAGATCGAAGCTTTGTCAAACCGCTCTTGCTGCTGTTGGGGATCGTTTTCAGACCAGCCTGCGGCTTCGAAAAAGTCACTTTCTTTAACCGGTTCTTTGATCGGAATAAACAAGTGTTTTCGTCCCAGCAGAAATCCGTTGCTCGGTGGATCGAGCTCGTGCAGCCCATTGCGGAGCAGGGTAAATGTCGTGGATCCGATCTCGTAAGTCTTCGCGGCCGCGCGTTCTGCATTGAGTAGAGTTGCTCTGGTCAACTCGCGTACGGACTGGAGTTGGGCTTGTCTAGACTCGATACCAGCAATTGTTGCTTTGTCTTCGTCGATACTGCTTTGTGTTTTATCAATTTTTTTCTGGAGTTCACCGTCAATGGTACTGTCTTTGATGCCATGCGCCTGCGCTTTCAGGGCGGTCAGTCGTTTGACTGACGACGACAGTTCCTGTTTCAAAATTGTCAGTTTTAATTGCAATTCGCGGCTTTCTAATGCCGCTTGTCGGCTCACAAGTTTAGCCGTGGCCGTTGATTCGATGGCAGCCAAATTACTCGTGTACACTGCGTTCAGATATTTACTTACCAGCGCGGAGTCGAATGCTGATCGACCTGCCAGGTTGAGGTTACCGCTTCTATCTACGTAGAGCGGAATCGCACTTTGCGGATACTGATCGAGTAGTCCTGGATATTCGAAACATTGTTCGATTGCCAGTTGACCCTCGCTGCCTTTCTGGGTGTTTTGCGAGAAGCCGTGCTCGCGCGCTCCAGTGTCAGAAACCAGGCAACTATTAACGGGCGCTGAAGTGGATTCCGATACTCTGCTTTTATAATCAGCTTCGGGAAAGTTCTGGTGCATCGCCTTGAGGATTGCTTGCGGATCCGGTGCTGGACGCATGTGACGTATCCAGTGATACAGACCGATGGCGAGAGCGCGATCGGGTGTCATCGCCGGTAATACCGGATCGATAGTCAATCTCAATTCTCCGCTTCCAGGCACGGTGCCGCCGGAAGCCTGCTGCCATGTGCCATTGGCCGTCCAGAGCGATCGGTCTAAAAATCCGGCCGGTGTTTTAAAATTCCTGGTTAAGCCTTGTGGAAATCTGAACATGAAGCAGCTCGGCATAGTTGCGGGGGCGCTTCCGCCGAGCAGTGCGCATACCCGGCGAACAACCTTTACGGTCGAAGCCGATTTGCCGCGTGGTTCTCTCTGGACTTCAAGCAGCACCGCATTCGGTATCGCACCAGGCGCGGCCATGATAAAGTTTTCGGGTTCGACAAGTGCCACTCGCTCCGCTACTGGAAAGAAACGCACATAACGCCCTGCGCAAACAGGGACAGGAAAATCGCTTCGGTAGTAGCCTCCCTCCACGAAACCTTCCTTGGATTCCGAGACTGGATGTACCACCGTCTTCATCACTTTTGGATCTTTATAGCGACCCAACTGAATTGTAATCGAGACGGTTCTTAAATCTGTGGGATCCTCTCGTTGAAGAGACTGAAGTACTTGAGCGTGCAGACTCCTGTTTGCCGAGTCCGTGATATCGAGTCGCGGTTTGTAGTTAGGATCGAGTGCTGCTTTTTCAATTTCGACATCGGTGGCGGTAGGCGCGACGACCCGGAAGAGATGTGAAATCAGTCGACGTTCGGCATTGTCGAGATTGTCGAGATCTGCGAGTATTCTTTCTTCGGCAGCCTGGCTCTTGAGCCCGTTAGCAACGACGGCTGCGACGTGCAGGCTGGCTTTGGCCGAATTCAATGATGTGATTCGTCTGGACTCGCCGCCGAAGGAAAAGCCATTGTCGGAAGTCGAGTCGCACATTCCCAGATAGCCGAAGGCTGAATCCGTCTCGGATATTGAAACCAGCTGCTTTGCGATTTTTGCTGCTTGCTCTTTGACCGGGTCCTTGACACTTTGATCGACGTTGAGTCGACCCATGACCAGTATGTATACTCCGATCAGAAGCCCGGTGGTTATGGATGCCACCACAACATGCCAAAGAGGATAATCGCTTGCCTTCGAGCTGTTCACACTTTTTGCAATCGAAAGGCGGTTTACGCACTTTTCGTGTTGCCACCGTCCGTAGTGGAGGGGCGAGAGTAGATCTAGTACGATAATACCAAGAATGATTTGACTATTTGATACCATTCTTGATATGGAATGACAAGTGGACCAAGAGGTACGAGGCATGGCGAGTGCAGCAGATTGCGTCAGCGTGATGCGCAGCGGGAGTAGGTGATTGAAAAAGGGGCTTTTAAAAGAAGCGGTATTGGTCGGTTTCGTGATCTCGAACCTGCCATTTATCGGACTGCCCGCGCCTGTTTTTGCACTCGAAGAGGGCGAAGCCAAAATCGATGATCCAACTCTGGCCACCGAAGTGAAGTTGATCGATGACGGATCATTTTCCAATGCTAAATTGCGAATCGATCAGTTGAAACGAGACAGACCTGATGACGTGAATGTAAAACTGCTAGCCGCTCGCCTGTTTCGAAAGACCGGTTTATGGTCCCCCTCGATCATGGAATACGAGAGCGTGCGCAGTAAACGACCCGATTTGCTGGAGCCGTATATCGCTCTGTCGGAAATGCATCGTGAAAATCTCTCAGTCGATATCGCCTTGGGAATGGCGCGCGAGGCAGTTTACCTGGCACCTCATTCGGTGCGTGCTCGCGAAGCGCTAATCTCCGCGCTGATTGACAATCACAACGTTCAGTTGGCTTTGAGTGAACTTCAAGAACTGTCCAAAATGAAGCCTGAAGATCCGGCGCTTCTTTATCTCTCATTCAAAGTGTACAAAGGCATCGGTGAGCCGGAAAAAGCCAGACAGTTTCTGGAGCGTGCCGTTCGAATCAGTCCCGATAACGTCGCCTGGTTGTTTGACCTGGCTGAAATCTATGAAGATACCGGTGACTACAAACTGGCACGCGATGCCATTCAAAAATATATCAACGCTTCACCGGATTCAATTCGTGCGTTAAGCAAACTGGCTGAGATACTGGAGTTTCGCCTTTACGATCTGGACGGTGCAAGAGAGGTTTACGATCGAGTACTGGTTATTGAGCCAGACAACCAGGCCGCGTTAGCTGGTAAAGAACGGCTTGTGAAGAAGCGGAACGATATTGCCGCGGCGATCAAGCGCAGCATTTACAAGTTTATCTCCTATGTTCTTTCATTCTTCGGCGGCGATAAAAAGACTGATGCTTAGCCTCTCTCGGGTGCTTGTTCCGCGGGACAGGGTGTAGAGGCGAAACCTGAGAGTCGAAGCTATCGAGTTGGAACAAAAAAAGACCGCCGTGTAATCGGCGGTCTCAAATGATGGTCACTCGTTTTTTTACGAAGACAGTTTAACCAGCAGTGGTTGGTTTGCTCAGCACGCGCTTTGGTCCGTGGATCGGATCTTCGATAACCACGGTGTTGTCGCGGGTCGGTCCGACGCTGACGATGGCGATTGGAATATCGAGCTCGTCTGAAATAAGGTTCAAATATTTCTTCGCGTTTTCCGGAAGATCTTTCAAGCTCTTGCAATCAGTTGTCGGTTTCAACCAACCAGGAACAGTCTTGTAGATTGGCTCCATGTGCTGGAACTTGCTTCCGATTGTTGGAAGATCGGTAACTGTTTCGCCGGTTTGTTTGTCGCGATAAGCCGTGCAAACTTGAATTTCTTCGAAGCCGTCGAGCACGTCGAGTTTTGTGATCGCCAGGCAATCCAATCCGTTGATACGGACTGCATATCTTCCGAGAACCGCATCAAACCAACCGCAACGACGTGGACGTCCTGTGGTGGTTCCAACTTCGACGCCAACTTCTCTCAAACGTTGTCCGAGTGAATCGGTCAATTCTGTTGGGAATGGACCTTCTCCGACTCTGGTGACATACGCTTTCATGACGCCGATTACGCGGTCGATGGTGGTCGGTCCAACGCCGGTGCCTGTGCAAGCGCCGCCTGCAGTCGGGCTCGAGCTGGTGACGAACGGATATGTGCCGTGATCGAGATCGAGCAATGTTCCTTGTGCGCCTTCGAACAAAATGTTTTTGCGATCGCCGATAGCCTGGAATATCAAGGCTGCAGTGTCGCAAACATATTTTTTGACTTGCTGACCGAGTTCGTAATACTCATTGACGATGTCGTCGGCATTCAGTGGTGGCAAGTTGTAGATGCGCTCCAGCAGTACGTTTTTGCGTGGAACCATCCAGTCGAGTTTTGCTTTTAAAACTTCGCGATCGAGCAGGTCTTCCATGCGGATTCCGGAGCGGGCGCACTTATCGGCGTAGGTTGGTCCGATACCGCGCTTGGTAGTTCCAATCTTCTGATCGCCGCGGCTGTCTTCTTCAGCGGCATCAATCATAAAGTGATACGGCATGGTTACGTGAGCTGATGCAGAGATTCTCAGTTTTGAATCTTCCAGTCCGCGGTCTACGAGCGCGGCGACTTCAGAAATCAAAGACTTGGGATCAATCACCATTCCTGGTCCGAGGACGCAGGTTTTTCCTGGATAAAGGATTCCTGATGGAATCAAGTGAAACTTATATGTCTCGCCTTTTACGACGACTGTGTGACCAGCATTGGCGCCGCCTTGATAGCGAACAACCATGTCGGCATTTCTCGCCAGCAAGTCGGTTACTTTTGCCTTCCCTTCGTCGCCGAATTGGGCACCGACTACAATTACGTTTGCCAAAGTTTCTCTCCTGAGGTGCTGGGCTGCCGACTTCAACAAACAAACGTGCGAAGACGGCCGCTAAGGGACCCGGCAACATAGACCAAGAGGCACTCACATCGCCGCACGGAAAAGTCCGTCATTGGGACTTTTAGAACCTGAATAGTCTAGGCTACACGCCAAGTGCTGTCAATTTAATGGCGTCTATCTTTGCGACTTTATTAAGAGGAATTGCCGTTCTATCAGGGTTTCACGAGAGTCTATTAGAATTACTTACACTTCGTGAGAATGGCGTCATCAAGTTACGATGCCAATTTGTGTAAACTAAACTCAATCTCGGATCATTCTAAGTGGCAGGCTTCTGAGCCATGGCAGTCGTTTTTTCTTCATCGCTAATCAAGAGCCAGCCAACCGTCACGACGTTTTTCTCGTCTGCGTTGGAACAAGGAAAGTTGGCGCATGCCTATCTTTTCGTAGGCGGTAATGTCGAGGACAAATGGCTCACGGCCAGGCAAATCGGGCTTTTTCTAAACTGCACGAATCCTCAACGCGAGACTTTGGGCTCTTGCGGAATTCGCGACATTCCCGATGAAACGCGCTGCCAGAGCTGCCGTTGGATTATGGAAGGCAAACATCCACAAGCCTGGTTTGAACTAAAAGATCCGGAATCGACCACCATAAAAATCCCTGTTGAGCGCGCCAGGCAGATTTCAGCGGAACTTGCGAAGACCTCGAATTACAATCGTGTCATCGTTGTCGAAGATGCCAGTCAGGATATTTTTCATAGACCGGCTGCTAATGCGCTTCTAAAGACGATTGAAGAGCCACGGGGAATATTGTTCTTCGCATTTTTTGCACGCTCTGTCGATCAAGTATTGACCACAGTGGTCAGTCGCTGTCAGGTTGTGCCATTCCGTCGCGATGGCCAAGAGCTTGTTGGTCCAATTGCACTTGCTGCTCAAGGCAGTGAGGAAGCCATTCCTCGTTTAATGAAAGAACATAAGGATTTGATTCCGATCGTTCAATCGATGAAAACTCGAAAATTCTTCGACTGGTCAAGAGCCCGTAGCGGCAAGCAACGCCGGCTCCCGCATGAACTTCATGCGCAGGGACCATCGGAGAAAGCAATTGCGATGTTCGAAGCACTCGAATTCAGCAAAATGATCGTTGGATTAATCAAAGACGATCACGACACCGATGCCATTATCGACGGAGCGGTCTTGACCGAGCTGGAAATTATCGGAACAAGAGCTGTTTCCGAACCTAAGGTTTCCGGATATATATCCCGTTTGGTGACTCTGGCGGAAGAAGCCAAAACCCAGCTCAGGGGCTACGTTACACCCAAAGCTGCGGTTGATTCTTTCGTTGTCGAGTGGGCAAGTTTGCGTTCGCGAACAATTGCATAGAGAGATAAGACTTTAGAACATTCAGTTTTAGTATGATGTTTCTGGGCAGGTAAGTCTTAGTACGGTTCTGGCAATTTTTTGCTCTCGGGAGGAACGGTTTTGGCGAAGGATAAGGAAGAGGGAAAACCTCCAGCGGAAACAAGCCTTGTCAAAGAGTTGTTGATGAGTCCGCAACTTTATGCCGCGATTGTCTGTGCCGGTCTGTTTGGCTTTACCGTTGTTCAGCCACTGAAAGTGCCCAAGCTCGATCCACCGGGATTGAAGACCGAAAGCACGCTTTCAGCAGCATTGGATATCGACAACGACAAAATTTTCGAAAAAATCGATGCTGTTCCAGCGATGGTTTTGCTCAAAAAAGGGGAGAAGGACAAAGCGATTGCTGCCGCTCTAGAAATCGGCAAGAGTCGCGAGAAGCGTAAGGATCCCGTTCAGCTCCTGGCTGCAGGGACAGTGCTTTTGACTTCAGATAAACCTCAAATGAAATGGAAGGGCAACACTCTTCTTGAAAAAGCGATCAGAGTCGCACCGAAAAGCCGTTATGTAAAACTCGTTCATGCCAGAGAATTGTATAAACAAGGTCGAATGGCTGATGCCATCGCAGAATACCAGGCGTGCCTCAACTTATCACCTGCCGAATGGGTGACACCACGACTGGAGCTAGCCAACCTCTACATGATGAACGAGGAAGGCAAAAAGTCGATCGAAATGTTCAAAGAAGTTGTTGAGTTGAAAGCCGACGATCCGAGAATTTTGAAACGCTATGGTATTGCGATGGCTGTCAATTCCGATCAACAGGGCGGCTTCGAGAAGTTCGTCGAAGGTTCGAATTTGGAATATGACAAACCGGACTACAACCCTGAAGTTCAAAAACTAGTGGATAAGAACGCAGGATTGATCGAAGACGCAATCACCGGCGCCCGCGCCGACGTCGACAAGAATCCGGGAGATATTCACAAGCGTGTTACGCTGGCTCGATTACTCATTGGAGTCAACCGACTGAAGCAGGCTAAGGAACAGCTTGACGAAGCATCCAAGAAGCTCGAGGCGGATCCGGAGATTCACGAAGTCTTGGCCGAATGCCACAATCGCTCGAAAGAGTCGGAGCTGGCACTCGCTGAATTCGCCACAGCCGCCCGTCTAGAACCGCTCAACAAGCCGGCTGCGCCACCTGATGCAAAATATCTTCCAACCTGGGAAGATTTGCACGAAGAAGAAGTTCTCGAAAAAGAACCCGAAGCTGCCGCGAGTATGTAATTCCGACATTCCAATACGCGTCCGTCTGAACGTTCCGAAGTTCCAATACGCTGCGTCTAATTGTACGGACGCCTCGCGAGGCGCCCGTGCCGTCTGAACGTTCCGAAGTCCTAAATCCCCGGCGTTTAATTGTGGGGGCGCCTCGCGAAGCGCCGTTAGCTGCTGTCCGTTTGAACGTTCCGAAGTCTAAATTCCCGGCGTTTAATTGTAGGGGCGCCTCGCGGGGCCGCTGCGTGCTGTTTTTCCGTACGTTGTCGATAAACAGGTCCGTGAGCGAATATTTGAACCAACAGCCCGGGCGGCTCTCAGCCGCCCTACAATTAAGAACTTCGAGAATGCGCGCTATTTTATTTCGAGCGTTTAACTAGCAGTGGATTTTTCCAGTTCGGCGAGTTGTTCATACAACGCGCGTTCTTTATCCGTAGGTTGTGATGGAATCACGATCTTCACGCGAATCATCAAGTCGCCTTTTCCCGTGTTTTTCGCTGTCGGCAAACCGCGCCCTTTCAATCTGAGCATTCTTCCGTTTTGTGTTCCGGCGGGAATTTTGATCTTCACCGTACCATCAAGAGTGGGAACACCAGCCTGTCCACCGAGTACTGCAAGTGCCGGTGAGATGGAAAGATCGCAAATAATGTTGTCACCATCTATGGTGAAATCGCTATGTGGTTTTACTTTGACTCTGAGGAAAAGATCTCCGCGACCGCGTGGAGTCTTCATGCCTTGTCCAGCGATTCGAACGCGAGAACCTGGGCGAACCCCAGCAGGAATTTTCACTTCAATGGTTTTGGCTTCAGAACCAGGTGGTGTGATTTTCAATGTGCGCTGAGCGCCTTTGGCCAATTCTTCAACTGACAATTCGATGTCAGCTTCCTGATCGTACATGCGATTAGAACGCTCTGCCTGAGCGGCTTGCGCCGCGCGCTGCTGCTGCTGTTGACCGGCAGCTGTTCTGCCACCGGCACCACCGGCGGCGCCTCGTGTACCGGCTTGTTGCTGACCAGGTTGACCAAAAGTTTGACCGAAAAGAATATCGAAGAAATCAGAAAACGCAGTTTGTTTGCCGAAGTCGCCAAACTTTTCAAAGTCGAAATTGAAGCCGCCGCCACCACCACTAAAATCCGGAGGCGGCTTGAAATCCGAACCCGCTTTCCAGTTATTTCCTAGCGTGTCGTATTTCTGTCGCTTATCCGGATCTTTGAGAACTTCGTAAGCCTCAGCGATCTCTTTGAACTTTTCCTCGGCACCTTTGTCGCCTTTATTGGCGTCCGGGTGAAATTTGCGGGCAAGGTTGCGATAGGCAGTCTTAATTTCTTTCTGTGACGAGGTTCGCGGGACGCCCAGGGTCTGGTAATAGTCTTTGAATTTGACCACCGAAGCCACTCCTCACTGCTGCGTCCGAAAATGCAGTCAGATTATGCGAATTACTGCCCTCAACTAACCTTGTTTTATCATAGCGGCCGCTGTAATTCCAGGCATTTCTACACTCGGCCGACGGAACTATGATTCCGATTAAAAAGTCCGCATAGTGGGCATATGGAAAGCGGGTCGGAGTGTGGTGATTTTGCACGGGCAAAGCTAGGGGAGATAGAGCGTTGGTCGGATTCAAAACGCGAAAGAGATATCTGGGACAATCCACCGTCGAGTTGGTTTGTGGATTGTTTGTTCTCGTTCCGCTGGTTTTGGTTCTCTTTGATTTAGCCGTCATCGTTATTGGCGTTCAAGTCAATGACCAGACGTGTAGACAAGCGGCTCGTGCTGCGGCGAGCGGTGATCCATCCAGTGCACAACAACGAGCTGCTGCGGTTGTCGCGCGAGCAAATCAGCAGGGCAGCTCGATGCTCAGCAATTTCACTTTGATTACTCCACTCGGTTTCAACCCTGCCAGCGTAGTTGCAGATGCGGCTGCGCTAGTCCCATACGGTGGAACAGTGTCAGGCACGGTCAATGTGCAAACCGAAGTGGATATACATCCGTTCATCGTTCCGTACGTATACAGCGGTGGCGCGCCGCTCAAGTTTCGTTCGTCCCAAACTTTTCCATTCACTCACGTAGTGAAGAACACGGCAACCTAGGCTGGCTTAAGGCAATTCAAAATAGTACGAGGCGCGTCTTGTGAGATGCGCCTCGTTCATTATGTTTAGACTGCGATCTTACTTCTTGTTGAGATCGCCGATAGTCGTCAAATCGAGTTTCAGTCCAGGTCCCATTGTCGAGCTCAGGAAGATCGATTTGATGTAAACGCCTTTGACCGATGGAGGCTTTACCTTTTGAATGACATCGACAACGGCTGCGACGTTCTGCATCAAACGCTCGTCTTCAAAAGAGAGTTTGCCGATCGCCATTTGCACCAAACCACCATTCTTCTCGGCGCGGAAGGAAACCTTACCGGCTTTCAATTCTTTGATAGTCTTGCCAATTTCTGTTGTGACGGTTCCGTCTTTCGGGTTAGGCATCAATCCTTTAGGACCGAGCAATTTACCCATTTTGGAGAGCATCGCCATACAATCCGGTGTGGCAACGAGCTTGTCGAAATCGAGGAAACCGCCGCCGATTTTTTCGACGAGGTCTTCAGTTCCTGCGAAGTCGGCTCCGGCATCAAGCGCTTCTTGCACTTTATCGCCTTTGGCGACTACTGCTACGCGAACTTCTTTGCCTGTTCCACCAGGGAGTGTTACGGTCGAACGAATTTGTTGATCGTTCATTTTTGTGTTGATGCCAAGACGGAAATGAATTTCTACGGTTGGATCAAACTTTACTGTCTTCTCTGCTTTGAGAATTTTGATTGCTTCTGCAGCGTTGACCGGGGCTGAATGTTTTTCCCGGAGGGCTTGCAGACTTTTGCGTCGTTTTGTCAAAGTGGCCATTTTTAGCTCCTATTAGATGCGTGCGTCACCGTGCTAAATCTTTTGGGCCGTTGCGTTTGCTCGGTTCCCTCGTCGACTCACTCCACGGTTGACTCTCTAAATAACGGATCGCCACAAGCGGCATCTCGTGCCGTTTGCAAACAAATCAATTAGTCGGAGATCGTGATTCCCATATTGCGGGCAGTGCCAAGCACCATGTTTTCCGCGGCTTTCAAGTCTGTGGCGTTCAAGTCGGGCATTTTGATCTGAGCGATCTCGGTTACCTGACTCTTGGACACACTGCCAACCTTGGTTTTGTTTGGTGCAGCAGAACCCTTTTCAACTTTGGCTGCTTTTTTGAGCAGTTCGGAAGTTGGAGGTGTTTTCAACACGAAGTCGAAAGAGCGGTCTTCGAAAACGGTGATTTCAACAGGGATGATCGTCCCGGCTTTGTCTTGTGTTTTCGCGTTGTACTCTTTGCAGAACTGCATGATGTTGACGCCATGCTGACCCAGAGCGGGTCCGATAGGCGGCGCTGGGTTTGCTTTCCCAGCTTGTATTTGCAACTTGATTTTTCCTGTGACCTTTTTCACGGCGTACAAATCCTTAGTTAGTGAGCCGAGGGCACCGAACAAGCGGAACAGCCTCGGAGTGAAGTGAGTCGAGGGTACCGAGCGAACGGAACGGACTCGATCGGAATTATATGTACCGAACCTACGATTCTATGGCATGTTCGCCATATTTTTCAGCAAATGTTTACAGATTTAGACTTTTATTACTTGGTTGAACTCAAGCTCAACTGGCGTGGCGCGTCCGAAGATGATGACAGATGCTTTGATTCGCTCTCTCTCCAGGTTGACTTCGGTGACTTCGCCTGTAAAGTCGGCGAACGGTCCGCCGGTAATACGAACGTAATCCCCAACCTTCACATCGATGGCTGCAGCCTTCTTTCCCTTGACTCCCGACGCAGCGATTTGGCGACGCAGGATCTTGCGAATTTCTGAATCTTGTACGGGGATTGGCTTCTTGCCTGCACCTACGTACTTCGTCACACCAGGAGCTTCGCGTACGACTCTCCATGAATCATCATCGAGAATCATTTCAACGAAGACGTAGCCCGGGTATTCACGTTCTTTCTTTTCAACGCGCTTACCGTCTTTCACCTTCGTGACCATTTTTTCGGGAACGATCACACCGAAAATTTTGTCTTGCGCATTCATTGTGACAACGCGCTTTTCGATGTGTTCTTTGACCTTGTTTTCGTGACCGGAAGCAGTTTGCACTGCGTACCATTTACGTTGTCCGTCGGACTTGATAAAACCCATGGTCCTTCCTCTTTCTCCTCACTTACGGGTGCGGTGTTGTGGGTGTCGCTGGTGCCGGTGTCGCACTTGGAGCAGGCGTTTGTGGCGCTGCTGGTGCAGTCGTAGCGGGCGGCGGCGTCACTGGAGGTGTAGTCGCAGCTGGTACCGTCGGTGGTGCTGACGGAGTAGTTGGTGCCGGCAGTCCTGGCATTGTTCCGGCAGGAGGCAATGTAGAACCCGGTTCTGGAGCCGGCGTCGCAGGCGTGGTCGTCCCTGGTGTCGGGACCGGTGCCGAGGCATCCGGCACTGGAGCTCCCGCAGGCGGCGCGCCTGTCGGAGGTGTGCTCGAATCGATTGGTTTTCCGTCTGGAGTGGTCGGTGTAGCAGGAACTTCTTGGAACAGCGTATCCGGAGTGGCTGGCGCCATCATCTTGGCTGCGTGTTCGATTGGTCCGAAGATCCAGTTTCCAAGCGCATAGTCAAAACCCAACACCATAAAGGTGATGAAGGCGACCATGACAATCACACTCCAGGTCTCGTTGATCACCTGACTGCGTGGAGGCCATGTGATTTTCTTTGCTTCGATTTTGACGTCGTTGAGAAACTTGAAAAGACCCTGGATGCCGCCGGGACTTCTTTTTTCTTCGGTTTTCTTTTTAGCTGCTGGTTCAGCTCCATCACCGTTTTTTGGATCCATCGACTTGGCTTCTCGCTGATGTTTCGTTGGGCTTCCGTTGTCGACTTGACCGGCTGGAGCTCCCGACGTGATCTTGGTTTTCTTGTCTTGCTTATCCGGCATCAATTAAGATCTCGCGCTGTCCGTTAGGTATTGCCTGGTGTCCGTCGACCACCGACTTAAAAAAAGACTCGCGCCCTGAAGGAGTCGAACCCTCAACAAACATTTTGGAGACGTTCGTTTTACCATTAAACTAAGGGCGCACAGCTCGGGCTGCATGGCTTGCCTGGTGCGCTTCTGCGTTTAACACGCAGAAGCGAGGGAAAGCCTGCAGACCTTACTTTTTGGTTTCTTTGTGGTCTTTGTGTTGGCGGCAAGTCTTGCAATATTTCTTGATCTCGACACGATCAGGATCGTTGCGCTTGTTCTTCATCGTGGTGTAGTTGCGGCATTTGCATTCGCCACAAGCCAACGTGATGATAATTCTGTCGTCTTTCTTGGCCATTTTCCTGTCCCTCGATTAGGCGGCGTTGCCACCCTTTCACTATTGTATTTGCCTTCTGTTTGCTTCTTTCGGATCTATATAGATCGAAAGAAAAGAAGGCAAAAAAAACTGCCCCCCGGTGGGTGGCAGAAGATCAGTATATCCATACGTAGGAAAGCCTGTCAACAACGCCTGTTCCGTTCTTTACTGCTTTTGCGGTCAAAATGGCTGTTTTCGATCTATAAAATGTCTTAACTGTTGAGGATGTGTTTTACGTAGTTTTGAAACGTTTATGATTACGCAGGCGGGCTCGATCGCCGCGACGGACAACAGATTGAAGCAATTTACTAGTTTGTGAACCTGGAAAATACAATTCGAATTCCTCAACCTACCAGTCTTAAGTGGCCCTCATTTATCGCAACCACGATTGTCGTTTTGACGCTGTCGTTGGTTTCGCTCACGGGCTGTGCGTCGCGACCACGCTTCACGCCCGGAGTCCTGCGCATCAACCTCGGTACGGAACCGCCGGCGCTCGACTGGCACATTACAACCGACGCCACATCCGGTGACGTGATTGTCAATATAATGACCGGCCTGACTCAATATCGGCCGGATTTGAGTTGTGCGCCCGCTTGCGCTGAGAGCTGGGAAATCCTTGATGGTGGAAAACGATACGTATTCCATTTGCGAAATGATGTTTTGTGGACCGACGGCAAACCTGTCACTGCCTACGATTTCGAATACGCCTGGCGGCGAATCGAGGATCCAAAAACCGGCGCCGGATATGCTGACTTCCTGAATGATGTTGTCAATGCGCAAGAAATAAACACCGGCAAGATTACAGATGTCACTCAGCTGGGTGCTCATGCGCTTGACGAGCGGACCTTTGAGGTGCGACTGAAGAAACCTGCTGCTTATTTCATTTACATGACTGCACATTGGGCAACGTATCCGATGAGAAAAGATGTTGTGGAGAAGCACGGCGACCGCTGGACCGAGCCTGCGAATATCGTGACCAATGGTCCGTTTCGACTGGACAAATGGCAACACGATTACAAGATCGAGCTGGCTGCCAACGAGAAATTTTTTGAAGGTCGACCGCCTCTCGATCGAATCAAAATGTTTATGGTGGCTGAACAATCCACTGCCTTTGCATTGTTTGAAAACGATGAGCTGGACTACGTCGACAATCGCAGTTTTTCCACACATGATGTCGATCGATATCGCGACTCTCCGTTTTATAAACGCGTGCCGTTGTTACAGGGAACGTACATCGGCTTCAATGTTTTGAAAAAACCGTTCGGTGATAAGCACGTAAGACGAGCTATTGCCATGGCTGTCGATAAAGATGTGTTTCCGAAACTTTTGCGCCGCGGCGAGCGACCATCGCAGTCGTGGATCCCTGAAGAGTTGCCGGGAGCCTCTCCCGATGCTGCGTTGAAGTTTGATCCTGAAGCGGCGAGGAAGGAACTTGCACTTGCCGGTTTTCCTGATGGAAAGGGATTTCCGACTGTTCCACTACTCTATCCGAACAGAGAAGATACACGCCTGATCGTTGAATCAATTCAGGCGCAGTTAAAGAAGAACCTCGGAATTTCGATCGAACTTCTCAATCAAGAGTGGAAGGTTTATCTGGCGACCAGGCGCCAGGATCCGCCCCAGCTCTTCCGTGCCAATTGGATTGCCGATTTCCCGGATGCTCAGACATTTATGAATTTGTTCACCACGGGCAATGGCAACAATCACACACGCTGGTCAAATAAGAGCTATGATGCATTGATTGAAGATGCCGAAGGCGAGCTGGATCAGGCGAAACGAGTGGAGCTGTTTAAACAAGCAGATCATATCCTTTGTCACGATGAAGCGGCGATTGTTCCCACCTTTGTGACCACGCAGAACTTGCTACTAAAGCCGTGGACCAAAGGTATCGAGTTCAACGCGCTTGATATTCAGTTTCTCAAAACTGCAAGAATTGATGATTCCGATTTGCCTGGCGTTGGCCAATCGACCACTGTTGTTAAACCTGCTTCGAGCGTCGATTTACACGGTTCTGAAACTCCATCGCGAGATATCCCGCACTCTTCCAGTCCGAGCAACTCGGAGGTTAAACAACCCTGATGTTTGCTTTTCTGGTTAAACGAATCCTTTATGCCATCCCGGTCTTGCTGATCGTAGCATCGCTCACTTTCGTGCTCGTGCGCATCGTTCCTGGAGGACCGTTCGATGCAGAACGAAATTTGCCGAAGGAGATTATTGCAAACCTGGAAGCCAAATATAATTTGAACAAACCCGTGCACGAGCAATATTTCCTGTATCTGGGACGGCTGGCGAAGGGCGATTTGGGGGTTTCCTATAAGTACGCAAATAGAACGGTCAATGACATCATTGGTGATGCCTTTCCCGTTTCTTTACAGCTCGGTTTACTCGCTCTGGTCCTTGCCATTTGTATCGGTGTTCCACTCGGAGCGATGGCGGGAGTGAATAGAGGAACTCCGATCGACTATATCTGCATGTTCATCTCTACTTCCGGAATCTCGCTGCCATCCTTTGTTATCGGAGCGGGCCTTATTTTTACATTCGGAATTTCATTGCGAATTTTGCCGGTTGCGTTGTGGGAGACACCGCAACACATGATACTGCCGGCGGTTACGCTTGCCTTTGGACCGGCGGCGTATCTTGCGCGTTTGACCCGAGCAAGTGTTCTTGAGATTCTTGAAAAGGACTGGGTTCGAACAGCTCGCAGCAAAGGGCTTTCGAAATTTTCAACGGTAGTTAAACATGTTTTGCGAAACGCTTTAATTCCAGTTCTCACTGTCCTTGGTCCAATCACGGCCGCTCTGATCACGGGCTCATTCGTAGTTGAATACATCTACGCAATTCCCGGAATGGGGCGCTTCTTCATCACGGCGGTGAGCAATCGTGACTACGATTTGATTATGGCTACCACGCTTATCTTTTCAATACTGCTTTTAATTACTAACACTCTCGTCGATATCGGATACAAATTCCTCGACCCACGCATGGAGATCGACGGATGAAGAAAGTGAAACGCGATGTCCTCACTCGTTTGAAACGAATTCCAACTGCGCACTTTTCGATGTGGCTTGTTGGCATCATCTGTTTGATCGCGGTCTTGTCTTATTTGAACGTGCCACTCACACAATTCTCTTTCGATCAGACTTCCGAAACTGTGCTGGCTGGTCCATCGGCGGCGCATTGGATGGGAACTGATGAACTTGGTCGCGATGTACTTACGCGCGTTATATACGGCTCCCGTTTATCGATCAGTATCGGCATCGTCACGGCATTGGTCGGCTTTATAATCGGCACTATCTATGGTGCTTTAGCCGGTTACCTCGGTGGCAAAGTAGACAGCGTTTTGATGCGGGTTGTGGACATCGCCTATTCTCTTCCTGATTTACTTGTCATGATTTTACTTGGCGTATTGATCGGAAGAGGCACTGTCGGCATTTTGCTTGCTCTGGCTCTCACCAGCTGGAGAGGGACAGCTCGACTGGTTCGCGCTCAGTTTATGCAATTGAAAAACGAAGAATTTGTCGAAGCTGCTCGCGCGCAAGGACAGAATCACTTGCTCATCGTTTTAAAGCATATGCTTCCAAACTCACTTGGTCCGGTCATCGTTGCAATGACATTTACCGTGCCTGCAGCAATTCTTTCCGAATCGACTCTGAGTTTCATCGGTCTTGGTTTGTCTCCGCCTGCATGCAGTTGGGGCACGCTGGCCAGTGATGGTTGGCGCGCTTTACGCACTCATCCTCACTTAATTTTCTTCCCCAGCTCATTCATCTTCATGACGGTTCTGTCATTCAACTTCCTGGGCGACGGACTGCGCGACGCGATCGATCCTCGAACTCGTATTTAGTGAATCACTAATCCTCGTCGCGATCTCCTAACATTTGTTCTGCAATTTTTGCTCTGTGTTCTTTTCGTTTCTGTGTTATCTGTTCAGTCTCTCTGCGAAGTTGTTCCACTTCTCTCTCTAATATTTCTGCTTCGTCATTACGATTGAGAAGACGCAAGAGTTTCGCATAAGGTTCTTTGATATTAGCGTCCTCGTCGCTGTATTCATCTCGGTCGCCGCCATACCTTTCCATCATATCGATGACGAATTTTTCTTGTAATTGGAGCGCCAGTTTAAAGCTGTTTTCGGATTCGATATATCGTTCCAGATCACGTTGAAAAACCGCGATTGCGAGGTGGCACTTCCAGATGTTCAAGCCATCAGAGGCATGATCTCAGCGTACTCGATTGCGCTGCTCAGTGCCTCTGAGAACGTGGCTTCAGCAGTGGTATCATCGCCCTGTAGATGTTTGATTTCCGCGAGTGAAACAAGGATAGTCGACCTGCTACTAGAGCCGATGCCGCTTCCGCAAAACTGGAGCGCCTCTGCATACTTTTTCTCAGCCTCTGCGTAATCACCTTTCTTTTTCGCCACCTCTGCTTCTAAAGTCTTTCTGGTTTCTTCGATCCGGTGATCGAATGCACTTCCCATTGCTGCGAAAGCCTCACCTAGTCCTGGTGCGGCATTCGACGCATCCGTAATCATCTTTTCCATGAGTTCGGCTGACTGACCGGTTCTTTTATTAAGATTGGCGAGACGCTTTTCCGGATCCTCGTCGAAGGCATCGTCGTCGCTCAGCATATCGAGCGACTCCAGGTCCGACATCTCCATCAGAGCTTTCATGTCGTCCGGCAAGCCAAACTCGTTGCACTCTTTTGCCAGGTCGTGATACTTCTTGTATTGAGCGTAATCCTCTTGGCGCTGATAATAGAAGCTGATGTAATCGAGTATACGTCCGCGCTCGTGGATTCTCTCCTCGTCGCCTTCAGTGCGTTTCAACGCGTGTTCGTAAACAATCAACGCCTCGTCGTAGCGCGAGTTCTTTTTCGAGTCCAGAGCCGAGCCCAGATCCACGAGTTCGGATATGGTGAGGGTATCGGGCGTGAAAAATCCCTCCTTGTTGATTCCGAGTTCCTGCATTCGTCTGCAAAATCTCGTCAGGGGAGGCAATGCGCTGCTGCCGCGGAGGCGGAGAATTTCCTGCTCTACGTTATCTTGCGAGATTCCGTTAGCCTCGAGAATTTCTTTGGGCATTGGGGTGGTATCAGATATGATGCGTTGTGCTGTTTCGTAAAGGATGACATCTTTCAATAGCTGTTTGTCTACCGATTTTTCCAGGAAGCTATCGGTGGATTTTGGTGGTTTACCGACGCTGCCTTCGCAGAATCGGCATTCATCATCGGCAGGAAAAATATACTCGGCACAAAAAACGCATTTGTGGTTTTTCGCCATTTCCTCTTTACGCAGCTCGCTTTCCGCTATCACTTCCTGTGGTGTCACCTCCAGTAGTTGAAAGTGAGGATGATCGCAAATTTCTCTGATCGGTTCTCCTTTCGCGTACAAGGAGAGCAGCATGTCGTAAATCAGTCCAAGTTCTTGCGGTTCAGGCAAACCGATCAAACAACTTTGACCTTCTCGATTTTGAATCCGGTATTCTTGCGGAGTTAAACCGTCAGGAACACCAAACTCCGGTGCCGGGTCGTCGATATCTGCTTGCTCGAATCGAATCCGTAAGTCGTCAGAAATTTTCGTTATCACCGTGTTGAACTGCGGCATCCATTGAGAAACCGCATCGATGGTCATGAATGGTTTGAAACCTCCGTCTTGCAGGAGCTTGTTCTTTAGAGGTTTCTTGCAGAAGCGGCAGTAGCTCGCATCTACTCGGATATTGCCGGCACACTGCGAGCACCATTTGTAATCCGTTGCGGGAAACGTGAACATGCCGTACTCCTCATTTCGGTGCGCACATATATCTATAGGTTTTCTTTTCATACCCAGAAGACTGTAAATACAAAAGAACAGATTGATTTCGTCCCGAGTTCTATTCCGCGGATATTCAGCTAATCATCACTTATCGGGCAGTCGTCTCCGCTTTTGGTTTGCATAATCGCAAGCGCTGCGGTCAGTACGCCGGAGTTAGCGAAGTCTTCGAACGAGCAGCCTCGCGACACGTCGTTGATCGGATGATTCAGTCCCTGGAGAATTGGACCGGTAGCCGTTGCCCGACCGAGACGTTCTGAAATTTTGTACGCGATGTTTCCGCTGTTTAAATCAGGAAATATAAAAACGTTTGCACCTTTTTCTTCAAATGGACTGCCTGGTGCTTTCTTCTTCGCGACCTGAGGGAGAAGTGCTGCATCGAATTGAATTTCACCATCCACGATCAGCTCTGGACACTCTTCTCTCGTGAGGCGCATAGCCTCCTTTACTTTGTCGACCGAGTCTCCTTTTGCACTGTCGCGTGTGGAGAATGAGAGAAACGCGACACGCGGTTCAAAACCAAATGAATCTACTGTCTGAGCGGTAGCGTGCGCGATTTCACATAAGGTCTTCGCATCAGGATCTATGTTGACGGAACAGTCGGCGAAAAACAGAAGTCGTTCCGGCCATTCGAGAACGAACAGTGACGACGCTCTTTTGAAGCCCTCCTTGAGTCCGATGATTTCGAATGCCGGAATGAACGGTTTCGTTTCGCTATTCAAACCTGAGACCATGCCGTCGGCTGCTCCGAGGTGGACCATCAGCGCACCGAAGTAATGCGGCTGACGCACTTTTTCTTCTGCTTGTTTGCGAGTTATCTTTTTGTGTTTGCGAAGCTCACAATAGGTGTCGACATATTTGTCGAAATTTTTATCTTCGTCTTTATCGTGGATGTCGATTCCTTTGGTATCGATACCGAGTTTCTTTGCATGCTTTTCGATTTCATCGGTTGTGCCGATTAGAACCGGCTTGGCCAGATCTTCATCACGAAGTAATGCCGCCGCGCGAATGGCGCGCTCTTCCTTGCCTTCGGCGTAAACGACTCGCTTATTCTTGCCGCGCACCTTATCTTTCATCGAGTCTAAAAACATTTTGTCTCTCTTCTTATAGGAAACGTCATTGTAGAATAGATGGGTTTCACAGGTAGTTCAAAGCGGACGGTGTTAACATGGGCGCGGATATTATCGGCTTCATCAACTGTCCGTTGCAGGCGTCGCTTGGACTTGACGGGTTTTTGCATAAGCTGAAGCTCCGCGCCTATAGAGGAATGGTCGAGGAGATGGTTCCCGACCATCAGCGAGCGGAGGTTAAAGTTGAAGTACAAGGAACCAACCGAAACCCAGAGATTCTCAATTACGCCGGCATTTTGAAACAGTTGGGCAGTTTCGAACAAGGAATACCGGAGTGCTCCACGTGTCCTGTCTCAGGCGGCGGACAACCAGTTGGTTGCTACCGATTCGTGAAGTATCCGGTCGACTCAATGTTTGAAAAGTTGGTGTTCGAATTCTTTATTTCAGAGGTTCACATCAAGGATTCGATCTGCGATCAGATCTATCAGGACGTTGCATCCAACGTGCCGTTGGACAGCGCCTGGCATACGCAGAGAGGTTTTCCGGAGACCGGTGGCGTGGCGATGTTGCCGAAGCCACTGGTCCATGAATGGCAGGATGGCAATGTTCGCCGGCGTGTCGACAGTGCGCAGGTTTTGGGATCGCTATTCATCAGTCTAGATAGACCGGCTATGGTCGTTGGATACGTCCGGTTCTGGCATAACTTTATCGATTATGCGAGACCGCGCGTGACCAACAGTCCGACTTTGAATGAGTTTCTCGACATCTTTCCAATGTATTTGCAGATGTTGCCAATTGCGCTTCAAAATCAGGGCATCATCTACATCGACGGATAGCCGCACTAATTATGGTGCGTTCTAGTATCAGTTGGAGGCGGCGAATTCTTGTGCCTTATCGAAGAACCCGACCGGATGCAGGTCTGCGTTCTTGGTGGAGCTTATCACCCAGTTAAAGCGGTTTAAAACTCTTACAACCGCTTGCGACTCGCAAGCCTGGGATGAATCCATATAAGATTCAGAAACAGCTAAGTTTCTTTCTTTCATTTCTACTGGCGTCATTGCATAACACCCTGTGCGTTCTAGTAATGATGCAAGGTTAGCGCTCCAACGTCATCGGAACGTGACCAAAATCGAAGATTTCTGCGGGTGGAAAATTCTGCTCGATAATTAAAGCTTGCCACTACGGACGGTGCGCGATTTTTTTGAATTTCACAATTGTGATCTTGAATTTCCTTCTCCAAACCGCGTGAAGAGTTAGCGATATTGATTTTCGAACTGATAGTATCAGTGGAAATATCGTAGTTCCACCAGTGAAGCTACGATCAAAAACCTGTATGGTCACTAAAGATTCACGACTGCACCCTAAACTTCATTCAGCCTCCAAGTTCCTCATACCGCAGATCTAAATTACGCTTCGCTCGCAATGAAGAGGGGACATATGGTAGAACGTGGCAATACTACTTTGAGTAGAGATAATTTCGCACTTGGCGCGAATCCTTTCGCGTTTGATAGTCGTACAGAAGCTGATGGTCAGTCAGATTCGACGCAAAGTCCATGGAATCTGTTATCGCTGGTCGGCGATATGCCGAAGTCCAGAACAGCAGAAAGTGGTGAGATGAAAACCGCGGAGAAACCGGTTTCAACGCCAGTGGATGCAAAGGCTGATGGACAAAAAGAAAAGCCGGAAGAGAAAGCGGAGCATCGTCACAGACACAGGGAAAGTACAGCCAAGGCTGATCTCAAGAAAGATCTGCCTGCGGAAAAGGATTTGCGTGACGGTGACATAATCTTCGTCTCCAACGGAATGTTCGACGAGGGCAAGGCAATTCAAACTGTCTCGAAGTCACCGATGACTCATTGCGGAGTTCTCTTCAAGGAAGGCAATGACTGGATGGTTTACGAAGCTGTTCAGCCGGTCAAGAAGACGCCTCTGAAGGATTTCCACAAACCGGATAGCGGTGAAACGTACGCCGTGCGAAGATTGAAAAACGCGGACGAAGTTCTCACCAAGGACACTCTGGACAAGTTGCATAAGGCGTTGCAGAAGAACGAAGGCAAAGATTACGACAGCCTTTTCGGTTGGGGCAACGATAAGATGTATTGCTCCGAGCTGGTTTGGAAAGCATATTATGAATCGACGAAACTCAAGATCGGCAAGATTCAGATGGTTGGCGATTTCGATCTCAAAGACCCACTGGTCGCCAAACTGGTGGAAGCTCGGTATGGAAAAGACGTTCCGGTAACTGAGCCAACAATCACTCCCGGTGCGGTTTTCGACAGCCGGCTGCTGAGAACTATTCGATAACGTCTACGCAATCGATCCGTTTCCTTTCATCTCAGAGCGATTCTATCTTTCTACGTCCGGGTAAAACGTGGACGGCGAACATTCATGTTTTTCCTGCGGAAATTCATTATTATTCGATAGAGAGATGAGTGGCGAGGTTGATGTTGATGAAGTCCGGTAAGTTGGTTCGCTGCGCGGCTATGCTGGCGCTTCTGGTAACGCAAGCGAGTGCGGCGAAAGCTCAAGAGTCGGGCTGGGCGCTCACTCAGAAGAGCACCGCGATGGGAGACCTCTACACTTATGTTAGTCCCAACGGTTTGAAGTGGACTGTGCCGAAGCTCGGCGCAAACATTTCGACAATGGGACCGAACTGGGGCGTGACTATGTACAACGATAAAACGCGTTTGTACTACGCTACGACTTTCCAGGAGTGGCAAAAACAGATTGCTCGGCGCGATTCCCGCACTTTGGAAATGAAGAGTCGTCCATGGCAACAAGCAGGCTCGGGCTCGGTCGCCGGTTTGCGCGCTGCGAAGTACACCATGAAAGGCGGTGCCCCCATCGCCGGTGCTGGGGCGAAAAACCTGAACGCGGTCTCGTCTGCGGAGTGCTGGGTGGCGACCGACATTTCGGTTCCTCCATCAGTTTCAGACATGCTCGCCAACACTTATGGAATGCCGAAGACGAAATTTTTCCCGCTGCGCATCAGTTACACCGGCTCGGACGGCCGGGTGGTTACGGCGCTTGATACCTTCAAGGGCGAAGGACGCCAGATCCCGGCTAACTTCTTTGGATTGCCCGGGGGATTTAAATTGGCTTCCAGTCAGGCGGAAGTTTTCATGGATGATGAAACCCAGCGCATGATGAATGACATGGCTTCTGAAATGGGTTTGGATGCGCCCAGACGCCCTCAGGCCGCCAGACCCGCTGCGCAGGCGCCTCGTGCGAGTGGTGGAGTTACACTGCGGACACCGCCCCCGCAGAGCAACAACGACCTCTCCAAGATGTTGGATGCTCTCAAAGGCGGCAAGTAGCATCACGAAATTATCCGCAACTGCACTGCCAGAATCGTCATTTTCATCTACTTAGAGTAAAAATAGACAGATTCTGGGAATATACAGTTTTGTCAGATAAAGTCGCAGGAAACCTGGACCGTTTTGAAACGCAATGCCATTCATCCGGCATCGAGTTTAAGCCCCATGGGCAGAGGCTATAAGCAGCAGTGCTACCAGCTCAGCTAAGATTCAACCTCAAGATTGTCCACAAGGGAGCCATTCTGGTCCTTGTGCCGTTGCTTTTCGAGTTGGTGTTCCTCGCTGTTTTGACAGAACTTTTGCACCGAGCTGAAGTTGAAGTTCAAAGACAGGTCCGGTCAAAAGCGATCATCTCGCAAGCCAACACATTGTCGAAGTTGTTCTACGACGCCGGTGTCGCGATGGGCGGCTACTCCATCACGAAGAGCCCGTTGTTCTCTGACAGATACGACAAGATCGTTCGACAAATTCCGCAGGATTTGGCTGAACTGAAAAAACTGGTTGGCGATAATCCAAAGCAACAACAAATTTTGGAAAACCTGCAGAAAATCACAGTCACAGGTCTGAAGATTCTGGGTGAAGCAAAAGCCGCTATTGACGACAATCGAGTAGACGTCGCTCAATTCCGTGCTCGACACATGTATAAGGAAATCCGTTCGCTGGCTGATAAATTGCAGGATGAACTGCGCGGATTAACCGAGGACGAACGACGAATCGAAGCGGAAAGTCCTGAGAAGCAAAACCGATCGAGAACAATCCTGAAGTTGTTCCTCGTCGCGGGCGTAGTCTTCAACATCTTGATCGCATTCGTCTTGCTATGGTTTTTCACAAGGTCTATTAAAAACCGTCTGGACGTGATGACGGACAACTCTTTCCGATTGGCTCGTGGACAGGCTTTGAACCCACCAGTCGGTGGCAGCGATGAAATCTCTCACCTCGACGGCGTGTTCCACAGCATGGCGGACGCTCTCATGGAAGCCGCACGGAAAGAGCGTGCCGTTATCGACAACGCTGTCGACGTAATTTGTTCAATTGACATGGATGGTAAGTTCGTCGCCTGCAACCCTGCTTGCTATGAGAACTGGCAATACACGCAGGAAGAGCTTCTTGGAAAACGGTTCATTGAAATTATTGCGCCGCAGGACATCTCTGAAACGATCAAATCTGTTCGCGCTGTTCGTGCCGAGAAAGGCAACATGCAGTTCGACAACCGGGTTCGCCGAAAAGATGGTTCCGAAATTTCAGTGTCGTGGTCGGCATACTGGTCGGAAAAAGAACGAGCAATGTTCTGCGTAGCCCACGACATCACCGAGCGGAAACTGGCTGAAGAAGCCATTCGCGCGTCGGAGCAGAGAATTAGAACGATCATCAACCACATGATCGTCGGTCTCGTCATCGTCAATCATGATGGTTTCATCGAGTCAATGAACCCAGCCGCTGAAGGCATCTTCGGATATAAGGCCGAAGAAATTGTCGGTCGACACTTACTGGCTTTGTTCGGCGATTCCAAATTCTTCTCGGAACATAATGAAAACGATACGATGGCATTTATGGAAACGCTCTTTAATCAAGCGTTAAACCGTATCGGCGAATTCGATTGTATTAAAAAGAACGGCGAAGATTTCCCTGTGGAATTGTCGCTCAGCGAATTGAAAACACACGAAGGCGAGCGCTACATGGCGAACGTACTAGATGTGTCAGAGCGCCGCGAAGTAGAGCGTTTGAAGAAGGAATTCGTTTCTACCGTATCGCACGAATTGCGTACTCCACTCACATCCATTCGTGGTTCACTCACACTACTATCCGTAGGTGCCATGGGCAAGTTGCCTGAACAAGCGCAGAAGGTAGTCGGAATCGCGGAAAGAAACACGATTCGATTGATCGGTTTGATCAACGACATTCTCGATATCGAAAAGCTGGAAGCCGGCAAACTCGACATGGTATTCGACAACGCATCGATGCACGACATCTTGGAACGTTCCGAGCAATCAGTCGGTTCATTTGCCGCCAGCAATGGTGTCAAATTGGAGATCATTCCGTCTGATGTAACTGTGTACGCTGACGGCGATAGAATCGTTCAAGTTCTCGTCAACTTGTTATCTAACGCAATCAAGTTCTCTCCACGAGATGCGACAGTCTCTGTCTACACCGAGTACGCAGCAGGCTTTGTGCAGGTGCGCGTAGTCGACCGTGGTCGTGGTATTCCAGAGAAGTTCAAGAAGCTTCTGTTCCAAAGATTCCAACAAGTCGAAGCCTCCGACGCCAAGAAGAAAGGCGGTACGGGTCTGGGTCTTGCAATTTGCAAAGGCATCATCGAACAACATGGCGGACAAATCGGTGTCGAGTCAGAAGAGGGCAAAGGCAGCTCATTCTGGTTCCGAATCCCGCCTGCCAAGACTGATTCCACACTTGTCGTCACCGGCGCAAAAGAAAAAGTCCTGGGCGGTTAGCGCTCCAACAGCGACCAACTTGTGGCCTTGGTCAACAGTGACCAACTTGGATCTTGGTTAACAGCGAGCAACTTGTGGCCTTGGTCAACAGTGACCAACTTGGATCTTGGTCAACAGCGACCAACTTGTGGCCTTGGTCAACAGCGATCAACTTTTGGACTTGGTAAACAGCGACCAATTGTGGGCTTGGTCAACAGCGACCAACTTTTGGCCTTAGTTAACAGCGACCAACTGTCTTAGTTAACAGTGATCAACTTTCGGATTGAGCCAAATTTCGCCCTTCGTCCAGAGCGATCGACTTTTAGCCTGGCCTGAGCCGACAGCGATCGACTTTGGCCTCAGCCAACAGTGACCAACGTTGGACCATAGTTAACAGCGACCGACTTTGGACTTAGTCAACAGTGACAACTTTCGGCCTTAGGTCGTTTAAACGTTTCGTTGAAATATGCTTGAGTTAGACATTTTGCTGCAACCCAGTCTAGGAGTGCGTTTTCCAGTCCACTGCCTTATTTTCACGTTTCAACAGCGCGTTGAAACAGTAGAAGAGTCAATCGGTCGTTTAAATGTTTTGTTGAAATATGCTTGAGTTGGAACGCTGTTGCTAACCCGCTCCAGGCTTGCGTTTTACAGTTCCCTGCCTAATTCCACGATTTCAACGGAGCGTTGAAACAGTATAAGAGCAAAAGTGGATTGCGAATTGGTGTGGGGTGAGGTAACGCGTCCCAACGCGTTCCAACGCGTTAGTCTGGTGATAATTATCAGTAGTCTCGAGCATTCCTGTTCAGTCTACGTCTAACTTACTTGCCATGGGGAATAAAGGCTAAGAGCACCGAAGATCTAGCGGTCTAAAGTGTTAATATGTCTGGCTGGTGGTCAATCGGGCGAGGCTGCGCGCCTCCAATTGCAGAGAGGGGACGAATCCCGGAATGAAGGTTCTCATAATTGATGATGAGGAGGACTTTCGAACAATTGCCTCAAGTTGCCTTGGTCTGCTCGGCGGAGCCGAAGTAGTCGAGGCCTCTAGTGGTGAGGAAGGTCTGAGGAAGGCTGAAGCGGATCAGCCCGACGTTATTCTCTTAGATCTGGTGATGCCAGGCATGGATGGAACGCAGACGCTGTCTAACATGCGGAAGAATCCGGCTACCGTGGACATTCCAGTAATTTTCGTTACCACAAAAGGAATGTTTGACGGGTTCGATGAGATGAAGAAGCTTGGTGCCCTTGCTGTCATCACCAAGCCATTCGATCCAGTGAAACTAGCAGACCAGGTTCGGAAAATTCTGGAAGATTCGAAGTCCACTGAGAGCTAAAGTCCACTGAGAGCTAAAGTCCACTGAGAGCCAAAGTCCACACAGAGCTAAAGTCCACAGAGAAAGTCCACTGAGAGTTAAAGTCCACTGAAAAGTTAAAATCGAAACGGAAACCCGGTCCGGAAGCCCGCAATACAAGAGGAATGACAATGAGAGTACTCATCATTGATGATGAAGAAGACACAAGAGAGATAGCCAAAATGAGCTTGATGCTTCTGGGCGGTCTCGATGTGATCGAAGCTGAAAATGGCGCTCATGGAATTGAAGTGGCTTCCAAAGAAAGACCCGATGTAATTCTATTGGACATGATGATGCCCATCATGGATGGTCCATCAACGCTCGAAGCGCTGAAAAACAATGAAGCGACAGCCGGAATTCCGGTGATATTTCTTACTGCAAAAGCGATGACCGCTGAGATTGAAAAGCTAAAGCGAATGGGTGCCACAGGCGTCCTCACTAAGCCTTTCGACCCGACGACGCTGGCGCAGGACGTTCAGAAAATTTTGGAGGGTTGACGCTCAGATGCAGTCCTGGAAGGAGACCTTCGGGGAGCTTAAAGAGAAATACCTCAAGAGATCGACCGAACGTTTGGCCGAGATACTCGAGATTCTCGACGGCCTCTTTTCGAATCCTTCCGATCCTGAGCTCGTCCGCCGCTTGAGCCGCAACTTTCACTGGCTCGCCGGTTCTGGTTCCATGTATGGATTTTCGCAAGTCTCGCAGCTCGGCGCCGAAGGCGAGCAGTACTGCGAGTCTATTTTGCGTGGCAATATCAGTGAGCAACCAGCTGATGTGCAAAAACTGAAAGCAATCATTTCGGAACTCTCTTTGATTTTTGCAGGGACAGGAACAGAAACCGCCAACCTCGGTGGTGGCACTACAGCTGTCCCTGCTACTACGGCTACTGAAGAGCCTCTTACTCGTCCAACACCACCGATTCCTGATACCGGTAAAGCATCGATTTTGATCATTGATGAGGATCAGAACAATCTCCTTGCGCTCACTTCGCTCGTTGAAGAAAACGGAATGAGCGTTAAGACCTCACGCAATATCGCCCAGGCAATGACTGAACTGCAAAAACAAATGCCTGATGGATTGCTCCTCGAAATGCCGCTCCCAGACGGCGATGCGTATGAACTGGTTGAACGCGTGCGCGCCATGCCGCAAGGCGAAGAACCCGCAATTATTATTGTGAGCAAACAAACCGGATTCTTGGACAAAGTCAGATCGATTCACTGCGGTGCCGACGCACACTTTGAAAAGCCAGTCGATATGAAGGCTATGCTTCGTCGACTAAGATATCTGTTGGATAAAAAACGGCAAGATCCCCCTCGCATTTTGTCGGTGGAAGACGATCCGGATCAAGCCGCGTTCATCCGAGCTTTCTTGGAATCGGCTGGCTATCAGGTTCGCACGTGTACGGACCCGAAGCACTTCGATTCATACATGTCGCAGTTTCAACCGGATCTAGTTTTACTCGACGTTATGCTCCCCGGCATGACCGGTTACGAATTGGCGCGCTACATCAGGCAGGACGAACGTCATGCCACGCTGCCGGTTCTATTCTTAACTACGCAAGGTCAACTGGATGCCCGCATCGAAAGCGCACGGGCCGGTGGTGACGATCACCTGGTGAAGCCCGTGCCTCCTGCGTTGTTACTCAACAGCGTCTCTTCTCGTTTGGAGAGATCGCGTTTTCTAAAAACACTTTTGCATAAAGATGGATTGACCAATCTGCTCAATCACACCGCTTTTATGGAACAAGGAACCGCCACGGTGTCGCAGCAAAAGCGGCGCTCCAGTGGTCATCTTGCATTAATCACTCTCGATGTCGATTACTTTAGATCGATCAACGAGCGACATGGTTATCCGGGTGGTGACAAAGTTCTGGTCGCGCTGTCATTGTTGTTGCGAAGACGACTCAGGCAGTCGGATATCATCGGGCGCATCGGAGGCGATGAATTCGGCATTATTGCGGAGAGTCTCGACGAGAAAGAAGCCGTTACGCTGGCTACGCGCATTTTGTCCGACTTTGCAGCGATCCAGCATGTGACGATGTCGCATTCGGGATTCTACGCTACGTGCTCCGCCGGCATCGCGATCTTGGAACCGAAGAAGACGACACTGGAACAGTGGGTCAATCAATCGTACATGGCTCTCCAGGAAGCTAAATCAGCTGGACGAAACTGTGCTGTCGCTTACAGACCGGAGACTGCAAAACCGATTATTCCATGACCTCATTTTCCGGTGTGAAAGTTGCTGTTATCGGTTCGGGTAATTGGGGCTCGACCATCGCCTGGCTGCTTGCGAAGAGTGGAACGCTTGATGTCAGGCTGTTCTCGCGCAGTCCGGAAAAAATTGCGCGGATGCGGGAAACCGGCATTTTAGAGAAGCCGGCACCAGTTGCGGTGCCCGAACGTTTAACCCTGTCGAGTGATCTTGAAGATACTATCCACGGTGCCGGAGTCATCGTGATTGCGTGCACTTCGCAGCACATGCGAGCCACCGCTCGTCTTTTGAGACCGGTGATTGGTGCCTCCTCGCCTTTGGTTGTGAGCGTCGTTAAAGGGTTGGAACTCGATTCTAACCTGCGTATGTCCGAAGTTCTCACTCAGGAACTTAACGCCGGCCGAATCCTCTGCCTTTCCGGTCCCAACCTCGCTTTCGAAATTCGTGCCGGACTCCCGGCAGCCGCAGTAGTTGCCGGCTTGGACCTGGAAGATGCCAGGCAAGTGCAGAAAACTTTGAGTACTAATTCCTTTCGACTTTACGCGAGCGATGATATTGCTGGTGTCGAACTTGGTGGCACGTTGAAAAACATAATTGCCATTGCCGCTGGTGGCTCCGACGGTCTCAACCTCGGAGTCAATGCCAAAGCCGCACTTCTCACCCGCGGATTGAACGAGATGAAGCGACTTTCGCTGGCATTGGGAGCCAGGGAATCGACACTCTATGGACTCTCAGGCATGGGAGATTTGATCGCGACCTGCCAGGGACCACTGTCTCGCAACTACCGCGTTGGCCATCACTTGGCCAAAGGCACCAGTCTGGCTGCGGCGTTGAAACTCGTCGAGACGGAGCCCGAAGGCGTGACCGCCACCTACGCGGTCTGCGAGCTTTCCAAAAAATTGCAATTGGAACTGCCGATTGCCTATCAAGTACAACAAATTTTGCAAGGCGCAAGCACGCCTGAAAAAGCAATCATGGCGCTCATGTCCCGCCCCCTTGCCATCGAGTAAACAAGCGTTCAAATTACTTCGGGTTTCGATCACGATTCATCTTTCCGCTAGCCAGTTTTAGTATGATCTTTATGCGCTGTCCGGGTATATGTTTGTATTCGACCTGCGTATGCCGATACGGGGTCGAGATCCTGCCGGCCAAAGATATGTAATCGCCCACCCGATTGGAGTTTTCAAGTGAAAGAACGAGTTTTAATGCTGGCCTGGGAGTACCCACCCCGAATCATCGGCGGCTTGGCGCGGGTCGTTTGGGCGCTATCTAAAGAACTCGCCGATCAGGGGCTGGAAGTCCATGTGGTCACAGCCGATCACCCCGGTACTGCAGAGCACGAAATGGACGGTCTGGTGCACGTGCACCGTGTGAAAACGCAATCCGATACAACTCCTGATTTCATGACCTGGGTCTCGCGGTTAAACATCGGTCTTTTGCAATACGCACTTCAGCTCCATATGCAGAAACCGTTCGACATCATCCACGCCCACGACTGGATGGTCACTGACGCAGCCTGGGTGTTAAAAACCGGTTTGGGCATTCCAATGGTTTCGACAATTCACGCCACCGAAGCCGGAAGAATGGGCGGAATTCATACTGACCAGCAGCGCTACGTCAATCAGATGGAATGGCGTCTGACCTTCGAATCCTGGAAATGCATTGTCAATAGTCAACATATGTACTGGGAACTGAACAAGCTGTTCAACGTTCCCTTCGACAAAATCGCCGTCATTCCTAATGGAACTGATCCGTCGCATTTTGATTTCGAGTTTGATCCAAAACCGACCAGAATGATGTACGCGGCTGAGCATCAGCGAATCGTGCTCTATGTGGGACGATTGGTCAACGAGAAAGGCGTGCAGATTATGCTGCAAGCGGCACCGATGGTGCTTTCTCACTATCCGGGCACTCAGTTCCTCGTCGTCGGTACAGGCTATTTCATGGACGACTTGCGCGGACAAGCGCATGCACTGGGCATCGACCACAACGTCCGATTCCTTGGATACGTGAGCGACGAAGAATTGCTGCGCCTGTACAAGATTGCAGATATCGTTTGTATCCCCAGTCTCTATGAGCCTTTCGGCATTGTGGCGCTGGAGGGAATGGCTGCCAACGTTCCTGTCGTTGTCTCAGATACTGGCGGATTGCGTGACTTCGTCGAGCATGGACAGACCGGTATCACGACCTACGCAGGCAACGCTCAGAGTTTGGCCTGGGGTTTGTTGGAAGTATTGCGCAATCCGGATCTTGCCGATCATTTGCGCCGGACCGCATACGAAAGAGTGCATTCGATCTACAACTGGAAAAGCATCGCCCAAGCCACTCGCAAGGTATACGAAGATGTACTTGCCGAGAAGAAAGCCGGTCTGCTCGACAGCGCAGGCAAAAAAGAAGACAAACCAAAAGTCACTGTTTGAGCCAGTCTGACTGGTTCAATAATGCGACCAATCAATCAAGTATCAATTAAGCGTCAATCAAGTATCAAACGAGTTCAAGTAAACGTTAAGCGTCAATCAAGTATCAAATCAGTTCAAGTAAACGTTAAGCGTTAATCAAGTATCAAACGAGTTCAAGTAAACGTTAAGCGTCAATCAAGTATCAAACCAGTTCAAGTAAACGTTAACCGTCAATCAAATATCAAACGAGTTCAAGTACACATTAACCGTCAAGTAAGAGAAGTAAACACCGACCGATAGTGGAGGAGTGACGATGAAAGCAGTAATCATGGCTGGTGGATCGGGGACTCGATTGAGACCTCTCACCTGTAACCTGCCAAAGCCGATGGTTCCTGTGGCTAACAAGCCGATGGCACTACACATCGTCAACTTGCTGAAGAAGCATGGCTGCGAAGACATCATCTTCACTCTTCACTACCTACCTGACGCGATTAAAGACTATTTCGGCGACGGTTCCGATCTCGACTGCCGCATCGACTATGCAATCGAAGAAGGCAAGCCACTGGGCACCGCCGGTTGTGTCAAAGCTGTTCAAGATAAACTGAAAGACGGCACATTCATCGTTATCTCGGGCGACACACTTACAGATATCGATCTGACCGAGGCTCTCAAATTTCACAGAGAGAAAAAATCAAAAGCTACTTTGATCTTGAAGCGTGTGCCGAATCCATTCGAATACGGTCTGGTGATTACCGACTCGGAAGGCAGGATTCAACGGTTTCTCGAGAAGCCGGGCGCCAGTGAAGTGTTTTCCGATACTGCCAATACCGGAACGTACATTTTGGAACCTGAGGTTCTCAAATACATCGTCATGGGACAGGAGCAGGATTTCTCCAATGACCTGTTTCCGCTTCTGATGCTGAGAAACGAACCGATGTACGGATACGTTTCCGATGCATACTGGTGCGATATTGGAAACTTGCAAATGTACCGGCAAGCGCATAAAGATTTGCTGGAAGGCAAATGTTGGATGGATATCGATTTGCCGACGGCGGAAGAAGACGTGTTGATCGGCGAAGGCACGATGATCGATCCTACTGCGAAGCTTCAAGGACCGATTCTGATCGGTAACAATTGTCGAATCGGACCAGAGACGGAAATCGGGCCTTACACCACGATCGGTGACAACGTCGTCGTGCAAGAGCAAGTGTCCATGAAGCAACCGGTAATCTGGTCCAACGTTTACGTCGGCAACGCCGCGCAATTGCGCGCTTGCGTTGTTTGCAATGGTGCCACCATCCATGATGGCGCAGAACTTTTGGAAGGAGCAATTGTAGGCGCCAACACGGCCGTCGGACAAGAAGCCACCATCAGCCCGGACGTGAGAGTATGGCCGGATAAAGTAATTGAATCCGGTTCTCGCGTACTCACTTCATTGGTATGGGGAACTCGCGCGCCAAGGAGTTTGTTCGGCGCACACGGTGTTCGTGGTTTAGCAAACATCGAAATCACCCCTGAATTCGCCGTCAACCTGGCAGCCGCTTACGGTGCGACTTTGAACGGTGGTCCAATTCTGGTCAGCCGGGACTATTGGCCTGTAAGTCAAATGATAACCAGAGCTGTAATCGCAGGTTTGATGTCCGTCGGAATCGAAGTACAAAACTTAGAGGCCACCCCTCTGCCAATCGCGCGGTATTACATTCAAACCCAACGCGCAGCAGGACTGATTCACGTCAGACTTTCACAAAGAGAACTAGACAAGATCACACTTGAGTTTTTCGATCCCGCCGGAATTTCGATCAATAAGAAGCTCGAGCGAAAAATCGAAAATACGTTTTTCAAAGAGGACTTCCCGCGCTGCAAGCCCAACGAAGTCGGCAACATCATCTATCCAAGCCGCGTAAAACAGTATTACAAGGAAGCGTTTTTGGAATGCATCAAAGGTCAGGTCTTCGAAGAAGACACGGTGCCTTTCTGCGTAATGCCAGGCTCTGCCTTCACTCGTATGACTCGATCCGGCGACATCGCCACGCAGGCGCCAAAGGTAATTCTCGACTACGCCATGGCGGAAACGGAAGTTATCCCTGCCCGATCTGCTTGGTGAGCTTGGTATCGAATCAGTAGTTTTAAACTCCTCGATTCGTGTCAACAATCCACCACGACCTGAAGATCGACTGGGCATGCGCAAACAGCTCGCCGATGTCGTGAAGGCTCTGAATGCAGAGATGGGCGTGCAAATTGGACGCAACGGAGAACAGCTCACCCTGGTGGATGACACCGGACAGATCATCAGAGGTGAACTCCTGCTTGCTCTGGTTGCTGAAATTATTCTGCGCGACAAGCCTGGCAAAACAGTCGTGGTGCCGGTCAACGCCAGCTCGATCATCGAGCGCATTGCCGAGCAACACAATTGCAAAGTCGTTCGATGCAAGGCGTCCGAGACCGAAATCGGCACGGTGACTTCGAAAACTAAAGATGCCGCACTCGGTGGTTCTTCCAGCGGATGCTTTATCTTCCCTGAGTTTCAAAACGGATACGATGCTCTGTTCTCCGTAGGACAAGTGATTGAACACTTGACCTATCAGGGCAGAAGTTTGAGCGACGCGGTGAAGAGTCTGCCGCCGCTAATCTATCAAGTTGATTCCGTGCATTGTCCGTGGGACCGAAAAGGACAGGTCATGCGCCTTTTGGTCGAGAAGCATCAAGACAATCAAGTCGAATTGCTCGACGGCGTAAAGATCGAAACGAGAAAAGATCATTGGATTCTTGTTTTGCCTGATGCTGTCGAACCGCTTGTACACGTCTATGCAGACGGCAACGACTTGCAGAAGACGTCAGCCGACCTCAATGAATACACCGAGTTGGTTCGCTATTTCCAAAAGGCATAAGCTTAGTGTCTATAGCGCTGCTCGACATTGAAACGCTGCTTGTTGACTTGCGTGAAGACAAACGCAAATATCAAGTCGTTGACTCTCGTCCGGAGCAGGAGTATTTGAACGGTCACATCCCGGGCGCTATCAGGATCGCCTGGGAGGAGTGGTGTGAAAATGCTCCAGCCGAAGCCGCGCCGATTTTGCATGAGCCCGGTTACTGGGGCACTCTGGCCAGTACTGAAGATAGTATCTTCGAAAAACGATTGATTGAAGCGGGCATCAAACAGCATGCACCAATTGTGGTGTACGCCGACTCTGTTCGTTCCAAAGGTCGAGAAGGACGCGTTGCATGGATGCTGTTGTATCTTGGTGCGCGCGAGGTCTACATGCTCGATCATGGATGGAACGAGTGGGTTAATGCCGGTGGACCCGTCGAAGCAGGCGAGCCGCAATCGCCTCCAGTGAAAGGCGAGTTCAAGCTTGCACTCGATCACCGACGCAGAGTAAAACATGATGAAGTGTTCAAGAAAAATGAACAGTTGCCTTTGATGATCGACACACGTACCGCAGCGGAATTCCACGGCGACTGCTACGACTACCAGCCGTTCAAAGGCAAATTGCCCAACTCGATACTTTTTCCTTTCGCCGATTTGTTCGAGTCCGACGGTACGTTCATCAATCGTGAGCGTTACTTCGAAATCACACCACCAGATATCATCAACGCTCCCGACAGAGTGGCATACTGTGAGGTCGGCGTGCGGGCGGCGACGTTTTCTCTCTTGCATGAGATTTACACGGGCGAGGTGATCCCGGTTTACGACGGTTCGATCATCGAATGGGGATGGCTTCGCAAGACCGAAAGTCAGTGCGTTGACACCTGATCAGGTGAACGGCACGAGTCAGTCACCCGAAAGATCATCACAATGGTGGATTATGGCTAACGGGTCAATCCAATAGAATCGTATTGCAGGGATTGGAATGGCAACCTTTCCTGCGGTGGGGGAAACGTACTTAGCTCTGCGAAGCAGGAACACTAAGTACCCAGACGTTTTAAATAAACTGCAAAACAGATATCACCAAGCTCGAGCACGAGCTTCGGTTGATTTTGGGCGCCATTAGAGGAATCGCGATTACTATGTCGAGCGACAAACAGCAGTGGCTGATTTTTGAACTAACCAGCGATTTTCGAGCGGCGGTCAAATTGGACCAGGTGGTGGAGATCGTCCCCGCTCTCACGCTGTCACCCTTGCCTAACTCAGGTAAGTACATCGATGGTCTGGCAGACATTAGAGGTTCAGTGATTCCGGTTCTCAACATGCGTGCTGTATTTGAACTAGAAGATCATCCGATGGTCCATAGCGATCATTTGATCATTGTTCGAACATCACACGATCAACTTTGCATACTGCGGGCGGACCGCACGATCGAGTTGGCTCAACTGGAGTCGGGCACCGGATCCGGTTCTTCGAATAGTTTGATCACAGTTCCATTTATCGATGATGTGATAAAGCACAATGGTCACCTGATCATGCTGCATAATCCTGAATCACTCAAAACCTTACTTTCCAGAAAATCAGTTCCGATGGAAACCTTTGCTGCAGCGGGGCGTGCATAGAATGTGGAGTCGTCCGGAATTCGAGCGCCTGGCAAAGAGATTGCATGAACGTATAGGCCTGACCTTTCCCGAAAACCGATTGCAATCTAGTGAGTGCAGCATGCTCTCTGCGATGAGAGAGATGGGGTGCGAGGATTTGATCGCGTTTGAAAAGCAAATTGGAAGTAACGTCAGTGATTTTCAGCGCTTCATCAACATAATGGTGGTTGGTGAAACCTACTTCCAGAGAGAGAATACGCAGATTGATTGTTTGACAAGTACCATTGTGCCGCGCCTCATGGAAAACAATTCCAGACCGCGATTGAAAATCTGGTGCGCGGGTTGCTCTACCGGAGAAGAAGCTTACACTCTGGCTGCGCAGTTGATGGACGCCGGACTGAAAAATCGTTTTCAAATTACGGCAACGGATATTTCCACTCAATCCTTAGCTCATGCAACCCGCGGGCAGTACTCCAAATGGTCTTTTCGCGCCGCGGATGAAAAGTTTGTCCGCCGCTGTTTCGAGCCCGTTGCAAATGGATGGATCGTCAATCAACAGCTTCGAGAAAATGTGCGGTTTCGACAAGTGAATCTATTGGATGCCGACCTCGACAAGCAAGAAGATCTCAAACAATCCGACATCATTTTTTGTCGCAACGTTCTCATCTATTTCGATCGTGAAACGGTAGATCGGCTGACACAGCAGTTCTACAATTGCCTTTCCGAAGGCGGATGGATGGTAACCAGCGTGTCCGACCCACCGCTCAAGTCGGCACCATTTGAACTGCAATTGCAAGATAAAGGTCGCTTTTACCGTAAGTCTGAATTGCCACCCGTTTCAATTGTTTCCGCGAAAGTTCAAACCCTGAGCCGATCTCCGCAGCCGATCGCTCGAAATCAAACGGTCGCTTGTGCTCCGACCGCGCCACCATCGGCAGTGGCCGTTCAATGCGAACGAATGGTCAGTGTGTCCGAATTATTCGCCAGGGGTGAATGGCAGACCGTTGTAGATGCTTTAACTACTGGTCCTTCCGATGAGGCAAGCAATGCACTCATTGTCAGGTGTTTGACCAACCTCGGTCACATCGAAAAGGCACAGCTTGAGCTAACTAGTGCGCTCGATAGGCACCCGTTGTCCACCGAGTTGTGGTTTCTGCAGAGCATGCTCTACATGGAAAAACGCGATCTGACTGCTGCGTCGCAAGCGCTCAAAAAGGTGATCTATCTGGATCGCTCCATTGTTACCGCTCACTTCACTTTAGCTGTAGTTCAGCAGATTTTAAAAGAGGATCGAGCAGCAATTAAGTCTTACGAAAATGTGCTGAAGATCTGTTCGCAATTGCCTGCGGATCAAATCATGTACCTGAGCAACAATGAGACGGCTGATGCGATGACGTCGCAAGCGACTAAACATCTACTGGCATTACGAGGCGAAAACTGACATGGTGATTGGAGCAAATTCCTTAGACGAGATGCCTGCCGTCATTGATGGCGAACGCCAAGTTGCACTTGACCCGGGCGTCAAGTTGATGAACGAGCGGGCCGCTAAATTAGCTGCAGCTCAAAGCACCAGCAAGATGAACACTAACTTGATGGAGGTGATCACATTCATCGCCGGTGGTGAGAGATGCTGTCTCGAAGCTTGTTTTGTCCACGAAATTATTCCGTTTACCGATGTTACTCGCGTGCCTGGGGTGCCTGACTTTATGGTTGGTGTAATCAATTTACACGGACAACTTGTCGCACTTCTCGATTTGCGCCGCGTTCTAGGACTTAAGGAACGCCAAGTTGCAGAAGGTGCTCGAGTAATCGTGATCGGTAAGGAAAAAATTGAATTCAGCATTTTGGTCGACTCGGTTGAGAGTGTCGCTTCACTCGATGTCACCGCCTTGCTGGAGGCACCTGAATTCGTCTCGGGCATCGGACGAGACTATATAAGAGGTGTAACAAGTGATGCAATGACGGTTTTTGATGGTTCTCAGTTGATCGATGATCCCCGACTTTTTGTCAATCAGAGTGATGTTCAGTAAGGAGCAATATGACTAAGCAAGTTCTAGAAAGAAAAACAGTATTACCTCGCAAAAGCGATGCCACTACGGGTGCTACCGACCTCCTCACTGACGAAAGGTTTAAAGACCTGGTCGAGGGACTAGCTGACTACGAAGTCATCATGCTGGACCAATCCGGAAAAGTTTTGACGTGGAACCTGGGAGCACAAAACCTGAAAGGTTATCGTCCCGACGAAATTCTCGGACATAATTTCAGTTGCTTCTATCCTCAAGAGGATATTCTCTCCGGCAAACCCGAAATGGAACTGCGAATGGCTGCTTCCAACGGTCGTTTCGAAGACGAAGGCTGGCGTGTGCGCAAAGATGGTTCGCACTTCTGGGCGAATATGATCTTGACCGCAATGAGAAATGCCGATGGTGAATTGATCGGGTTTTCTAAAGTCGCAAGAGATCTGACCGATCGTAGAGTTGCTGAAGACGCTCTTAAACAGAGCGAAGAGCGATATAAGACCATCATCTCCTGCGCCGCGGGCATAGTGGCAAAATTAGCATCTGCTGCCTCGCAAATTCAAGCAGCTACCGAGCAACAATCTGCCGGCACGCACGTGCAAGCAAGCAGCGTTTCCGAGACGGTTACCGCCGCTGATGAGGTGCTGCAAACCTGTAACCAGGCTGCAGAACGTGCTCGTGAGGTTGCTCAAGCGACGGGCGAAACCGTAACAATCGGAAAGTCCGGTTTGTTGGCAGTCGAAGAATCAATCAAGTCGATGGAAAAAGTTCAATCCGAAGTTGAATCAACCGCGTCGAATATTCTTGCGTTGGCTGAACAAGCCAAAGATATCGGCGATATCATCACCACTGTCAATGAGATTGCGGAACAAACCAATCTGCTGGCTCTCAATGCCGCAATTGAAGCCGCACGTGCCGGAGAGCATGGCCGCGGGTTCTCGGTGGTGGCAGGCGAAATAAAAGCGCTTGCCGATCAGTCGAAAAAAGCTACGCAGCAAGTTCGACAAATTCTCAACGACATTCAGAAAGCTACTAATAGAGCTGTTATGTCTACGGAAGAAGGAACGCGTTCGGTAAAGGCTGCAGTGAGCGTAGTGAATCAAACCGGCGAACACATCCGCACTCTGGCTGATGCCACCAGTTCTGCCTCGATCTCGGCGACTCAAATCGCTGCATCAGCGGCTCAGCAAGTAATCGGCATGGCACAGATTCAACAGTCGATGACCAGTATCGAACAAGTAACCAGACAGAATCTCGATTCCACTAAGCAGATGGAAAAGGCTGCTCAGGATTTGAATCTACTGGCTGCTGAATTGAAAGACTCAGTTTCCCTCTCCGGTGTCTAATCGTGAACAAAGAAGCCTTGATCCAGCGGCTGATGAGCACATTCTTGGAAGAGATGGACGAACATGTTTCGGTACTCAATCGCGATCTTCTGCGACTCGAGAAAACCAAACCTGATGAAGATAACTACGACAAGCTATTGCGCTCGATCTTTCGCACTGTCCATAGCCTGAAGGGGGCGGCGCGTTCTGTCGATTTAACCACGATCGAAAAAACGTGCCACCAGATGGAAGAGTTGTTCTCTCAAGTAAGAGAAGGACAAAAAGTGCTTGAACCGCCAGTCTTCCGCGTTCTTTTCGCCACTGCCGATGGATTGGCCGAGGCCGGTCACAAGTTGCGCAATAGGATTGACTTCAAAGATAGTTCTACGCTTTCTACTCTGATTGACGATCTTAATGCTGCAATCAACGACGGGTTACCGGACCGACCAGCAGCAGATATGCATTCGAATGGTGGGCATGGTTTATCGAATGTGGAAAACGGGGCTAGTGAAACGATCAAAGGCGAGATGCCGGAGCTTACTGAAACTCGGACCGAGCCTGAGTTGACGCCAGAGTTTCGAAACGATTTGGACGTGCTCACAGCCGCGACAACATGGACTCAAAGTCAGAATAATAGAACCGAAAGTTCAATCAAGATAGCTGCAAATAAACTTGATCGATTGCTGGCACAAAGCAGTGAGTTGCTCACTGTTTACAGGCGCACCGAAGACTGGCTGGAAAAATTATCAGGGTTGCATGACTATACGAAGCGCTGGCAGGATGATTGGCGCTCAATCGAGCAACCTCTCAGAGACCGCCTCTCAGAGACCCAGGTCGAATCACGCGCTAGCATAAAACCGTTCGCTGAAGCTAATTCCGGTCGGATTGAGTCTTTGCCGAAGAGTACCGGCGAGAGCATAAAGAGCGTAACCAAGCAACTCGATCGCATGCTCACCGCCATGAAGTCGGATATCCGGGTTCTCAGCGAAACCGCTCGGCAGGTGGACGAGGAGATACGGACGTTGCGAATGCGTCCATTTTCCGAACTATGCCTGGGTATGGAAAGAACCGCCCGTGATATCGCTTCGATCAGCGGTAAAGACGTACAGGTGATCGTTCAAGGTGCAGATGTTGAGCTGGATCGCTCCATCCTCGACAAACTGAAAAGTCCATTGACTCATTTATTGCGCAATGCTGTTCAACATGGAATTGAAAACGTCACCGATCGGCTTCAGAAACAGAAAAACGCAATGGGAACAATCACTGTTTCTGCCGCTCTTCGAGGCTCGCAAGTTGAAATCACCATTGAGGATGACGGACGCGGAATCGATCTTCAAGCCATAAAAGCACGCGCCAAACAAAATGGATTAGCCGAGCCGCAGAACGAGCAGGACGCTGCCGAGTTGATTTTCATGCCGGGCTTTTCCACATCCGAGACCGTCAATGAAATAGCCGGCAGAGGCGTCGGTCTGGATGTCGTGGCCAGCGAATTGCTCGATTTGCAGGGCAGCATTCAAGTCAGTTCCGGACGTTTTTCCGGGACCTGTTTTACTCTTACCGTGCCACTCACTTTGACCAAGATCCGCGCTTTGTTCGTGAAGGTGGAAGGGCAAGTTTATGCCTTCTCCAGCGCAAACATCGAGATGCTGCTGCGCGTAAATCCTGCCGACATAATGACTATGCAAGGTCGAGAGGTCTTGTCCGTTCGAGGAAGATTCGTTCCGATCGCAACGCTCGCTGAAGCGTTGAAGATTCCAAGTCAGGATGATTTCGGCTTGCGGAGCCAGATTCCGATTGTCGTGGTCAGGCATGGCAACAATATGCGCGCCTACGCTGTTGATGAGCTGCTTACCGAACAAGAAGTCGTCGTGACCAACCTCGGTGCCAGATTACTGCGCGTGCGCAATATTTCCGGTGCCACCATCATGCCTTCCGGTCAAGTCGCTTTGATAATCAATTCAGCTGACCTGCTCAGACGAACAACAAACTCTTCCGTTCTCAGCAAAGGTGACAAAACCACGGATTCGAGCGCGCAGAAGAGAAAACGTTTGATTCTTTGCGATGACTCGATTACCACCCGGATGTTGGAGACGAGCATTCTGGAGTCAGCCGGTTACGACGTCACGGCTGTTTCCGACGGGGCTGACGCCTGGGAGCTGCTCAAGCAGCAAGGCGCCGACCTGATTGTTTCAGATGTTGAAATGCCGAAAATGGATGGCTTTACTTTGACCCGCACCATCCGTGGTTCCAGTCAATGGAGCGACTTACCTGTAATTCTCGTCACCGGATTGGGGCGAGAACGTGATAGAGCCCGGGGAATTGAAGTAGGCGCGACCGCCTATGTCGTTAAGGGTGATTTTGATCAGACCGAGTTGCTCGAGACGATCGCTCAATTGGTTTAACTAAATGATAAATGTACTGATAGCCGATGACTCTCCGACATGCTTACAATTCATGCATGAATTGCTGAGTAACGACCCGGAGCTTCGTGTCATCGGCCGTGCCGCCGACGGACTTGAAGCGGTGCACATGACTGAGCAACTGCAGCCGAATGTTGTCGTGATGGATTTGTTTATGCCTGGTTTGAACGGCTTCGAGGCCACCAGGCAAATCATGCGAAATTCACCGACTGCAATAGTTTTAGTTTCTGCCACTGCAAGAGTTTCCGACATAGACATCTCGATGCAGGCTCTCAAAGCCGGTGCTCTTACCATTGTGGGTAAACCGAACCTGACAGGAAATGCTAAGTTTGAAGACATCTCGCAGGATTTCGCTCGTACGGTCAAATCAATGGCTGACGTAAAAGTGATTCGGCAAGTCGGTGGGGATGAGAGGCGTGGCGCCGAGCGAATCGCGTTAAACCGCGCGTACAACGATCAATCGATCAGTCATCTCCCCCGTCAATTTAGACCGAGAGTGGTTGCGATCGCCACATCCACAGGCGGGCCGCCGGCGCTTGCTTCGCTTTTGTCTTCGTTGCCCACCGATTTTTCTTTGCCGATTTTAGTAGTGCAACACATCAGTCTCGGCTTTGTTGAAGGTCTTGTAGATTGGCTTGGCCGCAGTTGTTCACTGAAGGTCAAAATCGCAAGCAACAACGAATGCCCACAACCGGGAACCGTCTATCTTGCTCCCGATAATCATCACCTGGGTGTTGGTTTAAACGGCTTGATTAGCCTTTCTACGAAGGATCCGATTGGTGGTTTTCGCCCATCGGGCACACACATGTTTCAAACAATTGCCGCATCATATGGCGCAGATGCTATTGCCATTATTCTTACAGGCATGGGAAACGACGGTCTGGCTGGATTGATTGAATTGAATCAAAAGGGAAGCCGAGTGATCGCTCAGGACGAGAGTAGCTGCGTTGTTTTTGGTATGTCGGCTGCGGCTATTGATGCTGGTTGCGTCAATAAGATTTTGCCGCTCGAAGAGATTGCCCCGAAAATTTTGGAGTTATGTCGAGATGCCCGCAGAAACTAAGAAAGTCCAGGTACTGATTGTCGAGGATAGCAAGACCCAAGCCGAATGGTTGAAAGTCACTCTGGAAGAAGTCGGCATGTATGCGAGTGTAGCCGACTCGTTGGCCGACTGTCTCCAGCAGGTTCGGCGCGAACAGTTTGACGCGATCATGCTCGATTTGACTTTGCCGGATAGCATCGGTATCGGCACTCTTCTTGCTGTGCAATCAAGCGCTCCCAGTTTACCCGTCATCGTTTTAACCGCTATCGAAGAAGACTTCGGTATGGAGTCATTGAGAAACGGCGCCGAGGATTATCTTATAAAAGGAGAAACTGCCCCTGGCGTTTTGGTTCGCTCGATTCGCTACGCAATCGAGCGAAAGAATCAAGCAAGAGCGCTGCGGCAAACCCAGCGCCAGACCCGCGAAATTATAGAACGTGCGCAGGATGCATTTTTGTCGATCAACCTGGATGGAACGATAGTTGATTGGAACCGAAAAGCTCAACAGTTGTTGGGTTGGTCGAGAATGGAAGCTCTGGGCGAAAATATCGAAACGCTGATCTGCGCCGAAAATCGCGAGGAATTCAAATCCGCAATCGAGTGTTTTAGTGATACTGGCGGAGGTGCCCTGATTGCCGACAAAATCGAACTCAATTTGCAGCATAAACTCGGGAGAGTCTTTCCTGCTGAACTCGCGTTTTTTCCGGTGCACCTGGCCGAGGGCACGTTGCTGTGCGCATTTGCTTGCGACATCACCAACCGCAAAGAAGTCGCGCAGCGCATGAATGAGTTTTACGCCACAGTGTCGCATGAGTTGAGATCGCCAATCACATCGATCAAAGGCTCGATGCGGTTACTCGAAAGCGGCATGATGGGCGAGTTTGACGATGATGCGCAAAAAATGCTGACGGTTTCGATTGAAAGTTGCGATCGGATGCTGCGACTTATTTCCGATCTGCTTGAATTGAGCAAGATCGAAGCCGGCAAAATGGATTACGATTTTTCGGAGGTCAATCCTGCGAAGTTGGTGACATCCACACTTGAAGGAATTAAGGGCATGGCTTCGGAAGCTCATGTCGAACTTGTCAGCGCTGTCGAGATCCCACATGCTGTGCTCGGCGACAGTGACAAAATCGTTCAGGTCTTAACCAATCTAGTCTCGAATGCAATCAAATTTTCTCCCGAGAATGGTGAAATTGAAGTGAAGGTGGAGTCCGGATCTGCTGGTCGAGTGCGCTTTTCAATCACGGACCAGGGGCCGGGAATACCGGCTGAAGACATGCACAAAATGTTCGGCAAATTTCAGCAGCTTGAGAATGCTGCCAGCATTCAGATGAAGGGCACGGGCCTGGGACTGGCTATTTCTAAGGCGATAGTGGCGCAGCACAACGGTGACATCGGTGTCGACAGTGTCGAAGGCAAGGGCACTACCTTCTGGTTTGAAGTTCCTGCGGCATGTTGATCTTTCGTGACTCTGAACTCTCTGAGCGTCAGCGGCGGATAAACATACAATTCATAGCCTTGTTAAATAACTTCTCGAACATTTTCTTGTCTTTAGTGACTTATAGCAAACGCTAAAATTTAATCTTGCTGGACCCGCGATTCACTTTCGGTACGGCGGGTATTCTTAGTTATGCGTGTTTGTGGTAGGCGGAACGCGGCTCCAGGAAACAACCAAAACGGCTCTGATAAAGTAGCTTCAACGATTGGAAGCTATCGTCAGAGGGCATAATTCTCACAAGGTCCATGTGGACACAAGGAGGCTCTCGCTATGCGCCCAGGTGCTGGTGATTCTTCTCGAAAGAAGGATGACAACCGCAAATTTATCGACCGTCATACCCAGAAGCAGGGTGGTGCGCCGGGTCTTCCCCGTACTGGAATCGATCGATCGGGCTATGGGACAGGCGATCAAGCCGTCGACGCTGCTGGACGAGGCATGTCCGACTGGCAAGTGGCGCACTCTGAGCAGGTCCTCGTGTACCATGAGGCCGAACAGCCGCAACAGACACCAGCACCGGATTGGATGAGTCAGCTCAAGCAAAACTCGATGCAGTTTCTTGCTGATCAACGTGGTGTGCAACTTCAAGAAGTTTATAAAGAGTCGGTTTATAAGACGGGTATCGCTATCCTTGTCGACAAAATCTACGGGCTGCTGCAGCGATACACTTTCGAGTTCAACCAGGTCGCTGGTGGGACTGACTTGCACGTTTCCGGCACCATATCTGGTGACGTCACCGAAGTGACCCGGTACAACAGAATGCGCGAAGTCGAGGAAACGACTACATACTTCCGCTGCCGTTTTTCAACCAAATATTTTGCTCTCACTGTGCGCGGCAGTGAGGATACGGTCGAAGCGTACATATTGCCTGTCAACAAGGTGATGGCTTTGAGCCAAACAGAAAATCAATATCCGTCACTCTGTTGTATCCAAGTGAAGATTTCCGAACATGGCATGATGTGGAGAATGAGAGACGGCGAACCTGCTGTCGATACTCTCGATCAACTCTGCATGTGGCTTTTCACCAAACTCGTTGAGGAGACGAAGCATTGTGTTGACAAGGGTATTAAGCCGCCTGGCATGTAATAACAAGTCAGGGTCCGCTTTTACTGTACTTTCTCCGACCGTGCTTCTCTGCATCCACTTTGCTTTTCCCCCTCTCCATCACGTTTTCAGTCGCTAGTAGTGTGAGGATTTGTGCTCTCGTCCAAACTTCCGCTGGTTAATTTCCACTGGGAGTGGTAATAAAATGGTAGGCGCGCGGGCGTTTACATTGGAACAAAGATAGGAGTTACTCCGGACCATGTCTTCAATTAACCCGGAAATGCTCAAGCAACTTCTCTCGGAGTTTGAGGAGAAGCAAGCGGTTTGCCGGGAAGAGATTAACGAAATCAACAACCAGATTCACGAGCTTGAGCTGAGGATTGAATCTTCAAAAGAGCGTCTCGTTTCTGTCGCTCGCGATCGCGAGAAAATCAGTTTGATGAAACAGCGTTATCAAGACGGCGACTGGTCGGCTGTACTCTCGCAAATTCAAAAGAATTCCAACGGCGCAAGTGCCAGTACAGGTGCCGGATTGACCACTCAACACGCAATCGATCCACCGATGGCTCAGACAGGCGACTATCCGCCGGTCTCCATTCCGCCTAAAGTAGAAGCTGCTCCGGCAGCGGCAAAAGCTGATGCTCCGCCGGCTAACCTGGCACCGCAGTCCGTGATTGCTCCACCATCAGCTCAAGAGTTTCCGCCTTCGTTCATTTCTGAACCAGCTCCGGCACCTGCTCCGGCTCCAGCTCCAGCTCCAGCTCCAGCTCCAGCTGTGGCGGAGTCTATTCCTGCTCCTGATTTTTCAATGAGCGCACCAGCACAGGAAGCTGCACCTCCGAATCCTTTTGAGCAGGCTCCGCCAGCGCCGGCTGCCACCCAGCCGAATAATCAACTTGAGGTCAACTGGGACGCGCCTCAGCAGCAAAGCTACCCGACCGAGGCACCAGCACCTGCGCCGGCGCCAGCTCCTGCACCGGCTCCCAGCGAAGGATTGTTCTCATTCTCCGGTCAACCGGCCCCTGACGCCGCCGGTGGTGCTGACATTCCCTGGGCTCCACCTCCGACTATGAGTTGGGAATCCGTTGGCAACCATACGTTTCCTAACCAGGGTGTCCCTGATCCTTCTCAACAGTTTCCACCTGCGCCGCCACAACCTCAGCAACAGCAGCCTCCAGCATTCCAGAATCCACCGGGTTTTCCGGATACGGCTTCTTTTGGCGGTGCACCGTCGCCATTTGGTCAACCGGATATGCCTGCGCCTGGCGGTTTTCCTGATCCCTCGCAAAGCGCCCCTCCTGGACCTCCGGGCGGCTTCATGTCTCCTCCTGCCACCCCGGTTCCTCCGCCCACTAATCAGGCGGTGCTGACAACTGCTTTCGACGATGAGTTCGATATTAGTGATGCTTTGCGTGGCGAAGATGACGCTGGTAATTCAGATTCCCGCGATAACGACAAGAAGATCAAGGACGCTCTTCGCGGTTTGTTCTCCTGAGCCACTTCTTTTTTTTTTGAAGCTTCGACAAACCAGGGGCGGTGGATAGCATCGTCAATACATTCGCGCCGCTTAAACTACAGTCATCTACCGGCACGAATCCTTTGATACCATTATGGCGAGAAACCAAACCGGTTCAGGTCTGAAACCGGCTCACGACGTGTTATCTGGAGAGCCCGATGAAACAAATTGCAAGCATGATGGCCGGTGTCGTAATTGACATCCTCGTCAAAGCTGGAGATGAAGTAACTGAAGGAATGGAAGTCGCCATCCTCGAATCGATGAAGATGCAACTTCCAGTTGCCTCAGAACAAGCTGGAAAGGTCAAGGAAGTAAAAATAGCCAGTGGAGATTTCGTCAACGAAGGCGATGTTCTCATGACGCTGGAGTAGACTGATGTTCGAGAAATTACCAGCACGCGTAAAAGTTGTTGAAGTCGGTCCTCGAGACGGACTCCAAAACGAACCCGCCTTAGTTGAGACCGAGGACAAAATCCGCTTGATACAAGCGTTGGCGCAGGCTGGTCTTTCTCATATCGAAGCCACTTCGTTTGTCAGTCCCAAGTGGATTCCGCAACTCAAAGACGCATCCGAAGTAGCTAGCGGTCTTGCTAAGTTGAATCTGAAAGGAGTCACCACTTCTTGTCTGGTACCAAACTTGAAAGGCTACGAGCGCTTCAAGGAATCAAAGCTTGATGAACTGGCGCTTTTCATGTCCGCGACCGAAAGTCACAGCAAGAAGAATATCAACAAGTCCATCGAAGAAGCGCTAGCCACGCTAAAAGAGGTCGCTGATGTCGCCAAGGCTGACGGCTACCGCATTCGCGTCTACCTTTCGGTAGTTTTCGAATGTCCTTATGAAGGGCGGGTCAGCAGCAAACAAGTGTTGAGCGTGACGGAAAAACTTGTGGCGCTTGGTGCGGATGAAGTTTCACTAGGTGACACCATAGGCGCTGCCACACCCAAAGATGTTTTTAAAATGGTTGAAGACGTCAGCGCTTATGTGGACCGTAGCAAACTGGCACTGCACTTCCATGATACGAGAGGCACGGCATTAGCCAATGTCGTCGCTGGTCTTGAAGCTGGAGTCACCATATTCGATGCCTCGCTCGGCGGATTGGGCGGCTGCCCGTATGCGCCGGGCGCCGCTGGTAACCTGGCTACAGAGGATCTGGTATACATGCTTCACGGACTCGGAGTAGAGACAGGGATCGATTTGGACAAACTTGTCGATGCTGGAGCGCTTGCACAAAAATTACTCGATAAGCAGTTGCCGGGGCGGTATCTGAAGGCTGCGCTTGCCGTACGCGAAAAGGCAAACGCGACTTCCAACGTGTGTTAAACCAGGAGAATTAAAATGGCAAAAGCGGTAGCTCCCAAAGACAAAGTTTTGCTGGTTGAGAAAACCGCGCCTGTTGCGTGGCTCAAGCTCAATCGTTTCAAGGTTCTTAATTGTTTGAACCGAGAGCTGTTGCTTGATCTTCATGAGGCATGCGAAGCAATCGCCGCGGATAAACGCATCAGAGTAGTGGCAATTATCGGCAGCGGAAAAGTGTTCTGTGCGGGCGCAGACCTGGCTGAGCGCAAGGGGATGACAGAGGGTGAAACGCTCGACTATATCGCCTTGATTCAAAAAACTATGCGTGTAATCGAACAAATGCCTCAGCCTGTAATCGCCGCAATTAATGGGCCTGCTTTCGGTGGCGGCACGGAATTAGCGCTGGCATGCGACTTGCGAGTAATGATGGATGATGCGCAACTGCGATTGACAGAGGTCAAGCTTGGTATCATCCCTGGTGCCGGTGGCACTCAGCGTCTGCCGCGTTTGATCGGTAAGTCAAAAGCCAAGGAGATGATTCTCACTGCCTCGCCGATTGGCGCTGCTGAAGCGAAAGCGATTGGTTTGGTACATCGAGTAGTCGCTCGTGACGAAAGTGAAGATGTCAGTGATGGTTTTTGTGCAGCATTGACGAAAGAAGTGCAGACCTGGGCGGAAGAAATCGCGACCGCTGCGCCGCTCTCGCTGCGACAGGCAAAGCGCGCCATCGATCAAGGTTACGATCGCGATTTGGAAGCTGGTCTGGCTATCGAGAGAAGCGCATATCTGGAGTTGTTGAATACTCGCGATCGCCAGGAAGGTCTGGCCGCGTTTCAAGAGAAGCGCAAACCAGTGTACAAAGGCGAGTGATCGAACTCTAATTGCAGCGAGCGGTCTAGTTGAATGACCTCTCACTTTTGCGAAAAGCTCTTGTCGTCAGGCGAGCAATTAGCTAACATATTCGTTTTTCTTGGGCGGACAACGTGACTTCAAGCTTTACCGAACGTGAGCCACTGCCATTGCCATTGACGGCGATCATTCTGTGCGGCGGTAAGTCCAAGCGAATGGGGCGTCCGAAGGCGTTTCTGCCTTATGCCGGCTCGACGATGATTGCTCATATCGTTGAGACGTTGAACGAAATGTTCGTGAAGACGCTGCTTGTTAGCAACGAACCGGCTCAGTTCGAAGATCTGGGACCGGACGTGGTCAAGGACATTCTTCCGTTTCGCGGTCCGATGGGTGGAATTCTTTCCGGTTTGTTGGTTGCCGAAACCGATTACTCGTTTGTGATCGCATGCGACATGCCGCTTGTCAGCAAAAAGCTGGTGCGTGATATGACCGCTGTGCGGCATGGTTTTGACGTCGTTGTTCTGACACATCCGACTGGAATAGAACCACTATTCGGCATTTATTCCAAAGGTTGCATAAAACCGCTCGAGGAGTCGCTTTTCGCGGGGGCGCTCAGTGTTCAAGATTTGATCGGCGGTTTGAAATCATCAACTTTCCGTTATGACGATGGAAAGTATGCGTCTGATTTATTGCCGCCGTATTTCAACATCAACACACCACAAGATTACTCAAGGCTTATCACTAACGGCTCTTCATCTGTTCATCAGTTTCCGGAAAAACGAAAAGTTTAGGGATAAGTTCAACTAAGTCTCTTTTCTTTTTTTCTGAAGCGCGCCACTTTAAGCAACGTGGTCAGATCCTGACAGTCTTGCGGAATACCTGCAATGCCCAGTGCTATGCTGATTTCATTGGGGGCAAAAGGGGGTTGCTGTAATAGATTTTGCACGCGATTGAATAATCCGAGTGCGGAAATCGGATCTGTGTGCGGCAAAATCACAGCATAGTCATCACCTTCGTAATGACCCAGGATATCCGCTTTTCGCACAGTGCTTTTAACAACATCCAGAGCCAGTTTTGGCGCGTTCTTCGTGGGACCGCCTGGTGCTTGGGAGAGTTTAAACAACGCGATCGAGAATCCTGTTTCGTATGAATGATATCGATAGAATTCGTGCTCGAGGAAAAACAAAAACGCGATTTCCGTGTAGATGCCTGTATCTCGACGGGCCATGCTGGATGTGAATTTCTCCAGCGCCACAAGATCGATCACGATATTGTTGTTGGTTTGTTCCAGCGAAGCGTTCTTAATAGGGGCTTCTGGTGCTGCTTCTTCCGCTTTGTTTTCGACGTTTATAATACCGGACGAAACCAGGTTGAAGATCAGCGGAGTCCAAACGGAGCGCGCCAAGCCACACTTCGCAATCAGATCGGCAAACAGTATCTTGTTGTCGATTGCTTGATACATGCGTTTTTGCAAACTCATGTCTACAGGTACGAGTGCATCGAGTTTGCTCTCGAATTCTTTTTCCGTGATATTCGGATTCGCACGCATCAAGCAGGAGTCCGGCTTGAGTCCTTGTTGATCGAGATATCTGGCGTGATCGCTCAGGGCTGCTGCCATCAGCATCAGCCCGTCCAGTCGCGTTTTGATCGTTTTGTTTTGCGTGGTGTCGGAATCGAAAAATTTGAAGTCGCCTGACGAGCTATTCATTGCGACTTCGAGAAATGCCTCATCACCATTCTTTTGGGCACGCTGACAGGCGACGAGATTGCCATCTTCGAAGTAAATGTCGGACATCTCGTCGTGCGAGTGAATGCTCAGGCGTCCGGTCAATCTGCTCGATTGGATTGAATTGATCAACGAATGCAGTGGCATCTCAGCAAGACTGCCCTCTATCACACCCATGACTTTGCGCTGAATTGCCTGGGGACCGCTATGTTGCTGCCCACTTTGCTGCGCGACTACAGGTTGAGAACCGCTGTGTTGACCGCTCTGCTGTCGTTCTTCGGCTCCAGGTTGTAACGACGCCAGCACTGACTGGTCAGGAACAATTGTCTCAGGTGGAAAAGCCGTCATAACCAGGCTGTGAATCATTACGAGATCGGAACTCTCGTAATTCCATTCCAACTTGGAATCGGCGCCGTCGCCTCTGTAGAAGGACCATTGATGAGTCTGTTCGTTATTTCTTCGTTCTAACTTTGCTGTTAAAACGTATGGTTGCCTGTTGACGGACCAGGGCAATTCAATGACGTGACCAGGCGCCTTGCTGGCGATGCCGAACATATATTCGAGGTCCGGAACCTCGGGCACGCGCGACTGTTCCGGCAATCGCTGCCGCCGTTGGGAGGAGTTTCCGACCTTAATCATCGATGAACCAGATTGTTCTGACCCGCCATTTTCATTGCCCGAGAGCAAGGACGCCAATAGAATTTTATCATTTAGCAGGCTTCGCCGGAGCAGGCGCATCCGATTTTTGCGTCAGATACGGCTTCTCCAGCGATAGTGCCTATTCTTTTTTTTCGCGCCAATCTCACTATTGCCTTATCGTTTCATTGCAAGATAGGCGATTATGGCCTGACTCCAATTGCTACTTGGCTTTGGATGCCGGTTTCTTTTTACTAGCGGCTTTTTTGACCGCCGGTGCTTTTTTCCCCGCTGCCTTTTTCTTGGCGGCGGTTGCAGTTTTCGTTTTTGCTCCGGAACTCGACTTCCTCGAAGTCGGCTTTGCCGCAGCCTTAGCCCCTACCTTCTTTGGTGGCGATTTTTTTGTTGCCGTGGATTTTTTCGCCGCAGATTTCTTAGGGGCGGGTTTCTTTGCGGATGCTTTTGCCGTCGTCTTTTTCGGAGCAGCTTTCCCTGCTACAGATTTTTTCAACGCCGATTTTTTTGTAGCGGATTTCTTAGGAGCTGCCTTCTTAGCGGCTGAGCCCTTAGTCGCAGATTTTTTCGGTGTGGTTTTTGTGGCAGCTTTCTTAGTCGCAGATTTTTTCGGTGCTACTTTTGCTGCAGTTTTCTTTGCCGCAGATTTTTTCGATGCGGGTTTCTTGACTCCACCCTTTTTCGCTACCGACTTTTTAGTCGCCTTTGTTTTTGTCGCCGAAGATCCCGGCGCAGCCTTCTTCGCCGCCGATTTTGTGGTTGGCCTTTTAGAGCTGGCCGTTTTTCCTGCCTTCTTCGTCGCAGAAGCTTTTGCCATCAAATCTTTCGCTTTGCGACCACGCTGCACTACTTTTCTTGAATGTACCGGTGCAACTTTTTCCTCCATCTCCTCTTCTTCGGAAACGTTTTGAGAAAACTTCTCCAGATCTAAGCTTGGTGGGTTGGCTCGCAACTCCTCTTTTTCTTCCAGGAATTCTCGTCCAAGTTCTTCCAGATCGGTATCTGAACCACGCAGTTTAGGCAGCATATCTAGCTCTTCTTCCTTCACGTGGTGTTTTATTACTTCGCTAAGTGCTTTCACTTTTGCGTCGAAGTTTTCTTCACTACCGTCGAATTGATCTAACTCCGCAAGAAGAAACTTTGCCAGGTGGTGCTCTTCGAACGCCTCCTCAACCTTCTCTTCTTCGCCATCCTTGAGTGTTGAGTAAACTAATTTTTCTTCAGCAGCGCTGTGCAAGTTGAGCTCAGTAATAACCTCTTTGAGTATCGCTAACTTCTCGTCTTTGGCTTCAGCCTTCTCGAAGTCTTTAAAAAGTTGTTCGACCTTGCGGTGGTCTTCTTTCAGTAAATCAATCACATTGTCGGATGGAGGCGGTTCGAGATTGAAAACCTTCATCAGTGTTTCTGTAATCGTCTGTTTCATCATTGATCCTCCAACATCGATGACCATATCAATATCATCTGCGTACGAGACAATGATTCTCAGCTTTAGTTCCCTAGTTTTAAAAACAAGAATGTGTTAGCGAATCGGATCGAGATGCATAGTAATTTGTCTGCCGTGCTCTTCGATTGTGGCTTCGTCTTTGCCGATATCCACGAGCGTTACGGTGTCAAACTCTTGTCCTTGTGCCAGTGTAATGTACTGTTTAAAGTGATTTTTCTTCTGATAGTTTCGATCTTTAAACGCGAGAATTATGTGATCGCCCAAAATCGCATTAAGCTTAAGATTCTTGGACAACATTGGCTTTTCTGGAGGCGGAGGAAGCTCATCGAGTTCGATTCCTGGTGGTGGCGGCGGCGGTGTCAGATCTGCTGTAAGGCTCGGCGATGTTGAGCCTGGTGGAGGCGGAGGCAATCCGTCCGGACCAGTGCCAAACTCGGTTTCCGATTTCTTCCCTGCAACTTTCTCCAGTGTCATCGGCTTGTTTTTGGCTTTTGGAAATGGCTGACTGGAAGGAAGTGCTGCAAACGGATCGGGTCGTCCAGCGTCTTGTCGAGCCATTACTTGAGCATCTTGCTTTCCGGTTGATTCAATTACGGCAACAGGCATGGTTTGCAAATATTGCATGCGCTGGGCGTTTGAATCATAGTTGGCTACTGGTAGTTTCGCTCCGGGCATCATGCTTTGAAGCGAACTCAGCGTATTCTTTATATGCTGGGTCACCTGGCTGGAAGTCGGAGAGGCTACGGGGGGCTGTGTAGCTATAACCGAAGGATTGATGGCAACTTTATTGTTTGTCGATGTTTCAGTTGGTGAGCCTGCAAAATCTGGTGTTTGTGTACCTGTACCGCTCGGCGATTCGGCGTTTTTCTGCTTTGCCGCTTCTTGTTTCTTCCGCAATTCCGCTAACTGTTGTTGGTAAGCGGAATCATCCGGAGGGCTCTCAGGCTGATTCACAGCGAAATAAGTCGCAGGAATTGCGAATAATCCGAATAATAGAATCAATTTCAAACTGTTGGTCATATGCTCACGGCTGTGCTTTCGGTCCTGTTATCAATTCTAACTTAAGGCAGATAATACACACTCATCAAAAACGTCATCACTGGCTGTGTCAGCTCAAGGCTTCTCCCCTTTTCGCTGGCTAAAGTTTTGACCGTATCTCGTTCGGAATTCTCGGGCATGGCAATCACAAGGTTTCTAATACTGACTATCCGTTGATACGCTTCGAGTTTCTTCAGAAAATCTACCAGCTGAGAATAGTTGCCAGACACGAAAACCCTTCGCTCGATGTGCTGGATGCCGAGTGGGTTTTCCTCGGGCTTAACTTCAGGCTTCTGGCCTGCTGGTGTCGCCACTGGTGGCGTCGGTGCTTTTGCTGGAACAGCTGCACCTGCCACTGGAGGCTTCGCTGTTATGCGACCGCCAACCTCTGCCATAATCGAGTCCATCAAGTTTTCGCCTTTATCCTTCTGTTTGTCCGATACCGGTTCAACAGAAATGAGATCCGTGCCTGCTTGATCGCTCAAACGTTCGACGTCGATAAGAAGGATATCCATCTCGGGCGACGGCGGTACGGAGGCGCGCATTCTTTGTATGTCTTTATCGAGAACACGCTTTTGCTCGAGGAGAACCTCTTTCTCGTTAATCTTTTGCGAAAGTCTGTTGAACTCATCTGTTAGTGTTTTTAACTCGCCTTGAGTTCTCAAAAAGCTTTCGAATGATGGACTGATATAGCCGAGCAACAAAAATATTGTGACTACGTAAGGCAGCCCGGCGACGATCATTTGCATCGAATTACTCATGCCCATTATCTCACCTGCAGTTTGCTGGAGGATTGAAACCCAATCGATGGTGGCGCTGGTGGTGCCGAACCGGATGGTCCGATCGTGTTACGCGGCAGGTCGACCGGAGTAATTTTGGCTGTTAATCCGAAGGTGATAATATCTGGTGATTTATCTTTTCTTTCGGCAAAGTCGATATTGGAATCCTTGATTAGGGGTGAACCTTCAAGGTTTAATGATAGTTTCGAAACCTCAGTGAAATTCTGTGCAAATCCTTCGACTTGCATATCTTGTTGTCCGAAAACTACATGATCGATCTGCACACCTTGCGGCGTATTCGATTGAATTGTGTCCATGTAACTCGACCAGCGGCGCCCTTTGCTGACCAGATAGTTCAACACCTTTTGTCTCATCTTCAGCGATGAGTTGCTCTCTTTCAACTGATTTACTTGCTCTAAATCTTTCCGCGCTTGAACGATTTTCGCCTCGGTCTCAATTAGCTGTGTTTGTTGACCCGGAATGGCGACCGAGTTTAAATACGCTAATGCCGAGCCGGTCAGCACCATGAGGACAAAGCCGGCTGCCAGAATCGGGCGAAACCAATACGGTCCGACCGGTCTTTCCTGTTCGATTTTTTGCGTGGCGCGCTCGTCGTAGAACAGCGGCAGACGACCTTCTTTATTGAGGTCCAGATCGACTGTAAAATTGGGGTTCCAGGTTGGGTCGAGAGAACTTCCTACCGATGAAGCAAGGATCGGTCGCATTCGCTCAACGACCAGATTTTGATCGAAGACCATATCGCGCATGGCGTCACCAAATATGGTTCTATATCCCATGCGGCTACCGATATACTGATCGAGATTGGGCACCATGCAGCCTGGTCCGGTGAGAATGATCTGATCCAGTTTCACATCGCCGACTTGAGACTGGTAAAACTCTAGTGACCGTTCCAATTCATCGGTGATGTCACTGAAAATCGTGCGCGCCACCTGGGCGGCCTGGCCCATTCGTTGATCCTTTGGTGGCATTCCGAAAAGTGGGATTTCAGGAAGCAATGTCAACGCGGTTTCGAAGTCGACTTCCAGACTTCTTGAAATCGCCTCTGTTAGCGTTTCCATCCCAATAATCACCGAGCGACCGAACAACGGCATTGCGCTTCTTATGATGTTTATATCGGTGGCATCCTGTCGCACGTTGACGACCATGGACATCTGACCGGCGGCACCTAGATAGCCTGCTGTGGCTAATCCGCGTATTGCGGCAAGTGACGAAACTTCCATTTTGCCAAGTTGCGCACCGCACGAATCAGTAGTGCGCCAGCAAGTTTCAACGATGCTACGTTGCACCGCCGCTAGTATTACGTCGACGCGCCGTACACCATCGGCATCCGTTCTCTCCGTTGCCGGCATCAACGACCAGTCGAGGTTAGCATCAGATATCGGAAATGGAACGTGGTTGGTTGCTTCTTGCGTAACTACTTCGGCTAACTCATCCGGCGGCATACCGGTCGGCACCGGCATCAATCGGATAACGACTGCCTGAGCCGGAATCGTCATGTTGATTGTGGGCGAGGGTCCAGTAGGTGGTATCCCGGCCTGCACCATCAAATCACTAATCACATATCCAACGGCGTTGGGATCCGCGATCAATCCTTCTCGAACTGTGTTGGCGGGCGTTGGCATGCAAGCAAAGCGCGTCATCTCAATGCCCAACTTCGTTTTATCGAGTTGAATCAGAGTGATGCTGTCACTGTTTATATCGATCCCAAATGTAGGACCTTTCTTTTTTCTGATGCCGAAACCAAACAATTTGCCTGCGCCGAACATCTGCCTTCCGCCATTTCCAGTTGTCTAGGTCGTTTCAGAAGCGTAAGAGGACTGAGCGATCCGTGATTGACTGATCCAAATGTGATCAGTCAAATGTAACACGACTTTGTAGTTAAAAACCGCCCCCTGGAATACTTATGCCCGACTGCTGGGTGAAGTACCAGGCGTCGCTTGATACAAGAATGGCGATTAAACCACCGACAGCAAGAGCCGGTCCAAAAGGAAAACGATTGGCGAATCGTCGTGAGCCCGACAAAACGGCGCTGAACAGCGCGCCGGCGATTCCACCGAAAGAAGCGCATGCAACCAATTGCGGTGTCAGCATCTCTTGAAGGTTATGAGTTAAATATCCGAGTAACAAAATCGGAATTGAGAGTATGAGAAAGCCGGCGATGAAACCTTTGATTGCCGGTCCTCTCGCGTCTTTGAGAATGTCGCGTCTGTGCATATCCTTCAGGAGATAGGTTGCACCCATTAAGGAACCGACCAGGAAAGCGATCACGACCGCCATAGTCATCTGTTGCCAGCCAATCCAGCATGCGATAAGCGCCGACATTACCGCATCTCCGCCACCCATAACGATGTCATCATCCGGATCATATTCTTGTTCTACATAGTCGTATGATTCGTCAACCAGGAATGGTGTGGCTCCAGCCGAGGGCTCGTCCTCCTTGATACTTTTGACAACAACCAGACCATAGAAATCGATGAAGTCGAAAAGTATGTAGCTGACACCCGCGCCGATCAGGGCATCGCCGACGCTTCCGTGTCTCATTCCGTAATAGATCAGCCCCAGCAAGATCGATGGATAAGTGATCTCGTGTGGAATGAGATGTTCTCGAAAGTCGGTTACGGTGACCGTAATCAAGGTCGCCGCATAGACACACATGGCCAGTCCGTCGACTGAGTATCCAAATTTCAGCAGAATCGCGGTAAAAATTGCGCCGGTGAAAAGTTCGACCGCCGGATACTGCCAGGAAAATTTCTCTTCGCAATAGCGACACTTACCTTTTAGTAAGAAGTAAGAGATTATCGGAATCATGTCGAGCAGACCAAGGTTATGGCCGCAGTTCAGGCAATGAGATCGGCGACCCCACCACGACTCCTGGAGAAGTGAACGGAGTGCCACCACGTTTAAGAAACTGCCCACGCAACTGCCGAGCACGAAGGCCAGTACTCCGCGAAACCAGACATTGCCCGCGTCGTACGCGACCAAAAAATCTTTCGTTAAATATGGAACGTACCAGGGATCCACTATGGAAACTCCCTTCGTTCATTGACAAGGGAAGCAAGGCCCAGCAGGAAGAAAATGAATGCGAAGACGTACGCGAGCATAAAAATGATGATCTCTTGCGAGGGTTCCTTTCCGTACATTAGCACGGACCGCACGCGCGTCAATTGAGCAAGATCGGGGAGGCACCAGTACAGTCCGTTAAGAAGCTGCTGAACTGCCGGATTCGCAGACATGCGGCTGAGATCGAGCAGAGAACCGCCAAGATGACCGATAAACCATAAGGACAGCGTGAAGATCACGCTCATTATCGGCGTTGAGAAAGTAGAAAAAAATGTTGCCAGTGCCAACACAAAAAGTAACTCGAGGAACACAAGCGAAAGTGATGCCAAAATTGAACCAATATGCAACTGCATATGGTGCGTGGGATCTACCATCCAGATCAGACCGAGGAGGAAAACCCCCATGGCAAGCACGACTACGAAGATGCACATCACCAGCCCTAAATATTTGCCGGTGATAAACTGCCAGCTGGAAACCGGTTTTGTAAAAATTACATAGATAGTCCGGCGCTCGAGTTCTTTATAAACCAAATTAGTGCCGGCGAAAACCGAGATGATACCACCGATTACAGCAATCACGGTCAATCCCAGATCCTCGATAATGCGAATATCTTGTCCGACGGAGAGAGAACCGAGAAGAATTCCAAGCACAGTGATCGAGCAAGCGAAAACAAAGAAGGCGTAGAGAACTTTGTCTCTGACCGTTTCTCTAAACGTGTTGAGCGCGATAGCAAAAACCGGATTAATCAAAGTGGATAGCATTAGCCACCAACCTTGGTGAGAAAGTATTCTTCGAGATCCTTATAACCGCCGCCGCGTACTATGTTCTTAATCTCGTCTTCGGCAACCAGCTTGCCTTTCGCGAGGACGCCGACGCGATCGCAAACATCGCTGACATCCGGCAAAAGATGTGAGTTGAAAAAAATTGTTTTGCCTTCCGATTTCAATCGATCGAGAATGTTTCGGACATCGCGCCTGCCGATCGGGTCCAGCCCTGACATAGGCTCGTCCCAGAAAATCACTTTCGGGTTATTGATCAACGATTGAGCGATTCCCAAACGTTGCAACATTCCCTTCGAATATTTTCGCATCGGTCGATTCGCATCGGCGCTCATGCCGACGAGCTCGAGTAGCTCCTTCATGCGCTCCTTGAGTTCGGTTTTTTTGATTGAAAACAGTTGACCGATGAATTCGAGGAATTCATATCCTGTGAGATGAGAGTAGAAATAAGGATTTTCCGGAAGAAAACCAATTTGCCTTAGCGCTTGTGCCTCGCCGGCTTTCTCACCAAGAACGAGTGCCTGACCGCTATCCGGCTTCATCAGACCAACTAGAATTTTGACGGTCGTCGTTTTACCCGCACCATTGGGACCGAGCAAACCGTAGGTTTCGCCCTCGCGGACAGTCAAAGAGAGATCGTCGAGAATCGGACTGCGCTTGAGGAGGAAGCTTGAAACGCGGTCTTTCTTGAGTCCGCGCGCTTCGATCACGTTAACGCTGTTCACGTCAATATGCTCCTTCGGCTGTTGTGCCTCCTCCTGATGGAAGTCGGCAGCTCCGTTCGAAGTCTATTTCTGATTGTTTTTCTCAGCGGCCTTGCGGCTCTGAGTGATGATTCTGTGAAGTTCTGCCGTGGCTGCTCTCAGTCTGCGGGAGACCTGCATTTGAGATATGCCAAGGCGTCGTGCCACTTCTGTTTGACTCAGATCTTCGTAGAAGGTCAGTTGCACAACTTCTCTCAAGCCATCGCGAAGTTGCTTGATTGCTTCGGAAAGCATGAAGCGGTCTTCTTTGGCGAGTTGGTTGTTGTGATATCTGCCGTCAACCAGAGTGTCGATCAGAGATTGCTCAGAACCAGCATCGTTAGACAATGCCTGGTCGAGAGAAATCAATGTGCGTCTGCGATCGACTTCATAAGCTTCGTTGACACGCGACACTGGAATCTGCAGCTCGACTGCGATTTCCATGTCGGTGGGCTCGCGCCCGAGACGGGCGGTGAGATTTTGTACGAGACGATTAATGCGGAACGAGAGTTCTTGAAGTTCTCTCGGAGCGCGAATCATCGCGGTTTTGTCTCTGAGGTAGTGCCTGATCTCACCAGTAATCAAGTGAGTGGCGTATGTTTGAAACTTTGCGCCGGCATCAGGTTTAAACTGATCGACAGCTTTGATCAGACCAATCGATCCAACTTGAATCAAATCCTCGACTGGGTCAGTAGACCGACGGGCTAAGCCGTACGCGATCCTTTTGACCAGTGGCAATGCCGCCTGGATAATCGAGTCTCTGAGCGACGGATTACGAGTCTCAGAATAACTCGCTAGCCACTCATGAATTTGATCTTGCGCCTTTGATGCGTCTGCTCTGGGACTGGAAGACGGTCCTGGACCCGGAACTGCTCTTTTTGCGTGCAAACCCTTATTCCCACTTTTCCAACGAGGTAGATAACCCGACGATCATTATTGTATGACCTTAACGCAGATTATCAAACAAATTATGTAAAAACTAGTGGCAAAAGATATACGCATGCTTGCAAGCGCACGGAATAGAACAGCTTTGAAAGTGGTAAAACCGAATCTCCGTCCGGCATTGCAGGTTTCTATCAGGTTTGGGAACCGAAGCGGAAGTTTTTATCTATCAGTCTTTCAGTTTCTGGTGTCTATCAACCTTTCGCGCTTGCCAATTTGAGTTTGGTTTCAAGGACCTCGTCTTCGGCCTCGTAGTCGAATTTGTCGAGGTCGATGCTCTCCGGCGGGTTTTCACGTTGCCATGAGACTGTCAGTGCCAATGCTTTGTCTCGTGGCGTTGATTCTTTCCAATCAAATTTGGATCTGAAAGCTTCAGTATCGATTGTCAGATGCTGGCGCCAATCGTAGTCCTGGCTCAGATGTTTGGGTAGCGATTCGTCGTCAATGGTGACCACTTCGCCTGCCCAGCCAGCGGCTTGACCGATCTGCTTCACCCATTCGATTTCGGACAACGCATCCTGCTCTCCGATGTTGTAAACGAAGTCTCCAGCTGATTGATCTTCACCGGCAAGCACGACGGCTGCAGCGACGTCTTCAACGTAACCGCGCGTCAGCTGCCATTTTGATTGTTGTTTGCCAAGCATAATCGTCTTCCGACCATCGTCCATGCGGCGCAGGTAGTCGAATACCCGCACTTGCGGATCGTTGGGACCGTAGACTACTGGCAGTCGCAGGATTGTAGTCTGAAGCTCGGTTTGACTTAACGATAGACGCTCTACAAGTATTTTCTCGTACTCGTAGGCAGTGTGCAGTGCGTCAACTGCCACACCTCTGTAGGGATAGAGCTGCTCACGCAAGGGAGCTGATTCCTTCAAAGGTGTCGGATCGGGGCTGCCAGGCTCTCTCTTCCGCAAGCGATTGTACGCGCGGTAGACGTCGATACTGCTGACCACAACCAGGCGCTGAGCGACCCCAGACATAGCTTGGGCGACGCTCCAGGCTTCCTGCGCTGTGCGTGGGATCATGTCGATAACGACTTCTGGTGCAAGTTTTCGGAGCTGTGGCACATGCTCGGTCAAATCGCGTCTGTCGAAGACCAGCCCGCTGACTCCCTCAGGTTGAGCTTTCTGTGTCCGCCCTCGATGGATAATCGTGACCTGATGACCCTTGTTTGCCATTTGTTTCACGACATGGCTGCCGATGTAACCCGTTCCGCCCAGTATCAGTACTCGCATCAATGCCCCCCAAAGGACCCCAGTCCCTCGTTCAATAGAACAACAATTCTGCCTTCTCTTACTCTTTCTTCCACCACATGCTGATATTTATTTACGCTTAGCAACTCTTTGAACAATTTTTCAAGTAAAACAGGGCGCGTCGAGATCCAACCTCCGGTCTGTGAAAGAAACGGGAATATAATCCTCAAGTTCTTGGTGGAGAAAACGAACATGGACCTTCCCGATCCAGATCAGCTGTCGAAAACCGGACTGTTTCTTTTGGCCAAAGAAAAGCCCGTCCGACCGCTGAAATCAGCCTACCTTCTCGGTCTCGGATTCACCACGATTGCACTCGCCGTCGATCTTGTTTTCCAGGGCTTTCGCGGCAATATTGCGGCGACCGCAGCTGCAGCCGCTGCGGCAGTGCTCGCTATCTGGATTTCCATCGCCTTTCTCTGGCACTCGGTTGTGCAAATGAACAACAAAATCGACGCACTAATCCGACTGGTCGAGAAGCAAAAGGACTAGCTGGGCGACGCGTGGCGCCGCCTCGACTAGAACGGCGCGGGTCGCTTGAACGAGAACGGCGCGTGAACAGCGCATGTTTAAAAGCGAACAGGGAATGGCGATGTTTAAATGACCGCACCGTTGCTGTTTAAACCTTGTAGCGACCTACAGGCGCGCAGACTATTAGTGCAACTGATTGATTACAGTGAAAATCGGTAGATACATTCCGACAACGACAGAACCGACTACGCCGCCAATTCCGACCACCATGATTGGTTCGAGCAAAGACGTTAGCTGTTCGACCGAGTTTTCAACTTCCAGATCGTAAAAATCCGCGACCTTGGAGAGCATGTCATCAAGCCGTCCGGTTTCTTCTCCGACAGCGATCATTTGCGTGACCATGGGCGGGAAAATACTGTTCCTACTCATCGGTTTCGAGATGGTGCCGCCTTGCCGCACTTCGTCGTAAATCTGGTCGATGCCTTTTGCTACCACGGCATTACCGGCGGTGTCTTTAACCACATCGAGTGCGTTGAGCATAGGTACACCAGCTCGAATCAGTGTGCCGAAAGTACGGCTGAATCGAGCTATTGCAACCTTCTTGATCAGGTCACCGAACAACGGCAGAGATAATTGAATTCCATCTATGTAGAGTCGACCGCTTTCCGTGCGGTAGTAGCGGCGCAGAAAGTAAAAACCAATTCCGCAACCGATTAAAAAGAACACCATGTAGATTGAACGAACCGCTTCTGACAGGCTGATGAGAAGCTGCGTGTAGAGAGGAAGTTCGCCACCGATGTTTTTAAACAACCCTTCGAATACCGGCAAAACAAATGTCAGCATCGCCCAGAACACACCAATCGCGATTAGCAAAACTACTGATGGATAGACCATCGCCGCTCGCACTTTCTGATTCAGCTTCTCTCGATATTCAAGATAGTCTGCCAGGCGTTTAAGAACGTCGGACAAAATACCGCCTGTTTCACCGGCTCTAACGATGGCGATGTACAGTTTGTCAAAAATAGACGACTGACGTGCCATCGCATCAGACAGAGACAAACCGGATTCGACCGACCGCCGAATATCGTCTAGAGCCAATTTCAGTCGCCTATTCGGACATTGCTCCACGATGATGGAGAGAGTGCGCAACATCGCTACGCCGGACGAAACCATGGCGGAGAATTGCCGAGAGAAAACAACCATATCCTTAAGACTGACTCGCTCAAACTGCAAGAGGACATCATTGACCTTGGCATACATCTCTTGCGGCGTCATTCCACCGCGTTCTTTTATGTCAAGAACATCCAAGCCACGAGCGGAAAGCCGCGTTCTTAAAATGGCAGGCGAGTCCGCCTGAGCAATAGCTTCTCGCACGTTGCCCTGACTGTCTCTGACGGTGTACCGGTATTCCATTAAGGTGTTGCCGCGCTCCCTTCTTCAGCTCTGTTACTGTAGTCGTCCAAACATGGACCGTCGCTCTGGTGCGGGTTCTTGCGATGCCGGAGGCGGTTCTTTCTTCTCCGGGTTGAGTAGAACTTTTAAATCATCAAAGCGCGTTGTTTTTGCAAATGCATCATCGACTGTGATGACGCCTGCTTTTGCGAGCGTTGCCAGTGATTGCTCCAGTGTTTGCATCCCTGATTTCGATCCCATCTGCATGGTGGCATAGAGCTGAGAGTTCTTCGCTTCTCTAATTAGATTGGCTATGGCTGAGGTGTTCACCAACACTTCAGCGGCAAGTATTCTTCCTTTAGTGATCGGACTGCCACCGGCGAGCTCTTCTTGTCTCGGAATCAATGTTTGAGAAACAATCGAAACAAGACTGCTGGAGAGCATGATTCTGACTTGTTGTTGTTGGTCGTGTGGAAAGGCATCGATGATCCGATCTACCGTTTGTGCAGCAGAACTGGTGTGCACCGTACTCAGTACCAGGTGACCTGTCTCTGCCGCTGTCAACGCAAGATGGATGGTGTCGAGATCTCGCATTTCTCCAACCAGAATGACATCGGGATCTTCACGTAAAGCCGCTCTAAGAGCGTTGGCAAAACTTCTGGTATCACTGCCAAGTTCTCTTTGCGAAATCACTGACATTTTGTCATGGTGCAAATATTCGATCGGATCCTCAATTGTGAGGATGTGCACCGCTCTCGTGTCGTTTATATGATCGATCATTGATGCAAGAGTTGTAGATTTGCCTGAGCCAGTAGGTCCAGTCACGAGAATCAGACCGCGAGGTTTTTCGGTCAGACCCTGGCACATTTCCGGCAAACCGAGATCCTGCAAACTGGGAATCGTCGTCGAGACTATCCGAAAGGCGGCTGCCAGAGCGCCTCTTTCTCGGTAGATGTTGGCACGAAATCGACCAAGGCCTTCCACACCAAAACTAAAATCGAGTTCGTAAATATTTTGCAGCTTGTCTTTTTGCTCCTCGGTGATAATCGAATAGATCAAGTCTTCGACATCCTGTTTCGACATCTCGGGAAGGCGCGTTCGTTCTAACGTTCCGGAGACGCGGATGATGGGCGGTTGTCCGGCCTTCAAGTGCAAATCCGAAGCGGCTCTGTCGAGGACGAGCTGCATCAGTTCTTGCAACTCAATATTCATGCGTCATCTCCTTCCGATGGCTCACTTTTTCTTTCCTGATTTTGAGTGATGCTGATGTTGCTGCGGCTGATGATTGTGTTGGGGCTGCTCTTTGGGTGGTCGCTCTGATTGGGCGGCCGTGTAGTTTTTATCGTGCAAGCAATACGGGCATTTATGCCAATCTCCGAGGATTTCCGCGAAACAGAATTGGCATCCGGTCTCGAAAGCCTCTTCGAATTTATTGACTCCGCATTTTGGACAACTCGCCCAATCTTCTTCTTGCAATGTTCCGCATCTTCGGCATGATGTCTTCAGGTCGTGCTGACAGAATGGGCACTTGATGAAATCCTCGCTTATCGGGTTGCGGCATTTCGTGCAGAGCTTATCTTCACCGGATGTGTCGGCTAGTGTGACTCTGACGACCTCGTCCGTCGTCGTCAGACCTTGCCCAACCAGTCGAATGCTGTAGTCCTTGAGTGGTATCATTCCTGATTGTTTTGCAGCCAGGCGAACCATCGCGGTATTGGAGCCTTTGCACACCAGGTCGCGAATTTCGTCGTTCATTCTCATAACTTCGAATACGCCGATCCGATTTTTGTAGCCGGTGTGATTGCACGAATCGCAGCCGGTTCCACGTCGAAAGATCGGCATGCCCATTACGTCGCAACGTATTTTGTAGTATTGAATTGTCGAATCTGCCAGTCGTTCTTGGTTCTTATCGAGCAATCCAAGGTAGTGCAGAGAGCTGACATCCGGCGTGTATTCTTCCGCGCAATCCTCGCAGATTTTTCTCACCAATCGTTGTGCCACCACTCCGATTGTGGCTGATGCCACCAGGTATGGATCTACTTCCATTTCTGCCAAACGTGACATTGCGCCAGGAGCATCGTTGGTGTGAAGGGTGGTAAACACTAAGTGACCGGTGAGCGCCGCTTCCACGGCGATTTTTGCAGTCTCTCTGTCCCGGGTTTCTCCAACCAGTACGATGTCCGGATCTTGACGTAAGAAGTGGCGTAGGATTCTGGCGAAGTCGAGTCCCTTTTCTCTCAAGACTTGCACTTGAGTGATACCAGGCATCTCGTATTCAATCGGGTCTTCGGCCGTGCAGATGTTGATTTCAGAAGTGTTTCGCTCGGACAGCGCGGAATACAAAGTTGTTGTTTTTCCAGAACCGGTTGGTCCGGTAACGAAAATAATGCCATACGGTTTTTGAATCATGTCACGAATCAAATCGCGTGCATCCTTCTCGGAGACCAGGTGTTCTAGACCGAAGTTAGTTTGCGACTTGTCTAATTGACGCATAACCACTTTCTCACCATGCTTGGTCGGTATGGTGGAAACCCGGAAGTCGACGTCTTTTCCAGAGAATCGAACGCGGATTCTTCCATCCTGCGGCAATCTTCTCTCGGCGATGTCCAGGTCGCTCATAATCTTGTATCGTGAAACGAGCGCTGCCTGAATTGCTTTAGGCAACGTGCGATCGACGTAGAGCACGCCGTCGAGCCGGTATCGCACAGTCACTTGTTTGTCCTGTGGTTCGATGTGCACGTCAGAGCATTGTCGTTTGATAGCCTTAGCTAAAACTTGATTGGCGAGTTGCACGATCGGCGCATCCTGCGCCTGTCTTGCCAGGTCGAGATCGTTGACGTCTTCGTGAGCATCTTCGATCATGGTGATATCGGAAAGGTCAACTTCCGATTCGATGAAGGTCTCATCCTGGTGTTCTACGAGTTCTTCAGTGAGCTCCTCTTGCCGCTTGGCGTAGACCGTTTCCATAAAATGCTGGAAGTCATCTTCGGTGCAGACCACTGGCTGGACGGTAATGCCTTTCAGTCGATACTTGATGTCATCCAGAGCAAGAAGGTTATTGGGATTGACCATCGCGATGGTCAGTTTATTTTCTTCCTTGTTGATCGGCACCACCTGGTGTTGGCGCATAACCTTCTCAGGAAGCAGTTCCAAGCAGTTATGGTTAGGTGATACTTTGGTCAGAGAAACATAATTGACGCCGAACTGCAGCTCAAGCGCGTTTTTCAAGTGCTTCTCATTGGCAAGTCCCAGGCGCGAGAGAATCAGCGAAATGGGTTCGCCGGTCTTCAGGCGTTCTTGTTGAACGAGCTTCAGCTCTTCATGGGTAATCAACCCATGATCGACTAACAATTCGCCAATCTCTCGTTTAATCAGCGCCATTTCAGATACCTTGTTTCCCTTCGGTCGTGACGTCCAATTTTGTCCGTGTGACCGATATCAATTGCGAAATACCGACTAGTTTGAACCGAGTTTCTGGATTGAAGTTCTAATCTCAAGAAGGGTGTGCCGTTCACCCTGAGCCATCGCTTACTCCACTTAATCTATGCCCGTTTCTAACGTCTAAGTATACTCGTACTACAATGTCTCCTAATGCCGCCGTTATCGGCGGTTCAAGAACCGCACCGTAGACAGAGTCGAAAACGAATGGCGACGAGACAAATTAAAACGACTCTGGCGCATCGCGGTTATTCGCTGGTCAAGATGTCTTATCCGCTGTTCGCGCTCGCGTTTTTGAGCCTGTTCAGCTCCAGCACCTGGTTTGACTATGACATTTCGTGGCTGGGATTGCCGCTGATTTTGGCGATTCTTTTAGCGTCTCATATTTTTTTGTTGTTCCTTGAAACCGACAGAGCTGCGCGACTCTATTACTGGATCTTTCGTGGCAAACCGCCTGCCATCTACTTAGATTGGCTGGAAGTGACCGAGTCAGACGATCCGCGTGACACGTCAATTCGGCTTGGGCTGCGGAATTTGAAGCTCTTATACACAGATGAGCTGCATCTGACCATCTGGGGCAATTTGATTTTCAAGTCGCGCACAATGACTGGTTCTATTCTCGAAAATGGCAAAGATGCTATAGATCCGGACGATGTATTCAAAGTGCCCTTCGGGGTTA
>JBGAHZ010000008.1:0-239317 GCA_044225915.1 Obscuribacteraceae bacterium (SeqCode)
CAACGAGGTTGATTGGCATCGTTCAATACTTGGCATCGTTCAACTAGGTTACTTGAAGTCCGTTCAATGCTGTTTAATTGTAGGGGCGCTTTGCAAGCGCCCATGCCGTTGCGGTTACGAGATGCACGGAATTAGCAGCCTGGGCGCTTGCAAAGCGCCCCTACAATTAACAGTATTGAACGGCGTGTCAAGTAACCTAGTTGAACGATGCCAAGTATTGAACGATGCCAATCAACCTCGTTGAGCGATTTGCCAATCAAACTAGTTGAACTGCGTGTTCTACCTTGTGCGGTTCCGCACCACTACCCTTCCTGGAGTGGCGCCGGTATGGTCGCCATCGCGAATTACCTGCTCACCGTTAACCAGTACGTGTTCAACTCCGACCGCGTATTGATGCGGATTTTGAAACGTTGCTCGGTCCGCGATAGTGTTAGGATCAAAAGCGACGATATCTGCGAAAAATCCATCTTTGAGGGCACCACGGCCGGTGATACCAAGGTTAGAAGCCGGCAGTGATGTCAGTCGGCGAACGGCCTCCTGTAGACTCATCACGTTCTTCTCTCTAACGTAATGTCCTAGCAAACGCGCGACATTTCCATACGCGCGTGGGTGGGTGCTCGAATTCAAAAAGACACCTTCCGTCGACATTGACGATCCATCAGAGCCTACACTGATCCAGGGATTGATCAACTGCTTTTCGATGTTGTCTTCAGACATCCAGAAGTAAACAGTTTCCACACGACTTTCGTCTTGTATTACTAAGTCGATAGCTGTTTCCTCCGGCGATTTTTGCATTTGCTTTGCTACTTCAGCGAGAGTCATTCCGGTGAATTGCTTCAACTTGTTGAATCCGACTAGCAGCACTCCTTCGGGACCTGCATGAAGGTATCCGTTTTCCCATTTATTGGATTGAACGGACATCTCGCTGATCACGCGCGCCCGCACGTCGGGCTCTTTCAAACGCTCAATCCATTTGCGCAATCCACCTTCTTGCACCCATGGCGGCATCGCTACGTCAAGACCGGTTTGAGCTGCGGCATACATGTACATGTTGGCGCTAACCGGTAGACCGGATGCTCGGGCACTCTCTATGGTCGCAAGTGCCTGGTCCATCTTGTGCCAGTTGTTTCGACCTGCTGCCTTCAAGTGATAGATTTCAGAACGGGCACCGGACTTTTTTGCGATCGTCAAGAATTCGTCCAGGGCTTCGAGAAAGGCGTCACCTTCGCTGCGAAGATGTGAGGTATACATGCCACCATACTCCGCTGCGACTGATGCCAATGCGATTAATTCATCAGTTTTTGCGTAAAATGCAGGTGCATAGATTAGGGCTGAAGCAACGCCGAACGCACCATCTTTCATTGCCTCATGCGTGAGCCTACACATTTCATCCAATTGTTCATTGGTCGGCGCCACGTCATCTCGACCGAGTACATTGACTCTAATCGTGGTTGCTCCGACAAATGATCCTACGTTGGTTGACACGCCCTTGTTTGTAAGAAAGTCGAGATACTGACGCAGAGTTGTCCAGTTGATATCGTATTTGATATCGCCCTGATTCTCGACTCTCTCCTTTTTCATGCGGTCATTCCAAGGCCCCATGGACGAACCTTCGCCCATGATCTCCATTGTCACGCCCTGGCGGATATCGCCTTGTGAGCGTCCATCTTCAATCAGTGACTCGTTTGCCCAACTGAGCATGTTGATGAAGCCTGGGGCAACAGCCAGCCCGGACACGTCTATTTCGATCGATCCACGCTCTTGTACTTCTTTTGCCACTCGTACAATTTTGTCGTTTGAAACCGCGACATCGCCAATGAATGGAATTCCTCCGCTGCCATCGTATATGGTGCCGCCCCGTAAAACGATGTCAAAATCCTTTCTGTCCAAACATTATTCCTTTGAAGGTGAAGACGATGAAGACCCGTCTCCATCGGAAGACGAGGATGGTGTTGAACTCGGGTTTGACGCTGCCGAAGAAGGATTGGAAGATGCTGGTGCGTGGCAGAACTCGATGGAGTTGAACTCGACGAGCCAGCGCTAGAACTCGTGGCACTCGAACTGGTCGCACTAGGACTCGTTGAATTTGAACTTTCATGTGTTGAACTCGATGTTGGTGAACTTGAAGTTGGCGCTTGAGTAACAGTTGGATGCGAAGAATGTTTTTGCGTCGCTGTCGGTTTTGCTGGCGACGTTCCAACCTGAGCCATAAGCGCTTGCGCCTTTCTCTTCTCATCGGCCGCCGCCAATTTCAGTTTTTCCATCTTTGGATCGGCTGACTGCATGCTCATCACGTAATCAAAATCAGCGAAGCTTTCTTTCCACTTGTGCAGTCCCGCGTACGCGCGTCCCCTGTCGATGTAGACCGTAACAAGCGAGAGCGATGAGGGACGTGGAATAGAAATTGCCTGGTTTAAATCTCTAAGAGACTCAGCGTAACGATTAAGGTGTAGGTATGCGGTCCCACGATTCTGGTATGCGATGGCAACTTTTGGATTGATCTTGATCGCTTCGTTGTAACAGAGAATGGCTTTGTCGTGGTATCCGAGCTTCTGAAGGCAAAATCCTTTGTTGACGTAAGGCTCTGCAAATCCTTTCTCGTGATACGCGATCGATTTGTCGAACCACCGAATCGCTTCGTTTAATCGACCCATCTGAAAATATTCCGATCCGTTGTTGTAGTCTTCACGTGCACCAGCAAAAGACGGACCGACACAAACGAGTGAAGTTAGGCTCGTGAGCATTAGTGCGAGGCGGGCTTTTTTACTTACTCTCATTACGACTCCGGTTCTTTGTTTGGGGTTGAAAGCGTCGTCAGGTCTCCATTTAAATCATATAGTTCGACTTTTCCGAAATGCTCCAGTCCCGGTTTTATTTTCTTTGCATCGCCTACTACTGTAATCACCAGATCGTTAGAATGAATGATTTTTTTCGCGACGCGTTGAACATCCTCGATTGTGACCGCCATATATTTATCTGTGTACGACTCCAAGTATTTGTCGTCCATGTCAAAAAGCCCAACCTCAAGCAGTCGCTGAGCCAAGCCGCTTTGAGTTTCTAAACCGAGTTGGAATTGCCCGGTGAGATATTTTTTTGCATCGTCGAGTTCTTCTTTGGTTACGGCGGAGTTACCAATTCGCTCGAGTTCTAAAAGAAACTCTTTGATCGCCGGCTCCGTCACTTCGGTTCGCACACTGGCGCCGGCGCTGTAAGCATCGGGATGGATGCGCGCGCTGATGCTGCTGTATGCTCCGTACGTGTAACCTTTCTGTTCTCGAATGTTTAGGAACAATCGCGAATTGGCGCTGCCTCCGAGAATCTGATTCATCACCTTGACCGCGAAATAGTCAGGATCCTTTTTCTTGATTCCGAGATTGCCAATTACCACTGCCGATTGCGTCGAGTCTGGGCGGTCCACAAGATACACTCTGCGATCTTTTTGCTGTGATACCACCGGCAGTTCTTTACTTTTTCGTTCTCCTTTAGCCCACGAGCCGAACGATGATTTCACCAACTCTTCCATCTTCTTATCATCGAAGTCTCCGAGGACGATCAAAAGCGCGTCGTTAGGAATATAGTTGGCTTCGTGAAACTTCTTCAAATCCGATTGGGCTATCGAGTTGATCACATCGGGCTTTGGCGCCAGTGCACCGTATGGATGATCTCCGAACACTACTTTTCGAAACCGTTCATCCAACAGATAATTCGAATCACTTCGCCTGATGGTTAGCGATTGAATCCAGTTTGATTTTGCAACCTTGAGTTCATCTTCCGGAAAGGACGGATGCAGGAGTATGTCCGACATCAAGGAGAACAAGGTGTCGGTGTAATTCGAGAGGCACGAACCGCTCATTATTGTGAAGTCGTAATCGGCTGAGGCACTGATAGAGCCACCAATAAAATCGGTTGCTTCAGCAATTTCCTTGCTCTTTTTCGTTTTAGTGCCCTCATCGAGCATGCTTGCAGTCAGCTCTGCAACTGGTTTTTCGCTACTATTGTCGACCGTCCCCGTTTTCATTCCCAGGTAGACTGTGACGTAAGGATATCTATGATCTTCAACAAATTGTATTTTTAAACCGTTGTCGAGCTTGTACGTTTTAACCTCTGGAAGTTTAAACGACTTTGGTGGTGGCAGTTTTGGCCGGGCCGCGCGCCATGTCTCATCATCAGCTGCAATACTTGATGAAGGTAATACGCTGGCGGTCGATAAGGCAATGGCGAAAGTGGCGATAACAGATATTGATTTTCTCGTACGCATTTTCGTGACTAGTTTTTTCAATTTCACAGTCCTGATGAAGAAACGAACCTGTTTGAATGATGCTTGTTAAGAGCATCTTCGAACTCATAGCTAGCCGCTCGACTTGGGCTTTGCCGGAATGACGTCTGAGATTGTTACGCCTTCTTCCGTGAAAATCTTTTTGGCCACTCGTTGGATATCAGCGGCGGTGACGTTTAAATAGTCATCAACGTCTTGATCGCCAAGCGTCGGATCTCCATAGAATGACGCATACCGAGCCAGTATTTGAGCTCTGGCTAAACTGCGTTGCAAGGACGAGCCGCTTGAAGATCCGTACAAGGCGCTCAAGATTTGATTCTTTACCTTTTCCAATTCTCGGGGCGGCACTTCCGTGTTCTTCAGTTTTCCGAGTTCCTCAAGAATAATCTTTCTGACGGACTCTGGCTCCACGCCTGGTTTCTGGATCGCAAACAGATCGAATTCGGAAGGTCCTCGACGCTGGTCGTAGCTGCAGTCGATCTTCATAACGAGCTTTTCGTCCTTGACCAGACGTTGGTACAGTCGCGAAGAACCACCTCCGCAAAGAATTCCATCGATGATGCTCAAGACCCGGGCATCCGGATCTCTGCGTTTCGGCGCTTTCCAAGCCATCCAAAACGCCGGAGATTTTGCGTGGATATCTTCTACTTTTAGATACCGCGGCTTTTCGATTTTAGGTTCTGAGACATCGGGGCGAGGAGGCAATTTGCCTTTTGGAATCGAACCGAAATATTTTTTTGCGAAAGCTTCGATTTCATCGGCTTTGACGTCACCTACCACTGCGATGACCGCGTTGTTTGGAATGTAGTACGTGTCGAAAAACTGTTTGACGTCTTCGACTGATGCGGCTTCGAGATCCTCGATATAACCAATCACTGGATGTTTGTTTGCCCAATTGTCAAAAATCAATTCTTCAGTCTTCAACGCAGCCGGCATGTAGGGCTGATTGTCGATACGCATCCGTTTTTCTTCTTTGACAGTCTCTTGTTGATTCTTGAAGTTTTCTGGTGTCACTTTCAGTGACCGCATGCGATCTGACTCAAGCCAGAATGACAGTTCGATATTATTGCTGGGCAGTTTTTCAAAATAATCTGTGAAATCCGCATGAGTTGACGCGTTGAGCTGTCCACCAGCGGCTTGCACGTGTTTGAAGAAATCACCCTTTGGTACATTGGCCGATCCTTCGAACATCATATGTTCGAATAAGTGAGCGAATCCGGATTTCCCTTTTTGCTCATCGCGAGCGCCGACATCGTATACCATCACGTACGATGCAACCGGAACTGAGTGGTCTTCGGAAACGATGACTCGGAGCCCATTGTCGAGCGTAAAATCTCTAGTGATCGGGATACAGGGTTTCTTGACTTGAAGCGTCGGTCTGCCTGTCGATGTGCCTTTGTCGAGTATGGAAGAATCTGAATGAGCGGGGAGCGCGAGTGATAGGCAAAAAGTAAGCGCGAGCATCGCGCTCCTGCGAATCATGCTAGTCATCTTCATCCTCATCATCCGTTAGCAGTACGGTGGACCAAAACATTGCCACCACGAGCACACACATAAAACCGGCTCCAATCGCCAGTTTGTCGGGAAATCCAAATCGCTTCACGACGAGATATGTGCTGAGCGCGAGGCACAGTCCAAGAATCGCCACCATATGATTTACTCGTATGCGAGGAAAACGCATTGGATCGATTTAAACCCATCCATCGGTTGCCGACAAGACATTATCGCACGACCTTAATTGGTGTGCGATGACGATTCTACTAGTGATCTTCTTGCGATCACTATGGTGACTCTTGGATTTATTGGAAGCTGTTTTGACCGACTCGGCGGGATCCGACTTTGCGGTTCCTGGAGCCTATGTTTCTTCTCGCGCAGTCAGTTTAGGAAACAACGGCTCGAGCGCATAGAAGCGCCCCGTCTTGCCGACGAGGCCCTGCGCTGAAACCGGCGTTGAACTAAATGCGCGCTCCAACTAATGCTGAACCGCACGAGCACTTTTTGCTGCGATCCGGAACAGTCTCGATTAGTTTAATCAGCAGAGCGAGTAGCTTCGCGTTGTTTTCAGTGAAAACTTTGACGACCTCGGCATGTGATACCGGCTCGACATTGCCCATCAATCCGCTGTCGTAGTCGGTGATCAGTGAGATGTTGACGACGCAAAGCTCTTGTTCTTTAGCCAGGTGAACCTCCGGATACTGAGTCATATTGATGACTTCCCATCCGGCTGAGGTAAACCATTTCGACTCTGATTTAGATGAAAATCGTGGACCCTGGATGACAACGACAGTACCTTTGTCATGCATTTTGATACCGGCAGCCTCACCAGCTTTGACGGCTAGTGCTCTGAGTTCTGGACAATATGGCTCTGCCGACGAAACGTGGGTAGTGATTGGACCATCGTAAAACGTGTCCTTGCGCCCTGATGTGCGATCGACAAACTGATCGCAGACGACGAATTCGCCTGGTTTCACGTCTTTTTGCAGGCTGCCTGCCGCGCACGGCGTGATGAGTCGCGTCACGCCAAGCGACTTCATCGCCCAAACATTGGCACGATAATTGATCATATGCGGCGGGAGGGTGTGTCCTGCTCCATGTCTCGGCATGAAGGCGACCGATTTGCCTCCCAGCGTTCCGATTGCGACCTTGTCGCTAGGCGCGCCGTAAGGGGTTTCAATCACATGCTCTTCGTATTCGTCGAGCAATTTGTAAAAGCCCGAGCCGCCAAATACGCCAATTTCTGCAGTTGGTTTGTCCGCCACGATCGTCTCCACCCTACCTATTTATATGTAATTACGCCGTTTAACCGCCCCCTGTCATGGACCTTTCCGAATGAAACCCGAAAGGATCATCGACTGAGCGAAACGCAGGCCATCACTGGAAAACACAGGGGAAAACCACATGGCAACTGCGTCGTTTTTGAGTACACTTAATGTTAGCACCTGTTACCAGGAGACCCGAATTGAATACAACGCTCTGAGACTTCAAAGCCCGGCTCCATGGTCTGGAAGCCGTTTTTTGACTGATCGTAACGGCGTAAATGTAGACTGGCTAACTGTTTCCGGTTTTTCGCCTCTTCTTTGATTGGCTAAACCCGCAGCCTGTAAGCCATACACCTGCTTAAAAGTTTCATGACGGGGGTATAAAGCACTTACGACCATAACTTTGCCGAACTCAGGAGGCAAAAAGTGCATTTACAAATGTGGCCGGCATTACCGAAAAGCAGATGAGACCTGGTTTTTCCGTATCGCCCCTGTGCTAACCCCACCGAGTGTCGGCGCTCAAGGCTCGTAATTCGAGTTGTGTCTTAAGGGAGTCGTGATGTAACAAATGATAGGGAAGCTCTTATTCGGACTGGCACTTATTCTCTGCGTCAGTCTTGGAGGATCAGAATTCACTTACGGTCAGACCAGCTATCTGGCATCGATACCAGAGAAAGGTCATAAGCTGGCTCAGAGACCGTACATGAGTCCATTCAGTGATCCGGAGAAGGTCTATGAACGAGTATGGGACCTGATCCACGATGATTATTATGAAGGCACCTTCAATGGACAAGATTGGGATCGCTGGAAGCATAAATATGACGGTAAGCTGAAAACGTCTGATGATGCCCATAAAGCCATTGAGACCATGTTAGCCAGTCTTGGCGATCGCTACACTAGATTTCTCGACCGCGACGCATTCGACGATGAACGGTCGCAAATCGATGCCCAGATCTGCGGCATCGGTGTGCAGATTGGCACCAATAAAGAACGTAAGATCGTCATCATCATGCCGATAGAGGATACACCAGCTTGGAAGGCTGGCGTCAAAGCCGGCGATGAGCTGGTAGAGATAGACAAAAAATCGACTGATGGATTCACCGTGGATGATGCCGCCAAGAAAATTCGTGGTCTGATCAATACTGATGTAGAGCTGACTGTCGTTCGCAAAAACAGTGGCAAAGATCCGGAACGTCTGGTTCTAAAAATCACGCGTGCCGAGATTCCATTGAAGGCAGTTCAATCAACGCAGATGCTAAACAATGAAATCGGCTACATCCGTTTATCGAGTTTCATCTCGCAAAAGGCTGATCGTGAGGTTGCTGAGTCTCTTGCGAAAATGCCGTCAGCCAAAGCGATCATTCTGGACCTTCGCGACAATCCAGGCGGGCTGTTGAACAACGCCATCAGTATATCCAATATGTTCTTGAAGAATGGAGTGGTGGTATCAACCGTCGATCGCGATGGATACAAAAAGTCCGAAACATCTACAGGTCATCCGCTTTGCGATCTGCCTGTTGCGATTTTGATAAACAAAGGTAGTGCCTCTGCCTCTGAAATCACAAGTGGTGCTCTCAAGGATAACGGTCGTGCCGTTCTTGTCGGTGAGAAAACCTTCGGCAAAGGGCTTGTGCAGGGAATCAATCGACTCGAAGACGGTAGTGGTGTCAACATCACAATCGCTCGGTACTTGACTCCAAATGATACCGACATCAACAAGAAAGGTATCAGTCCTGATCTGGAAGTGAAACTAGCCGCCAAAGATCTCGAGGCCCACAAAGGACCCTGGTGGCTCGATCCGGATGGACCGAGTGTTGAACGTCGACCTGAAGATCTAAAAGATATCCAGCTGAAGAAAGCGTTTGATACTCTGAAGGAAACCCTCGAGAAGAGTCATTCGGTTGCAATGAGCCGCAACTCCAAGTAGCGGTTAGTTCGGTTCTTTTAGGTTCGACTAATTGAAACAATCGTCTGAGGGCGGCTTTCGAGCCGCCCTTAGTCTTATCTAAAGTGTCCGAATTTATTGACATGGTTGCGGCGATACTGCCGGTGGGGCGATAGTATCGCCGCAGTGCTATCGCAGCTGGTGCGCCTGTTTCCCGCTGGCTCCGCCGGTAGTATCGTCTCACTGGTATCGCCGCTGGTGATGATATAGAAAATTTTTCTCGCCGGATTGAGGGTTATGTTGTATAGTGTCGCCATGAGTACGAGCAATAATCCTATGTCTTTCGGTGGCGACAATCTGGAAGTCTTCCGAGATTCCGGGCTCACTAATCTCACATCGATTCACCGAACCAAATCAAAGTCCGGACTCCACACCGGTGTGTGCATCGTCGGATGCGAGTCGAGCTGTGGCAAGACGGTCTTAATGTCGGGTCTTGCGGGTGTTCTCGGAGACTACAGCGGCAAAGTCAGAGCGGTTAAACCGGTGACCTACGCTCGCCTCGAGCGCAGTGCTCCTGAGTATTCATTTATCAGCAGCATCACGAGAACCATCGTCGATTACCCGGCGGTTCACCTGTCATTCCCTCCTACGTTGACTCAAATGGAATGGGATCAAATTATTGTGACTGCCACCGCTGGTGATGCAGTTACATTTGTAGAGCTGCCGACAACCGTAGCAACTCCGCTGAGCTTCGAAAAAGATTCATCCAATCGACTGACACATGAATGGTGGACGACTACAGATCTAATCAGGTCTCTCAACTATCCAGTCATCCTTGTCGCGAAGCATGCCACCGATGCTCTCGAAAAGCTATCAACATCGCTCAATTATTTACAGTCGGGCGGCATCGAGGTGCTGGCACTGGCTACGGTAGAAACAAACTTGATGGAAGCGCAACTTATGGATCGCTACATCTCAAAAGACGATTTCGAATTGTTCTTGATCACCGGAACCGGAATACCGTATCTCGGATGTGTTCGATATAGCCCTTCGATTAGTGTTCCGCAAGTCAGCCAGGGAAATCTCAAGCGAACGATCGAAGAATGCCTTGATTTGCTGGTGCTGCGAAGATCTTTGAAGTTGCCTGTCACTCGACAGTTTTAGACTGTGCGGGATGAGATCTGATAGCTTAGCTTACCCGAAATCTTTTGTGGTATTGCATGCCACCATATACAGTATCGGGTGTATATTTTTAGTTGAGATTTTTGCCAGCTGTTTGTGTGAGATAGGAGACACTTAGTGTCCGATGCGAAAGTTCGAAAGCACGAATAGGGTGGCGATTCACCCAGTGTTCACGTATTTTAGTCAAAATATTTTTGTTATCCAGTCGTGTTTTTCCAACAAGCCTGTTGGAAACCGTGTGGAATAATTTTTGGATGCAAGGCAGGTCGCGTTTTCGGTTCGGAATCAATCCGTCAGTTTACACGTCTCTGCATGAAGATAGAAATGTTAGACAATCGCCGGGTTTGAGTGTATGACACCAGCCATGGGACCGCTTTAGTCTTGAGACCGGCTATGAACATGTGGGACTGACAGGCGATGAGCCCGACCAGAGATGCTACTTATAGAAATTCGCTGATAGCTGCGTCAGTAGCAATTGTCGTCCTTTTGATGGCTGCTGGCTCCTTCACTTATAAGCAGATGTCGAACATGGTCGAGCAAAGACGTGTTGTGCTGAAAACTCATGAGATTATAGCCTCAGTTTCGCGGCTCGAGACGAGTATAAGAGATGCTGAGAGCGGTCAGCGTGGCTATCTTCTGACCGGTAAGCCGAACTATCTTCGCTCATATGAGCGGGGGCGAAAAGATACTCCGGAGCAAGTGCAAAAGCTGGAAGCTATATTGAGCGGCGAACGCCCGAAAGCGCGGCTTAGCGACATCAAGAAGAGCATTACTGAAAAACTGGACGAACTCGCGGAAACACTTCGGCTGTCGAAACGAGGAAACAAAGACGCAGCTATCCAAATGGTTCTCAGCGATGTCGGCGAGAACACGATGGAATCGTTGATGGAAGATTTGGAGGAACTTCAAAGAGAAGAAGAACAACTGCTGGACGAGCGCTCGAAGGTTCTGGTTGAGTCCACCAATGACAGTTTCGCAAGGCTTGGTTTTCTGGCGATGTTCGCCGTTGGGTGTTTAGTGCTGGCATCATTTGTCATCCACTCTATCACAGCCGCTCGGCGAGCTGACCTTGCAGTTCAAGAAACCATTTTCGAGGTTTCGAGAATTCTTGCCAGTGCCCTCTCTACAAAAGAAGCTGTCGACGGAGTTTTGAAAGTGCTGGCCAGTCACTTTGAATGGAGCACCGCAGCCTTCTGGCAGGTCAACGCTGCAGGGGACGGTCTTGAGTGTATTGGGTTTCACTCAACGACTCCGGTTCCAACATTCGAATCGCTCACCAGAACTCTCGTGCTTGAAGACGACGTAGGGCTACCCGGTAGGGTATGGCATACACGGACGCCACACTGGACCGAAAACATCGCCGTTGACCACAACTCCCCGCGCTCGGAGGCGGCACTGAAAGACCACCTGCATGGCGGATTTGCATTTCCAATTATTTTTGGTGATCAATTTTTGGGAGTCTTCGAGTTTTTCAGTGAGAAAATTGAGCCGCTTGATGAAAAGAAAACTTCGACGGTGGCCATTCTCGCTGTAGAACTCGGGCAATTTTTTCAGCGCAAAAAACTAGAAGAGAAAGCGAAAATTTCAGAGAGCCGATTCGACCAACTGGTTGGAAGCATCGACGATGTCTTCTTTATCTTCTTACCTGACTTCTCGAAAATGTTTTATGTCAGCCCTGCCTACGAGCGCATTTGGGGACGCCCAAAGAGCGACATGCATTCTAAACCAATGGCTTTTATGGACGGCATTGTCGAAGAGGACAGAGAAAAAGTACTTCAAGTTGTATCGACTTTTCCTAACTTTCAACCAGGTGATTTTGCAGAGATCGAATACCGCGTGATGCACACTGATGGTACATTGCGTTGGGTGAATGTTCGGGCGTTTCCATCCGTAGATCCAATCACTAACGAAGCTAGAATTTGCGGCACCGTCCGCGATATCACCAGACAGAAAGACGCTGAGCGTCGAGTCAATGAATTCTACTCCACCGTCTCGCATGAACTTCGCACTCCCCTCACGTCGATTAGAGGCGCTCTGGGTTTGCTCGAAGGAGGAAAGGCCGGAGAACTGTCAATCAGAGGAAAGCAACTGGTGGAGATGGGGCGACGCGAGTGCGAACGGCTGGTCCGGCTGATCAACGATATTCTGGATGTCAGAAAGTTGGAAGCAGGCAAGTTAGAGTTGAAGACTGAAAATCTTCGTCCATCGGCAAAGATTGAGCAAATTCTGAACACAATGCACAGCTATGCTCTCGACCGCGATGTAACGTTGAAATCAAAGATTGACTGCGACGCCGAGGTGATTGCGGACCCAGATCGATTTTCCCAAATTCTTACTAACCTGGTATCGAATGCGGTGAAATATGCGCCTCCAAATTCCGAAGTCTTAGTTTCGACACGGCAGAATGGAGATATGGTGCGGTTTTCGGTGACGGACAACGGCTCCGGTATTAGCAAGGAAGATCAGACGAAGTTGTTCAGATTGTTTCAGCAAGTCGATTCATCTGACTCCCGACAGAAAGAAGGAACCGGTCTTGGCCTGGCGATTTGCAAGGCCCTAGTTGAACAACATGGTGGCACTATCGGGGTGGATAGCGAAGAAGGAAAAGGGGCGACATTTTGGTTCGATGTTCCTGCCGTTCGCGCAGACGACATAGACGCTTCACCTGTTGTCGGCACCAAAATTGGTGCAAAGCGAATTCTAATAGTTGAAGACGATGACTCGGTTGCCATGGTGATGTCCGAGTCTTTGGCCGGAGAAGGATTTCAGATAGAGAGAGTTGCCGGACTCTCCAGCGCCTTGGCGAGGATAGATCAAGACAGTAGCAATCTGGCCGCGGTCATCCTTGATCTGGGACTACCTGATGGTGACGGTTTCGATTTCATAAAAGAAGTCCAGAAGCGGGGTGTCGAGATGCCGGTTGTAATTGTCACAGCCAGAGAAGCGCAGGCAACGTTTAGCTATCCGCTGGTGGTGGACTGGATCACCAAGCCCTTCGGACATCAACGTCTGGTGCGAGCAGTTCAATTGGCCGTGGATGGCCGCACACCAGGGCCGGCGCGTGTGATGGTCGTCGAGGACGACCCGTCTACACTTGATGTTATGCGGCAGCAATTGCAGGGGCTGGACATCAGAGTTTTCGAAGCGAAAGACGGACGGAGTGCGGTCGACATTGCCAACAAAGAGAGCCTTGACCTCATCGTTCTTGATCTTGGACTACCTGATATCGATGGGTATACAGTAGTGACAATTTTCAGAAATGAACCTAAACTGCGAGATATTCCACTCATCGTCTACACTGCTAACGATCTTACTGATAGTGATCGAGATCGCCTCCGGCTGGGGATGACCAGCTATCTCACCAAAGCAAAAACCAGTGATTCTGATTTTATGGCGAGTGTGCGAAACCTCTTGAACGGATTGTTGAAACCAAAATCCGAAAATGAGATTGACGAAAATGTGGAGTTTAGCAGTGCACCACAAGTGGTGGATCAAAACGTGTGAGAGCGACCAGGGGTGAGAATCTAGATGAATCAAAAAGTCCTGATTATTGATGACGAAAATAGTATTCGCCAGATCCTCGAGATCGCACTGGAAGACACGTGGGATGTGACTTTGGCCTCGTCGGGACAGGAAGGAATCGATCGGGCAATTCAAATTAAACCGGATTTGATTCTACTCGATCGCATGATGCCTGGTCTTGATGGACTTGCTACGCTGAAGGAGCTTCGCTCCAGGGAAGAGACCTCGAAGATTCCTGTCATTTTCTTAACCGCGAAGGTTCAGACCGGAGACATGAAAGATTACGACGACCAGGATGTTGTCGGTGTTTTGAGCAAACCTTTCGATCCCATGTCTATCGGTGACGATATTGTGGAGTTACTGTCCAAAGTTAATAGCGGCGCATAGTCTCAGAAACAACGTGCGTTAGTGTACGGACGCTGGTTCAGAAGCAACATACGTCAGTTTTCACCGATGGCTAGTGTCAGAAGTAACCTGGGTCAGTGTAAAACGACGCCTGTCGCAGAAGTAACTTGCGTGAGCGTACATCTGCAGCTAGTCGATTTTGTTGAACGCCTCATGATATACGACGTCTCCATGAATGGATTTGTCGTACTTTGAGAGCGGCTTTGCCATGAAACAATTGTCGGGCGCATCGAACGGAGATGACATTCCGTATTGCGATGCTGGTTGAAATCCAAACTTCGGATAGTACTCAGGATGTCCGAGAACAATGATTATTCCATGGCCATTCTTGTCTGCTTTCGCAATTGATTCGTTCATCAACAACCTGCCTATCCCTTGTTTTTGAAACGCTGGTAGTATTGCCAGTGGTGCAAGGGCGATCGCGTAATTGCCTTTGCTGGAACTGGAAACATCCTGGTCGTTCACGATATCAACTCTCGTGTACAGAATATGTCCCACTACCTGTCCGTCAGAGATTGCGACCATGGATAAATCATCTATCAGCGCGTCAGACGATAGAAGCGTGTCCACCAAATCGGCTTCGTCTTTGCGACCGAATGCCTGCTCGTGCACTTTTCGAAGACCGTCGTGGTGGACAGGACTGGATACGCAGATTTCAATAGCCGCATGCTTTGTTGTCATCAGTGGCTCGCTATTCAGGAAGTGATTACATGGGGTTTCACCGTTTTGTTATTCCACGAACTGCGCATTTTTATTTCCGGCTCGTTCGACTTATGCTGGTTAAACAGGCTACACCGGGAATAAAGTTGTAGCAATTGCGACAAGAGAATGTCATCGTTTGGAAGAACTGGACAATAAGAGCGTTCACACATCGAGCAAAAGTTTTGCTGTCGGTTCGATTGTGTTCGACAAGTTTGAGGTACTTGAGTTTATCGACTCTGGTGGGAAAGGAAGCGTTTACAAAGTCCGCGATATCGTACTCGACAACATATTCGCACTAAAAGTCTTACTGGTTGATTCGAAGAGCGAGAAGGCGTTGGTTCGCTTTCAGAGCGAGGCTCGAACCTCTTCGAGGCTAAACCATCCGAACATCGCGATGATCTACGACTTCGGATTGTCGGATGGAACTCCGTACATCTCTATGGAATTTGTTGATGGACAGTCGTTGAAGACTCTCTGTGCATCGATGGGCAAAATTGCTCTGCCGCTTTTCCTGGAAATCTTCATTCAGGTGTGCGAAGGATTGCAGCATGCGCACGCTCATGGGATCGTACATCGCGACTTAAAACCGGACAACATAGTTGTTGGTTCGAATGCAGACGGCACAGTTTTCGCGAAGATTTTGGATTTTGGTGTTGCAAAACAAATCGATGTTTTGACAGAACAGGACTCTCGACTGACACCGACTGGCGAGATCATTGGAACGCCTCTATTTATGAGCCCGGAGCAAGCCGGAGGCCAATCAGTAACGCGCGAATCCGACCTTTATTCTCTGGGGTGCATGATGTGGTTTTGCTTGACCGGACAGCCGCCTCTTCGTGGGGAGTCTGCTATGGAAACATTGATGCTCCACCAGAAGGTTGCACCACCATCGGTGTCAGTCGCTTTCGCGGAATTGGAATTGCCGAAAGAACTTGGCGAATGTATTGATGCCCTTTTAAGTAAGGAGCCGCAACTCCGCCCATCCCTCCATGACGTGATGGCAACTTTAGTCTCGCTTCGCGAGACGGTCAACGCGGAACCTGTTCACTTGGATGTTCAGACCAGCACCGTGGCTGGTGCTTCCAGTACACACGTTAAAAACAACGCATGGATTCTGTTTCCCGCCCTTGGGCTGGTCGTGGCAAGTGTAGCTTTCTTCATGAATGTGATACTTCCTAGATTCGGAAATGTCGAGTCTTCAGTGACAGGTGGAAGCTGGGAAAATCCACCGGACATAACGGAAAAAGGCAAAGACTTTCTCGAGAAGACACAAGTTAGAATGCAGGTCCAGAAACAGCTTGTTCTTGTTTACGAATGCACTGACGAGCAGCTCAAATCGATGAAATTGGGAGACGTGGAGCGCATCGATCTTTCGCAGAGTCCGGTAACGGACAAGGCATTTGCGTATCTTGCAAAAGCTTCGAAACTTTCCGAGCTAAAGCTCTCAGCGGCCGAGGTGAAAACGCTCAGTGGTATCGAAAAGTTGAAGGGTCTGGAACTACTTGTACTGAAAGACACCGAAATCAATGATGCTTCATTAGATCCGATTACCAAACTCAAGAAGCTACGAATCTTGGAACTGTCTGACACTGAAATAACCGATGCCGCTTTTACGAAACTGGCTTTGCTGCCTAATCTTGAGGTTCTCAATCTCAACAACACGAATGTGACTGGTGAGGGATCATCTCCTTTGCGCGCGTTGAAAAAACTCACCTGGATAAAAATGAACGGAAGCAATGCCACCAAAAAAGGCGTTGCTGAATTGGCAAGTTTGCCCGCCATAGACAATATCGAAACGGGTGCTTGTAAAAAGCTCAGTCGTGAAGAGGTAATGGACCTAAGAAACAAATTTCCCTGCATTAAATTCGGTGGTAATCCGAGTGTTCTCATGACCATGGAGTTGAGAGCCAGAGATGCGTTTATGCATGGTGATATGAAGGGCGCAATTGCCATCTACAATTCTTGCGTTGACCTGGTACGGAAAAATTATGGCGATGACAGCCGCCGATTGTTGCCCTTGTACCAGGGGTTTGCTGATTTCGCTACCATGGGACAAAATTATCAGTTGGCGAAAGATGTTTTAAACAAAGCTGCATTAATTGCCCGTCGAGTCAAAGATGATTCTCAGCTGCTTTCCATTTTCGACAAGCAGTGTACGATCGCGTTAGATACGATGAACTTTCGCGTTGTGGAACCGATGTTAGATCGCGGAGATCGTCTCGCTGAGCAACTCAACAATCCTCGCATTGTCGAAAAGCGATATCAAAATTGGGGCGAGCTGTGCAAAAGCCGTCGACATTATGGTCGTGCCGTATCTTATTACCAACAGTGGATGAAACTGCACAAACCGACACTCGATGAAGCGGATCGACTACTGGTCGCATGTATTCTAGTTAAAACTGGTGACTGTCAGCGCGGGGTCAATCAAGTAGCAGAAGCGCGTGCTAACTACACAACTGCGATTGCCGAATTCGAAAAACTCAATCCCAAGGATCGCCCGAATAAGTCAGTTCACGCTCTTGCATATGCCGGTCTCGCACAAATCGCTTCAGACCAGCACGATTATGCTCGTGGTCTGGAGTTTAACGACAAAGCATTTAAATTGATTCAAGAAACAAATTTAGTACCCGCAGTGCAGGCGGTCATAATTCAGCAGCGGATTTTCTTTCTAACACCGACCAAACGCACCGCCGAGCTTAACGCTTTGTCTAAAGAATATTTGAAATTGCAAAGAGAACATCCGGAATTTCCCGCACTAAAAAGATAGAGACTTTCACTCGACCGCCTGCTATCGTCAACACCTTGCATAAATGGTCTGCATTGAGCAAAGCGTGCCGATAGCAAATCGTCTACACCGGACGTCGTGATACCAATTCTCAAGGGATTGAAAAGATCATTTGGAGAGTTCGATTATTGATCAGTTTTCGAACTTGTAACGTGATGATCTTGCGTATGCAGACGCTCTTGAATCTTGTGACGATGTTAATCTGCTGTTAACCCCGCCTTAGTCGAAACCCGGCGAGAGTAGCAGCTGTGTCGTTGGGTGTTTGTCTGCGGAGCTTATTATGACTATTGTCAATCTTGGTAAAAGTGAAGACGGCGTCAACATAGATGGTCACGGCGATTCCATCGATCAGAACGAGAATGGAAATATGTCTGCTCGATATATGAGTTGCTCGGATTGTGGTAACGAATTTTGTTTTACTCCTGTGGAGAGGAAACACTTCGATGCCAACAAGTTCGAAAACGAACCTCGTCGTTGCCATAACTGCCGCGTTTTGCGCAGAGCTCGAAACAGCAGCAAGAATGGCGGCGCGACGATTTCGGCGGTGATATGCGCTTCTTGTTACTGTTTTACTTATGTGCCGTTTAAACCAAACGGACGTAAACCAATTTATTGCACGCAGTGCCTTCACAATCCAAACTTAGAATTGTGCATTTAGTACGTACTCAGGCGCTATCTCGAACGAGATGATCGTCGACCGTAATTAGCAAGTCGCGATGGGCTTCTTTTGAATTGGCACCTGCCCGCTCTTTTTCTGGCGGCGGTACGACAAGAATAAATTTGTCGCGGTACGAATCCCAGTTGTCGAGAATGATCCGTGCTTTGGGACTTGATGTCAGACGGAAGTGATCTTCGATTAGTGCCAACAGTTTTTGCTCGGTTTGTTGCGAAAGTCGGTAAAGTTCTTTGTCACAGTCTCGATTTACCTTCTCGATGAATGTTTCATCCTCATCGAGAACATAAGCGATACCGCCGGACATTCCTGCGCCGAAGTTTCTACCGGTCGGTCCGAGCACGACAACGGTGCCGCCAGTCATGTACTCACAACCGTGATCGCCAACACCTTCGACAACCGCTTGGGCTCCGGAGTTACGTACAGCAAATCTTTCGCCGGCAAGACCCGCGACCAGAAGTTTTCCACCGACGGCTCCGTATAAACAAGTGTTGCCGACAAGCACCGGCGGATCGTTTGCGTCTTGTGAAATTATTGTGCTATCCGGTCTGACTACTACTTCTCCACCAAACATACTTTTAGCGACGTAGTCATTAGCTTCGCCTTTCAGATACATGAGAACATTTTTGGCATTGAAAGCTGCGAAACTTTGTCCAGCCGTTCCTTCGAAATTTAAAACGATCTGTCCTGTGAAACCACTGTCGCCATGCGTATTGGCTATCAACCCACTCAAACTCGCGCCGACTGTTCTGTCCATGTTTCTCAAGTGATAACTCTTGATCACGCTGCTTTGATTTTCCACAGCATCTCGAATTGCTGGATCGTTGACAATCAGTTCGTTGATACCACAACTGGTAGCGTCGGCGATATTACCCGCGATGCGTTGATACACTGTGCTGTTAATCAAGCCACCATATTTAGTACTCCGCACAATACCATCGTGAATTGCAGTGGTATCAATTCCCAATCCAGTTACTGCAGGTTTTTCGACAATTTCGCTCAAATCGAGTGTGCTGCATTTTGACAGAGTAATGTCTTCGCGTGCAACAAGGAGTTCTGTTCGACCTCTTATTTCGGCCAGGGATGTATAGCCGAGATCGGCAAGCAGGTAGCGGACCTCTTCTGCGATAAAGCGGAAGAAATCTACGACGCTGCTCGGGTCTCCGTGAAAGCGCTCTCTCAGCGATTCTTTCTGCGAGGCAACTCCTGTTGGACAATTGTTGGTATGGCAAACGCGAGCCATAATGCAGCCCTGGGCAATCAAGGCGATAGTACCGAAGGCAAACTCGTCACCGCCGATGATGGCGGCTTTTACCACATCGGTTCCTGAGCGAAGTCCACCGTCTACTCGGACAGTAATCAAATCTCGCAATCTGTGTTCCGTTAGAAAACGATTGGTCTCGGCAAGACCGAGTTCCCAAGGCAGTCCTGCATGTTTGATGCTGCCTACTGGTGCCGCGCCTGTGCCACCATCATGTCCGGCGACGTGCACAATGTCGGCTCCTGCTTTGGCGCAGCCAAGCGCGATTGGACCGATGCCCTGTTCTGAAACCAGCTTGACTGAAATCTTGGCGGTTTGATTGATTTGTCTGAGATCAAAAATTAGCTGTGCCAGATCCTCGATCGAATAAATGTCGTGATGAGGAGGCGGTGAAATCAGCGTGATGCCTTTCTCCGTTCTTCTCAGCTTGGCGATATAGTCGGAAACTTTGTGCGCCGGAAGTTGACCACCTTCGCCTGGTTTTGCGCCCTGGGCAACTTTGATCTCCAGTTGCTCCGCACTCGCTAAGTATTCGGGTGTCACGCCGAAACGTGCCGACGCTACTTGTCGAATTTTCGACGCAGCAGAATCGCCGTCTTTCAATCCGGTTAAGCCAGGAAAGTCATCGCTTGTTCCATCTGAGTTAACTTTGATCGAATGGTATCGCTTCGGATCTTCGCCACCCTCTCCGGAGTTGGAGCGCGCATTCAGTCTATTCATCGCAATCGCGAGCGTCTCATGCGATTCCTTTGACAGCGCACCAAGTGACATGCCACCACTGCAAAACTTGGTGACGATTGATTCTACCGACTCGACTGTGGATACGTCGATCGGCTTGCGATCTGATTGAATGTTATATAGATCGCGAAGTGACGATGGTGGCTGTTGGTCGATTAGGGAACTGTAGGACTTGTAATGTTCAGAACGCGTGCGATCGTCCGCGTCAGCATCTTTCAAAGCGACTGCTTTATGGAGCGATTTGACGAGTTCGTTGTTGTTTCGATGGTATTCGCCTGTGCGCTTGTGCTTCAAAATACCTTCGTCGATTAGACGTGGTTCGGTCGAATATGCTTTGTTGTGGAAAGCTCGGACCTCGCGCTCCAAGTCGGCAAAAGTAAGTCCTCCGATTGGGCTATTGGTACCGCTAAAGCACCGTTCGACTATCTCTTCACCGAGACCGAGACACTCGAAAATTTGAGCTCCGACATAGCTCGTAAGTTTTGAAACGCCCATCTTTGAGATGATTTTCAAAAGACCGGATTCAAGACAAGATTTGTAGTTTGATTGACACTGATAAACTGTCAACCCTTTGAACTTCTCTGCAACACTATCCTTGCCTGAGTCTTCGTTGCCCTCGGTGTTTCCATGAACAAGTTTTTGAATCTTGTCGCTCCAGAACCAATGTCTTATTACTTCAAAAGCAAGATATGGAGAAACACACTGCGCGCCATAAGCGACTAACGCAGCAAGGTGGTGACTGGTCCAGCATTGAGATGTTTCAACAACGATGGAACTCTTTAATCGCAAACCAGCTTTTATCAAATAGTGGTGAACAGCTCCGACGGCAGCGAGCATAGGAATCGCCGTACGGCTTGCAGAAATGTCGCGATCGCTGAGGAATACGATCAAACATCCCTCGCGAACATGATTAGCAACCTCTTCGCATACGCGCTCAATTGCGCCTTCGAGTGTTTCGTTCTCATCAAACAACGTTGCGACACGCGCCCATTTGTATTCGTGTGCAAGACTTTCTAAGAAATGCACCTCGTCATCATTCAAAATCGGACTGGGTGCCAATATCGTTTGAGCCAGGGCTGGGTCTGGATTTAAACTCAGCGAGCGCTTGCCGAGGTAAGACGTAAGCGACATCACCAGGCGCTCGCGTATCGGATCGATTGGCGGATTGGTCACCTGAGCGAAGCGCTGGCGGAAGTAGTTGGACAACTTTTTCGGGCGTTCGGAAAGCACCGCTAGTGGTGTGTCGTCTCCCATAGAAAAGACGGGCTCACTGTCATTGATAGCCATGTAGGTCACAATTGCGTCCACGTCTTCCAACGTATAACCCGCTGCCACCTGACGTGCCACCATCTCTTGTTCGTTATAGGTCCATTCCTTGCTGAATCCGCATTCTTTTAGAACTCTGCGCTCCTTCAGGAGCCATTGACCGTAAGGATGTGTCCGAGCAACGCTCTTCTTTAATTCAATATCGTGCCGAATGGTGCCCGTGGCCAGATCTACTGCGATCATTTGACCTGGACCAAGCCTACCTTTTTTTGAAACAGGCGCGTCCGTAGTGATTGCGATGCCGGCTTCAGAAGCTAGAATTACGCTGCCGTCCTGATAGATTGTGTATCTAGCAGGGCGTAGACCGTTTCTATCCAAGACGGCACCTACGGTAGTGGCATCACAAAACGCCACCATCGCCGGTCCGTCCCAGGGCTCCTGGTGTGGTGCGAAAAATTCGTAGAAGTGCTCTATCTCAGGATCTTCAGTCAGGTGCGAGTGGTGCTCGTGTGCTTCAGGAACGAGCTTCATGAATGCCGATTCAATGCTGTCGCCATCTTTCAGCAGTGTTTCCACGCAAAAGTCTAATACGCTTGAATCCGAGCCGGCGTAATCAACTTTACTTCCCGGTCGTAATTCATTTGTCGTGTCGTCCCAGGTCGCTTTAACATCTAATTCGAATTGACTCAGGCGTGCGTGCAACCAGTTTAAATTACCCTTGAGCGTATTGATTTCACCGTTGTGTGCCAGTAAGCGAAACGGCTGGGCAAGAGGCCAGCGAGATACCGTGTTGGTGCTGAATCTTCTGTGGAAAACAGCCCAATTCGATTTGAAATTTTCGTCCTGAAGATCTACATAGAATTTTGTCAGACCTTCACTGGTCGTCATTGCCTTATAAACAATCGTTTTTCTGCAGAGCGATGCAATATAGAAATCAGGTTCGCCGATCTGAAAGCGCATGAATTGACTGATCGCGACTCTAAGGTTCGCATAAGCTACATCAAGTTCTCTCTCCGGCAAATTGCCGTTGTGCGAGATTACCAGGTGCTCGATGACTGGACATGCCTGAAGTGCCACCGGTCCGAGCGTGCTTCTGACGACAGGCACCACTCGCCAAATCCTGGCTGTAAAGCCCTGGGATTTGAGAAATTTTTCTATCAGGTCGCGATGCAGTGCCACGAGTTGGCTGTTTCTCTTGCGCGCGAGCTGATCAGGGACGAAGATAACTGCGACTGCATCGCGGCTATCTAGTGATATACCTTCTTTTCGAAAAATATCTTTTGGTAAGGCCGCCAAAATACCGGCGCCATCGCCTGTGATACCGTCCCATCCGGTGGCACCGCGGTGCTCCATTTGAGCAAGCGCGGTGAGGGCATCATCTATAGTGCTGCGCGTGCAGTCTGGTCTATATATGAATCCAACGCCACAAGCATCATGCTCTTGTTCAAAAGAATCTTTCCTGAAATCAGACACTGCAATCTCCATTTCTCCGGGACACAAGCTGGCAGTGGCAAATTTGATAACGTGGTATCACAAAATCGCTCAATGCAGCTGCCGACCTGGTATCGCAGCAAGTTGCCTCAACACCAAATCGATAGTCGATTATTAGCGCGTTTAGAAAATCAGGCAATAGTTTGTAAACTGGACAAAGCTCGATGGGTAGCGATAGTACGAACAATTGAGTAGGGCGCTCAGTTGAAACGTCGTTAACGGACTTTCGCCCAGGTGCTGACTCGACAGGGTTTTCGAGCCGTTCGAATTGTTTGGATTTGACCCGATACTGGGTCCAAGTGAATCGAAAATCTTGATTTGAATTGTTAACAAATAATTGCGATTGTGAATTAACCGAATCTCACTTTGAGACGAATAATGTGATTCTGAGCGGAGTCGCCAAACGCTTGAATTGTGAAAACGCTGTTGTGCGGACATCCAGAGGCAGATTCCTAAAAATATGTGGACGGTTTTCCAAGTTTATATATAAGGATGCGACAATCTGTACCTGATCGTCCTGGGCGACGATGGGGCTGCGATTGGTTATTCGCCGGGTGGTCGCTTGAACGAAACTATAAGAGATGAACTGCTCGCTAGACTGCCGGACGATGGCAGGGATCTAATTATTTTTACGGTATCAGACTCCAGCGGTGAGACTGCAGAATCAGTTGCCAGAGCCGCGCTTGTGCAATTTCCGCCAGGCCGCGCGTCGATCTTTCGATTACCGCAGGTGAAAAACGTAGACCAAATTCAGGCCCTGGTTCGCGAGATTGCCTCTGATAAAGCACTGATCGTTTACACATTGGTATTGCCGGAGTACCGAGAGGCTATCGAAGCGGAAGCCGCACGGCATGAGGTTCCAACAGTTGATTTGCTGGGACCTCTGATTAATCGGATCTCGAAATTGACAAGCCAGTCGCCGCTTTCACAGCCCGGACGTCTGCACCTTCTCGACGAGAGTTATTTTAAACGCATTGAAGCTGTCGACTTCGCGATCAGATTCGACGATGGTAAAAACCCTGATGGACTGCTGCAAGCCGACGTAATTTTGATCGGTGTTTCTAGAACGAGTAAAACTCCGAACTGCATGTACCTTGCTCATCACTACGGTTTGAAAGCGGCAAACGTTCCAATCGTCTATGGTGTCGATCTACCACTCAGTTTGTTTCAAGTGTCGGCGAAAAAAATAATTGGATTGCACCTCGATCAATATCTGCTTCAAGAGATTCGTGCCACGCGCGCACAAGTTCTCGGTATGCCGGGTGACAACGATTATGCCGATGAAGAGCGCATTCAGCAAGAACTGAAATACGCCAAGAAAATTTTCCGAGAACTCGGCTGTCACGTCATGGATGTGTCAGCCAAGGCTGTTGAGGAAACATCTTCAGAGATTTATTTACACATGAGGAAGTAAACATACTTCCGTCGAAACAATTTAGTTTCGACGCGAACCGCCCGCAATACCGAACACGACACACAAACTGATGGAGATTTAGCAATGCTGAGCACCACGGAACCTAGCAAGAGCAAGAGCAAAATTGGCAACAATCGTGTGTTTCTCTTCGATGACGCCTATAAGGCATTCGATGGAGATCGTGATGAAATGCGCGAATTGCTTGGCGGCAAGGGCGCTGGTTTGGCGGAGATGACTTCCAGTGGTGTCAATGTGCCACCAGGTCTGACGTTGCTCACATCGTGTTGCAGAGAGTACAGCACGACCGGCAAAATTCCGGAAGGTCTGTTTGACGAGGTCGCGAAACATCTCGGAACAGTTGAGAAGTCCCTTGGTAAGAAGCTTGGCGATCTGGAAAAACCCTTGTTGCTCTCTGTTCGTTCTGGTGCAAAATTCTCTATGCCAGGAATGATGGATACGATCTTGAATCTGGGTCTAAATGACAAGACCGTCGAGGCACTGGCTAAGCAAACAGGAAATGCTAGATTCGCCTGGGACAGCTACAGACGCTTTATTCAAATGTTCAGCAATGTAGTGCTCGACGTAGATAAAGACGAGTTTGAAGAGATATTGGATGCGCACAAGAAAAAAGCCGGAGTGAAAGTCGATTCAGACTTGACCGTCGAACAACTCAAAGAGTTGATCTCCGAATACAAAAAATTGGTCGAGGCAGAAACCAAAAAGCCTTTTCCTCAGGATGTGCAAGAACAACTCAAAGGCGCTGTAGAAGCGGTATTTAAATCGTGGAACAACACGCGCGCCATCTACTATCGTCGCATGCACAAGATTGATAATAATCTAGGCACCGCTGTAAATATTCAGTCGATGGTGTTTGGAAACTTCGATGATAAATCCGGAACCGGAGTTTGCTTCACTAGAAATCCAAGCACCGGAGAGAAACTTCTTTATGGAGAGTATCTAGTCAACGCTCAAGGCGAAGACGTTGTCGCCGGCGTTCGCACGCCAAAGAAAATCTCCGATATGGAAAAGGAGATGCCGGACGTTTACAAAGAGCTCCTTACGACAGTCAATCGTCTGGAGAAACATTATCGTGATATGCAGGATATTGAATTCACGATTGAACAAGGAAAATTGTACCTGCTGCAAACACGGACAGGTAAGCGTACTGCCGCTGCAGCCGTGAAGATCGCCGTTGACTTGAGCAAGGAGGGTATTCTCACTAAGCACGAAGCTCTCGGAAGAATTGAACCGTTGCAGCTAAATCAACTGTTGCTACCCAGTTTCAAAAGTGAAGACAAGGATAAGGCAAAAAAGGAAAACCGCCTGATTGCCACAGGTTTGAACGCCTCTCCAGGTGCTGCAATCGGTAAGATCGTGTTCGATCCATCAGAAGCTGAGAGTCTGACCGGTAAAGGGCAGAAAGTCATCCTTGTAAGAATAGAAACATGTCCCGATGATATCCATGGCATCGTTCCCTCTCAGGGTGTAATCACCAGCCGTGGTGGCATGACCAGTCATGCGGCCGTAGTCGCTCGCGGAATGGGTAAGCCTTGTGTGGCTGGCTGCGAAGCGCTCAAAATCGACTTGAACAAAGAAGAGATCGTTGCGGGAAGCAAAACCTTCAAGAAATTCGATTTGGTTTCCATCGATGGTTCAACTGGCGAAATCTTTTCAGGCGAGATTCAAACTCAAGATCCGGATTTTTCCGAAGAGTTCAAAGTTCTGCTGCAATGGTCCGATGAAACCAGGAAGCTGAGGATTCGAACCAACGCAGACACGCCGCAGGATGCAAAACTAGCTCGCGAGTTCGGGGCTGAGGGCATCGGATTGTGTCGTACAGAACACATGTTTATGAGTCAAGAAAGACTGCCGATTGTTCAACAAATGATCATGGCTGGTTCTCTCGACGATCGCAAAGAAGCCCTGGATAAGCTGCTTCCCATGCAGCGTGAAGACTTCATCGGAATATTCACTGCCATGGATGGACTGCCTGTTACTGTTCGTCTGCTTGATCCACCACTGCACGAGTTCCTGCCAAAGCCGGAAGGCTTAATCGAAGAAATTGCCACCATGCGCGCGAAGGGTGAGACTGGACTGGAATTGCGTCGCAAAGAGGCTGTTCTAAAAACAGTGCATGACCTTCATGAATCAAATCCGATGATGGGATTGAGAGGTTGCCGTTTGGGCTTGATGTATCCTGAAATCAACGAGATGCAGGTGCAAGCGATTTTTGAAGCGGCGATAGAAGTGCAGAAAAAGGGCTTGACCGTTTTGCCCGAGATCATGATTCCATTAGTCGGTCACGTCAACGAGCTAAAGGTCGTCAGAGAGCAGCTCGAAAGCGTCGCCAAATCCGTTATGAAAAAGGCTGGCGTCAACATCGAGTACAAATTTGGTACCATGATCGAGATTCCGCGCGCCGCACTAACGGCTGATGAAATCGCAGAATATGCCGAATTCTTCAGCTTCGGAACCAACGACTTGACGCAAATGACGTTTGGCTACAGTCGCGACGATGCCGAAGGAAAGTTTCTTCACAAATATCTCGAAGGCATCACCAGTGGTGGCGAGAAACAACAGATTCTGAAATCCAATCCTTTTGAAGTCCTCGATTTTAAGGGCGTTGGAAAATTGATGAAAATCGCCGTTGAGCTGGGGCTGCAAACAAGAGCCGATTTGAAGTTGGGAATCTGCGGAGAGCATGGCGGTGAGCCGAGTTCCATCGCGTTCGCTCACCAGCTCGGACTTAACTACGTGAGCTGCTCACCTTTCCGAGTGCCTATCGCTCGCCTGGCTGCGGCACAAGCGAACATCAGTCTCGAAGAGCGCGACAAGTAAACAATCCGTAGAGTATCGAATCCGTGCCTCTTTAAAAACTGAGGTAGAAACCGACTGTGCCCCAATTCGGGTTTTTTAACTTGTCTAGAAGAGGAGCCTAGAAGGCGGCGGAATTAGACGGCTGTGGTACTTTGTGAGATTGAGGTCCAACATTGGATTGTCAGTAAGCTATAAATAGACTGCACAACTAGGCTAGCCCCGAATAAGACGGCATAACATCTGGAGTTGGAAACGATGCCCGCAACAATCAGAGGAAATATACTAGTTCTCGATGACGACGCGACTTTTCGTTCGCTGGTCAGGAGCATCCTCGAGGCTCGCGGATTCAGTGTAATCGAAGCGAGCTCACCAGCCGAAGCATCATCGTTGTTTTCGGATCGCGGAACAGTTTTGGCGATCGTCGACTATCGCTTACCGCAAATCGACGGGCTGAGTTGGATCACGAGTCTGAGAGAATCAGGAAAGAACACACCAGTTATTTTCTGCTCTGCGATTCCTTGCGACATGAAAACGTTCAACTGGTTACGTAACGTTTTGAAGGTGTCGCTAATTTTGCAAAAGCCGATTATCCCTTCCTCGTTTGTCGAGCAAGTCGAGTCTCTTCTACCAGGATACGAAAAGGTCCAAGTTCAAGATGGCGTGGGCTCCGGCACCAGCTATGAACAATATTCGGAAAATTCAGCCACCGAAGAAATGATTGCCGAGATGGCAAAAATCAAACGCAGGCTAGAGATCGAAAGAGCGGTTCAAAGCGCAAAATTATCGTACATCGGGGAACTCGATGGACAGTGGCGCACGCTAACTGAGCTGATCGACATTCACAACAACGATAAATCAAGGATGGATGTCATCGTTGAGGCTCGACACATCGCCCACCGAATCAGAGGAACTGCCGGTTCCGTTGGCTTGCCGCATGTCAGCGAAATTGCGGCCAAGTTGGAAGAATTTTTGCTGGGGTTGGACGGAACTGAAGACACTCAGCAGGAAGTGCTCTGGTCCGAGGTCATCCGAGTTTTAGCCACTGGTCATCAAGCCGTTGCCGAAGCTAAGTCGCAAGTTGGACCGCCTGAAGAAATCAATGATAAGCCAAACGTTCTAATTGTTTCTGCCTACCAGGATGTGCTTGAAGCCTCACAAGATGAGTCGATCAAAAAAATTGCGAATGTCGAAGTGACTGACAATCCACAAGGTGTGGCGGCTATTTTTGCGCAACGCCGGGTCGACGCAGTGTTTTTGGAGATGACGTCAAATCGCCGCAAGAGCATGCAGCGAACCACGGAAATTAGACAACTTCCCGGAGCGAGCGCACTGCCTTTGGGATTTCTTACTTCATTCGAGGCGCCACTATCGGCGGTGGAACAATTGTATGCAGGCGGATCAACCAGCCTCGTGCATCCGATTGAAGGCGAGGCGTTGGAGTCCGCAATCGCTCAGCTTTTGAGCGTCGCCAACCCCAATCAACCGCGCATTCTCGCAATTGATGACGATGAGGTGCTTTGCCGTTTTGTCGCCAGTGTTCTTCACTCAGAACGCATGGAAGTACAGACTTCGACAAATCCGCTCGAAGGTCTGGAAATGATTGACAAATTTAGACCGGACCTCATTCTTTTGGATGTGATGATGCCTGCGCTTACCGGTTTTGAGGTCTGTCGTCGCATACGGGAAAATCGAGACTGGCAGGACATTCCGGTAGTGTTTTTAACATCGAAAACCAGCGCAGAGGCAAGAACCGCTGCTTTTGCCGTTGGTGCTAACGACTTCGTGACAAAACCGGTTCTCGCAACTGAGTTGATTACCAGAATCAGAACGCAACTCAATGAAGCTGCCTTGAAAAGGCAGGTCCGCACACGTGATCCGGAGACCGGAGTCTTAAACGGTGACTCGGTCATGGAGCTGGCCAATCTTCTTTTAGTCAAACATGAGCAATATGTCGCACCAATGGCGGTGGCATTGATTTCCATAAACGATTACGATCAACTGACTCTGGTTCAAGGTCATTTTTCTGCAAAGCAAGCCGCCAAGTGTCTTGGAGAGCTGCTTCAACTCAGATTCCGCGCAGAAGATTTACGAGGACGCTGGAGCGACAGAGGCTACGTCCTGGTTGTCGAACAATGCGATCGAAAACTCCTAGCAGACGCTCTTGCACTCCTGGAAGAAGATTTTGAATTGATCCAGTTTGGTGGTGGCGCATTCAAATTTACGTCCAGCTTTAGCTCTGGTATCGCTGATTCTTTCGAGGATGGTGTTTCTCTAGAAGGACTAATTAAAGCGGCACACGCGAGAATGAAGGAAGCGATGCGCAATCCGAAGGGCGTGGCGTAAGCTGCAACGCTAGCGTCCGTCTTTTCTCAATTCACGGCGAACTAGTGATTGCCAGTCAAACATGCTGTAATGATCTCGTTCATTCAAAAGCAGGTTCAGCGGTTCCGTATAATTTATTGCTTTGAATGTCGATTCACCGAATGCGATATTGCATGCCAATTCCGTGTGATCTGGAATGGCATTCTGTTTCGCACGAGCTGACGCACCAAGTAGCACGCCCTGCATCAATTCTGCGCGGAATTGTCCAGCAAAATTCAAAAATGTCTTGAATTCCCTTTCCGATAAACCGCCTACATATGCTGCTGGAATGCCGATCCCAGCCCAAATTTCAGCACGACGTTCTTCGGGAAAACATGCGATCATGTCCCGCATTTGAGCAGGAGCGCAATTAGTGACGAAGTAAATTGCCCGACCAATGCCCTGGTCGTACGCTGCTCTCAGTCCGGGCTCTAGACCTACTGGATAACGTTGATCGACGAGCGCGTCATGCCAATTGAAGTATCCATCAAAAAAACCGTAGCCTTCGATGATCTGACCGCTCCATTTTTCCTTCGCGACTGCATTGCATAATTGCGGCGGCAGTTTCATCTGCGCCATCGCTTCGCCGATGCCCAAATACAACAGGAATGAATAGTTCTCTTCATCGCGAAGAAGCTCGGATGCTTCGGATAAATCAGTATGCGCTGTGAGATCGCGAACCGTTTTTCCTGCGGCCACACCCTCGTAGCAGACGCCTCTGTCCGTCTGGGGAAGGCTTCTAACTTCTCTGTGGAGCGCATCATTCACAGTCGACTCGGATGCTACCGCGAACCCATCGAGAAAAGTGGAAGCAACTTTTCTCAGTGCGCCCATCTTGACATGTTTTGGATCTGAAATTGGTCCGCCAGGCCGAAATCGGTTTCTGTTGGTAGACAGAAAGGCTCGGTAGAGGTCAATTAAGTCTTGAAATTTGCCCATGGCATCGGCTTAAAGAGAACATTTTCAGTGATTCCTCAGGCTGCCTTCGGCATTATAGTGGAAAGTACATAAACAGCAAGTTGTTGAATAAAAACAACTGTTTTATTTAATTGACCGTTCGTTCAAGCTTGTTCACCTTTTGTTCACTTTGGGCTTTTCAGTGACGCCTTGACTCCGGCAGCCTCCTCTTGTTGGGCTAAACTCGAGTCTATGTCTGTTGCGTTGATTGTTGCGGCCATAGTAGCCATAGCCATCAAGAAGTCGATGGACATTATTATTAAACTCGCAAAGTAGCTCCTCTGCTATTGAGCCATCGCCGTGAGGGCTGGCTTGAAATAATGCTGGAAGTCGGCCTTCCCGGAAGTCATGCTCAGTATGACCGCGGTGGTTTTGATCAGTCTATCTGAAACTTTCTTGGCTTGAGGATGAGTCGAACTCATCACAGCCTTGAGAGGTTTGATAGTTTGAATAGCTGATGCGGTTGAGAACTCTGAGATGTGCATCTTTATGCCATTATCGAGTGATTTGCTGACCAGGCCACGGTGAGGAATCGATTCGATCGAGTTGACTTGAGCGAACTCACCAGCTTTCGCGTTGGCAACCGTGAGGTGGCGGCCAGGAGCCAGAGTCGTGGTGCGACCGTGAGCAGTGATGGCGACCGATCCTTTGTGAGCGTCTTCGATGTCATAAACCGACAGCTTGCCTTCGGAAACCGATACAAGAGCCACGGACTTAGCCGCGATGGTGATGTTGCCTTGTGGAGTTTCGACAACGGTATCGCGGAATGGAACGAAGAGCACGTTACCTTTGCGGAGAACAACTTTGTCACTATGGGCGGTGCGGGCAACATTGCCAGCGTCGACACCGAGTTCTGCATCGGAGCAGATAGTTGCTTCCGTTTCAGTTGTCGGACCTTCAGCGCTGACCATGTAGGAGTTGTCTTCGATGCCGCCGTTGAGCGGGATTCTATTTTCAGTCTGGGTAGCAGTTGCGATGGTGTTTTTGCCAGCCTTGGAGACCGTACCGTTGCCATTCGCACCGAATATGGTGGCGGCGTTCGTGAAAGCGTCAGTTGTTGTCAGACCGTTGTCCACAGTTGCTAAATTGAGTGCGTCGATGGCGATGTTTTCCACTCCCATTGGTGATGGTGCGGTGAATCTGGCGCTGTTCGATTCTTTCGAAGATTGAGAGGCGCCGGAGTTATTCGCTGAGGCTGTGAGTGCTGAGTTGCCTGTTGCGACGGCGACGTTCGTAAGCACTTCAGTCAGTGCCTCATCAGCAGGAGCCAACGGTGGATCTGCGGTCAACGTCACGCCTCCTCCAAGAGAAATGTTTTTCCGGTTCAGAGGGTTGTTGATCGTGATTGTTGAGTTGATTGCGTTGACCGTGTTAGTTGGTCCTACAGCCGTGATGCCTCGCTTGCCCCAGAAGATCGTACCGTTTTGGTTGTTGACGGTGACGTTCTTTCTTGGTGCTTTGCCAGGAACTGGTGCTGGAGCGACAGCACCGAGCGTGAGGAACAGGTTGCCAGCGGTTGCACTCTTCGCTGATGCGAGAGCCAGAGCGCTAGAATCTGCACCGAAGATGATCTTGGAAGTCTTCCTTGCGGACTTGGTTGTGTCAAGCACTTGGAACGTGAGGTTGCCTTCGTTGGCAGTGACGGTCGCATCAGCGGCTATGTTGAGTGCACCTCTGTCCGCGATGACGTTGAGATCACCATTGAGCGTGGTGATGGTACCAGCCACAGTGAGCGGTCCGTCAGCGCTGAGGAGCATATCGGTGCCAGCTGTTGAGTTGAGGAAAGTGACACCGTCAGTGCTCAAGCTGTTGAGATAAACGTTTCCGTTCATGGCAGTTGCTTGAACCGTTTCAATATTCGCCGCCAGGTTAAATGGAGTGGCGGAGCCGGTGCCGACGTTGCCGTTGGTAGATATTAGCGACAGCAATGGCGTCGTGATTGTACCGGATACTTGGGCAGCCGTAAGGTCGCCAGCGGTTTCGAGCGTCAATTGCAGACCCGCTGTCAGTGCTCCGGTGAGGTTGAGGTTGCCACCAGCGCGGAATGCCAGTGTCGGCGCATCGAAGCTTGCAGCGCTGGTCAGGTTGCCAGCGGAGCGTATGTCGAAGATACCGGCTGCATCCCCAGCCACCAGGGTTGTGGCACCGGCATTGGTGTTATTGACGAATACATCACCAGCCAGTGCATTCAACAAAGTGATGGTTTGTGTGTTGATCGTCAAACGGTTCGCATCGTCGACACCCAGGTTGCCAGCGTTGGAAACCAGGCTGACGGAACCAGCGGTGATAGTGCCGCCTGTGATGTCATTCGTTGCGACGATATCGAATACTCCGGAAGCGGTGGAGTTGGTCAGGTTGATTCCGAGTCCGCCGTCGCTCAAGAAGACGTTGCCGGCAGTTGCGTTAGCGCTAAGGTTGGCGACGCTGGTGAAGAATCTGTTGGATGCGGAACCAATGTTGCCGTTAGTGGAGGTCACTGACAGATTGTCCGTGACGATGCCACCACCGAATCCGGTGTTGTTGATGTTGGTCGCTGCGGTGAGCGATACGCTACTCGTGCCAGTGACTGTGCCGGCTAGATTGAATCCGCCGACGCCTGCCGTGAGGTTGACCACATCAGCATCGATGTCGCCTGCGATAGTCGAACTGATGTTGTTGACAGCAACGATATCGAAGGTGTCGACCGCCGAGCTTGGACCAGCGATTTGCACACCTCCAGCGTTGGTGTTGTTGATGAACACACTGGCGGCGGCGTTAGCGCTCAAGAAGGCGACGTTGGTGTTGAAGCGGCTTACGTTACTGGTTCCAACGCTTCCACCGGTCGAGTTCAATGTTAGATTGTTTGTGATTATGCCACCACCGAAGTTGGTGTTGAGGATGTTGGCAGCAGCGGTGAAGGCCACACTGGTGGTTCCCGTGACGCTGTCAGCCAGGCTGAATCCCCCATTCGTTGAGGTTAGAACGACATTGGATGCGGCAATGGTGCCACCAATATTGGTTGTTACATTATTGTCAGACAACAGGTTGAATACTCCACCGCCAGTTGAGGCGGATGAGGCACCGACAGTTACGCCGCCTGCTGCTGTGGAGCGGAAGAATACTGAACCATTCGAAGCGTTGGCTGAAACGATTCCGGCGTTCGAGGTGAATCTATTAGATGTATCGACGCCGATGTTGCCGTTAGATGTCAGTGAAAGATTGGCTGTCGAGATCGAACCGAGTATGTTGCCGGCGCCTGTGTTTGTCAGGGAGGCTGATGTGGTGGCAGTGACGATACCTGTGAGGTTGATCGCTGCGTTACCAGCAACTGCGGTGCCCTGGAGACTCAATTCATCGACCGCGAAGTTGGAAGTGTTGGTGATGGCACCGTTGGCCACGACCGTCAGATCTTGCGAGACACCGGTGATGGTGCCGAGTGCAAGAGCCTGCGAGTTTGTGACCGAGATGTCGGCTGCTCCGGTTGCTGAGGTGTTGAGTGAATTGATCGTGCTGTTGACGATGTTAGCGACACCAGCTCCGATATTGAGATTGAGAGTATTTGCAATTACCACTCCACCCGTTTGAGTTATGGTGTTGGCCACACCCAGTCCACCGGTAAGTGAAACTGAGCCAGTGCCAGTATTGATAGTCGAGAAACTGATGTTGCCTGCCGATGCGGTTGACGCGACGAACGCTCCAGGACCGCTCTGGACGCCGTCTGTCACGGTGATGGTTCCACCGACGATGATCGGTTGAGCCACTGCCAGACTGGCGTTACCGTTGGTGATACCACCAGTAGTGTTGATGGCGCCGATGGTGATTCCACCCTCGCCGATGACGGTAACATTGCCGGCATTGGCGCTAGCTGATGTGGTGATGGTGCCTAGCGCTACGGTACCGGCGAGGACGCCACCGTTAGCGATTGCTTGCAGTGTGCCGCCGTCTCCGTTACCGGATGACAGGTTGATAGCAACGGAACCGAGGTTGATGTTGCCACCTTGAGCATTGGCACTGCCGATGGTGTATGGCTGCGAGTCTTGCACTTGACCTGGAGTGTTAGGTGAGAAGTCGAAGCCGGCCAGGAGGAGGAGGTTGCCGCCGTCGCCCGTTGGATTTGAGAGGTTGATTGTAGTCAAACCAGTTGTGTTGATTGAACCCTTGGCCAGGATCGCGAAGTTTGCGCCAGCGAAGATGATGTCGCCGGAGAGGTTAACGTCGCCCGTACCGAAGTTATTGGCAATCGTGCCGATGCCGAATGGGCAGTTGTATACGAGCGGGTTGCCGGTGAGGATACCGGAGAGGGTGACGTGGCAGCTGTTGACGTTGACCTGGGCATTGCCGTTGACGATTGCATTAGCAGCAACGATCAGGTTTTGAGTAGCTGTATCTGCTGTCAGATTGGCCAGTCCATTGAAGGTCATCGTGCCGTTAGTCAAGGTCAAGTCATTTGTGACTGCGTCGAAGTTGGTTGAAATAGCCGCAGTGTAGACTGCTGCTCCACTGTTTGAATTGATGGTGAGACCACCACCGGCTGCGCTTCTGACATCAATTTGATTGGCAGTCAGAATATCATCGAACAGGAATGTTCTGGTTGTGACGTCGACGTTTCCACTGGTCGTGATATTGCCTGTGGTGCTGGTCGTTCCGGTGGTCAGCGTGGTGAGCGACTGTGTGCTGCCGAGCGTTCCGATCACAATATTGGTGTTGCCATTGTTCAATGAGATTGAACCGCTGCCTATTCCATTGATTGTGCTGACCGAGTTATTCGCTAGGTTGAGGGCTGCCGATCCACCGCCGTTGAGAGCCACTGTCAGACCGGAAGGAGCAGTGATTACGCCTGTTGCATTCTGAGAGATCGAGCCTCCGTTTGTGGTGAGACCCACGGTCGACGTCGCCGTCGTTGCGGCGTTGATTCCGATTGAACCAGCGCCGGAAGTGAGAGCGAGCGTCGTGCCTTGCAGTGCACCATTGACGTTGATCGCACCGCTTCCGGTGTTGACCAGTATCTTGGTGCCGGCGCCAGTGAGGCTGCCGGTGCCGGCGATTGTGATTGCACCTGAGCCGCCGTTGACGGTCAGGGCAGCTGTCGTGGCTTGAGTGTTGCTATTGAGGTCGATTGCTCCACCGTTGGAAACTAGCGTCAATGTGTTGAGAGTGGTTCCGTTATTGAGAGCGATTGAACCACCGGCGGTGACATTGAGATCGCTCTGTGTTAGTGTGCCGAAGTTGATACCGTTGGTTTCGGTGATGGTGAGCGATTGACCGGCTGCGTTGGCGGTGAGCGATGCAACGTTGGTTGCCAGGCTCACTGCGCCGTTGACCCATGTCAGGCTGGCTGCGCCGCCTCCGAGTGTGGTGCCGCCGAGTTGAACAATCGTATCGCCTGCGTTCAGTACAATCGTGTTGGTGCCTGCGACGTTAGCATTGAGGTTGATGTCGCCACCGTTGCCGGCATTCAAAGTAAGGTTGGTGACCGAGAAGGCGTTGCTTGCGGTGATGTCGCCAGTTGCTGTCAGACCGGCATTGACGGTCAGTGAACCGATGGTTTGACCGAGCAATGTGATTGCGCTTGCTTCGTTGATCGTCAGAGCATTGGCTCCGGCGTTGGTGGTGAGCGAGGCAACTGATGTCGACAGAGTGACTGGTCCGTTACCGAATGCCACGCTCAAGGTTCCAGCCGAGGTGATTTGCTGGAGTACTGCTTGAACGATTGCACCCGATGCATCGAGGGTTACATTGGAGCCGCCGACATTGTTGTTGAGAGCGATGCTGCCATTGTTATTGTCGAGAACCAATGCTCCGGCAAGAACGATGTTACTAGCAGTGGTGATGTCGCCAGCGCCAGTGAGACCGGCGTTGACTGTCAGAGCACTGACGTTTTGAGCGAGCAAGCTGATGCCGTCTGATTCATTGATGGTCAGTGTGTTGGCACCACCAGTCGATGTCAGTGAATTGAGAGCGGTTCTCAAATTGACGCTGCCTGTCGTCCAGGTCAACGTGCCGGCGCCGCCAGAGAGGTTGTTGGTTCCGCCCTGGGTGATGGTGCCTGCCGAGTTGATTGCAACTGTGGAGCTGCCGCCGACGTTGCTGTTGAGGTTGATGTCACCACCGACTGCGGTCGAGAGAGCCAGCGTGGTGACTGAGAAGTTGGCCGTGGTGTTGATCGAACCGGCTCCGGTTTGCGCTGCATTGACAGTCAATGAGGTCAAGGTTTGAGCACCGAGGTCGATACCATCAGCTTCGTTAATGGTGAGCAAGCCACCTAGAGCGGAGGTAGTCAGTGAGCCGACTGCCGTGTTCAACGTTACTGGGCTCGAACCGAACGCCAGAGTCAGTGCGTTACCCGAGATAGTTCTCAATGCGGATTGCGTGACGGTTCCGAACGAATCGATCACTACATTGTTGCCACCGACGTTGCCATTGAGAATGATGCTGCCCTGATCGTTATTGAGTGTCAGGTCACCAGTGAGGACAACGTTGTTGGAAAGGAGGATGTTACCGCCGCCGAAGATGCCTGCGTTGGCGGTGAGAGTGCCTACGTTTTGAGCGAGGAGTTGGATACCGTCATTTTCGTTGATGGTGAGCGTGGTGCCAGCTGCATTGGTGGTCAACGAGTTGACCGCGGTATTCAAGGTTACTGGTCCGTTGACGTATGCCAAGGTGAGCGCACCACCAGCTACGGTGCCGGTTCCGGCGATGGTATCACCGGCAGTCAAAGAGACTGAGGTCGTCCCGGTGACGCCGTTAGCGAGGTTGATGTCGGAAGTGGCTCCACCGGCGTTGAGAACCAGGGCGCTGACAGACAACGGCGCATTGACGTTGATGGAACCGGCAGTCGTGTTGACGGTCAAGCTGCCGAGCGTTTGAGCAAGCAAATTGATGTCGTTAGCTTCGTCAATAACGAGCGATTGACTGTTGCCGGAGGTGGTCAACGATGTGACGTTGGTTGCCAGATTGATTGGTCCGTTGGCGAAGGTGAGCGAGAGGGCGCCGCCGGAAACCGTGGTGCCGCCCAGCTGGAAGATTGTGTCGCCGGCGTTGAGGGCTACAGAGGTCGTGCCGCCGACATTGGCATTGAGTGTGATGTCACCGGCGGTGTTGGCATTGAGTGCCAGTGTCGTAACGGTGAGGTCAACCGAAGCCAGGATGTTGCCGATTCCGGATTGACCAGCGTTGATGGTAAGACCTGATGCGGTCTGACCGAGGAGCTGGATGGCGTTGTCTTCGTTGATGACGAGCGACTGACCAGCTGCGTTGGTCGTCAAAGTGCTGACGTTGGTTGCCAGAGCGACAGGACCGGAGCCGAATGCAATCGACAGGTTAGTGCCGCTGATCTTGCTTCCGCCGGTTTGAGTGATCGTGCCGGATGCATCGAGCGTGATGTTCAAACCGCCGACATTATTATTGAGGGCGATGTTGCCGCTGTTGTTGTCGAGGGTGAGATTGCCGGTGAGAACGATGTCGGCGTTAGTCGAGAGCGTGCCTGCTCCGGTCAGACCGGCGTTAACTGCGAGTGCTCCGAGGTTCTGGCTGTTGAGAACGATACCGTTGGCTTCGTTGATGGTGAGCGATTGACCGGCTGCACTGCTGGTCAAGGAAGCTACGTTGGTCGAGACCGTTACAGGACCGTTAGCGAAGTTGAGGGTGAGGGCGCCGCCGTTTAATGAACCGGTGCCACCACTGATGGTGTCGGCAGCGGTTGCAGTCAGGGTGACGTTGCCGGTGACATTGTCGTTGAGGACAATGTCATCGCCTGCGTTGAGGAGGAGCGAGTTGACGGCGTTGATTGTTCCGCCGACATTTATATTGATGTCGCCGCCGTTATTCGCGTTGAGCGCGATAGCAGTACCGGTGATGGCACCAGTTGTATTGATGTCGCCAGTTGCGACCAGACCAGCGTTGACGATGAGCGTGCTGGCGTTTGAACCAGCGATCGTCAGAGCGTTGTCTTCGTTGATCGTGAGGTTGGTGCCGACGGCGTTAACCGACAAGCTGTCTGCGTTGGTCGCAAGAGTTACTGGACCGGCGAAGAAGTTGAGAGCGAGGGTTCCGGTCGTTACCTTGGTGCCTGCGAGTTGCGTGATGTTGGTTGACGAAGTGAGGGTCGTCGAGGTTACGCCGGTGATGTTGGCGTTGAGCTGAAGGTTGCCGTTGTTGGCTGTCAGCACGAGGTCATCGCCGCTCAAGATGCCACCGACAACAACGTTGCCTGCGCCTGTTGAAACGAGGGTCTTGTCACCAGCTCCGATGAAGCTACCGGTATTGGTGATTGTGACATTACCTGCTGTGACCGTCAGGGTGCTGGTGTTGTTGGCGGTGATGTTGTTGCTCAGGGTCACTGTCGAGCCGCTCAAATCCAGGTTGTCGGCAGTGAAGGCGCTGGTTGTTGTGATGGCGCCAGTTGCCGTGACTGACAGGTCAAGCGCTGTCGCTCCGGCGATGGAGCCGATTGCGATTGCGCCAGTATTGTTGGCGAGGGTGACGGAGCCGGTGCTGTTGGCGTTCAACGTGTCGACTTGCGAGGCGGTGATGTTGAACGCGCCAGTGTCGCCAGTCAGGTTGAGCGTGGTGGCATTGACCGACGCTGTCACGTTGGCGTTAGTGACGGTGCCGATCGAGAAGCCGCCGACCAGGATCTTGCCGTTGCCGACTTGCGTATTGGCCGCCATGTTAGCGGAGGCTGCTGCGAGGTTGACAGTGGCTGTTCCATTTGTCGAGACGAGACCGGAAGTGATTCCGCCTTCGGAGATCATCGTGACGGTGCCACCGTTAGCAGTGCCGGTCGCGTCGACCGAACCGATGTCGATGGTGCCAAAATTCGTGGATCCACCGTTGGCGATGAGAAGAACATTGCCGCCAAAATTGCCGGCTCCAGTTCCTGTAGTCGTGACGTTGGTGTTACCCAGATCGATGTTGCCACCAGTGGTGTTGGCACCGGTTATAGCGTAGACAGTTCCGTTCGGTCCGACTTGACCAGGTGTAGCAGGTGTGAAGTCGTAACCAGCAAGAACCAGGAGATCGCCGCCGCTGCCGGCAGGATCGCTGAGGTTGATTGTGGTGGTGCCACCGAGGCTGTTGAGGACAGAGCCGGAGGCGATGATGGCGAGGTCTTGGCCGATGAAGTTGAAGCCGCCGCCGACGAGTGCGAGGTCAACGTCGCCAGTGCTGTTGGCGATGGTGCCGACGCCGGTTGGGCAGATCAAGTTGAGCGGGTTGCCTGTCAGTGAGCCTTGCAGAATCAAGTTGCAGGTGAAGGCGTTGACCGTGCGGTTACCGGATACATTGGCAACGGTCGAGATGACGAGCTGCTGCCCGAAGACTGCATCGGCATCAAGGTTAGTGACGGTGCCGGCGGTGACGTTGTCGAAGTTGGTCGTGCCGGTGAAGACCAGGCTATGTGTTGCCAGAGTCGCGTTGGCGGTGATGTTGATATCGCCGTTAGTTGCAGTCAGAGTTCCACCAGCGCCACCAGCGATGGTGAGACCGTTGCCGAGGTGGCTGGCGATCGTGACCGCTTGACCGGTGATGTTGTTGGCGTTGGTGAGTTGTTCGGTCGTCAGAGTGACAAGACCGGTCGCGGTGACGTTCGAAGTGGTTTGAATCGTGCCAGTCGCGTTGAGCGAGAAGTCATTGCCGATTGCAAATCCAGGTCCGACTGCGCCGAGAAGAACGGTGCCCGTACCTTGTGAGGTGAGGAAGGCATCGCCGGCTCCACCAGTCACCGTCAGAGCAACATTGTTTGTGCCGTTGGTGAACTTGAGGTTTGCGGCACCGCTGCCGGTGTCGCCGTTGACTGCGGAGAGAAAGAGCGTTGGCGTGTTGATCGTGACGGCTGCTCCTTGCGAGATGCTGCCTGCGCCACCGACCGTAAGGCTGGTGGATGTGCCACTATTCAGGTTGTGGTTGAGGTTGATGTCGCCTACGGTGGTGTTGAACGCGATGGTCGCAATATTGAGGTTGACACCAGTAGTGATGTCGCCCAGTGCAGCGTTGACCGTCAGCGAAGCCAGGTTTTGACCGAGGATGGTGATGCCATTGGTTTCGTTGAGGGTGAGCGTGGTTCCAGCTGCATTGGTGGTTACTGTATCTACGCTAGTGGACAGCGTTGGAGCGCCCGTCGCGTAGTTCAGTGTGAGCGCGGTGCCGATAAGCGTGCCGCCAGTTCTGGTGATAGTGTCAGCAGCCGTTAGAGCGAGCGTTGTCGAACCGATCAGGTCTGCTGCCAGGTTGATGTCATCTGACGAATTAAGCGTTGTGCTGGTGCCGACAACTGCATTGTTGATGTTGATGTCGCCACCATTGAAGGTGTTCAAGCTTAACGTCGTGACTGTGAAACCACTTGTCGTGCTGATGTCCCCGATAGTTGCCAGACCGGCATTGATGGTCAGGCTGCTGAGCACTTGAGCACCCAGATCGATGCCATTAGCTTCGTTGATGGTCAGCGTTTGACCGCCGGCGTTGGTGGTCAATGAGCCGACGTTAGTGGCGAGAACCACTGGACCGCTGCCGAAGGTTACGGAGAGCGAAGTTCCACTGATGTTGGTCAAAGCGGCTTGCGTAATGGTGCCCTGCGCATCGAGGGAAACTGCGGCGCCAGCGATGTTGTTATTGAGGTTGATGTTGCCGTTGTTGTTATCGAGTGTGAGGTTGCCTGCCAGCACGATGCTCGTCGATGTCGTGAGGTTGCCGTTGGCAACGAGACCTGCGTTAACCGTCAAGTTGATTACGTTTTGCGATCCGAGATTGATGCCATCGTTTTCGTTGATGGTGAGCGTGGTGCCAGGAGCACTCGAAGTCATGGAGTTCACTGCTATCGCGAGAGTGACTGGACCAGTGACATAGGTCAGGCTCAATGCGCCACCACCGAGGGTGGTGCCGCCAGTCTGAGTGATTGTCGCTGCCGAGTTGAGAGCGACGGCGGTGGTTCCGATCACGTTGCTGTTGAGAGCGATGTCGCTGCCATTAGATGTATTGAGGTTGAGGTTGTTGACAGTGAAGTCTGCTGTAGTGGCGAGCGTTCCAGTTGCAATCAGACCAGCATTGACGGTCAGTGTGTTGAGCGACTGCAATCCAAGGTTGATGCCATCGGCTTCGTTGATGGTCAAGGTGTTGCCTGCTGAATTGGCGGTCATCGAGGCAACAGCAGTTGCAAGAGTTACAGGTCCGACGCCGAAGGTCACGGAGAGCGCTCCACCGGCGACTGAGCCGCCTGCGGTTTGCGTGATTGTGTTGCCGGCGATCAGATTTACTGTGGACGTTCCAGTTACAAGGAAGTTGTTGAGAACGACATTGTTGGAAGCGTTGAGTGTGAGGTCGGCGGCGTTGACATTGTTATTGATGATGACATTGCCGTTGAAGTCATGGAGGTTGAGTGCACCGGCGACGGTGATTGCAGCACCGGTCGTGATGTTGCCTGCACCTGTCAGTCCGGCGTTGACATTCAACGTATTGACGCCTTGGGCAAGCAAGTTGATGCCGTCGACTTCATTGATGGTTAGTGTTGTTCCGCTGAGTGTAGTCAGTGAACCAGTTTGTGTGTTGAGTGAAACTGGTCCGTTGACGAATGCAATGGTCAGGAGGTTGGTGGCGGTGATTTGTGTGAACGCCGCTTGAGTGATCGTTCCATTTGCATCAAGGGAGACATTGTTGCCACCGACGTTGTTGTTGATAACGATGTTACCGCCGTTGTTGACGTCGAGGTTCAAGTTGCCTGAGAGGCTGATGTTGGCAGCGGTTACGATGTTGCCGTTGGAACCGATGCCAGCGTTGACATTGAGATTAGCTACGTTCTGGCTGTTGAGTACGATACCGTCATCTTCATTGATAGTCAGCGTGTTGCCTGCAGAGTTCGACGTGAGCGAGGCTACGTCGGTAGCCAGGGTGACCGCACTGTTAGTCCAGGTCAGGCTCAATGCGCCGCCGTTGACCGAAGTGCCACCAGTCTGCGTGATGGTGTTGCCCGCGGTGATGGTCACCGAGGTGGAACCAGTCACGTTACCATCGAGGCTTACGTTGTCTGCTGCGGAGAGTTGAACCGTGGTGCCAGCGATCGCGCTATTGATGTCGACTACAGAACCACCGCCTTGGGCGTTGAGGCTGAGAGCGTTGGTTACGGAGAACGGAGCGTCAACAGTAATGCTGCCGTTGGTTGTTGTGACGTTCAAGCTGCCGAGGGTTTGAGCCAGGAGGCTGATGCCGTTGACTTCATTGATGTTGAGTGTTTGACCAGCGGCACTCGCGCTGAGCGATGTGACATTGGTAGCCAAAGTTACTGGACCGCTTGCGAATGCTACGGTCAGCGCTCCGCCCGTAACAACACCGCCGACGCCTTGCGTGATGGTGTTGCCTGTGAGATTGGCGGTGGTGGTTCCGTTGACGATGCCGTTACCGAGACTCAATATACCGGAGGCATCTAGAACGAGTGTGTCGCCAGAGACGTTGTTGGTCAGGATGATGTCGCCATTGTTGTTATCGAGGGTGAGGTTGTTGGCCACGGTGATGTTGGCACCGGTGGTTATATTTCCTGAGCCTGTCAAACCAGCGTTGACGGTGAGAGCGCTGAGCGACTGACCGAGGAGCTGGATGCCGTTGGTTTCGTTGATGGTCAGGTCTTGACCGGCGGCATTAGTCGTTAGCGAAACGACGCTTGATGCCAGGGTGACAGGACCGTTGCCGAATGTCAGTGAGAGTGCTCCGCCAGTTACGGAACCACCGGCAGTTTGAGTGATGCCATTCGGTGCAACGAGCGACACGGTTGTCGTTCCATTTACGAGCTGAGTCCCGAGGTTGATTGCGTTAGAAGCATCAAGAACGAGATTATTAGCGCTCAGACCATTGCTGAGAACTATGTCGCCGCTGTTGTTATCGAGAGTGAGGTTGCCGGAGACGGTCACATTGGCACCAGTTGTGATGTTACCAGCGGCTGAGAGACCAGCATTCACCGTCAAGTTGGTGAGCGATTGAGCATTGACTTGAATGCCGCTGGCTTCATTGATTGTGAGCGACTGACCGGCAGAGGCGGTTGTAGTCAAAGCTGTGACACTTGTTGCCAGAGTGACAGGACCGCTGGTGAAGTGAACATCAAGCAATCCGCCTTGAACTGTAGTGCCACCAGCTTGATTGATTGTGCCGTTGGCACTGAGCGTTACTGAACCGGCTCCGCTGCTGCCGACATTGTTGTTCAGGTTGATGTTGCCACCAAATGCGGTATTAGTTGATAGAGCGAATGCTCCTCCTAAAAGGATGTTGCTCGTCGTAGAAATATTACCGGCTGAGGATTGCGCGGCATTCACAGCGAGGCTATTGATGCCGGTTTGCGAACCCAGACTGATGCCGTTGGCTTCGTTGATAGTTAATGTTCCAACACCACTTGTAGTGGTCAAAGAGGCAACATTTGTGTTTAGATTTGGGTTGCCAGTGGCATAACTTAAAGTAAGGGCACCACCGCCAACCACGCCAGCTCCGGAGATTGTACCGCCGGAAGTGAGAGCAATAGTGGAGGTGCCGGTGACACCAGCGCCAAGCGCAATGGTGCTGCCGATAGCAGAAGTAGAGATAGATGTGTCATCACCTGACACAGCACCATTTACAATGACGTCGCCCAGACCGTTGTTGTCCAGAGTCTTGTCACCAGATCCGACAAGGCTACCGGTACCAGCGATTGTGATGTCGGCGGTAGCTGGTGCAGCGGGATTGTTGATGCTCAACAAAGTATTGCCAGTGGTCGTCACGTTCGTATTGATGGTGATGCTACCGGAGCTGGTGTTGACAGTCAGTTGATCGACAGAGAAAGCAGGTCCGCTTGTGCTGATCGATCCAGTGCCTTGCATCGTCACTTCAAGATCTTGAGTTGCCGATCCAAGGATATTGTTAATTGCCAAGTTTGTGTTAGGAGCGACGAGCAGTTGAGTTAAACCTGCACCGACTACGTTGGTGTTGAGGGTGTTGACGATGTTATTTGCGTCATTGAGATCTGCAGTTCCGGCATTATTCAGGTTGATGTTCAGCACGTTAGCATTGATCACAGCCGTGTTGGATTGCGATATGCCGCCGCCGTTGGTGCCGAGTGTCACGCTCGTAGCGGTGAGGTTGTTCGACAGAATTACATCACCAGTTCCCGCAAACGCGTTGTTGACAACAAGTGCGTTGTTGACCTGTATTGGTGCGATGGTTGTGATGTCACCATTTCCGGATAGACCAGCATTTATGGTTACGTTATCCAGTGTAGTCATTGTATTGACTGCGATGCCATTGGCTTCGTTGATCGTTAGGCTGTCATTGCTGCCAGTTCCTGTTGCTGTGATGGTGGCAACGTTGGTCGCCAGTGTCACTGGTCCATTGTTGAAACTTAATGTCAATCCACCATTGCTGTTGACGCTGCCACCGGTCTGACTGATGGTATCTCCTGCTGTGATGCTAACTGTGGTAGCACCGGTGATACCGACATTGAGATTGACGTCACCGCCTGCCAGTAGAGTCATTGAACCAGGCGCCGCGGTCAGAGTGTTATTTACATTGATGTCGTTGGCAGCGTTGAAGAAGACAGAGCCCACCGACACAACTGCACCGGTGTTAATGTCGCCGCCACCATTTGCGGTGACTGCCAGGTTGTTAATCGCGGTTTGACCGAGGATAGTGATGCTGTTTCCGTCGGTGATATTTAAGCTGTTGTTATTGCCGCTGGCGGTGACGGAGTTGACGTTAGTGCTGAGTACGGTATTGCCCGTATTCCAGATCAAGTTCAAGGCGCCGCCGTTGACGTCGCCACTGTTGGAGATGGAACCGGAGGAATTCAGCGTCACGGACGTCGTGCCTGTGACCGTGCTATTCAGAGCGATATTTCCAGCCGTTGTATTCAGAGAGAGAACAGATGTGTTCACCGGACCAGTCGAGCCGATGTTGCCTGTTGCTGCGTTGACCGTCAGACTATCGGCAGTGCTGGCGGAAAGGTTGACACCATTACCTTCGTTTATTGTCAACGACTGACCTGCGGCTGTAACTCCGAGGTTCGCAACGTTAGTCGCCAGAGTCACTGGACCGCTGCCGAAACCGAGGATGTTTAGTGTACCGCCACCAATTGTCTTGGTTGCGGCTTGCGTGATGGTGCCGGCTGCCGTCAGGTTGATGGCCGTGGTTGCGCTCATGTTGCTGTTGAGGGCGATGCTGCCAGCTCCTCCAGCGCTGAGCGTCAGAAGCGTCGCGCCTGCATAGTCTGCATCAAGAGTGATAGAACCGTTAGTGGTGTTCACAATCAGCGAACTGATGTTGGTTTGACCGAGAACACTGATTCCAGTCGCTTCACTAATAGTGAGCGCCTGATTCGTGACACTTGAATTTGTTGTGAGAGACAAAACATCGGTACTTAAAGTAAATCCGCCGGTGGCGAATCCCAGCGCAAGAGCGCCGCCGATAAGGGTGCCGCCAGATTGGCTGATGGTATCGCCTGCGTACAATCCTATCGAGGTTGTACCGGTGACGCTGGAGGCGAGGTCGATGTCGTCAGCAGCCTGGAAAATTATAGTACCAGCGGAAATATTGCTACCGGCACTGACGGTTACATCATTGGTAGCGCCTCCAGCGTTCAAGCTTAACGTGCCAGCTACTGTCAGTGGCGTCGCTACAGGAACCAAGATTGATCCATTAGTTGTGTTCACTATGAGAGAGCTGATGGCTTGATTGCCGATACTGATGCCATTACTTTCATTGATGGTTAAAGTTTGTCCAAGCGAACCGGAAGTCGCGATCGATGAAACATTTGTTGCGAGAGTCACTAATCCAGAACCGAACTTTACGTTCAAGGCACCACCAATAATCGATGATCCGCCAGATTGCGAAATCGTGCCTGAGGAGTCCAGACTAATGTTGCCGCTACCTGTGATTGTATTGTTTAGGAAAATGTTTCCACTGTTCGATGTGAGTGAAAGATCGGCAGCGGAACTCAAACCTCCAACAACGATGATGTGACCGGCGCCGAGTTGAGTTGTAAGATTTTTCGTTCCTGCGCCGGTAAAGCTACCTGTATTTGCAATCAGTACGTTTCCGACGCTAGCGGTTAATGAGCTTGTATTGTTAGCCACTACGGCATGATTAACAGTTACAGAACTGCCACTGAGCACGAGGCTGTCAGTTGTGAAACCACTCGTCGTGGCGATCGATCCAGTTGCCGTGACTGATAGATCGAGCACAGAACCCACAATGTTTCCGAGTTGAATGTTGCCTGCATTGTTGAGGAGATTTACGGAACCAGTACTTGTCGCATTCAGTGTTGCTACTTGCGAATTACTTATACTCAGCGTACCGGTGCCACCCGTGAGATTAAGAGTCGATGCGTTGACACTAGAAGAAATCCCAGCGTTGGTAGCCGTGTTGACTGTGAATCCGCCTGACGTCAGTTCGCCGTTGTCGATTGTCGTTCCCGCTGTTGCGTTGGCAGAAGCAGAGGCAAGATTCACACTTGCAGTTCCGGATGTTTGAATCAATCCTGTGGTGATACCACCCTCGGCAATGAGTGTGACTGCGCCTCCATTAGAGGTTCCGTTTGCGGAAATTGCACCGATCACCAACTGACCAGCCGCGACGTTGCCGTTGGCGACCATTAAGATGTTGCCTCCATTACCCGACGCCGCGCCGGTATTAACGCTGACGTTGCTGAGAAGAATGTCACCGCCGGAGGTGCTGTCAGAGAAGTTTGTATAGACAGTGTTGTTGGGAGGATTGATTTGTACGTTTCCGGTATCAGGATCGAAGTCGTATCCGGCGAGAACGGTTAAGCTGCCACCATCACCGGTTCCCGTATTGTTTAGTTGAATGTTTATTGCCCCTCCGGAATTCGTTACGTTACCAGTGGCAATGATTGCTAGACTTTGACCGAAGAAATTGAAGCTTCCTACCGATGCTAGATTGACGTCACCCGTGTTGTTAGCAATTGTCCCCGCACCGTTGCTATCACCACAAATGATGTTCAGCGGATTGCCTGTAATCGTGCCAGTGCCCTGCAAAACTAAGTCGCACGAGTAGACATTAACGGTATTGTTTCCAATGACAGTGGTGCCGTTGGTGATAACTAGTGACTGATCCTCGTCATCGGCGTATAAATTCGCTGTTCCGGTAAACGTCTGCTTTCCGGTGAAGGTCAGGTTGTTATCAACTGCGTCAATGTTTATATTGTTAGCAGTCATCGTTCCTGCAGGCGCGACGCCTGTCGAACCATGAATGTTTAATCCTGATCCAGCATGACTGGTGACGTTGATTGTTCCGCCACTGGAAGTAAGGTCATTGACGTTCGTAAAATCATCAGTGAAGAATGACATCGAACCTGAAGCTGTGGTATTTAGATCAGTTGCGATTGCGACGTTACCGTTGGCATTGAGAGCGAAATCGGAACCAATTACATTCGCTCCCGTGGACCCTACGTTTACCGCGCCTGCTCCCTGAGAAGCAAAAGCAGAACTGCCACCAGATTTGGTGAGCGTTAGTGCTACTGGTGATGAACCATTGGTGAACTTGATTTCGAATCCGGAAGTTCCAACTGTGCCGGTTCCAGAATTGATGTTGAGTGATTGAGTGATGAGAGTAGCGGCGAAACCTTGACTGATGTTGTTTGCGCCGCTCACGGTTAGACCAATCGAAGTTGTTCCACTTACGTTCGCTCCCAAGGAGATTCCGCCACCGACTGCAGAGAGTCCAATCGAAGAGCCTGATATAGTCGCTGCGGCACCGGTCAACAGACTTCCAGCCGAAGTATCGACGGTAACACCACCGGTAGAAGTGATGGAACCCTGGAGGTTGGCAGTTGTGCCATCCAAGTCGACGCTGCCTGCAGTGATCGTTCCAGCGATCGTAGTTGACAGAGCGCCTCCCGCATTGAGCGTAAAGGAAGACCCTGCTGACGATGCACCACTTAGCGCAACACCGCTAGATTCGGCAACATTAACAAAGCCGCCTGAATTGGCTGTTAGGTTTGTTGAGTCGACGGCGAATCCGCTTGTGCCGCTTATGTTACCTGTGTCAGCAGTAAGTGTGACGGTCTGTCCGACGACGTCACCCGAGTTTGAAGTCGTGATATTCGTGTTACCACGTACTGATGCGCTCGTGGTACCAATGACGGTACCATCGCTGATCGCCACATCGGCTGCGGTCGACCGCAGGCTCGTCATGTCACCCGAAACGTCTCCGTTTGAAGTGAGCGTGCCGGACGACTGCAGTGTTGTCTGATTTGTACCATCTACGCTAGCGGTGGAACCCACCGTCAACGTTGAACCAGTGGACGTCGCAGATAGGTTATTACCTGCGACCACAAGTCCGTTTATTGTCATCGCTGTGGCTGATCGCAATGTCGTGTTGTTTGTCGCGTTTAAGCCACCGGTTGCTGCTACCGTCATTGCTCCGTTCGTTGAGGTGGCGGAAATATTGTTGCCGGCCACAATTCCTGAAATGGATTGATCGCCATTCGATGTAAGCGTTGCAGTGTTGTTTGCGCTTACAGATCCACTAGATGCGATCGTTATAATGCCGCTGGCATCGAGGGTGACACTAGCACCACCTAGATCATTAGTGACTGTAGTGTCTCCATTGTTATTGTTGAGAATCAAGTTCCCGGCAAGGACGATGTCAGCGCCCGTTGTGAGATTGCCCGCGCTGGTGGTGCCTGCATTAATCGTCAATATGTTGAGGTTTTGCGAGAGCAGGTTGATGCCATCAGCTTCATTTATCGTGAGAAAGTTGCCAGTAGCTTGCGTTGTGAGTGACGCTACATTGGTTGCCAGAGTTACGGGACCTGCTCCGAATGCGACGGAAAGTGATGTGGCAAAAATGGTGCTGCCAGTTCCTTGGGTGATACTACCCGCGGCATCAAGTGAGACGAGGGATGCAGCGCCAATATTGAATGCACCGATTGCAATGGCGCCACTGTTGCTGTCGAGACTCAGGTTACCCGGTAAAACAATATTGTTGTTTATGGTGATGTTGCCAGCGGCGGTGAGACCAGCGTTGACGCTGAGACTGTTGAGCGTACCCTGGTTGTTCAATGTCAATCCATCTGCTTCATTGATTGTTAGGGATGTACCACCAGTCGTTGTTAGAGATGTAACTACTGTAGCGAGTGTCACAGCTCCGCTGGCGAAGGAAACCGTTAGAGCGCCTCCGTTTACCGATGCTAACGCAGACTGATTGATCGTACCGGAAGAATTTAAGGCTACGCCGGTGATACCAGCTACGGTGTTGTTTAGAACAATGTCACCATTGTTGGTCGTCAACAAAAGTCCGTTTGCGCTGCTCGTGAGAGCGCCGTTAACGACTATGTCGGTTCCTCCAATCTGTGCAGTCAGTGTCTTATTCCCTGCCCCAGTGAGGCTTCCGGTGTTGGTGATAGTCACTGCACCGCTTGTTGCGGTCAAGGAACTGGCGCCACTAGATACGACTCCATGGCTCAAGGTGACGGAGGAGCCTGTTAAACTTAACTGATCAACCGAAATCGCAGTCGTTGTGTTGATTGAGCCACTGGACGTAACTGACAAGTCAGGCGAAATACCTGTAATAGAGCCAAGCAGAATATTGCCAGTATTGTTAGCGAGAGTTACGGAGTTATTGCTGCTTGCGTTTAAAGTTGCAACCGCAGAGGACGTGAAGTTGAATGAGCCATTGAGACCTACGAGATTTAGGGTATTAGCGTTGATGCTACTCGAAGATGTTACGGTGTTCAATGCGGTGTTTGCACCGCGGATGGTGATGCTGGATGCGGCGTTGTTGATGCCGGAGAGAGCGATGTCTCCTGCCGTGGAGCTACCCACCTCGAACGATCCTGAAAGAAGCTTGCCTCCACCAACTGTTACCGTTCCGATTCTTGTCGGCTGCGCAACAGCCAGATCAACAATTGCGCTTCCAGATGATTGGATGATTCCATTAGCAGTGATGTCACCTTCGCCGATCATCGAGATATTTCCGCCGATGGTCGAACCGCTAGCGTTGATGGCACCGATTGCAATGGCTCCGCTACCGAGCAGCGTGCCTCCATTTGCAATCAACGTGACGTTTCCACCTGCTCCAGCAGATGCATTCGTAAGAATGTTAATGCCACCAAGATTGATACTGCCACCGACCATGTTTTCAGCAGTGATCGTATAGATGGTTCCATTTGGCCCAACCTGACCTGGCGTTGCTGGGGTGAAATCGTACCCGGCCATAATGATGACGCTACCGCCACCTAGTGCCGAACTAAGATCGATAAGATCCGTTCCAGCGCCCGAGAATGTGACATCGTTGGCCGCGAGGATTGCAAGATTGCTTCCGTTGAATATCAAGTCTGTCGCAATATTGACATTGCCTGTACTGTTAGCGATGGTGCCAACACCAGTCGGACAATTTAATACGAGCGGGTTGCCAGTGATCGTCCCAGTGCCCTGGAGGACAAGGCTGCAAGTATTCAGGTTGACTGTATTGGTGCCAGAGAAGAGTGCTTCGTTAGTGACGACAATCGATTGTCCAACTGCATCTGCAAAAAGATTTGTCGTACCTGTGAATGTCTGCAATCCATTCAAAGTTAGATTGCTAGCGACAGCGTCAAGATTGATGACAATAGCAGTCATCGTTCCGGCTGGACCGGGCGACGAAGGACCACTAATTGTAAGACCGGAACCAGATTGGCTTGTGATGTTAATCGAACCACCAGTGGCCGCGATGTCATTGGAGTTGGTGAAGGCATCTGTGACGAAGGTCAAGGAACCGGAGGGGAGAGTTGAGAGATCGCTAGTCGTCGTGATGCCACCCGGTGAGTCGATAGAAAAAGTACTACCGACAGTGCCAGTGGTTGATCCGAGATTGATGACTCCTGCTCCGTTTGACTTCAGGAAGGCGTTGCCGGAGACGCTATCAAAAGTGAGAGCGACAGGATTTACACCGTTAGTGAATTTAAGTTCGGAGCCTATGCCTGCGCCGATATATCCGCTGCCAGACGAAAGGTCTAAAGCCGGAGTGAATATCGTAGCCGTCGATGACTGCAAGATATTTTCACTTGAACTCACTTGCAACGCAACGCTCGTTGTTCCGGTGAGGTTGTGATTTAGCGAGATACTTCCGCTACTCGAAGTAAGCCCAACCGTCCCTCCTGCGATGGAAGTGATTACGCCTCCGGTGCTTATTCCATTAGTTGCAGTGAGCAGAAACGATCCGGTACTACCAGCGGTGTTACTTCCGATCAACAACACGCCGGTGCTGGACGTGTCATTTATGAAAACGCTTCCGGTAGAGCCCGACGTGCCGGTTGATGCCGTGATTGTTGACGCATTGGTGGATATGTTCTGAGTTGTGCCGGTAGCGGCGCCAATATTCCCGGAGCCAGATCTCAAGACCAGATTCGGCGATGATACTGAAAGACCAAGAGCCTGAGTTACAATTCCTGCGCCATCTGCTGCGAGAGTTACAGTATTGTTTGTAGTTATGTTGATTGTCTGCGAAATTGATCCACCACTCAGTGTGGGGGCTATCAAAGAAAGGTTTCTAACCGATTGAATGGGTTGCGATAGCGAGATTCCAGTGCCAGTGATTGAAATGTCGTTGTTTTGAGTCAGACTTGCAGACTCCCCTGAGAAGCCAGGCACATTTCTGCCGGAAGGAGCTAATGGACCCAAATAAGTTTGACCGCCGCCGGTTCCTCCAATTCCGAGCCCCGAAGGTGTGAAGCTTCCCGGATTACCACCAATTCCTCCATTTGGTGAACCACCAGACTGACCATTTTGTCCAACTGAGCCCGAATTATTTTGATATAGTCCCCCACCTCCGCCAGAGAAACCACCGCCTCCACCACCCATCGAAAATCCTACGTAAAACGAATTACCTATAGCCCAGGCGCCACCACCACCACCTGACGCTCCACCACCACCGTTCGCGCCTCCTCCGTTGCCGATGCTTCCACCGCCGCCACCACCGCCTCCGAAAGAACCGCCGCCCCCGCCGCCGCCAGAATTGCTACTTCCTGCTCCTCCAGAACCACCGTCTGCGGCGCGAATGTTACCGGCAACTGTCACCGATCCATTGGCTGCGAACGTGATGGGACCAGCAGTTCCTCCGGAGCCGCCAGGAGCTGTTGTGCCCAGACCACCTCCGCCGCCGCCCCCACCGCCGCCAGAAGAATTTACATCTCCAGTTACTGAAATGCTTCCGGTTCGATCGACACCGTTACCACCTAAAAAAATCGAACCGCCATTACCACCATTGCCTCCTGCTCCAGCAATGCTTCCTCGATATTCTAGATATGCACCTCCGCCATTTCCACCGTTTCCGAATGCCAGTAGGCTGCTAGCGCTGATGGCAGAACCAGCGTGTATTTCAATATTTCCAGCGGAACGTCCATTCGGTCCTGTGAGTGGAAAAGTCGGAGAAGAGGAGTTACTTCCTTGCGAGGCGGTTCTAACATTGCCCACGACGACCTGACCATTGTTAGAGAAAGGTCCTGAAGGTTCGACTGAACCAAGAGTATTGACGCCTAATCCATTGAACGTCACTGTGTGATTAGCGAGGGACGAATCTGGCTGTTGAGTGTATATCGCAACGGAGCCTCCTTGCGTACTTATATCTCGAACGTTGATGGTGGGCTGTGCGGTCGTTGGATCCGCACCGGCGATGAGAGTAACGTTGCCACCAAGCCCGGTGTTGATGGAGTTTTGATTTGCACCGTTATTCAGGAATATGTTCCCCCCAGTCCCTGCAGTGCTTGAGAAGGCGGCTAGCGTGACATGGGCACCACTAGTTTGGATAAGAGCTCCACTTCTTGTGCTTGCAGTGAGGTCGATATTTCCACCAGTATTTGAAAGCGATGAGAAGTCGATGACCGTAGTCGTAGCGGCAGTTTGTGGAGTAATCGGACTACCAGTCACAGACGGCACAACGCCAGCTACAAGTGTAATGTGGGAGTTTGCACCGGTCGTGCTGATGAAGTCATTTGTGCCCGCGGAAAGGATATTGCCGCCAGCGAGCACAGACAGCGCTTCGGCTGCTGTAAGGTTACCTGCAATAATGATATCGCCGGTAGAGGCATAAGTGGGGTCGCCTGTGATGCAATTGTTCCCTAAGACCAGAGAGGAAGTGTCGGCAAACAGTTGTGCTGCAAGTTCCCACCTGAAACGTCTATTCTGGCCGTGCCTGAATATTCAGATTCCCTCACGTTAATGTTGCCTGATTCTGCACGGAATGTTCCACCGGTTGAATCGATCTTCAGGTCGGTTACACTCTCAGAAGTCGATATATTTATGTCGGCAGATTTGGAATCTACTAGTCCTTTGTTGATTACTTCACCGCTTCCTGAGTTCAATGCGATCTTGCCTTGAGCGAGAATCACTGGAAGCGCTCTTGGTGTCTGAACATGCGGCTGGCTGCTTGTGCTGACAGAATCCTTGTTTTGAATTGAACCACCAGCAGTGATAGCCAAGTCTCCAGAACTTTCAATGGTTCCGAAGTTTGTGAAATCCTGACTGGCATTCAGCGATAAATCTATAGAATTACTTTTATTACCCAGTGCAGACCCTAGCTCCGTTGGCACGTTTGATGAAATGATTGCGCCTTCCTGATTCGTTATGTTGTCGGCTCGAAGTTCGCCTGCGGCCTTTCCCGCGCGAGACGCGTACGCGTAAATTGAACCTGCATTGTCTAAGTCGCCCTTAATATGGAATGATGAGTGCTTGCTGAAGTCGCCTGTTGCCGTGACTCCGGCGCTGATCTTAACGTCACCTGCGCGCATATACTTTGTCGTCGCAAGCGTGTTTAAATCGACAGATCCACCTGTAGCACGTCCGCTGGCATCGACGATCAAATCCTGACCACCATCGGCAAGGACTTGTTTAACAGCGGTGTATTCCGCTGCCGTAACTTGCGAGCCTGCATAAACTTTCTTCGACTCACCGCCGACTTCAATTGTTATGAAGCCACTCTCTCCAAATAGCTTGTCGCCGAGCGTGATGTTTTTCGTGGATGATCCAAAATCAAGATTGGCGCCATTCTCAAGTCGAAGCGAGCGACCGTTTGCGAGTTCTTGAAAAACTCCATTCCTTATATGGAGCGTCCCGAGGCGACCATTGGCATTCCTACCGCTGGCGCTCAGACCACCTCCATTGTTTTCTGGAATCTGCAGAACAGGTCCGCCATTTTGTCTGATCTGAACTCGCTGTTCGCGACGTTCTTGTTTCGCTTCGCGGCGCGCTTCACGACGTTCTAAACGCTCAGCTCTTAGATCCAGAGGCGCGAGTACTGGTAGCACCACTGGCGAACCGATAGGCTGTATGCGTAAGGTCCGGTCCGCGGTGCGCTTCAATTCATGCGCATCTATACGGTCTTGGCGTGCCTCGATGCGATTCATCTGCGCCTCATGTCTAAGCATTCGCCTGCTATCTGCGGCATTCGTCTGCGCGTTCGCTCCGACCCAGCCCTCTGGCTGAGCCGCGTATGCTGAGTTCGACGACACAGTGAATAGGAGAACCGTAAATGCTGCCGTCACTCGCCGGAATAACAAAGCGAATTGTTTTTGCTGCTTCGTTTGATGGCTTCGCATGTGGTGCTCCTAATTTTCGCGCAAGTCAGAACGGGCTGTTAAACAAACAGCCTGCTAGATGATGTGATATGCCGTTGTGGAACGGACTTGGGATGCCTTGCGGACTGACGGGGCGTCTACTAGCAGAGGTTTAGAGTTCGTTCTGGAACAAACTTTTCTTAGCGACGTCAATCAGACGCTTGCCAACAATAACATTCGACTGCTTGTATGTCAGCGGATCGAAAGGAATCTTTGGGTTCATGAAAGTTGCATGAAAACCCATTCCAGGACACGATAAACGCCGTTATTAATCCGCCTCCCACAATTACTGAGTGGTTAAACTTTTTTTCCAAAGGGATCTGGTTGAGAGATGGGCACCGCCGGTAGTGTCTTAGTAAATACACGTGACCCTTCAATCCGGACTCAATTCAGTTTACTTCTTAATCTCAAACGAATAATTGCAGGATGTGGGCTGAGCTTCGAAACTGTTCTGTTAACTGATTGCACCAACATAGATGCAATTTTCCATGTTCTCTCACCTACGGAAGTCGCTCGATTAAATCCGAGCTGTCAATCGTTAGCTTTATCTATTCGTCTCATAAACTGCATCACATGAAAATTGCATGAACATGATTATCCTGAGGATGCAATATCCATCACAAGCAGGTATTCTATATAGATTAATCGAATCGAGCATGGGCTTGTCTAGTACACCTCGATGTGATTATCTGGAAACCAATAAAGACTAGTTTTTCGACGAGAGCATCAAAGTCTAAAGGTTTCATGGCTAAGATTCTAATTGTAGAAGACGAAAAACGCTTAGCAGAGTCAATAAGAGACTGGCTTGTGCTGGAAGGACATCACGTTGAAATCGCCTTGGATAGCCAGTTGGCCTTAGCGACTTTAGCGCATCGCCACTACGATGTAATTTTGCTCGACATTCTCCTACCCGGAGTAAATGGTCTTGAGTTATGCCGTCAGTACAGAAGCAAAGGTGGAAGTGCAAGAATTCTGATTGTCAGCGCGAAAGGCACCACTGCTGATATCGAGCGCGGTTTGGACGCCGGCGCAGATGACTATATTACTAAGCCATTCGATTTGAAAATTTTGTTAGCACGCATTCGTGCATTAATGCGTCGTTCTGTTTCGATGATAGGAAATCAGCTTGTCCTTGGAGACCTTGTTGTTGATCTGTCTACTCATCAGGTCTTTCGTAGTGGTCAGGACATCAAACTTTTGCCACAAGAATTTGCGTTACTCGAGTTGCTAATCAAAGAGCCAAACAAAATTTTTAGTCCTGATCAACTGATTAACACGCTATGGAAAGGTAAGGCATCGATTCACAACTTGCGAACTCACATCAAAACACTCAGACGAAAAATCGATCTCCCTGGACTTGATCCGATGCTAATTACACTGCACGGTGTTGGCTACACCCTCAGTTCCGAATCGTTTGAAAGAGAAAAAGATCGAGAGCGAAATTGAGAAAATTTCGGTCAATCAATGTTCATTCGTCTAAAAGTCTTATTTAGTTCCGAAAAAAGTAATTCAAAAATTCGATCAAAGCTTTTAAATTTAGTGAGACAGATATTCCTGTGCCATCAAATCTTTCCACTCACCAAACTTGTGGCTTGTAGTCAGCGGTCCGAGCGCCTCCAAGCTTCGCGCAACAAGTGCGATGACCTCAGAATCATCCGAGCCGCAGATTACCCTACACGCGTCTCTTGTGTAGTCCATAATTTGTCCAGCTTGCGCTCGTCCCATAGTCGACCACGAAACTCCAAGTTGCAGCCAGGGACGCCACCGCCCTGAGGCTAACAAAAATCTTCGCATGTCTTTTGAATCATCGGCGCCCCACATGCCGACCATCATGCCGACTCCGCTCCACATATCTGCCCGTCGTGAAGGTGGGAAATTGTTGACAAGCCGTTTGATTGTTTTTGGATCTGCAGCTCCCATCATCCACATGGCTCGACCTACGCCTTGATCGAATGCTTTGATACCAATTTCGTCCAAGCAAGCTGGAATCTTTTGCTGAGCGATTGTCTCCGGCCAGCGGAAGTATCCTGCATGGCAACCGTAGCCGTCGACTGCCAGCCAGCCCCAGAAAGTTGCTGTGACTTTAGGTACGAAGTCTATTTGCATGCGTTGTTGACACAGAGCCTGCCCGATTCCCTCGTTCATCGCGATGATGCTATCCGAAGATGCTGCCATTAACTCTTGCAGATTCGCCCAGTTTGCCCCTTCTTGGAGATCCATGGTTGCGACCGCAGTATACGAACCTTCGAGCATAACCGAGCGCTCGATAACATCCAGACCCTCAAGGTGTTTGGCTAAAGTCTGCGGATCGGTCTCTATCGCTGCATTATAGCCCGTTGTAAACAGATCGAGCGCCTCGCTGACAATCCGCCGCTTAGGTGTTGGCGCATCTTTTCGAAGTCCTTCAAAGATTGGTACTACAGATACTTTGCGCCTGCACTTAGCAAGAAACTCAAATAAATCTTCCACAAGAAAACCTCTGACGTGCTGGAATATGCGACTGAAGGTTTCCTTGTCGCTGCCGATCGCCAGTGAAGCTTTTTTGTTCCCACTCGCTGGATAACTTTATAGTTCGATGAACGGCATGAAAATCGACGCTATGATCTTGGTTTTTAAACCGTCTTTTGTCAACGGTTTTAAGTGTTAGTATTCGTAGATCTGTGTGGGAGAGATGTTTTCGGCATCTAGTGTCTGGTGAGAAATCTCTAATAAAAATAATCCCACTAGATGTGGTTAATCAGTTTCAAGCCTGATTTTCGTCGTGGATAACCTCTGCGATACTACCAGCGGTGCACTCTGTAGACCTTCACTCTATCTGGGTTTGAACATGCTTAGCTGGTCATTTGCTCGGCTTATTTTAAATGATATTTAGAACCGCATGACGACGTGATTGTTACGTTTTAAAACCGTACGGATTGGCGTATCTCCCCGCGTATACATATAATGCGCAAATGTTCGGATTTCTTTCGTTCCATGGTGGAGGACCACATGCATCTTAATCGTACTTCGACTCTATTCTCTCTCGCTCTCGCCCTTGTCGCATCTGCTGCCGTTAGCACGCCTGCTTTCGCACAAAAAGCAGCCACTGCCACCACTGTCAAAATCGGTTATTTCAACCTCGCGCTTGTGAAAGCCAAATCACCAGCTGGTGATTCCGAGCAGTTGAAAAACTCCGCCGAAGGTCAACTTCGCCGCGACATCGAAACCGGACAAAAGGCTATCGAAAAAGCCAAAGCTGACAAAAAGACTGATGCCGAAATCAAAGACATCGTCAAGCAAGTTCAAACCGAACTCGCCGCTAAGCAACAAGCTCTTTTCCAGTTAGTTCAGCAAGCAACGCTTCAAGATACTCAAAAGCTTGTTCAAGCAGTAAGCATCGTCGCTAAGAAAAGAGGTCTTGATCTTATTGTCGATGCCAACTCGGTCTATGCCGGTGGTAAGGAAGTGCTCGACAAAGGTATCGATGTAACACAAGACGTCGTTGAAGCAGTCAATCCGATGGCAGCAATCGACAAGGCTGCTGACACCAAGTAATCGTCAGTTCAGTAGAAAATCATGAAAGACCAGGTTTATCGCGACCTGGTCTTTTAATTTAAGCGTACATTCGCTCACCTCTCGGTGAGACCGTGCTCGGAAGTTTCCATGTTAAACTTAGTGCACGCGTTAGTCACCAATTCATCTTTTGTATTTGAGGATGGCGCAGTCGCAATGGTGACCGGGATCCCGTCAATTAGTGAATTGCTCTTTGAGTGACCGGACCATGAAAGCGTTTTTGTCGTTTGTTTCTTCTAAAACTCAGTCATTACTTGGTCATCAAATACCACACCACAAAGTGCGTCCTGGTGGCTCCAGGGTGGCACATGCTCCATTAACGCTTTTAGCCGAATCTGCTAATGCAATTGGACCCAATACGGACATCACGAAGTGGGTCGATAGTCTGAACACCTTGAAACTGTCCGATCGCATCGTCGCATACGAACGTCTTTTCCGGTGCCTAACACGAAGTAAGTTTCATGGCGCACGTTATTCTCGAGAGTAAGACCCGATGAGGAAAACAATATTTCCTGTTATCTCGGATGAGGCTGCAGTGCGCGTATGGCGTAAGCAACTTGTACGTGCATCGGCAACAATTTATGCGTCGAGCGTCACACTAGTGGTACTAATCGCGGTGGCAATTTATCCGGAAATAACTGGACAGCCTGGTAAATTTGGTTTGTTTCTTATTGGATGCGCGATAGTGGCTGGTGGAACTGCGTATTATTCTTGGTGGTGCTCGCAAAACATTTTAGAATCGGCTCGTTCCCGATTGCAATCTGCACGCCGTTTCATGCAAGACGCAGGTCATGAGCTTGCTACACCAATTGCGATATTTGGCTCAAGGATACAGGTCCTTGAGCGCGATCCTAAATTTAACGCTGAAGATATCTCTGTCTTGAGTGAATCAGCTGGCCGATTGTCCGTTCTCGTAGATGATATGCGGGCCCTCGCGCGGGCAGAGGCGCCGCGGTCGTCTTCAGATCTCTACATAATAAACATTGTTGAGATGGTTAGATCGATTTGCACGTCGATGAGGGACGCAATGGAATCACGCGCAATCACCCTTACTACAGATATGCCTTCTGTTGTCACTATAATTGGTCAAAGAGATAGTGTTGAGCGAGCTATAAGCAACCTTATATCTAACGCCATTCGATATGGTAGAGAGGGTGGTCAGATTTCTGTTTCGATCCAGACGGTGGACGACAATGTCGTGATGATCATTGAAGACGACGGCCTCGGAATTTCTCCGGATACCTTGCCGAAGATCTTCGACCGATTCTTCCGAGCTGAGCGGCTAGACGTCCATAAGACGTCGGGCTCAGGTCTAGGTTTGGCAATAGTAAAAGCCGTAGTTGAGAATCACTCAGGCAAGATTTACGCAGAGTCTGAACTCGGAAAGTTTACTAGATTTACGGTGGAACTTCCGAAGTCTCCGGTGCATCCGGTCATGAGAATGTTGAATAGAAGTAATTTTAAAACTTAGCTCCGAATTCTCTCTAGAGCGTTGCCGATATGTTCACGTTGTAAATTAGCTTCGATAGTAATACCAATCGCGATGCTCGAACCCTCACCAGTCCGGATGCACTTTCTTCGCTTCATCAAGTTTGTCCTGATAGATCTTGGCTTCGGCTGGGCGTTTCGCATCAGTGAGAGTACGAACGTAGACCTTTAGCAAGCTGTAGTAATTGGGAAAGTCTTCCGGCTTTTTGTCTTTCCCTCTCCAACGTTTCACGTAATAGTTGAAGGAGCCGGCCGGGTCCTGAAGGATCTGGTTTCTAATATACGGATTGTCCATCGACGAGGATTCGTTGCCCTTTACCTGCGTGTTACTCGTGGTCGTTGCTGGCTTCGATGTAGATGTCGTTTTAGTCGGTTTTAACTCTTTTGCTGCTGCTGCTCTGGCTTCCTGTTCGTCGAGATTTACAGTCAGTTTTGCGAGTGCAGCATCGACTTCTTCCTGATTTCCCTGAGCTGCGCTGTCTTCCATCTTCAAGAACGGCTGCAAGAATGGTTTTACTCCGACGCCTTTTTTGCTGAGTTTTTTGATTCTATCTAATAACTCGGATCGTTCTTTTTGCTTATAGCCAGTCGCGGCATACAGAACTTCCGGATCAACTTTTTCCGGATCAAACCGTTCGCTCGGCATCCACTGGTCTTTTCCCTGGGTCAATGGAACTGCCGCAACAAGTGCGTCGACATTTTGTGCCAGAGATTTTAATTGGTCTGCATCCAGTTCAATCACGCGATCTTCTTTGCGGTTACCTGGATCTACAAAGGTGATTTTGACGCGTTTGTATCCACGGGCGATGTTCAACGCTCTATTCGCTAGCTTGATCGCTTCAAACTTACATTCGTTGTCGTCGACCCAGGACTCGAGGTTAGTCAAAATCTCAATGTTCTGCCCTTTTATTCGAGTGAGCAAATCTCGCTTGACGGGTCTTCGATGCGACGCGTCCAAATAACTTGCGATGTTTTCTGAGGCATCTACAACATTTCGCTCTTGTACAGTAAGCGACGACAATAAATCTTGTTGTTTGATCTGACCTGATTGAAACGAGAGAACATCGCCTTTTGAGACACTCACTTCCTTGTATTTGTCGAGCGTTGGCTCGAAGAAGTAAATTTTGACGCGGCTGATTCCATCCATGCCAACGTCAAAAACTGTTTTTGCGGCGAGCAACGCTTCGATTTTGCAATCTTCGTTTGTCGCTTTACTGTTTCTGTATGTAGAGATCAAAACCTCAGAACCTGCCGTCCGTGCTGAGACGCTTATGCCCGCCGCGAATACATTGTTGCTCTCCAGCGCGTCAACAAGTTGCGAGGTGTTTGCACCTGCGAAAGCCGGCGGTTGAATTGCTAAGGTCATCGACGATATCAACCCAATCAGAAGACTTTTTTGTGGTGATCTGAACGCTGCCCGAGTTTTTTTCATCTATGAATTTCCGTTTGTTTGTTGCGTGGTTTAAAAACTACCTGCCTCTTTTAACGACAATACGCAACCTGCCAATGTCTGTCAATGTGCGTACCATCCGAAGCCCACGGTTGCGAGATTGCGACATTATGAGCCTATGATTCGCCCATCCTTATTGCATCCATTCAACAGCGCGAGAGGTTAGGCTAATCCGATCTGCGAATTCGAAACGATGAGAAAAGTTGCCGGAGGTTCATCAAAGCATAATGTCACTGGGTTTTATCTGGGATTTATAGCCGTAGTCACCGCTTATAGTACTGTATGTGGCATCGAGACTGGTATCATCACCACCTTTGGTATTGAATGCGCTACCGAAATTAATCGAGCGTCACCGCATGTAGTACTGAACTTGACACCATTGCGGTTAACCATCGCGATGAGGTGACAACAGACAACGTTCAATCTTTTCAAATGGTGTGCGATCTCAAGGAACTTTGACGAATGCTCACGAGTGATGACTGCTAATTTGCTGTCGAATTTTTACTGCGCACTAGGCGAGATTGGTCCGCCTATCGATTTGCCATTGCAGGTTCGATTGGTTAAATGAAATGACTCTTATTTTCGCCGGTTTTCTGCACGAGGTCGACGTATTTGTTGCAGGGTGGTTAACCGCGCGCTGCGGCAGGTTTTGTTATGGCTCCCGGCGAGGTAAGGTTCATGATAAGCTCGAAATTAGACCTTACCGTACCAGCAAATATGAACGAAAACATCGAAGCTCTGCTGTCTCTATTGCCACAGTTGGAATCATCGCTGGGCACTGAAAATCCGGAACTAGCGGAGTATCTCACTTCGATAGGTTTGTTGCTGTACCACGAAAGCCGTTTTGTCGAGGCCGAGAGCTTTATGAAGCGAGCCCTCGACATTCGCAAGAAGGCGCTAGCTGTGGACCACCCGGACGTCGGTTCTGCGATGAACAATCTCGCCATGGTCTACATGGCGCAGACGCGCCTTGAAGAGGCAGAACCGCTGTTTCGCCAGGCTCTGACCATCCAGGAAAAGGCTCTCGGATTTGAGCATCCATCGTTGGCTACAGCGATGAATAATTTGGCAGAACTGTACAGAATCATAGGCAGCTTCGAGCGAGCTGAGATGCTTTATAAAAGAGCTTTCGAGATTCGTCAGCGCTTTGTCGGTGACGATCACCTCGAAGTTGCCGAAATTCAATACAATCTGGGCGTGCTGTATGCGGAACACAACCGCAAAGAAGACGCTGAGCACGTTTTCCGCCAGGTGCTTCGCACCCAGGAATCCTACTATGGTCGTGAACATCCCGAGGTGGCAACCACATTGTGCCGCTTGGCGGATTTGTTCTCGACAGATAAAGATTACGAAAAAGCCGAGCCGCTTTTGCGACGTGTTTTGGGCATCCGCGAAAAGTTGCTCAGTCCGGATCATCCAAAAGTCGCTGAGAGTCTCGCAGCACTCGCCATACTTTATGATGTGCATGGAACCTACGTGCGCGCTGAATCACTGTATCTGAGAGCGATTGAAATCTTCAAAGGCGCTCTGGGACCCGAGCATCCCAACGTAATTGCATGTTTGGAGAACTACGCTGATTTACTTAGAAAAACAGACCGCGAGACAGAAGCTAATTCAATTGATGCGCGCATAGAAGCACTTTTAGATCGGGAAGATTTTCCTATCGAGTAACGCGTGCAACAAAAGTGATCCTCCAACAACAGTCATACTCCTCCAACAACAGTCATACTTCTGCAACAACAACAGTCTTACTCCTTCAACAAAAGTCACACTTCTGCAACACCAGTGATGCGCGTGCAACACCAGGCACATGCCTGCAACGACCATTCCAACCGGCAGTGGTTAGTGTCACCACTTGCGGTGGCTATCCTGAATGCGAATTAGCAATTAGAACAAGTCCAGCGCGCAAAGATGATGATACATGCTGTTCTCTGTCGTTGGACTACAATTGGTATACCGCGATTTCAATTGAGACCACGCGGCTTGGAGCTGGCTGGACGCTTGCTTGCCTTCCGGAATTCTAAGTATGGTGTTGAAATCGGTCCCCGCTTCAGCTGCGGTTGCAGCCTTATCAAAGAACTTCATTTGCAGAATAAGTCCTTGCATTACTTGGTTGCGGAAAGTCTCCAATCCTCGGGGAGTTGGCTCCGCCCTGATTGTTTTCAGCGCCGAGATCGTCGAGGCGTAATAGACTGCGTAACCGTTGCGAGCGCTGCCTTTTGTCAGTTTTGAAACCATGATGGTTTTTGCCTGAGCGCATCTTAAAATCATCGCGAAGACATGGTTAATGTAGATCCGATCTCTTCCGGGAATTCCATCAAGAGCGGCAGGTAGAGGCGTAAGTGCGCATGGGTACGACAAGCCGGCCGGTAACGCAATTGAGGCTGGATACCAATTGGTATTTGCTGCGGCTGCTGGTTTCTTCGCGGGCTTAGCTTGAGCTGGAGCGCTCGTCAGCACAATCGCAGCTGACAAGAGAATTGCCAGTTGTGCAGTTCGCCTCTCATCAACTCGCTTCGATTGATTGCGGTTGGATGACGCGGTCTGGGGGCTCTTAAGATGCATACTTGGCTCCGGGGAACTTGGGCAGTTGTTCTAATCGGTGATTATTTTACCAAGGATTCAGAAGTACGCAGATGTCCTGACAAGAGTATGCACGCCGTCACAAAACGCACACAACTTTGGAATCGTATCTTGACTTCATGTCGCCGAGGCGACCATGTCGAGCAATTCTTGGCGGATTTCGGCGGCAGATTGATAGCGATAGTTGGTATCAAGTGCGGTGGCGCGCGCAACTATGATGTCCAGTCCATTGCTTACAGTTGGAACGGTTTCTTGTGGGTGCGAGGAAGTGATCGGTTCTGGATCTTCACCTGACAATAAGAAATAAACTGATGCGCCCATCGCGTAAATATCGCTCTGGGAGCACGGCTTGCCACGAAACTGTTCTGGTGGAATGTAGGCATGTTTACCCACTACTGTGCCAGTAGAGGTCGCTTCCTTCTGTTGAGCGACGTTGAAATCAACGAGTTTCAAAATCCCGTCGTTTCCAAGAATCAGATTGTCTGGAGTGAAATCGCGATGCACTACTGGTGGTGACAGGCTGTGCAAATATTCGAGCATATCGCACATTTGTTCCATTAATGAAACCACGGCCGCTTCACTCATCTTTCCGTTGCGATTAACAAGGGTGCGAAGAGAGTCTCCATCGATTAGTTCTAAAACCAAATAACCTCTGTGGTCTTCGATGAAAAAGTCTTTCAGTTTAACAATCCGATCGTGGTCGAGTTTCTTCAACATTTGAACTTCGTTTTGCATACGTTCGAGCGCTTGTCGTCTGACGTTGATATCGACAAAAACAGGAAGAATAAACTCTTTTAGCACCACGGATGAGCCGTCGGTTGTTCTCGATAGATACGCCGTTCCCTGACCACCCACACCGAGCTGTTCCTCGATTACATAGGAACCATCGGCGAGAGATGCGCCATTAACGAGTGGCGTCAGGCGCTCTCGCTTTGGTGGCGCCGACAGTGCTTGCAACCAGAGTTCCGTATAGCTGTGATCGGGAGGTGGTGTTAATACGTCATAAATTTCCGCATCTTTGGAGACGTGTGGTGCCCAACGTTCCAGGCATTTCAGGAAGTTTTCCCGCTCCTGTGTCGTGGCAATCCCACCGAGTTTGACCTCCATCGCCTTAGGGTTTTTTGCAGTGGCGAATGTCAGCATTGAATCTTGCGGTGACGTTCTGTTTTCCGGATAAGTCAGACCAATATGAGTAATAGCGCTCCACGGAATCATAAATCCGTAGTTCATTAGAGACCGTCGCCATTCCCATGCAATGCCGCCATCGTTGAGCAAAAGGTGGGTTGGTTTTCGTTGAACCATCCCTAAACTGCCGAGTACACCGATACCGAGGATGATGGCAAACCATTCCACAACCTTGGCGCTGGTAAATGCCGCTGGCGCTGCTGCTGCACCGAGGTTAGTGGACCCCATTGTCCCTGCTACGGCACCAGTCGCTATGACACTAGGGGTGACGCCGCTGTAGTCTGCGATTACTGGAACTGATGCTGGACTAGTGAAGTTAGTCAGAATTTCGAGTACATGGTTGGGACCACCGAGCACGAAAAACATAATCACGAAAATTAATGCGACCCATGCTTTCCAGGTGTTCCACTCACTGAAGCGATATTCAATCCATTTTTCAGTGTTGTGAAACGGACGATAAGAGATTAGCAGCTCTTCCTCGAGGGGTCTGGGAAGCGCATCGATTGTCTTGACTTGATACCTTACGAGCTCTTTGCTCATGACTGCTTACCCTATTTTCGTTGCTTCCATGTCTTTGTTTTGATGCTGTAATTTCGCAAGCACTTCCTTTATTTGTTTTGCATTCGGTGGTCTGTCCTTCTCTTCCATTTGTGTACATTGCGCAACCAAATCATCGAGGGCAGAACTAACATGTTCGACTTGTTGTTTAGGATGCGATGCGCTCAACGCCTCCGGATCTGCACCGGTCAGCAAGAAGTGCAGTGTGCCACCGAGGGCGTAAATGTCGCTCTTGATCGACGCCTTGCCACGCAACTGCTCCGGCGAAATATAGGCTTGTTTACCCACCAAAGTTCCTGTTGCGGTTCCAACAAACTCGTTAGCTGCACCAAAGTCGATCAATACGACTTTGTCATCGTTGTCTAAAACCAAATTGTCCGGCGTCAGATCACGGTGCACCATGGGCGGTGACTGTTGATGCAGGTATTGCAGGATGTCGGCAATCTGTTGTTTTACTAACTGTCGCAGATCCTGACCTCGAATATAGTCGAGCACTAGATAATTTCTGCCATCTTCCTGGAAGTGATCGTATACTCTAGCGATCTGAGGATGATCCAGCTTTACCAGAAAGCGAGCCTCTCGCTCAAACATTTCTAACGCTTTGGCCCGTGACTGTTCATCAGCATTTGCTGGAATTACCGCCTCTTTGACGACAACGACTCCTTTCTTGTCTTCCTGTGCAAGATAGATGGCTGACAGTCCACCGAAAGCAAGTTGTCTGAGAATTTTAAGAGCACCGCCTTTCAGAATATGATCCGGTTCCAACGGCACGAATGATGTGCTGGAGAACCGACGACTCAGCTCTTCCTCCCACATTTGCGTGTAACTGAGAGCCTCTATGCCACGGTTTTCGTTTTGATACTGATCTTGAAACTGAATCAGTTCCGGCGAGCGTTGACAGTTTGATCCCCAGATCTCGATTGCAAGAAGAAATTGCTCGAGGTCGCTCTGGGTCATTTTGTCAATTTTTATTGATGTTGCACCACCCGATTTGAAAAACAGATTGATGTTGCCTTTCGGCGTCTTGCCAGAGGTGGGCGCCAGCTGTACCGTTGCGGCCTGTAGATCTTGCCAGTGGCGAGCACGTCTGAATCCGAGTCGATTCATCATACGCAAAGGAAATGCTAGTCCTTCCTTACTGACCAACAAAACATCGTCTTCGAAGACAGCTGCTAAAACCACGGCTACAGCCGGAATCAGAATCAGCGTGCTGAACACGATGATTGCAACCAGCGGTGTCATCCGACTTGCATCTCTCAGCACCATGCTGGTCGACAATCCCAGACAAAATGGAATTGCAATCGCCCAGAGCGGCATCAAAAGTGCCATCACGCTCATGCCGACCTTGCAGGTCGAACTTTTCAAAGGAATGCTGAGTTCTAATTCTGCCACGATAACTCGCTCACTTAAGGGAGTGACGACCGTCTAGTCGGATGAAAATCTGAGGAGACTATTCGCATTATAAATAACGAATACAATGTCAGCTACAGGAATGCCGGAAAATGAAATGTGGGGTTAGCACTGTATCGCCCTGAGCGATTACTTCAACCCTGGACTTTCGTTTCTCTGCTTCAAACGTTCTTCGAAGTCATCGTCGGGCTTCTCAACAGTGAAGGAGACTGCCTCTCTGCGCAACTCATCGATGTATAGATTGCCTTCAATCACGTGAGCACGCGAAAATGGCGGCGGCATGTCTTCAGTTTTTTGCCAATACAAATCCATCTGGAAAATATAACGGCCAAGAACTTTACTCAAGTAAGGCATAAACCCCTGGATACCTTCGCTCAGGTTCCACGTCAATTTGCCATCCGAGATATCACCGTTGCCGTAAATCATTAATCTTGATCCCAGCGGAGCCTTCTCCTGCAAGGCGAGGTGAGCGTAAGCACCGATCTGCCCACAACGCTCATCTCGCGCGCCAGGCATCTCTCTATCGCTTCCTACACCGTATAAGGTCATAAACGTCAGATGCCGTTTGCCTGATTTAATCAGGACTGCGTCATCCAGCAATTCTGCAGAAAGGAGCGGAGTTTTACCCTGAATGGCATCCTCTTCTTTAAATTGTTCGCCGATCACCTGACAAAGATGGACCACGGCCCCACCCAGGGTCGACATAGCCGCCTTGACCTTTTGCTTGACCTGACGCTCTTTGCGAAGCTCGTAACGATAGACCGAGACCTTCTCGATGAAGTCGTCGGTATCGTATTCAGGCTTAGGAGATAACTCTGAGCTCATGCGCTTGTTGACGTCTCCTTCTTCTGCTGCTTAGTACTGCTGTCGACGGCGTCGAGCGGTATCATGCGATTGATCGTGCGGATCAATCCAGGCGCTACGCCTTGAATTCGATCGGCTAATTTGCCAGGCGCGGTCATCACTATTTCATGACTGCCCCCTTTTTTCAGAGCACTCTCAATTTCGTTAACTGCTTGTTCTGTGGAAATAGACAAAACCTCACGCATCAGCCAGCCACGCATGTTTTGTTCCTGGGCAATCAATGTAGGGTTCTTAATATCGGCGACCGAGTTCTTCTCAAAGAATTCAGTCCGCACCCAACCCGGGCAGACTGTCAGTACATCAATGTTTTTCCCTGTAAACTCTGCAGCCATGCCGTTCGACATCGCGGTCAACGCAAATTTGCTGGCTGAGTAGCAGACGCTGCCGGCGAAAGCGACTTTCCCGGCGACAGATGAAATATTGACGATTTTGCCGTAGCCCTGGTTTTTAAACTGGGGCAGAACTCGATAGATGCTATCGAGACAAGCGAAGAAATTTACTTCGAAAACCCGGCGCCAGTCTTCGGTGGTCAGATTATCAACCAATCCTGGAGTGGCTAAACCGGCGTTATTGACCAGAAGGTCGATTCCGCCGAATTCGTTGAGGCAGGTATCCACCATCCGTTGGCGGACCGCCTCGTCGGAAATATCGCCAACAACGGTAAAGCATTGTCCGCCATGGCTTTCAACTGCCTGTTTGGTTTTTTCCAGTTCTTCGGCACTGCGGGCGTTGATGACCAGCCGAGCCTTATGCTCGGTTGCTAATTTGATTGCAAGACCCCGCCCAATGCCAGTAGAGGCACCGGTGATAATGCCGGGGAATGCGGGTTTTAGCCCTCTTTTGGACATAGTTGAACTGAACTGACCTAAAGGTGATCAAAGATCACGAGATATACCGTCTTTCTTCCCAGTTGAATGGGTTTCTCTATCAGCTTCCGATAAAACGCCTCAAATTAGTATCAACAAAGTCTCCACTCCGTACAGAGCGAGGATCTTCGAGAACTTCGGATCGTAGTCTGGTGACGCCAGCAAGGTTGTGAAAGTATCCAGCGGGCTAGCCTGGTCCAATTCCTGTCGCATTTCTTCTAATTGCAATTCGGCAAGTCTGGTCGGGCACTCTTCGATGTTCAATCTGATTCCGTTAAACACGAAATCGGAAATTGCGAAGTGTGCAGTAGCAAGCGCGATGATTGCATAAAATTCGGTAATGTCCGCTGCCGGATAGATCAGCTTGATGATACCGTATCCGGTGCCCAGCATAATTGTCACACCGAGAAATAATGCAAGCCATGAAAATGTATTTACCGATCGCAGAATCAACTTTACGATATCAAGGCGAAAACTTTTTCTGCGAATTTGTTCTGCCACCACGGCCAGTTCTTCATAAAATGGTATCAAGTGTCTCAGGGCAAGCAATGTACGTCCGAGTAAACCTGCTGCCAGCGTGGATACCCATGCGACAACCGCCACTGCGGAATTGGGCAAAAATAGAAATGATGATACCAGTGTAAATACAATTCCAACGACACCAATTACAAAAAAATATCTGCCGATTTGCAGGCGAGTTTTTTCCGGGACTAGCAAACCTCTGCGCAGGAGACTGCGGCGCAATTCTTCTTGAAAGGTTTGTTTATAACCCGAACTTGTGAAGTCAGCGACAATTCGCAGAACTCCACCGGGAGAAAAATATTTCTTCAATTTTTTCGGATCGGCAATCGTATCTCCGATCAAACCACGAAGGGAATTGCGACAGAAATCGTAAAGGAAAAACAGTCTGCGTGCGATTGCCCGAGGACTTTTCGCTCCGGCCATGACTTTGTCCTTGCCAATCGATATCGCCCAATCCTTTAGGGAGCGAGTGACGATTTTCCACATGTTTTTTTCATAGTCTGCAAGTCCTTCTGCAAATGATGAATTTTGCGACTTCACGGAACGCTGAATTAAATCCACGGTGACTACAATTAGAGTATGAGTGATGTCACCACCGCGAACCAGATATGCGATTTCTGCCGGTCGAAGTTTTGTCGAATCAATCATCGAAGTGGAAACAGGAAAGCCTGTACCGGAGCCGGTCGGCATAATTGGCTGAGGTGACGAATTGGAAATGCTTATTGATGTTGATACCGGAGTCGGTGCCGAACTGGCAGCATTGTTTGATGTCGATGAGGGCGCCGACAACGAGGGCGACTGTGAGTTCGAAGAAGTGGAACCGCCAGGAGCCGAACTTGAAATACTCAGTGAATTGGAATTTGAACTCGCGGAAATAGTCGGTGAGGAAATCGTCGCCGGTGATGAAATTCCACCGGCGATACTACCAGCGGTGCTCGACATTGTATTGGGAAGTTGGTGAAAAAACGAATCCAACTCTGACAGCTGCGCGCCGCTATTAGAAAGCGCCCGCGTCAAAGCATGTCTGGCGGCAACTAGTCCGATCAACAGTCCAAAGAGTGAAAGACATAGTGCGGCAATTGGAGTAATCAATGAGCGCTTCCTTTTATCCCTATTCTAATCTTATGCAAACGGTTTCGCTCGACCCGATTTTTGCACCAAACCTTTATAAAACACACCTATAAAAACACGCCGTCCCGATTCATAAGAACCAGGACGACACCATTCGATCCAATTAAAGGTTTGAATTAGCCAGCTTTGGACAAAAGCGGCGCTTCGATTGCGGTGCTTCTGTACTTGGCTCCGGAACGACGGATTGTTTCAAGCAGTTTGTCCATCGACGAGTACGATGGGAGCAGTGCTTCCGGCGTTTGTTTAAAAGTCCCTTCCAGCGGCAAGAAGTTTCCTTCTCTGATGCAGACCAGTGCTGGGCATGATTGTCTCGACTTCAGCTGGCTGATGAGTGCCGGTAGGCTAGCCGACGTTGTCGGCAGGTTGTAGATGACGACATCAGGCTTTGCTCTGCGAATTTGGTCTTCGAGCTCAGTCTTGGCGACGGCGCTACCGACGACTTCGATGTCGTCGTACTGGTCAAGGAACAGATGAAGCATGATGAGCGCTGGCTCGTCTTGCTCGGCAATAAAAACTCGGGTGATTTCGTCCATTTTCAGGAACTCCGAAAATTGTAGGACAAGGGATGACCCAAACCGCGATAACTGTTTCGCAGCTGAGGTTTACAGAAAAATGAAGAGAAACTGAAGACCACATAAGTGTATACCGACAAGTACCAAAAGAGAATATGTATTGGTCAGATCGAATATAGCGATCGTCAAGGCTTGTAATTGCGATGCTTTGTGCATTTCGCGTCTTTTGAACAGGTTGACACGAGCCATTCTTAAGTAGATTTAGCTTCTTGCCAACACTGATGGGCAGTCGATTTTTCGAGCAAAAATCCGCGCATTCAACAACGGCGCGGACCACGAAAAGTTGCTCAAACAGCGGGTTCGTGTTAGTTCGAGCCTGGTGTAATTTCCAAAATTTCGAGGCTCAGATCGATTGCTTTTACCGAGTGAGTTAGCGCACCAACGGATATATAGTTGATACCCTCAATGAGATATTGATCGATATTGGAAAGGTTGATGCCGCCTGAGACTTCGATCTTGCACTTGCCCTGAATCCTGGCAATTGCATCGCGCACCATCGCTGGTGTCATGTTGTCAAGCAGGACTTTCTCAACGCCTATGGACAGCGCCTCTTCGACTTCAGTGATATTGGTTACTTCTACCTCGACCTGCTGACCTTTTCCTGCTTCCCGATCGAATGCACCGTATTTCTTCCGAACGGCGGACACTGCTTCCGTGATGCCACCAGCAACGCGAATATGATTCTCCTTAATCAAGACGTTGTCGTAGAGCCCCATTCGATGGTTGGTTCCACCAGCACAAATTACCGCATACTTTTCGAATACTCTCAGGCATGGTGTGGTTTTTCGCGTATCTAGAATTTGAATTCCATACGGTTTTGCCTTGTCAACAAATTGCTTTGTGAAAGTCGCGATTCCGGACATCCTTTGTATAAGGTTTAACGCCAGTCTTTCCGCTGCCAAAATTTTTCCTGACGGACCTGACAATCGAATGATTTCACGAGGCTTGTGAGGAAGGTTTGCGTCGGGGATGTGCGAGCCCTCCGCGATCAAAACTTCGAGGTTGATGGCGGGCGAAAAGCGATTCATCACGAGGGCAAAAATATCCAGACCTGCAACCACGCCAGGTTCCTTTAATAGAACCACTGCCGAAGCCAGTGAGTCAGAGCCGATAATCGCGTCGGACGTTAGGTCGACCAGACCGTTTTGTCCTAAGTCCTCAGCAATTGCCAGTTCAATCGCCCGGTCAATCAATGCTTTGGCTGCGGGATTGCTGATGATGCGCTCGAATTGTTCACTTGTTGCGGGCAGCGCGTTGGTTTTGTTAGTCGAATGCATTTGCGTATACCGTGATGGTGAGCCTTGTCTGGTCGGATTATATCGAAGGCGCGCATATCTTTTCAGGGATGCATGTTTGATTCGAAACAATAGAATTGATGTAAACAATGGAGTTGAGCAAGTTCAACTCTACTTGATTCGAACCTTGCCTGGGCCTATCATTATTGACAAGTGGGACAGGAGTTATTGTTGTGAACGCCAGAAGAGCTCTTAGAGTCATAGCTTTTGCGCTGATTATTTTTGCTGCGTGGTCTGCAGGCCACGTGCAGGCTTATAGCAACTTGGAAGTTACCAACAGTTTGAATAAGACTCGTGATGCGCTTCTCGACCAACGTGCTCACTTGAAACAACGAGCTGACCTGCTCCAGCAAAAAATCAACGAATACAATCAGCAACTCGACGTCGTTAATTCCTATCTGCGCGATACGGATAGAAACCTGAGCGATGTAGAGGACGCCCTCAGACGAGTGAGATAGGTATGTGCTGTGCCTCTGCACAGAGGTGATCGAGCACACTGCCAGAAGTGCCTGATTGCCCTTGCTAAAGCCCGTTAAGAAGCCAATCTTCCAAGACTGAGAGCGTCTGGTTTGCGCTAGAAGTCAGTAGTAAACGTTAAAATCCGATCACAATCTAATGGTTTTTCGAATAAAAGTGAGTGACAATCAGGCCATTGGCATCTATTATTAGAGGGCGGTAAACGATCCGATCTGACATGCTGTGTTCGGATTTACACGCGTAGCAATCACGGATTGGCTATAGATCTGGCTTTGAGGATATTGGTTATGGCGAAATTTAGAAGTGGAAGCCTCGCAACATTCGCGTTTACACTGACTCTCGCGATTGTCTATGGTCTGAGTTGCGGGCAAGTGGCTCTGGCCGCTGATTCGCTCGAAGCAACAAAACAGATTTCCACTGAAGCGCCAAACAATTCAGTACCTGCTAAAGCATCGGACACTGAAGAAGGTGCCCATTGTCATATCAAACAAGAAACATACAAGAAGGTATCGTGCGATCACCCACATGCAGCGTGCGTGGAATCTGAAAAAGTGATCGAGACGTTGAAGTTAATGGCGCACCTTTATTCCGAAGGCAAATTTGACGAGTACGCGAAATATATAGATGAGAACGCCACTACGTTCGACGAGAAGAAAAACAAACTGATCGTCGGCAAAGCAGCCGTCGTCGAAGACATGAAGTCTCGATGGACCGCCGCGCACGCTGGTGGTACGCCAATCGTCAATCTCTCGATCAATCACCCTTACGCACAAGTCACTGGAGACCAAGCCGTAGTCACGTTCGAAGCGGTTAAGACGATGGGTGGCAAGGACGCAGGAACGATGTCTTCTCGTTGCACGGACATCTTCGTCAAGAAAGACGGCATTTGGAAAAAACTGCACTACCGCAGCAATTGGAAGAAGTGCAAGGGTCCTGCAATCGCGAAAACTTCCTGAGTCATCTGGCAATTCGCCTTATCCTGAGTGCCTCTTATAGGGCGCTTCTTGTAGGCGTCTTAAGGGCGGCGTCTTGCACGACCGCGTTCTGAGGGCGGCGTTTTATACGGCGTTTGGTACGACGGCGTCCTGCATGACGGGCTTTGTAGGGCGCGTCTTTTAGGAGCGCTTTGTAAGCGCCCATGCTGCTATCACCCTACGTTTCTCGTTTCTCGCCGCATTATGCTCATTTTGGAACTGCGCATACCCGTGAGAATGTTCGCCGCTTAAAAGTCGAGAACTAATTGGCTATGCGATTTACCGGCGCCGTGAAACTTCGCGAGCTTGCCAGTCGATTGACCGCTGCTGCTAATGCGTCGATGTCCGAGCAGACGTTGTAAAAGGCTAGCGACGGTCTCACCGTGCTCTCTACACCGAATCTTCTCAAAATCGGTTGAGCACAATGATGTCCCGAACGCAGCGCGATGCCCTCTTTGCTGAGAGCACTTCCCACTTCTTCAGTGGTGAAGCCATCTAAAACAAAAGACAGTACGCCTGCTTTTTCTGCGGCCGTTCCAATAAACCTTAGACCAGGACAGTCTTTCAAAGCTCGAGTCGCATACAGCAAGAGTTGATGCTCATATTCGTGAATGAAGTCCATTCCAATTTTGTTGAGGTAATCGATCGCTGCACCAAGACCGACTGCATCTGCGATATTGCCAGTTCCTGCCTCGAAGCGCTCAGGCGAATTGTTGTACTGAGTGCGTTCGAAAGTGACGTCTTTGATCATGTTGCCGCCACCCTGCCAGGGCGGCATATCGTTTAGAAGCGCTTCTTTACCGTAAAGAACGCCAATGCCTGTAGGGGCAAAAAGTTTGTGTCCGGAGAAAACAAACCAATCCGGATTCAATGACTGAACATCAACCTTCATGTGTGAAACGGATTGTGCTCCATCAAGAAGCACTCTAGCTCCGGCACTTCGAGCCATCTCGATCATCTGGCGGACCGGTGTAACCGTTCCAAGCGCGTTCGATACATGAGTGAACGAAACCAGTTTTGTTTTTGGTCCGAGCAATTTTCCGAATTCTTCCAGTTGAATCTGCCCGTCATCATCGACTGGAATCACTCTTAGATGCGCGCCCTTTTCGTTAGCGAGTATTTGCCAGGGCACGATGTTGGCGTGGTGTTCAAGCCAGCTTATGATAATCTCGTCGCCCTGACGGATGTTTTGTCGACCCCATGTTTGCGCAACCAAATTGATCGCTTCAGTTGCTCCGCGAACGAAAACAATTTCTTTCGGTGATGCGGCATTCAGAAATCCGCGCACTTTTTCTCGAGCTTCTTCGTAGGCATTAGTCGCGCGGGCCGCGAGTTCATGCGCCGCTCTGTGAATATTTGAATTCTCGTGTTCGTAGAAATATTTCAGTCTATCGATTACTGCTTGTGGTTTTTGCGTTGTGGCAGCGTTGTCCAACCAAATTAGCGGCCGACCGTTGACGCGCTCGTTCAAAATGGGAAAATCGCGGCGCACTTTGAAAACATCGAATGGAATGCTGACGTGGCTTGCCGTAGACGGAATGCGGTGATCGTAAACCGGTGGGGCGATTGTACCGGTATTTGCGTTAGCGTATTCCAGAAAATAGAATGATGGTGTGTTGGAAATTGGTGCAGCGGAACTTGATCCGATGCTCATTGGCACGGAAGATCCTTCCGCCGGTGCCAGTAATGATTCCGGAGACAGATTGTGAGGCACGTCTTCGAATGGCAGTCCAAATCCGCCAGGCATGTCGAAAGGCAGGTGCTGTCCGGCTCCGCTAGCAAATGGTGCGATGCTCGCAAATGGAGCTGTGAGCGTTGCGCCGGCAAATGGTATTCCTCCAGGCACCGATGGTGGTGCGCTAGATCCCAATGGGATGTTTGTATACGCTGAATGCATCTCATCTTCGAACGGCAAGCCGGATGTTTGGTGCGCTTGCTGGTGAGGCTGAGACAAATATCGGTTTTGATCGAATGCGTCGGTCGATGGATGACTGTGACTGCGTCCGTAAGATGTATGTCCGGAACCATAGCCGGCTGGCGCTTGATCTGGCACTAAGCTAAGTTCCGCCGGTGAGTTCGAAAAACCTCCTGCCGGTAAGTTGGACGGACCAGGCACCGCGGGCGGTGTCGAGACAGGAGGCAGATATGAACCGTGACCGTTTCTCGCATGTTCCGGAAGACCGGTCTGTGACTGAGGCGGGCTGGGATAACCGCCCGCTGGTGCTGACTGCGTAGGCGTGGAACCGTTGCCTGCCGGCGCATGCTCAGGCACACCAGTGTAGTTCGCTGGTGTGCCACCGAAACCACCCGGCACTGCCGGTGGTGTCGATACGTTCGGTGTAGAGGTACTGGTTTCGCCTGGTTTAGCGGAGAACAGTTCGTTTGCTATACGCTCGATTTCTGCTGCATCCGGCCATCCGTCAGGCAATCCCGATCCGTTATTAGGTGTAGTCATAATACTTGTCCACTCTTACACCGTCGAGGACGCCGACTGCTTCTTCGGTGAGAACAGCCAGTGAACAGTATAGAGAAACTAAGTAGCTGGCAATCGCTTTGTGATTGATGCCCATGAAACGCACAGCCAGTCCGGGGCTTTGATTACCCGGGAGGTTTGGCTGATACAGTCCGACTACTCCTTGCTTGCGCTCTCCGGTTCTAATCAACAGTATGTTGGTTGAGCCGTCGTTGATCGCAACTTTGTCGGATGGAATAAGTGGAATTCCGCGCCATGTGAGGAATTGAGATCCGAACATTGATACTGTCGGCGGTGGTACTCCCCGGCGCGTGCACTCGCGACCAAACGCCGCGATTGCTTTAGGATGAGCGAGGAAAAAGCCAGGTTCTTTCCATACAATCGACAATAACTCATCCATATCATCTGGAGTAGGAGCGCCTGTGCGGGTCTGGATTCTCTGACGGGCAACGACATTGTTGAGAAGACCATACTCGGGGTGATTGATCAGCTCACTCTCCTGCCGCTCTTTTACAATTTCGATGGTCAGTCGAAGCTGCTCAGCTATTTGATTATATGGAGCACTATAGAGATCGGAAATTCTTGTGTGAATGTCGACGACCGTGTTGACTGAGCTGAGCATGTACTCGCGCGGATTTTCATCGTAATCGACGAAGGTCTCCGGCAGAACTCGCTCATCTCGGTCGGAACAGGCGACTGTAACTTTGGATTCGTCCTTGACTCTGTTGAGCCGGTAAATACCCGCTTCAACTGGAACCCACTGGAGAAGATGTGTCAGCCATCGCGGGGTGATTCGCGACAATTGAGGAACGGTTTTCGTAGCATTTGCTAACTGCCTAGCTGCTACATCGCTTAGTGCTGTAGGAGGACCTAGTTCTGTGGCCATCAGGGATCTCCATGGTCAGGGCTCTATGTCTGCTTGCGCCAGACTTTCGAAAAGATACTACCCTGAACCTCTTTTTGCAGTAAAAAAATGTTTCGGACTGTCTGACAGTTTCGGCAAGCCTCGCCAACTCGTAAGTTTCGAATCACGAAGAAATTGAAATATAAAGGAGTGATTAACGCATTTAGTCGAAAGCTACTCCGACTGTGGGAACCGAAGAGCTATCTTCCCGTCTCGCAAACAGTTTCCGAGGAGTGCTTTATGACTTTTGACCGCGAAATATTTATAGAGACCGCCAGGGGGCGGCTCTTGGGCAATCTATGTATACCTTTCCATTCACCGGCAATCGTGCTCTTCGCTCATGGTACGGGCAGCAGCCGTAACAGTCCTCGCAATCAATTCGTCGCTCAACAGCTTCACAAGACTGGTCTGAGCACCCTTATGCTCGATTTGCTGACCTCGCAAGAAGAAACTATTGATGAGTTAAACGGACATTTGCGCTTCGATGTCGAGTTGCTCGCTCTCCGAGTGGCTCAAGCGATTGAATGGCTGGGGATAGATGCCTCTACTCATGAACTACCAATTGGTCTGTTCGGAGCCAGTACAGGAAGTGCAGCCGCTCTGATCGCTTGCGCGAAAAGTCCTTCTGTCAAAGCGGTCGTATCTCGAGGTGGTCGCGTAGACCTGGCTACTGATTTCTTACCGATGGTGGATGCTCCAACACTTCTGCTTGTTGGGCAAAACGACGAGAACATTTTAAATCTCAATACGTTGGCAATTGAGCTTTTGAACTGTCCAAAACAACTGAAAATCATTCCGGACGCGTCCCATCTGTTTGAAGAACCGGGTGCGCTCGATCAAGTAGCGGCCCAGGCATCGATGTGGTTCACCAAGTATTTGATACCGCAACCTGTACTCGAAAAGGAATCGGCTTGATCGGGCCTTGAGTATTTTTGAAAAAACTGATGTGCGGAGAAGCCGAAAAGTTGTCAGACTCCCAGAGTGTCTGACAGAACAAACTCGGTTAGTACGGCCGCCGTCGGCTTATGGCTGCACCGGTGATGGTGCTGCTGTTGTCGATTCCTTATTGATTTGATCTTTCATCAAATCCGGGATGGGAACATCACTTGTGGTTGATGGAGACGATGTTGTCTTTGCTGCGTTCTCTAGATTTGTAATGCGCTCAAACGAGTTGAAACTGATGATGACGTTCACTATCGTGCAGAGAATAACGACTGCCAAAATTGCAAAAAGCAGATTTGGATTCATGCTCGGACCGGGGGCTGGTGCGGACTTAGGCGTTGGTGCCGGTTTTTGCTTTTTCACTTCTGGCACCTGTTCCAGCTTGCTATCAATCACTTTGATCCCTTGGTTGACCTTTTTGTTGATCTGGGATTTGAATTCTTCGATCTCTCTTTCAAAAGTCTCTTTGTATTCGGTTTTCTGTTTCGCTGATGCGGAAGTCAGTTCTGCTACCGCTTTGTCGAGTTTCTGATTGGCGGCTTCTGCTTGTTTGTTGATTTGTTCAAGTGCTTGTTTGAAAGCAAATTCCTGATTCTTCAATGTCTCTTCGACAACTTTCGTTTGTTTATTTATCTTCGAAGTGACACTGCTAGCCACATTCTCTGCGCTCTTTTTGATTAATGAATCAACTTCGCTTTGCGAATATGTGTGATACTTCGGAGTTGTTTCTACAGGACGTGGTGCCTCGAGAGATCGATTATTTTGTGGAGCGAAATTCGTTCTGGCTTGCGTGTTGTTCGATCTATCTTTGTTGTTCTCGCGATTGTTCTTGTCTCGGTTCTGTTTTTCATCGTTGTTTTTCACAGCCAACTTACCGAGTACGCCTGGATCAGAGTTCTTCGCAGCGTTCTGTGAAGCCGGTCTTTCAGAGCGGAGTTCAGCCGGTGTCTTCCACATTTCTGCTTTCTTTTTCTCGGGCTCTTGCGTTGCCGGAGCTTCTGAGGCTGATGTTGCAGGTTCTACCGCTGATGCGGCACTGATATCAGCCGCTGTTTCGACAGGTGCTTGTGCCGGTGTAGCCGAAGGTGCGGGCGCGTCAGCTTCAACGGCTTCAACTGGATCTGAAACCTCTGCTGTTGGAGTTTCAACTTCTGCCGTTGGCGTTTCAACCTCAGCTGCTGGAGCCGAAACTTCAGATATCGGAGCTGTGACTTCTGCTGATTGAGTCGAAGTTTCTAGCGCTGGTGCTTCAACAGCTGCACTGTCGGCTGGAGGCGCTGCTTCTGCTGCTTGTTCAACAACAGGAGCTTCCGGTTGTGCTTCCGCTGGTGAAGTTTCGTCAGCTGGAGCTTCTTCCGACGTTACCCAGGCTAAAAGATCGGCGCGAGCTGCATCTGTTGCCGATGTCTCAACGGTGGCATTTGAATCAGACGCGGCTGTCTCGGTCGTGGACGGCTCAGCTGAGGCGGTTTGAGTTTGGGTAGCATCCGCCATTTCTTCTTGTGCGTTCATTGATTCACCAGCTTTTATTGGAGATATAGGGATAATCGAGGTCTTGTACGGTTTCTGTGATGGAAAATCACTCGCTGCATCTTCGGAAGCAACGAGTGAGTAGGTTTTTTCTTTGAAGTTTATTCTGGTCAGTAATTTTTCTTGCGTCTCAACTGGAATTTCCAGCTGCTCGCAGACCTTGTTCAACAGATCTTTATCGAGGAATGCGTGAAAAATCGTCAACGCGCCACGGCTTTTCACCGCTGTCTCACTGTGCGAGATCTTTCTGGTTGTGTGCGCACCTCTTCCATCGACTGCACTCCAGCGCTCGGCCGAGTAGCGTAACGACAGCGTCATCGGACGCGTATTCGTTTTGATTTCGAAATAGATGTAGCCTTCATCACCCTTGATGTCGAGATAGGCTGAAAAAACTTCGGGTGATTCAAATTTCGCTGCGAATCCGAGTGCGTCGCCAATCGCTTTCAGTCGGAAATCCGCCAGCCAATAGCTGCGAACTTCATATGCTTTGCTGCTCAAATCCAGCGTTTCGTAAGGGATGGGACCGAAATCAGATACCCAAGTTGTTTCTTCTGGAACGGTTAATGCAGAGGTCATGCGCTATCAGCCTGTGAATCGGTGCGGGCGTAGACGTCACAGACTATCGTATAAATATATGTTTGTCATCAAAACATAGATATGACAGTTAATACATCTTGTTGATTGAAGTTCTTTAAACTTTGGGCACTGGCAAGTGAGCGACGCGGTCTAAAACGGAGAATCCTTGACTGGCGGGTCATTCGAGGGACCATCGTTGCTTGGAGGACCTTCGCCTGGAAGCAATGGTTTGCCTGTCTGGTCAGCAGGGGGCGACTGAGTTTTCGGCGGAGGTGTGGTACTGGCCGCGGTGGCAATCGCTTTGTACTGAGGAGCCAAAATTTGGCGTGGATAGCTCTTCGTGTAGTATTCCAAACTGCGTTTAGCATCGTCGATATTGCCCGATTTGGCGAATGCTTCCGCCAGATAAATAAAATCGACTCTACAACTTGGGACCATTCTCAGCACATCCTGAAATGAACTGACTGCGCCTTTGAAATCGCCGTTGGACAACAGGAGGAGACCATTCTCATGCAGCGCGACATAATCAGAGGCGTTGACTCCGATCATTTTTTGAGTTTTGGTTAATGATGCGTCGACCTTGCCTTGCTTCGTATAGCCCTTACGCTTCTTCTCCTTTTTCTCGTCGTTGATTGAGCGAGCGAGCAAGGCTCCTGGCGAATCGTAGATTTCATTTTCAAACGGATCTAAACGAAAATCGTGCTGTTTGGAAAAACCGAGAAGCACCATGCTGCGCGGGATGTATTTGCTTCCCGACTGCTTCTTCCAGGTTTTTAACCGAGTCGCGGCTGCCGCATCATTGCCTTCCAGATACTCGATTCGGGCAAGCAACAAAGACAGTAGCGGATAATCGCCCAAAGACAGCGCATGCTCTGCAGCTTGCCTGGCTTGAACCAGGTCGCCACCGAGATAGTTCAAAATCGCCATTCCCTGATAAGGAAGAGGCGATCCGGGTGAAATCGATTTTGCCAGATTGAAGTAATGTGCGGCTCGATCGAATTCGCCCATGCGCATGTTGGCGAATCCTAAAAGCGTGTTGATCGGACCTGGATTGTCCGGTTTCTCCGACATCAACTTTTCGAAAAGCGTGATCGCCTTGTCGTAGTGCCCATTCAAATACTGCGTCATGCCAGTGGCCAGCAAAACTTCTTTTTCTTTGGGCTCGAGCTGAAAAGCGCGGCGAAGCATATCGAGGGCTTGCTCGTAATGACCTTGAATGTTTAAACACAGACCCAAAAGGTAGTGTGGAAGCGGATCCGTATCATCGGCCGCAATCGCTTTTTTTAGCAATACGATCGCCAGATCTAGATTTTTCGTCGCCTTTTTGGCGCTGTTGTTTATATAACGAGTGTTTAGATAATTCAGCGCTGTCGAAGTCAGTCTTTGAGACTCGGCGCGCTGTTTCGTATTCCAGTATTGTGCTTGTGCATGGGCTGGAAATGGAGATGCTATGGTACCGTATATGGTGAGGCAAGATAGGAGACTGATTGCGCCGAGTTTTTTGAAATTCTGTCTGTTTGTTTTCGTCTTGTTCGGATATCTGTGCATCAAGTTGGATCCTATGCCTGAGCCCAGTGATAATGGTACCACCGTCGCTTCGGCTCGGCATAATCTTGAGACAGCAAGTCGAGAAGCGTCGTGGTGAACTTGTTATCAGTCGGTTTTTGTAACTCTGCGGTAATCTGGCTGGGCTTTTGCCGACTTTCGGAACAAGTGAATGTACCGGCGGCGCAATGTGGTAAGAAGATCAGTAAGTATTCTAGATGCGAATTGGAGGCGCACACCGACAATGACTTTGCCCAGGTATTTGTTTTCAGCCTTGATTGCCGGTTGCATTTTCTGTCTGGCATCCCATTCCGTTTGCCTGGCTCAGCCTCATGCCCCTACTGAAGGCGCGAAAGAACGGGCGCGTGCATTCAACCTCGAGGCTATTAAACTGCAATCGGAAGGCAAGTTAAACGAGGCTGTGGGATTGTACAAGCGTGCGATTGAACTGTTTCCGCAAGGTGGCGCGTATCACAACAATCTTGCCGTCGTCCTGAAGGATTTAAATCGCTGGGAAGAGGCGGAAGTAGAGGCTCGGATCGCGCTTAAGTTGAAACCGGAGCGAGCCGATTACTACTTCAATCTTGGAATAATTTTGAATGGATTGAAAAAATATGATGAGGCCGAGAAACAGTTCAACAAAGCAGTTGAGATGGATGCTTCCGATGTCGAGTCACGATACCGATTAGCGGAAATTTTGCAGCGTAATTCAAAACTTCCCGAAGCCGAGATGCAAATTAAGATGGCGTTACTATTGAAGCCAAATGAGGCACGCTACCATCAGCTGCTCGGTGACATCGATATGCAATTGGAGAAAAAGGAAGACGCTTTGTCAGAATACAAAAAAGTCGTCGAGTTTACGACCGATGGTACTGTCAACGGCTCTGTGCTGTCTCGGATCGAGTATCTCAAGCAGGCGTTGAACAGCAGATAGTTTAATTCTGCAACCGATTTGACTAATATTAGATCTTCAGGAGAACGACCTCTCTCATGCCCAGCCAAAAACGCCCCGAAAGCGATGAGAGTCAGAGGCTTGCGATTATTCAGCGGCGCATGGTCGTCATTGCGCTCGGTCTTTTAATTGCGTTTCTTGCTGTTCAAGTTGCCGGAATGTTCTCTGACGTGTTGCGGATTTTGTCGATCGCAATTTTCGTCTGTTATATGGTCGTAGGACTAGTCGATTGGCTTGAAGTTTACATCAAATCGCGGTTTGTTGCGGTTCTCTCCGTTTACATCATTGGCAGTGTCGTCACCGTGGTTGGTGCGGTCATCGTGATACCGCTTTTGGTGTATCAAATTTCACAATTGGTGCAATCGACCTTCGATCAGATTCCGACATTTATCGAATGGCTGACTCAACTGCTGACGCCGCTCGAGAAAAAATTGAGTGCCGCTCACATTTACATGAAACCACGGGAATTGTTGTTGAACATGGCAGCCGCTGCTCCCAAGCCGGATGCCGGTCTTTTGATGGCGCATCTGTCCACTGTTGCGACCTCGACAGTAACCTGGTTGTTTTACGGATTAAGTATCTTGATTCTCGCGTTCTATTTCCTGCTTGATGGCTCGCGCATGTCAAAAGATATTGTCGGTGTGTTTCCGGACAGCCTGAAAGGGCGAATGAATGCTTTTGTTTCTGAAACCGACCGAAGTTTGCACAGCTTTTTCAAAGGACAGATCGTGCTTGGGTTACTTTTCGGTGCCTTTATGGTGGCGGTGTATTCCGTACTAGGTGTGCCTTACGCTCTGGCACTCGGTATCATACTGGGCGTGTGGGAAGTCGTTCCGGTTATCGGTCCGACTGTTGGAATTATTCCGACCATAATTGCTGTTTTGGTACAAGGCATGGATCATGTTCCTGCCAATCGCTTTGTTCAAGTCTTGATCGTGCTTGCCGTTTTTTCCATTTTTCAATGGCTTAAGGACAACATCGTCGCTCCTCGCTACATCGGAAACGTAATTGGTCTGCATCCGGTAGTCATATTCATTGCCATCATGGTTGGTGCACGTGTCGATGGCATGTTAGGAATTATAGTGGCGCTACCGGTGGCATGCATAATCAACGTTTTCTTCAAACACATAAGAAGCGCAGAGCAGGAAGACACGATTCCAATTGCCGAGGGAGTTTCTCCGTCCATCGCTGTGCAAGTTTCATCAGGGACCAACAGTCCTACGGACGTCAGTCCGGTTGTGCCAAATGTTTCTGTTGGAAGTGCGGCAGAAATTATGAGCCAGGCAGCAGAACCATTAGCAGACGGATGAGCGCGACGGTCTGATAATTGAGTGCTTCGCTGCACCCATGGAAGCATTCAAAATTCCATTTGGAAAGCAACTGAAACGGGCTGAAGACCTACTTGTCTTTGCCTTTCGCCTTATCTTTGGCTTTAGGATCGACCTTCACCGGCGGAGCAATCGGCGCTGCACCCGGGACAGGCTCGACGCCATGCGAAGGCTTGAATGCGCTTGGGTTGGGGTTTGTCGGCAGATCTCTGAGGGCATCCGTGCCAAAGCTGTCCTGAAGCGATCTGGCAATCAGCGATTGTAGAAAGATTCCAAAGACGACCATGACCACGAGCGCGAGAAGCAGTAATCTTGTGTTCTGAGACATTTGCGTTGTACCCGACCGTATTACTCCGAAATTCGATTATAGTCCATTATAATTTTTCTGGGCAGACCTGTTTGTCAGGAGGCGCGATTCAACTCGGGTCTTTTACATATTTAGATGTTTAATTCCAGAACTGCTCTGGGTATGAAACCCCAGTGTTGGCGATTTTTCGGAGGCAACTGTGACCAAACCTCAGACCGCGGGCAATCCGGCGATAATGCAGCTTGCACCCAAGTCTCAGCTCCTAGTTGAGAACATGGGAAGGGCACTGATCGGTCAGATGCGTGCTTGTAAACTGGCAGTCGTAGCGGTACTAGCAGGCGGGCACTGCATACTCGAAGATGTGCCTGGTGTTGGAAAAACACTGCTTGCAAAAAGTCTTGCGCGATCGATTCAAGCAAATTTCAAACGAATTCAGGCGACTCCTGACTTGTTGCCGTCTGATATTTCGGGTGTCAACATCTTCGATCAGCGCGAATCAACGTTTCACTTTATGCCGGGACCGATCTTCACCAACATTTTGTTGATGGATGAAATTAACCGCGCAACGCCGCGTACGCAATCGAGTCTTCTCGAAGCGATGGAAGAGAAGCAGGTAACCACCGATGGTACTACTCGACCATTGCCCGACTTGTTTTTTACGATCGCGACGCAAAACCCAATCGAGCACCACGGCACATTTCCTTTGCCTGAAGCGCAGCTCGACCGTTTTATGATCTCGCTCTCGCTAGGTTATCCGGATAAAGCGCAGGAAGCAGAGGTAGTCAGAAAGAGTCTAGACGAAAGAGGTTTTGTTGTTGAACCGGTGCTCACCACCAAAGATGTTTTGGAGATGCAGCATGCGATTCGCACCGTTTTTGTTCACGACAAAATCATTGACTACATAGTCAACATCGTGACTGCAACTAGAAATCATCCATCCATCGTACTCGGGGTCAGTCCTCGGGGCAGCCAACTTCTTGTGCGTGCCAGCCAGGCATGCGCCTTCATCGAAGGACGCGAGTACGTAACCCCGGAAGACGTGAAAGTCTTGGCTCCATATGTTTTTGGTCACCGTGTGGTTCCCAAAGTGAAATCCAGCAAAATATGCCACACTGAGATTATCAAGAAAGTCCTCGAGAACATTGCCGTACCTAACTAACTGAGTCGAAAATGCTCGGCGCTAATGCATAGACTGAAGAAAAAATCGCAAGACAATCCTGGCGATGGCATGCCGCCCGTAGCGCCTGCTGTCCAGAAGCTCCAACCGACTAACTTCAAACCGGAAAAGGTGATTACCGTTCCGGTTGGTGTGTTGGGGATGAAACTGGTGATGGAAAGCCGGTTTATCGGGATGCTAGTGATTGCGTTTTTGGTTTATTTATTCGGTGCGCTTGTTGCAAACGAATGGACGTACCTTTTGGCCTCAGGTTTTGTATGCGCTGCAGTGATCGGTGCCGTGGTGCCGTTGCTAACCCTTCTCGACATTCATGGCGAGTGTTCGATGCCGGGCGAGGTTCTCTCGCTGGAAGGCACTACAGTTGTGATCAAACTGAAACGAAAAAATATTCTCGGTCCTCTTTCGTGGATGATCCCGGTGAGATGGCTTCGTCTCAATGTTGATGTTGCCAGACGCGGTCGCGACGGTAAAACATTCGAGAAAATTTTGGCACCGGAACCGGTTTTGATTGAGGCTTTAGATGAGGAGAAGTGGTTCGAATTTCCCACACCTTCATTGAAGCGCGGTGTTTATCTGCTCAAAGGTGTGGAGATCAGTTCTTGTTTTCCGCTCGGAATCGTATGGTGGTCGCGGACCATTAAGGTTCAAAGGGATAAAAAAGATATTTCAGTCACGGTGTATCCGAGATTTCATCCGGTTTCCGGCAACTTCATGGAACACCTTCGTGGCGTTGCTTCGCAGATGGGTCTGGCTACTCACAGCAGTACGATCACCCACCAATCGACAAGTTTTCGAAGCGTTCGCGAGTATAGAAGCGGCGACAGTTTGCGCCACGTGCACTGGCCATCGACGGCGCGCAGAGGCGTGATGCTGGTTCGCGAGTTCGATCAAGAAACAATTCCAGTTTTTAATTTGCTGCTCAATTTGCGATTGCCATGGCGCAATGCTGAGCAATTCGAACTGGCTGTTGCGACGGCTATGTCGCTCTGCCACTTGGGTTTTGGAAAAGGACAACTGCCGGAGTTGTATCTCAACCCGCCGCTCAACTCTAAGGAGTTGGAAGCATTAATGTACGATTTGCCGGATAATATAAATCCAGGCATTCATTTATATTCGGAGATTTTGGCTCGCGTGGAGACAATCTCAGGTAACTTTCGGAATTCGTCTGAGGATGACGACGACTTTCTCGACATGAGTGTTGTCGAGCGCGATGTCGTGACTTTAATTCCGAGCACAGAGCAGATTATGAAATACGATCCTGAAAAAGGGGATGTCGTCTGTACTCCGATCGATGTATGCCTTGTGCCATATGGCTGGGACTTCGATGAAGAGGCATATGGTAATGTGGCTAAAGAGGGATTATCTCTGGCTTCTCTGAGAAACGCGAAAGTGCGGTCCAACGAAGACGTGAAGCGAGCTATGGGTCCAACATCCGGCGAGATCATCGGCCGGATTGATTGGGAAAAGGATCTGGAGGCGTTATGAGCGATATCCAGACAGTTCAAGAAACGCCTGAAGACTCGCGTGCATTGCGCCTGGTCGTTTTTGTCATGTCAGTCTTGTGCGTGGTATCGAGCAGCTTTTTTGTAAAAACCGAATGGTGGATGACTGCCGCATTCCTTGTATTGATTGTGATTGGCAGTTTTCTCAGCTATAAGTTCCGACATAACGAGCCTCGCTGGCTGAAATACATCTGGTGGGTCGGCATTTTGATAGTCGGTGCCAATGCGCTCCATGATTTCATGGGACCACTGCGTGACGAATTTGATTTCGTGTCACCGTTCGTACATTTCTTGTGCGGTGTTTTTGCATTTGTCACGTTTTCGATGAAAACGAGGTCTGATTTAAATACGGCTTCAGGACTCGGTCTCATTCTCATTTGTTTATCCGCGCCGGTAGCGAAAGGATTGCCTTACGGTATCTGTATTTTCGGTTACCTGGCGCTGGGTGCAGCGATGATGTACTACGATTGCGTCTCGCGAACCCTGACCAGTTGGTTATCTCGCCCGATTGCGCCGGCGCCGGAAGTTCAATTTGCGCAGAAAAAGGCAAGACGAGCCGCTCGAGGCAGTAGCACCATTCTGCTACTGATGGTGGTGCCATTGCTTGCTCTGGCGATGTTTATTTACGTGCCTCGGGCAGATGAGTTTCTCGATAAGATTTGGGCTTACACGAAGACCATGAAAATCGAGTATCTGACCGACATGTTCTACCGGGCAGCGACGCCTCCAGTCGATACAAAACGTAGAGCTCATGCAGGAAGAGACTGGTTTAATAAAAACAAAACAGACAAACAACTGCCGATGACTGGTAAGTACGCTCCCAAGACCAAAGAAGAATTGGACTTGATGAAGCAGATCGAAGACGCCAGAAAGAAAGCTCCTGCTGTTGATAAGAACGAGCAGAAAGATAAGAAGAAGCCTGAGAAAAAGAACGAGCAAAAACCTGAGAAAAAAGGTGCCACTGCTGATAGTGCCAAACCGGACGCGAAGAATGGTAAGGATGGTAAAGGCAAGCCGCTGGAATTAAACAAGGACAAAGAAGAGCAGGAGAAAAACAAAGTTAAACCCGGTGAGGCCATGAAGCCTGGTAAGCCGGATGAGAAAACAGAAGCGAAGAAAAAGGCAGAGAAGCGTGGTGATCCGAAAAAGGGCGATAAGACAAAAGATGTCGACCCTAATATAGAAGTCGATCAAGAGCAAGTCGCTAAAGATGCGGCCAGAGATGCTGAGATCGCGAAGAAAGAAGCGGAAGCGGCTGATGCGGCCAAAGCTGCTAAGGATGCTAAATCGGGCAAGGATAATCCGGACAATAAGAGCAGTAAATCTCCGAAAGCTGATACTAAAGCTGGTGCAAAAGCGCCAGACAAAACCGGTCCTGGAAAAGATGGCGTTAAAGACCCTGCGGCTCCTGGCGACGGCAAAGACGGCCAGTCCGGCAAAAAAGGCGAGGGCAAGGGCGAGGGTAAAGACGGAAAGAGCGCCAAAGGACACGGCAAGGACGGCGGTGGGGGCGATGGTAATGGAACTCAGCCTGGCGGAAAGGGCAAGAAAGGCAGAGGCAAAGTAGTTAAGAAGACCAAAGAGAAACCGGCGACACCACCCGCGACACCACCAGCAGGTGAGCCTGTTACGATCGGTGGCGACAACAATCTTAAGGTCGAAAAGAAAAGCTATGATCTGGACGAGCGTCTAGTGCTCACAGTCAAGTCGCGTCGGCTCGTGTATCTGCGCCGTCAAATTTACGACACATTCAATGGTCGAGTTTGGAAGCGCGCCGTTCCTGACAAGAAACTGCCAAAACCAGAGACGGTAAAAGTTGTTGATGGCGAAATCAAACGCGAAAAGAAAGTGGCAGCCATCGTGCCAGTTACCGAGCAACCAGCGATACCTAAGCCTCAAGTCAGCCAGGGCGCTCCAGCTTCAGTCTTCGGAAATACGAACAGAATTGTGCAGGGGGCGCAACCATCTGTTTTCGGCAACACCAGTGCAACGACTAGCAAAGCACCGGAACCGATCAGAGTTGAAAAAGTGAAACCCGCACCGGCACCTGTCGCCAAAGAAGAAGAGGAAGAAGAAAAGGAAAAAGAGGAAAGCACGATTCGTCCGTTTGCCTTCGAGCAAACGGAAAGACCGATTTTCCGAGTTGGTATGGCAGATGCCCTGAAGCTTGAAAGTGCTCTGCCCACGGTGGAGTTGGTTCAAGAGATCAAAATCAAAGCTAAAACGATTGGCGTTGTTGTTCCTGGTGGGTGGATCGAGCAAGAGGTCAAGTTACCTGCGACGTTGATGAAACTGAACGTCGATCAATGCGGAGTGATCACAGCACCATCTCCGTTAAACAAAGGAATGGAGATCAAGGTCAAGACAGAGCTGCCGATCTATCCGATTGAAGCCATGCGCTCTGAGACGCCTCTCAGCGCGAAAGTCGAAGACCAATTACGAACAGATTACGCGCAGTATCTGCAACTTCCGGGAACCGTAACCGAAGAGCTGTTCAAGCTCGCTGAGGATAATTCCGATCCTCGATATAACTGGTTTGTGCAAAGTCAGCAAATCTGCGATTTCCTTCGTGAGAAATACGAATACGACAACATGAGAGAAGTTGATCCCGAATCAAAAGATTTGGTTCAAGATTTCTTGTTCGATCGTAAGAAGGGAAACAGCGGCGATTTTGCTTCGGCATTCGTGGTCATGACGCGCTGCGTCGGTATCCCTTCGCGACTGGTGACGGGCTTCTCTCCCGGCGAGTGGAACCAGATGTCCGGCGAGCAAGAGGTCAAGGTTAAGCACGTTCACGAATGGGCAGAGGTCTTCATACCGAGCTTTGGCTGGGTTCCTTTCGATGCCACTCCCGATGGTGTCTTACCTGCCCAACAACGAGAGAATCGTTATTCGCAAAAAGAAGTCGAGAAACAGCTTGGACTCGATAAGAAAAACCAATTCAACTTCTCCTGGACAGATGTAGCCGGGTGGGTTGTGGCAGGCATAATCTCGCTGTCGGTCGGATTTGTCGCATTCAAATTCCTGGTTGCGCTCTACAGACGGTGGCGTGAAGGTAACATAGGACGTGGTCCTGAATGGCGCCTGTACAAGAAAGTCGCGAAATCGATCAAGAAGAGCATGCGTTTAACGCGCGCACCATATGAGACACCAACCGATTTTCTCGAACGAGTCAGATCTGTCGTCGCTGAGCAAAAAGCTGCCGGTAAGAATGCGCCTGAGATGCTCCCTGAAGCGCTGGAGACGTTCCTTACAACATACTCCGCAGTATACTTCGGCAAACGCGTCGACGAACTGGAACACTTGAAATATCACGCCACTCAAGTGACAGAAGTAACGAAGAAAATTAAGCCAACCGATCTCGCAGTCGCCGACAAGAAAACTGAGAGCGCAGTTCGCCGTCAAGAAAAATTCGACGACAGCGCCTCAAGCGCAGTCCGCCGCCGAAAATAGTTAGACCTGGCTGCCTGTATTCTGCGCCGAGACGTGGTCTGTTCGTGGTGCCGATGTGTTGGCGCCGAAACGAGAACGTGGCTTCGAAACGAGAACCTGGCGTTGAAACAAGAATGTCGTGCCGTCGAGACGAGAACGTGGCATCGAGACGAGAACGTGGCGTCGAAACAAGAACGTGGCGTTGAAACAAGAACGTCGTGCCGTCGAGACGAGAACGTGGCTTCGAGACGAGAACTCGGCATCGAGACGAGAACGTGGCTTCGAAACGAGAACGTGGCGTCGAGACGAGAACGTGGCATCGAAACAAGAACGTTCTGAACCGTGAGCGTTCTCAAATTTGGTGATGACGAAGCTCTCTACGGAACCTGGGAGCGCAGGCTTCCAGCCTGCTTCTATCAACACCGATTCAATCCCGCCTACAAGTTTTGAATCTGTCGATTTTGAAAAGCTAAGTAGGCACTTTCATCTGCATCAATTCGTATTGCAAAAGTAGCGCGGCGGCACGCCAGCGCATCGGTGTGCAATGCTGTGACATTTTTCCGAAGATCGCGCTGAGTGTCTTCGAGCCGTCCGCAAAAGCGTATAGCTCCTTCATAGCAGACATCTCATCCGGATCAATATCGGGATCGTTAGAAGCCTTTTGCCAGCCGGCCGGATTATCTACTCCCCGCACTAAGCGATCTGCTGATGGTATCACCCGCAGTGCCGAGTTCATTTTGTCTTCGAATAGAGCCGCTTCCATTAAGCATCGCTCAAGCGATCCTAGAGTGCCCGCTTCTTGAACGTTGCGCGCTTGAAAATTGTAACTGCCGTTTTTGAACGTAGTTATGAACTCAACTATCGCATCCATTCCAGCCAGATCGCCAAGCGAAGCATTCCGCGGTGCACCATCTATCCAACTGCTCACAAACTTCTGACCGAGGTCATTGACGACGATTAAAACACCACTCTTGTCGCTGCCCGCAATCGATTGCAATAGACCGACGTTGTCGAGTACGCCAAGAGTTCCTTGAATTTCTGTTGCTTCACGTGGTTGATATTCTGCTGGAACTTTTTGAAAATCGCAGACAGCATTGCCACCAAGATTCTCCTTCACGTATGACAATGTTTTTGCCGCCTTCGCAATAATCTCGTCGCCACTATCACTGTCGCGAGGGAATGTAGCGACGCCCACAGAGACGGACAAATCGGTAGTGCCACCACTCCATTGTGACTTGCTCAATACCGAGTTGCGGATGCCCTCTGCAACGTTGACTGCGTGGCTCGCATTGATGCCTTCAAGCACCACTGCCATCACATGTTCTTGATACCGAATCATGTAATTGGTGGCACCCTTTTCCGGTGTAGTTTTCTTACTGACCGGCAGCAATCCTGTGATCAATTTTCCGATTTCGGAAAACCAGCGATCGTGCATTTCTGCAGGGAATTTCGCCAACCGCGGTGTTTGAAAATTCGGTTGGATCATCATGATTGAAAAGTGACTGTCGCTGCCCTTGGCCTTCACGCGCTCGACCAGCTTTGGCATGAGTTCTTGAAAATATGTTTTGTTGCCCATACCGGTTGCCGGATCTGTCCAGGCATCTTCGTTCTTCTCTTCGCGGGCGCGGTGCTCGTGGTAGAGATCGAGTGCCTTGTCGCGGAAGCGCTCCAGCGCCCGGATTCGTTCGGGTGATGGATTGTGCCCGATGCGGATGAAGCCTGTCAGCAATGCTAACGGTTTCCCTTCAAAACTGAAAGGAAAATAGATTACACGGTTAAACGAATCTTTGGTGGCTATTGGCTCGAAGCCGAACTTCTTGATGAGCATCGGACCAACATCAATACTCTTTTTCGACATGTTTCGTTCGTCGATAATCTCGCGATGATCGATTTTGTTTAGCAACAGAAGCGAGTCATCATCGATACCAAGGCATGATTCCACAGTTGTAGTATGGTTTTTTTCGACTTTGATGAAAGCGGCTGCATCTAGCACGTCTGCATAAAGCTCGTGTATCCCATCTAAAAGCATGACGGCAAATTCGTAAGACGATTCTACCGAACGCAGCTCCTTATCGAATTTTACAGCGAACACTCCACTCTCGACTGCGGCGTAGTCGGTGGACGTCGCTTTCTCACGCGCCTCCGTGACTTGAAACGCAGGACGCTTCTGACCCTTCCATTTCAACGTATCTAAACCTTGTTCTGTAGTGCGTTCCTTGTCCTTGTCTTTCATGTCGCGCACACGCGTCATGAGGATGTCGAGGCTCTGTCCGAGAGCGCGGAAATCAGCTGGACACCAGCTCAGTTTCGTGGCGTCGTCGATCTGACGATCGGTGAATGGTTCGTTGACCAGTGCGGCCAGGGTGTCGATTGAGGTGCCCAGAATGCGCAAGGACAGACCGATTATGGATTCGAGTATGAGAAGCACCGCCACCCAACCGGCGAACAGTACGAAGAAGACTGCACCCAGATAGACAGGCGAATAGAGCGTCGAAGTCATAGCCTCGATACTGGTCAGATTCGGTAGCTTGTGACCGAACGGCAGTCCGACGTGCAATTTCATAGTGTCGTCATAAGGCACGACCGCTTCGAAGAAATTTTCGTCTCTGATTGAAATCGCTTTGGATTCAGACGGAATACGCCGTGTGCGCGGTGCGAAGGCTGCTGACACGTCCACGATATTCTTATTGTCGCTGTCGGTCAAATAACACCAGGCGAGGTTGTATCGCCTGATGACTTGCAGAATTTCGAAATTGCTAACTGTTTTGGGATCGAGTTCGCTGGCGATGTGTTTGGCCAGGGGTTCGGCGAAAATTGGGACGAAAACAGGGTTTATTGCTTGTGCGATTAATAGCGCGATTATGAGCGATGGAATCAGGAGGAGCGCGATTCGAGTAGTAGAGCGATCGACAAGATTCAGAAGCAGTGAAGATGCTCCTTTTCCTTTGAGATTTCTTGCGCTGTTTTCGCTTGGACCTGTACTTGAACTCAATTGATTTTCTTCATATCAACGAATGTCTTTAGCAAATGTGCCCTTCTATCTACTTGTTTAACTATGCTTTTAATTATGAGAACACTATTTAGCTGTCTGATGATTGTTAATTCCTATCTCTGTCGCGCCGATCTGAGTTTTGTGGAAATAAACTTGACACCCATACAAACGTATGGTTTGATAGATGTATTGATTTAGCTTGTGTGTGTTGTCGTTATTTTGTCTCGTATTGACCGGCGGGAAATGACGGCGGCAGTTGATGTGGTTTTTTTCCTCCGGTGTGGTTGGTGGATTTAAACCGCCAGCAGTTGTTTCTAATTTTTGTTTTGCTTGTCGATTCGACAAGCAGGTGGTGAGACGCGTGAATGCAAACGTAGCAGTATTGAAGCAACAGCTCGAGCAACTGTTTCCTGGTAAATGGCTAACAGGAGGTGATGGCGATAAGCTCTTACGTACTGGTATCAGAGAAATCGATTCCGGTATCGTTGCAGGATTTGCAAGAAGACAGATTAGTGAATGGAGTGGACTTTCTTCTTCAGGCAAATCCACTTTGTTGCGCGGAGCGGTCACTTATTGGTGCACCAGTGGTTTGAACGTGGCTTATGTAGACACGTTTAGTCGTTTGGTTGCTTCCGATTGGGCGTTCGTAAAAGATGGCTACAGTCCAGTGCCACTGAATATGATGCAGCGAAAAAGTAAATCTGTTGGCGAATTTTTCGTTGTAAGAGTAAGTGAAAACTTGGCTCAACAATCCGATTCTGCTTGTGGAACCAGAAAGAAAGATGTTCGCCTGGAAGCTTGCTGGGTGGTGGAGCAACTTTTGCGTAGCACCGTTTTTGACGCAATTATATTTGACATGGGTGCATCAGTATTTCTTTCTGATCGAACTTACGCAAGATTGAAGAGAGCATTGGAGCGCTCTAAGACAGCGTTGATAGTTTTGAAAGATCAACATTTGAAACCCAGCTTTGCTCAAGATGATAGTACCGCTAATGGTGGCTGGGGGTGTCATACCAGTATGCGCTTTAAATGGTCGACCCCAGTGCAATATGAAAACGGTATGCATGGAATCGCCGCTATTTCACCTGTTATTCAAGGCACTATAGCTCGTGACGGAATGACACAAAATATGGAGGCCCGATTGAATCTTCATGTCCCGAATCGCTTGTTTACGCATCCCCAGATTCCAGATCGTCGTACACCAAAAGTATGAACCTGATCTTCGAGACAAACCACTCGCACTGATTGGTGGCAGATCTAGAGTGATGCTTTGCTCTCCCGAGGCGGCGAAGCGGTATGTGCGGGTTGGCATGAGGCTTTCTGAAGCGAGAGCTGCTTGCTCCGAATTGTTATGGCGTGACTACGACGATCATTTGTATCTCGGTGCCCAGAAAGAAATGCTTGCTCATTTGGTGGCACTTTCACCTAGAGTGTCATCACACAGCGTTGGTGTGTTTTTGATAGATGCTAGTGGACTATCTCTTTTGGGAGGTGAAAACTATTTTGCCAGAAGCGTTATCAAATTTGTCAGCCAAAAAGGATTTCTAGAAAGCAATATTGGTATCGCAGACAGTGCTTTTGCAGCGATCGTAGCTGCGCAAAACAGGAAGAGTAGATGGTACATAGTTGAGCCCGGGAATGACCGAAAATTTCTTTCTGCTCTTTCAATTGATCTCTTACCGGTAAAAAGCGAATTGAAAGAAACCTTGTTCGGGCTGGGCATCGAACGGATGGGACAGTTGATAGCACTACCGTTGGATGAAGTGAGCGCACGCTTTGAAAGCGAAGGAGTTTTGGCTTACAACCTTGCTTCTGGTATTGATACGAGGCGGCCGACATTACCGATTATTGAAGAGAGTTTTCAATGTTATGTCGATATCGGCGGTCCCGTCGAATCACTAAATGACACACTCTTTGTTATCAAATCCATGCTTGAGCGACTCACGCAATTATTGAAACAGGAGGGCTTATGTGCTGATGAAATTGTGATTTGTTTCTATTCGGATGATGAGCTCTTCGAAGAGCGACCCGTGCGACTCATACGCTCTTCTAATCAGAGCAAATTTCTACTGGAGGTGTTGAGACTGTCTATTGAAAATAAACGCCTGGAAAGAGAATTCACTAGTTTGCGTTTGATTGTTTCACGCACAAGCAAAGAAGTCTTCAGGCAACTACCGGTTTTGTCAGGTGACGAGAATGGTATCCCGACAGAGGAAAATGGAGTTTCTTCCGAATCGTTTTTACTCCTGGTGCAAAAGTTGAATACCAGATATGGCACTGACAATGCCCTGGTAAAGCCTGTTGCTGTAGATCAATATACACCGGAAAGGGCCGGTGCATGGCAGCCTGTGATTTCTTCAAAGAAGGAGGTTGATTCGATTAACACAAGCGTCAAAAAGAAAGGAAAACAACGCCTTCAAGACTCCGACATCTCAATTGTCTCTTCCGAAAAAAAGCAATTGGCCGTGTCCGTCGATTACGTACAAGAATCTGCCGGTAGTTCTGCATTGGTATCAGGAATGGTGCTGAAAAAACATGTAAGTCCAATGCCGGTGCTTGTTGAATTTCAAAATTCCAAACCACAATCTTTTACGTGTGAGAGCCGCCTGTATAAAATTCATAGCATTACAAATCCCGAATGCATCTCAGGATTGTGGTGGGAAGCCCCAGTCCGGAAGTCCTATTACACAGCGCTGGTTCAACCCTCTTCGAGTAGCGAATTCTTGTTAGTAATGCTCGTCTACGATCATGAATGCCGCACATGGTTTTTAGAAGGCGAATATGACTGATTGCAATTCGAATTTAGATGATCTCGTGCGACTAATGAAAAAATCTCAGTAGTTTTTGCTCGCGATCTACAGAGAATCTCCAGCCAGACATGAAATCTTGCCCAATAGCGCAACCTGCATTTCCACCTATCCGAACAGGAAAATTTCGTTTGTTGACTGGTCCGAGGCTCAAGTCAAGTTCGACTTCGCGCATCGTGAACTCTCCTCCGACCCCAGTACCCTGCAGATACGGCGCACCTTTAGGAATGACGATGCCCATCGAATCTGCCACAGTTGTCGAGATAATCGTAAATGCCGCGCCGGTGTCGATGAGAACACCGTGACAATTCTGCCCATTTACCTTTAAGGTCACATATTCGCGGTCGTTGTTTACGTCGCACTTCACGTCGTAGAGAGAATGGGCCGGCGCGGATGATTTCGCACTTTGAACGTGTTTCTTTGTGAGCAGCATCCTGCCGCCAGCACCATCGATACTATATTGATAGTCACGAAGAAACTCTTGTCCCAAAAGCGGAGGTTTTTCCCATTCTGATGACACCAGTGCCGGTATCATGCGAGTCATCGAGCCGACTTTTACCGGAATGGTCATTGTCCAAGCTTTGACAGTTTTTCCTGCCCATCCGTGTGTGGAAGTGTCCGGCTCTCCTGTAGGCAGCGGAATTCCTGCTTGAAGTAAGTTCGAAAATCCAAAATAAGCGTTTGCCCCTGTGTCAAACCAGCATTGCATCGGTCGCCCGTTTACTAGCGCGTCGACCAGCATGTGACCTTGTTCTCCGGGGCGGAAGCGAATTTCCGCGGTATCTGGTAATTTGGCATATTCTTTTTTGTATTCTTCAACGACGGAATGCGGACTTTTTGCGGATGCGTTCGTCTTCTTTCGCAGGACGATGCCACCACCAGAGTAATCCATCGCGAATCCCTCGTAAAACGCCGTACCGAGCTCGGGATAGCCTTTATGCTCTTTGAAAACGCAGACCGGCACCTTGCGCTTCATCCCTGCAACCGTGATGTCCAACGAGATTTTCCATACCGGCTTTTTATTCTCAGTGCCGTCCGGTGGTCCCTTAGGAACTTCAAGACGTGCGTGCTGCAAATCTTCGAGAGAAACATAGGTCTCCCATTTTTGACTGTTTCCGAAATAGAAGTTTTGTTTGTTGATCGTTCCGATTATTGCGCTAGCTCCTCCTACACCGCCGGAGGTTAGCGGAATTCTTACTGTCGCCGGAATGGCATTCAGCTCTCTTTGATATTCTTCGTCAGAACAGACCAATCGTTTATCTTGATATTTGCCGTCAACCGTCGATAGCTTATCCTCGAAGGTTTTCGACTTAGTTCCTGTTGGTGCGGTTTCGGGATTCAATTTAGCTAAAGCTGTCTTAGCCAGCCCGGCTTCGGCGGAGCCCGGATAGGCCGAAACTATATATTCAAACAACTTCTTCGCTCGCTCAGACTTACCGAGATGAACGTTAGCGACTGCGAGGAAATAGGCGGCACGAGAACTCGGTTTCGCTTGAAGCTGGACATCAAGATGTTTGACCGCCTCTGCGAAATTATTTTTCTTGTAGGCCTCTATGCCCAGTTGCATTTCATCGGCGGCGAGGCATTTTTCATGACTACAAATTGCTAAGAGGAGCGCAAGTGAAGCGCCAAATTGTTTTTTATAACCAATCGGGTTCATTATTCACCAATTGCGGGCGGAAGAAGCCAAACATCATTCTCGAGACTTTTGGCGGCGTCAAGTATCAGTTTTATGCCCCGTAAGATTAAAAAGAGTAATTATCATATGAATCAGGCTGCCGAATTTGGGGTAACATTTGAGTATGCGCGTACGCGTTGCGTACGCAATTGGAGACACTTTTCAGGTCAGGTGCAGAGTTGACTACATCCAGTAAAGACACTTCCGCATCCCCACTAGTACCGATACTACTGGGCGGTGGCGTATTGAGTCGCGATCAGGTCGAGGCCGGAACCAAGTTAGCCAAAGAGCTAGACATGGAACTCCATGAAGCCTTGGTCGATGCCGGTATCACTGAGGCCGATAAGCTGGAGCCTTCAATCAAAGCGCTCAAGCAGGTAGAAGACAAAAAGATAACGCTGGACCTGGCAATCCGCGCGGTACGTCTCACAATCCAAAACAATGTATCGCTCGAAGAAGCGATCAAATCTATCGAAAAGTTGCACCAGCAGACACATATCGTTGTCTCGGCGACTAACGAGCTCACCCAGTTGCTGATGTCCGCAAAAATGCTGACCCGAGAAAATCTTGGTACGGCGTTGAAGAATTCACAAGACGCCGGAATGATGGTTGGGCAATGGCTGCTGACAGATAATCAATTGACGACGAAAGAGCTTTATACCGCGCTGAGCGCCGTATTGATGATCCGCGAAACCGGACTCGAGAAAGAAAAGGCCGCGCAAGGTTTGCGGTATGCCAAGAAGCGCGAGATCTCTTTCGAACAAGCGTTGTTCGAACTCGGATTCTTCATTCACCCCGATGCCAAGACGACTAGAGTCGGCGAACTTTTCGAGATGGCTGGTTTGATCGGTCTCGATGAAATGTCGGAATGCCTTGAGATCGAATTGTTTAAAAAGAAACCGTTTGGACAAATTTTGGTGGAGCGAGGAATCGTAAATCGCGATCAGCTAGAGTCCGCGGAAACCCTTCAAGGCAGTGTGGCAAAAGGTACGTTACGCCCATACCAGGCTGCAGAGGCGTTGCGTCGAGTGTTGAAAGAAGACAAAGATGTTTATGCCAGTATCGCTGAATATCAGCTTCTGCATAAGGCTGACACGAATACCAGACTCGGCGATTTGCTCGTAGAAGCTGAGGTCTGTAAGCGAGAAGAGCTTGAACAGGCGATGGCCAAGACCGACAGCGCTGTAAAGATTGGAAAGCTCTTGCTCGACTCGAAACTGCTCACTGAAGACGTACTGTATAAAACTCTTCGCGTTCAAACGCTTCTTCGATTCGGGTACGTTCCGCGTCATCGAGCTGTTGAGTTGTTGAAGCATGCCGTTTCGAAAAATGTCACTCTCGACGAAGCGCTTGAAACGCTTGAAATCAGAGTGCCACCACGGATGCAGTGGAGTTGGGTTTAGGTCGTCTCAAACAAAAGAACCCGGTGGCGTTTCGCTAACGCAAATATCTGGCACTGTATTTGGTGCCAGGTTCATCGAAGGTTATCGACTTTCCTGCCAGGCAAGCATGTTGCAGAACAAGGCGCCCTGTTCAATCGCATCGTCCAGTGCTTGATGCGTATGCGGTAGTTTGTCAAACCATTCTTTTGGCATGTTTCGTTTTACCGATTCGCGATAAGGCTTTTTCAGCAACGCCATCGCATATGTTTTGATGTCCAGCGCGGAATGCGAAAACGGGCTTTCACCGGTGAATCGAATCAGATACCAATAAACGAAAAGAAAATCGAATGCGACTGGGTATCCAACGAATACCGGCTTTCCCGGTAAGTTCTTCAACCACTCCAAATAGTTTTCCATTGCCAGTTTCGGAGCAACCAGATTGGCTCGGCAAGCGCTCCAAGCCTCCGGCTCAGTTTGCCACCACTCCATCGTTTTTTCATTTGCAACCGCACCCTCGAGCAATTCTAAGTTCGCCGAGAATGTTGAGACAAGCGTTTTGCCTCTGGAGTACGCGGCACTTCCAAAACTTAGCATTGAGTTGACGCCAGGAATCGGACCATCAGTTTCGACGTCTGTGCTTACATAAATTTCTTCGGTCATTATTGCGCGGCCTCTGAAACCTTGATGACTCGCCCGTTTAGAATGGGTGTGATTCGACGGAAGCTAGCGAAGGCTACTCTTCGTCATCATCCTCTTCTTCTGACTGTATTTCTTCGAGTGCTTTGCACACGGCGAGCAGATCGTCGAAATCCGGCATCCCAGAGTGAATGTGCCGTATATTTCCGTCTTTGTCTATCAAAAACAGAATTCTTTCCGACATGATTCGATCGCCGCGAATGGCTCCGTAGGCTATTCCGGTCTCTCTAGTGGTATCGGCAAGGAGCGTGTTGTTCAATCCGTAATCTGCCGCAAATTTTGCATGACTAGTCGTGTCGTCTGTCGAGATGCCTAGTATTACTGTGTTTAGATTACTGAACTCCTGTGTGCGATCGGAAAACGTGCACATTTCTTTTGTGCAGCCCGGCGTGTCGTCCTTCGGGTAGAAGGCGAGGATCACATTTTTCTTTCCCTCGAAATCTTTCAAACTGACCGTGCCGGATGGGTGCGCCGGCAATGAAAACGGAGGAGCCGGTTCACCAATGTTGAGAATGACTGTTTCTTCGTAAGGGGTAGTCATGACAGCCTCGCCGATTTGTTTTCCAATACCGTTATAAGTTACCACACGGGGGGCAGGTGTTCGCCGAACTGGGGACTTGTTGAGCATACAATTGTATGGTAGTATAAAGACACTATCTTATAGAAACAGAACATCATCATCGGAATGTTGCGACGACACCGCTACGCCGAGTTGCATTGTCATTCTTCTTTTTCTCTACTTGACGGAGCGAGTAATCCAGAGGAACTCGTAGTTAGAGCGAAAGAAATTGAATTGGCAGCTTTGGCATTGACTGACCACGACGACTTGGGAGGAGTCGTTCGTTTTGCAACCGCCGCAAAAGAGGTTGAGCTTGACGCTATCATCGGAGCTGAGCTGACACTCGACGATCATTCGCATATCACACTTCTTGCTGCCGAAGAGGAAGGCTACAAAAACATTTGTCGATTGATTACTAAAGCTCGTTCAGTTTGTACGAGAGGATCTCCTCGGGTCGCCAAAAGCGATCTATGGGATCACAACGATGGTCTTATTGTTCTTTCGGGTTGTCCACATGGGGCTATTCCTGCGGCCTTTGCGCGAGGTGACTTTGAAAAGGCTAGTGCTTTCGCTCGCCAGTTCAAAGAAGTATTTGGCGATCGTTTTTATCTTGAGTTGTGGAACCATTACATCACTCAAGAACAGATTATAGGAAAACATCTAATCACTCTATCGAAAGAACTTTCGATACCATGGGTGGTTACCAATAATGTGCATTATTCCGTACCGGAAAAACGCATTGTTCATGATGTTCTGACTTGTTTGCGCCATGAGGTGACTCTCGCGGAAGCCGGTAGACGGCTGCGTCCGAATGGTAGTTGGTATATGAAATCGCCTGAGGAAATGGCTCAATTGTGGCGCCAGGATCTTACGGGCATCAATAACACCCTGGTCATCGCCGAGCGATGCCAATTCCGTTTGGGGTTGCTTCGTACACCGCTGCCGGTGTTTCAATTGCAACCGGAGATTGCGGAGATTTGTGGGATTTCTCCTGATATGAGTCCGGCGGCGCTATTGGAAAAACTTGTATGGGAAGGCGCACGACTCAGGTATCCGGACCTGACCGACAAGCACATCAAGCAAATCGATCATGAATTGAACATGATTACAAAGATCGATTTGGCACCATATTTTCTGATCATGTGGGATATAGTACGCTTTTCGAGATCGCGTGGTATCGCGGTGCAAGGCAGAGGTTCCGCTGCGAATTCGGCGGTTTGTTATTGCTTGATGATTACTGCTGTTGATCCGATTGGAATGGATCTATTATTTGAGCGATTTCTCTCGGAAGGTCGTAATGAGCCGCCTGATATTGATCTCGATATTGCGCATCAAGAAAGAGAAACTGTGCTGCAGTATGTGTATGAGAAATATGGAAGAAAGCATGCCGCGATGGTGTGCGAGATTATCACTTATCGCGGAAGATCGGCAGTTAGAGATGCTGCTCGTGTACTCGGTTTTTCGCAAGAGCAAGCTGATCGTCTCTCTGCAGAAGCTGAACACAGTGAAGCGCGTGGAGCTGTTGCCAAACTGATCGATGGTGGTTTGCAACGCATTGGTCTGGATGTAAATGACAGGAGAGTGAGCTTATTGTTGAAAGTGGTGGCAGGCTTGCACCAACTTCCACGCCACCGCTCTATTCACGTTGGTGGATTTGTTCTTTCCGGAAGACCGCTTGGAGAGCTGGTCCCTATTGAACCGGCCTCGATGCATGGTCGTACTGTTATTCAATGGGACAAAGATGATATCGATCTGGTTGGGATGATCAAAATTGATCTTCTCGGTCTCGGCATGCTGATGATGATTCAAGAAGGCTTGAAATTGGTCAAAGAATTTCATGGCATTGATATAGATTTGGGCGCGCTCAACATGCACGATCCCGCGATCTATAAGATGTTGCAAGCGGCGGATACAATCGGATTGTTTCAAGTCGAATCGCGAGCACAGATGAGTATTCTGCCGAAGTTGAAACCGAAGTGTTTCTACGACATTATTGTTTCAATTGCCATTGTTCGACCCGGACCAATCCAGGGAAATATTATTCATCCATATCTACGCAGGCGACGTGGTGAAGAACCTGTTGAATACCTGCACCCCTCGTTGGAACCGATACTGGCAAGGACGTTAGGGGTACCTTTGTTTCAAGAACAAGGTATGAAACTAGCAGTGGTGGCAGCCGGATTTACACCGTCACAAGCGGATCAACTCAGGCGAGTCATGAGTCATAAACGATCTATGGAACGCATGACACTACTATGTGAAGATCTCGCCTCTGGAATGCGAAAGAACGAATTTGCAGAGGAAGCAATTGCGACTATTATTCACCAGTTAAAGGCATTTGCGAATTACGGTTTTCCAGAAAGTCATGCCGCATCGTTTTCGCTTCTGGTTTATGCCTCCGCCTATCTAAAGCTATATCATGCTCCCGAATTTTACTGCGCTATTCTGAATGCGCAACCCATGGGATTCTACAGTCCTGGGACACTCGTGCGTGACGCCATGCGGCATGATGTCGAAATACGCCCAATCGATCTAGGCAAAAGCAGTTGGAACTGCACACTAGAAGTGATACCGGAAGAGCCTGGTGCTAATACGGTGGCTGGTGCGAATATGGTGGCTGGTGCGAATATGGTGTCTGGTTCGAATACAGTGGCTGGTGCGAATGTGGTGGTGGATTCGAGTCCAATGGCAGGTTTTAACAAAGTGTCCGGTACTAAGAGAGCAAGGCTTGCTTTGCGGATTGGTTTGCGTTTTGTTGATGGATTGGGGCGGAAGTCCAAAGACGCACTGGAGAAGAGTTGGAATGAAGGTGGTAACTTCAAGTCGTTACAGGATGTTGTTTCGCGCAGTGGATTAGCACCGGCGGATTTGAAAATCCTGGCGCAGGCAGGGGCGTTCGAGAGCCTTTATCCCGGTCGAAGAGAGGCGTTGTGGGAGATTCTTGGACGCTTACGAAAAACTAGAGAAACACCCCTGTTAGATGCTCTCAATGAAAACAGAAAAACTAATGATGAGAAGAAATTGCTCCTGCCGACATTGAGTAAGGTAGAAGAAATCGGAGCTGATTATAGATTAACGGGGATGTCACCAACAGAACATCCGATGGCATTTTTCCGTAAGTGGGCCGATGATAATAAAGTTTATTCGTGTGCCGGGCTAGCAAAAGGAAGTGACGGAGAACAAGTGAAAGTGGCTGGTGCCGTGGTTTGTCGTCAACGTCCGGAAACGGCAAAAGGATTTGTGTTTCTCACCGTGGAAGATGAAACAGGTCTTGCAAATGTTATCATCAGACCACAAATTTTCGAACAATATCGTCGCGTTATATTGGGCAATTCATTCCTTTGCATTCAGGGCCGTTTGCAATATGAATCAGGTGTGATCAATGTCATTGCTGCGCACTTCGAAGCACTTGCGCGGCCTAAAAACTCACCGGAAATCCAGTCTCGAAACTTCCATTAAAAGAGGAAAGCGACGAACGTTCCAATCGATAGTGAGCGGGGAAGTGACCAAACCGTTTAAACGTTCAGTCATGCAGTTTTGACATTGGCAGAAGTGGCGGCGGTTGGCAAAGACGCCGGACGCTCGTTCCGAAAAACGGCGTTAGAAAGACGTGCGAGACTAAACTTCCGGACCGCCCTTATAATAGTGGAATGCAAGCAGCAGTCCTTCGGTAAGTTTGACTGAAACATCATTGCAAATAAACTCATTGCTCACTGTTCTAGAACTTCCCCAGGGAAGATCTTCACCGTCCAGTGGCCATTTTACGCCTTCGACTGTAACACCGCATACGGTGGCGACCATTGGGCTGATGGAAAAAATGTCTCCCTTAGTACCACTGAATGCGCACGGTTGTTCTTTTGTGACATACTGCGCCTGCCAACTTGCACCAATCAACGATATTTTACTGCCGAGGCTGGCGTATCGACCGATCAGAAACGTGTTGGTAAGAGAATGATCCTGCCGTCTCCCCAGGACGCTAGTGCAGATTATTTCAGAAGGGGAAAACTCCAGTGCTGCTTGCAAAGCCAGTTCCAAATCGCTTGCATCCTTTTCACGGGGATACTTGCGAATTTCCGCACCATGAAGTTTGAAGCGCTCTAAAGTTGACGGTGAAATTGAATCCATATCACCGACAACGATGTGAGGTTTTACGCCCAAAGTGTCTGCATGATTGCTGCCACCATCGGCGCAAACAACAATGTCATCAGGCGCTATTTGAGCGACTATCGATTGAGGAAAATCTGGCTCGCCGTTAGCGAAAATAAAAACTCGAGGCATGAATTGTAATTACCACGCGATATGGCCGCTGGTATTTACATTGACGTGCGGCGTTGTCGGCGCGGGACGTCCGTCTTTCATCGTGCCACCATAGCGATACAATTCATTGGCTGGAATGGTGCCTGCGATTTGACCGGTTAGATCGTGATAGCCACCACCTTTGGTTGCGTCCCACTGAGGCGGTGAAGAAAGATTTGGGACGACCGGATGTTTGCTGCTTTTCCATCCATGGTGCCAATTGCCGGAATTCCATTTACCTGTAGCGACAGAATGAAGGGCCCGATTAAGACGTTCATCAAACTTCTCGAGCATGCGCTCGAAGCTCGTCACTTCATCAGCAGTCATTCCACCTTTTTGCGACTCGTTGAGCACTGATTGCAGACGATTCGCCTCGTCGTGTAGATATTTGGATTCGTCGCGGTTTAACTGACCCGAAGCGATGCCGGATGTTATCTTGTCTGAAATTGTACGAAGGCTTTTTTGAAACGCATCACGATCAAATTTCTTATGGTGATGCTGCCAATATGCCATGCCATCGTGGTTGCGGTCCCAGTTTCTATGCCAGCCCACTTTGTCATTGTCTTTTAGCTCTGCCGTGATATTGGCGTCGAGCTTTTCCAATTCCTTCCAGATCGATTGCTTTTCTCGAGCGGTTAAACCGTATTGAGATGCACGCTCTTCAAGCTTTTTAAGTTTCCGAATATCATTTTGCAGATGGGTAGTTTCGGTCGGAGTCAACGCGCCCCATGTTTGTCCTAGCTCGATTCGATCTTGAAGCTGCTGTCGATAGTTGTTGATATCGCTGTCGCTTTCCCAACGAGACTCAGCGGCAATTGGAAAAAGTGGTGACAACATCATCACGACCGCCAACACTTTTCCAACTTTCGAAACTCTCATATGTGCTCCTGTAATTTTGACAAACCATGAATCTTATTATAGAGAAGGCGATCACATCATGGGATGTCATCGTGTGAAAATTCCTGCACTGTGATGACCCCGCCTTTTGCCGGAAATCCGACGCCGATGCCGACGGATTTATTCTCGGGGTCAAGAATGTTGCTTCTGTGATTGCCGGGCACATTTGGCGGCTCATTCATCATTATTTGCTGGCACTGTTTAACCTGTTCTCTCAGTTCAACGATACTGCGGGTGGTACCGAGGTTCTCCGAAATATGTTGCGTGATACCGGCTGCCTTCGCTCGTTCTATCATTCCGAGACCTTCCGGATTTTTGTGCGAGAAGAAATTTCTCTTTGCCATGTCCTCTGCGTATGCTCTAGCCATGTCTGAGAGTGTCTTGCTCTTTTTAAGCTGCGTCAATCCGCCGTTCATCGAACGCGCGTTGTTGACTAACTGCATCATGAAGTCTTCCAACTCGTCAGGGGTTACCTTGTGTACCGGCGCGTGAGTGACGGCGCCAAACGAGGCGACATCGTCGCTGCCAGGCGAAGAGACCGCTGTGCTCTCCGCTGCTCGAAGAACCCAATATGATGGTGATTCATGGATCACAAGCACATCGCCTTCTTTTCGGGCGAATTTCAAAGTCGTTTTTACGCCGCTGTATTCGGCGATTAGACCGAGAGTTTGTTCAGGTGATTCGGTGACCTTGTTGTTGATCATCAATAGCAGATCTCCGCTCACCATGCCCAGATTGCGTGCGATTCCGGTTTCGTGCACGTCAGTCAGATAGGTGCCTTTGACGTTGAGTCCTTTGATGTTTCCATATGCCGCGACACCGACCGCAGCAATCGCATCCATTCTTTGTACTTGATTGCTTGCTCTATAAATCAATGGCTGCTTTTGGGGCGGAGCCTTGGCTGTTGCAGGTGGAAATGCACTGATACTGAATGCGGTGAGCGCAATCAAGAGAGTAGACTTGCTGAAATTTGTCATCGGATACAACGATTACCTCAAACCTTTAGCGTCGCAATAGAGTAAATTGGCTTGGCGCCAATTTTTACCGCCTTAGCCTTTTGTGACGCATGAAGAGCTCCTTGAACTGCCGCTTCCGCGCTGGGCAGTCCATGCGTGCTGGAGTGAGCAAAGGAGAATGAGCTGTTCTCAAACGACAGCAACTCACCTACATACTTGAAGTACTGCGGTTTAGCAATTGCTAAAGCATGACCCCATCGAGATAGTACCACTTCTTCTACGTTGTCTTTTACTGAAGGAATTGCTTTTGTTAGTTCAGTCATGATACCAGACGCTAACTTTTTCTTATTGCCTTGATACAAGAGCGTTCGTCCTGATGAGCCGGCATCGTAGGGGGCATAGACGGAGAGGACAGAACCCATCTCCGGTTTGTAAGTGCCGTCATTGGGTGTCGGAAGGTAATTATCGTAAGAGCCTTCCAATACTTTCTTCTTCATCAAAACATTTGCAACTGCATAGGAGCCATAGCGAAAGCGAAACATCGCGGCTTTAGCTTTGTCCGGAAGGTTGCGCGCCACGCGGGCTGCCACCATTTGCGGTATCGCAAATATCACATGGCGGCAATCTACCATGTGGAGCGAACCGTCGCGCATTCCGTACGTGACTGAGGCACCATCTTCTTTCAAGCGTATGTCCCATACGAACGAACCTGTCTTAATTTTGTCCGCATGCGATTGGTTTAGACGTCTGGATAACTGGCGCGTTATCGCCGGGTTTCCACCTGGCAGAACATAAGTTTGTTCGAAAATATCTTCCATTGTCGATATTCCGGACAAAGCCGAAACGCTTTTGACCCCACCGTTCAATCCCGATTTGATAAAGCCGTCGACCAGAGCGATGAATCTTGGGTCGTAATTTTTCAGCACATCTTCCATCAAGATATCATCGAGTTTTAGCAACTCTGGCAACTCTTTGATTTGTGGATACAATCCGTTCCACTTATTCCAAAACGATTGATTGTCGTTTCGGAAACGCTTGAACTCTCTAAAGATGACGTTTTCATCGGCGCCTTCGCAACCACGAAGCCACTTACCGTTGTCGAGCCATGCGAATTTCGAATCGTCCAGTTTGAGGGGCTTTAGCGCGAGATCGTCTAGCAATTCGCCTACGGCGCCTTCGATAGTCGCGAGATATGCCGACCCGTATGAATAGCCGATGCCCTGATAGCTTCCGCCGCGGGCATGTCCACCGAGATCTTCGTACTGCTCGAGCAACAGGAAATTCGAGTCACGCAGGAAGTGCGCCGATGACAGACCGGCAATACCGCCGCCGACGATGACGAAATCGGCTTTCTCAGTAGCCGAGGTGGGGAATTTCGGAAGCTTGCCGTCGCGGAGTTGGTGCCCGATCGTGAAGTCGTCCCCAGTCCATGGTCCGAGCTTGTAGCCACCCTTCGCCTCTGCTTTCAGACCGAAACCGGCATCGAATGTGGTAGAACCAGCCACACCAGCCAGTAAGAGCGCTGCTTTTTTGAGGAATTCCCGTCGTGAGGAATTGGTTGTCACGATAGCTCCAGTGGTTCAGGCTACACCGCATCATTATATCGATTAAATCTAGGTCTATTCTTTTTGAAATGAATTGGTATAAATCGGGTCCTGAGCGTTTCTGTTAGTAGAATGCTGTTCTGAACGGATTTGGTTCGACTCGGGGCACTGTTGGATGCCAAGCGGGTCTTCGGCATTCCAAAAAATATTGATACAGGTGAATCAGGATGGAAGTCAAAGTGAAGGACGAAAAAGCGACGGACAGCAAGAGCGAAAAACTCGACAAGGCACACGAGCGAATTCGATCCGGTGGCGCACCGAAGTATCACGAAAAATTGAAAGAGGACAAAAAACTCTTTGCCAGAGAACGGCTGAGATTGCTGCTCGACCCTGGTTTTGAAGTCGAGGATGGTGCATTTGCAAACAACGTAGATCACTCTCTTCCAGCCGATGGTGTCATCACCGGTGTCGGAAAAATTCAAGGCAAAACAGTTTGTTTCATGGCTAACGATGCCACTGTCAAAGCCGGTTCCTGGGGTTGGAGAACTGTTGAAAAAATTATCCGTATCCAAGAAACGGCACAGAAACTTCGCGTTCCTCTGATCTATCTGGTCGACTCTGCTGGTGCAAGAATTACCGATCAGGTCGAGATGTTTCCTGGCCGTCGTGGTGCCGGAAAAATCTTCTACAATCAGGTTCAACTCTCTGGTTTCATTCCGCAAATTTGTTTGTTGTTCGGTCCATCTGCCGCAGGCGGTGCGTATATTCCAGCGTTCTGCGATATCGTCATCATGAATGACGGCAACGCTTCAATGTATCTCGGCTCACCTCGCATGGCTGAGATGGTGATCGGTGAGAAGGTCACTCTCGAAGAAATGGGTGGTGCTCGGATGCACTGCTCGGTTAGCGGCTGTGGCGATGTGCTGGTTCAAAGCGAAGAAGAAGCGATTGAGCTTTGCAAGAAATATTTGAGCTTCATGCCCGTCAACTGTCATGAAGACATCGACGTATTGCCGACAATTGATCCGAAGGAATTCGAAAAAACACTCGATCAGGTCATACCGGAAAAGGAGAACATTCCTTTCGATATGATGCAAGTTATCGATCGAATTATCGATAAAGACTCCTTCTTCGAAATGAAAAAACTATTTGCTCCAGAGTTGATCACAGGATTTGCCAGAATCGGTGGACGCGCTGTCGGCATTCTCGCCAATCAACCTAAGGTGAAAGGCGGAGTGTTGTTCGTCGACTCCGCCGACAAGGGCGCGCGCTTTATGTACCTTTGCGATGCGTTCAACATTCCATTGTTGTTCCTTGCTGACGTTCCCGGTTTCATGATTGGTACGAAAGTCGAACGTGATGGAATCATCCGCGCCGGCGCCAAAATGATTTCCGCCATGTCGGCAGCTAATGTGCCCAAGATCTCCGTCGTAATCCGAAAAGCATACGGCGCCGGGCTCTACGCAATGTGCGGACCAGCTTTTGAGCCTGATGCTTGTCTGGCTCTTCCGACTGCGTGGATCGCTGTGATGGGTCCGGAAGCGGCAGTTAACGCGGTTTTCTATAACAAGATCATGGAGATTGAAGATCCGCAGGAGCGAGCCAAGTTTGTCGAACAGAAACGTGAAGAGTATCGCGAAGACGTCGATATCTACAAATTATCGGCAGAGATGGTCGTCGATCACATGGTTGTGCCGGACAAACTTCGCACAGAACTCATCAATCGATTCAATGCTTATGCCTCTAAAGAGATGGTGGTTCTGAAGAAAAAACATGGCGTGCATCCTGTTTAACAATCCATAACATCAATGATGTGTCGCGCGATTTGTACACGTTAAGTTTGTTGACAGCGCGTTTAACACCAGCAACGCAGTCAGCGCCACTATCTGCGGTGTCATTGACTGAGCTCTCAAATCCGCCAAAAGAAAGTATGTCACCTCTTTCATGCGGTCAAATTTTCGTGCGGAATTAATCTATTTCAGTCCTGATGAATCGTCATCACCCCGTCGACTGTGCGCTACATCATAACTCTCTGGTCTTCGGAACCTTTTCAAGAAATCCAGCCGACTCACGGTACTCTTTGAGGAGCTTACTAGTCATATGTATCGAGTCTCCAGTGACCACTCGGATGCGTTCGGCGAGAAACCCTACTTAGTTGGACAACCAACTAGGCGGTCGAGAGTTAAACAGCGAATCGAGACGAAAAAGATAGAGATGCCAAAGAAAGTCACCAACGTACTCATAGTGGACGACGATATCTCTTTCGGCGATTTGCTGAGCGATTTTCTAGTGGAGAGCGGTGAATTCAACGTGGTGGCACGTTGCGGTTCTTATATGGAAGCGAAACAGTTTTGCCTCCATGAAAGCAACATGAAGGCAGTGGACGCCATCATCTTAGATGTGATGCTTCCCTACAGTCCGGATACCCCTCCCGAAAGCAAAATGGGGTTGGTGGTGCTCGAAAAGTTACGAGAACATCTCCACTTTCAGGGACCAGTAATTGTATTGACGAGCTCGATCGACTCTGACGACGGACGCGAAGCTCTCGCGAAAGGATGCAGCGGTTATCTCTGTAAGCACGCTAGTCCCGAGTCAGTGCCGCGAATGGTCAGTGAACTGAAGTTGGCTCTTAGCGGTGACATCGTACTCATCCCTTCGAAACTTAGACATTTGATTGTTGATAAAAATGAGTCTATGTCCGAAAACAGTGTGCATGTGATGAGCGCCCTCGGACACAATCCGGCTTGGACCGATATAAAAAAGGAACTGGGCTTCGATAGCATGCGTCGCGAACCGTCACATTCGACTAATGCCGTCAGAAAAACCGGCGAGTGGACGCTCAACAATGCGCAGGGCGGTGGCACTGGTGATGCCGGTCTGGGAGCATCGGCTACTTTAGTCAAGCACGTCATGGATAGCGCGCCACGACCGATTTTTATTACAACTACTGATGGTGTCATCGAGTTCGTCAATCTCGAAGCCGAAAATGTCTTCGGATTTGAGCAAGTTTCTTTGCTAGGTAGACGGATTCAAGACGTATTTCCAACAGTCAACCTTACTGCACTCGTGCGCGGAACCGAATTCGAATGTTATGTGCGTGGTGGAAATGGAGTTCACATGCCGGTTTCTGTTGCCACCAGTGCAATCGAAGAATTGGAAGAATCACACTTGATCCATATCTTTACCGACTTAACCTCGCAGAAATCGACTGAACAGAGGTTAAAGGCGATGCTGTTTGAACTGGAAAAAAGTAGCAATCGCCTTGAGGAGTTGGTCAAGTCCGATCCTCTTACCGGACTGCTGAATCGTCGGGGTCTGGAAGCTGTGTTAAGCAGAGAAGTATCTCTGGCCAGACGCAATAATACTGAGGTAATCGCCGTACTCGTGGATCTCGATAACTTCAAAGGCGTCAACGATGTCTACGGACACGCTGGTGGAGACGCGGTACTGCGGGCGGTTGCAGACGCGATGAGAGAAACGTTGCGTACGTCTGACTGGGTAGGCAGAATTGGTGGCGACGAGTTTCTGGTTTTCTTGCCTGCCACTACTCTCGAAAATGGAATTCACGCGGCTGAGCGTATAAGAGCTGCCGTCGCCGGTAAGTCGGTCCCGAAAGACGGCGGGTATATCCGTGCGACAACAAGTTTGGGTGTTGCTCGACTTCCTCTGGAAGTGTCTTCACTGGAGCACGTACTAGAGCTGACAAAATCCGGTCTCAAGTCCAGCAAACATAAAGGTAAGAACTCCGTGTCGGTGTCGACAGACTCATTTAGCCAGGCCTCGCTGATGGAAGGACGACCGCACCATCCGAAAATGAGATGGTTTAGTGAGTTCGCCAGTACGTTTAAAACCTGGTTCCGAAAACCCACCTGAAGGTTTTGCACCACATTCGGTATCTCAATGAATTTAGACTGCTGGTTCGGCGCGGCAAAGATTGAATACAATCGCATTAGTAGCAAGTACGAGATTGGCTGGAGTGATGAGGATTTCATTGCCCCAGACTCCTGCACCTACACCAAGAAGTTCTTCCTCCATCAGCGACTCTTCGAGGAAATTTCTGAAGCCTTCAGGCTGCCAATGAAATGGTGGAATCGAACCGACTACGTATCCAGTCGTTTCCTTTACCACCTCCGGTGGTGCCATTGAAATATTGCGTGACCCCAACGCTTTCTTCAAACGACCAGAGATCGCGTTTTGATCGGCTCCAACCATGATCAAAGATTTTTCTGATTTGTCTGTTTGGAAGATCAATGTTTTGATCATCTGCCGTTCTCGAAAACCAAGAGCAGCAGCCACAGCCGCAGCGCCTTTTTCGGTCGAGGATGGGAAAGTTCGGATCTCGTATGGAATGTTATGCTGGTCTAGAAAGAGATGTGCAGGCAGTTTCGTATTGGTTGAGTCCATGCCGATATCCCTTTAAAATTTGATTGAATCAACCGCAAATTTCTTCTTCGAGTGCTTCCATGTCGCTTGATTCGAGATTCAATGTATTTGCTTTTATCTTTTCGAATAACTCGACCGGTTCGTCTCCAGTGTGCTCGGGTGCACAAGCCGGATGCAAATAGCCGGCACTTTTACCCGTGAATGCGCCTGCGTCCAATTCCTTCTCAACGGCGACTCGCAGATCACCTTTTTCAATTTTTTCACTGCAGCCCATGCAGGATGCTCGTCCGGTAGGAGCATGTTCGGCATACGGAAAGTTGGTCGGCTTCTGGTTCTTACCGGACACTTCGCAGGTTTTTAACAACTCTTCCTTTTCAGGAATGTCCAGTTCTGTCGTCTCTAGAGCCTGTTTCAAGGCTGCTGGACGCTTTTCTGAAGCACACTTGAGGTGATGCCATTGGAAGGTCATTTCGCCCGGTGAAAAGGCGTTTGGCACTTCCTCTCCAAAACGTAATGTCGCTTTCTCAATCGTTTGTTTGCAACTGCGGCAACTTGCTCGCCCAGTTTTAGCAGACTCGATCATATGTGGCATTGCGCACCTCCTCTCGGCGGTCACTTTTCAAGTGACTGTCAACCTATCGGACACGTGATTTCCAGGCGTGACGCCTCGCGGAAAACTACTTTATGGCGACAGATTTTAGCACGCAGGACGCGACCCCGACACGGCAATCTGCGGCTCCGTAATAGATTAGATACCGCTTGCCATCCTTGACCAACCCCTCGACAAACACCACATTCGGTGCCTGATGTACGGTATCGGAAGCGACTTTCTTTTCCCAAACCATTTCTGGTTGGAAAATCGGTTCGTCAGATCTGGCGATCAATTTCTTCGGATCGTTTTTGTCAAAGAGTGCCCAGCCGGTTTTGTAAGTCAAAGAGTCATCGGCACCATTGTATAGCAGTAAAATTCCTTCTTTTGTGATAATTGGAGCAGGACCTGGTTCTACCACGCGCGAATCGAATTTGCCCTCGCGTCGAGGCAAAACCGGAGTGTCGGTTGCATCCTTCCACGTGACACCATCAGCGGAGCAAGCAATCCCTGTTTGATCGCTGCCGTTTTTCGCGTCTCCCATGTAATACATCCAAGATTTGCCTTGAATCTTCTTCGGAACTATCGCGCCGGATTTGGTCCAATTGATGTTCCATGCTCCGGTCTTCGCTGGCATCATAATGCCGCATCGCGTCCAGGTCTTCAAATCCTTTGATCGGAACAGAGCGAGCTGGGCGTCAGTATCGTATATGGTGGCAGTTAAATCCCAATATCCCGGTTTGTCCAGGCTTGGAGAGAGTCGAGGATCTTCAATACCATGTTGCTCATCTGCTTGCGATGGTGCCAAAATCGGCTCGTCGTTGCGAGTGAAATTGATGCCGTCCCGGCTTTCGGCGTATCCGATTCTTGAAACACCCTTGTCGTCTTGACCGCGATACAACATGACGTACTTTGAATTGTTCACCTTCACTGCGGCCGGATTGAAAGCTCCAACGGAATCGAACTTACCGGGGCGAGGTTCCAAAATCGGCAAATCCGATAATCGTTTAAATTCGGTGAAACGTTGCTGTTCTGCGGAGTTGCTTTTAGACTCGCGCTTTTCCGCGTTTTCCGCTCCCGCCCGTGCTGGTGACGGTGTGACGATGGTCAACAGCACGAACGCGAAGCTGAATATATGTTTTGATTTTGAGACTCTTGATTTTGTCATAGTGACCATGGTAGCACCTGCGGTGCGGTCGAAACTGCCGATTTTTTTCGTTACCGGTTTATTTGTTCTTCAACCAATTTTTCTTGTACTGATTGACAGGTGCTTTCGTCGCTCCGCCGAAACCACCGGCTAGCCCTTCTCTAGAAGAGGGTGGTAGCTTGCCGCCGGAATTGACCCAGTCGACAGCCACTTCCACTTTGCCGGGACCACGTGTCTGGCTGAAAGTCGGATTCGGTTGAACTGTTCGATAACCTTCGTCGATCAGGTCAAGCATGTTGAATCCTGATCTTGGTTGAGGCGCCGGTAAATCTTGGCGTGGAGGCACAAAGTCGTTCAAAAACTTAAATCCGAAGGTGTTGTTGTTCGAGCCGCTCGACGTGTCATCATCGCCTCTGTTCCACCCCGCCTCCGGCGGTGGTGCCACTTCCTTTTTCTCCGGTGGCGTGTAACTCGCGCGAAAACGAAGTTCTGCAGTGTAAGTCATCCGCTCTGCAGCCCCCGTGAAATAATGCATAGCTGAATCAAACTGAGGCTCAGGCTCTAGTTCGAGTTTCTTCACCTCGACGGTTTTCCGTTCTGTTGCCTTTACGAGTTTCGAAATATCAAACTCTTGAACTATCGTTCTTCTCTGCGGTTTGGATGAACTTTCGTCAGTTGTAAACTCGGACGCTGCTTTTGCTGGCTCCGGTTCAATTGCAAAAGATGATGACTGTGGTGTCGGAGTGAATGCGGGTAGCACTGGGCCGCTCGCTAAGTCCGATGATGGTGGTTGTGGTGGTGATGCGATCGTAAATTCTAACTGCTGCGGGTTGTCTATGAATTCTGAGTGACTCGCGGCGAATTGTTGCTGCGAGGTTTCATAAGAACGGTCTGGAATTGAATCGAACGCTTGTGATGGTTGCTGAAATTGAAAGTTCAAATCATCCTGACGATTTATCGAATCTTCGTTAGTTCGCCGTTCTATTTGCGCGTTCTCTTGGTGATGAGCGTTAAATACCGCCTGGGATGGTGGTACCAATGGTGCCACTGTTTCATAAAACGACTGATCCGGTGACTCGTACTCGTCAGTATTTTGAACGGCTTGTGATTCTGATTCAGCGAGGAAAGCCTCCTCTGTAAAAGTAGCTTTCTTCGCGGAGTCAATCGTGGTTTCCAACGCGAGCTGCGGTTCTAACGATTGCGCTTGCGGTGGTTCCGACGGCTCTAATTGTGGCGTTTCCAAAGGCAGTTGCGGTGGTTCCACTTGCTCTAAGTGCTGCGGTTCGACTGGCACCTGTTGTGGTTCCATTTGCACGAATTGTTGCGCTTCGAACGGCGGAGGTGGTGACGGTTCGGATAAGGGCGATCGCTGTGCTTCAACTTGTGGAACTTGATTGGATTGAGCAGGGGGTGCCGGTGAGCCTTTACTGAGAAACTCTTCTGGTTTTTGAACTGGAAGTGCGTTAGATTGCGTGTCTTTGCGTGGAGGTGGTAACCATCGAGTGACCGGTTGTGAGTCCTCTGCCGTCGTCGAAACTGGCTGCTCACCTGGAGCTGTGTTCGGCGATGGTGTCGGTTTTGTCGCTTCGCTTTCAGCATTTTTCGCTTCAGCATGAGCAGCCTGGAGCGCTTCAACGTTAGGTTTCTCGAACATCACCGTTCTGTTGTTCTGCGATGTCTCTTCAAATTCTATGTTTGGGCGACTTTCTGCAGCTGGTTGCTGAGGACTGGGCACCGCTTGTCCGGTGACTTGTTGTAGAACTGATTGACGTTTGCCTTTTTTCTTTGATTTAGATGGTGCGGCTTGCTCCAGGACCGGTGGCTCTTGCAACTGAGGCGGCGCACTCCAATATGAGTCGCCGGTAGATTTCTTCTCAAAGGTCTCGGTCGCATGCGAGGAATGCTCCAACGGGGAAGCCGCCGGTAGAACTGAACCTTCGATTTGCGCGACATCGGCTTCGTCACCATGCGCGTTTTCAAATAACTCTGTTTGTGAGATTTCAGTCCGCGCACTCTCTGCGCTCAAAGACGATTCGCTACCAGACACAATGTCTGCCTTCTCTGTTGCTGCTTCGCCGCCGGAGAGATCCCACAGATCCGCAGGTTTTGCAGCGGCTTGAGTATCCCGACCCGGTCGAGAAACTCCGAAATTTTTCAACGATGCCCTGGATGAGGTTTTGTCGGTCTCAGGCGATTGTTCTTTGTCGAAATTGAACTCTTTGCTTTTCTTTCGTTTCGACATGCTCTGCCCACCGTCTTAAGACATTCAAAATATATCTTATTATGATGTCAATGTAAGCGTGTTCAATTTAGAAGTAAAGGTATTAGCGCCACAACTTAATCTAGAGCTTCATAATTTGCTCCAGCGAACGGCCAGAATTTTTGCTGGTTAAACGATTTCCGAACCGCCGGATGGACGCTCGAATTGTGCTTGCAGAAGTCGCGAGTAAGTCTCGCCTTTTGCGACTAGTTGATCGTGATTTCCGGATTCGACGATTACACCTCTGTCCATGACGAGAATCTCGTCAGCATGGCGAATGGTTGAGAGTCTGTGTGCGATCACGATTACTGTTCTGGCTTTCATCAAGTTATTGAGCGCTTCTTGCACAATCGCTTCGGATTCATTGTCGAGAGAACTGGTTGCTTCGTCCAGAATTAGAATTGGCGCATCCTTCAAAATGGCACGTGCGATTGCGACGCGTTGCTGCTGTCCACCCGAGAGGCGGACTCCGCGTTCGCCGATTTCCGTTTCGTAACCGTTCGGCAACTCCATAATGAAGTCATGGCAGTATGCTGCTTTTGCTGCGTTGATGACATCATCGGCGGTGGCAGTGAGTTTACCCAGTCTGATGTTTTCACCAATGGTAGTGTTAAACAAGAAATTGTCCTGAGTGACTACCGAAATTTCGTTGCGCAAACTCTCGAATGTGTATTCGGTGATTTGTCGGTCATCAATGTAGATGCCACCGGATATGGGGTCAAAGAATCTAGGCACTAAATTAGCCAATGTCGACTTGCCTGAACCGGACAGCCCGACTAATGCAACCATCTTGCCTGGTTCTATCGCAAAGCTGATGTCCGAAAGAATCAAATTGGAATTGCCAGGGTACTGGTAGAAAACCTTTTTGAATTCAACTCGGTGCGGTCCGGAAGGGAGTTCTACAGCGGTTGGCGATTCTTCCAAATCGGATTTTTGATCGAGCACTTCAAAAACTCTTTCCGATGCGGCTAATGCCGGCTGAAGCACGCCGTTAATTCGACCGATGTTCTTAATCGGCGAGTAAAGCAGCAGGAGCGCGATGATGAAAGATGTCAGTGCACCCAGCGTCATTTGATTGTGCAAAACTTGATAGCCGGCAACCCATATAACTACCGCGATTCCGGTGGCGCCAATCATTGCCAGGAAAGGTGAGAGCATCGCCTCTGCTCTGATTGCTTTGGCTTGATTTATCAGGAAATTCTCATTGGTGGTTGTAAACCGCTCGGTTTGGAATTTTTCCAGATTGAAGGATTGAACTATCTTCGCTCCCTGGATCGACTCGGAAAGAACCGACACCAGATCTCCAACGTCCTGCTGACCCTGTCTGGATGATTTGCGAATTCTTTTCCCAAATATCGAAACAGGCACAACTATCAATGACAAGATCGAAAGTGCGATTACACTCAACCAGAAACTTTGAAAGAGCAGCACCGCAGACAGTGCCACGAGCGTGACTACGCGACTAATCATTGTTTGAAACGTTTGTGATATCGCGTTTTCAATGATGTTGACGTCGTTAAACATTCTGCCAATCAGTACACCAGATGACTGACGCAGGAAATAGAGCAGCGGCTGTGATTCGAGGTGTCTGAAAATGTCGTTACGCAAATCGCGAATCGCAGCGGCGCCTACGTAACGAATACAATACGACTCGAGAAATCGGAAGAGTCCCTGGAAGAATGCTACTGCCAGCACGCCGACTGGAACGTAATAGACCAAATGCCGTTGACCTTCGACAAAAATTCGTTGCAGTCCCTGACCAGCGAGAAATGCGATGATACCGTCCATGGCGCCGGATGGTATAGCCGCTACCAAACCCACGATGAAAGCCGTTTTGTATGGCTTGATGTAATGCAGAAGCCGGAGATACAGTTCTGCGTGTTTGGGCGAAAATAGATTTTGAAGTGATTTGAGTTTGCTCACTTGTTCTTGAACTTCTATTTTCTCTATTTCTTTTTCACGAGTGCTAACCAATTTAATTACCTTTGAGCATGCCTAAAGCGTCGAGGACTTCGTCCGTGCAGTTAACGATGTAGTCTCCTTGCCCCAGTTGTCTCGTTAACTCTAATAGTTCGTTCGAAACTTCTTTTCTCAAACCCGGGACATCGAGCAGGTCACATGTATATCTTACGAATTGTTGGGGGCGACAATCCAGTTGTAAAAGTTCAGGAACCAGTGTTTTACCGGCAAGAATGTTCGGCATGCCTACATTCTTGACAGTTTTAATTATCGATACAACACAGAAACTAAGCCAATCCCCATGATAGAAGATGAGCATCGGCTTACCGAACAAAGTGACCTCGAGCGTGGTTGTGCCTGACTTTGCCCAGACTATGTCTGAATTCTTAAACAAATTATAGTTTTGCTTTCCGTCGGCGACTACAACGCCCTCCATTGTGCAGGCATCTTTTTTCGCAGTCGCGAAAGCCTTCTCGAATTCTCCGGTGAGGTCCTCATTGGCTTTAGATATAACGAATTGCACTTCGGGTCGGAGGCTGCGAATCTCATTGACTGCCCTCAACAAAATCGGCAGATGTTCACTAATCTCTTGCTTCCGAGACCCGGGTAGCACGGCTACGATCGGTCGCTCGGGATTAAGACCGTGAGCGCTGGCAAATTCCTGGCGACTCATTAGTTCATTATCATCAGGTATCTGTTGAGGAAGCGGATGTCCGACGAATCTGGAATTAACGCCGCACTTTTTAAACAACGCCTCTTCGAATGGAAAAATTACGAGCATCTTCGTGACGTTGTCTGCGATCGTCTTAATCCGGTGAGGTCGCGACGCCCAGACCTGGGGCGAAATAAAGTAAATGATTTTCTGATCGGGGATAGTCTTTCTAATTTGTCTAGCCACGCGCAAGTTGAACGCGCCGTAATCGACTAGAAGCATCACGTCGGGACGTCGCTCCAGAATTGCTTTGACGATTGTGTCTCTGCGTTCCTGAATCTTCTTCAATACCGGAAGGGCGTTCATCAAGCCGAAGACGTTTGTATCTCTCAAGTGATAGAGGATTTCCAATCCGGCTTCTTGCATACAGTCGCCGCCGATGCCAGCCCAGATATGCAGGTCCGGCGCCAGTTTTTTTAGTCGATCCAACATTTTGCCGACATGTTTGTCGGCAGAGACATCGCCTGCGATGATCAAAAGCGAGCGTTTCTTGGGCTCATTGAGTGCGTTTGCCTCACCCTCGGAGCCTCGCTGTTGTTCCTGGAGTGTCATGATCGCTTAATGCATACCCTCCGTTGCGTGCACCACTAGCGGTGTCACACAAACGCATTCTCATTTAGAGACGACGCCCACATGCAAAGCAACACTTCCTGAGGAAAGCTTGATGTGCTGGACCTTTTCTAGACCGGCCGCTTTAAACAAACTCGTAATTCCTTCCGGATCAGGGTAAGTGCTTTTCGATTCAGGAAGGTAGGTGTATGCTTTTCGATCGTTCTGAAGAATGCCACCAATGATTGGCACCACATGGCGAAAATAAAGTTTGAAGGTGGGCGCGAACAGCAGACCCTCAGCGCGACCCAGATCTAAATTGACGACTACTCCGCCCGGTTTTACCACGCGAGCAAGTTCGTTGATTCCACGATCGAACTTGGTCAGGTTTCTCAAACCAAAACTGACGATCGCACCATCAAACGAATCGTCGGCAAACGGCAAATTGAGAGCGTCTCCTTGCTCGAATCGCATGGACGCCTGGAAAAACGGCGCTGCTTTTTCTGCTCTCTGTCTGGCAACATCAAGCATATTGCCTGAAAAATCCAGACCAACAACTTCGCCCTCGCGATTCAAGCGTTCGGCGATTTTAATAGCCAGATCACCAGTGCCGCAGCAGACGTCGAGATATTTTCCGGATAGGCGTTGTTGCCTGTTGGACTCATGCCCACGAGTGGGACCGTCGATCAGAACATCCACAGCCAGTTTTTTCCAAAACCGGTGCATGCCCATGCTGATAACGTCATTCGCCAGGTCGTAACGCGCAGCGATGCGCTCGAACTGCTCATGTACGTAGGCGTGCTTTTCCTCTTGCGTAGGAAGCTGGAAAGAGGGCATCAAAATTTACCGTACGAAACCGAACCCGAGAACAGAGCAGCAGAATAAAAACGAAAAGGCGATAATCCAAGTGACCCTGTCTATGCCAGCCTCGGCTCCGCGCTTGCCGGTGAACAATGTCGCAGTTCCGCCGATTCCGCCCATGCCTTCGCCTTTCGGCGCATGCAAAAGAACCAGCGCGATCATTGCCATCGCCAAGATTGTAGTAAGAATCAGGATTGCGATATAAAGCGGACTCATTGTATTCTCCCCGAGGCGCTGTCCACTTCAATCTTGCTGGACCAGCTAGACCCTGGATTATAACTGATTTCCGGCGACCTATTGGCAGGGTTTCATTTGTCTTAAGCAGATTGCCGTAAGTTTAAAGCTTATTAAGTTTTCGTCATTTGCTCTCAACGACTTAAGTGCCAGGGTTTGAGCGCCTTTTCTCGATTCGCAGACAACAGCCGATAACACAATTCAGCTTAATGTCTCGATATAGTTCGTTTTACGACGTGTATATAGTCAGTGGGTGACGCAGCCGGGCTCGGCTGCTGGATGAGTTGATAGTGGACGGCGAGTTGACTAACATGAAAGTCCTTGTCGCTGGCGGCGATAAGAAACTTTTCGCGAGAATCCGCGAAAACCTTAACGGCTTCGCTGGCGATATCGAACATGCAGAAACGGCACGCGATTGCCTGACATCGCTTCGTGTTGACGATGTTGACGTCGTTCTTCTGGTCGAGGATTTGATACACAACAATAATCCAGGTCAGGCAATAGGCCGGATTCGCAGCACCGCGCCGCGCACGAGCGTGATTTATTTGACCAGCGATAGTCAGGAAAGCCATGCCCTTAACATCATTCGACTGGGAGCTGCCGATGTAGTCTCGTTTGACGATCTTGCCGGTGGTGTGCTGACTCGAACAATGGGACGGGTCGCAGAACGCGCCGTTGCATCCGTTCAGATGGTATCGCAGATCAGTGACTTTGTTCTAACACACAGTTTTGATGGCATTGTGGCTCTCGATCTACAGAATCGAATTCTTCTCTGGAACCACGCGATGGAGAGAATGTTTGGTCGCAAACGATCCGACGTGCTCGGTAAGCTGGCGATCGAGGAATTACCGTTTGAAGGACTGGAACGCGAGATATCGTTTGCGGTGGCAGGACGATCTTATGCCGGTGAGCGCAAGAGTTACTTAACGCGCGGAGAACGGCGCTATTATCAACCATATTATTCTCCACTGAAAAACCGCTCAGGAAGCATCATCGGTGTGATGGCCAACTTTCGCGATCTTACTGACGCGTACGAGAAAGATAAGATGCTTGTCGATTTGTCCGAACGCGTGAATCATTTAGCCAACACCGCACCACAGATGGTGTGGATGGCCGGTGTCGACGGAGTGCGAACATTTTTTAGCCGCAAATGGACTGAGTTTACAGGAACCAGTCAGGAAGCCTTGCAACATGACGGTTGGTTGATCGGTATTCATCCTCAAGATCGACTGCGTTTCCAAGCCGCCTATGATCGGGCTCTTCAAGATCGAGTCAGTTTTCACGTTGAGTATCGTATGCGTCGCCACGACAAACGCTACAGAAGACTGCTCGATTCCGGAACTCCTGTTATTGGCAGTGATGGAGCCTTCCTTGGTTTCATCGGTAGTTGCACGGACACAAGTGAATCCGGTGTGACTCAAACTCGACTGGATGCTGGCGCTGTCGCCAAGTTGGCTGCATCCGGCTCACACCCAGTCGTGCCACTGTTTCCAAAAGAATCCGGTGCATATCCGGCAGTGAATCGAGATGGCGGTCTCGGCTTTCGTCCGGTCAAAGAGTCTGGCGCATACCCTGCGCTCAAGAGCCCGGGTAATCCGGCGTTTCGTGACTCCAGTGGTTTAGAACAGAGTTCGACGATGGATAACGCACCGATAGGAGTTTGGAAATTAGATCGCAACCTTGTAATTACCCGAGCCAGCCGAGCAGTCGCAGAACAGCTTGGCATGGAGGTTGACGATCTTATTGGACAACCGTTTAATGACATTGTTTCGACGTTGCCGAAAGATGTTTTGGTCGGAGTTTTAGAGCGCAACGAGAACTTTCAAATTAGTGGTCAGCGAGTAGAACTCGGTAAAGGTGCGGATCAGCGAGCGCTTTTCTGGGATTTGGCTGCATGGCCACTCAAAGACAATAAGAATCGCGTAATCGGTGTTTGCGTCAGTACCATGGAAGTGGAAGAGTACACTCTTGTCGACAAGCAGCGCGAAGACTTTATCGCCACTCTTGTTCACGATTTGAAAACACCGTTGATTGGAGCAGACAGAACACTAGAGTTGATCATCAACGGGACGCTTGGTGAGGTTGACGAGAGCCAGTCTGAAGTTTTACAGATGGTGCAAAGAAGCAATCAAGGCTTGCTTCGCATGGTGCAAAACTTGATTGAAGTCTACCGTTACGACTTTAGCAATCCTGATCTGGCATTCGAATATGCATCGTTGTTCGATCTGGCCACGGACTGCGGAAAGGAACTGATGGCGGTGGCAGATCAAAAGAATATTAAATTGGAATTGAACCTGGCGCCTGGTCAAGGCGGGGTACAAGTAGACACTCTAGCCATGCGCCGAGTCGTTCTCAATCTGCTTGATAATGCTTTGAAGTTTACCATCTCGGGTGGTGGCGTTAAAGTATGGGGCGAAGAGACACCTAACCAGGTCATTCTGCACATCAAAGACACCGGGATTGGTATCAACGAATCAGAGCAGAATCGAGTTTTCGAACGCTTTTGGCGTAGTGAAAGAGGCAAGGGTCAAGCGGTAGGAACCGGTCTGGGGCTATATCTTTGCAAGCAAATTGTCGATGCGCACCAGGGCGAAATTGTAGTCGCCAGCGTCGAAGGCACAGGAACGACATTCACTGTGGTGCTTCCAAGAAGATAAGACCGCGTAAGCGAGAACTCGTCAAGTTAGGCTGACGGTTGCGGAGATCTTCTGTCGAGAAATTTTTGCAAAATGATTGCAGCTGCTTGTTTGTCGACTATGTCACGATTTCTGCCGGTATCCACGCCTTGTATCGTCAAGGTGCGGATTGCGGAGACGGTCGAAAGGCGCTCGTCTTCGTAGACAATCGGCAAGCCTGTGGCACGCGCCAATTTGCTGGCGAACGATCGAACTTTGTCGGCTTGTTCGCCCGATGAACCATCCATGTTCAGCGGCAGACCGACAACGATCTGAGTAGCTCCATGTCTTTCAGCAATCTGTTTGACCTGTTCGACGTCGATTTTGGCGTTTTTGCGTTCGATAGTTTCGAGACCGGCGGCTGTAACGCCGAGCAAGTCGGCAATCGCGACACCAATCCGTTTGTCGCCAATGTCAAGTCCAATTAGTCTAGGTTTGTCGCTCATTGATTCAATATTACCTCAGGTGGAACAATCCTTACAGATCGATTTTTGGATTATCCGGGCGCTGTTTTTTTGAGGTTGGCATGAAGGTTTATCTTGTCAGGCATGGCATTGCAGTCGAGGGGTTAGTTAGAGGCATCACTCGCGATTCTGAAAGACCATTGACCGATGAAGGCATCACTGAGTTAAAAATGGTGGCTCGTGGACTGAAGCGAATGGGTGTGGCGCCTGATCTGATCGTGGCAAGTCCTCTGGTGCGCACTAAGCAAACTGCCGACATTTTGCAGACTGAGTTGGGTGGCGAATTGGTAACTTGTGATGCACTCGCGCCAGGCGTCACCCCTGCCAGTGTCTATAAATTTTTAAAAAAATATCCGCATTCGCTTGAGATGTTTCTCGTCGGACACGAACCCGACATGGGCGAGCTGGTCAAGGAAATGGTCGGCGCTGGTTTTGAATTTTCGCTTCCGTTTCAAAAGGCTGGCGTTTGCTGCGTGGAGGTTTCCGATCTCCCTCCCACATTGTCAGGAACACTCAAGTGGTTAATAACGCCGAAGGTTTTTGCGGCGCTTTTGAAAGAATAATGCTCTCTGGTTGGTAGCCCCGTTGAGGAATCTCTGGTGGAATTAATCGAGCGATATCGTGGAGCATTGTTCGGACTGGCGATTGGCGATGCCGTTGGTTCACCAGTGGAGTTTCAAGAACCGGGCTCGTTCGAACCAGTTGAAGATATGACTGGTGGTGGTGTTTTCAGACTCCGCCCGGGCGACTGGACTGATGATACCTCGATGGCTCTGTGTCTTGCCGACAGTCTGATTGAATCACGTGGATTTAATCCGGCCGATCAAATGGAACGATACTTGCGGTGGTATCACCAGGGATATTTAAGCAGCCAGGGTTGGTGCTTCGACATAGGCACCACAACACGAAAAGCATTACTGAATTTTGAAACGACTAAGAAACCGCTGTCTGGTATCGATGATGAACATTCGGCTGGAAATGGCTCAATCATGCGCCTTGCGCCGATTCCTCTCGCGTTTGTAAACAAAGAATCGGCGATGGATCTCGCCGGCGATAGTTCGAAAACAACGCATGCGAATAAACTTTGCATTGATGCTTGCCGGTACATGGCAGCGTTGATAGTTGGTGCGTTGCAAGAGGCGACCAAAGAGGAATTGCTTTCGGAAAAATTTTCACCGGTCAAGGAATATTGGCTTCACCGCCCGCTCTGCCCCGAGATTGAAGAAATTGCGCAAGGCTCTTTTAAAACAAAAGAACCGCCTGAAATTCAAGGCAGCGGTTATGTGGTGCGCAGTCTGGAAGCCGCTCTCTGGGCGTTCTATAAAACGGATAATTACAAAGATGGCTGCTTACTCGCCGTCAACCTGGGCGATGACGCTGATACCACAGGAGCTGTCTACGGTCAGATTGCGGGCGCTTTCTATGGAGAGGCGGAACTTCCGGAAAACTGGCGAGCAAAAATCGCTATGCCTGATGTTATCAAAAAGTTTGCGGACAAACTTTTCGCTCTTTCATTGACGATGTAGCGATCGGATGTTCAAACAACTGTTGGTCGAAATTTACTGGACCACACTACTCGGACGCAGCCATCTGTAGAGCACGAATGAGCCCGACTGAGTCACTTTCTTGAAGCCGGCACGATTTTCGAAGTTGCCCGCATCAGACACTTTCGTGATGACGTAGCCTCTTTCTCTTTTGCCAATTTCGTCCATTACCTCGCCGCCGGTTATATAGTCATACTTCGGCTTGCCGTCTGGTCGAAGTTCTTCATCAGATGATTTTTCCGAAGTTGTAACTTCTGACACTGGCGGCTCTGGTGTTTTGTACAGACCAAAGAAATTGATTTTCGGCGGCTGGGACTGACCGGCTACGCCAGTGTAGCGATTGGTTCCGGCTATCGGTCGCTCTTGAGTGGGCGAGAGAACTGTGGCTCTGCGCGTGTAGAACGGGAGGGAGGGGAGACGAGCTTTGTATACGAAAATGGGTTCCTTAGAGTCTGCTGCAAAGCGAGCAATGTTTGGTAGCCCCCGCTCCGTTTTATTCGCGAATGCATTAGCTCCTTTGTATCCATAGAATGCTGCGATACCGATGGTGGCGACAGCGAGGATTGCGAATCCCCAGACGCGACGACCGATGACCACAAGCCCGACGGCTGCTGCTAAAGCGATGGCTTCGGCGATTATGTAACCACTCACGATGGCAGAGATATTTTCAGGTGCGCGGCGAATGAGTTTTACAATCATCGGCTCGACAAAAACGCCGATACCATAGATGGTGGCGAGGATTGCAATTGGTGTGAGAATCCTTTTCAACTTAGCGTCATTAAGCGCTCGGTCTATTTCAATTGCCAGAAGAATTGCAAGCGCTGGAAACGCGGGCACTGTATACGAAAGCAATTTTGAAACACTGGCGCTGAAGAACGCCACCGTGATAATCGCGAAGCACGCTGCAAACAAAGCCAAGTCTTGTTTCGCATCAAGATTTCGATAAGTATCCAGAATGCTCCATCGCGATTTTGTCGCTGGAGAAGTCGTCGATGGCACCGCATCAGGTGCACCAGGTCTGAAAGTATTGTAGAGAGCTTGCGGTAGGAAAATGGACCAGGGAAGCAAACCTCCGGTCACCGCGGCGATGTGATACCACCACGCGCCTTTGTGTCCGCTGACCACATTAGTGAATCGTTGGAAGTTTTCCATCACAATAAAGCACGTGAAGTATTCGCCCTTCGTAACTATGGTTTCAACTACATACCACGGCAAAGTGATTGCTGCCGCGAGCAGAGCTCCCCAATGCGGTTTGTAGAAGACGAACGCTTCCTTTAAATTGCGCCGTATCAGATGATAGGTAGCAAGAATGATCACCGGAAGAACGATTCCAACCGGTCCCTTTGTCAGGGCAGCACAAGCGAGTAAGGCATAACCCCAAAATGCGAGTGAAATACGCTTCTCGCGGAATGCGCTGAAGAAACAGAACAGACCGCCGGCGATGCAAGCGGATAATGTCATGTCTCCGAGTCCGAGTCTTCCTGTCACCACGAAGAGTGGTGCGGTCATCAGAACTGCTGCGCCGATTAGTCCAGCGCGCATGCTTACGAACTTGTTGAGCATGCAGTACGAAGCTGCCACCATGATCGATCCACAGGTAGCTGAAAAGAATCTAGCCGCGAATTCGTTGGTGCCGAACAGGTAGTAGCAGATGGCGGTCGCCCAGTAGTGCAAAGGCGGCTTTGTATAACGCACCGCATAGTTTAGAGTGGTCGTTATCCAATCTCCCGTCTCGAGCATTTCGCGTGCGGGTTCTGCATAGAAACATTCGTCCGGGTTGAATAGTGGGAAATCGCCTAATCCGGTGAAGAAGATCCACGATGCCGCAATGAACACCAGTGATACCACAAGCAGTTCTTTAGCGAGATTCGTTTCCGAATTCGCTAATTGCGATTTCGATTTTCGATCTGTCTTGATTGTCGCGGATGACATTGCTTACTCCTTAACTTTGCCGCATCTGTCGGTTTTAAACCGGCTAGACGCAGTTATCGACCTGGTTGGTTTGCGGCAGACGAACCGGTGAGCACCAGATTGTTTTCTGCCGTGCATCCGATGGTTGAACTTCCGGAACCGAAGAATTTATGCCACCATCTCTGGAACATGATCAATGTCCACAGCTCCTTGCGGCGGTCGGCACGACCTTCATAGTGATCCGTGAGCAGGCGATTGAGATAGGTCCATTCGAAAATTCCCTGTCTCTTGATGTAACCCTCTTCCAAAAATTCGTCGACGAGTACTTTGAAGTCTCCTTTGAGCCATTTTGCTACCGGAATACCAAAGCCCTTCTTCTGGCGTTTGATGATGTTCTCGGGTAGGTACGGCGAAAGCGTTTTCTTCAAAAGATACTTGGTCGTCAGGTTGTTGACCTTCATCGATGCCGGCAGCGACAGCGCAAATTCGGCAACCGGATGAGCCAGGAATGGCATTCTTGCTTCGAGCGAAGTCGCCATAGAAGCGCGATCGGCTTTAACCAGAAGTTGATCGGCGAGGAAACAACTGGTGTCCAGTCTCATGGCTGCATCGATAACGTTGGTATCACCCTTGATGGTTTGCATCAACCATCTGGTATCAGTCAATTTGTCGACCAGATCATCGTGTGTTTTGTAGGCTGCACCATTTACGGTGTCGAAGGCCGAGCGCTTGATCAAGCCACTGTGTTGAGCGATCGGAATAGAGCCCATCCATTTGAAGTGACGTACCATCGTTTCTTCTTCGGCTGACGAGATGAACCGTTTTAGTTTGTAATCGAAACTAAGGTTGTTCAAATTCACCGGCAAGGAATTGATCAACGGCGCGAAGACGCCCTGTCTGAGCGGCGCTGGAATGGCTCTCCAGATGGCAGCTAATCGGTGTGCAAAATAGGTGGGATATCCGCCAAACAATTCGTCACCGCCTTCACCTGAAAGCGCAACCGTAACTCGCTGCCTTGTCATTTTCGAGAGGAAGTAGGTCGGCAAGATCGATGCATCCGCGATTGGCTCATCAAGCACGCTCCAGAGTTCTTCCATCATCGAAAGAGCGAGTTCCGGAGTGAAAATTGCTTTGTGGTGATTAGTGCCTACGTGTTTTGAAACTTGTTCGGCATAATCCGATTCATCAAATGATTGATCGGGGAATCCAATTGAAAACGTATTTAGCGGTTGAGAACTGTGTCTTGCAGCCAGCGCGGTGACGCCGGAAGAGTCGATGCCGCCGGAAAGAAAAATTCCGAGTGGCACGTCGGAGATCATTCTGAGCTTCACCGACCGATCCAGGAGTTCGAGCAACCGTTCGCTCGCTTCCTGTTCCGAGATCTTGATTTGTTTTACGTCTGGCGACCAGTAACGTTCAATTTTTACCTGACCTCCCTCTATCAACATATAGGAAGCCGGCGGAAGTTTATGAATGCCTTCAAACATGGTGCTTGGCGATGGCACATATTCGAGCGACAAATATTCTTGCAGCGCGACTGGGTTCAATTGTCTTCTTGCGCCAGGGTGCGACAAAATTGTTTTGATTTCGGAACCATAAAAGAACGTGTTGTCGAAGACTGCCCAGTGAAGCGGTTTTTCACCCATGCGATCGCGCGCGACAAACAGGCGCTCTTTCGAAACATCCCAGATCGCAAATGCAAACATGCCATCGAGATATTGCACGCAATCTACACCGTACTCTTCATAGAGGTGAACGATTACTTCAGTATCCGACTTAGTTCTAAAAGTGTGACCGAGCGAAAGGCAGCGCTCTCGCAGCTCTTGGAAGTTGTATATCTCGCCGTTGAAAACAATCCAAACGTTGTTTTCTTCGTTGGCGATCGGCTGTTGTCCAGACGAAAGGTCGATGATCGAAAGTCGGGTCATGCCGAGAGCGGCCGGACCGATATACTTCATACCCCGTTCGTCAGGACCTCGGTGATGAATGCTGCGGCACATCTCAGCGAGATGCGTCTCATTCGGGTCTAGTTGCGCACCACTGAGGTTGAGATAACCGGCGATTCCACACACAGATAGCAGTCTCCAAGGAATAATGAATCCAAGTATCTTCTTCATCCATAGGTACGTTCATTAGTGGAGCCTCATGTGACGCTTCGTTGACAACACCAATCGACCGCCCACTGCGAGGTTTCCGCGGGATAAGAAGTTTTCAAGGTAACAGTGTTGCATGCCGTGGTTATAATGACCGACATGCAAAGTATTCAGACATCACCAACCATCGCGTACCGATCCGGTCAAACCGTGACTCCGCAAGGCGTTCCCGGTTTTGTGAGCCCTTCTGATGAGAAGTCAGTCGACGTATCATTGATCATCCCGGTATGCAACGAAGAAGACACGCTTCAAGCGCTGTACGATCAAACGATTGACGCGCTCACGAAGATTGGCTGCACATGGGAGTTGATCTTCATCGATGACGGTTCTACCGATCGTTCGTATGAGATCATCAAACAATTGTGGATGAAAGATTCCACAGTCAGAGTGATCAAGTTTGCTCGTAACTACGGCAAGACACCCGCGCTGTCAGCCGGTCACGACTATGCCCGCGGCAAAATCTTGATTCACATTGATGCTGACTTGCAAAATGATCCAAAAGATATTTGTCGCTTATTGGATAAGCTTAATGAAGGTTATGACGTTGTCTCTGGCTGGCGCAAGAAACGTCATGATGAACTCTTCCTTCGCCTGATACCTTCATGGATTGCCAATCGATTAATTTCGAAAATGACTGGTGTCCAACTGAGTGACTACGGCTGCTGCCTCAAAGCGTACCGCCGTGAAGTGATTCAAGACGTTCGCCTCTATGGCGAAATGCACCGCTTTGTACCAATCTACGCAAGCTGGCTTGGTGCCAGAGTTGTAGAAATTCCAGTTATTCACCACCCACGTCGTTTCGGCAAATCGAAATACGGTATTTCGAGAACGGGCAAAGTCTTGCTCGACTTGATCACCGTTACTTTTATGTCGAACTATTTGACGAAACCGATCTATGTATTCGGTTCCGCCGGACTCCTGTCCCTACTCGCATCCTTCGCTGCTTTCACGTGGATGGTGGTACTGAGATTCTGTTACGCAACTCACTTCATCGACACACCACTGCCGGTGCTCACTACCATGTTGTTTGCCGTCGGCATTCAACTAATCCTGATGGGATTGATGGCAGAACTGTTGATCAGAACCTATCACGAGTCGCAAGACAAGCGCACCTACAACATTCACACGGTGCTCGAGTCTGAGTCATTTGCACCAGAAGTCAGCTCCAAGTAGTAACATTCAGACTACTGAATTCGATTGCGCACTTTCACGGGCGTTATTTGTCCAGCAATTTAAGTTGCAAGGCTGACAGTTCATCAGCTTCCATGCGGAGCTTGCGCTTCATCAGCTCATTAATTAAGGCGGATGTGCAATCGGGTGATGCCGCTGCGGATGGTTTGATTAAAACCAGACATTGTTTTGAGATCTGTTCAAGATGTTCAATACTCTCGGCCGTTTTCAGCTCGAATAGATGGTCGAGAAAATCACTGGATGATGTTGTTTCAATCTTCGCGACTGGTGTGATATGGGGCAATCCTCTTCGCAGCTCAATCATTTTTTGTCTTTGTCCGTAAACGTTTAGTGCAATTCCTGCGACAATTGCGAAAGTTCCGAAATTAAGACCGCCACTAAATACGATACCAGTGCCAAACAAGCTCCAGATCGCTAATGACGGCAAAAAGATGGGAGTTAACACTTCCTTGCGGTGCTCGCCGCCAAGTCTGCTGACGATATCCATGTAGCTGCGCCCGGCGTAGTATTGTCCAGCCCATATTGCCAGAGCGGCAGCTCCCGCCACGCACATCGCTAAAATAGCAGGGGCTTGAGATGCCTGCAGTAGTCCGATCATCAGGGATATAGGAAGCGCGATGCAAACCGCGCCAATCAAACTAAGCGCGAATGCAGAAGTGAGAGTACCGACAAAGCCCACGAGCGTGAAGATCGCCGCGCGGTTACGTCGTACTACGATTGGATTTTTGGAATCGGTCAGTAAACGCATTTATATTTAATCGCCCCTATAGACTCATTCTATCGCGCTTCCATGATTTCGTTCACCATAGCAGATCAAACTAAACTGCCCGATCACAATGGCCAGCGGAAGTCTGGACTTTGCTTGTTCAATTGCCAAAATTAAGTGTAGCTGGAGTCTTGATCTATTAGCTTTAGCTGCAATGATGACAGTTCATTTGCTTCCGTGAGCAGTTTATTCTTCATCAATTCATCAATTAAAATCGATGTACAGTCCCTGGCTGACGTTGAAGCCGGCTTTAGAAGAACAAGGCAATGTTTTGAAAGCTGTTCGAGATGTTCGATGTTTTCTGCTTCCTTAAGTGCAAACATGCGATCGATAAATTCACCAGATCTAGTCACGCTTTCGAGATTAGCCATGGGATCGCGCTCGGGAGGTGAAGCTTCGAGTTTTTGAATTTGATGTTTTTGACCGAGCAAGAAGAATGTTAAGCCTCCGCAGTAGCACAAAGCGCTAAGTATATTGCTTGTGTATGGAAGGCTGACCGCAAAGAAAATCCAAAATCCCGCAATCAGTCCAAATACGATCATCGAGCTGCGAAAAAGCGGTTCCAGGATTTCCGTTTTGGAACCGAAACCGAACCGCCTGAACCAGGAGATATAACCACGTCCAGCGAGAAAGTAATAGAACATGGTGGCAGCACCGACAGGAATCGAAACAGGAATTGTCATCCATCGCTCGTAGCCTAGCGGCTGTAACACATACGGCAAAATCAATGATAGTCCGAATGCAAGGTATGCCGGAAGGCAGATCGGTATGAGCATCGCAGAAACAGACGTCACAGCAATCGCATAATTGGGTCCAACCCGACTCTCCGGAGTGGCCAACAGTTTGTTGTTCTCTCCGATTAATCGCATTGTGATTGTTTTTGCTGCTTCTTAACTAGCGTCCAGCCAGAGCTGCTGCCAGCGGTGCTGGTGGTGCGATTTCGGCGCGAAGCGCTTCTTCGACTTCCTCGGCAGTGATCGCCCAGACGTACAAGCAGGTGTAGAACGCAGAACGTATATAAATGGATAGGGCCGTCACGACGAGCACGAGAGCTGCCCAGGCCAGTCCACCCATCAACAACAGCGGCGACGTCATAATGCCTGCCGCTCCAGCCGTTTGTAAGTAGTATGCGATTCCGAAACCACCCACGCCGACAGCGTAGACTATTGCGCTGGTCGCCTTACAAATTACGTCTACACCGACCTCGCCGACGCCTATGGTCAGCAAGTTGCCCTGGGCAATTCGGTCTGCGCGTTTCATGGCGCCCCAGAATGATGTCCCTTCAATAACGATCGCAGGCAGAATCATGTGTCCTGCTAGCGTCCAGAATACTTCTATAATGCCGGCGAGGAAATTGAAGCCGAATCCGAACATTCCACCGGTGCCTTGCTTTCCGCGCAGCCAGCCGGCAATTCGTTTTGCAATCAGGGTGACCAGTCCAAGCATAATAATTGCTGGAAGGCTTGTGAATACAGCACTTGCAGCTGCTCCGAATTTTCCGGAGCCCTTGCCTTCAGTTAAATGACTGTAGACGAGAGCCGTGGTGACGCCCTCGAGGAATCGGTTGGTCAGCCACCAGACACAGAGGATGCCTGTGACGGCCATCGCATTGTCCTGGCTCATCATGCTGCCCAGTCCTGTCGGGTCCATCGCACCGTTGAGTCCAGCCATTCCGGGCATTCCGGTCATCCCGTGAGCGCCATTGGCACCTTGTTGGAACAGGCTCTGACCCTGCGCCATCATTTTTGTCGCCACTTCCGATTTCCCGCCAAACTGTGTCTTGGCTTGGAGGAAGAGCAAAATGGCGAAGAAGATATTACTCATTACCGTGATAATCGACGGTAGCATCAGCCTTTTATCGTGCCAGCCCATCTTGATGCTGGCCCAAATTAGCCGGAAACCTCTTCCTATCGAATCGAACATCGTTATAACCCTCGTGGCTGTGAGGCCAATGTCTGAATAGCGGGCGGTACACTGCTTAGTAAGTGAGATGACGCTCAATGCGTCCCTGGACCTGGAACTTCATCCGACTGGATGTCTGATCCCTATCTGTCATTGCGGCAAGTATAAGGCTGCCGACATAATTGTATTTAGTTGCCAAGCGAATGTAAAGTGTTTTTTAATCTATCTCTTTTGATATAGACGAAAATTTTCCAGAATCAGCAGATTTAATCAGTTTTCAACCTCTGCATGCTGAGCTTCGAGGTCTTCCGACTCATACATGCCGTCCAGGAGGTCCTGATATTTCTCGGTCACTACTTTCCGTTTCACCTTCATTGTCGGGGTGAGTTCATTTCCTTCTATCGAGAATTCCTTGTCGAGAATCACAAACTTTTTGATTCGCTGGTACCGAGCAAGATTTTGGTTCTTCTCGTGCACAAGCCGCTCGATTTCTTTGCGCACCGTCGGGTGCTGGAAAAGCTCGCTCGCGTCTTTGACTTTAATCGATTTCTCTTTTGCGAAACTTTGAAGTGCTTCCGAATTAAGAGTAATCAAGCCGGTGATGTACTTTCTTCTATCTCCGTAAGCGAGCACATGCGTGATAAGCGGCTCGTCTTTGAACAGATTCTCGATGAACTGCGGTGCGACATGTTTGCCACCAGCAGTGATGATTATGTCTTTTTTGCGATCCGTAATGTAGATGTAGCCGCCTTCATCGATCTTGGCTATATCACCGGTTTTAAACCAACCATCTTCAAAAGCTTGTTTTGTCGCTTCCTCGTTTTTGTAATACCCGGCAAAGACGTTAGAACCTCTGACAAGCAGCTCGCCATCGGCTGCGAGTTTGACTTCGACTCCAGGCAGCGGTTTTCCAACCGACTTAAATTTGTTGTCCGTCGGGGTGTTGCACGAGAGTGGTGCGCATGTCTCCGTTAAACCGTATCCTTCTACTATTGGCATCCCAATGGCTTCGAAGAATAGGTGAACGTCGTTGGAAAGTGGCGCCGCACCGGAAGTCATCATTCGCAGACGTCCGCCGAAGCGTTCGCGAATCTTACGGAAAACAAGGCGCTCAGCGATTCTTAACTCAGCTTTGTAGAGTTGATCGAGCAGGCTGGTATCGGCGGGTTGTACTGCCATTTTTTGTTTGCATGCCCGTTTGCCCAGCGAGATAGCCCAGCGCACGAAGCCCTGCTGTGCTGGTTGCATCTGTCTGATTTGTCCCCAGACTCTCGCGTACACCTTTTCGTAAAACCGCGGAACGGCGTTGAGAAAAGTTGGTTTGACCTCCTGAAGGTTGTTGGCCACCTGTTCCATCGACTCCGCGTAGGCAAACGGAATGCCGAGGAAAATGGAAAGAAACTGACCGCCTACACGTTCGTAAACGTGAGCAAGTGGCAAGAATGACAGAGCAACGTCGTTTTCGTTAAATTCAATCAGCGTGCTCAACGAATCAAGCACTGCAAAAATATTTTTGTGCAGCAACATGGCCCCTTTAGGGAGACCTGTAGTTCCTGATGTATAGACGATCGTCGCTAGATTGTCAGCATCGACTTTTCTGCGTTTAACAACTTCCTCTTCGTGTTCCGCTAAATATGCGGCACCTTCGGCAAGAAACTCATCCCAAGTTCTCACTTCGAGCATCGGCTCCGCGGTTCCCGGCGTGCCATCCATTACCACTGCCAGTTTCACTTTCTCAGGTAATGGTGCTTCCGGACCGCTGAGTTTTTCCAGTTGTCTGGAATTTTCAACAAACACGATAACTACTTCGCTATTGTCGAGGACGTAAGTGACTTCGGAACCGCTTAGAGTCGGGTAAACGGGGATAGTTATTGCTTGAGTCGAGAGAATGGCTACGTCAGCCCATGTCCAGTGTGGACGGTTTTGACAAAGGATGCCGACTTTGTCACCAGGGGCGATACCGTTCTTTATCAGTGCCGCTGAGAGATTAGCAACAATTTTTCCATGCTCTTTCCATGGAAGTGATTTGTACTTCCCATCGGCTTTGAACATGATCGCTGCTCTGTCAGGCGTTTCAACAACTCGCCGCCAGAACACATCAATAATAGTTGCATCACCTTCAGCCAAAAGAAATCTCCTTCTTTAGCCGACTGAATGGTTTAACCAGTCCAAATAGGCCGGGCTTCCATTCTCGATCGGCAGACAAATTATTTCAGGTACGTCGTACGGATGCAGCTCCTTGACTTTCTTTTCGAAGGCGTCGTAAACCTTGCGATTTGTTTTGATAATCAAGAGCGATTCCGAATCTTTGTTGAGCTTTCCTTCCCAGGTGTACACCGATGTCACTTTCGCAATGATGTTGACGCAGGCAGCAAGCCGACTTTCGACTAGAGATGAGGCGATTTCGTCTGCTTTGTCAGGAGGGCAACTTACAAGCGCCACTACTTCACCTGGCATTTATGCTTGACTCCTCGCCAGCTCCACGCCTATCTCTGAAACAAATTCCGAAAGTAGACTCGATACTTTTGAAAATAATTGAGGTTGCAATCTGGGCATTCTGTAGCGCTTATGCAGCCGAACGATGATTGTCGGCACGCCGAGAACTTCCGCGGTAAACAGTGCCAGTGGTCTGACTGGGTGGTCGAAACTGCCAGGTACAACAGGCTCGATGGTTGCCAATTTTTCAGTTATGCGGTTGATAAATGGATGGCAGGCTTCCTCGGAGGGACCGTAGCTGGAGACCTGCAATCCAGGCGCTTCTTCCCAGCTGCTACCTAAAACCATGACGACGCAGCCGATTTTGCCTGCTTTGATTACATCCGTTAGCGCTCGCCTGAACGGCGTTTCCAGATACCAGGATGGGTCCGCTGCGCAACAATAATTTGTCAGCAAAGAGTGACATTGGGCTGTCCGATTACAGATAGATGCAATAGAACCAGTAAACGAATCCTGACTCTTGAACTCGCCTTCCCGCCAGTACGCTGTGGCATGAGGCGCGAGAACGAGCACGGGCAGTGCACCTCCAAGGAATTTGAAATCGGGTTCACCAGGAGGAGGCATTTGCTCGTAACGTTCAGCAAGCAAAGCTTCGTACTGGATCGCCCAGCTCAGCGGCGCTACGTTTGGATGTTTGTCGATTAGATAATTAACGGCTCTGTCCAAATCATTGAATCGCGCTTGCGAATGACTGACAATCCACGGGCTGTACGGCGCCGGGCCAATCACCGTGACCATTTTGCCGCGCCGATGGGCGTAAAACATTTCCATCGCCGTGCTGTAGGTAGAACGTTCGATATTGGCGAGCAGCGCGTCACACTCATCGATCAGATCGAGTGCTCTGCGCACCTTCTTGTCGGCGAGGTCACTGATATCGATGTTCTCGCGTGTTTCTTGAACGCTCCAGGCTAGCTCGAGCGGATTAACCACCCGCAGCCCATGCGTTTCTAGCCTCTGGACTGTCGATGCACGCCAGTCCGGGACGGCCAATTCGCCCATTACCTCATGGGCATTTACGGAATCACCTGTGATGTAAACGTTTGCGAGCATTGTTCTGGGAGGAATTTTGTCCTGAAATAATAAGGCCTGAAACCAGTTTAACTCTTTATGCTTTCACTATATACCACGCCTTAAGTCGCTTGATGCGGCGATCTCGACCGTTAACCGCATTACTAGAGCATCTCGTGGCTTCATTTCAGCATAACGAAAATGTCTTTCATAAGCTAGGATACCGTTATGCGTCCACCGTATATATTCCTGATTCTCCTGTTTTTCGCCACTAGTCTGGGCTCTAGCGGTTGCGGTTTTATGGAGCATCTAAAGAACCCCAACAGCCTCTCCAGCCGGGTTGGCAATTTTTCGCCCGCCAAGCTCGATGCAGACAAAGAGGAAATGCGGGCTGCCAAGAATGTGACGCCGTTGATTCGAGGCAGTCGGGATCTCGATGGACGCCAGGAACAATTCGACCCAGCCTTTGGTAATCCTGAAACGCAAACCGAATTGAATCAGGAGCGTGCGGAAATGAATGCCGCTCGAAAGGCGGTACAAGGGCAGCTCAACGCACCGCATGCGCAGCTCAGCGGTCCTATTAATCAAACTCCAGCACTTACTGCTCCAGTCACCGGTTTCGCTGGGAAGGGCTCGCAGTTCGGTTCTCCAAATACGGAAAACGTCGCATCTCAAAATTCGTCATTGGCGTCCTCCGGAAAGTTAAATCCATCGATTTATGGAACGCCGAGCAGCAGCGCTTCTCTGCAACCCTCCTCGCCTGGTGCCAACCCAAAAGTCGCAAGTGCTGCCTCGTCGACCGCGAAGCATTCGCCTGTCGCAATCGTGCAATCGCCCGATTCAAGCCGATTTGGACTGGCTCACGGTCATGCCAAGCCGACGACTTTTGCACCGACGCGCTCCGCGACTCCCATCTCCGACATTCCCTCGTCAGCCAACAGCAGTCAGAATCAAGGATTTGGTTGCCCTCCGGCAGGAATGGTATCACTTGGTGGTGCATCCAGTTCGTCACTCAATACTAACCAATTCGGGGCTGTGACCAGCGCATCTCCTCGGACTACGTCGATTGCATCTGCACCTCGAAATAATTTTCCTGCATCCCCACCTCAAGTCGCGTATCCGACAGCGCCGCAACCGACCTTGTCAGCCGTGCCGCCCCAACCTGCCAACACTGTTTCGCCAGGCTTCGACTCATCGCTTCCGCCAATCGACCCAAACGCCGCGCGGGTGGCTCCAACGCCAGCACCAGCGAGAAACTTCAGTCGACTGGAATCATCGCCGACAGTGCAAACATCGAGTGGTTGGGATTTTAAATCCTTCCGTCTCCCGTCGTTCAAACTTCCGTTCTTTCCTTCCTCCAAGTCGAAGCCCTCCAGGTCTTCGTCGTCCGAACCCGCGAGCGCTAATGCCGGTGATTTGGAAATTGTCAACGCGCAAAACGACCATGCTCGAAACGTGATGGTGACAATCACCGCGGTGGTGAAGAAATTACTGCCGGACGACAGGGACGGCAGTCCGCATCAAAGATTTCTTCTTGGACTGTCCAACGGCACGACAGTTCTCGTAGCCCATAACATCAGTCTTGCTCCATACGTTCCATTGAGAGAAGGCGATTTGGTCACCATATCCGGTGAATACATTTGGAACGAAAAAGGTGGTGTGTTGCATTACACGCACCACACGACCAACAGAAAGCATCGCGGCGGATACATCGAGTATAATCGCCAGACTTACCAGTAGCTGGTGGCATCCTTGACTTCAACAACTGACGACCGAGTTTTTCTTCGCGATAAAGCGACTTGGATCGGCTATTTGTTGATCGGACTTTATTGCTTCATCTACTCCGGACTTGGTCCGGTCATGCCTTACTTGCGTGAAGAGCATGGTTTGAACTACACCATGGGCTCCCTACATTTTAGCGCCTGGTCGATCGGAATCGTGTCGGCAGGCTCGTTTGGAAACATGGTAATTAAGCGGCTCGGAGCGTCTCGCGCAATCTGGATATTTGGAACCGGACTCTGCTTGGCGCTAGCATCATTTCTGTTAGCAAAATTTACCCCGGTCACCATATTTAGTGTCTTACTCGGCGGCTTTTGCGGGAGCACAATGGGTCAGGGAATTACTACGATCAACGCGGAGAGGTTTGGAAACCAGCGAACGATCGCGTTGACCGAAGTAACTATTTTCGGCAGCTTGTTTGCCATGGCGGCACCGCTGGTGGTGGGGCAGTTCATAAAATGGGAATTAAACTGGCGAGTTGCAATGATAGTTCCGATCATCATGTTCGCCATTCTATTCCTCTCGGGCAGTAAGGTCTTCACGGAATTCGGTTATGTGACGCGCGGATTTGCACCGGGAAAATTGCCCAAGCAATATTGGTTCTATTGGATTGCAATTTGGCTCAGTGTCGCCAGTGAGTGGTCAATTGTTTTTTGGACGGCTGACTTTTTGCAAAAGGGGAAAGGTCTTCTAAGAGCAGATGCTGTCCAAGCCGTGAGTATATTTTTGACTGCCATGCTGATTGGTCGGATTGTCGGCGTGCGACTTGCCCGCCGATTTGCGCCTGCAAATTTGCTGCCCATTTCTGCTGCGATTGCGTTGATCGGATATCTACTTTTCTGGCAGGGCAGCCCGACTATAGTTTCATTAGTTGGTCTGGGAATTGCTGGAATCGGAAATTCAAATGTCTATCCACTATGCTTTGCTCAAGCGATCGGGTGCGTGGGCGAACGCACCGGGCTTGGTGCCGCACGGATGTCGATTAGTACGGGAAGCGCTGTTCTGATCACTCCTCTTATTCTTGCCGCCATAGCCGATCAAGTAGGCATCACTCACGCAATGGTAGTGATAGCCATACTACTTGCTATTGTCACGACAATGCTGACGATTGCTGCGTTTCAGAGCCGAACGACCGAGGACCAAAACCCCAGCGAAACTGCGTCCTCGACAGAAACCTCAAAAAAAGAGCGAGCTGAAACCGAATCTGTCGAAAGCTAATTGATGCGATTTAGTTCTAGTTTGAGCGTCAGTGAAACGAGTCGGTTTTAAACGAGAATTCAACCAAGAACATTCGTATTTTTTTCGATTTCGAACACGGAAAATTCTACCGCTTAAAACCCGTATGTTTCCTTGAGTTCCTTCAATCTGTCTGAGATAGAACCGCTCTTTTTCTTACCCATGGTTTCAACTTCGAGTCGCTCAATCCGTTTTAAAATCGGCATGTTTTTCGATACTTTGCCATATACTTTATTTTCGATTTTAGCGAGAACATCATCAACAGTCGAGGCCGTGTCTTCGCCTTTGGTGTCGTCGTCTTTTTGTTTTGAATCGGACTCATCTCCATCAGATTTCGATAAAAAATTAGGTGATTTCTTATTTCCTGAATCCGCTCCAGCAGGGGAGTCCACGCCTCCTGGCCAGGACATCGGCACGCTTCCTCCAGTTGATCTCGGAGTGAAACGGATCGGTGCGTTGCCACTAGTTGTGGTGGCTACTGGCGGCTTTGGCGTTCCGGCAGTCTGAAATACATTAGCGGTACCACCGCCACCGGATACGGTGCTTCCATACGGAGAAATGCCGGACGAACTCGCCGGTGAAGAGCCACCAATAATAATGCTGGCTGCTCCGGATGAGCCTCCGATTATTCTTACGGAGTTGGCTGGTGCATCGGCTACCGCAACATCGGACGTCAAGCCGGTATCACCTTTTGGTGGGGATGCCGAGGTTCCGGAATTTCCACTCGACGTTGAGCCGGTGTTAGACAGAATTACTGCGCCGCCCGCATTTCCGCTTGAAGTGGATTTTGCGCTACCGGTGATACTGGCTTCATCTACGGTGCCAAATGGCGATTCACCCGTGTTGCCACCGCTAATGATGGTAGCACCACTCGAGACACCGCCTTTTTGAGTGGTCGAAGTTGAAGCCGAAGTGGCTCCACCAGGAGTGTTTGAACCGGTACCAGGAGTGGCTGCAGCACTAGTTGAACCGGAAACTAAAGCATTCGACGGTGGTGTAGTTGCTGCATTAGACAATGGTTTCTTCACCGGAATTTTTTCCAGGGATTCATCAAATGGATTCCAGTCTTGTGGACCGGTCGGCTTGGGAGGCGCATCAGCCGCTGCCGCCGCGGGGGATGCGATTCGAACATTGTCCAGTAATCGCAAATTTCGTTTGACGTTTTGATCATTAGGATTTAGTTTTGCCGCGATATCCCATTGATCTTTTGCTTCTTTATACTTCCGCGCGCGGTAAAACCAAATTCCCCACTCGTTGTGCGCAAGTGCCAGATTGCCTTTTGCAATCGCATGTGACGGGTCGATTTGCAGCACCGTCTCATATTCAGTAATGGCATCCTGAAACAATCGCCGAGCGAGCAACATATTGCCTCTATTGTTGTGGTCGCGTATGTCTGTTGCAGTATCCGCGGAGGCAGGCTGGATCATATTAAAGGATGATGTCAGTAGAATCGCTGTTGCGATCCTTTGAAACCGGGACAGGTGGCTTGTCATGAGGCTTTTACTTAAATTGTGCTTCATCTTAAATGTCTTTCCTGAGCCTGTCCTGATTTTAGAGCCTATAGAAATATTAAACCAATTGGCCAGTAGTTTCATCGAATTTCAGAACAGAGCTATACTGCCCTAGGTCGCGGTAGGAAGTAATCATGTCCAACCTAGTAATTCTCGCTTCAGCAATCATTTTATCCGGCGGTAGTGGCGTAAATGTCCCCGAGATGGGATTGATCGACGCTGACTCCCCGAAGGCAGTCGTAGCCGTCAACAACACACTCGGTTCTGTCGGGGTTGGTGACAGCACGATTCAATCAGCTGTCGACGTCATCAACGAAGCCCGCAAAGCGGTCAAGGTCAACGAGCGTCGCAATCGCTACAAACCAGGCATTCAAGATCGCGTAGTTGAAAAAGACAAATCGAAGTCGGACAGACTTCTCATCATGGGCGGAAAAGAAGCCTTCCCGATGTGAACACTCCATCAGTTTTAGAATCTGAAAAGCAACAAATGACTAGCTCGGATGCAACGGATAATTCTGCACCGAGCTATCACTATGGCATCACGACTGAGCCTTTGATCGGTCGAACTATCTTTCAGCATATAGAAGATGTGTCGCGCGCAAATCGCGCCAATGAGGCTGTAGTCAGTCCATCCGAAGGCAAAAGATTCAGCTACGAAGAACTCCTGAAGCAGTCCGATGTCCTAGCTCTTGCGCTCCTCAATCAGGGCGTTGAGCGCGGAGACAGGATAGGTATTTGGTCGACCAACAATTGCGAGTGGTTTATCATCTTCCTCGCCGCCTCCAAAATCGGGGCGATTTTAGTCAACATCAATCCCGGCTATCGCACGTCAGAGCTGGAATACGTCCTCAAACAATCCAGTCTAAAGTTTCTGTTTTCAATTCCAAGAAATAGAACGAGCGACTATCTGGAGATGGTTGCAGAACTGGCTCCGCACATTGTTGATCCATCGAAAAAGCCCAACCAGTCCCGCGTTCAATCATTGGAACAGGTTATTGTTCTTGGCGATTTGAGCGAGTCCGAATTTAGCAAACCACTGCAGAAGGCAGTTAGCAACGCGGATTCCTCGTTTCACTCATTTGAACAATTCCTTGGTTTGAGTTCACTGATCGATCCTTCTATTCTTGCAGAACGCAGACAGCGAGTCCAATTCGATGATGCAGTGAATATTCAGTACACATCGGGAACCACCGGTTTCCCAAAAGGTGTGACGCTCAGTCACCACAATTTGATCAATAACGGATTCCTGGCCGCGCGGGCAATGGCACTGGATTCCAAAAGCCGTTTTTGCATTCCGATGCCGTTCTACCACTGCGGTGGAATGATCAGCAGCGCGCTTGCCGTGCTATCCGTCGGTGGTACAGTCGTCATTCCGAGTCCGTATTTCCAGGAAATTCCAACGATGGAATGCGTGGAACAGGAAAAGTGCACCCATATGTCCGGCGTGCCGACCATGTTTATCGCCCAACTCGACTCACCTGAATTTCAAAAATACGATTTGAGCAGCTTGCGTGGTGGCTTCATGGCTGGCGCTCCATGCCCGGTTCAACTGATGCGTCGCGTCGCCAGCGAAATGCATATGCAAGAAGTAATCATTCTCTACGGATTGACCGAAAGCGCTCCCCTGATGACTGCCACTACCATTAGTGACAGCCTCGAAGTGCGTGCCACGACTGTCGGCAAAATCATTCCTGGAATTGAACTTAAGATCATCGATCCAGAGTCCGGCGAGATACTCCCTCGTGGTATGCAGGGCGAAATCGTCTGCCGGGGACACAATGTGATGATGGGCTACTGGGATAATCCTGAGGCGACGCAGCGCACTATAGATAAGACCGGCTGGCTCCACTCAGGCGACCTGGGTGTGATGAACAAAGAAGGCTATTTAAACATCACTGGCAGAAGTAAGGACATGATCTGCCGGGGCGGGGAGAACGTTTACCCTCGTGAAATCGAAGAAGTGCTCCACACCCACGAGTGCATCTCCCAAGCACAGGTGTTTGGCGTGCCTGACGCCAAGCTGGGTGAAGAGGTGGCGATGTGGTTTATGCTTAAACCCGCTCGCACCGCCGAGCCGGAAGAAATTCGACGGTGGTTGAAAGACAAAATCGCCCACTTTAAGGTGCCAAAATACATCAAGGTCGTGACTGAATTTCCGATGACGGTCACAGGAAAGTGCCAAAAATTCGTGATGCGGGACCGAATGATCGACGAATTGGGACTAAAAACGGCTGCCGAAATCGAAACCGCCTGACAAAAGTGTGAATTCCAGTGCGTTTTCACGTTTAATGTCTTGTCACAAGTTTGTCACGGGTTGATACGTACAATGTACTCATCGACACACACAAACCAACTTTTGACCGACCAACTTACTAATCAGTGTGTGTAAATCGTGGATCCTCCCTGGTAACCCACTTAGTTAAACGCGCTCGCTGTGCGGTATGAGGTTGCAACCATGTCATCATTTCTAACAACAGACAGTTTCGAAGCCGGCGTAGGAAACGTACCGAATATGTTTGCCAAATTCGATAACAACGCAATGTTAGTCAGCGCCTCGCACGGCTACGGTCTTTCCTTCAAGATTACTGAGATTCAAGCTCCTGTTGCTCAAGAAGCTGCAAAGGTTGATACCGCCGCTGCATACGACAGATGGACCTTCCTCAAGAAGGGAGCTGATGGAACAACCCTCCACGACAAAATCTCTGAAAAAATCAAACTCAACATGGACGCTCATGCAGCTTACGAGTTAGAGCAACAAGAAGTAGCCTTCCAAAAGGCTTTCAGAAACTGGGTTGTGACTGCCGACTTCGGTGTCGCAGAACCAAACGTCAACGATTATCCACAACTCAAAGAACATCTTCAGAAAGTTCAAACCACTGAAAGTGGTATCACCAAAATGGTCTTAGATTCGCTGACTCCTGATGAAATGATCAACTTCAGCCTCGAGTCTGAACCACTGAAACCAGGACAAACGTCCCAACAATTGAGCACCTACGTGCAAAAACGCATCACCGAACAAACCGTGCGTTTTCTTCAAACCAACCAATTTTCCCAACGCGAGCACAACCGGACTTAAGCTGTGGGGAGCGGAAAGGCAGTCTGCTCTTCACGGCATCGTCCACCTGCTGCGTTAGAAACAAGTTCAACCACCCACTCAAACTGCACACTCACCACTCAAATATGTCGATTGTTCCGCCAAACGATCGACATATTCTTTTTGTGTAGTGGAACAAATGAATGGGGTGGGGTTTTCGAGGGAAGGTAACGAATGCCGATTTTGTACGTCCACGGCGTGTCCGTCCGCGATGAGTCTGGTTGGGAGCAGGTTGAAACACTCCTGCGACGTTACGTTGCTCCGGAGATCGCATCGGATCCAGAAAATGTCGAAATCAAATACTGCTTCTGGGGAGAGCATGCCGCAAAGCTCTCGTGGCAAGGCTCTTCGATTCCTCAGACGCCCGCGACAATGGCTCTCCACCGTTCCGTCGAACGAGTGAAGAAAGGGCGTGAGCGGCTCGCCGAATTCAGAACTGACTTTCGAAGCAAATTGAAAAACCCCAGAGCTTTGTTTAAAGGTCAAAAAAATTCGGATGAAACTGACGGTGATAGTCTCGAGTTTAAACCGCGCTTGAGCCGACTGAAGGGGCTGTCAAAAGAGCGTTTAAGCAACTTCTGTTTTGAGACTATCCAGCAAAGCAAGAAGTTTTCCGCCAAAGAAAAAGCTTTGCTTGCAGCGGCAGCAGATGAAGTCGCGCATTCTGACGAAGCGCGTGCTGAACTTGCTAAATGCAAAAACGTAGAAGAAGAGATGGTGTTCATGGAGAGTCGCGTGAAGCGGCAGATTGAGAATCTTCGCCACGATTTGCGAGACAAACTCAGCCACAAAAATACCTGGGCGCAATCAGTCGGTAGTCATTTAAAAGAAGGATTCACTCGAGGCGTATCCAGTCCAAGTTTTGCCGCTACCCGTGCGATGATGCAAATAAAAGCACCACTCGGACAATTCGTTACTCGTTTTCTCGGTGATGTGTTTACCTACATCCATCGTCGCGGAACCGCTTCTAATCCGGGTCCTATACCAAAATGTTTGATCGATAATTTGATCGCTTGTCGCGAAATTCAAAAGGCACGCGGTGGTGAACCAATTATTGTGCTCAGCCACTCGATGGGCGGTCAGATCATGTACGATATCGTCACCCACTTCCTTCCGGAGATGCCGGAGCTCGAAGATGTGCGCATCGACTTCTGGTGCGCATCTGCATCGCAGGTCGGATTTTTTGAAGAAATGAAGTTATTCCTCAGCAGTAAAAGTGAGTTCGGAAAAGAGACATCACAGCTGGTGCCACACCCCGATCGAAAGCATTTGGGAACGTGGTGGAACGTTTGGGATCACAACGACTTCGTCAGCTACAGTGCCAAAGGCGTAGTTGACGGAGTTGACGACGAAGCCTACAACACCGGCATGGACATCGTCGGCGCACATGTCGGTTATCTCGTCCTACCGAGCTTCTATCGCAAGTTCGCAGACAAAGTTCGCGAATCCAAAGAGGCCGACTTTTACAAACTGAAGTCTGAATCAGCGAAGGTTTAACTAATCCGCCTAACCTTTGGACCAGATTCGGCGCTTGCGTTTCAGTCGTGAGACTAGTGAACCTGTGGCGCGCCGAGTGGCTTTTACTGCACGTTCCCGCATAGTGGCGCAGCGATGGCTTGTGGCGCTGATTGCGGAATGTTCCGACTCGTTGTTTAGTAACGTGTTGACGATCGTATTTGCGGCGTCAGCGTGGGAAAGTCGCAGAGAATTTTCTTTCATACGTGCAAATCGCTCACGATCGCCAAGTAGGTTATCCACCTTGTAGGCCAGCGTCGGTAGATTATTGCATCGGATTCCCGCGCCTTCCTCAAGCAAGTGATCGGCATTTCGCTCTTCCTGACCGGGAATTGGATTGACGATTACGAAGCCTAATCCTTTGCAGAGTGCTTCAGACGTTGTGAGACCACCAGGTTTTCCAAGCACCATATCTGATGCCGTCATGTATTCATCAACATCATGAGTGTAGCCAACCGGATGAATTTTCAGGTGTGAATGGCCCTCGAAGTTTCGATTCAATTGGTTTAAACGCTCGATGAGATCGTCGTTTCTGCCGCACATCGCCAGCACTTGCGCGTCATGTTGAATCTGTGAGAGCGAAGTGAGAATCTCTTCTGTTGGTCCGACTCCAAACCCACCCATGGACATATAAATGGTCGGCATCGTCGGATCGAGTCCGTATTTTTGTCGCATCTCGAGTTTGTCTTTGGCGATTTCAAAAACCGGGTCGACTGGAATTCCTGAGACTACAACTCGATCCGGAGCGAATCCCAATTGAGTCATATGCACCCATGTTTCATCCAATGCCACGAAGTATCGATAATAGTGGTGGCACAACCACATTGAATGAACATCGAAATCGGTCACGCATATTGCAAGTTTCGTCTCGACTCTTTTTCTACAAATTAGCCACGACATAATTTCGGCAGGCAGAAAATGCGTGCAAATGACGAGGTCCGGCTTATGCCGGTTGAGCATTGCCACCAGTGGTAGTGTGTTGAGCCTATCAAACGCGAGGCGTTGCCGTTCATCTTTCCATGGAATGTCGGCCCAGTCATAAAGCAGTCCGAGAACAGAGGGCGCGCGATTGACCATATTAATGTATGCTCGCGAATAGACTCTGCGAAACGCGGCATTTGTGTAGTGCAGTGCGTCTTCGTGTCTGACTTCGATTCCCTCGTGTCGGGAAAATGCTTTTTCGAGCGCCTCGGCGGCACGAACGTGACCGGCACCTGCAGAAGCGGATAGTATTAGAACTCTTTTCATGACTGGGTTTGCATCCTCAAGCTACCGAAATTGTGCCACGGTAGAGCTGACTGCTGCTCATCTCTGATCACAGTTAATAATCCGTTTGTTTGCGCAACAAATTGCTCAGGGCTTACAGCAACTGCTTCCGCCGGCTTCGGTTGCGCTATGAGGTAATTTCTCGTCGTCTTCGAGAACGTATAAGTTGGGAGCTTTTTTGAATACTTGAATAAGCTCATCGATCACTCGTTCAGAATCCTGATTTTTAACCGCCTCGACAACGCAAGTTTCCAAATGCTGCCGGAGAATTACCTCAGAAGTTTTGTCAAGCGCGGACTGGACTGCCTTCAATTGATGTAGCACGTCAATGCAGTACTTTTTCTCATCGACCATGCGATAGACAGCGTTCAGGTGACCGATAGCTTTCGCGAGCCGGGCTTTGAGTTTTTCTTTTGATTCGTCAGTGATTGCCATAAGCTTAAAGTGTAGCCCGGATGCAGGTCTCATGTCCAAGATAATGGTCGGAACATGAACCGATGAAACGTTACGGGGCGTACTGTTGCTGGAATATACTAAATTGGATTGGAGTCCCAAACGTGGCGAATTCGGACGAGGCGAGGCAAGACGGAGCTGCGGCTATTCGCGGCGGCTGGCCGTTGATGCGCAAAGTCGAAGCATTGGTTTTTCTCGCCATGTTCCTGGCGGTGCCCCTGTTCGCCTTTCGCGTGCTTCAGTACACTCATGCTCAATTGACTGTCCGAACGGTCATTCGGGAACTCGTGCAGGATCTCGCCCGTGCCAAAGCTACTGCAATTCAACTGCAGGAGCCGATTGAAGTCACAGGTAGAAACCAGTCCGAAAAGTTTCTCAACCGCAACTCTTACGTCATGAAGACCCCCGAGCGCGCCGTGGAAGACATCGTGTTGCCGGAAAACGTTCAGGTATCCGGTTCGGTCGTGTTTACCGCCCGCGGCGTCCCGAAAGAACCATCGTCATTCATAGTCTCCAGCTTTAACAGAACCATGACTGCCGAGATAGACAAGAACGGCGAGGTTTCCGTCTCATAATTTTTTGGCATATGATGGATTCATGAAAAGGCAAACCCGCGTTTCTGTAGTCGCAGTCGCCATTTTTCCAGTGGTGATTTCGCTGTTGCTGGGTTTTCTTTATGGAACTGCTGTGCGGTCGTCACTTGTCGTGCCAATGTGTATGTCTTCAGCCTATGCGGACCTGTACAATCCGCGCGCATTGAGTTCTGTGGACGACTTACCAAAACCTGCTCGGCTTGGTGCGCGATGGTAGCAAGTTCAATACTTCATCACTGAAGGATCGACGTCATCAGACCAGGCGTGCAGACCGCCCGTGAGGTTAAGGATTCTCTTAAATCCGTTTTGCTCTAGAATCTTCACTAGTTCGGTGCTTCGCCGACCGGTTCGGCAATAAACGACTATATCCTTGTCGCCGAAACCGCGGATTTCGTCGAGCCGGTCCTCGATTTCCTCTTCGGGAATATGGACGTAGCCGTCCAGCGCCGCGATTGGCAGCTCGAAATCCTGCCGAATGTCAAGGAGCACGAGATCATCCTTGCGGTCCAAACGTTCTTTTAATTCGGTTGCTGTGATTTCCATTTCTGGGTATTCAATAAGGGTGGGTCAACGCATGCATCAATTAGATTAAAGTATAATCTCAAGTCGTGATGCTTATGGAGGATTTCTCGTGTCAGTAAGATCGTTGGAAGAAGCTATCAAAGAGTGCCTATCAGACGATGGCAAGATTTCGAAGTACGAAGCGAAAGTAATCAGAGAGCTGATTATGGCCGATGGCATCGTATCTCCAGAAGAGCGCCAGTTCCTGGAAAATGCACTCAGGAATAACCAGTTCGACGAAGCCGGCTTTGAATTGCTGTCTGGCGTCCTTTTAAGAGCCAACACGAAAGAGTAATCGTGCTGATCGAGCACTGTTGCTTAATGCTCGACAGTTCTCGAATGGCGTTAGCGTTCTATTTCGCGCGCGAAGCGTGGCGGATGCTTGTTACTTGGTGCTGTCAAATATTGGTCGGCTTGGGTATTCGCAAGCCGACTTTGTTTTTGCAAAGATTGAAACCGAACTTATGGTTTAGAACGAATGCTCAAATTGAACTCTCTAACGACCGTATATGTGTTGTGTCTGCTTCTTGTCGGTAATGCTGTCTTCGCGAGTGCGGGTAGTTGCGAAAGCACCGCATTTGGTGCTGACGTGAAACCTGGTCATGATCAAAACCTGATTGCTGAAAGCAGCACGTCCGCGAAATCGAATGCCGACGCGTCCAAGCTATTGCTTCAAGGAAAGAAGCTTTTGAACGACGGGCGAAACGATGAAGCGGAGCCAGTTCTCAAAGCTGCGATGATAGCGGATGAATCGAACGCTGACTGTCGATTGAACTACGGTATTTGTCTCTACAATTTGGGGCGTTACTGGGGGGCGCTTTCTCAATTGGAAAAGTCGTTGGAGTTGGATAAAAACAATCCGCAAGCGTACCTCTATTTAGGTCACTGCTATTCTAAAACCAGAAAAATTTCTGACGCAGTCCGCTCGTACGAAAACTTCATGGAGACTACCTCTTCACGAGACGATGCCGAAAAATATCGAGCTCTGGTGGGCGCGTTGAAGTCGCAAGTTATTGCAGCAGAAAATTCCAGGCCTATTGAGCAAGCCACCGTATCTGGTGATTACATGAAAGAGACCACTGTGAATGGCATCTTTCGTTGGCCGGAATCGCGAATGCCGATTACAGTTTTTATCGAACCGCCTGGTTCGGTTAGCGGATACAGACCGGAATTCGATGATGTTCTGCGTCATGCATTTCAAGAGTGGACAGCGGTTACCAAATCGAAAGTGCGATTCGAAGTCGTAAATCAACGCGATGGCGCCGAAATGATCGTAACCTGGACAGATGATATGCACGCGCCGGAACTTAAGGCAGAAGCAGGTAAGGCATCGGTGATGCAGGATAGCGACGGCATCAAGTCCGCCGATTTAAAATTGTTGACTGTTAGTCCATTCAAAGAAGGTCCCCTGGGAAGCCAGGCTTTGTACCTTGTTTGTCTTCACGAAATTGGACACGCCCTCGGTTTGATTGGGCACAGTCCGTTTCCGGACGACATTATGTATCCAATCTTATCTGAGCAAAGCGGCATAACGCCTCGCGATGCGAGAACGTTTCAAGCCGTTTATTCTGCTGCTGATGAATCACTGGCGGTGGCATCCGGAACTGACAATTCGTTAGGCGATAACGAGTTTTCGCGTTTGACTCCAGCCAATCAAGCGGCCCTTCTGATTAAAGTCGGCACCAAAGCGGTGTTTGCAGGTAAGTATTCTGAGTCGATTGCCAGTTTTGAAAAGGCGCTAAAACTGGACTCGTCCAACGAGTTGGCTAAGAGCAATTTAGCCGTTGCGGCAAACAATTTGTCTCTTCAGGTACAGAGTAACGAGGAGAAGCTCACTTTATTGCATAAAGCCCTGTTCTGGAACCCCGAAAGTCAGTCTGCGCGCACTAATCTGGCGATGCTGTTGGGAAATATGGGTATTACCGCCGATGATTCGAATGCAAGAATCAAACTCGCGGATAAGCTGGAACGTGACAACGACATTCTGGGTGCGTATGTTGAACTAGCTGAATCCATTCGATTAAAACCGAACGCCAAAGTAAGCGCCAGGCTTGATGCCATGCGCAAAAAGCTTGGTTTTTAATTCTAAGGAGTCGATTGATCCAGCTGGCTGGTCTTCAATTGAATGCGTCGTTTGAACTCGTCGTCAGAGAGCGAGCAGAAAATGCGCTTGCCATCAGAGCAGACGAAGAGAACTTCAATCTCGTCCCCTTCGCGCAGTTGGACTGAAGTCGGCAAAAACGCATCCCGAATATCTAAATCCGGTAGCCCCAGCGAATAGCCGCCTGAATGCCTAGTCTGGATTCGGCACTTCATTATGTCGCCGGGCTTGTATTCTTGAATTGGTGAAGAAAAGTCTGTCGTGTCTGTGTTTTGCATAGATTATAGAAACTTGCCTTGTGGTGTCGCAGTTTAGCCCTAGCAATGCCCCCATCACATAGCTCCATCATATACAATTCGGTTCGGATAGTCACGCAGAATATTGTCTACTCGATAGCCGATAAATCTGCTCCAACCTCGCTTGGCTACTCCCAAAGGGTCCGCTTCGCCATGCTGGGTCCAACTCCGAAATATTTGTTGATAATGTCCTGGTTGGTCTCAGTGGCAATTATTTCGCCAGGACTGACGTGCTTGTTCCAGGCATCTTGAAACGCATCGCGCCCCTTCTGCGACTTTGCAAGTATGGATGGAACGGCGTGATAGCCGGAAAGCACCGGTTGCACCTGACCGGCGAGGTATTTACGGAAAAACTGGCTTTGCGCCTTTTGCTGAGAGCGCGAGTCGACGACCTGGGTCGTCGCTGAACTAGTGGTCGGATTCATGCGGGGCTCGATCATTTGTTGTGATGGCGCGACCGTTTTGTCTGGAGTGAAATCTATTACTTGATTGGAGTCATTCACAGGGTTTGCGTCTTTTACTGGTTTTGAACCTCGATTGAAAATTGAGGTCCAATCGGGTTTTCCAAAAAATGGTTTTTTCGGTTTCTCTTCTGCGACTTGAAACTCATAGCGCGAGATGATGTATTGCTGGCCGGTGATTGGAGCAAATACCTCCGTAACAGCAGTGACAAAAATGGTCGAAGACTCGGTATCGACATTATTCAAAATGACCCGATAGCATCCGTTGCTGCGCTCCGAGATGACGATGTCTTTCGCGCTTGCACGCGGAGGCAGGAGTCGACGCCGTTTTAACGCAGAGAGAACCGCTGTCGCGACGTTTTTCAAACTCTCATCCTGGCAATTTCCCGACAAGGTTTCAGATTTAAAGCGGTCGTGCATCGCTTTGTACTTTCCAGCACCGAGTGCAATTAGTGCTGCAAAAGGCAGGAGGGCAAATGTCATAGGCGTTCCGGTGCTAGCCAGCGCGACAGCCAATCCTGTAGAGGCGATCGCTCCTACGCCGGCGTATTCGCCCCAGACCCCGGCGAGCGCGCCTCGCATATGGTGCGCATGTTCTTTCGGAGTGATGTTACCTTTCAAATTGGGTGGTGTCAGATTCGGTGCGCGAAGGTTAGACAATTCCACGCAACCAACAGTCTTATTTTCGTATGGAATTCCGACTTTCCATAGGTCGTAAACGTCTTCTCGCAGGAGCGCGCGACCAGACATCTCCTGGTTGAATTTGTCATAAGAGTTGAACACTTCCAGGGGGGTCATCTCCGACAACGACGGGTGAACATGACCGACGCCTTTTTCGATCTGCCCATCATCGGATACGCCGTAAAAGCCTTCGTGCTTTCTGACGAAACGATTGTAATCGTTAAGTCCCTTTTCTAACTGGGGCGCGACGCAAACTACATCCCAATTGTTTGCGACTTTGCGATGACCAAGTGGATCATTGGTTTGAATGCGGATGCTGCGACCGCGCAGTTGTTTCACTGAAACCGGTGCCGTGGTGGTAGTCAGGTCGAGTAATGTATTGAGCGCCTGGCTGTCCCATCCTTCACCGAACAATCCACGAGTTCCGATCAAACATCGTGAAATTCCACGTTCGAATAACTCTGTGGCAAGCCGGACGTAGAGACGCGATTCCCATTCTCCACCCTGTCCGATGATTTCGCAATATGTGGAATCATCGCTATCCACGACGGACAATGGAAACTTCAGCCCTTCTTTTAAAAGAAATTCTTTTGCTGCTGTGGTGAACTGCTCTTTAATTCTGTAATCGATCAGAAGTAGACCGCCGGTAACAAGGCAAGGATTCACGTCGACTGAAATAGGCTTCTGTAGAAGATCTCGAAAGACGCCGACGGCTCCGCCGGATTCCTCATCGAGCACTCCGTCGACTGCTTTCAGTCCAGTTGCAGACATGCGCTCGAAATCGGTGACGACGATAGCCCGCAATCGTTTTTCCAAGCCGTTATATTCGATAGACAAAACTTCCGCGACCGCTTGCGCTTTACTCTTGCTGAATGCAAGTACGCGATCCGCTGGTGATGCTTGTTTCCTGAGTCCGCGCTCGGATATTCCGTATCCTAGTTTGCGCGTCGCGCGTTTGATCTTCTCAAACAACTCATGATTTTCTGCGGTCGAACTGATCTTTAGTTTGTGTGAAGCGAAATCATCAAGTATTGCCATCCAATCATCGAGAACCGGTGGTTGTGCAGAACCTTCTGCTACCACGACGCGGCGCGGGATTGGCAACTTGAATTTATAGAGGCAGCGAACGAGAGATATGGAAAGTTGTGGACATTTCTCCTGGAATCTCTGCCAGCCTTCTCCCTCACTGGCCTCGATTGTTCTACGCAAGACCCAGGTTAGCAGTGGCGAAACACTTGCAAGTTCATCCACTACGTCATACTTGCCGTTGTCCTGAAGTTTGGCACTAAATTTGGTGGCGTCGTCTTTCTGTCCTGTGAGCTCATCAATCAATACATGAAAATCTTCGTGCTGAGATTCTAAAAACTCTAACTCTTTGACCGTTGGTTCCGTGAAATAGACAAGATCTTGAAATGGAGCCAGACCACCTTCTCGCACCAATGCTGGTGTGGGAACCTGATAATCAATGTTGCCGACCAGAGACATGTATCGATTCTCTTGCGAACTGGTTTTCCCCTCTGGCGGAGTTCCGGTTAGCGCCACCACATACGGTTCATCCAGCACTCGCAAAATGTGAGCCATGATGGCAGCCCAGTAATCGGTTAAGTGGTGGCACTCATCAAAAATTACAAGACCGACGCCTTGACGTCTTAGCGCTTGGATCAAATCAAGCGCATTTTTGTGCAGTACTTCTTCCAGCTTCATCACTTCGGTCAAACGTTTTCTAATTCGACTGGCATGACGCGACATCTCGCGCTGGTGCGCTTTGGGATTGTTTTGGAACAGTTCCAAAATTCGTAGTTCTGCTTCGCCGACGGAGTATGAGCGATTGTTGCGCAGCTCATTTACCCATTCTTTTTGAGCGAGTTGTTCCAAATACTCTTGTTCTCTGCCTGGTGTCGAGAGTACTTGATAGGTTAAAACAGTTATCGGCTTTAGAGGTCTTACTTCGTGCGTGCCGATGATGTCATCAGCATTCAGAAAGTTGACGGAGTCAGAACCTTTCATTTCCGGAGGGATGAACAAATCCAATTTCTGCGACCATTGCGCTTGAATCGTGGTGTTTGGGCTCAAAATTAGTGCTGGCTTTTTGAAGTTGAGCACCATCTGCAGACCGATAATTGTTTTGCCTGCACCAGGTGGCGCCACGATGTGGACTTCGCGCCTGCCGGCTGCGACTTTTTCGTTCACTAAATCTAGGATTTCGGTTTGATACTTTCGCAGCGGATGGCTGAATCTAAGCTTCGCGAAAGTCTCCGCAATACGACGGTCGTCACTATCCTCATCCGTTCCGGGCGTGAGAGGTAGGACAGGAAGAGCGTTTCCAACGATCGAATTCAAGAGTTTTTCTTTCTAGGTTGGTGCATGGGCACCGAAGGCAAGCCGAATTCCGAGTGCATCAAACCATTACTTCGAATCTAAAATAAGTCATTTTTCGCAGTATGGCAAGGCTCTATACGGGAATACAATTCTAGTTGCGGGCATCCAGGTGACGGTTTGAGCGATTCGCGACCAAAAGGATCAATCCGTTGTGTCTGATTAAGATCGAGAAACTGTGTATTCGCAAGCTCGTGCAATTGGACGTACGAAGAGCAGCTTCGGAGATTATTGAAGGAACAATAATCTAGAGCCGTTATACTTAGTAAGACCGACGTTAGTGCAGAGGTCGAGCGATGAGGTCCGGTTTTCCAGAAACCCGCTTCGTTCTTAAGGACAAGTGAATCTCAAAATGTATGCACGTTTTCGAAATCGTCAAAATATTGCGGAACATGTTGCAGTACTACATGCGGTGACCCAATGTTCCTCGATTGCAGTTTTTATTTTATTTCTTTGCTGTGCGCAACCAGCTTCCAGTTTTGACAAAACCAAATGGATGGACGTAAAGCGTGAGGGGCAAAACCAAGAGGTTGCCGGTCATTATGCGATTGCGGAGAAGTACTACAGGGAATCGATGAAGATCGCAAAGGACTTCCCAAAGAACGCAAGCGAAAGAATAGAGACTCTCTACCATGTAGCCAATGTTTTGGTTTTGCAGGGAAAATATTGGGATGCAGAAGTCTACTATCAGAAGCTCGTAATGATGGTTCAAGAGCAAAAGAAAGACAAAACGCTCGACCATGAGGCGCTTGTGTGGATGGAGGACCTCGCTGATTCTTACACTCATCAGATCCATGGTTGGCTCGAATACTTGGCGCTGGAACATGCGGTTCAGCTGCGTGACATCATCAGTGGTGACGACAATAGATATATGGCAACCACTCTTCGCAAGTTGGTAACAATATTGCTGCATGAAGGTAAGTATGCTGAAGCCGACCCTTATGCAACACGACTTGTGCGTATAACGAGCAAATTGAAAGGCAACGCACAATTGATCAAAGCCAGCGATTTATTTTTACTCAGCCTGATTCAGTATCACGCAGGACAATATGCAAAATCGGAGTCAAACCTTCGGGAAGCATTGGACTTGTACGCGAAGATGGAGATACCGCCGGGTTTTTGCACAGGCAATTGTTTAACTCAGTTGGCTAAAGTTTTACAAGCACAACACCAGTTTGACCTTGCCGAACAATCCGCGATTAGATCGTTGAAAATATTTGACAGAACTAAAGGAAAAAATTACACCGGTTCAATACAAGCGCACGAGATTCTGAAGGCGATTTACCTGCAAAAGCGCAAGTACGCTCAAGCGGCATCAGAGCATGAACAACTCATATCTATAATGGTTGCTGCGCACCTAGCATCGGATCCACATTTAATCACGCTGTACAAAGAACAGAAAAAACTCTATCTCAAAAGCAAAAATTCCGCGAAAGCCAGTGAAGTAGACAAAAAAATCGCGGCTATATCTAAAAAGACTATGTCGAAAAATCCGGCTCCTGGCCACTAAGGATGGTGACATAAAGGTAATGCAATAACTCGTTGGTTAGCGCAAAATTGTGTCAGTTTATTGCGCGAATTTTTCCAACGAATTATGGCAAGCCCTTGCAGACATTAGTCAAAGAAAATCAAACCTCGCAATCGAAAGCCGTTCAGGCTGCACGCACGCAATCGCCGTTGCTGGGGGCTTTCGCGCGGGTTGCCTCCGTTGGTGTTTTACTTGTTGGATTGGCACCGTTCATATTTATTTGCTGGCTAATTGCTACCACGGGTGCCAACAATATTTGCGTTGACTATGCAGCGTTTATTCATGTAGTCGATAAAGTCTTGAGCGGCCAATATCAATGGTTATCTATTTTTTCAGATTCGTTTATTCGGACGCACATGGTACTGTTTCCGGTGCTCGTGCATACCGCTGTTGCATATCTGACCCATTGGGATGTGACATCTGAACTGTATGTCGGAATGGTGTTTCACGCTATACGAGCTCTGCTGATTGCCGATCTAATAGTTGGTCGTTCCTCTAATAGATGGATTCGCTGCGCGGTCACCGGAGTAGTAGCAAGTCTAGTTTTTGCGATGTCGCAGACTTGCATAATGATCTACGGAGAAGCCAGTATCGCGATTGGTCTGTGCTTGCTCGGGTTTACTTTTGCGCTCTGGGCATTGTGCAAGTTCGGCAGAACACCGCATTCTTTGCTGCTAATGTTTGTCGGTGGTGTCATATCATCGTACTCTTTTGGCAACGTGGCACCTTGTTGGGCGACTTTGCTTCTGGCTATATTTTTGCTTCCCGCTCGTGGCTGGTCGCATCGTTGGAATCCTGCCAGAACAGCGGGTCTGCAAATATCGGATACTAAGCGCGTCGACGGCGGAAATCTTTTCGTCAATAGCAAGGTTGCTTTTGGGTATTGGCTAGTCGGTACAGTGGTATCACTTGCACCTTACTACCACTTCTTGTCACGTCGTTCGCAGGGCAATCCGGAACTCACGCAGACGTTCGGTTTCTTCGATCCAACGTTCCTTATAAACACGCTTGGTCGGCCCTTTGCCAAAGATATGGGTCTTGTCTACGGAAAACTTCCTGGAGCTGAAATCGCTTCATGGATCTTGATAGGTCTAGTAGTGGCGTTAGTGGTGCCAGCTTTGCTCCAACGAGCGAAAATGAGCAATTTGAATAGAACTTGCATTCTGCTGTTTGCGTACGGATTTCTTAGCATATGGAGTGTGGGAATTTTCAGAACACACATTGCTCCATGGTATGCGTCCATGTCCATGTACTGCTGGATCGCAGTGTTTGGTCTTTGCGTCGCTAATCTTACTAAAGCCACTAGCGCAAATGCTTCTGAAATCTCTGGCAAAGTCAGAATCACACTGGTGGCATCAAGCTTGATTGGTTTTGCAACCATCGTTGTTCTTTATCTCACTACCAATTTGTCTTATCGCGATAAGCAATTCTTCCTGACCGCAAGGGCACCCGTGTCCGCTGAATATCTTCGTGGTTACAAGACGGCGCCTACGTTTCTCGAGTCTACTATTTTCAGTAACGATGGCAGACCTGACCGAATCTTGTCGTTTGCAAACTCATTGGCAAAGCATGACCTCTGTGTATTTTCACCAAACCAAATACATGCGCTTCAAGGTCAATTCGCGTTAGCCAATGTGAGCATACAAAGCTTACCGGGAAGTAAACGCGTGATGTGGCTGGAAGGGCGTAACACCCGACGCCGAGTATCCTGGCGTGACTATAATCATTTGAACCTGGACGTGCCCGACGGCAACATTGTTGATTGGAAATTTGCCGTTCCATCGGATGCTGAAGAAGCAGTGTTCGAAACGTCGGTCAGCAGTTTCAGTGACCCTGCTGGTGGTTGCACGAAAGCCTCCGCTAAAGTGGTGTCCACAATTTCAGTTGTTTCCACGAGTGCACCACGCGCGGTGCAAGGTTCTGAAACTGACGCCTATCGTGTTCCTTCATCTGGTAGTGCGTCGTACGTCACATTTTGCGATAAGTCCTGGAAACCAGTGCGATTAAACTTACTGCCGTATCGCGGAAAGACGGTAACCTTGAGGCTTGCCTCGCAGTCACAGGGCAATCTCTACAGCGGAATGTGTGACGATCGCGATTGTATCCCCAGCTCTGTTCTTTATATGTATCCACACATCAATCTTGTTCTCGACCATAAAGAGAAACAAAGTGATGCCAGTGAGATTCGACCGTCAAATACGGATCTTTCGACGGACTTCCCTCGCAACTATGTACATCAACTCGATTTCCCTTCGGTCGACTCGAAGCAGTGGACCGACATTTCTCTTGGTTTGCCTCAGGACAAATCGGCGGCGCTGATGGCAAAGCATTGGGATGTACCGGAGCCGAAACGGCTGACCATCAATGATTTCGATTACTTGATTTTTGAGATGGAACCACTTCCTGGAAAAGGCTGGTGCTCAATCAAGCTTCACTTGCAATTCGACGATGGCACCACCGATGGTATTTCGATGCCACTGCTAGCCGATAAGAAGAACCATCGTTATAGTTATCCGGCAAAACTTTTGACACCAAAGAGTGGCGCGAAGCTTGTCGGCATGCTGATGTATGCATCTGCGGTCGATGAGAAGGCTACAAAACATGAAAAGACTGTTGTTAAAACTAGTGATGGCGATGAACCAGCCGGAGCACCGCTGAACAACTGTGTTCACGTGAAAAGCATTGCATGCGTTCGCGCATTTTCGATTTAGATTAGGATTGACCGAAGGGGCGACCGTGGGAGCCCGACTTTACGTTCGACCGTAGTGACCCGACCTTACGTTCAACCGTAGGTGCGCTTTTAAGCGCCCATGCCGCTCCAGTTAGGAACGGAAGTAGCAGCCTGGGCGCTTACAAAGCCCCTACGAAACCGCAAAAATCTACAAAAGGACCTACAAGACCCTACAAGCGCCACAAGGCCCCCAAGAGTCTCACTTCACTGTGCAGGAGTGACAGGACTGATTATCTTTAGAAGTTCAAGATAGAAGAATGCGAAAAGCAAACCGCTGATGAAACTGACCATCAGCAGATGCCAGACCATGTTCGTCTGGCGATGATTCATATTTCGTACGATGCCGATGCGTTTCAAAATATAGTAAATCGCGGAACCGAAGGCTATGAGACCGAAAGCAATTCGAGCCAACGTGCCCATGAGGGTTGCACCAGCCAGCATTAAAACTACAATCGGGACTAGCCAGACCGAAAACGGGTCGGACTTCCTGATGTTACTGCCTTCGACTTTTACCGACTCGCGAATATGTCGAAACGACGCTTTGACGTTGGGCCAGAAAGGCAATCGTTGGGAGGCTGGATCTGCGCTCACATCGTGGGTTTCTGAGGTCACAATTGGGTACCTTTTGTTCGGGGATATCCTCAAGTGGACGTGGGTCTGCTGGTTTGCAGTCGCGCTGTAGCCAATTGGAAACGCGGACGTCCCGGATGCAATTTTGTTCTAAACAGATTTTCCCCAACTGTGCCGGGTTCTAATCCTAACTCGGGCGAATCCGGGCTAGCTGTGGTGGAAATACGCTTTTGATATTGCGCGCAGGTCCCTACAATCACAATTGCAGTGGTGTGATAACAAAAACAATGACAGAACTTCAACAGGTAGCGGACGGCGGATCCAATACTCAGAAGACGTTCCCCCAAGAAATTGCTTCTGACCATATTCATCTAGCTCCGGATTTCATGAACATAGCCGACCGCAATTTATTGCGCCAGCTTCGCACGGTAGATGCGCTGGAATCGCAACCTGTCGCTAAGGACCATTCGCCGAAGCGGGTGGATGCTCCGAAAACGGCGCCGAAAGCGACTCCGGAAAAGCTGGCTGAATTGTCTCCGTGCCCCATCTCTCCAGAGTACGATCAAATCATCACGCGCGCGTACCACAACATGTATGAGCCGCAGCTTCTGGGCGATTTTTCGGTAATCAGAAACAAATACAATTGTCAGATAAAAAATGCAGATGATGCTGTGCGCTTTGCTGGCGAAGCTATGAGTGCAACAGGGGACCCTTACAACACAGTCTTCGACAAACAGCAGTCCGATGCGCGGTCGAAAGATGCGCAAGGCGTCTGGCATGGTTTCGGTTTCAAGTTCGATAAGACAAGCGTTGGTGTAGGAGAGCCGAGTCCGTTGAAATTGAATGGAGCCCTTCCCGGCAGTCCTGTCGAAAAGAGTGGTATCAAACCTGGTGATTATGTAATCGCGGTCAACGGTACATCCCTCAGTGGAAAAAGTTTCGATGATGCATATGCGTTAGTTAAAGCAGATAGTGCGAAGAAATTTACAATATCGCGTGACGGCAAACCGTTTGATCTGGACATTGCGCCTGCTGATATCGACCAGCCTGCTGTCACTGATAAAGTGCTCCCGAATAACATTGCTTACATCAACGTTTCAACTTTTGGTCAATCGGATACTGCTCAAGAACTGCAAACAGCGCTGCAAAAAAATCTGAATGCCGATGGTTTCATCATCGATCTCCGGCATAATCCAGGTGGGTTTTTCGACGAGGCTATCAAAGCCGCATCTCTCTTCGTAAAGGATGGTACGGTCGTCTCGGTTCGACAACGCGTTGCTCCAGCAGCCGCCGCGATTGGGGGAGAGAAGCCGCCAGTCGAGCCTCCACCCAACTATGAAAAAACGACTTATGAACTCGATGGCACCAATTTAAATCAAATCACAGTGGATGAAGCTACCTCGGCGAAGAGAACGTCATCGTCACGAAGGCTTCCCGATCTAGTCGATAAACCGACCGTTATACTTGTGGATGAGGAGTCTGCGTCATCCTCTGAGGTATTTACCGGAGCATTGAAAGATCACGGTGATGCAACGGTCATTGGCACGAAAACCTACGGCAAAGGCATTGGGCAGATGAATTATTACAACATGCCTGGTGGAAGCACTTTGCGTGTGACAAATTTTCGATACTTCACGCCCAACGGATTTTGGCCGGGCGACGCGCACAACAATAGAATTGGAATAACTCCGGATGAAATCGTACCCAATCCGAGTTCGTCAGATCGTGGCACTGATAAGGATCTCCAACTCAAAGCTGCTGTCGATCAGATCAACAAAAAGCTGGGTCGTAGTTAAGCCGTAGCGAGATCTTTACTTGGATTTCGTTTCTGTCGCAGATGTAGGTTCGCTTCTATAGCGGTTAAACTCGAGTCGCGGTCAATCTTTGGTTCAGGCAAAAAGATGATCCGTTAAACTTCGGAACTCGGGCATAAGTTGTTGATCGGACAATGAGCGCAATCAGGATTGCGTGCGTAGCACAGACGTCGGCCGTGCCAGATCAGTGTGATCGAATACTTCGACCAATCTTTGTTCGGAAACGTTTTTTGCAAATCTAATTCAATCTTATAAGGGTCAGTTTCCTTGGTGAGACCGAGCCGCGCGGAGAGCCGCTGAACATGAGTGTCTACCGTCCAGCCGGGAACATCGAAAGCGACGCCGAGCACCACATTCGCCGTCTTTCGTCCAGCACCAGGAAGTGTGGTTAGCTCTTCCAACGTTTTTGGAACCTCACCGTTGAATCGCTCAACCAACGCTTGTGCACACCGTTGAATATTTGTGGCTTTGGCGTTGAAGAAACCAGTGGGTTTGATCAGGTCTTTGATTTCATCGAGATCACCTTCTGCAAGTGCCTTTGCAGTTGGAAAACGTTTGAACAACGCCGGTGTCGCTTTGTTGACTTGCACGTCGGTTGTCTGAGCGGAGAGAATGACCGAGATCAAAAGTTCGAACGAGTTTTTGAAATCCAATTCGCAGTCAGCATCCGGATACAACTTGCATAAAGCTGTCAGCATTTCTTGTGCCACTGGTTTCGACACCAGTGCAACCTCTGGCACTTTTGCCTTCTTGCCACGGCTTTTGAAGGCTTTCTCCGTCGGTTTTGCGACCTTCACCTTTGCGGTAGGTTTTACAGTCGTGGTTTTACCAGTGATGACTTTTGATGCCTTGGCTTTACCTGCGGCCGGTTTGTCCGCAACGGCTTTTCCAGAACCTTTTTTTGCAGATTCAGTTTTTCCTCTACTCGTTTTCTCCGCGACAGGGACGGGCTTTCCGGATGTGATTTTGGTCTTGCTGGATTTACCCGCACCCTCTTGTTTTGGTTGGACTGTTTTTCCTGTCGATTTCTTCTTTTCGGAATCGGCTTTCTTAATGCTCTTCGTTTTCGATTCAGGCTTCATGGTCGATCACTCTTGCTCCGTGGCTAAACGATTCTGCGATCCAAAAATCAAGTGGAAAGACCTTTGAATCATTATGTTCTGACATATGTTCGGACTGAAACTCCAGCAGTTTTTTTCGCAAACCTTCTGCTTGCTCGGTAGTCTCGACAAGTGCGTATAGTGTAGGTCCGCTCCCTGTCAGTCTCGCCGTGATTGCACCAGAACTCTCCATAGTTTTGCGAAGTACTTCCAGTTCGCTGTGCTCGGCAAAAATGACTTGTTCCAAATCGTTTTTAAGTTCTCCTGCAATGGCTTGCGCCGCCGTTTGCGCAGCTGTTTCCGAAGCGCCAGTCTTACTGCTTTGCGAATCCGACTTTGCCCTGACCAGTGACTGAGCGCACTTTTGTGCGGCGTAGCTCTGTGTGGTGGCAGTGTTGATCGTGGTACTGGATGCGGTGATGGGCTGGGGGGTCTGTTTTGTATGTCGCTTATCGAATTCTTTAAATGCCCAGGGCGTCGAGACCGACAACATTCGCGGCTTCGCCAATAACATAACTAGTTCAGGGGTGCAGTCGACTTTCTGCAGAACATCCCCCTTGTGCGTTCCGATGCAGGTTCCTCCCTGGATGGAAAATGGAACGTCCGCTCCAAGTGAAGCCCCGACTTCCAGAAGTTTTTCCGGGGACAATTCCTCATCGAAGTAATGGTTGATAGCTACGAGCGTGGCGGCGGCATTGGCGCTTCCTCCGGCTAAGCCCGCTCCTATAGGAATTCGTTTTCTGATGCTTACGCCAACATTCACCGCACGAGATTTTGGAACAACCATTTGATATGTGCGTATTGCTTTCGAAATCAAATTTGATTCAGTCATTGGAAATTCCGACAAAGGAAAATCCGACTGGAAATTTTGATATGAGATCCTGCTCTCTCCGGAATCAGCATTTGAGGAATCGTTGGAGAACTCGAACAACAGCTCGTCTTCGAGAGAGATTGCCTGCAAAAATGTGCATACTTCATGATAGCCATCAGCAAGAGTTCCAAGAATTTCGAAGGTCAAATTCACCTTCGCTGGACATCTTGTAACAACCTCTTTGATTGACATCAGGCTCTTCTTTTTTAGTCGTCTGACGAAAACTCTTCGTCATCATCAACGACATCATCGCTTTGTATTTCATCAGGCATATTATCAGTGAGCGCATCTGACAGTTTTGAAAACTGTTGAATGGAAAGGTCTTCCGCTCTGCCATTCGGATTGATGCCTGCGTTCCTCATTATGGTCGTGATTTGCGTTTCCGGTATCTTCAAAAAGCTGAGATTGTTTTTCAACATTTTGCGACGTGACTTGAAACCCGCTTTCAGTATTCTTTTGAAGAGCACCATGTCTTTGGGGTTGATCGGCGGTTTTTTCAGCGGTGTTAAACGCACCACCGATGATGTCACATCAGGGACGGGAAAAAAGCTCGTTGGTGGCACTGTGAATAAAATTTCTGCATCAAAAAAGTAATCTTTCAGCACTGTGAGATGCGAATATTGTTTCGAACCGGGCTTTGCTATCAACCGGTCAGCCACTTCCTTTTGAATGGTCATGACGACGCAGGACAGATTTTCGCACCACGGGGACGGCTCGCCAATCTCTCCAAAGATGTGCGCGATAATCGGACTGGTGATTTGATAGGGCACATTGCCAACTATCTTAGTAATCGGCGGAGTTAAGCTGGATAGGTCGAATTCCAGAAAGTCGCCGTGAATCAGGTTGACGTGGCCTGGAAATCGGTTGGCGCTTGATTCAATTAGTTCTCGATCAAGCTCAACGCCAGTAATCTTCGCGCCTGTTGCAGCTAGAGCTTCTGTCAGAAACGCCAATCCGAAGCCGATCTCCAACACGTGATCGTTCTTAGTGATCGACATGGATTCTACGATGCGCGAGAGACCTTCCGGATCGACAAAAAAGTTTTGACCAAGCTTTTTCTTCGCCCAGACTTTTCGTGCGCGGTAAATTAGTTCTTCACGAGTCGATGCAACCGGCGATCTAAGGAGATCCGTTCCGTCGGCTCTGCGAGCCTCATCCACTTAACTCGCCTCCAGTTGACCTACGGAATCGCCTTTGAGCGTCGCGTTGGCCTCTGTGCCGTTGTTTAGACCGTCACCATTTGCCTGGTGATCGCCGTGGGGAATATACCGCAATTTTGTTATGCGATGCCTGTCCGCTTCTTCGATTCTGAGTGTGTACTGCTGGGTAGTGACTTCGTCTCCGACTTGAGGTTCATGTCCGAGGTGACCGAACACGTGGCCACCAAGGGTGGTGAACTGTTCGTCATCGATGTTCAAACCAAGCTTGTCATTTACATCTTCCAGATCGATTCTGGCATCGATCATCATCGAACCATCTTCCATTGTCGCGATCATTTCTTCTTCCAGATCGTGCTCGTCTGCGATGTCGCCGACCAGCTCTTCAAGCAGGTCTTCGAAGGTAACCATGCCTTCAGTACCGCCGTGCTCGTCGATGACCACAGCCATGTGAGTTTTTCTGCGTTTAAATTCGGCGAGCAGATCTTTCAGAGGTTTATTCTCAGGAACGATCAGTATTCGTCGAGCGAATTCGCGCACAAGTGCATTCTCTCGTTTCTCGACATATGCTTTTAATCCGTCGCGAATGTGCACGAATCCAAAGATGTTGTCCACGTCTTTATCGAAAACTGGAATTCTCGAGTGCCCGTACTTGAGCGCCAGGTCGACCAATTCTTTGATAGGACGATCGGCCGCAATGCACTTCATGTCGCGACGCGGAGTCATGATTTCAGACGCGACCGTGTCGCCGAATTCAAAGACGCTTTGCAGCATCTCTTCTTCCTGGACTTCGAGAACGCCTTGTTCCTGGCTCTCTGACACGAGCATCTTGAGCTCTTCTTCAGAGTAAACCAGACGATGTTTTGGTGGCTCGGGAATATTCGTCCACTTCACGATCGCCTTTTGTGTCGCGTTCATGACGATGAGGAATGGCTTGGTTGCTGCGCACCACAGGTGCATTGGTCCAATCGTCCAGAGCATGATTGTCTCTGCGCGCTGGAATGTCAGAATTTTTGGCAGCAGTTCGCCGAAGATTGTCTGTAAAAATGCGGTGATGAAGAAGACTATGACGTAGCAAGTCGCCCGGGCTGTGAAGATGACGTCATGGTTCCAGCCCAGTGTTTTGCCTGTTTCACCCATCCAGGTGGCCAGATCGTGGGCGAACGCACTTTCGCCGATAGCACCTATGACCAGCATTGCGATTGTGATGCCGAGCTGACTGCCGGCAAAAAATGTTTCAGGGTTCTCGAAGTAAATTTGCACTTTCTTCGCCATCACGTTGCCTTCTTCGGCAAGCTGGTCGACGTGAGTGCGACGGACGCGGGCATAAGCCATTTCAGCCGCCACGAAGAATGCGTTAATGGCTGTTAAAACGATGATCCAGAGAAATATATACAGATAGTACAAGCAGTTTGTGTGAACGCGTTACCGCGTTGTTTCCTCCGAGCTCACCGATGACCAAATGGAAATAAGCGGTTTCTCCGAATACCGGAAAAATCGCTGGCTGTCAGGCAGATGCAAGCTTGTCAGAATCCGCGGAGAACACCCCTGCGGAGGTTCTTCCGGCTCTTCATGCGTGCTGCTACTGTTTGAAACTTCTTCCATTTAAAAACTAGCTAGTTTTAACCCTGCTTCCAGAACAGATAACCCTATACGCTTCTAGGGAAACCCAGAATAATCAGCTGCATGGCTTTGCAGGTTATCCCGATCCTACCATAAGGATTCAGTAATGCAATGTATAGAATTCCCCATCGGGTGGGGCTAAACGTCACTCGAGGTTATCAAGGATTTAGAAACAGTCACACCGTAAGGCTTGCAGGGCGTGGGATAATTCTGACGATCTTAAGAAGTTTCCGAACTCTAATGCGATATATACGGTCGCCTCACGAGTACGTTCCAACTTCCTGGGTAACCCGAGCGGTCGAAATTAATTTGCTGGAAACGTCACTATGGCACGCACAATCACACTTTTAGCAACGACGGCGATATTTTTCGCTTCCGGGTCCTGGGTTTCCTCGGTTGCGGCTGAAAATCTCAAGAGTACGAGCGCTGTGGTTCGCCGAGGTGATAATTCCGGTCGGCAGCTGGCGATGGCTACACCTCTTCCGAAAGAGGCAAAGACCAAAAATTCTAAGAAGGACGAGAGTGTCGAGGCCGCCCTGGGCTCCGCCCGCGAAACTTTGCTCGATCAGCTCGAAACTCACAAAGTCTCACTGCCGATTCCGAAGATTGACATTCCTGACAATATGGAAAAGACCGCAGACGCTTGCTACAAGGTTGTTCGCAGTAGCATCACCTTTGCTCACGAGCACACCGCCCAGTTTAGCGGTTGGATTGCTCGTTATTTCAAACAACTATCCGGTCCTCCCAAGATGACGCCTATGGGTGGCTACGAGACTGGACACCATATTGTGCCTGCCACATTCGGTCAGAATAGCTCCAAGCTCTATATAACAAACGAAGGTCGATTGAAGACGGTGATTGTCCGTTAGTCGATACCGCATTCGGTGCGAAGTTTAATTACGAATCGAAAAAACGTCCGCGTTTGTACACCGCATGTAGTGTCATATTTGGAACAAAATGTCTCGTTTTCGAATGACTTCGGAACGAAAGTCTAGCAATTATCGGTTTCATTCCTGGATAAACCTGGGCAATCAAGATGTCTCTTCGATCCATCGGAGCTTTTCGTTCTGGAATGGCAGATATTCTCGGTTCCAGTTGACATGCGGCTGCGGAGTCGCTGTATCGGTTGTATGACACCATCCGCGGTGATCAAGGGCGTCCTTGTAGTCTAGTGGCTAAGAGTTTTGCCTATGGTCGGTTCACACTTCTCTGATGAATAGCCATTCTGATAAAAAATCGATACCACTGTTATTAATTTGGAAGTGCCTGAGAACCATGGCTGCCATCAAATTTAAAGAGGTCAGATTTGGTCAGTTTGGTGATTTTTTCACCGCCGTGTGGCAGACTCTATAGAAGAGACGTTATTAAAGTATGGCCTTTCCGGAACCTTTCGCCTTCGGAAGTACTTCCAGCCATGCTTTTTTTCGATCTATGGCTTGGTCGCTTTGTGACCAAGTTCACTAAGAGATCGTGCAGCTTCGAATTGAACACTCCCGCCGGATCAAGTTCCTTCGAGGCAACCACAAGGAGATACGAAATGACCACAGCCTCAGTTTCAGGCAATCACAGAGACGTCGTTGACGCAAAGCAGTTATTGCGAGCGTTGAGGATGATGGCAAAAGGCGACTTTTCGGTTCGACTACCTTTGGATGAAACCGGCATCGCCGGCGACATCGCTGAGGCCTTCAACCATTCGATTGAATTGAATCAGCGCTTGACTGAAGAGATGCATCGCATCAGTACGGTCGTTGGTAAGGAAGGAAAAATCAAACAGAGGGCATCTCTGGGTGAGGCCACTGGCGGGTGGGCCGAATGTATTGAATCAGTGAACAATCTTGTGGGCGATCTAGTTAGACCGACAACCGAAGTCTCTCGGGTTATCGGCGCAGTAGCAAAAGGCGATTTGACGCAAACCATGGCTCTCGAGATCGAGGGCGGACCGCTGAAAGGGGAGTTCTTGCGAACTGCCAAGACCATCAACACCATGGTGGATCAGCTGTCATCGTTTACTTCCGAAGTAACACGGGTTGCTCGAGAAGTAGGTACGGAAGGGAAACTCGGTGGTCAGGCGCAAGTAAAAGGTGTGTCGGGTACCTGGAAGGACCTGACGGACTCAGTAAACTCGATGGCATCCAACCTGACAGCCCAGGTGCGAAACATCGCAGAAGTGACGACAGCTGTGGCAAATGGCGACCTGTCCAAGAAGATTACGGTAGACGTAAAAGGCGAAATCCTTGAGCTGAAAAACACAATCAACGTCATGGTGGACCAGCTCTCCTCCTTCGCATCCGAGGTAACCCGGGTAGCCCGGGAAGTAGGAACGGAAGGAAAACTCGGTGGACAAGCGCTTGTAAAAGGTGTTTCCGGTACCTGGAAAGATCTGACTGATAATGTGAACTCGATGGCATCCAACCTGACAGCCCAGGTGCGAAACATCGCCGACGTGACGACCGCCGTAGCAAACGGCGACCTGACAAGAAAAATCACAGTAGACGTAAAAGGCGAAATCTTAGAACTGAAAAACACAATCAACGTCATGGTGGATCAGCTCTCCTCCTTCGCATCCGAGGTAACACGGGTGGCGCGGGAAGTAGGTACGGAAGGAAAGCTGGGAGGTCAGGCGCAGGTAAAAGGGGTTGAGGGAACGTGGCGAGAGTTGACGGACTCTGTAAATTACATGGCGTCCAACCTCACATCACAAGTACGGAACATCGCAGACGTAACAGCCGTAGCAAAAGGCGATCTATCTAAGAAGATTACGGTAGACGTAAAAGGCGAAATTCTTGAGCTGAAAAACACAATCAACGTCATGGTGGACCAGCTCTCCTCCTTCGCTTCCGAAGTAACGCGGGTGGCGCGGGAAGTAGGTACGGAAGGAAAACTCGGTGGTCAGGCGGATGTACAAGGTGTGTCCGGTACATGGAAGGATTTGACCGACTCCGTAAACTACATGGCAGGCAACCTGACATCACAAGTACGGAACATCGCAGAAGTTACGACCTCAGTAGCAAAAGGCGACTTGTCCAAGAAGATTACAGTAGACGTAAAAGGCGAAATCCTTGAGCTGAAAAACACAATCAACACCATGGTGGACCAGCTGTCATCATTCGCAGCTGAAGTAACCCGGGTGGCAAGAGAAGTAGGTACCGAAGGAAAACTCGGTGGACAAGCCGATGTAAAAGGCGTCTCCGGTACATGGAAAGACTTGACGGACTCTGTGAATTACATGGCGTCCAACCTCACATCACAAGTACGGAACATCGCAGACGTAACGACCGCTGTGGCAAATGGCGACCTCTCAAAGAAAATCACAGTAGACGTAAAAGGCGAAATCTTAGAACTGAAAAACACGATCAACGTCATGGTTGACCAGCTCTCGTCATTCGCGGCTGAGGTAACGCGGGTTGCCCGTGAAGTAGGTACGGAAGGAAAACTCGGTGGACAAGCCGATGTACAGGGTGTTGCCGGAACGTGGAAGGGTCTGACGGACTCGGTAAACTTGATGGCATCAAACCTGACATCTCAGGTGCGGAACATCGCAGAGGTGACGACAGCCGTAGCAAAAGGTGACCTGTCCAAGAAGATTACGGTAGACGTAAAAGGCGAAATCTTAGAGCTGAAAAACACAATCAACGTCATGGTGGACCAGCTCTCATCGTTCGCAGCCGAGGTAACACGGGTAGCACGGGAAGTAGGTACGGACGGAAAGCTGGGCGGTCAGGCGGACGTCCGCGGTGTGTCTGGTACGTGGAAGGATTTGACTGACTCTGTAAACTACATGGCGTCCAACCTGACATCACAAGTACGGAACATCGCAGAAGTAACGACCGCCGTAGCAAACGGCGACCTGACAAAGACGATTACAGTAGACGTAAAAGGCGAAATCCTCGAACTGAAAAATACGATCAACACAATGGTGGATCAGCTGTCATCGTTCGCATCTGAAGTAACACGGGTAGCACGGGAAGTAGGTACGGAAGGAAGACTGGGCGGTCAGGCAGACGTTAAAGGTGTGTCCGGTACCTGGAAAGACTTGACGGACTCTGTAAATTACATGGCGTCCAACCTCACGTCCCAAGTGCGAAACATCGCGGAAGTAACGACCGCCGTAGCAAACGGCGACCTCTCCAAGAAGATCACGGTAGACGTACGCGGCGAAATCTTGGAGTTGAAAAACACAATCAACACCATGGTGGACCAGCTCTCATCATTCGCGGCGGAGGTAACCCGGGTAGCCCGGGAAGTAGGAACGGAAGGAAAACTCGGTGGACAAGCCGTTGTAAAAGGAGTCTCCGGAACCTGGAAAGATCTAACGGACAACGTAAACTCGATGGCATCCAACCTGACAGCTCAGGTGCGGAACATCGCGGACGTAACGACCGCCGTAGCAAACGGCAACCTGTCCAAGAAGATCACGGTAGACGTAAAAGGCGAAATCTTAGAGCTGAAAAACACAATCAACACAATGGTGGACCAGCTCTCATCATTCGCATCTGAAGTAACACGGGTAGCCCGGGAAGTAGGTACCGAAGGAAAACTGGGTGGACAAGCCGTTGTGCAGGGAGTAGGGGGTACCTGGAAAGACCTTACGGACAACGTAAACTTCATGGCAGGCAACCTGACGGAACAAGTACGCGGAATTGCTGGGGTTGTAACTGCAGTAGCCCAAGGTAACTTGAACACCAAGCTCGTACTCCAGGCTAAAGGTGAAATCGCCGCGCTGGCAGACATCATCAACGAGATGATCGACACACTGGCGACCTTCGCAGACCAGGTAACCACAGTAGCCCGGGAGGTAGGAGTTGAAGGGGTTCTCGGAGGTCAGGCACTCGTGCCTGGTGCGTCGGGTACATGGAAAGATTTGACGGACAACGTAAATGGATTGGCTGCAAATCTAACGACTCAGGTACGAGCTATCGCCGAAGTAGCAACAGCCGTGACGAAGGGTGACCTCACCCGATCGATCGACGTTGAAGCCAGAGGCGAGGTCGCGGCGCTCAAAGACAACATCAACGAGATGATCCGCAACCTCAAAGACACGACACAGAAAAACACCGAGCAGGACTGGTTGAAAACCAACCTCGCGAAATTCACAAGTATGCTGCAGGGGCAAAGAGATTTGCTCACAGTTGCTAACTTGATTCTGTCCGAAGTGGCACCACTGGTAAGGGCACAACTCGGTGTCTTCTACATCAATGAAATCGAGGACGGTGAGCCGGTTCTCAAACTGCTTGGTAGTTATGCCTATCAAAGACGCAAACAACTGTCGGAGAAGTTTAAACTGCGCGAAGGTTTGATCGGACAGTGCGCACTCGAGAAACAAAAAATTGTTATCGAGGACGTGCCGGGCGATTACCTGAAGATAGGATCGGGTCTCGGAGAAAGCACACCTCGAAACATAGTGGCGCTGCCGGTTCTCTTCGAAGGCGAAGTCAAAGCTATCATCGAACTCGCTTCGTTCAACATGTTCAGTGAAACTCACTTGAATTTCCTCGACCAGCTCACAGAATCGATTGGTATCGTTCTTAATACCATCGAAGCAAACATGAGAACTGAGAACTTGCTGAAGCAATCCCAGTCTCTGGCGCAAGAGCTGCAGGTTCAACAAGAAGAACTGACCGAGACCAACAGACGACTGGAGCAACAAGCGAAGACACTTCAAGCTTCGGAAGAAATGCTCACCCGTCAACAAGAAGAGCTGCGTAACACCAACGAAGAACTGGAAGAGAAAGCAAAACTGCTTGCCGAACAGAACGCGGAGGTGGAACACAAAAACAAAGAAATCGAACAAGCGAGAAGGAGTCTCGAGGAAAAAGCCGAACAGCTCGCCCTCACTTCCAAGTACAAGTCCGAGTTTCTTGCAAATATGTCGCACGAACTGCGAACGCCGCTCAACTCGCTACTCATCTTATCGAAACTACTTTCGGAGAACAGCGAAGGCAACCTCACGGAAAAACAAGTCGACTTTGCCGAGACAATTCACGAATCAGGTTCTGACCTGCTCGAATTGATCAACGATATCCTCGACCTGTCCAAGATCGAGTCGGGAACCATCAACATCGATGTCACCGACGTCGCCTTCGACGAAATGCGTCAGGCACTGGAGCGCAACTTCAGGCAGGTCGCAGCATCGAAGAAGCTGGATTTCGATATCGAAATTTCGGACAACGTTCCGAAGAGTTTGCAAACCGATTCGAAACGTTTGCAGCAGGTTCTGAAAAACCTGCTGTCCAATGCGTTCAAGTTCACTGAAGCAGGTAAAGTTACGCTGTCTGTCGGGGTTGTGCAGAGCGGATGGAGTCCGGATCACGATCGACTCAACAGCGCCGGTCAGGTAATCGCATTCTCTGTAATAGACAGCGGCATCGGAATTGCTCTCGATAAACAGAGAATCATTTTCGAAGCGTTCCAACAAGCCGACGGCAGTACGAGCCGCAAATACGGCGGCACCGGTCTCGGTCTTCCGATCAGCAGAGAGATCGCCAACCTCCTGGGTGGCGAACTTCGAGTGACCAGTGCTCCAGGAGAAGGCAGCACCTTCACGCTGTACATGCCGACTATATACGTGCAGCCGCTCGTGCCAGTCGCTAAGACTGCTCCGATGCTACCGCGGTATAGCCCGGATGGTATCACTCCACCGATCGCTTCACCGGATATGCTCAACGAGAAGGCACTTCTCCTCGAAAATGTGGTGGCTGACGATCGTGGCAATCTCGAGGAGGGCGATCGTGTTCTCCTTATAATTGAAGATGACCAGCGTTTTGCTCGACTGCTTCTAGACATGGCTCGGGAAGCGGGCTTTAAGGGGATGGTAGCGGTCACCGGCGAGTCTGCGCTTGCCCTGGCACGACGTTATGTTCCGGATGCTATAACGCTAGATCTGAGACTTCCCGATATGGATGGATGGACCATTCTCGATCGGCTCAAGCACGATCCGACAACCCGTCACATTCCGGTCAACGTCATCTCGTGCGAGCAAGAGCAAGAGAGAGGTTACCGTCAGGGTGTTATCGGTTATCTGGAAAAACCAGTCAGCAAGGAATCCATTAATGAGGCGCTCACGCAAGTGAAAAGTTTCGTCGCCACATCCGCTAAAAAGCTGCTCGTGATCGAACCCGATCGCGAACACAGCAAAGCGGTCGTCGATCTAATCGGCGATGGAGACGTGAGCAGTAAGATCGCGATGTCCGGAAGAGAAGCGCTCGAACTGCTCGAATCCGAACACTTCGATTGCATTGTGGTAGCGACCTCACTTCCTGATATGACCGGACATGAATTCGTACGCCGGATACGAGATGACCTCGGCATCATGAGATTGCCCGTGATTGTCTATGCCGGTCGCGACTTCACTCAGGACGAGAAAGTAGAAGTTCAAAAAATGGGCAGAGTGACACTCGTGAAAGAAGCCGAGTCGCCACACCGCCTGCTTGATGAAACGGCTCTATTCCTGCATCGTCTGCAAGAAGACATGCCGGAAACTCAGCGCAAAATGATCGAACAATCGCAGAAAGCCGATCAAGTTCTCACCGATCGGAAAATTTTGATTGTTGATGATGACGTGCGCAACATTTTCGCTCTCACCAGCATGCTCGAATCAAACGCCATGAAGGTGACGTATGCCGAGCGAGGTATCGAGGCAATCAAAATTCTCGAAGAAGATCCTTCTATCGAATTGGTTTTGATGGACGTGATGATGCCTGATATGGATGGTTATGAAACCATTCGTAGAATCCGAGAATTAGGCAATGAATTCAAAAAATTGCCGATTATAGCTCTGACCGCGAAAGCCATGAAAGGTGATCGCGAGAAGTGCATGGAATCCGGTGCGTCAGACTACATTGCTAAACCGGTCGACAGCGAGCAACTTAAATCGTTGCTTCGAGTCTGGCTGTATAGATAGCGAAAATGATCGGTGATCCAATGACCTCATCCGATGCTAGAGCAAAAATCCTGATCGTCGATGACCAGCCGGAAAACCTGGTGGCCCTCGACGCTTTGCTTTCCGGTTTGGGTCAGGAGATTCTCCAGGCGAGTAGCGGACGTGAGGCGCTCAAGCTGCTTCTCAACGAAGAAGTTGCACTCATCCTGTTGGACATTCAGATGCGAGACATGGATGGTTTTGAAACGGCAAATTTGATCAGGCAACGCGAAGTCTTCCGGCACACGCCGATCATTTTTCTGACGGCGATGTATACGGAAGACGTCTATGAGTCCGAAGCGTATTCGCTCGGTGCCGTAGACTTCATCACCAAGCCGTTCGCCGCACACGTGCTGCTTTCGAAGGTCCACTTCTTCGTTGATTTGTGGAAGAAAAATCAGCGTATTCAAGTTCAATCGCGCGTTATCCGAGAAATCGAAGAGCGTCGTCTGGTCGAAGTTCAAGAACGCCTCGAAGCAGAGAAGCAACTGATTGCCGCAGAGCTGGCTCGGAAGGAAAAAGAAACAGAGCTATTGGAAGAACGCAGCAATCAACTGCAGAGAGCGGACAGACTCAAAGACGAATTTCTCGCTAATATGAGCCACGAGATTCGCACTCCAATGAATGCCGTTATTGGTTTTTCCGAATTGTTGCTTGGAACCAACCTTGATAGTGAACAATCGGAATTCGCTGAGCGAATTAAGGAATCCGCTCAGGGATTGCTTGTTCTAATTAACGACATTCTCGACTTGTCTAAAATTGCCGCCGGCAAACTCGATCTGGAGCCCGTTTCATTCGAGCTGGCGCCGTTGATTGAAGGGACCGCTGCGATTTTGTCAGAGGCCGCTCGCGACAAAAAGCTGAGCTTGATGACATTCATAGATCCGGATTTGCCGAAAAACGTCATCGGCGATCCTGGTCGCCTGCGCCAAGTGCTGTTGAATCTGACTGGCAACGCGATTAAGTTTACCGAGCAGGGCGAAATTGTTGTGCGTGCCACCAGAGTGCCATCACCAGATAGCAATCAATCGGTTGATACCGAAAATGGTATCAGTGCTAGCGCACCAGGGGCGGTTACTGTTGCACTGTCGATTACCGATACTGGTATCGGACTTTCTGAAAACGAAATTTCTCGTCTATTCCGACCGTTTACTCAAGCCGATGGCTCCACGACCCGACGCTTCGGCGGAACCGGGCTTGGACTATCAATTTCGAAGAGATTAGTCGAATTGATGGGTGGCGAGATTGGAGTAAAAAGCGAACCGGGAAAAGGTGCGACTTTCTGGTTGACAATCAGTCTCATGCCATCAGACGTTCCAGTGCGCCGCAAGCATGAACTGCCGTCTACAACCCACGAGACGAAGATTCTGGTAATCGACAGGCAGACTAGTGCTCGGCAAATTTTGGAAGCCTATATTACATCCTGGAAGTTGCAGTGTGAAACCGCTGGCAATCTCAATGATGCATTCGAGTTGATGAAAACTCGCGCACAAAGTGGTCGTCCATTCGATCTTGTTCTGACGGAACTCAACCTGAATGACGGTGATGGATTTGAATTGTTGAAGGAGATTCAAAACGAATCTGATCTCAGCAACACGAAAATGATTTTGATCACTCACGAAGATAGACAAGGACTTGGCGAACAAGCACTATCCAAGGGATTTTCGGCATTCTTGACGAAACCGATCGAACAGTCAGCACTATTTGACTGCATTGCCAAAGTACTTTGGTCCGAAATGGTAGAGCCGCCGAATTCAGAAGTGAGAACAACTTCCGGATCTTATATCAGGTTCGCTCCCGAGGGCACTATGATTCTTCTTGCAGAGGATAATCCCGTTAACCAGATGGTCACTCAGTTGCAATTGAAAAAACTGGGCTACGAGTGTTCCGTAGTAGCGACGGGCGAGGAGGCGGTCCAAACCGCTGAGAAAGGCAATTTTGCCCTCATCTTGATGGATTGTCAGATGCCTGACATGGATGGACTGGAAGCCACCAAGGCGATACGTAAAGCAGAAGCGCTCACCGGGCGCCATATTCCGATAATCGGACTGACTGCGCACGCTATGGGTGGGGATAGAGAAAAATGTATAGCGTCCGGCATGGATGACTATTTGAGTAAGCCCGCCTCAATCGATCAACTCAGCACAAGTTTGAAAAAGTGGATTGCGAAAACAGAAAATCCGGTGGTTTAGTTAGACGCGCGAGCTGCCCAGTTTAACCAGCACTTCGTTGGTTTCGCCGACCAGTTGGTGTACCAATTCGCTGATACTGATTGGCCTTGCCAATCGTCCATTTTGACCGGACCAGAGGTTTGTATAATCAGTGTCACCCGCTTTGTTTGCTTCTGTTCGAAACGGGCGAGTTAATGAGTTGTGAAAAGGAAATGGCAGGAGTGGTGACTCGTGATTCTCCTCGATGTAAACGTTCCTTATCGACCTGGCCGCCCCGCCTGAGAAAACTTTGGTGATGACCGTATCATCAGCTTCGTGAGTAACGATCATTCGTTTATAGTTTTCATGCACGGGACATTCTGAAGTCGTCAAAAATGCCGTGCCCATCTGTACACCTTTGGCACCGAGTGCGATGGCAGCTGCGATTCCGCGTCCGTCCATTATGCCACCGGCCGCGATGACAGGAATTTGCACAGCGTCTGCAATTTGTGGTATCAAAGCAAACCCGCCGATTAACGATGTTTCTACCGCACCGATAAACGTGCCCCGGTGTCCACCGGCTTCCGTGCTCTGTGCCGTAATTGCATCGACTCCGGCCGCTTCCAGTGCGATTGCTTCTTTTACGTTTGTGGCGGTGCCTATCACGACTGTCGAATTGGCTTTGAAGGCATCAATCCAGCGCTTGTCCAACTGACCCAGCGTGAATGACACCACTGGTACTTTCGCTTCAAGAATGGCTTGGAGCTGTGCTTCCGAGTCGATTAAATCAACAACGGATTGGTTGGATGGAACTTTAGTTTTAAAACGATCGTAATATGAGGTCAGGTGTTGTTTTGCACTGTCGATCTGCTCGTTTGAGGGTTTCTCTAATTCTGGGAGTGCGAAGACATTGACAGCGAATGGCTTGTCCGTAAGTTTTCGAATGTCTTGAATTACACTTGTGATTTGTTCGGGAGTTCGATACTGAGCACCGAGCGAACCGAGAATACCAGCCTCTGAGGCCGCGGCGACAAACTCAGCGTTATCGCTGCCGGCCATCGGCGCTTGAACGATCGGGTATTTGATTTTCAATAATTCAAGCATTTTTCACTCGATAGAAATTACTTCGATGCCGCGAACAAAAGAACTTATCTTTGCGGGGCGTCCGGTTTTTGTTCAATCTTTTTCACGGTATAACTGCTATCAAGGCTCAGATCTGCCGATTTCCAGGCTTGGGCAATTAACGATGCCGTCAGCAGCTGACCTGCGAAAACCGTGGACGGTAAAAAGAAGATACCAACAATGGTGGCACATGGAACTGCGACGCTAAGAAACTGTATTCCCATTCCCAACATCCAGGCACTGAAAAAATCTCCAGGTCGCTTTCCGATTCGTCGCATTACTTTGATTACGGCGAAGGCAGAACCCATGCTTTCTTCTTGTGCGAAGTTAGCCATTGTAGCCACGTACAACAGATTGACCAGAAAAGACAAAGTAACGATTAGAATAATCGACCCACTCATCCAGAGAGTAAAAAGGATTGGAAAAGGTTGAGATTTGATGTTGCTGAGAATCGATGCCACCAGAAGATCCGTCGCGCTGAATGTGGCGAAGAATACGAAAAATCCCGTCATTACGACCAACCAGCTCATACCCGAAACAAATAAATCTTGCCAGTCGTTCCACTGCGGTAAGTGTCCGTTGGGCACTTTGATTCGCTGACGAATCGTTCTTAAAACATAGCCGGTGTTAATAGCCCAAAGCGAAAACATGATTGGGATTAAAATCGGACTTTCTCTGATTAAAAATAAAAGCACCATTGAACTGGCGTTCATAACTCCGCCAATCGCAGTTTTCAAAATCCAGTCCGGATCATCGAAAAACGATTTGACCGCGAGATTAGGATCAAGTCCAAGAAACGGTGCACACGGCACTACTGCGATTACCTGATCGGTCGTTTTCGGTGTAAGTTCGCTCATTATTTTTCGACAGCGAATTTGGACAATTCTGCCAATCCAGGCAGACCTTCTAGTTTAGGCAAGACCGCACGGTCTGTCATGTTGAAGGCGATCGGCGTGATTGAAATTATATCGTGCGCCAGTGCGTAGGCGTCGGATGTTTCCGCCTCGCCTTCTTCGATCGCGTGTCCGGTCAGCCAGTAATAATCCCGTCCACGCGGGTCGTGGCGCTTTTCAAAATAATCGTCGTAGGCCCTGATACCAAGTTCGGTGACACGCACACCTTTGATCTGATCGGCTGGGAGACTTGGAACATTGACGTTGATCAATGTTTTCGGTCCCAGGTGAGCTTTGTTGTAGACCGCGATGAATTTGCTCATGAATTCCGCAGCAACTTCAAAATGCTTGCCTTTGCCTTTCCAGACCATACTGACAGCTATGCTCGGCACGTTTAAAAAGGCGCCTTCCATTGCTGCTGCAACAGTGCCCGAGTAGAGGACTTCTGCACCAAGATTGGCACCATTATTAATTCCGGAGATGACAAGGTCAGGTTGTTGATCCTCTAACAAAACCGAAATCGCGAGCTTCACGCAGTCGCTCGGCGTTCCCGTTGTTGACCAGCAGCGACGCATTTTTCCGGGCAGTTCAACCTCTTCAACACGTAACGGTTTGTGTAACGTGAGCGAATGCCCAGTCGCACTGCGTTCTCGGTCTGGAGCCACAACGTAGACGTCGTGCTTCGGATCTTCTGCAAGCCGCGTGGCAAGAGCCTTGATGCCAGGTGCGTAAATGCCGTCGTCGTTGGAGATAAGAATTCTCAAGTGCGGTCCCCACTGGTTTCCAATGTGTATGAGATGTTGATTGTACAGGCTAGCCCGCAGTTAGACGTTGCCATATAGTAATCAAGACAGTACTATGCCAATCATGATTCATTGTCTGATTCGGGCGTATGTCCGTATTCAGGTGAACATATTTTAATTGGAGTTCTTCATGATTGATACGGTGTTCGAGAGAGCCGGCGAGTCCCTACTGAGCGTTGTGCAGCAAGGTATGGCGGAATGCATGGCTATGGGTCATACCTACGTCTGTACCGAACACCTTCTAGTCGCTCTGGCTGCCGAATCTGATTCTCTCGCCGCGGTCGCGTTGACGACCATGAAGATGGAGGAAGAAAACACCAGGGCTGAAGTAGAACGCCTCTTCAAGGGTGAGTCTGAATCCGAATTGCTTTACTCCGATCGTCCGGATGTTCTTGAAAGCGGTTTTCCGAAGCCCGTCACTCCGACTTTATCGGTGGACAGTCCGATTGGTTTTAGTGATTTGACTGTACAAGCGCTTACCCGCGCTTTCGACTACTCGCTTTTCTTCGGAGACAGTGACATCGAACCAGTGCATTTATTGCTCGGTATTCTCGACCTGCCTGATGCCACGGCTCTCAAAGTCTTCGAGGATATGGGCGCCAACCTTACTTTCTTACGCCGCGAAATTTTGATTATTATGGCCGTCGATCGAAGCCTCACTCCTGAGGTTCCCGGTTTGCGCGATGCCACCATCGCCGGTATGCGAGAGTTGATCGATAGATTGTACGGAGATGTACGCGCGATCTCGCAACTCGGCGTGCGCAGCCGTTTGCCGCTGCCAACCCTGCCGAGTCGGCAAGAAATTGTGCACCGTACTTGCGTTGCCTATTTCGCTGATTTTCTCTGGACGCAAGTTTCGTTCAAACGATACTTGTTAGAAGAGACAATGGATCTTCTTGTGGATAGAACCGGTCCGATGGATCAAGAGTTGATGTCGACCATCGTTTTACACGCAGCACAGAATCTGCGTGCCGAAGTAAGAAGCGCGTTCGAGTACATGCTCAGCAATGAGTATCGACTCTTCGACAAAATGATGGACGAAGCCGAATACGATGAGATCGGAACTGTTATTGAAGACCTCTGGTGGACACAAGGCGAAGAGATAGCGCTTCATGAACTCTTTATCGAGGCTCTCGACGATCATCGCCGCCAACAAATGCTTGGTTTGCAAAAACGCAGAATTGAAATCTCCGAAAAATTGGCGCGCATAAAAGTGCGACTCGATGACGTCGTCAGGCAGTGCTTCGAAAAGCGCTCCATCTCCTCATCGAATTAGAACACCGTATATGGTGCCGTTATTTCAACACGAAAGGACACTTCGTGCACGACGCCATCGGCAGAAATATCTTGTTATCTTCCAAATCGATCGCTTCCTGCACGTAACAGGTCATCGGTGATTTGCAGCGCGGACAATCCAGGTTTCTTTCACCGTGGAGGATATTGTCTGCTAATTCTTCCATCGTCTCCCGAGATACTTCAGCCAGCTCGGGAACTGCCTCAGGCGGCCGCCACTCGACTTCCTTCAGGATACTCGGTTCAACCCGCAGCGCTTTAGCCAGGATTTGGCGATCGGTCGTCGATAGCCAGGTTTCAAAGCCTGACTCGATATCCTCGACCCGCTGGACCTTCATCCGAGTTGCCTTGGCTAGATCCTTTACGGTCATATTCCGAAACTCTCTGAGCTGGTTAACCCGGCCAGCCAACGTGCTCTTCAGTGGCATGTTGTCTGGCAGCATTTGAGAGATCTGTTTCATTCGGCCGAGGCTCCAAATTCCGTTATTAATTCTACTGATTGTACAAGATATAGCATTCCCATCCGGCAGTGGTTTCTGGGAAAATTGATTCATATGTAAAACGAGAAAAGAACTCTTGACGAAAGATGTCAAAAATGACAAATCGCCCAAGAAAGGCGAGCCTCTGCCCCAGGTGGAGGATCGGCGTGCCCGCAAAAGCGGCGATTATCAGGACGAGAAGGTCGCACCACAGCGCCCGCTGAGCGAAGATGCGTTTCATGAAACGCTGGCCCGCTATTGTCGCCGTTTTCAGAAGGACGGACGCGACTTCTGCTTAGCCTCGGTGACCGTGCTCGAATACAAACAGGCGAATGATAAAGAACGAGACCAGTTGGATAAAGCTGTGGTTGCTGTACTTTTCAAGCAACTCAGGGCTGAGGACCGAATTTGCTTCATTCAGCCGGCACATTACTTGATCCTAATTCCAGCATCCCAATATGAAGAAGGCAACGTCGCCATCAGCCGTGTGACTGACGTGATCAGCCAGGCAAAATTTAAGCAAAAGAACTCGCATACGCAACTCAGCGCATCTTCCAAAATTGTCTCCGCACAACAGAAAGCGCCTCAGGGACCGGATAAATGCCTAATCGATCCGGAAACTCTCTACAATTCAGTCGGTTACACACTCAACGCCAAGGGAAAACTGCTGTCTCTTAAGGAGAACGAGGAGGTCCATTCAGAGCCGCTTTTCCGGGGAGATTTCGAAGGCTGGATGGAAAGATACTCGCCGGCTAAACACTCGGGTAAAAATGCCTCCTCAACATCCCGGAATTCCCAAGCAAAAACTGTAGCAAAGGAACCTCATGGTGAGCGATTCCGGGACCAATGGAGCGGAAACGCAGTGGTCGAACTCCGTGAGTTAATCGTTCCAAACTATGGTTCTCGCGACGGTGATACTGCCACCGCGAGTAGTGCCTCATCTGCAAATCTTCTTAGGCGCTTACGAATTCTCCAAAATCTCGACCATCCGGGAATCAACAAGTTGGCTGACTTTTATGTCGAAGACAATGGAAAGCTTCTTCTCGTTAATCGATTGCCTGATGGTATTGAGCTGACCAATGGAAGTTTCGACGGCAAGAAGTCTCCGTCTGTAGAAGTAAACGCCTCCACCTTAATCAGTTGGTTGCAACAGATTCTCGGAGCTCTTATCGCGATGCAATCGTTAGTGCCGCCGGTAGTGCCATCAACTTTTGATGGTATCAAAATCTATTATTGCGATACTGATGCTAAAAACGGCGGGCAAATTATTCTTTGTAATTTCGATGCGGAATATTTGTTATCGTCGGCACAGGTCAACAGCGAATCCGGCGGCCATACGGCAGCTACTGGGCAGCAGCGGCTGCTCGAAGGAATCGTCGACTTCATTATCGAGTGGGCTAAGCGATGCGAGCAAACACAGGAAGTGAAGGATCTTGTCGGTGCGCTCAAAAAGCTTGATGCAAATTCGAAGAGTACTCCATACAAACTTCGTGCGTATTTGAAAAAATTTGTGGAGGAGCGCAATGCTTGATTTCACGAAAATTTTTAAACAGATTCAGGACGTCGGTATCGATTCGGTCAACGAAGCCTCGCAAAGTGACGTTTTAGAACTGGCGCTCGATACGCTCGAATCTGCCTACAGAGATGACGCGCGGTTCTTGCAGCGACTGGAAGAAAATACTGGCTGGGTCTACTGGCCGCTTGCGATACCGATTGAGCCGTTTGGCACCAATGTTCAAATTCAGAAAGCCCCAGTAAAAGTCACCACCATTGGTGTCGACGGTTCACAAATCATGCCTTCGCACCATGAAGTTCACAACTGCTATTTGCTCAATGTCGGTATGGCAATAATCTCTTACGGAGAGGCATTTCAATCTGTTCTCGAAAGCGTTCCACGTTTGCATCACCGACCTGACGATCTCTATCCACTGGTAGACAGGCGACGTGTACACATCGATGAACTGTTCGTTTCATTAGAACGCACGCTGTTGGAACTCGAGGTCCTCTCCGAGCACGCCCTGATCGCACAAGAGCGAGGCTTGCCTGTTGTCGCGCTCTACGACGGTTCTTTGATCCCCTGGTCTGTGGATAAGATGCCGCAGGGCTATCAAGATTCGTTTCTCTCGAAATTTCAAAGCTGCATGAAATCGCTCCAAACGGCAGGGATTCCGCTAGTTGGTTACATTAGCCACAGTCGAAGTTCCGAAGTCGTTAACATGCTTCGCACATATTCTTGCCCATACGAGATGAGCAATTGTCGCGAACATTGTTCGAGTTTGAACGAAGAAGATTTCCCCTGTTCAAAAATTTGGCCACTTACCGACAGGCAGTTGCTGACCAGGAAATTGCAGAACGGCTATCGAAGTTCGTTTTGCTTGACCTCGCAAAATATTTCAAAGCTTTTCGAACCAGCCAATCAGATTTGTTTTACGTACTTGAATCTTGTCAGTGAAGTCGCGCGAATCGAATGCCCAAAGTGGCTTGTTGAAAATGAACCTCTGCGAGAGTTAGCCATGAGCGTCGTGGCATCTCAAGTTGAAAAAGGGCGAGGATATCCGGTTGCACTCTCCGAGGCTCACAATCTTGCCGTAATCCGTTCCAAGGATAGGGAACAGTTTTTCGAGCTTATTAAAAAGCATCTGGTGTCATTGGGACTAAAACAAGTGAGAGTCAGTCCAAAAGAATCGAAGAAGAGAATTGGTTTCGTTTAAACGCTTGGGTACACACACACTCTCTCTCTCCGTGCTTATTACTTGTAATACAGCAGTAGTTTAGAAAACAGAACTGGTCTAGTTCTGTACCTAGATAAAATCAGAGCTTTTAACAGGATCGCGCGTGTTAAAGAAGAGCCAGCGATAGAGCTTCTGTTGCTTGTCAAGCTAAAATCGACTTTATTTGATTAATTCTAGGGCTCGAGGCTCGTAAAATCCCCATTTACATTGAGGCGGATAACGATAGAGTGTAGGCATGAAGATTGCAGCTTCGCATTTTTGGGATTTCTTGATGGCTCTGTTGGGGAGAATCAAATCAATGTTCGACAAAATGAAGTATTTGTATCGTCGATTTCAGTGAACTAGAGAGAACGCGGAAAAAACTGGTTCAAATGCGCGCCAAAAGCACGGGCGTTGAATCGACTGGAGCATTTGCGATGGAGTCAGTCCGTCGCCGTATGACAGCAGAAATCAGCATAGGCAACGCTGAGCTAGTCACCACTCGGAAGAAAACCAAAGAAGCCATGAACAAATGGTTTTTTAGAGACGATCAACTCGATACGGGTTCATTCAATGCCGTAGCGTTCGAGAGCCGCATTAAGGAAGTATTTTGCGATACCGTCGAGCGACCACTGGAACCACTTCCAGCCGTTGAAGATACATTCATGGCATTCAGCAAAGCTGAATACGATTTGTTCGATACCGAAAGCAGTTCTCTTTCAGGTGTCCACTTCAAAGTAGACCCATTCGAAGATTTTGACGAGACCTACAGCACACCGGCATTGCCGATGTTCGCTTCAGATGAGCAAATGGACTTCAACCCGCTTCCATCGGATCAGGAAGACACTATTCCGCCGGATGAACATGATGATGTTCCTGCGATCAACTTTGCCGTCAACAATCCGATGATCAAAGTTCTCGGTGAATTGGAAGAGCGCATGGGAGCCAATGCCCAACGCCGTGATGCATATTGGGTGGCCGAATAATTGGCTCGCAAGTTTCCGGAATTAAAAACTGAACGATTGGTTTTGAGAATGTGCCAGCCTGAGGAAGCCCTGCAGGTGGTGGCATACCTGGAAGCCAATCGTCTTCATTTAGAGGACCACGGCCCGAACTGGCCGGCAGACTATCTTGTGTGCGAGAAATGGCAGAAGCAGCTAACTTTTAACTTGCGCGAATTTTCAGAAGATCAGTCAGTAAAACTCTTCATGTTCCAGAAAAATGATCCTGATACTGTCATTGGTACCATTAATTTCACTTCGATATTGAGGCGCGCCGCGCAGTTTTGTTTCCTCGGCTACGGATTGGCTCATGACCAACAGGGAAAAGGGTTGATGACGGAGGGTCTTACCGCTGCGATTGCTTATATGTTCGATGAAATGAATCTGCATCGCATCTCGGCAAATTATGTTCCGACCAACGAACGCAGTGCCAACGTATTGAAAAAACTTGGCTTCCAAGTGGAAGGATATGCACGCGACTATCTTTACCTCAACGGCAAATGGCGCGATCATATTCTTACGTCGTTACTCAACGACAAATGGAAAAGCGATTAAGTGATCAGCCCGGGCAAACGCCACCCCTGGAAAGCAATTTATCAAAGCTGGTACTCAGCTTCTATTTACCGCGATGCTGCGCATCGATGGCGTGGTCTAGGTTTTCGTTTTCTCCTGGCAGAATTGTTTGTTTTGTGGCTGATTGCCGCCGTGCATGTTCACATTGTGGTAGTCGATTATGTCGATGGATACTTAGAGCCTTTGTTTAAAGCTTTGCCGAAGATTGCTATGAAAAACGGCACACTGCTGATCGACAAGCCGGACAAGTATCAGATCAAGGACGCTCGCGACGGCAAGTTGGTAATCAATTTCGACATGACTGATCGGCCGGTTGTCCCCGCGGAGCCGCGTACCGCAATCTTTGTCGAAAAGCATCGGATTTTGTTTCGTAACTCGAGCAAAGAGCAGGTCTATGAATTCAAGGACATAAAAGAATTATCGACTCAAAACTTTGACTGGGACTTTCACTTGAAGCTTCTGCGGATTTTCAAGACCTGGTCGGGTGTCGTCGTGGTTGGCGTATTCTGGCTTTCCTCGTTTGTACTTTGCGCATTGCAGTCTCTTGTTTATGGTTTAATCGGGAAAACCATGGCAATGATTGCTAAATGAAGGCTAACCTATTCCAATATGTTGAGGATTTCGGTGGTCGCTTTCCCAACTGGTGAGGATTTCGGTGGTCGCTATGACACCGTCCTTAATAATTGATACATGCCAGAAATTGCTTTGTGTCGGAATTCCGGCATGGGGGCTGGTCTCGGCTGCTATCACCCTGATTTTTCTGGCTTATGGTGTTAAGGTCAACACCGTAGGCTTCGAATGGTCGCTCTCGCAGGAGATTCCAGCGGATCCGCTGGTCAAAAATTCTACGCCTTAAATGCAGCCAAACCCCCAACCATGTTAGGATCTAAGTACTTCAATCGTACTGTTGGGGATCGAATCATGGTAACCGGAATTCTCGAAGAGATCGGCACTACAAGCGCTATCGCGGATATCGCCAAGAAAGTTGTAGACGGCGAAAGACTCACTCGTGAGGACGCCATACGGCTTTACAATCACGACGACCTGTTGAGCGTCGGAAAGCTTGGCGAATATGCCAGACGTCGAGCGGCTGGTGAAGAGAAAGAGCGATATGTTTACTACATCCACAACATGCACTTGAATCCGACCAATTTTTGCGTCGAGACGTGCAGATTCTGCTCCTACGCTAATCCTGGCAACGATAGCTATAGTTGGACAGTCGACCAGGTAGTCGACGAAGCTCGAAAGGGCGTAGAGCTCGGTATCAACGAAATTCATATGGTTGGTGGTTTAAACCCGATATGCGATTTGAACTACTACGAAGAAGTGCTTTCTAGTTTGAAGCGTGAGTTTCCGCATATTCACTTGAAAGCGATGACCGCTGTAGAGATCGAATATCTCGCAAATCTCGAAGGCATTTCGTACAAGGAATGTTTGGAGCGTCTCGTCGCCGCTGGGTTAAACAGCATGCCTGGCGGTGGTGCCGAAATCTTCGATGAAGAAGTGCGCGCTCGAATGCACGTCACGAAGACACCTGCACCAGTATGGTTGGAGATTCATGGAATCGCTCACAGCCTCGGTTTGCACACGACAGCGACGATGCTTACAGGCATCGGCGAGAATGTCGAGAACAAAGTCGATCACATTTTGTTGCTCAGAGAACAGCAAGATAAGTCCAAAGGCTTCATGTGTTTCATTCCGTTGAAGTGCTATTACGATGGCACGAACATTCAGGATGAAGTGAAAGAACCGACGAATGATGACCTTCTTCGCGACATCGCAATCAGCAGATTGTTGCTCGATAATTTCCCGCACATCAAAGCTTATTGGATTCAACTCGGAGAATCGCTCGCTCAAGTTGCGCTTTCCTTCGGCGCTGACGACATGGATGGAACCATTCTGCGCGAAAAAATTACGCACGCAGCCGGCGCCAAAACTCCTCTGCAACTGGCGAAGGAAACTATGGAAGACCTCATTAAGAGCGCGGGTTACACACCAGTAGAAAGAGACACCGTCTACAACATCAAACGAGTTGTTGAACCTTCCGCGACAATCGAACTTCCTCTAAAAGAAAAAGTCGCCGCCTTGACTCGTTCCTAACTCTTGTGGTGCCGGCATCCTGTCGGTTGTCCGGAGAATGAATTTGAGAATTGTCATTTCAGTTGTGCTGTTAATTTGCCTTCTGAATGGTTCGCAAGCAATTGCAGAATCAGCAGAGAGTAAGCAGTCTACTGAGAAAGTCGAGTCGAAAACAAAACCAAGTGGTGGGCTCAAAGGCCTTTCTTGGCTGGTCGGACAGTGGCGATCGAATGACGGCGAGACGGTATTCGAAGAACATTGGATGTCGTCTGCTGGTGGCATGATGGTCGGAATGGGTCGAGAGGTGAAAAATGACAAACTCTCGTTTCACGAATACCTGCGACTCGAAGAAAGAGCTGATGGAATCTACTATGTCGCTCAACCCTTCGGTAGAGCCGCCACCGATTTTCGGTTGACCAAAATCGACGACTCGATTGCAGTCTTCGAAAACCCTCAACACGATTTTCCGAATTGCATCAAGTATAAACGCCGGAATGATGGCTCAGTTCAGGTCCTCGGCAGCGGTATGGAAAATGCAAAGCCGAAGTCTTTCGAGTATGTTTTGCACAAGAAAGGCTTCTAATCAAACTGTGCAGATACACAGCTAATCATCATTCCAATCATTTTTAAGGTGGTTGAGCATTAACTTCGTGGTTTTCCCTCCACTTGGCAACACTTTGTTCACACTTACCCCATACATTAGGGCTTGCAGCACCCCCGTACGCCCCTATCTATTGATTACGGTACCCGATGGCTAAACCTCATGATGCCTCGTCCCAGCCGAATTCGTCTCCTGCTGACCCTGTGCACGAGATATTCATAAAAGACTTGTATGCGCCTGCTGATGACAGCAAAGCTCCGAAGACCTTAGACCTTGCACCAAAAAAAGACGTCGTTGCGCCAGTGAACAATCTTGGCGGATTGATCGATCTTCTTGGCGGGGAGAATCCGTTTAAGTCCGGTCGAGATAAGCCGATTAAAGCGCAGTTTCCGTTCACTCTTGGCGATAATAAAGAGCTGACGGATCCAATGTCTCCCTTCCTTCCGAAGTCTCCGTTCAGGCAATCTGATAAAGGCCTCAAACTCGTTGGACCAGAACTGGATCTTGCCGGTCTGCAACCTCAAGATCGCGATTTGCTTTCTCCTCGTCGCCGCGATGTTTCCCCAATGACACCATTCGGCTCAAGACGTCCGGAAGGCAAAACCGACAGCGCAGTCAAAAAAGCAATGGGTGCCTACAGATCACCGTTCGGTGCAAAACCAGTAACATATCTTGATCTGGATGACGCTACTCCGGCTAAAGCACCACTTCAACTTGAGATTCCTCCTCTCCCTCAACTAGTCGAACCTCCTGCCACACAGCAGAAGAAGGATGAGAAGAAACCGGACGCTGACGGTAAGAATAGCGACGACAAGAAAACTGAAGTCAAAACTGACGACAAGAAAACTGAAGTCAAAACTGACGACAAGAAGACCGAAGTCAAAACTGACGACAAGACAACTGAAGTCAAAACTGACGATAAGAAGACCGAAGGCAAAACTGACGATAACAAAACCGGCGACGAGAAAACCGAAGACGAGAAAACCGAAGACGGCAAACCTGAAGCAAAGCCGAGCGGCGATACGGTCGATGGAAAGAAAAAGGACGTTGAATCACCTGACGGCAAGCCTGCCGAGAAACTTGAAGTTAAGCCGACACCGGAAGTTATTCCGCCACCACGTCCGGTGCCTGTCAAAGGTGCTGACGGAAAAGGCGTTTATGAAAACACCGAATCTGGTGGCTGGGTTTTTAAACCTAAATATGGATCACCGAGTAACGAACACGCTGACTTTCCAAAACAAAAAATCAGCAATGTTGAATCTCAGTCTGATGGCAGCGTAAAAGTCACTCTCGAAAGCGGCAAAATCGTTCGCGAACTTCCGGAGGGGGGACGCGTACACTTCGCTGATGAAGCTGCTTTCAAGGCGAATCATCCAAGCGGCGTTGCCGGTAAAACTAAGGATGCAGTCTGGGATGGCGACAAGCTCAAGAGCTTCTACAGCGAAAATCTACAAGCGACCTATCATCAAATAGGTGAAAACTCCTGGTCAACAGATCCGAATGCCAAGCCTGAAACGGGCACTAAAATTTCGATTACCTACGATGGCAAGGGCAACTTCAATCAGGTCACCCTCGACGGTGCTGAAAAGGGTGACAAGTACGTTTCACGTGCAAACGGCATAAACCACACGACCCATGCCGATGGTTCATTCGATATGACCATCCCATATTCCGACAACACCAAAGCATCCTTCAAGTTCAAAACCGGATTTGAGGATGGAAAAGATGTTCTCAAGAATCCGGAAGAAGTAAAGATCGTAGATTCAAGCGGCAGTGAAACGATTTGGAAGAAAACCGGCGACAAGGAGTACACTTCGAGTGGTGGCACTAAGTGGAAAGCCGACATTGAAGTCACCAGGGATGGTACCTACTCGTTCAAAGATATAGAAACAGGCGAACGAGCAGTTCGCATGAAAAATGGTATTACCGAGCGCGAAACTCCAGCCGATAAGACCACAACGGTCAAAGAAGATGGTCGGCTGACTAGAGTGAAAATTGGCGATGACGTTTTCGAAGTCGATTATGAAACAAATCCTGACAAGAAAGCTAAGCCGAGCGCGAATGAGCAAGCTGAGATAAAGAACGCACCAAAGCCAGGTAAGCTACTTTCGCCGGACAATGCAGGCACAGATCGCCATATCGATTCGAAAAATCTAGCAACTGAGCAGACATCTAAGCAAGCTCTTGCAGACGCCAAAGCGAAAAACATTCCAGTCATCAGTCTCGTTAGCGACAAAGCCAATCCGAATGTTCAAAAAGCACTTGAATATCTGAATAAGAATAAATTGGCTGCGACAATCGATATATCGAAGTCTTCAGCCGATGCGATGATGAACAAAGGCATGGAGCCAGTTCAGTTCAATTCTCTCTGGTCTTCCAAAGGCGCTAACATACCGCACGATTCCTACGTGACCTCTATTGCACCGTCCGCAATCGGAGCTGATTTAAAGGCGGAGCCTAAGATTGCGACTCCTTCCAACCCGGAAGAATTCGTCAAATTCCTCAAGGATTCCGGAGTCAAACTCTCAAATCCGGAAGATGAGAAAGCTGTCCTGGCCTTACTGCAAGGCAAGTCACCAAATGTGGTGGAAGCTGAAAAAGTCTCTGTCAGACCTTCGGAGTATCGTCACGTCAATCAGAACTTGAAACTCACAAGAGGCGCCGACGGCAGTTGGACCGAGTCTGCGATCGATAGCACAAAACCAGTGCCTAAGCTGACGCAGTTTGAAAAAGACATGTACACTCACAACGATCTTGATCCGATGCAAAAGCTACGCATGAGAGAGAATCTTACCGAGTTCGGCAAGATGACTAAGTTCTCAGATGCCGAAAAAGAGAAGACGATTAAAGAAGCAAGTCGTCTACTCAACGGTAGAACCGACTCCGCTCTGGATTCGAAAGAGAAAGCCAATCTCGCCGATCAGCTTTTCTGGCACATTGTCAACGATGGCAAGAACGAGCAAGGATTTAATGGCACTTGCAATGTCACCACACTTCGCGGAATCGGTTTGAAAGAACAACCATCCGTGGTGGCAAGAGTCGCAGCTGACATTGCTAACGATGGGCAGCTGACTACCGTCGATGGTTCAGTAATCAAACCCAGATTGTCATCGATCAAGGTGCGCCCAGGCAGTCCTGAAGAAAACTTCCCACCGAAATCACCTAACCGAAGCGCACTCAGCAAGCTGTGGGACGTCACCGCTGTCAATGTTCACGCTCAGCGAACGACAACCGATCCATTGGGTGGAACATGCAAAAAAGGTGCAATGTGCTATGAAGAAGTTGCGCCAACAGGTCGAGCGGACACTGGAGCGCGCAGCATTCTCACTGATGCAAATGGTGTTGAATGGGTCTACTCCAGCACGAAACCTGGTAAGGCTACAGAGGCAGTAGACAGTCCTTCTGCGGGCTATCCATCACGCATGGCAGATGTTTGGCACCAACTGACCGGACAGAAATTAACCGATAAATTCATCGTCAACAACAACCGATGGCTCGATAACAAAGCACTATTCAAATCGTTAGTCGGTGATACCGTGGGCAGTGAGAAAGATCTCGAAAACATACTCCTCAAAAATTCCGGAGCGAAGATCGTTCAAGGTAACACTGGTATATTGGAACAGCGCCAAAAACAACAAAAAGCACTTGATGAAGGCAAAGACCCAAATACCGTCGCGCTTCCAAAAGGCGGCGAGCATGTCTTCCTCGTAACCGGCTACGATCCGGCAAGCAAGACCGTTTCCGTGGATAACTCGTGGAGCCAAACCTACGATGTTCCTAACAAAGCTGAGGCTGTCGCTAAGGGGAAGGATCCTGCGAAAACGATTTTCATCAGCCTCTCAGACTTGTACACGATAACGCAAACTCAGACCGCGGGAGAAGCCGGCACCACCTATTCGTGGGTGCGTCGCTAAGCTTGGGAAGGGGAAGGTTACAATGACAGACAATGTGAATACGCCGTATCATTACGTTGCTCAGATCGATGATTTGAAGCGCGCTCCGGATTTTCAAAAGGACATATTTATGTTTCCGCAACTGAACGGTGATGACTCTCGTCGAAAACCCATGTCCCCGTCTAGCGATGAGAAGATCAACGACATGGAACCGATCAACAAGATTGCAGTTCCATCCGATTGGAACAAGGACGTCAGCGAATCTGGTTTTGGCGATGTCTCGAAAAGTGTTTCGTTCTCTCCACCAGACGCGGTAGGTTCTGAACTTTCGATTTACGATCGCGGTTATCCAATCGCTAAATCCGAAGCCGAAAAATTCAAAGCAGTTTTAGATAAAGAACCACACGTTCTCGATGAAAACGAAATCGACGGTCTCAGCGAACAAGTGCTTGGCACCTCTGTTGGTGACCGCTCGGCGTTCGATTTGAAACACGCAGAAACTAAAGTAATCAACGGCAAAAAAGTTCTCACTGTCGAGGGCGATTGGAAAGAAGGCGGCAAAAAATTCTACGGAATGTTCATCCCAAAAGATGAAAACTTCCGGGACATCCAGGAAGTCTTCTACGAAGGCACAGAACCAAACTTCTCGAAATTCCGTCCCGAAGCCGACAAAGCCATTTCAAGCATCCACTGGAAAAACTGATTTTACCATTTCGGTTCTTATCTTTAGCTCAATCAACCAACTAGTCGAGGTATTCCGCACGGGTGCCTCGCAGGCTCCCATGCCGTTCAAATTACTTCCAAGTGATGGACTTGAATACTTCGTCGACTTCATTAGCGTGAATTTTGAATGACGCAGGTGGTGCTTGAAAATAAATTTCTTGAACAGCAGTACCAGTGCCGTCGGAATCTATATAGATAGTCTTGTTGTCGACTTGTCCAGGCTTTCCTTTGTCAAAGCTGCCCGCCACAATTAGAACGCGTTTTGATCTGATATCGACCGTTCTCGCGCTAGTTTTGGTAAACCGATCTTCGCGTTTGTTTCTCGTAATTTCAAAGAGTTGACCAAACTCAGTTTTGCTCAATTCGTGCGGTGGCGCATTTAGTATCTTTAGAAAATCCTTGCCGGCAGCCTCGCTGCATCGGCGCCCACGATAGTAGAAGGAGAGGGTTGCTTTCGGGTCGCCGCCGACGAGATACTCTTCAAGACGATCATTTCCAATCTGATTTTCTTTCAACTGACTGCGCACCCATGTGAGCGGAATGCTCATGTTAACTTGACCGACACTGATGTTCTGGTTAAGGGACAATTTTGGTTTCTGGTGGACCGGTTCCAGCAACTTTTTCATGAGCGGATCTTTCTCCATCTCTTTTATTTCAGCATCCGTTACCGGCGCTTTGGAGTCCATAGTCCGCTTCGATGCTGCCATTTCGATCTTCGCCTTCCGGTATGGAGGCGTTTGGTCCATATCGCCCATAGAGTCCTCGATTTTCTAAACAGTGAGGTACGGATTATTTTAGCGCGTTCGATACACGTTTTTCGATCGCGTCTCGGAGGTCTGGAGATAGTTTGCTGCGAAATATATTGAATCTCGTGAGTGCTAGCGAGTACTGATTTTGTTGAATTGCATTCCAATTTCCACCGATAACGTTTTTGTGTTCTTCGTGGATTTGGAGAATAGTCTTAACGCAGGTGTCAACGAATTCATCCGATTTAATAGGGCCGATATCCCTTTCGAATTGAAGTAATTTGAATCTATCTTCCGGTGGATAATCGTGAAGAGTGGTGTGGAACTGTTTGAGAATTCCGGCATACTCATCAAACGAAATCTTCTTTTGTTGCAGCAGATCGTGCGTGTCTTGCAGGTGTTGCTCCATTTTTTGTTCGTAGTTGTCCGGGAGTAGATTCCATTTTTGGTGTTTATGTCTATCCAAGTCCATCTCCTGTCTTGGAGCGAGATTTCCATGTGCTCGACGACTTTCCAGCTCCTTAATTTGATCGTCGTTGTCGGGCGCTCGCATGCAGAAGTACAAGTCGTCTATCGTCAGCTTGTTTTTCCCTTTATGGTCATTTGCACTGCCCCACTGATTATCAACTGCCACCATAGATGGTGGTCCCGCCTGATAATCCGTAACAGTGATGACGTGCCATCCGCCGGAACCACCAGCGGTACCAGCGCCTGAATCCGTGTACAGAGGTTCGTTGGCTGTATGTACTCTAATGATAACAGGCATTTGTCCGTGGTCTTTTGCAAGCTGCAGCGTCTGTTTCAGACCATCTTCGCTCTCGATACTCGATACTGTCTTAAACTGTTCTTTGTCCCACCTTATATAAGCTTCTTTGGGTTGATCTCCTGTAATCTCCATCGAGATCTGAGCTTGATCTGTGGAGTATAAACCCGGATCGTGTTTGTTTAAAAGGTTGTGTTTGAGCCCGGTGTTTTTTTCGTAGTAGAAGAGTTCTTCTCCATTGGCTCCTGTTTTGGGATCCGGTAAATGTTGTTCATAACGACGCTGAATCGGAGTATTGTCGAACGCATAGTGAATATTCACCGCCGTCACCTGGAAAATTTGGCTTGCCAGGCTCCTCGTGCCGTCCGGCGGAATGCTGCTTCCGCTGTCATCAAGATTCAAATACGCTTCACTATTGATTTTGATTTGCTTTCCGCTCGTCTTCGTTGAGTATTTGCCTTCCGTCACCATGTCTGCAACGAGCTTAGCTGCATCGGCTGGGTGTCGAGTATAGCTGCGCGCCTCCACTACCGAAACGTTGCATGTACCGTAATTCCCCTGGTCGATAAGGGTAGGAGAGGCGGCATTACGCAAAACTTGTTCTGCGATCATTGTGCGATGAGCCGCATCAAGTGGTATGCCCGCCTTATCGCCCGCTTTCAAAATATCGGCAATGTGTGAGTAGGTATCTCGAACCTCTGCGAGCGCGAGACGTTCTGCTTCGGATTTTGCAATTTTTGCGATTTCTTCTTCGCTTTTCCCTTCCTGTTTATATTTCTGTTTTAGCTGCAATTCGAATCGTTGTTCAATGTCATGCTCTCGGTTTTCAAAACGAGCCATGTCGGTTTGAAAACGAGCAAATTCTTCAGGATTGGTGATTCTATGGCGAGCTTGATCCATCAGTGCTTCTCGCGCTTGTACAACCTTCGGATCGCTAAGCAGTTTTAGTGGTTGCTTGTGTTGATCGTCTCTGATTTCGAAACGTCCATCTGCCGTTTTCGCAATCGTGAAATTGTCATCAGTCCGTTTGCCGCTGTGAATTTCTTTGTAACCCCCGTGACCATCAGGAGTTCGCTTAAAGGAGGAGTTATGGTCGGAATACTCAATGCGACCGTCCGGATAATCTTCTCTGCTTGAGAAATTTTTGAATTGAAAATGTAATTCGCCGGTTGTGTTCGAAAATGAGATGCTACTGAACGTCGCTTCTTTCGACCCGACTAGATACCATCCGTCAGCTTTTTTCTCATAGATACGCGGCTCACCTGACTTTTCGGTGATCGTAATTTTCGAAATATCCTTCATTGGATTTGAAAAATCTTTGTTCGCATATGAAAAATCGTAGTCGGCGCTTAACGTCGAAAGGTGAACGATTCTGTTGTATTTGTCGGGGATTGGCTTAGCATTGACCAGATGGTTTGTTTGTTCCGCGGATTTAGATGCAGGTGAACCGTCAGAGACAGTTGTCTTGCTGGAAAATTTGTCGACTACATGCGGAGCCGCATCAGTTCCACCGTCTAGAATTGAATTTTGGCTAGGACTATTCTGTATATCTTTTGAATTTGTATTCGCACGATCAAGCATTGTGGCTTGTTGCTTGAGTTGCGAGCGGATCTCTGGGTCGGTCACGGTTTCTAACGCCTGTTTATAAAACGCCATCTGCTGATCGAGAACTGCCCTGGTATCTATCGTTCCAGAATCATAGATATCCGATTTGGCTCCGGTATCGCTTCCGCTCTTTTCTTTGATGACCATGTCGACCGGAGCATCATTCGATTGGGTTTTGCTTTTAGAGCGGGCAACTGTTTCACCAGTCGAACTGTCGTAGACAACGAATGCACTACCACTGTTTTGAAGTGCGGCATTGGCTTGTTGTATTTCGGAGACATTGATGCTGGTGACCGAAAAATCTTCCGCAGCCTTAGCTCGTTCTTTTTCTACTGATGTATTGTCAGCTGTCCTATCGTTTTTAAGATTGTCTTTCTTGGCGTCCGTCGCGATTGCTGTTTTATCGCTGCCCTCTGGATGGGCCTCATGCTCGCTGTTAGACTGCTTCGCCATTTTTCGAAACCACAGAAAGGAGACTTGCCCTTTATATTCCCTATTCCTTGATAGTCTGACTTTTAAGATCGGGAACTTGGGAAAAATCCACGTACGTCAGGACTGTTCTGTTTTACTGAAACCATCGTCATCGCAAGGAAGGAATTCTGCGATTATCCGAGACACCACGAGCCTCTTCAGTCTTTCAGAGCACTAAATCACGACCTGTGTGACTTTGCCTTTGCGTTTGATTATGAACTGAGCACTCTCTTCGGGTTGTTTCCGTTGAAGGACTGACTTCAATTGGGCGATATTAGTGACGTTGACGCCATCAACGGCCATGATAATATCGCCCTTATTAAGTTTGCCTTTTGATGCACGAGAGCCGATACCAATGGTGGTGACACTGACTCCTTCGGGAGATGGCTGAGCCAGGATTCCCAGATTGGCTAGAGGATCCGGTCCGGTTCCAGTCGGCGCTTGCTTGTTAGTGAGCGACGGTAATGGCGGGCGTGGTTGCGTATTTGGTGCTTGTCCGGCTGGTTGCTGAAGACCACTTACACCTGTCTGACCCTGTGCGTATGCCATTTGATTTTGGCCTTGCATTTGCGATTGGTTAGGATACCCTTGCTGATTGAAGTTCGGCTGTTGCATTTGGTTGCCACCATATCCGGGGCTCTGCATTTGGTTGCCGTAATTTGGTTGTTGCATTTGGTTGCCGTAGCCCGGCTGCTGCATTTGATTTCCGTAATTAGGCTGCTGCATCGGAGTGCCGAAACCAGGTTGTTGCATCTGGTTGCCGTAACCAGGCTGCTGTTGCATCGGATTGCCGAAACCTGGTTGTTGCATCGGGTTGCCGTATCCAGTCTGCTGCTGCATTTGATTGCCATAGCCGGGCTGTTGCATTTGATTTCCATAGCTCGGCTGCTGCTGATTTTGATTAGCATAACCCTGCTGCATCGGCGGTCTCTGCTGCATTTGCGGATTGAAACCGGCTGGCTGACTCATTCCTGGTTGCTGATTAAACCCTTGTGGTGGCATCTGCTGTTGTGGAATGTAGCCTTGCTGACCACCATAACCACCAGGTGGTTGCTGCTGATAGCCAGTGTTCATCGGCGGATAACCGGAAGGTTGCTGAGGTGGAGGCTGATATGCCGGAGGGCGGTTGCCACCACTTTGTGCTTGCTGAAAACCGGGTGGCATCTGATTTCCCATCGGACGACCTGGTTGCACTCCCTTCGGTGGCTTTTGATTGGCCGTCTGCTTTCCGCCTTGCTTCGACCCACCAGACTGTTTGCCTGATCCTTGCTTCTTATCAGCCTTTTCCTTAGCGTCCCACTGTGCGTCGATCTCTTTTCGTTTTTGTTCGTCTGCTTTCAAATTATCTTTCAACTTGTTAGCAGCGGTGACATAACGTTCTTCTTTTGGATTGAGCTTGCGCGCCATCTCATAGTATTCAAGCGCTTGTACAGGGTTTTGCATCATCAAATAAATTGTGCCGATGTTGTATTTGTATGGTGCGTTTTTTGGAAAGTCGGTTTCCAATCGCTTGTACATTTCAAGCGCACTCATGTACTCCTTGCGTTTAAAGGCGTCGGCAGCCTCTTTTGCGCGCTGGTTGATCTCGGCTTGCTTTGCGCTTACTTCTTGTTTTTTCACACCCTTCTCTTGGAGCGCAGTAATTGCCTCTTTGTAGTCCATTCGATCCGGGTTGATATCAGCTGCTTGATTGTAAGAAGTGAGCGCTTGATCGAGCTGACCTTTGGATTCGTAAATTACTCCGAGGCTGAAAAACGCCTCGGCATTTTGAGGATCCAAACGAATAACTTGATTGAATTTGTCAGCTGCACCATCAAACTCTTTTCGTTTCGATAATTTGACTGCATCTTTCATCAGCGTGCGAATTTCCTCATCGCGTGCGCCGATCGCGGCTTCTGATGCCTTTTCCCACGCCGCTTCGTTATCCTGCGGTCCGGAACTCGGATATTCAGCGCCAGGATTTTTCGACTTTGGTGCTTTCGATTGCTGTGATTTTTCCGGTGGCTTCTGTGGCGTCGGATCTGGTGTCATGTGACCCTGATTTACCGTTCCATCAGCATCTACCTGTGGACCGGCAGCCTCGAAAATTTTTGTGAGTCTTTGCTCCTCAGGCTCACCGCTTAGCGGCTCCCCGAAGAAGCGCTTCTCAAGCCGTTCTAAACGTTTCTCTATAGGCTCTTCACCATACGATTTGAAAAACAATCGTTTCTCAATCACCGTAATTTTGTTCGTGTCAGCCGATGAAATCGCGCTGGCTCGGCCTGCTGAAAACGGCACGGACAAAGTAATCAGTGCTGAAACCAAAATTAGTTTCAGTCCGGATTTTCGACACTTCAGCCATTTATCAGGCGGATTGACTTCGAACAATGCTTGGAATCCTCCGAGTCGGACCCTTTTTTAATGCTAGCACTCATAGTTACAAGGCGCTTGCCAGTTCATGTGCATTTGACTATTAGAGCATAGTTGGCAATCTTCGCTATTGTCTATATTGTTGTGTGGATGTCGCGAAATTTTTCCTTGCGTTAGTTTCCTCGCGATAGTCGACCGTACCTTATAGTCCTCAACTACTCGTTAATTTCGGAGCTGAACGCATGAATTTTCTTGAGTCGGAAGAAAAATCAATATTCGATGATCGAGAAATCGCTGCGTGGCTGGGTTTTGAACGCCTTTCCGGTATTGGAATCGGAATTAAGAGAGTGGAAAAACTTTTCGACTACTTCGGTAACCTGAAGGAAGCCTGGGTCGCGCACGAGGGTGAACTCAGAGAAGCCGGTTTGACGGATGAGATAATCTCGGCTTTTCTCGTAAAGCGAAAAACGATTGATGCAGACAAGCTGCTGGAAACCTGCCGGAAGGCACGTGTAGATCCCTATCCTTATTATCATTTGAATTATCCGCAGCTTCTGCGGCACATATCCGATCCGCCAATGATTCTCTTTGTTCGCGGTTCACTCGAGCCTCATCACTTCAACTACTCCATTGGTGTTGTCGGCACGAGAAAACCATCAGCATATGGACGGGCAGTTGCGAAAGAGTTCGGCATTGGTCTTGCCAAGCGTGGAGTGACCGTAGTCAGCGGTTTAGCCGTAGGCGTGGACTCACTTGCCCATCATGGTGCAATTGAAGCTGACGGCAGAACCATTGGTGTTCTGGCTTGTGGACCGGATATCTGTTATCCATCATCCAACAAACCGCTTTACGAAAAGCTCATAACAGGCGCACATGGTGCGGTTGTCTCGGAATTCTTTCCAGGGACGAAACCAGAACCCTGGCATTTCCCGGCTCGCAATCGGATTATCAGCGGTTTGGCCCGCGGTGTTGTTGTAATTGAAGCGGGCGAAGAGTCAGGTGCTCTGATAACTGCCGAGATTTCCTTTAATCAAGGACACGTTCCATTTGCAGTGCCCGGGCGGATCGACAATCCTATGTCTGCAGGCACAAATCGTTTAATCAAGCAGCAGAAGGCGACGATGGTGACATGCGTCAACGACATAATGAAGGAACTTAACTGGCAGAGTGCTCCAGGTGGTACACCTGATCTGCCCGATGTAATTCAATTGTTCGGACGCGAAAATGAAATATTCGAACTGGTTTCAACCGAGCCGATTCATTTCGACCATTTGAGCTACAAATCAGGAATGGCTGCTGGAGAGCTTTCTGCAACATTGACAATGCTCGAACTGGCAGGCATAGTAATTCGCCATCCCGGAGATTGGTATTCGCGGTCTAGTGCCCTGGCAATGATTTCAAGTTCCGAGATGCCCTGAGCGTCTGCCTTCTCTTCTTGCATCAAACTTTGAACCGAACGAAGCGTCGAGTCTGCGACAAGATATAAAGTGCGCAGTCGATGATCCTCAACGAAGTTCGGCATATGAATAAGTTTTTGTATCTCAGATGTTTTAATAGAGATGTATTGTTTAACTATTTTAGGGAATACAATAACTAGTGACCTGAGCTTAGCTCTTCGCTTTGTTCATTCACGAGCGTAAAAACGCTTTTTATGGGCAGTGGCGAAAACTTAATCTTGGAGTGCTGATTTAAAACCGTCTGACTGTAAGCCTTTTCCTGGCATCGCTGCTAATGGACAGTCCGATAAAGGCAATTGATGACGATATTCAGAGCGAGAGCGGGTAATTAATTTCAAGGTAAGCAGTTGTTCTTTATTGAACAGTGCGTGAATCACAGGCAGCTGACAAGCTCAAACGGCTGACAGGGAGAGGATAGGGCGACCGTAACCAGCAATGAAACTTTGCCTTCGATGCAATCAGTATTTTAACGATACACTCGAAATGTGTCCAAAAGATCAGGCCCCGCTTGAAGAGGTCGGAAAAGACCCGATCATCGGTGCGTTGATTGACGACCGCTACGTGATCGATTCGGTCATTGGTAAGGGTTCAAGTGGAATCGTCTACAAAGCCTCGCGCCTGATGATGGGCGGAGACGTCGCCGTTAAGGTTATCCACAGTTATTTAGGTGCAGATTCTGCTTCGCTCGATCGCTTGTTGCGTGAGTTGAAAGCCGCAGAACGTCTGCGTCATGCGCATGTAATCACAGTTTGGGATTCGGGGACGACTGACGATGGTCAGCCGTATCTCGTCATGGATTACTGCGAGGGCATTACGCTCAGTCAGTTGATCACGCAGAAAGGCGCGCTGCCACCCAAGCGCGTCCTCAACGTTCTCAGGCAAGTGACTGAAGCGCTCGCACACGCCCACGAACAAGGTTTCATTCACAGAGATATGAAACCGGAAAACATTGTTTTGGAAGAGAGCGAATTGCGCGGCGATTATGTCAAAGTGCTCGACTTCGGAATTGCTGACACGCCAGCAGAAAGCGCACAGAGAGCCAAGTTTAACAAACCAAAAACTGTCGCAGGCAGTCCTGCCTACATGAGTCCGGAACAGTGTCAGGGTTTTGAACTCGATTATCGCAGCGATCTTTATTCGCTCGCGGTTATTGCTTTTGAGATGTTTACCGGACGCAGACCTTTTCTTGCACACGACTTGATGAAGTTGATGTATATGACGGTCACCGAGCCGCCTCCGAAGATGGGGCAAGTGCGTAAAGACCTTTCATTCCCCGATCGTGTTGAAGCGGTCATCGCCAAGGCGCTGTCCAAGCTTCCCGATGAGCGTCAACCCACGATTCGTGACTTTTGGAAAGAGCTGGAACAAGCTTGTGAAGGACAAGATTTCGGAAAGTCGGATCGCGTAAAACAGACGTCGCGCGAACAGCAGAATGTCGCCGATCTTGAAATTTTGCCGAGCGAACGTTTGATAGATGATGAAAAACCGAAACGGCCTCAGTTTGAAGCGGGTCCGGAAGACATGCCGGAATTGTTTATGCCTCCGCCGCCTCCGCCGAAAAGTAATGCGTCACCGGAAGATGCCGCTAAGCCTTCGAATTCCAGCCCTCCTCCACCACCTCCGCCTTCCGGAGGGGCACCGGCTCGAGGACCTGGGATTGCCAGTTTAGTAAACAAGCAACAACCGGGAGCGGCTCCTGCTCCGGCAAAACCACCTGCACCAGGTGCAAATTCATCGACGCCTGGACCTTCAGTCTCAGGTACCGTTAAACCATTGCAGCCTACGAGAATTGGGCCTGGAGGAGCAAAATTACCGACTTCTCCGGCAAAACCAGGCGAGCCTCAGCGACCTGGAGGACCACGTCCGCCAGGTCCTGGTACGGGTCCGACCGCGGGCAAAGGTCCATCTGGACCACCTGGGTCCTCGGCACCGCCGGGTCCACCGAAGGCACCACCTCCGCCAGGTGCGCCTGGCAGCGGGGGACCGCGTCCAGCAGGTGGACCGCCACCTTCACCGACTGCTGCGCCACCACTTCCGACGAAGCCTCCATCTCCTAATCCGTCCAACGGACCAGCTATGGGTCTGGAATCCTCCGATGCTCATTCTCAGTTCCCAGACAAGACGATGAGTCGTCTATCAGCGTTGGTGAAGCGCCCAACTTCTTCAATGGCTGTTCCTTCAGCGGCAGAGTTTCCGCCGGCACCAGCGAAACCCGCAGCAGAACCAGCTCCGGAGCGTCCTCCGTCAGTGTACAGTTACGTTCCGCCCAAAGAAGAAAAGCCACCGGCGCCAGATCCGGAAGCTAAAACTGAATCGAATAACAATCAAAACCCTTCGGCAGGACCGAAACCGACGGCATTGCCCGCAAAACCGGGTGGTCCAAGTCAGGCGAAACCGGGTGGTCCTGGTGGACCCAAACCTGGCGGACCAGGTGGTCCAAAGCCAGGTGGACCTAATCAAGTCAAACCAGGTGGTTCTCCACAAGGAAGCAAACCAGGTGCAGGTCCAAATCCGGGCGGTCCCGGTGGCGCAAAACCGAATGTTCAAAATCGTCCGTCTGGTGCTCCAGGTGGACCAAGCGGCGCAAAAACAGGCGAGTCACCTGCAGGCAACAAGCCTGCTGGAGCCGCACCCCAAGGGAGCAAGCCAGCACCGACAGGAGCAAAACCTGCTTCAAAGCCGGATGGTGCTTCGCCTTCTTCCGCAAAACCAGCTGATAAACCGGAGTCCGGTAAGGCGGAGTCGAATAAGCCTGAACCGAACAAAGCCGAATCAAAACCTGCTTCGGAAAAGGACAAATCAGAAGATTCCGAACTCACTCCAGCCCTCGCCCGTGCCGGAGCTACATGGGTCGAAAGCAGCGCTGAGTGGGATTCAATCGCGGCTCATTCGCTTGATGGAAACCTGGATGAGTCGAAACAATCGCCTCAGCGTCGCATCTCGAATCTAGATTGGGAAGACGAAATTGAAGCATTGAAGACCGGAAGTGTCGATCCGATTGTTATTGAACCAGGTCCCGGCGGCGAACTTCTTAACTCTCAACAGTCCGGAGCATGGCCACCAGGAATGGTGCCTCCCGGTGGTCCACAAAACCCAAATCAGATGCCACCACAGGGAATGCCTCCAGGGTATCCTCCACAAAGTTGGCCGCCGGGTATGATGCCGGCTCAGCCGATGATGCCTGGCTACGATCAGAATATGTCGTATCCACCTGGCATGATGCATCCTTATATGCAGCCGCCGGGCTACCCACCTCCTGGTTATCCTCTGCCGCCGAATCAAGATGTCTCGGGTGCCTACCCGATGATGCCGAATTATCCGCCGATGCCTCCTCCCGGTCAGGACGTCTCCGGTACTTATCAAATTCCGGGCTACATGCCGCCTGGTCAGGGCTATCCTTATGGCGCGCCAGGAATGCCCATGATGATGCCCGGCATGCCGGGAATGCCACCGCAAGGCATGCCTCCTGGTATTCCGCCTCAGGGAATGCCGCCAGGGATGGTGCCTCAAGGAATGCCACCAGGAATGGTGCCACAAGGTATGCCACCGGGAATGGTACCGCAAGGTTATCCACCGGGTATGCCACCACAGGGAATGCCTCCATTCATGAACTCACCGCTCCCTGATTCAGTATCAGGAGGTCCGGGCGGACTTGGATCTGCGCTTTTAGACGATCTCAAATCAGATTTTGGCGATACTCCGCAGGGTGATAATTTAGACGATCTCTTCGAGGATGTTCCACCTGAGGAAGAAGCTCCAAAGGCTGAAGCCCCGAAGGTTGAAGAAGAGAAGAAGTCTGAATTTGCAAAGGAAAGCGAACCAGCAAGCAGCAATGAAGATCTGGCCGTACCTCTGGATAAATTCGAGAAATTCGAAGATACCGACGAGTCTCTGAAACAAAAAGAACTGGCCGCTAAAAGCGAAGCCGAGGCGGCTGAACTAGGCGATTCGTTACTTGCACTAATGGAGTCGACCGAGAAAGACAGAGGCGGTTCCTTTACTGCTGAAAAATCGGAATCGAAACCTGAGAAAACCAAGGCGCCTGAGAAAAAGGACGAGAGTCCAAAGAGCACAGGTTCACGCGCACTTGGATCATTGCTTGGCGCCCTGACTGCCTCAGAGGATGACCTTGAAGAACCTGCTGAGAGTGAAGAATCCGGCGGCAATGCTTTTGCTGCTGCTGTGGCTTCCTCCGCTTCCGTACCATCGCTCACCGAGAAAAGCAAAAAGAGTAGTTCTGCTTTCGGACAGTTGCTCGCCGCGGTGAAGGAAGAGGGTGAAGGAAGAGGATGAAGACGGAAAAGCTCATGATGACGAGGACGATAATCCTAACGCCGGCGGAGCCTCTCTTCCGAAGCAGGCTATCTCGGATGCACTCGATGATCTGCTAGGACCTGATGACCCGAGTGTCAGTGTCAATCGTGCTCCGGCACTGAAAAATCCGTTCGAGCGTGATGATGATCTTCTCGGAGATGGCAACGCCATCGTAAAACCAAGTGACAACATCCCAACCGCTGCTGCTCGCTTAGCTTCGGCTTTGAGCGACTCGGATGATGACGAGCCAGAACCTCCTTATTCAGGAGTTGATGTCGGCAGTATCACATCTGGTGCCGCACCTCAGAATCCGTCTACTTCTACATCGGACGCTCTGAGCCGTTTGCTGGAAGCTGCCAGCAAAGCGCCAAGCAAAGCATCTGAATCGATTTCCGGTGGTCCGGCAATGAGCGAAATCGACAAGATGGCAGCTCGCGTTAACAAACCACCAGCAAAAGTTTCAAGAAAACTCGCTTCTGCAAAAACCTCCGAAGCCGGCAGTGAGCCGGCAGAACCGCAGCCGTTTAGTGGCTTCGGCGGTGGTGGCGGAGGTGGTGGCGCCTTCGGTGGCTTCGGCAATGAGCAACCCGCCGCCTATGGTGGTGCTCCTGATATGCGAGCGAGTGGTATCAACAGCACCGGTTCTAACAGCAGTTATAGTCAGGATGCGGTGAATGCGCGCATTGCGGAGTTGAATCGCAAGCTCGAGCAACAGTCGATCGGTCGGAAAGACGTCGAGCTTCCTCAAGCGCCTCCTCCGGATCCATCAGTGATCGGCGACTCTCCGAATCGTCGTGATGTGGTCAACCGCATCATGGAAGAAGCCGGCAAACGTCATCAATATGGTGCCGATTACGAATCACCTGAACCAGCTCCTTCCGCCAAACCATCAGTGAGCGGTTCCAACTTCAATCCGAACGAACTTGATAAGGTTAACTCCAGTCGTCTTGCTTCGATGGCAGAACAAGAGCAGCGCCGCAAAAAATCGCGTTCCCGAAATGCGACTATGCCGCGTTTCCCTGTCATACCTGTAGTAGGTGCAGTTGCCATCATTGGTTTATGCACTCTCGGGTACTTCAACCAAGAACCGCTGAAGAAGATGTGGGACGGCATGATGTCGTCAGTCCCGGCTGGCGATGCAAGCACCGAAAAGAAAGACAACGAACTCCTTGCGAAGGTCAACGATCTGGTGGCAAAGGGCAAACTCAACGAAGCGCGCAAAATTCTTGAACAAGAAGAAGCCGCACGGGGTCTCCCGCCGGAGTGGTCTGACAAACTCGATACCATTTATATCAGTATCGCTAAGTATAAGAAAAATGCAGGGGCTACGCCTGAGGCTATCAAAACCCTGGATTTGATACCAAATGAATCGTCACACTATCAGGAAGCACAAAAACTGATCAAACAGTACAAAGGGTCGAAGAAATCTTCTGCAAAGCGCAAACGGCGCTAAACGAATAATCGAAGAATCCTCAGGCGAGAGGTCAAACGCACGGAATTGGTTATTAATGGAGGACCTTGCTGAAGAAAGTTAGCTCCTGGACGTTGGAAGACTTGAGCGTGACGGCCCAATATGAAACTTTGCGTAGAGTGCAACATACATTTCAGTGAGGACCTGGACAGTTGCCCCAATGATGGAACGCAGCTGATTGTCGTTGGCGATGATCCATTAATCGGCAAGCTGATCGGAGACAAGTACCGAATTCTTTCGCATGCAGGAAAGGGTTCTATGGCAGTCGTCTACAGGGCGATGCAGGAATCTACCGGCAGAGAAATGGCTGTTAAGATGTTGCACCAATTTCTTGGTGCAAAAGAAGAGTCCGTCAAAAGATTTATTCGCGAAGCTAAAGCCGTAAGTAGTCTGCACCATACCAACATCGTCAAATTGTACGATTTCGGCGTAATGCCTGATGGTCAGCCCTATATCGTCACCGAGTTTTTGGATGGTATCACTCTGACAGAGATACTTCGTCAAAGACAATTCATGACGGTGAAGGAAGCACTTCCACTTTTTGAACAAGTATGCGCCGGCATGGCCGAAGCGCACAGAAACCGAGTCATACACAGGGATTTGAAGCCCGACAATATCGTGTGTCAGTCCGTTAATCTGGATGCTCCTAAAGATTCGCCGGACATGATCATTCGTAATTCAGTCCGCGTTGTTGATTTCGGCGTTGCGAAGATGTGGAGTGAAACCGGCGGTTCATCAGCTTCTCTAACGCTGGAGGGTAAAGTTTGCGGCAGCCCTGCGTACATGAGTCCTGAGCAATGCAAGGGTTCAGATATCGATTACCGCTCCGACATCTATTCGCTGGGCGTTGTGATTTTTGAAACACTAACCGGACAACGCCCGTTCTCAGCAAATGATCTGATGGCGTTGATGCTCATGCACGTCAACAAAGAGGCACCATCCATAGGGGCAGTCATGCCCGATATTGCGTTTCCACCCGCTCTCAGTGCGGTTGTGCTTAAGGCTCTCAGCAAGGACGCTAAAGACCGTCAGCAAACTGTTGAAGAACTCTGGGATGAGATCGAATCGGTCTGTCGCGGCAGACGATCTCGCCCGGTTGCTGAAGATACCCCGGTTGATGACTGGATTCCATTCGATGCCAACGCTCAAGTCCTGCAACCGAATATAATGCGTCGACCGGAAGTAAGTCCGATGGCTACATTGGCTGAGGCTAACTGGTCTCATACGACTACAGAGATGTCGAGCGTCACCAACAAAAAGAAAAAGCGACTTTTCCGATTTGGTTGGAGTCAAATGCAAACCGGATTGTTCATCGCTGTAGTGATCGTTTCGGTTCTTTCCCTATTGAAAATGTCAGTTAGTGTCGCTGACGCGGCGACCGCGAGAAAGCTTATGGATGCAGGTAATTTCGAAGGAAGCATTCAGGTTTTCGAAGCGTTAAAAAATAAAGGGCAACTATCAAAAGAGAATATGGAATTGCTAAACGAATCCTATTTTCGTCTTGCACAAAACAAACTGAGCAGCAATGACACGGATAACGCAATCGGTTTGCTAGAGGCAATCGACAACAATTCGAAACGTAAGAAAGACGCAAATCTTCTCTTGAAAAAGACCAAAGCGAAACTAAAGAAGGGTTGATCAATAGCCATCCTTTTCCGATGGGATGTTGTCTTCCACTCGTTATCTACGCAGGCAGATTGAACAATTCGCGAGCATTTTTAGATGCATGCGTTGCAATTTCATCCAGAGTGGTGTCTCTCAGTGCAGCAATTTTTTCAGCGACAAACCAAACATATGCCGGTTCGTTGCGCTTACCACGCACCTTTTGCGGTGCAAGAAACGGACAATCAGTTTCGACCAGGATCTTGTCGATCGGCACAAGTGGTGCTGCCGCTTGAATGTTTTTTGCATTTGAGAACGTGACGATGCCGGAAAACGAAACAAAAAATCCGAGTTTCTCAATTGCCGGTAGCAGCTCTGGTCCGCCGGTGAAGCAGTGAAACACTCCCCGCACCTCGCCTTTGCCTTCCTCGGTCAAGCACTCGAATGCCTCTTCCCATGCGTCTCGGCAGTGGACGATTACTGGTTTGTTATACTGCCTCGCCAATTTTATTTGCTCTCGAAACGCACTTATCTGAGAAGTTCGATCGCTGTTGTTGTAATAAAAATCGAGTCCACACTCTCCGACCGCGACCACGTCATGTTTGTCCAACGCTTCCTGCAACTGATCTTTCATGTTTGCGTCAAAATCCTTGGCGTCATGAGGATGTTGACCGACCGCAATCGAAATTTTCTTGTGCTTTGCTTGTAATTCCAACAACTCAGGAATGTCTTTGATAGTAACTCCTGGGTTGACCATATGACTGAGTCCACTGTCGAAGGCGCGCTGAATAACGTCGTCTTGCTCTTCTTTGAAGAACTCTCTGACAACGTGTGCATGGCTGTCGATGATGCCGGCAACAGAGGAAGGTAGTACGATTTGTTTAGGAGCGCTTGAAGTCATTTGGATACCAGTTTCGGAAACCAGGGGTTTCAATTAATTCCGAGTGATAGTGAGAATGGGGTGGAAATGCGAATTTACTTTTTCTGAATTTTGAGTACATTAGAGTAAGAGGGGTTCTGTTGACAAGCGAATCGCTTGTTCCCTCGATGATAACTGGAATTTTGTCCCGATTTACTACCCGAGAAAATGTTGTGATGTTTCCATTTACCACCCTCACCCTCAGAAAAGCCTCGCTTTTGACCTTAGCGGTATCTGTCGCGGTGGTCTCGTCCATCAATCCTGCGGCAGCTCAGCAGGGCAAGGTTCTGCAGGGCGGCGTCAACATGCAGCAGAGTTACATGTCACCCCCGAGTGGACCGAGCCTCAATCGCAACAACATCAAGGACCAGGGCGACCCTTTTTCGCAAGGGGATGCACCGCCGTCTGAGCAATTCGATGCACCGGACGCCACTTTCGACACTGGACCGCGTCCACCAGCACCGCCGCCCTTCAATCTCAATGCCGATCAGAGTGGGCAGTTTGGTGGACAGCAAGGTATGCCTCAACAGGACCAGCAAGCGCCGACCATGGGTAATCAAGGCATGTTGCCACCTATGCAGCAAGGCGGTGCCAATGATCCGGACAACTCGCAGCATATGCAAATTCAGTGGGAGATGTGGCATCGTCGCGTAGCCGAGGCAATCTTCGTGCGATTCGATGGAGTCGCTCAGCGAGCCTTCGCTCAGAGCCGTCCTATCGCCTGCCAAGCCGCCTATACCGTCACGAGAGACAAGCAGATAGTCAACGTCAGACTGCTCCATAAAAGCAATAACATCGTATTTAACTCGATGCTGCTCATGGTCCTCAAATCCATGAACGGCAATCCGATCCTCGAATTCCCGCCTGGTTCTAGACGTCAATCGGTTGAGAAAACAGGAACCTTCTCGAGAAACTGCGGAGTGCAAGGTTTCAAGTTCACTACCGGCGATGCTGAGACGATTCAAGGCAAGTAGTTGAGCAGAACAGTTGAGTATCAACGGCATTGGGGCGTGGCTCTGGGTGAGGCTTTCGCCTCTACAAGTCGCCTTTAGACGGCAGTGCGCGGCGCGAGCCGCCGTGCAAGGAGCCGTTCGAGTGCCATTCAGTCCGCCTGCATATGCGCTCCAGGGCACTGAGCAAATCCGGCTGTGGAAACCCGACCAGTTGCGCGATTCTGGCGAGGGATGGGGGAATTGCGAATTTACTTTTTGGCAATATGACATACATTGAAGTTAGTCGATCGTCAGGCTCGAGCCGGTCCTCTCGATCTCCCTCCACCCCAGAGCACAGCCGCACTCGTGAATATCAATTTTTTCAATCACAACAAAAACCTTCTCTCACTGCTGACTTTCGCGTCGGTGGTATTCAGCATTGCATCTGTCTTTCCGGCATGCGCCCAAGAAACACCCACTTTGAAGGGATTCGTACACGCTCAAGATGTGCAGAAAACCAGAGCTAATCCTAGCTTGGACCGTCGAAGCATTCCGAATGTGGGAGACGATTTCTCGCAGCCTTCGGCAGGACCTGGACTGGACGTGTTCGATGCACCTGAGGCAGCCTTCGATAATCAAAGAGCATTCGCGCCACCTCCGCCCACCTTCGGGTTGAGCGCTTCGGATCAAGGCGACGATTTCCAGGGCACACCGCAGCAGGCGGTTCAGGCTCCGCAGCCGCCGATGCAGCCGCGGATGATTCAACAGAATATGCTTCCTCCGGCAGCAATGAACACGGGAATCTCCGATCCGGACAACACACAAGAGATGCAGTTGCAATGGGATCTATGGCACAAGCGTGTAGCCGAGGCGATTTTCATTCGGTTTGATGAGCGCGCCAAGTCCGCTTTTGCAAACAGCCGTCCGATCTCATGTGAAGCCAGCTATAGTGTCACTCGCGATGGTCGGATCACTAACGTTCGTCTTCTGCGTAAGAGCAACGATTTGATGTATAACATGATGCTGATGACGGTTTTGAATTCCATGAGCGGCAATCCGTTGCTTCAGTTTCCACCGGGCTCACATCGACAATTTGTGTGCAAAACCGGTGAGTTTTCTCGCAACTGCGGAATGAATGGATTCAGGCACACTGTCAACGACAACGAGCGAATCATTAGTGGAATGCGCCCCGGAATGCCTCACTAGTCTGTGGACAGCTGAATTTCTCAAGAACCAGCCCTGAGTCGGATTTGATCCGCTAAACTGCGGTATCATGGTGACCATGGTTTATAACGCTGAATTAGAACGAAAGCTAAAAGCGCTGGTCGGTGAAGACAATGTTCTGTCTGCACCCGAAGACCTGCTTGTCTATGAGTGCGACGCAGAAACTCTTGACACCTCGCTGCCGGACCTTGTGGTGCTGCCGGGTTCCACAAACGAAGTTCAAGGTGTGGTGCGGCTGGCAAAAGAGTACAACTTACCGATCACTCCTCGTGGCGCAGGGACTGGTTTGTCAGGAGGTGCTACCACCATATCTGGTGGCATTAGCCTGGTGTTGACGCGCATGTCAAAAATTCTTTCGATCGACCCGGTAGATTCTATTGCGGTGGTGGAAGTGGGCGCCACTAATCTGTCCGTATCGCATGCCGCGCTGACCCACGGGTTATATTTCGCTCCAGATCCGTCCAGTCAGGTTGCCTCCACAATTGGTGGCAATATCGCTGAGAATGCAGGTGGCCCACATTGCCTCAAATACGGCATGACCACCAATCATGTGCTCGGTCTCAAAATGGTTTTGCCTGATGGAAGTATTGCCAGGTTAGGCGGAAGGACTCGAAGTCAGATCGGTCTAGACCTGCTTGGCGTAGTGGTTGGTTCCGAAGGTACGTTAGGTATTGTCACCGAAGCGGTATTGCGCCTGATACCAAGAGCACAGGCGGTGGAAACCATGCTTGCGTACTTCCCGAGCGTAGAGGCTTGCGGACAGGCGGTATCGGATATAGTGGCGGAAGGAATTATTCCAGCGGCTATGGAAATGATCGACAAACTCACTTTAAACGCCGTAGAAGATTATTTGCATATGGGTTTAAACCGTGATGCTGCCGCGCTCTTGATTGTTGAACTCGATGGTCCGGAAATTGGAATTTCAGTTCATCGCAAGATCGTAGAAAGAGTGGTCGCGGCAAACAAATCAATTGGTTTAACTTGGGCAACCGATGACGCCCATCGGGCACGCATTTGGAAAGCGCGGAAAGCTTCCTTTGGAGCACTTGGACGCATTCGTCCAAATGGCTACGTTTTAGATGGAGTTATCCCGCGTTCCAAACTCGCTACCGCCATCACGCGCATTGCGGAAATCGGTGAGAAGCACAAACTTATTGTCGCCAACGTCTATCACGCGGGTGATGGAAATTTACATCCGTGCGTTCTATATCATCGAGACAACTTGGAAGAGGTCCATCGGGTCGTCACCGCCGGACGAGAAATTCTCGAACTGTGCGTCGAGTTGGGTGGCACTCTATCTGGTGAGCACGGTATTGGTGTCGAAAAGATTTTGGCAATGTCTCTTGTATTCAACGAAGCCGACCTTAAGGCTATGCGCTGGGTCAAAACTGCGTTTGATCCTGACGAGTTGACCAACCCCTCGAAGATTCTGCCAACCCCAAAAAGCTGTGGCGAATCTGGCGGCCGTCCGCTTGCTCTGCATCAGGCAATGACATCCTGCTAGACCGCCTAAATCGAAGTTCTAAACCCGACGAAAGTAGTCAATGCGGGCGCCTGCCAGATGCTCCAACGCTAATGAAAAATACAAAGTTGATGTGATCGATTATTCAATGAATTGAACTCCACAAAACTGATCGATCGAACATACTTTGAGTAGACTTACGGACAGCCGCTTGCTATCGAATACGAGGCATGTGTGAATGCTGAAAGCAGGCGCAGAAACGGCTCTTACATTCACTCGTAGATTAATTTAGGGTGAAAATGCAGAGGGTTAGGGGTATTATGCTATTGATCCGTTTATCGGAATCTCACCGATTTAAACGAGAGATATCACCTGTGCTCGCTGGACTCTATTAGAAATACTTGCCGCCCTTCACCATGGAGCGTTCCTATTGCACGGCAAACTTGATTTAGCTAATGCCAAGGGACTTAAGAAGTCAGAAATTCAGCAATTAGAACGTCTTCTAACGAAGCGTATTCCTAAAGACCGGGTTCTCACAACCGACCTAGCTGATTCCGTCGCAGAGATTTCGCACGAAACCGGCTATCCGATTTCAGTTGTGATCAATAGGCGTGGGCAAATCGTCAACGTTACCGTCGGTCCACCGAGTTCTGTCAACATGCCGGAGTTGCGTGGTGTGAGAGTCGGTCCTGGAAGACTCTGCGGTCATCGTATCGTGCACACGCATCTGCCGAACAGTCAAACTTTGCGACTGACTAAAAAGAAAGATAAGGATAAATCTGATGCCACCGAGAATGGTGACAACGGTATTCCTGAATCGAAAATATTTTCGAAGGAGAGCTTGCAATGCCTGGCTCGCAACCGACTAGATCTGCTCGCACAAATTGATGTCGACCCATCCGGACAATTCAGTCGCTCTCGAGGGGAACAAGCGAAGATGGCTGATGCCGTTCATATCGCTCACCTCTTGCCTGGCCGTGACAGTGAAGGACGCTTGTGGAAAGTTCTCGACCCACAAACCACCCGTGGTGCCCAGAACGACGATTTCGATGAATTGATTGCGTCGCTGGAAGACGAATTCCGCACTCAAGCTCCCGGTCTGCAAATGGCTGACGGGGAAGAGCGCGCCATCCTGGTTGCGTTGATTGGCGCACACAACGATTCCTGGCAGGTCGAAGACGATCTGGATGAACTTGCGCAATTGGCGCGCACCGCGGGCGCCACCATTTGTGGACGACTGACACAAGCACGTCCGATGCCTCATCCGAAACATTTTCTCGGATCAGGTAAGGCTCAAGAAGTAGCACTGATGGCACAAGAACTGGGTGCCAACCTGGTCATAATCGATCAGGAGTTGAGCCCGGCCCAGCAAAGAAATCTGGAAGACATGGTCGGCGTAAAAGTTCTCGACCGCACTGAACTTATTCTCGACATCTTTTCACAGCGCGCTCAGACCAAAGAAGGAAAACTTCAAGTAGAACTTGCTCAACTCAAGTATCTCTTGCCTCGTCTGGTCGGAAAAGGACAGATACTGTCCAGGCTGGGGGGCGGGATCGGTACACGAGGTCCTGGTGAAACGAAACTCGAAGTCGACCGACGGATTATTCGTTCGCGCATCAATCAACTAGAGAAAGAGACGGAACGCATTCGCAGCTACCGCGACACGCAGAGGCGACAGCGAATAGCGCAGAACATGCCAGTTGTCGCTTTGGTTGGTTACACGAACTCGGGCAAATCTACGCTGTTAAATGCATTGACCAAATCAGAGGTGTTTGTCGAGGACAAACTGTTCGCGACATTGGATCCGACTACGCGAAAAACTATACTTCCTGATGGAAGCACAATATTGATATCCGATACCGTAGGGTTTATCAAAAAACTTCCTACTTCGTTGGTCGCCGCATTCCGAGCCACGCTTGAAGAAGTTTCCAACGCAGATGTACTCTTGCACGTGGTCGACTCCAGTCACCCGAATGTGCTGGAACAAATCGTCAGTGTCTTCGATGTACTTGCAGAACTCGCTGCCGTGGACAAGCCAATCATCACCGTTTTGAACAAAGCCGACAAAGTGCGTCCTGAAGATCTCGCCTGGCTCGCCGCGCAAGTTCCAACCCCAATCGTCACTTCCGCAACCAACCGCATCGGCTTCGGCAGTCTTCTAAATCAAGTCCAAGAGCTGATCTCCGAAGTCCGTCCCGACCGCCAACGCTCCAGCGCCTAATTTCTCCAACGCTGGGAATGCGAAACCTGGGGCGCGAGTTCTAGGAACAAGAGTACGGGAACTAGCCTCCAGGGAATCAGCTTCCAAGGAACTAGTGTCCAAGGAACTAGTGTCGAAGGAACTAGTGTCGAAGGAACTAGTGTCGAAGGAACTAGTGTCCAAGGAACTAGTGTCCAGGGAACTAGTGTCCAGGGAACTAGTTTCCAGGGAACTAGTTTCCAGGGAACTAGTTTCCAGGGAACTAGTTTCCAGGGAACGCGAATGTGAGCTCGAACTGTGATCGCAAATCCAGTGATCGCAAATACTGCGATCGCGAATCTGCGATCGCGAATCCTCCTGCGATCCGGAATCCGGCGATCACGAATCCTGGGAGCGCAGGCTTCCAGCCTGCTTCGAACACCGCCCGGATAACGGCACTTCGAGTTTTAACAACGCTAAATACGACTCCAAAACGACGCTAAAAACGTCACCGATAATTCGTCGGCCGAATAAAGCCATCGAATGGATCTGCCTTCGGCGGCTGCGCACCAAAATAAAGCAACACTCCGCCTATGACAATGCAAGCCAATCGAACATACAACACGATGCTGGCATACCCATAACCTTCCATAAATTTAGCATTCGCGCGTTTGCCTTTGAAACCACCTTTGGGAATGTAGACGTTCTTCATCTTCCTCAGGGCTTCGTTGTATGTGGGCTGCATAACTACGATTGTGGGATTGACCGGGTCGTACCAAACGATAATTCCAGATCCGTTTGGTGTGGCGGCCAGCGTCACTCGTTCTGTCTCGTTTCTCGCCGTAATCCCCGTCACCATGTAGTAACCCTGGATCGAGTATTTGATGTTCGCTGACTCGTACCCATGATCCACAACTATCGCAGTGGCAGTTTTATAGTTGATGATTTTGTTGGGGTCACCGGCACCAAAATCGTCCGCAAATCCGCGGAGGTTGGTGAACCCCTTTTGAACCAAAGGCCAGTTGTTAGCAATCGGTTCTGCATAGTAGGCGCACGTGAAAAATACGAACGCCAGGAAAATCAGCATCTAAGTATCCTGTTGCCTTCGAGATGCTTCCTAGCATCTCGCCCCTATCCCATCATATCAACGCAAATGCTACTGCGTAGATATTGTTGAAATTTAGGTGACCTGATTTACAAAACCCTGCGTCTGACTAGATCCAAGAGTCAGAATCAGAGCGCGTCTCAGGCTCCGCATGGTCTGATAACGCTCTTCTGGCAGTTTTGAAAGGCACCTCATTACGATAGCCTCGAGGTCGGGTGAAACGTTATTGTATTTATCCGTTTCCTTGAAAGTAGGCGGGCGATTTTTTACGTGCATGCTCATGGTGTCATAGAGACTGGCACCGTAGAACGGACAGAGCCCGGTAAAGCACTCATACATCACGACGCCGAGCTGATAGATGTCGGAGCGTATGTCGAGCTGTCTGCCGAGGCACTGCTCCGGGCTCATGTAATACGGGCTGCCAAAAACTTCGCCGGTTTTAGTCAACTCTTTCATGTCGGCTGGTGACTGAGAAAGAATTTTTGCGATGCCAAAGTCTACGATTTTGACGAAATGTTGGGTGTCTTCGTTGGTGCTCAAGATTACGTTGCCGGGCTTCAAATCTCGGTGGAGAACGCCGTTATCATGCGCGTGTGCAAGCGCGTCGCACATCTGCATAAATATCGAGAGCCAGGTCAGATTGTCGACAGTCTCTCTGACCTTCACGAGTTCCGAAAGCTTTACTCCCTCGATGTAATACATGACGAGGTAAGGTCTGCCGTCTTCCATGATGTCCCAATCGAAAACGGTTGCAAGATTCGGATGAGTTAAACGGCTGGCTGCTTGCGCTTCGCGTTGAAATCGTCGCCGGTTTCTCGGATCGGCGGCGAGATAAGGATGAATCACTTTGATTGCAAAATCTCGCCCCAGGATTAAATGTTTTACTTTATAAACGACGCCCATGCCACCATATCCGATGGCTGAGAGAACTTCGTATTTGCGGTCGATGATGTATCCGATCATCGGGTCTCGACCAAGTTTTTCCTGTTCGTCCTGATTCGACTCCGCGCTTCCAGGTAGCTCGCCGGAGCGAATGCGCTCGTGCAATTCTTCTAACTGATTATGAGTAATGGCATTGATGTTTGTTTCAGTATACGCAGAACTATCGGTGGTTATTCGGGTAACTAGCGCGTCGGTATCTATGTCCAGTGCATGCAATACTTTCTGCGCTGTGCAGCGTGGTACCGAAAGCAGTGCCAGCATAATATCTTCCGATCTGACCAGATGATCCGGATTCTTTTCACTGCTTTTGTCAGCTTCTTTGAAAACAGCTTTGGCGCGGGGAGTAAAATTGTACTCCGGGTTTTCAACTTCCTTGGCTCCTGGAGTCATGATCCGAAGTACTTCTTGCTTCGCCTTTGCCCTGGTAATCCCCAGAGATTTGAGTACGATTGAAGGTTTGCACGTATCGTCACTCAGCAGCCCGAGCAAGAGATGCTCGGTTCCAATCACATCATGATTTAACTTCTGAGTTTCCTGCAAAGCCAGCTGCACGATTTTAATTGCTGCGTCGGAAAAATTATCGAGCACGGTCTGACCTCGTTTTTTACGCGGACACTTCAACATCCAGCAGCGTGACGTCGTCGTTGCGCATATCCGGTCTGCCATCCTCATCGTGAGCAGCGCGTGCATCGGCGCAAAGTTCTGAGAGCTGTTTTTGGTCTTTGATTTCTAGAAGTGTTTTAACACCGTCACCTGAAGTTTCCTGCCGTTTGAAAATCCATGCGGCGATCGCGTCCGTCAGCAAAATAAATCGATCGCCCGACTTCCACTCGCCTTCTTTGATCGAAAACATCGAGTCAAGATTCTCATGCTGACTAAGTTTGCTGCACAATAAAGCCGGCGAGTTATTGAAACTTTCAAAGTCTTTCATTGGAAACGAATCGACCAGGGAATTTTCTCTGATATGAAAAATGCAACTGTCGCCGAGCAGCTTCGCCCAATAAGTACCGCCTGTGGTGCCGGACGATTTAAGTATTAAACCTGACAGTGTAGCAAAAGCCCCTGATTCTGCCTTCTCCTGGGCGTACCAGGGCAGCTCCATCTCTTTTATTTCGTCACTCCAGTTTTGCGCCAGTTCTGCTAATTCAGTTTTTTCCGCAAAACCTTTGACCAAAAGTTGGGCCCATCGTCTGGAGAAAGACGCCTCGGTTGCACCGTCGGCGACGGCACAAAGAAATTCGTCAGTCTCACTTTCCCCTGAATCCATGGGAAAAGCAGCGTCTTCGTACTCTTCGTCGGAATTTCCGCGTTTTGGCAACCAGAATGTTTGAAAGCGAATTTTCATCCAATGTCTCTAACTACTGTGAGCTGCTCCGTTCCTTTTGAATTAACGCATGTTGCTAGGTCGAGTACCAATATCGAGGAACCGAATGACCGAAACCAAATCTGCGTTAAAAACAAATCCGCGCGTGTTGTAAGAAATGTCGATGCCTTCGTTGCCCACCATCTTCCTCATGTAATCGGGAAGCGGACTAGACATTGAGAACAACAGTTTGGCATGCTGATCCGGAAGAACGGATTCGTTGTCCGGATATTCACAGGGCTGGTGATTCGATGAGGAAATGTGCACGTTGAAGAGGAGCACGTCACCATCAGTGCTGGATAGTGTCATCAAATCGTATGCTGATTGAAACGGATCCCCGTCGGTAGATTCGCCGTCGGAAATATTTATGACGATCGGCGGAAAGCAGTGAGGATGCTCCGCGAGCCACTTCACGACGATCGAAGTTGCGTTCTGCAGCGCCGAATTCATCGGAGTGCCACCATAGGAAGTCGGATCAAACCAAACCGGAAATTTGATGGTTTGCTCAACGACAGTACCCGTACTGTCTTCTGTTTTCTTTCGGCGCTCTTCCAGCCTATATGGATTGTTGCCGATGTCGCTTATGGGAATCAGAGTTTTTCCTTCCAGATTCCCGCCGAAAGCGGGTTTGACGCCCTTGCCACCATAACCGATTACCGCGACGTGGTAGTAGTCTCGAATTCCTTCAGACTTGGTGCATTTGATAACGAGGTTTTGCAGCAGCCGATTGATTGCATCAGCTACTCCCATCGCTTTTGTTTTGGTTCCGGTGACGGAGCCGAATGGATCCTGCATTGATCCCGATTGGTCTATCAAAAAGACGAAACAGGAAGGATTGGCTCGACTGATTTCTGCTAAATACGCCATATGTGGGTTCGCTTTTGCTGTGTTGTTGAGGACGTTGTTCGTAGTAATTTCCCGTACATCATACAAGTAAAACAACCCGTCTAAGGACAATCCCAAGCTTTGCTTTATCTTGTCAAGTGGAACGAGCGAAGTTGGCTATATGAGGTATATGATGATGAACGGAAGTGATGGTCACGTCGAACCGAATTATTAATCGACCAAAGAATTCTACCGCCATGAAGACAGTCCAGGAGGACCGATGAGCTGGGACAAACAACTTGATGAAGGTGCCGCAGAGTTTGCGCGTGGCGAGTACCAAAAAGCAGAGCAAACGCTGTCAAACGCCGTTCGCGAATTAAAGGACAACGATAAGTTGAAAACAGACTTCGCTGTCGCACTGGAATGGCTCGGACGCACGCAGACTAGTCTCGGAAAGTTTGAGGAGGCCGAAAAAAACTTGAAGGAGGCTCGCCAAATCCGCGAGCTGACTGACGGACCAGAAAGTCTCGCCGTCGCCTTTGTCGATCTTTATCTGTCTGACCTCAACGTTGCCACTCACGAGTTTAAACCGGCGTACGAACTGGCTCAGCACTCCTTCGCAATCATTGAAAAGGAGACCCCGGCATATGACCTCTCGATCGCCGATGCTGCCATGCGGGTCGGTGTATCCGGCGCTCATCTCGATGGTAAATTCGAGGAGTCCGAATCGTATTTGAACAAAGCCCTTGGAATCAGAAAGGGAAAACTTGGTCAGGATCATGCTCTGGTCGGTCAAACGCTAGATGAGTTAGCTCAGTGCCACGCCTTATCGCAGAACTTCACGATGGCAGGCGCGCTCGGACGTAAGGCATTAGCAATTCAAGAAGCCGCCCTTGGACCTGACCATCCTCAGGTTGGAGTGACGCTGTACAACCTTTCGACCCAATATGTTTCCACCCAAATGTTCGAGAAAGCAGAGCCGATTGCCAGGCGCGGAGCCGAGGTCTTGTCGAAGTTGCCAGACGATCACGTTTTAAACATTCGAATGAGAGAACGGCTTGCGGCTACATGTTTGGCGAAAGGAAACCTCGATGAGGCTCTCGCGTTAAACAAGAAGTCTTTAGCCAGCGCAGAAAAAGTCTGGGGTAAGGACGATCCGAACATCGTCAGCAACCTGATCGGTTTGGGCTCGACTTATCTTTATCGGAACGATTATGAAAATGCCGAGCTTTACTTCAAGCGCTCATTGAACATTCTCGAGCGCAATACCAAACTGGAAGCAAGTCAGGAATACAGTCTCCTTCAGAATCTTTTTTGGTCGTATTTATTCCAGCTAAAAATCGGAGACATTCTGCATCTGGTTCCCTCAAGCGCCCGCGCTCAACACATCTCGAGCTACGGTTCGACCATCGATCTCATCCGAGCCGTAGTCGATTACATCGGAACGCAAATCAAAAACTACAAAAAAGACCGCCACGATTACAACTAAACCGGTTCCAAAACGCGGTTCCAAAATCTGAACCTGGAAGCCGCTGCAATTAGAACCGAAGATGTCTCATCGCCTGACCGAGAGAACGATTAATTCCCATGTTGACTCCGCGATTCACTCCGCGTGTCACACTTTTGCTCGTATTTTTCGCAGTGTAGCTACCTGGCACTGGTTTCTTTTGTTGAGCCACTTGACCGCCACCACCCCCGGTGACAGTTCCGGTGCCAACTCGTTGACCCGGCATACCGCCTGAATTTTTGCCAGGCATCGCGTTCATCATAAAGTCGATAACTTGAAGAGCACCACCAACTGAGTTGAGTGGCATATTCATGGTGTTGTTTATCGCGCCCATGCCAGTCATATCACCGGCACCCATGCCGCCCATACCGCCGGCGCCCATGCCACCGTTGGTCATACCGCCCATGCCGGCCATGCCACCAGTCATAGCGCCAGTACCCATGCCACCGCCGGTCATACCACCATTGGCCATACCGCCGTTCATCTGGCTCATGCCACCATTGGCACCACCACCCTGTTCTTGCATCAGTACTTCACCAAGCAGAGGCGCGCTACCATTGCCGCCGCCACCGGATGGTTGTTGCCAACCTGACTGACCAGGAGCACCGCCGCCGCCACCACTTGGTTGCTGCCACCCGGACTGAGCGGGGGTGGAACTCATCGCTCCGGCAGGTTGTTGCCAGCCGGATTGTCCGGCATTTGAATTTCCGCCACCCGTTGGCTGCTGCCATCCGGACTGACCGGAATTAGAACTCATGCTGCCCGACGGTTGTTGCCAGCCTGATTGACCAGGATCGGAACCGCCTCCGGAAGGTTGTTGCCAACCCGATTGACCGGCGTTTGAACTCATTCCGCCGGAGGGTTGCTGCCAGCCTGATTGGTTCGATCCACCACCAGAAGGCTGCTGCCAGCCTGACTGACCGGGACTCGAGCTGCCCCTGCTGCCAGCCCGATTGTCCGGATGAACTGCTTCCCGATGGTTGAACCCATCCCGATTGACCGGTAGTTCCGCTGGAAGATCCACTGTCAAAAGCTCCAGTAGACTGGGCCCACTTCTGATCCGCCTGACTGGCTGTCGACGGCTGCGTCCATCCCGACTGACTTGCGCCGCCGGTGCTCGGGTACGTCATGTCGTCCGATCTCAACTGGTCCGGACCGTTCGCACTTGCGGGTTGCGCAGTGAGGCTTGGAAGGGCTGTCAGACACAGTAGCGATGATGCAACTAGTAAGTGGACTCGTCGAAAATTCATAACCCATCTCCAGATGGTTGGTGGAGCGAAAAATGGCGCCAAAAATGGCTTTGGAACTAGATCTACTAAAAAGCGCACTGCTATCTAGTTATCTTGACATCATTTTCTATTATGTCAACACAATGTTCCCTCTTTCAACGTAACATAAAAGCCCTACAGTTGGCACGTAAGCCACTGTTCGTCCATCACGGTTCGGAACAGTCAAACTCGATAAAGCTCACACAAAACCGTCACATTAAAACCCCAGAACGCTTCTGCGCGCAGGACCAAAACCTGAATGCCTGGATTTTGAATGTTCCAAATTCAGTTTACTGCGGAGCATATGGATCGCTTTCCAATTCGATTTATCTTCAAAAACCAAGTAGCCGACCCCGCAAGGGACCGGCTACAAGCTCTCTCCGAATATTTGTCGCCGTCTTAGTGGCTGTAAGACAAATTACTCGTTCTAACTGGATTCTTCGTGCTGGCGATTTCTTCCTTCAGGCTCTTGATGGCGAGTTCTAATTGTTCGCCTTTCTCTTGAACTTGCAGGTCTGGCTTGACTCCAACTTTGTTGATGTCGGTGCCGTTAGGCGTGAGGTACCGGGAGACTGTGATGTGGACAGCTGCGCCGCCTGGGAGCTTGTTGATCTCTTGAACGAGACCTTTGCCGTAGCTCTTGTTGCCAACGATCTTGGCGCGCTTGTTGTCTTTGAGTGCGCTTGCAAGGATTTCGGAGGCGCTGGCGCTCTCTTCGTCGATTAGAACTACGATTGGCTGATGAGTGATCGGTGTACCGGACGAGAGGTCGGTGTGCTTGCCGTGACGGCTGATGGTGCTGACAATCGGTCCGCCTTCGAGGAGCATGTCTGCAATTTCGAGAGCGTTGGAGAGCAGCCCGCCTGGGTTGTCTCTGAGGTCGACGACCAGACCGTCAGCGCGGCTGTACTTTCTGAGTGCTTGTTTGAATTCTCTGGCAGCATCGTTGGAGATGAAGGTGGTGAGCTGGATGTAGCCGATGTTGTTGTCGAGCATTTTGGTTGAAACTGCTTTGATGACGATTTCACTTCTGACGATCGAGATCTTCTTAGCTTCAGCTTCCTTTTCTCTTTTGACGGTCAGTTGAACTGGAGTTCCGGCTTGTCCGCGGATTTTTTCAGCGGCTTGTTCGGGAGTTATGCCGACTGCATTGGAGCTGTCGATGGCGACGATTTCGTCACCGGCACGTACGCCGGCTTTCTCAGCAGGACCATCTTCGATGGTTCTGGTGATAAGAAGTTTGGCTTTGTCTTTAGTCTGTTGGAGGTTGATGCCGATGCCGACGATCTTGGCGTCGATTGCATCGTTTTCGTCCTGGAACGATCTGACATCGAGGAAACGAGTGTAAGGATCGTTGAGGCTCTTGAGCATCACTTTAATGTATTTGTGAGCGTCTTCGAGCTTGTCGATTTTGCTGTCGAACTTGTGCTCGAGTTCTTTCCAGTTAACACCGTTGTAGCCGGCATCATAATAGTTGTCTTTTACGAGCTGCCATGCGCGATGATAAACTTCATCGGGCTCAATTTTGTGACCTTGAGCAGGTTGATAGATACCCATCGTTGTGGATATCAGGCAGCCGAAAACGAAAAGTGCCAACAGGCGCTTCATCTGATTCATGACGCACACTCACGAGATATGTATTGGAACGACCCTGCCAAAACTCTCTTGCCGCGTTATTTCCATTTGCGGCGAGCAGATTGAGTTCGTATAGTCCTTATGCCCCCGAACCTGTAGATTCAACGGGGTTTAAATTAAAAACTATCTCTTGGAAACCTGATTTTATGTAAGAGGGGTTTAGCAGCCAATAGGGTTAACCCTGGTTACTTAGAAATTAGAGGGAGTTCGCACGCCGAAATCGTGTATTCATGCACCTTTCGGTCTCCTTGCTTTACGACCCACGAAAAGTGTTTCAAGGCCTCTTTCGGCTTCCTTGCTGCAAGGAAGTAAAGTCCGGCGTAACAATTTGCTTGAGTTTTGTCCTTGAGTGACTTCGCGTCGGTCATCGAGACTAGCTCCCCGGGCGAGATTTTGCCGTTCAACAGTTGTGGAATTGCCTTTGTCCAACCAAACGCCTTATTCATACCTTTTGTCGATTCAACCGCTAAAGCTGCGGCTTTCGCATCCTGATTAGCGAGCTTGAATGCAGTAAAACCCATCACCGCAACCAATGGAGTTTTAGAATCATCCTGCCAGAACGTCCTGCCCAACCAGGCTGCGCAATCGGCAGCAGCGCTCTCATATCGTTTTAAGCAAAAATGTGCGAGTCCTAGATGGTAGTAAACGTCGGCCGACTCTGTGCCTAGAAGCAGTGCTTTGTTGAAGTCCTTAAGTGCATCTGCGTATTTACCCAGCGAGAGGTAGGCGCTGCCTCGTTTCTCATAGAGAAGAGTCTCCTTAGGTGATGACTTGAGCACGATGGACAAGTCTGTGATTGCCTTTGCGTGTTCGCCCAGGACACCGTAACTTAAGCCGCGTTCCAGAAGACCAAGAGCATACGGTCTTTTCTCTGCTGTGAGCGGGACGAAGTAATTTCCATTTTTTGCATGACCGACAAATGATGGCTCCATCTCAGGGTCCATCGTTATGGATTGGGAAAAATCTTCAACTGCCGCTTTATGATCTTCGGCCATCTCGGACGTGCGACCACGCCAGTAGTAGGCGTAAGCCAGATAGGGATTGCCTTTGCCATGTTTGATCGCATCAGTCAAATCTTGTTTTGCGCGGACATGAAGTCCTTGAAGCAAGCAGACTAATCCTCTGAGATAGTATGCTTCGGGCTTTTCCGGGTTCAATTTGATCGCTTGGGTGAGGTCTTTCCGCGCCTCATCATATTTGGCTAGTTGCCTTAAAATCTCGCCTCTCGCTGTGAAGTTTTCATAGCGTTTGGGATCGAGCGCAACTGCTTTGGTTAGATCACCGAGCGCATCAGCCGGTTTACCTATATAGAAGATTGTCCAACCTCTGAGCTGAAATGCTTCCGAGCGTTTCGGATCCGACTCCAGAGCTTTGCTGCACTCGGCGATGGTGCCTCGAAAATTACCTTTGCTGAGTAATTCTCGAGCAAGTTTCATATGGTCGTCAGCGGGCTTGGCAAAGACCGATGCGTTTTGAATAACCAAAACGGCAAGCAATGCGGTAAACAAAAGCGATCGGAACGTTCTGTATTGCCGAACCGTTATCACTATCGTTTCAGTCCTGATAAAACTCTGTCGAAACCATATTCTTTCCAACGCTCGTCGACCATTGCTTCCACGTCATTGGTCATGACGATTGGTTTTGGCCACTCGCGTGTGAAACCTTCTGACGCCCACTTGCGAGTGGCGTCGATACCGACTTTCGAACCATATCCCAGCATAGGCGAGGCGTGATCGAGAATATCAAGCGGTCCCTCTGAGAACATCATATCCCGCTTTGGGTCAGTGTTTCCGAAGACATGCAGAGCCACTTCGGAAAGATTTTGAATGTCCACGTCCTTATCTAAAACGATTGCGAACTTGGTAAACATCAGTTGACCAAGCCCCCAGAGAGCGCACATGACTTTGCGTGCGTGACCGGGAAAACGTTTGTCGATCGAGAGAATAACGCAGTTGTGGAAGACGCCTTCCCAGGGCAAGTTCATATCGACGATCTCAGGCACCAACATTTGAACCATCGGCAAGAAGATTCGTTCCGTCGCTTTTCCAAGGTAGCAATCCTCTTGCGGTGGCTTGCCGACAATGGTGGTTTGATAAATCGGATCGCGACGATGAGTGACTGCGGTTACATGCAGAGTCGGGAATAATCCCGCAAGGCTGTAGAAACCTGTGTGATCGCCGAACGGACCTTCGGTTCGCAAATCCTTTTGGTCTACATATCCTTCTATAATGATCTCCGCGTTAGCGGGCACTTCCAAATCTATTGTTTTGCACTTCGTGATTTTCACTGGCGTTTGCTTGAGAAAACCAGCAAAGATCAATTCGTCGATATCCGGTGGCAGAGGCGCGGTCGCCGCATAGGTGACCTCGGGCTCGCAGCCTAGCGCAATAGCAACTTCAAGACGGTTGCCCGGTTTTTCGTATTGTTCTTTGTCGAAAAACGTTCCGTAGTTTGGTGGCTCGGCCGGTTGGGACGAGAGATCATCCATTTGTCTGCGGCTTTCCTCGAAGTGTCGAGCGCCGTCGTGGTGCTTGTGCCAATGCATTCCAGTTGTGTTGTTATCGTACTTTTGGAGACGATAAACACCGAGATTGCGATGCCCGTTCTTCGGATCCTTAGTGATGATTACTCCAAGGGTGACGAATTCACCTGCATCTTCCGGCCAGCACTTGATGATCGGAATCTTGTCGAGCATTGGTTCTGTCGGGTCAGTAATCACGACTTCCTGACACGGTGCGTTTCCGCGAATAAGTTTGGGAGGAAACTTGCTTACCTCGACAAGCATGGGAAGCATGGCCAGCTTGTCAGCGAAGCTTTCAGGCACTTTGGGTTTGATTAAACGACGGATGCGGTCGGCAATATCATCTAGATTCGTGACCTGGAGAGCCTTGCAAATCCGCTTGCTCGAACCGAAGGCGTTGATCAAAACCGGCATGTCATATCCTTTCACATTGGTGAAAAGAAGCGCCTTGTTGGCGCCCTCCGGCATTTTGCTCACTCGGTCGGTGATGGCCGCAATCTCCAGGTCGGTGGTGACAGGCGCCGTAATGCGCATCAGCTCGCCATCTCGCTCCAGCTCTTGCAAAAATTCTCTTAAGTCGTTGAAACCCATTTTAAAACCTGATTGAAACGCGTGGAATTCCGCCGTCATTTTAGCCTGTATTGCAACGAAGCTGCGAATCTCGGCAGTGTTTGGGTTCTCAAAAGTTCAGGTTTTGTTCAGCCATGGTCAGCTAAATTGATTACATCCTGACGGGGGAGAACGCAGGATAGATGACACCAACAGCCCAAGCTCCGATTAGCGATTAAGAGTTTGGGAAAGGAGTATCGACTAGTTTTAAACCTTAGCGAGCAGTAGTGATTGACAATACCGTTAAGTGATCCGTTTAAACAGCTTCCGCGCGACAGTTCCACACACCTGACGCGATTGTTTAAACCAGATCCCTCGACGGTATTGTCTTTTGGCACCAAAACGTGTTCGCGTTTTGTTATCAGATCGATTAGCTCGATTCCAATGGCAATCCTGGCTTTTCACGGGCAACAGTGAGGTTATGCCTCATTCGAGGTATACCGTCTCATAAGAGCTTGTTTGGTTCTCGATCTTTGAATGGTTCGAGAACCGCCACGAAGATAAACGGCGGAGAGGAAACCCAGTGGCTTTGCCATTCAAATGGAAGATGTCGCATAAGCTATTTGCGCTTGTGCTGCTTCCAGTCATCCTCGAATTGTTGTTCGTTTTCTTATTGGGTCACAACCTCAATGAATCCAGAAGTATAGCCAGCCGCGAAGCGCATGCGAAGCATGTGATCGTCAAATGCGATGGCATTCACGATCGTTTCTACAATGCCGGGGTTAGCCTGGCGGGCTTCACAACCAGCCGTAATGAAGAGTTTGGAACCAAGTATTTCGAAAACCTGAACAACGTGATGCACGATCTGCGGACTATCGAAATCCTGGTCAAAGACGACGCAGTAGATCAGCAACAGTCATTCGAAAAGATACGTGAATCGTGTGGTCAGGGCATCCAAATGCTCGAGGACTATAGAGCCGGAGCTACGCAAACCGGCAGAACAAGCACATCTTTTAGTATTTCTCAGATGAAGGGTTCGATGTCTATGACACTAGATCGAATTCTTACGAGCATTCAAGAACTCGTTCTTGAAGAGCGAAAGATCAGCGACATAGCACCCAAAGCGCAAGAGCGTTTGGAAGGAAACATTCAATTCATTCTCTACGGCTCAGCCGTCTTGATCGTTATAATCGCGACCATTTCGGTTTTCCTGGTCTACAAAGGCATAGTCACCAGGATTGGTGTCGTCGTGAATAACACAAAACGAATTGTCACTCATGAACCGTTGCTGCCTCTCGTCAAAGGATCAGATGAAATCACGCTTCTGGACAAAGTCTTCCACGACATGGCTGACGAAATCGACCGAGTGGCGAAACACAAACAAGAATTGGTTTCGATGGTAAGTCACGATTTGAGATCGCCATTAATGTCTGTGCAAGTTTCACTGGAACTGATCTCATCCGGCGCAATCGGCGAGCTTCAGGCGCGCATGGGCAAGGAAGTAAACGCTGCCTCGCGAAACGTAAAACGACTGATCGAATTGATAAACGATCTGCTCGACATCGAGAAAATGGAAGCGGGCAGATTGGATATGCACATTACTAAGAATCAGGTGCTTCCACTGATTGAAAGCGCGATTGACTCTGTCAGCGGTTCTGCATCGAAGAAAGGTATCTTCATTCAACGACCTATTTTTGATGTCACAGTCGATTGCGATCATCAGCGATTAGTGCAAGTGCTCGTCAACTTGCTATCGAACTCAATCAAGTTTTCGCCAGAGAATGGCGAAATCGGAATCGAAGTAGAAGATGGTGAAAAGGAAGTAAAAATCAAAGTCCGCGACGACGGTCCTGGTATCGAGCAAGCGTCCATCGACAAAATTTTTGAACGATTTCAACAAGCCGAAAATAAACAGGACGTTAATGAAACCAATCGTGCCAAAAAAGGCACCGGTCTGGGACTGGCTATTTGCAAAGCAATCGTCGCCGGTCACGACGGCAAGATCGGCGTGGACAGCCAAGTAGGCAAAGGAAGTACCTTCTGGTTTACTTTACCCCGCCGTCCTGAAGTTTGAGAGTCCCTGGGATAAGTCTTCGACGTTTGCTAAGAACTATTCTGATTTGCAGCCCGCTCTGACCGCCGTATGGATAGTGACTATCCTCTTACTGCTTATCCGGCATTCCGAAGAGATCCAAAATCTCTTGTTGTTTGTCTGTATTAGCTGGTTTTTCCGGCGGCGCCCAAAGCACTTCTTTGCCAGCCATTTTACAAGCTTGTATACCTTCGAAGGTGACGAGCGGACATCGACTAATATCGATTTCTTTCAATACCTTTTTTTTGGCAAAATGAAACAACGTTTTGTCAGTAATTTTTTTACACCCGGACAGATTCAGTCGGTGTACTTTTTTGAATGCAATAACGTCATCATCAGTCAGATCCAGCCCACTTAAACCTAACCGTAAGAATTTATGCTCTTTCAATTGCAGGACACCATCTCTGGTGACATTCGTACTGGAAAGATGCAGGTATTCTAGATGCGGAAACTGTTTCAACAAAGGTATTACTCTGTTCGTAATTCCTTCGCACCCCTGCAGATTGAGTCTGTGCAGACCCTTCAAAGGAAGCAGCAGCTCGATGCCACCATCTGTGATTTGCGTGTTAGCGAGACTAAGCCACGCCAACTTCTTGAATCTTTGGAGTTCTTTTAAATCGTTATCTTGAAGTTTCACTTTGCTTAGAATCAAACCTTGAATTTGCTCAGCAGGCAGAAGGCTTAACATGCTGGGCTTAAACGATTCATTCCCATCAAAGGTTAGATTTGTCACCACTGAGTTTTTCAACCGTGCAAGATCATCCGTGGTCACAGGATCCGGAGTTCTCCAAAAAGCCCCGAGCAGTTTATCCGGGGTAAATCCTTCGATTGGCTGATTACGAGGGTTCTTCTCCGGATTTGCAGATCGCTCAACCGGAAAGACTTTTGATTGTTTTCCCGGAATAATCTCAATAGGAGCAGTATCACGCACGGTGGCAACGGGTTTTTTGCCTGCCTGCGATATGATATTTAAACTAATCGATATACCAAATACCAATAGCGCAAGAAAAACTGTTCCGAAAACAAATTGTCTTTTCGTCAGTTTTACAGCGACCTTCTGATTCAGCCCTGTTGTGACAATTTCTGGTGCTTGCGCGATCGCTGCTTCCAATGCCAGAAGCTGCTCTTCGAATTCGTCCATCTTAGCGTAGCGACTTTTCGAATCGGGATTGAGGGAGCGCTGAATAATCGCGTCTAATCCTGCACAAAATTCCTCATTTGCAACGTATGGCCGCAGCGATGGTGGTGACAGCTCGATCCTCTGCTGCAGAGACTTCATGAGATTGGAATCGTCGAACGGCGGTTTACCAGCGATCATGGTATAAATCAACAAACCTAGACCGTACACATCAGAAACTTCATTCGCTATTTCGCCACGAAGTTGTTCTGGACTCATGTACATTGGACTGCCAATCAATTGTCCAGCTTTTGTAAGCGTTCCAAATATTTCAGATCCACTGATCAATTTTGCAATTCCAAAGTCCAAAATTTTTGCGTTTCGCTGCGTGTCAATCATCACGTTAGCGGGCTTCAAATCTCGATGGACGATTCCCTGCGAATGCGCATGAGATAAAGCCTGACTCAGTTGAATTGCGATTCTTAAAGCTTCTTCCGGGGCTAACCTTTCCTTCTCTTCGAGCTCAGATTCAAGGCTGGAGCCTTCGATATATTCCATCACCAGGAACAGTTGCCCGTTCTTCGAGTAATAGAAATCCATGATTTTGACAATGTACTTGTGACTGAGTTTGCTTAGAACTTTTGCTTCTTGTTGAAATCGAACTACCGCTCGAGAGTCGACATCGCCGTGCAAAAGTTTGATGGCCACTCGTTTGTCGAGCATTTGATCGAGCGCGACGAACACTTTGCCCATGCCGCCTTGACCCAATTCTTGCCGGTCAATGTAGCGTTGGTCGAGGTCCAATTGTTCGATGGCGTCTTTATTATCGTCTCTCGGATCGCTCATCGATAGTCATTGCAACCCTACTCAGATTTTTGATCGCCCACTATGTAACCGGCACCATGGACGGTTCTAATAAATGTTTCTGCACCGTGAGACGCCAATTTTTTTCTCAAGTTTTTGACGTGCGTATAAATCGTTTCGCTTGTGGCGTCAGAATCCGAGCTCCAGACGTTCTGCAAAATTTCGTCCGGACTAATAACCTTGTTTTGATGTCTCATCAAAAACTCGAGCAAGACAAATTCTCGCGGCTTTAACGTCACCGCTTGACCGTTAACCGTTACAGAACGGCTGCCAGTGTCAATCTCCACAGCGCCGACGGTTATTTGATCTCCTGTGAATTCGCGCGGGCGCCGCAGCAAGCTGCGCAAACGCGCTGTCAGTTCCTGCACATGAAATGGTTTGGTCAGATAATCATCCGCTCCTGCGTCCAATCCCTGAATCTTTTGGTCGACCTTGTCCTGCCCCGTCAGCACCAAAACAGGCGTCACACCGCCTTTCTTTCGGAATTCCTTGAGAACGTCAATGCCACTTTTATCCGGCAGTCCCACATCGAGGATGATAAGCTCGTATTTGAAGTACTCCATTCGCTCAAGAGCAGCTCCACCTGTATCTACGTGCTCAACAAGGTGCTTTTCAACTTCCGACAGCCACTGCGTGATGCGCTCAGCCAGGTCGGTATCGTCCTCAACGTATAAAATCTTCGCCATAATAGTGTTTATAAGGGTTTTAGAAGCCTCTATCATACAAATAATGAGCCGAAATTGGGTGATTTATTGACTACCAAGGTTAAACTTCAGAGCTGTCTGGCTGGATGGAAAACTGCGTTTTGCTTTGCCGCGTGCTGTGCTGTTTTTACTGGATGCTCCGCTGACCTTTTGAGCAGCGATTCCAAAACCAGTTTTTGGGAACAGCAATGGTTGGATGGTTCCGATGCTCTCTCCGAGGGGCGTCTGGTTGACGCTCGCAATTTGTTGGAGGCTGCTGTCACTACCGCTCGAGGCACCAAAGGTAGTGACATGCGAGTCGGTGTCACCTTGGATCGACTTGGGGATGCTTATGCTCAAAGCAACATGGGAGACCAGGCAGAGAAGACCTACCAAGCGGCGATCGATGCATTCGATAAAAGTCTTAGCAATGACAAGAGTGAAACCAATCAGAATATTGTTCTTAAAGAGCAGATCGGTACATTCAGCTCACTAGCCTCGATATGGCTGGCGCAGAACAAATACAAGAAGTCCGAAAAATTTTTAGACCGCGCCGTTGCTAATGCGAAAGCAATTGGTATCACAGATACGAAGAATATCCAGGATAAGTTGGTGATGTCCGAATATGGAGCCTGTCTTCAGAAGCTCGGCATCGTTTATGAAAACACTGGACGAAAAGAAAAAGCGGCGAAGACTTATTTGCGGGCTAGTAAGTTCATGCCTGATCTGGTAATTAAGGATGACAGTTCAAGCCTATTTCGCTCGGTTGTTGGTGACACTAAGCAAGACAGCGGTTTAAGTTCGAACGACACCGCGCGACTCAATGACATGATCCGCAAATGGCAGCCGATCTATCAAGCTGGCATGCAGGCTCACGAAGATGGTGATACCGTGGGTGCTCAGGCATCACTGAAGAAAGCGTATCAACTTGCTCGCGCGTTCAGTCCATCCGCGGAGCCAACTATCGATAGTCTCACTCAACTGATTCGTACTACAAATAAGCTTCGTCGATATCCGGAATCCGAGCGCCTCTTCAATGAGAATAGAGCGGTGCTAATGACCGGAGAACCGACAAAAGCAATCGATAATGTTCTAGGCGAGGTCAATAAAACATACATTCGCCAACGAAAATGGTCAGAAGCAGAGCGCGTTCTCATTAGACGCATCAAGGTTCGTGAGACGTTGCGTGGTCCAACCAACATTCACGTGGCAGAGACGTTAAACGAATTAGGATCTCTCTACATCGAAATGAAGCAACCGGAACAGGCAGAACTGGTTTTGGAAAAGGCGCTAAAAATAGCGGATAACAGCGATCATCAAGACAGCGATCTTGCCGCCAAGATTTCACTTCGTTTGTCCACGCTCAAACAGGAAGAGAAGTGATTGAGAAAGATCTGTCTTTGGCAGCAACTGATATCATTAGCAATGAGATTGAATTTCTACGTACAGGCGCCGGGCCTCGGTAATTTAGATGTTCTGCACTTTCCACCGCATCCATCGGTAAATGTTCTCACGACAATGATTAGCCGGTTGAAAGGAGTTTTTAGTATCAGTGTCTCAGGTTTTATTTTTAGTAATAATCAGTGTTTCAGCATGTGCTGTGACTTCTGCTGATGCTTCCGAAACCACAGGCACTGCGGCTGGAGGTTCCAAAACTGGAGCGGAGAGTGATACCAAAGCAAACTTCGCTGAACACAAGAAACAGCCTGCTAAAAAGTCGTCTAAACCAGACCGTGTTTATGTGGAAGGCGAAATCAGGAATCTTTGGAAATCATTTTTAGTTCATTCTGCAGACGTGAATTATCTGATGAAGAAACTTCACCTTAAGGATTTAAACGCGTTATCTAAATGGGTTGCCGCATCACAAAGATTTGGATTGAAAACCGATCTCTGGGGTCTCCTCAATGATCGAGGTGGTGTGCTCATTTCTGACCAAACAATGACGATCGCGGATCCTGAATTGGGTGACGAGAACTACCCAAATTTGCCCAGCATTCGCCGTGACTCTAGCTACAAGAAGTTAACCGAGAAAATTCAGAATTCCACTACTGCATCACAATCTCCGAAGGCTGTTCAGATGTCTAACGCCGAGCAAAACGAGATGCTGAACATGTTGCACTCTAGCGCCGCCCGGATTTCTGAATTATATGGAACCTATGTAGACATGCGAAGTTCGTGCGAATTTATTACGGTCTATTCGCAGCATAGGAAAGGTGAGGACGGAGCGCGTATGTTGAGCGACTTTCAAAGTCGGCTCGCGAAAGCACGAGAGGATCTCGTAACTATGAGCGGTGCAAAAGCCGTCGATGAATTGGACAAAAAAAGAAATTGGGCGCGGTTGAAGTGATTTACGCTGGCTCGTGATATGGCGAGAGGCGGCGTTCTAAATTCATCAACCAGATGAGCAGATCGACTTTGCGCTCTTTGCGGCGCGAGCGCTCTTCTTCAGTGCCGTGGACCACTTCGTGATCGCCTTCAGGATTACGAAGCAACCATTCGAGGGCATCACGAAGATTGACCTCTTTGGGAGATTCCTGAGCGGCGTCTACGGTGACTTTAAGCTGCGTTTGGTTGTAGCTCTCTTGCTGCCAATTTTTAGAGGCAGGAAGTCCAGACGAATTGTTTTGGGAAACCAGAAAATCTGTCACTCGACCGTGCTCCTTTCGGGGATAAGTTGGTCGCCGACTTGATTAATGAACTGCCATTAATGGTCGGGGGAGGAATGACGCAAGCAACACACTCTAGCTCTTGTGAACTGAGTTCTGCATTTACCTCATCTCATTAACGAATAAGAGTTTTTTCCAGAAACGAGAGGACTTGCCTCCATGCCTGGCCGCGGTGCGACTTTCGATTCTTTTCATCGGCTGATAGTTGAGCTGCAGTTACGTCAGAATCTGTTTCATAAAAGATTGGATCAAAACCAAAACCGCCTTCGCCGCGCTCGTCAAAACCGATTCTGCCTCTCCAAACGCCCTCTGATCTATATATGATCTCGTCGTTTTTGCTGGGGTCGCAAACTGCCATCCAGCAAACAAATTGAGCCTGTCTTTTACCCTCGGGTACGCCTGCGAGCTCATCCAAAAGCTTGATTCGACGATCGCGGTCGCTGCCGGCGCAATAGCGCGCCGAATGCACGCCTGGACGTCCATCCATCGCTGCGACTTCCAGACCCGAGTCGTCAGCGATTGAGATCAAATTTGTCATCTGAGCCGCCGCTTTAGCTTTGATGATGGCGTTATCTACATAAGTTGAGCCAGTCTCTTCCGGATCAAACTCATCAGGCGCCAAAACAAGCTCGATGCCGTCCGCAAGGCCTTCAGCCATTTCGGTCAACTCTCTCAGCTTCCCGGGATTCTTCGTAGCTAAGACGATTTTCACTTTGTCGTTTTGCGCGGTGACTTTTTAGGTGCAGTAGCCGTCTTATTGATCGGCGTCACGTTGCTGTTTTTAGAAGCTTTTTGTTTTGGCGCGGCTGGTGTTGATGTCGCTGCCGCTGCTTTTTTCTTGTGATCTGATCGGTGAACTCTGATGACGTCGCTGATTTGCGATATTGCTTGTGAAATTTTTTGGAGCTGGTCTACATCGATGACTTCCAGCATTAGAACTATTGTTGCAGTCTTCTTCGCTTTATTCGTTTCGATCCGTAGATCGCGTAAGTTGACTCGATTATCTGAAACTTTTTTGAGAATGTCGCCGGCGATTCCGACTCGATCCATGCATTCGATCTTCACGCAAGCGGGATAGGTAGTGCTTCTTTCACTCGACCAGTCAACGGACATCACCCGTTCTTCTGCAACCTTTGAGAGGTTTGAACAATCATGTCGGTGAACGGCAATGCCACTACCCCTGGTGACCACACCGATGATCTCTTCGCCCGGCACGGGCTGGCAACACTTTGCCAGATGATGCAGAAGACCGCCCAGAGAGCCAATATTGCTCTGTTTGCGATTTTCCTGCGGCAGAGGAATGGTATAGCCTTTTTTCTCGACCTTCTCTAGTTGATCCATCTCGCGAAGTTTCGAGACGATATGTGAGGTCGAAAGATCACCATAGCCGATGGCGGCCAGGATATCATCCGGTTTTCGGAGATTGAGCTTTCGTCCCATCTCCATAATCTTTTCGGAATTGAGCAGATCGTCGACACCCTTGCGTCCGAGTTCTGCTTCCAGCATTTGACGGCCTTGCTGGATGTGTTCGTCGCGATGGTGTTTTTTAAACCAGTTTCGGATCTTGGCTTTGGCAGCGTGTGTTCGTGCAAAGTTGAGCCAGTCCATTTTGGGTTGTGAGACTTTGCTCGTGATAATTTCAAGAATATCGCCGTTCTTGAGTACCGTGTTCAGTGGCACGATTCTGTCGTTTATTTTCGCGCCAACGCACTTGTGACCTACATCCGTGTGAATGCGAAATGCGAAATCGATAGGAGTAGAACCGCTCGGCAAGTCTATGACGTCACCGCGTGGACTGAAGACAAAAACCTCATCGGCAAAAAGGTCGACCTTGACCTCATCCATATATTCTTGCGCGTCGGCGAGATCTTGTCTCCAATCCACCAGTTGTCGCAGCCAGGCGATCTTCTTATCCGAATCAGTGTTAGCTTTGACCGAGTCTCCTGATTCCTTATATCGCCAGTGAGCGGCGATACCGTACTCAGCAATGTGATGCATACGGCGGGTGCGAATCTGAATTTCCAGAGGTCTGCCTTTTGGACCGATCACCGCCGTGTGCAACGACTGGTAGTTGTTGAACTTCGGCATAGCAATATAGTCTTTGAAGCGCCCGGGAATCGGCGTGAACAGTGCGTGCACGACACCCATAACTTCGTAGCATCCTGAAGTATCAGAATCTCGCTCCAGATCGCAGAAGTTTTTGTCATCAGACGTGTCGATAATCACTCTCACGGCCTGAATATCGAATAGCTCTTCGAATGGCTTGTTCTGCTTCTTCATCTTGCGCCAGATGCCGAACAAGTGTTTAGGTCTGCCAATAATTTCAGCTTTGATATTGCGCTCAACCAGAGCCGATCGCAATTTAGTGATTACGTCGCCGATCATATCTTCGCGCTCTTTGCGCTCATCTGTGACCAGTTGACGCAGGCGCTCGTACTCGGCAGGCTCCATATATCGAAGCGCGAGATCTTCGAGTTCCCACTTCATTTCCCCCAGTCCAAAACGATTGGCTAGTGGGGCGTAGATCTCCAGTGTTTCTTTGGCGATCTCTTGCTGCTTGTGGGGAAGCATATGATCGAGAGTTCGCATGTTGTGCAAACGGTCTGCCATTTTCACGAGGACGACGCGGTAGTCTTCGGCAATTGCAACGATCAGCTTGCGGAAGTTTTCTGCCTGCCGTTCTTCTTTCGAACTAAAACTGAATTTGCCGAGCTTCGTGACACCCTCGACGATCGTGACGATGTCCTTGCCGAACTCTTTTTCCATCTCCTTCGAGGTGACGTCGCAGTCTTCGAGGACATCGTGCAAGAGAGCCGCGCAAATGGTTTGGACATCGGCATCAAGCTCGCTGAGAATCATCGCTACTTCCACCGGGTGGATGATGTAGGGATCCTCTGACTTCCTCAGCTGCCCGTCGTGCGCCTTATGAGCAAAGTCATAAGCCTTTTTGACGAACTTAACATCGTCCTCTGTGCGACCCTGTTCCGATAGGGCACTGATTAGTGGTGCGTCGAAAGTCTGTGTCATCGGGCGTGAATTGTCACCTCAAACGATCTGCGCAAGGAGGAGGTCGAATTTAATGAAGATTATACAATTCGCTTTTTTCTCAGCCTATAAGGTGTGACGGAAAATTGCGAAGTTGTAGCATTCGGGTTTTATTTAGTAGTTCCGCATCCCGACAGCGATTCGCACAATACGACTACTACCCCCAGTCTTAGATCTGGAAAATCATCAGTTTATCCCCGACATTTTTTTCAACCGTAGCGCCTGTAATAGTTTTGAGACTTCTGGTGTTGTTTCTGGTGCAGGTCTCTCGGTGTAGACTGGAATGAGAAATCAAACTGTTTCCAAATCACGAAGTTGTCACAATCTCTGACTATACTCGGACCCAAGACCATACATTCAGTCTAACCCCAGGGGGATATCTACGGTTGTCAGGATGGGGTAGAAATGGGATCTTTACGTTAGTTTGTCCTGTGTCAGTTCACGGCTTTAGTTGGCAGTCTGGAGAAGGGAACCGCAAGATATGAAAGGCAACAAAGGGTCGAATAAGAGTCCGAATAAAACTCCAAAGCCTATTAACCTACCGACCCCCGATAGCTCTTCTGTGTCCGGAGATATATTCGACGGAATAAAATTTATCCGCCTGAGTCAGTGGAAGGAGTGCGGTCGGTCGACTGTTCTAGCCGGTGGCGTTTCTTGCGCTGGTCAAATCTTTCGACGTTTTGAATTGAAGAGCGATTCGAACGTGGTTCTCGAATTCTGGTTTCGTGGCGCACCACTTTCGCCACCGTCTGCCGACAACTTTGCCGAGTTGTTGCTCGATTTGGGCGATGTGACCGAGAACGAGCTTCAGTCAGTGGAGGAAGTCTGGGCTGGAAGTGTGGGTGCTTACCTGTTGACCGGTGCTCCTAACACTCAGGAGAAACCTCTACATATAGATGCTGCCGAAGTCGGTGAATTAAACGGCAGGCGAATTCTCGCCCTCTGGTGGCGCCACTCTGCGATTGACCGCAAATTCTTGAGTATGTTTATTGATGCCGAAGACGGTCCCGGAAGGCTTGTTCAGGAGATTCACTTCTCAGCACCGGCAAAGGATATGCAACGGCATTCAACGTGCATTGTCGACACTCTTCGATCTTTCCAATGGAGCCGTGCATTGCCACCACCAGTCGTGGCGTCCAATACGCGTATGAGTGCGTGACTGACTTCGGCTGATGAGCCTTCAGAAGAAACCGGAAAGGAATGAACGTTGTAGCCGCCTGCAACGACGCGCATTACATTTGGTGCCGATAGATCGGCACCGGAAGCGGTGACTCAGTTTTGTTAGAGACTGTTTGACAGAGCGACGGCGAAGGTAAGAATGCAGAATGGCGCAAACATCGTCAGCGCTAGACCGAAAGTCATGAAGTTATCGAAGGCGAACTTACACTCGGCGGCGTTCTTAAAGTAGATAACCAGTCTAACAATAGGAATTGCTGTTCCTGCGATCAGCGCGAGCGTGAAGGTGGAATAGCCCAGTCCAGAAAGTAAGCCGACAGACAGAGCGCCCGCACCCAGCGCGAGAGCTAATTGCGGTCCGGTTCTAAAAATGCGGTGAGTCTTCAAATAGTTGACGAACTCTAGACCGATTACCAGGTTGAGTACCGGTAAAATGCAAAGCGCGAAGATTAGAAGCAGTACGATCATGGCGGTGCTTTCTGTAGGGGTCAAATTCATTGTGCCCAGTTTTATAGATCCTTCTTTCTACAGTTCGATAAGAAAATTAGAACCGTCGCTTGTCAAGAGGGTTGCCAGGCAATCCCTATCTAGCACAAATAGGTGTTGTTCGTGCTTACCAGGGGGTTTTGTTCAAATTTTCACTGCCAAAGGGATTTCCGCTGTCGCCCCAGTAGCTTTTGGGACTTTGACGCGGAGGAATTGTCACCGCATTTGGTTGCACTACCGATGTGCCTGATGAGTAATATCCTGAGCCGGAGCTGTTAGCGGCTGGTGGGGTGTAGTAGTTGTTGCCCAGATTTTTTGATTCCGACGGCTGAACGATGATAGTTCTGGATGCATGACCCATTCCAAAGCCTGGACCACCGTAACCGAAAGGGGAAGCTCCCATAAAGGGTGCGCCATAACCTGCGTATCCTCCAAATCCACCATAGCCGCCAAATCCGCCGATTCGTCCGATTGAACCGAGTGCGCCTAAACCAGGAATTGATCCCAGGCCTGGGATGCTCCCTACGCCGTATCCGGCGCCGTAGCCACTAAACGACGGCATCCATCCTGTCGCAGCTGGAAATCCGCCGCCATAGTAAGAGGCTGGCGAGTAGCCGCCGAAGCCTCCACCTCCGAATCCCGCCCAGGGAACTGTGTTCAACGACCTTTGCTGAAAACCGAAAGGCGTCGGTGTCAGGATGCTTTTCGTAAGAGGAGAGCCTGGCGGTCCAAACTTCTGTAGCACTACCAGTGGTGCGGAGCTTGGCGAGTTGTCTTGAGGCGTAAGCAGTGGAACAGGGTAGCGAGCAATGTCGGATTGATTCTTTGAAAACCAGCCCGGCACTTCAAAGGAGCCCTCACTGCGGTCAGAAGCCCCGGAATCTTGGGCGTTAGCCGGACAGGCACAGAACAGAGCCATCGCCGCGGCAAGGAGAGTTTGAGACAGATTCTTGGTATTCATCGAGCTTTTTCTATTAAGGTAGTGGTGATTCATTGTAGATGTTCCACGTTTCGCGGATCAATTTTAGTAGGACGATCCCGACTTTCCTATCCTATTTATATGTAGATAGTGGGTTCCGAACGGCACATAGTCGCAATGATAACGGTTTGCATTTTGCCGGGTGGTGAGAGTGTATCGACAAAATTGATGGAGATCGGGTCAGACTCTAAGCTGTTCATCAAACACGTAAC